>NZ_JBIWOZ010000002.1:298539-318110 GCF_044767965.1 Streptomyces sp. NPDC101178
ATCCGCCCCCGTTGGCCCGGGTGGGCGGTTTGCGGGGGGCGGGGGGCGGCCCCGCGGGCGCCCCCGGGGCGGCCCGCCCCGGCGCCGGCGGCCCCCCCCCGCCGGGGGGGGGGCCGCCGTCGCCGTGTCGGCGCGTGCCGGTGAGGCGGGGCACGGAGGTCTAGCGCGGGAACGGGATGACCTCACCACCGGCCGCGAGGGCCCCGGTACCGGGGCCCGCCTTCCGGGTGAGCCGCACCGTGGCGGTGAAGCACTCGACGCCGTTCTGCCACAGCGAGACGACCGTACGGTGGTGGCCCCGCGGGTCCGGGTCCACCGGTCTCGCCTCGATCCGGCACGGAGCGTCGAGCTCGACGTAGCGGACGAAAGAGGTCTCCATGCCCAGCACGGACTGCGGGTGGCCGGCGGGAAGCATCAGGGCGGCCTGGCGCGCGGCCTCCAGGAGGAGCAGGCCCGGGGCGTGGTCGAGGGGGTGGTCGAAGAAGAGGGGGTGCGCGGTGTCCACCCGCAGCCACCACCGGCCGAGGCCGGCCGCGGGACTGAGGACGACGTCGCGCAGCCGGGTGCGCGCCAGGGCGGACGACGCGATCGGCGCGATGGGGGCGGCGGGCAGGGCGGTGACGGAGTCGGGGGTGCCCCGCCCCGCCCGCAGGCGCTGGTAGACGGCCGGGGACTGCACGGTCAGGCGGGTGTCGCACTCGGCGAGCAACACCCCTTCCCGGACCACCGATATGAACAGGGTCAGCGCCGCCGCCCGGCCTCCCCGGCGGGTCGACTCCCGGCAGGTGACGTGGAGTTCGACCGCTCTGCCGTGGTCTCTGCGGGCCAGGGCCGCGGGGGTCAGCTCGTAACCGAAGGTGTCCCAGAGCAGGTGGTGGCCGAGGGGGACGTCGTAGGCGCTGTGGCACAGCAGAGGGAAGGCCTGCCGCACCGTCTCGGTGAGGAGCAGCGGGTCGAGCGCCGTGCGCCCGGTCGCGTAGAACTCGTGCACCTCGGGCCAGTGGGCCGAGACGACGAACCCGTCACCCCCGTCGGGCCGCAGACCGGTCAGGAGCACCGAGCCGGGGCGGGCCTTGTGGACGAGCTCCCCCGCGACGAACGCGACGGGCGGGGCAAGGGTGGCGGTGGCGGTGGCGGTGCTGAGCATGCGGATACTCCCCCGGTAGTGAGGTGCGAGCGGTATGGACACAGAGCGCACGGGACACTGAGGGCGCACCAGCCTGGACGGCCGGGGCCCTGAGAGATAAAATAAGGATGATTCTTTTTTTTGTCCAGACTTTGCTGATGAAAGGAGCGGGAACATGGAACGTCAGATGCAGGACCGTGCGGTGCGCACGCGGGAGATGCTGCTGCGCGCGGCGGCGGAGGAGTTCGACGCGTCCGGGTACGCGGGAACGGGCCTCAACAAGATCGCCAAGCGGGCCGGGCTGACGGTGGGCGCCCTCTACTTCCACTTCGAGTCGAAGGAGGGCATCGCCCGGGCGGTCATGATGGCGCAGCCCGAGAGCATCGAGCCGCACCTCGACACCCAGGGGCTGCAGCGCATCGTGGACATCACCCGGGTCTGGTCGCACCAGCTCCTGCGGGACCCGCTGCTGCGCGCCGGTGTGCGGCTCTCGGTGGAGCAGGGGAGCTTCGGCGTCAACGACATCACCCCCTACCTCCAGTGGCGGGACGTCATGGAGCAGTGCCTGTGCGACGCCCGCGACAGCGGGGAACTGCTGCCGGGGGTCGATCCGGGACGGGTGGCGGAGTTCGTCGTCAGCGCGTGTACCGGCGTCCAGCTGTACGCGCAGCTGGTGAACGGCCGGGAGGACCTGCCGGAGCGCACGGTGGAGATGTGGCGGCTGCTGCTTCCGGGGATCGCCACACCCGGGACCCTGCCCCGTATCGATCTCAGCCCGCACCGCGACAGGTCCTGAGCCGGCCGGCCGGCGTACGGCCTGCCGGCTCAGGACCTGTCGCGTCAGCGCCCGGCGACCGGCTCCGGCAGCTCCAGCAGCTCCGGTGCCTCCCGGCTCCAGGGAAAGCCACGGTGCAGCTGGAGGGCGGACGGTACACCGGTGTCCGCGAGGAGGGCCACGGCCGCCAGCACTCCGCGCTCGGGTTCGAGCTCCAGGAACCGCCAGGGCAGCTCCCCTTCGGACTCGGGCGGCCTGAACGCCAGAACTCCTCGCTCCTCGTGCAGGGTGAAGGAGAAGCTGTCGAAGGGGAGTCCGAGGCCCAGCCCCCGGGCCTTCGCGTACGCCTCCTTGAGCGTCCACAGCCGCAGGGTCCGGCAGTCCCGGGGGCGGCCCGGCGCGGCGCGCGCCACCCAGTCGCGCTCGTCCCGGGCGAAGGTCTCGATGATCGCGTCGAGGCCCTGCTCACCCCGGTCGACCCGCTCCACGTCCACCCCGATGCGGTGACTGCGCACCACGCCGAGCAGGTTGTGGCCCTCGGCGTGGGACAGGTTGAAGTCCAGCTCCTGTCCGCCGCGCGGCAGTCCGACGGAGGGCCGCTGGAGGAACGGCCGCCCCCGCTCGGAGCGCCAGATCACGGCTTCCGCCTCGGGCAGGCCGCTCTCCAGTGCGAGGACCCGCCGCACGAGGGCGTGGGCGACCAGGTACTGCCGCCGGTCCTGTTCGAACAGGAAGCGGCTCGCGGTCTCCTGCTCCTCATCGTCGAGCCAGTGCCGGGCCAGGGTGGCGGCCAGCGCGTGGTCGAGCTGGTCGTTGGAGCAGTACCAGAGCTTGATGGGTTCATGAGCGCCGCCGGGCAGCGGCAGCAGCACCGGGGCGGAGGAGCCGGCTTCGGTTCCGGGACCGGGTGCCTCGCGCCGTTCCGCGAGGAGCCACACGGCCTGCTCGCGCTCCAGCAGCCCGGCCTTGAATCGGGTGAGTATCTCGCGTTCGTCCATGGTGGTGGTCCGTTCACGCCCGGTGAGGCAGCCGCGTGAGCGCCTCGTCCACGGAAATACGGTCCGCGCGCACCGCGTCGAGGAGCGCGCCCAGTTCTCCGTCGGCCGTCCGGTCGTCGGTGGCGGGCGGTGTGTCCGCCGTGGCGACCCGCGCGACATGGGCGGCCATCGCGGCGAGGCCGGGGCGGTCGAGCAGGGTGACGGCGGGCTCGTCCATGCCGTACGCGTCGTTGACGGCGGCGACGAACTTCGCCCCGCGGATCGAGTCGACGCCCAGCAGGTTGAAGGGGGTGGCGGGGTCCAGGGCCGTCGGCTCGCAGCCCAGGATCCCGGCCAGGCATCCCCGCAGAAACCCGAGGATCTCCTGTGTGGCGGGCGTGGCGGGGGTGACGGGCGCCCCGGTTGCGCGGGCCACGTGTCCGGCGAAGGCCGGCAGCGTCGGGTGCACGAACAGGGAGGTGGGATCGAGGCCGGTCCCGTAACGGGCGTTGACCGCGGAGACGAACTGCGTGGCCGCCACCGATCCGACGCCCGCCGAACGGAACGTCAGCCCGGGGTCCAGCTGCTCGGTCCGCACCTTCAGCACGTCGGCGAGCAGGGGCAGGAGCTCGGCCACCACCGTGGCCGGTGTCGCGCCGGACGCCGCGGCGAGGCTCTGGTGTTCAGGGGACATACGAGGCTCCAAAGTATCCGTGCGGGGTACGTCGGCCTGCTGCGCAGGCCTCGTGAACGGCGGCGGCTCCCGGGCCCGGCCGTGCGCCGGGCCCGGGAGCGCGGCCGGTCAGCCGACGCGTGCGGCGGTCAGGCCCTCCAGGAGGGCGGCGATGACCCCGGGGCCGTTCTGGGTCAGCACGGATTCGGCGTGGAACTGCATGGAGGCGAAGCCGTCGGCGTGCAGGCCGTGCACCTCACCCGTCTCCGGATCGCGGCTGATCCGTACCGGCCCGTACGTGGGATGGTCGAACCCGTCCTCCTCGGCGTGGGCGGCGAAGGTGTTGTAGAAGCCCACCCGCGCGCGCCCGCCGAACCAGTCGATCTCGTGCTGCACGCCCTGGTTGGGGACCGGCCTGCGGTGCAGCGGCAGGCCCAGGACGGTGCTGAGCACCTGGTGGCTCAGGCAGACGGCCAGGAAGGGCCGGCGCTCCGCGAGCAGTCCGGTGACGGCGCCCCGCAGATGGGCGATCTTGGCGTGCTCCGTCTCCCGCGGATCCCCCGGCCCGGGGCCCAGGATCACCAGGTCATGGGCGGTCACGTCGTACGGCTCGTCGAAGCGCCGCACCGTCACCTCGCAGCCCAGGGAGCGCACCTGGTGGGCGATCATCTGGGTGAAGGTGTCCTCCGCGTCCACCACCAGGACTTTCTGCCCCGCCAAGGGCTGCTCCTGCCCGTAGTGGCCGCCCGGTTCGCGCAGCCAGAAGTCGGCGATCCCCTCGTTCCGCCGGTCGAGCGCCGTACGGACGGCGGGATGGGCGCCGAAGCGGACCGGCTCGGGTTCACCGAGCGCCGCGAGCAGTCCCGCGGCCTTGACCCGGGTCTCCTGCACCTCCGACCAGGGGTCCGAGTGGCGCACCAGGGTCGCGCCCGTCCCGATGCTCATCCGCCCCGTGGCGTCGATGTCGGCGGTGCGGATGAGGATCGCGGAATCGAGGGTGCGGCCCCCGGCGGCGTCGCGGCCGATGAGAGCAGCGACCCCGCTGTAGTAGCCGCGTCCGACGGGCTCGTAGCGGCGGATCACCTTGGCCGCGCTCTCCAGCGGGGAACCGGTCACGGTCGGGGCGAACAGCGTCTCGCGGAGGATGTCCCGGACGTCCCGGTCGGTCGCGCCCTCGATGAAGTACTCGGTGTGGGCCAGGCGCGCCATCTCCTTGAGGTAGGGCCCCACCAGCCGGGCGCCCGACGGGCAGACCCGCCCCATCATCTTCAGCTCCTCGTCGACGACCATGTAGAGCTCGTCGGTCTCCTTGCGGTCGCCGAGGAACCGCAGGACGCCGTCCAGGGAGGGGCCGTCGGCGGGGTAGCGGTAGGTGCCGCTGATGGGGTTCATGACCGCCATGCCGTCGTGCACGCTGATGTGCCGCTCGGGCGAGGCACCGACGAACGTCCGGCCGCCCGTGTGCACGAGGAACGTCCAGTACGCACCGGACTCGCGCTCCAGCAGGCGCCGGAAGACGGACAGGGCCACCTGCCGTGAGAAATCGGGCAATTGGGCGACGAAGGAGCGCTTGATGACGAAGTTGGCCCCCTCCCCGGTGCCGATCTCGTCGTCGATGACCCGGCGCACGATGTCCGCGTACTCCTCGTCGGGCACGTCGAACCGGCCGTCGACGAACGTGACCGGTCCGCCCGGCAGCCGGGACAGCGTCGCGCCGAGGGGCGCCGTGGCCTGTTCCCGCACGGCCATGGCGAGCAGCGACTCGCCGTCGTCGCGGGCCTGGTAGCCGCGCTCGGTGATCTGCCCGTACGGGATCATGACCAGCAGGTCGTGTCCCGCACCGGGCGCCGGTTCCGCCGCGACCGGCAGGTCCTGGAGGGCGGCGACCTCGGTCACCTCGCCGAGGAGGATCTCCAGGGTGTCGGCGCCGGCCTGCTCCGGCCGGTGCAGCAGGGTGAAGTCGGCGGCACCTCCGTCGAGGACGCGCGCGAGGAGGTCGGGGGTTCCGTTCACTGATGCCATGGTGTTCCCCGTGGGGTGAGATGGTGCGGACTGCGCTGTCACCGGCCGGCTCCGGACGCGCCGGGGGCACCGGCTCGGCCGGGTTCGCCGAGTTCGCCGAGGGCGTTCTTGGTGGTGAGCACCCGGCCGGCGCGCCGTGCGACGTAGTTCAGGGCGAGCCGGTGGTCCTCGGCCGAGAAGTCGGCCACGGCGTCGGCGACCAGGAAGGGCTGGATGTCGTGGGTGTACGCGTCCACGGAGGTCATCAGGACGCCGATGTGCGCGTACACACCACAGACGATCAGCTGGTCCCGCCGGTGGTGGCGCATGCGCTCCAGCAGGTCGGACCTATGGAAGGCGCTGTACCGCCACTTGGTGAACTCCCAGTCGCCCGGACGGGGTTCGAGGCCGTGGACGACCCTGCGGTCCTCCGGGGCGGGGTCCATCCCCGGCCCCCAGAAGTCGAGAAGCAGCCCGCGCTGCCGCGGGGTCATGCCGCCGGGCTGGGCGGTGTAGGCGACAGGGATGCCCAGCTCGGCGCAGCGGTCCCTGAGAAGGGTGGCGTTGGCGACGAGGGCGCCGCCGGGTTCGCCGGTGCGGGGGAAGGGCCTGAGGAAGAACTCCTGCATGTCGTGCAGGAGCAGCACGGCCCGGTCCGGGTCGGGCACCCAGCCCACGGTGTTGTCGGGGAGGTCCCCTTCCGCGGGCATGGGGTAGGGCTCGACGGGCGGTATATGAGGCATGGTCGGTCGCTTCCTTCTCCGTGGTGAATGGTGACGGGGTGCGGGGGCCGGGGGACGGCAGGGCTATCCGCGCCAGGCGGAGACGACCTCGACCGCCTGCTGCGGGTTGAGCCGCGGGTCGCAGAAGCTCAGGTACTTCTCACCCAGCCGCCCCAGCTCGGCCTCGTCGCGCACGCACTCGACGACGGCCTCCGGAGTGGTCTCCAGGTGCAGCCCGGCGGCCACCCCGCCGTTCCCCGTCACCGCCTCCTGGAAGTTCACGACCTCCTGGACCACGGTCCGCACCAGGCGGGTCTTGGTCCCGTCAGGGCCGCTGACCGTGTTGCCGTGCATGGGGTCCGAGAGCCACAGCACCGGGTGGCCCGCGTCGTGCACCGCCTTGACCAGGGCGGGAAGGGTACGGGCCGCGTGGTCCGCACCCATCCGCGAGATGAGGGTGAGCCGGCCCGGCTGCCGCTGCGCGTCGAGGCGGTCGCACAGCGCCAGCAGCTCGCCCGGTGTCATCGTGGGCCCCACCTTGACCGCGACCGGGTTGGAGACGGCGGCGAGCAGCGCGATGTGCGGGCCGTCGAGCTGCCGGGTGCGCTCCCCCACCCACGGCCAGTGCGTCGAGGTGAGGAGCAGCGAGCCGTCCAGCTCTCTTCGCAGCAGGGGCACTTCGTAGTCGAGCAGCAGCGTCTCGTGGCTCGTGAACACCGGTGCGTCGAGGTCCGTCCTGCACTCGGTGCCCCGCCAGCCCAGGAAGTGCATGATGTCGCTGGCTGCGCGGTACCCGGTCAGCAGGTTCCGGGGGTCGGGGCGGCGCAGCTCGGCGTCGGGCTCCGGGCGGTTCACCATGTGGCCGCGGTAGACGGGGAGTTCGTGTCCGTCGACCATCTCGACGGACGCCGAGCGGGGCTTGGCGTACTGCCCGGCGATCCGGCCGACCCGCAGCACCGGCAGGCCTGAGGCCAGACGCATCTTCCCGGCGAGGACGTCGAGCAGCGCGCCCTTGCGCCGGACGTCCGCCGGAGTCGCCTCCGCGGGGTCCTCCGCGCAGTCGCCGGCCTGGACGATCTGGACCCGGCCCGCCGCGGCTTCCATGAGCAGGGAGCGCAGCCGCTGTGCGGCCTCGGCATCCACCAGGGCGGGCATCCGGCCCAGGTCCGTGCGGACCGCTTCGAGATCCGGATGGCCCTCCCAGTCGGGCTGCTGACGTGCGGGCATGGAACGGAGGTGAGTGACTATGTCGATCATTGAGTTCCCTCGAATTGGCCGGACCCGGTGGGCCGGCTGTCGACAGACCTGGTGATGCGCCCAGCCGCACGGAAGTACGGCGGAAGAGCGGGCGCAGAGGCAGATGCAGGAGCGGATACGACTGGCGATGCCATGCGCCCCGTACCCGTGCACGGGGCGATGTCGCGCGACCTTCGGCGGCTTTCGGCGGTTTTCGGCGGGGGAATTCCCGCCCCGGGTGAAAGCCCGTGGAGATCCCGGGTGTTGAGCCGTGCGTCCACCGCTCGTACGGTGAATTCCGACGCTTTTCACTCCGTCGGCCGACCGGGACCGCCTCTCGGACGGACACCACTCTCGGCCGACGGCGGCCGGTGGACAACTCGGCGGAGCGTAATCCGTCAGGTGGGCTCCGGCGGGGGCGTCGCCGCCGCCGTCAGGGGCGCGGAGGGCGGACCTGACGGACTCCGGCTCAGGGGCTCGAATGTTCGGTTCGGCCGCGCCTAGCATCACGGCGCGCCCTGGGCGACGGGAAGTGGATTGCGCCGGCTTCGCCCCGCGTAAGAGATTTCCCGTCCGTCCGGCATCGAGCGTCCGACGTCAAGAGTTGGCGTAATCCAGTGATGCGATACGGAGATTCAGCATGCGACTTGCGCGAGTGATGGCCGACATAATGGAGCGGTATACCGAGCGCCCCGCTCTCGGGGAGCGCGCGAGAGAACTCGTCGAGGAACCCGGCACGGGCCGCACCCGTATCGGCCTGCTGCCGCGGTACGAGATGACCACCTACGGCGAACTCTGGCAACGGGTCCGCTCGGTGGCGAGCGCCTGGCACCACGGCGACGACGCGGTGCGGGCCGGGGACCGGGTGGCGATCCTCGGCTTCGCCAGCGTCGACTACACGACGGTCGATCTCGCCTGTGCGCATCTCGGCGCGGTCAGCGTCCCCCTGCAGACCAGCTCCGCGGTGTCACAGGTGAACGCCATCGTCGAGGAGACCGAGCCCGTCACCGTCGCGACCAGCGTCGAGCGCCTGGACACCGCGGTCGAACTGGCCCTGGCGAACACCTCGGTGCGGCGCCTGGTGCTGTTCGACTTCGAACCGGCGGTGGACGAGCAGTCCGACCGGCTCACCGCCGCCCGGGCCCGTCTGGCGGAGCACGGGCGTGAGCTGGGCATCGACGTGCTGGAGGACGTACGCGCACGAGGGGCCGCGCTCCCCGAGGCGCCGCTGTTCGACATCGCGGGTGACGAGGACCCGCTCGCCATGCTCATCTACACCTCGGGCAGCACGGGCACCCCCAAGGGCGCCATGTACACCGAGCGGCTGGCCCGGGCCATGTGGGGCGGCGCCTGGTCGCAGCTCTTCTCGGACGAGCACGCGGCGAATCTCCATTACATGCCGATGAGCCACGTCGCCGGGCATTCCTCGCTGAAGAACACACTGGCCCGCGGCGGCACCACGTACTTCACGGCGAACAGCGATCTGTCGTCCTTCCTGGAGGACATGGCACTCGCGCGCCCCACGGAGATGTCCCTGGTCCCCCGCGTGTGCGAAATGCTCTTCCAGAAGTACCAGAGCGAACTCGACCGCCGGTCGGCCCGGGACGGCGACGGAGATCAGGAACGGATCGAGGCCGAGGTCAGGAAGGACATCCGCGAGAACGTCCTCGGCGGCCGGGTGGGATGGGCCAGTTGCGGATCGGCTCCGCTCTCCGCCGAACTGAAGGAATTCACCGAGTCCCTGCTGGGGATCGATGTGCACATCATCTACGGCTCCACGGAGGCCGCCGCGGTCTCGGTGGACGGAAAGCTCCTGAAACCCCCGGTCATCGACCACAAACTCGTCGACGTACCGGAACTCGGCTATTACCGGACCGATTCACCGCACCCCCGGGGCGAACTCCTGCTCAAGACCGAAGCGATGGTCCCCGGCTATTACCGCAGGCCCGACCTCGACGCCGAGATCTTCGACGAGGATGGGTACTACCGGACGGGCGACATCGTCGCGGAGACCGAGCCGGGCCGGCATGTCGTCGTGGACCGGCGCAAGAACGTACTCAAGCTGTCCCAGGGCGAGTTCGTCGCCACCTCCCGCCTGGAGGCGGTCTTCGCCGTCAGCCCGCTGGTCCGGCAGATATTCGTGTACGGGAACAGCGAGCGGTCCTACCTGCTCTCGGTGGTCGTCCCCACCGCCGACGCCCTTGAGCAGTGCGGCGGCGACGGGGCGACGCTCAAGAAGCTCCTCGGGGAGTCGTTCCAGGAGATCGCGAAGGAGGCCGGGCTGAACTCCTACGAGATACCGCGCGACGTCCTGATCGAGACCGAGCCGTTCAGCCAGGGCAACGGCCTGCTCTCCGACCACCGCAAGCTCCTGCGCCCCCAGCTCCTGGAGAAGTACCGCCCGGCCCTGGAGGAGACGTACTCCGCCATCGCCTCCAGGGAGAAGGAGGAGCTGCGTGAGGTGCGGCGCGGCGGCAAGGACCGGCCGGCCGTCGAGACGGTGCAGCGGGCGGCCCGGGCTCTGATGTCCACCGCGACCTCCGCGATCGGCCCCGGCACGCGCTTCCGGGAGATCGGCGGAGACTCCATGTCCGCCGTCACCTTCTCCGACCTCCTCCTGGACATCTTCGGCATCCGGGTCCCCGTGGACCTGATCATCAGCCGCGGCACCGACCTGGGGCGGATCGCCGCCCATGTCGAGGAGAGGCTCGCGGCGGGGGCCCGGCGGGTCAGCTTCGAGTCGGTCCACACGGCGGGCAGCTCCCGCGTCCACGCCAGGGACCTCACCCTCGGCAAGTTCATCGACGAGAAGACGCTCGACCAGGCCCTGTCCCTGCCCCGGACCTTCGGGGATCCGCACACCGTGCTGCTCACGGGGGCCAGCGGCTATCTCGGCCGGTTCCTCTGCCTGGAGTGGCTGCGGCGGCTCGCCCCGGTGGGCGGCAAGCTGATCTGCGTGGTGCGCGGGACGGACGACGCCGCGGCCCTGGCACGGCTCGTGGAAGCGTTCGGCGACGAGGACGGCGAGGCCGCCCGCGCCTTCCAGGAGCTGGCCCGCGACCATCTGGAGGTCCTGGCGGGCGACATGGCGGAGCCCCGGCTGGGACTGGGCGAGCAGGTGTGGCAGCGGCTGTCCGGCGAGGTGGACCACATCGCGCACGCCGGTGCGCTGGTGAACCACGTGCTGCCCTACAACCACCTGTTCGACGCCAACGTGGTGGGCACCGCCGAGCTGATCCGCCTGGGGCTCACGGGCCGGCTGAAGCCGTTCACGTACATCTCCAGCGTGGCGGTCGCGGCGTCCCTGCCCGGCGGCCGGGCCCTCGACGAGGACCGCGACGTCCGTCTCGCCCTCCCCGACCAGCCGGTCGACGACGGCTACGCCAGCGGCTACGCGACCAGCAAGTGGGCCGGTGAGGTGCTGCTGCGGGAGGCGCACGACCTGCACGGCCTCCCGGTCACGACGTTCCGGTCGAACATGATCCTGGCGCACAGCGAGTACGCGGGACAGCTCAACATCACCGACATGTTCACGCGGCTGCTGCTCAGCCTGGTCGTCACGGGCATCGCCCCGCGCTCCTTCTACGCGACCGACGGCACGGGCGGCCCTGCGCGCGCCCACTACGACGGCCTTCCGGTCGACTTCACCGCCGAGGCCGTGGTGACGCTGGGAGGGGAGGCGCGGGCGGGGTACCGGACGTACAGTCTGGTCAATCCCCACGACGACGGCATCTCGCTCGACACGTTCGTCGACTGGCTGAACGAGGCCGGCCACCGCATCGACCGCGTCGAGGACTACGACGACTGGCTCGCGCGGTTCGCGACGGCGCTGCGCGCGGCGCCCGAGACCCAGCGGACCCACTCCATCCTCCCGCTGCTCGACGCGCACCGGACTCCGGAGGGCGTCGTGAGCGGATCGGCCATTCCCTCCGCCCGCTTCCAGGCCGCCGCCGAGAAGGCACGCCTGGCCCGGACAGGCGCCATTCCGCAGCTCTCCCCGGCCTTCATCAGGAAGTACGCGGACGACCTGGCGCATCTGATCGCTCCGTGACCGAGGGGCAGGTGCGCGCACCCTCCTGGTCCGGCCACCGCACCGGTGCGGTGGCCGGACCGCCCGGGGTGAGCCCGGCCCCTTCCCGGCCGATGACTCCAATGAGGTGACCTTCCCGGTGTCCACCCATCCGTGCGCCCCGGTGCTCCGAACCCGTCGCGAAGCCGCCCGCGCCCGTGGGCGGTACACCGCACTTCTCCAGGAGCATCATGCGTACGCGTAGAACCGTCGTCGCCGTCTCGGTCGCCGTCGCCGCCGCCCTGTCCGTTCCGGCGCTGGCGTCCGCCGACGGCCATGGCGGGCCCACCATGGACCACCGCGGGCACAAGGCGCTCACCGCCGTCGGGCTGACCTCCGACCAGCGGCTGGTCACGTTCGGGGTCGACCGGCCCGCCAGGACCTCGGCCATCGGGAAGGTGTCCGGGCTGCGCGGGGACACCAAGGTCGTCGGAATCGACTTCCGCGTCCAGAACGGGAAGCTGTACGGCGTCGGCGACAAGGGCGGCGTCTACACCCTCGGCACCGCCGACGCCCGGGCCCGGAAGGTGTCCCAGCTCACCGTCGCCCTCTCCGGCAAGCGGTTCGGCGTCGACTTCAACCCGGCCGCCAACCGGCTCCGCGTCATCAGCGACACCGGGCAGAACCTGCGGCACAACATCGACGACGGCACAGCCCCTCTCGGCACCATCGCCGACGGCACCCTCACCAACCCCACCATGCCGCCCTCCACCGCCCTGGGCGTCACCGGGGCCGCCTACACCAACAACGACCTGAACGCCGCCACCGCGACCACCCTGTTCGACATCGACACCCTCGCCGACCGGGTGTCCCTCCAGTCACCCGCCAACGCCGGCACCCTCGCCCCGACCGGGAACCTCGGTGTGGACGCGGGAGCGGACGCCGGCTTCGACATCTACTTCTCTCCGAAGCACGGCACCAACCACGGCTTCGCCACCCTCAACACCGCCGGCGCCGCCCGCCTGTACGGGATCGACGTGCTCACCGGCGCCGCCCGCGACCTGGGGGCCTTCCCCCGGGCCCACCAGGTCACCGACCTCGCCCTGCCTCTCGACCAGCGCTGAGCCAGAGCGCGCTGTGCGGTGGGCCGCCGGATCTCCCGGCGGCCCACCGGCTCCACCCGAAGGTGAAGGCGTACGCCTGCGGGCCCTCGTCGAGGCGGAGTCCGAGGCGGGCGGTGCGCGGGTCCTTGTCGTCGGTCAGGCGGTACAGCGTCGGGGAGCCGGACACGTCGATCGTCCTGGTGGCCTTGCCGTCCACGACGACGGTGACCTTTCCGGTGCCGGCGAGGACGAGGTTGGCGTTCTTCGCGCGGTAGGTGATGGCGAGGCGGGCGTCGGGGCCGGCGGTGAAGTGCTCGTAGCCGGCGGTCAGGTGCGGTCGAGCGACAGCTTGTCGAGCGCCAGGGGCTCTCGGGGGAGGCGGCGGGCCAGAAGCGGTTGCGGTAGTTGTCCCAGCCGGCAGATGCGAGCCTTCACCCGGCCGGGCCTACGGGCTTTCCTGGGTGGCGCCCCGGGGGATGCCGAGCGTCGACAGCAGGTCCTCGTGGAGCTCCATCCAGACCGCGTGACACGACGGCACGCCTACGCCCGCCACCCACCGGCCCTCCCCCGCCCGGGCGCGGGCCAGCGCGGTGGCGAACCGCTCGTCATAGCCGCCGAACCGGGTCAGCGGGTCGGCCAGACGGCGGACGAGGACAGTCAACTCTTCGCTGAGAGAGGCAAGTTCGCCGAGCACGCGGGCATCCCACGCCGGGTCGCCGTGGTCGTTGGCCGCCAGCCGGTCGTCCTCGGTGGGCCGCAACTGCCAGTCGGTGCAGGCCCGTACGAGCCGTCCGTTCAGGATCTCGAACGCCTGGTGCGCCTGCTCGACGGCGGGGCGCGCGCCGGTCTCCTCCAGTTCGCGCGCCAGCCCACGGGTGTCCTCGGCGCGGCCGCGCTCGGTGAGGGACCAGCCGCCGGTTCCGGCGAACGCGGTGTGCGTCACCCAGCCGTACGCTTCGAAGTCCGGCAGCAGTTCGCCGACCGTGTCCTGGTCGATGCCGGTACGCCGGGACACCACCGCGTCATCGGCGAAGCCGGTGACGCGTACGGCGTGCAGGACCAGCAGGTTCGGGGAGGAGGTGTGCGCCATGGCGAGGAGCATTCAGGCTCAGGCACGTCCGCGTCAACGCGGGGTGTGCGGGAGGAAGGGGACACCTTGCTGATCGACCTGGCCGACGCGGAGTCCGGGACGTCGGGAGGAAAGGCCGCGGTACTGGCCCGGCTGCTCGCGGCGGGGCTGCCGGTGCCGCCCGGGTTCGTGGTGCCGGTCGCCGCGTACACGCAGGCGTCCGGCGGCCTGGACTTCTCGGACCCCGGAGCCGTACGGGATCTGCCCGGGCCCTCCGCCGCGCTGACCGGTGAGATCGCCGGAGCGCTGGTGCGCGCCGCCGGGGGCGGGCCCGTCGCCGTACGTTCGTCGGGGACCGGCGAGGACACCGCCACCGCCAGCGCCGCCGGGCAGCACGACACGTTCCTGGGCGTCAGCGGCGCGCGCGAGGTGGCCGACGCGGTGCGCGGGTGCTGGGCCTCGCTGTGGTCCGAGCGTGCGGTGGCGTACCGGCGCAGTCAGCCGGACGCGGGGCCGCCCGGCATCGCGGTCCTGGTGCAGCGGCTGGTGGAGGCGGACGCGGCGGGGGTGATGTTCGCCGGCCCCGGTGGTGGTGCCGAGGTCCGGCTGGAGGGGTCCTGGGGGCTGGGCGAGAGCGTCGTCGGGGGGCGGGTCACACCGGACTCCTGGACGGTGTCCGGTACGACGGTCACGCGGCGGGCGCTCGGCACGAAGAGGGCGCGGGTCGACCGGGGCGGTACGGGGGTCGTCACACGGGAGGTGGCACCGGCCGACCGGGAACGGTCCTGCCTGACCGACGAGGAGGTGTTCCGGCTCGCGGAGCTGGGGCGCCGGACGGCCGGGCTGCTGGGCGGGGAGCAGGACATCGAGTGGGCGATCGCCGGCTCCCGGATCCGGCTCCTCCAGGCCCGGCCGGTGACCGGTGCTCTTCCCGGCGGGGTGGTGGGGACTGCTGACAGCACCGGGGAGCGTGGCTTCCGTACAGGTACACCTGGGAGCGTCGGGGTCGCCACCGGTCCGGCGCGTGTGGTGCGCGGCCCCGGTGATTTCGGCCGGGTGCGGGCCGGGGACGTCCTGGTGTGCCGGACCACGGACCCGGCGTGGACCCCGCTGTTCGGGATCGTCGCCGCGGTCGTCACCGAGACCGGGGGCCTGCTCTCCCATGCCGCGATCGTGGCCCGGGAGCTGGGGCTGCCGGCCGTCCTGGCGGTGGCGGACGCGACGGAGGCCCTGACCGACGGGGCGATGGTCGAGGTGGACGGGGGTACGGGCCGGGTGGAGGTGGTCGGGCGGGGGTGAGGGGTGCCTTCGGTCGCTGGGCGGGGGGCCCGCAGCCTGACGGCCGTCAGGAGCGCAGGGGTGACCGACACCGGACCCACTCACAGGCCCTGGGTCAAGCGGTGCAGTCTCAGGGCCAGTTGGATTTCCAGCGTGCGCGGCGGCTCGTTCCAGTCCGGGCCGAGGAGGCGGCCGATGCGTTCCAGCCGCTGGACCACCGTGTTCACGTGGACGTGGAGCAGGGTCTTGGTGCGGGTGAGGCTCGCGCCTTGCGCGAAGTACGCGTCCAAGGTGGCGACCAGGTCGGTGGAGCGCGCCTCGTCGTAGTCGAGCACGGGGCCGAGCGTCCGGCGTACGTACCCGGTCAAGTCGGCCTGGTCGCCGAGGAGTACGCCGATGAACCCCAGGTCCGCTATCGCTCCGCCGCCCCCGGTGTGGCCGAGCGCACGCAGAGCGGAGAGGCAGCGGGCCGCCTCGTCGTGGGTGCCGGGGAGTTCGGCCGGGCCGGTGGCGGGGCCGGCCGCGCCGACGGTGACCGGGCAGCCGGCCGCCTGGGCCAGTTCGGCGGCGAGCGCCTGGGCGTCGGGTCCCGGAGTGTCGGAGGGGGCCACCAGGACCACGTGGTCGTGGTGGAGGCCGGCGAGGCCGTTGCGGGTCTGGGCGCTGCGCGCGGCGGCGGCGAGCAGGCGGTGGCGCGGCGCCACCTCGCTGTGAGCCACGAACACGCTGTGCAGACGGCCGAGGTCGACGCCGAGGCGGCGTGCCCGGGCCGTCAGCGTGCCCGGGTCGCCGGTGCGCGAGAGCAGGTCGCCGAGCAGCTCACCGCGTACCCGGTCCTCCGTCTCTGCGACCGAGCGGCGCAGCAGCATCAGGAGCGCGGTCACCACGCTGGCCCGCTCGAACAGCAGCCGGTCCGCGTCCGCCAGGCCCGCCCGGCCGGTCAGTGCGATGGAGCCGAGCAGTTCGGGGCCGGCGAGGACCGCGCAGACCCAGGTGCCGTTGAGCGGGACGGCCCGGCCCCGCGCCCGGGAGGCGGCGACGGCAGGGGTGGGTGGGGGCTGGGGTCCGGTGCGGGCGCGGGCGAGTTCGGCGCCGTCCGCGTCGTGGATGAGGATGCCGCCGTCCAGGATGTCGGCGAGGGCGGCGGCCACGTCGTCGGCGCCGCCGCCGCGCAGAACCAGGTCGGTGAGCTGGTCGTGGGCCTCCTCGGCCCGGCGCATCGCCTCGCTGTGCGTGCGGATGGTCTCGGAGGCGGCGTTGAGGTCGACGAGCGCGGCCCGGGTCTCCTCCAGCAGCCGGGCCCCGTCGATGGCGATCGCCGCGTGGTCGGCCAGCGAGGAGAGCAGCGCCACCTCACCGGCGGTGAACTCGCGGGGTGCGCGGTCGGCCGCGTACAGGACGCCGATGATGCGGCTGCCGAGCCGCAGCGGCACGCCGAGGATCGCGCGCAGCCCCTCGTCCGCGACGGCGCTGTCGATGGTGCCGGTGTGGTGGAAGCGGGTGTCGGCGTCGTAGTCGCCGGTCGCGTACGGGCGGGCCGTCTGGGCGACGAGGCCGCCGAGCCCCTCCCCCATGCCGAGCCGCACCTTCTGGAACGCCTCGGCGACCGAGCCGTCGGTGACCCGCATATAGGTGTCGCCCGCCGTGTCGTCGTTGAGGGAGAGGTAGGTGACGTCGGTGCCGAGGAGGAGTTTGGCCCGGTGGACGATGGCCCGCAGGACGGCGTCCAGATCGCGCAGGGCCGCGAGGTCGCTGGCCGTGTCGAAGAGCGCGGTGAGCTGGGCCTCGCGGACCCGGTGCTGGCTGAGGGTGCGCCGGATCCGCAGCGCCACGGCGGTGGCCTCGGCGATCTCGGCCAGTTCGGCGGCGGGCGCGCCCGCCTCCCGCGCGGTGGCGGCGGGCCGGTCGAACTCCTCGGCCGCCGCGCCCTGCGCCAGCAGGTCGAGCAGCCGGCGCAGGGCGGCCGCGGAGTGCTGGGGTCCGGGGGCTGTCACGCCGGTGAGCATACGGTGATCGCCTCCGGGAGGGACGGCCTCTCCCGCGCGCTCCGGGCAGCCGGGCGCGCGGGAGGAGGACGGGGTCAGCGGCCGAGCGGGACCGAGTCCTTGACGGTGGCGGCCGGCGCCGCCGGAATCGAGTCCTCCAGGCCGTCCTTGGCCAGGTCTCGGCCCCGGGTCTCCTTCGCGATCCACACCGTCACCGCCGTGACCAGCGCGGCGAAGCAGAGGTAGAGCGAGATCGGGACGGACGAGCGGTAGTCCTTGAGCAGCTCGACGGCGATGAGCGGAGCGAGCGCGCCGCCGATGATCGAGGCGAGCTGGGAGCCCATCGAGGCGCCGGAGTAGCGGACCTTCGTGTCGAACATCTCGGAGATGAAGGCCGCCTGCGGTCCGTACATCGCCCCGTGCAGGAGAAGGCCGACGGTGACCGAGAGGACGATCACCGGGAACGACTTGGTGTCGAGGAGAGCGAAGAAGCCGAAGGCCCACACCGCCATGCCGAGGGCACCGATCAGCGTGACGGGCCGGCGGCCGAGCCGGTCGGAGAGCGCGCCCCACAGCGGGATGGTGACGAAGTGGACCGCCGAGCCGATCAGTACGGCGTTCAGCGCGTCGCTCTTGGACATCTCCAGGTGCACGGTCACGTAGACCAGGAGGAACGCGGTGAGGATGTAGTACGAGATGTTCTCGCCGAACCGGGTGCCGATGGCGAGGAGCACCTCACGCCAGCTCCTGCGGAACACCTCGACGACCGGCGGCTGCTCCTTGACGCCGGCCGCCGCCTGCTCCTGCGCCTTCTTCTGCGCCTCCAGGAAGACCGGGGACTCCTCGACGGAGATCCGGATCCAGAGGCCGAGCATCACGAGAACGCCGGAGAGCAGGAACGGGATGCGCCAGCCCCAGGCGAGGAAGGCCTCGTCGGACTGGACGGCGGCGAGCAGCGCGAGGACACCGGTGGCGAGCAGGTTGCCGCCGGGAGCTCCGGCCTGCGGCCAGGAGGCCCAGAAGCCGCGCCGTTGGTCGCCGCCGTGTTCGGAGACGAGGAGGACGGCGCCGCCCCACTCGCCGCCGAGCGCGAAGCCCTGGACCAGGCGCAGGACGGTGAGCAGGATCGGCGCCCAGACGCCGATGCTGGCGTGGGTGGGCAGCAGGCCCATGGCGAAGGTGGCGCCGCCCATCATGAGCAGGCTGATCACCAGGAGCTTCTTGCGGCCGATCTTGTCGCCGTAGTGGCCGAACACGACACCGCCGAGCGGCCGGGCGGCGAAGCCGACCGCGTACGTCAGGAAGGCCAGGAGCGTGCCGACGAGCGGGTCGCTGCTGGGGAAGAAAAGCGTGTTGAAGACGAGCGCGGCGGCCGAGCCGTAGAGGAAGAAGTCGTACCACTCGATGGTGGTGCCGACGAGGCTGGCCGCGACGATCCGGCCGATGCGGCTGGTGCCGGGCGGGGCGGAGGGCTGGGCGGAGGCTGGGGAACCCATGGTGAGTCACCGCGTTTCGTTGGCAGGTGGGTGGGGACGGGGGTGCGGGGAGTGCTGGTGGTAACGGGTGGTGCTGGTGGTGCGACCGGCTTCGGTGGGGGCCGGAGCCGGGTTGGGGGCCGGAGGCCGGGGCGAGGGGGTCAGCGGGCGCCCCAGCCTCCGTCGACGGGGAGGGAGGCGCCGGTGATGTACGAGGTGTGCGGGCCGCAGAGCCAGACGCAGACGGCGGCCACCTCCTCGGGCTCGATCAGCCGCTTGATCGCGGACCGGTCCAGCAGGACGTCGGCGACTACCTCGTCCGACGGGATGCCGTGCGCGGCGGCCTGGGCGGCGATCTGGCCCTCGACCAGCGGAGTCCGTACGTAACCGGGGTCGACGCAGTTGCTGGTGACCCCGTGCGGTGCCCCCTCCAGCGCGGCCACCTTGCTCAGCCCCTCCAGGCCGTGCTTGGCGGCGACGTACGCGGACTTGAAGGGGCTGGCGCGCAGGCCGTGCATGCTGGAGACGTTGACCAGCCGGCCCCACCCGCCCGCGTACATGTGCGGCAGGCAGTGGCGCATCAGCAGGAACGGCGCGGTCAGCATCACCTTCTGGATCAGCTCGAACCGGTCCGGCGGGAAGTCCTCGATCGGTGCCACGTGCTGGAGCCCGGCGTTGTTGACCAGGATGTCCACGGCCCTCGGCAGCGCGCCGACCGCCTCCGCGTCGGCGAGGTCCACGACATGGGCCACTCCGCCGGCCGCGGCGGCGACGGCCTTGGCGGCGTCGGCGTCGCGGTCGGCCACGTGCACGAGGGCCCCGGCCGCGGCGAGCGCCTCGGCGGTGGCCCGTCCGATGCCGCTGCCGCCGCCGGTGACCAGGGCGGTGCGCCCGCTGAGGTCCACCGCTCCGGCCGCCTGGACCGAGGGACCGGGCGCTGCGTGAAATTGGCTCGTCATGGCCGGAAACGCTAGAGACACCCGGCCGGACATCCCATGGCACGGACCACCACAGTGGTGGGGGGCGGGGGGGGGGGCGCCCCCCCCCGGGGGGCCGTAGACGGGCCGGGCCGGTGGACGGTCGGCCCGGGCGCCCGCGGGGGGACCGAGACGCGGCGGCGGGGAGGGCGCCCGAAGCCCGCG
>NZ_JBIWOZ010000002.1:318120-679654 GCF_044767965.1 Streptomyces sp. NPDC101178
CCCGGCGGTACGGGAGATGGGGCCGAACACGGTGGAGGCGGCCGGAGCACCGGTGGCGCGCCCCGCCGGGGGGGGCGGCGGGGGGGGCGCCCCCCACCACTGTCTAGCCGTTCAGCGGGCAGTACGTGAGCAGCTTCGCCGGGTCCGCCTCGGCGGGAAGCTTCAGCGTGCGGCTGGACGGCGGCCGTACGCCGTGGTCCAGCCAGCGTTCCAGCGCGGTCGCCGCCGACCGGTGGCACGGCACCAGGGGCCGCACCTGGCCCGGGAAGGCGTCGGCGAGCGAGTCCACGTGCGTACCCGCTTCGACGCGGTAGTACCGGTGGAGGTGGCCGCGGCCCTCGCGCTTCACCAACTGCGCGTAGACGTCCGAGCTGCGGGAGATCGGCAGAAGCACGTCGTAGGTGCCGTGGAAGGTGATCAGCGGTTTGCCGATCCGGCCGGTCAGCGCGATCTTCGCGACGGCCTTCCGGACCTCCCTGGGCCGGTCGGCGTAGACGTAGTCGGCGTCGCAGGCCGGGGTCCCGGGCGCGCAGAACGGTGTCCCGGCCTCCGTCGCCCCGTCGTACTCCGGGTCCAGCTCCTCGCGGTAGATGCGCTGGGTGAGGTCCCAGTAGTACTGGTGGTGGAAGGGCCAGAGGAACTCCGAACCGGCCGGGAAGCCCGCGTCCGTCATCGCCCGGTGCGCCCGCCCGGCGCCCGCGCCTCCGGCCGCGTACGCCGGATAGTGCCGGAGCGCCGGCGGCAGGAAGGTGAGCAGGTTCGGTCCCTCGGTGCGCCAGAGCGTGCCTTCCCAGTCCACCCCGCCGTCGTACAGCTCGGGGTGGTTCTCCAGCTGCCAGCGCACCAGGTAGCCGCCGTTGGACATGCCCATCGCCAGGGTGCGGGTGGGCGGGCGGTGGTAGCGGCGGGCGACGACCTGGCGGGCCGCGCGGGTGAGCTGGGTGACGCGGTGGTTGCCTTCGGCCAGCGCGTCGCCGGGGGCCTCGCCGTCGCGGTGGAAGGCGGCGGAGGTCGCGCCCTTGTCGGTGGCGGCGAACGCGTAACCGCCTGCCACCGCCCAGTCACCGAAGGCCCGGTCGTTGGCGTACTGCTCGCGCACGCCGGGCGCGCCGGAGACGACCAGGCCGCCGTTCCAGCGGTCGGGGAGGCGGATGACGAACTGGGAGTCGTGGTTCCAGCCGTGGTTGGTGTTGGTGGTGGAGGAGTCCGGGAAGTATCCGTCGATCTGGATGCCGGGGACGCCGGTGGGGGTGGCCAGCCCTGCCGGGGTGAGGCCCGCCCAGTCGGCGGGGTCGGTGTGGCCGGAGGCGACGGTGCCGGCGGTGGTCAACTCGGTGAGACAGGACAGCTGTTGATGTTCTGCGCCCGGGACCTTGAGCGTGTCGGTACGGGAGCAGAGGGCAGGTCGGGCGGTGTCCGGCGGCAGGGGCGCCGCGGTGGCCGGGGCGGCGGTCCAGGCGGTCAGGGCGGCTGCGGCGAGCGCGGCGGGACGGAGCCATCGGCGGCGCTTGGATGGTGGGTCGACTGGCATGTTCGGGGCCTCCGTCGGGGTGGCGGATCAGGGGCAGGAGTTGGTGGCGATGGTGTAGTGGCCCGGCGGGGACTCCTTGAGCGTGCGGGTCACGAAGGTGTTGTAGAGGCCGAGGTTCTGGCCGGAGCCCTTCGCGTAGGCGTAACCGCCGGTGGTGGTGGCGCGGCCCGCGCGGACGTGCTCGTAGTTGCTCGCGGTCCAGCAGGCGGCGGGCTCGGTGGGCGGGTCCACCGGCGGCTCGGTGGGCGGCTCGGTCGTCGTGCCGTCCAGGCCGAAGAACGTGGTGATCCAGTAGCTGGAGCAGATCGACGCGATGAAGTGCTGGGTGCCGGTGGCGCCGCACTGCTGCGGGCCGGTGCCCGGCGCGACCGGGGTGCCGTGGCCGATGCCGGGCACCTTGTTCACCTCGACGGCGGTCCGGCCGCCTGCCGTGACGTACTCGCTCCTGCGCGTGTTGTTCGGACCGAGCGTGGAGGTGCGGGACGGGGTCTGGCCGAGGCCGTGGACCGCCGTCCACTGGTCGCGCAGCTCGTCGGCGTTCCTCGGTGCGACGGTCGCGTCGTTGTCGCCGTGCCAGATCGCGACCCTCGGCCACGGTCCGGCGTATCCGGGGTGCGCGTCACGTACGGCCTGTGACCAGGCGGCCGGGGTGCGGTCGGCGCCGGGGCTCATGCAGCTGAACGCGGAGACGACGTCGACCCCGCAGCCGTAGGGGATTCCGGCGACGACCGCGCCCGCGGCGAACACCTCCGGGTAGGCGGCGAGCATCACCGCCGTCATCGCCCCGCCCGCCGAGAGGCCGGTGACCTGCGCGCGGGCCGGGTCGGTGCCGTACGCGGTGGTGGCGTGGGCGACCATCTGCCGGATCGAGGCGGCCTCGCCCTGGCCCCGCCGGGTGTCGCCCGGCTGGAACCAGTTGAAGCACTTGTTGGCGTTGTTGGCGGTGGTGGTCTCGGCGTAGACGACCAGGAAGCCGTGCCGGTCGGCGAAGGTGTTCAGCCCGGAGTTGTCGGCGTAGAGCTGCGCGCTCTGGGTGCAGCCGTGCAGCGCGACGACGACGGGCGCCTTGGCGGGGAGGCCGGCGGGGCGGTGGACGTACATGGTGAGGGCGCCGGGGTTGGCGCCGAAGTCGGTGACCCGTTCGAGCGCGGCGGCCGGCGCGACGGCGGCGCGGGCTTCGGCGGCAGGGCTGAGCAGCGCGGCTCCGGTGGCGAGCGTGACCGCGGCGGCGAGCGCGGCGAAGAAGCGGCTCCGGCGGCCTCGCGGCCTGCGTGGTGGTGCCGGATGCGATGGCGTGACGTACGGCAACGTGACCTCCCGTGGGGCGGTGGCACGGGATCGCCCGTGATCCCGTGGCCCCGGTGGCCCGCTCCCGCAGAGCCTCCGAGGTCCGTCACCGTAGGAAGCGCGCGGTGGGCCGGGTAATGGCGGTGGGCGCCACAACCCGGCCCGGAACGCGGCGCCGCCACCCGTTGCGGGAGCACGCGTCCCGCTGCTACAGGCGTACGTCCCGCTGCCGCACGCGTACGTCCGGGCCTACCGTCACCTCCGCGCCCGTGGCCGCCCGGACCTCGTCCACCGTCACGCCGTCCGCCACCTCCCGCAGCACGAACCCCTCGGCGGTGATGTCCAACACCGCGAGATCCGTGATGACTTGGTGCACCACGGCCCGGCCGGTCAGCGGCAGCGTGCACTCCGCCAGCAGCTTCGGCGAACCGTCGCGCGCGGTGTGTTCCGTCACCACGATCACGTGCCGGGCGCCGTGGACGAGGTCCATGGCCCCGCCCATCCCCTTGACCACCTTGCCCGGGATCATCCAGTTCGCCAGGTCGCCGGTGGCGGAGACCTGCATGGCGCCCAGGACCGCGACATCGACGTGGCCGCCCCGGATCATCGCGAAGGAGAGCGCGGAGTCGACGCAGGAGGCGCCGGGCCGCAACGTCACGGTCTCCTTGCCCGCGTTGATCAGGTCGGGCTCCACCCCGGACTCCTGCGGGTACGGGCCGACGCCGAGCAGGCCGTTCTCCGACTGGATCACCACCTCCACGTCCTCGGGCAGGTGGTTCGGGATCAGCGTCGGCAGGCCGATGCCGAGGTTGACGTAACTGCCGTCGGTCAGCTCCCGTGCGGCGCGGGCCGCCAGCTGTTCACGGGTCAGTGCCATCTCACGCCTCCACGCGTACGGTGCGGCGCTCGACGCGCTTCTCGGCGCGCGGGTCACCGGGCTCCACGGGGACGACCCGCTGGACGAAGATTCCGGGCAGATGGATGTCGTCGGGGCCGAGTTCGCCGGGCTCCACCAGCTCCTCCACCTCCGCGATCGTGATACGTCCGGCCATCGCGGCCGGCGGGTTGAAGCTGCGGGCGGAGGAGTGGAAGCGGAGGTTGCCGTGCCGGTCGCCGACAGCGGCCCTGACCAGCGCGAAGTCGGTGGTGATGCCGTGCTCCAGGAGGTGGTCCCGGCCGTCGAAGACCCGCGTCTCCTTGGGCGGTGAGGCGACGGCGACCGAGCCGTCGGCTCCGTACCGCCAGGGCAGTCCGCCCTCCGCGATCCAGGTGCCCGCACCGGCCGGGGTGTAGAAGGCCGGGATGCCGGAGCCGCCGGCCCGCAGCCGTTCCGCCAACGTGCCCTGCGGGACCAGCTCCACCTCCAGCTCACCGTGGAGGTACTGCCGGGCGAACTCCTTGTTCTCCCCGACGTACGAGCTGGTCATCCGGGCGATCAGCCCGGCCCGCAGCAGCAGGCCGAGGCCCCAGTCGTCCACCCCGCAGTTGTTGGACACCACCCGCAGCCCGCCCGCGCCCCGCTCCAGCAGGGCGTGGATCAGCACTCCGGGGATACCGCAGAGGCCGAATCCGCCGACCGCCAGTGATGCTCCGGCCGCCACGTCCGCGACCGCGGCCGCCGGGTCGGCGACCACCTTGTCCACACTCATCCGTCAGCCCTCTCGCCGCATCGACTGCGACGAGACTAGGAACGGAGGACGGCGTACGACGATGGCGTCCGCCCACACTTCGCCACCGGTCCGGGTGGTGGAGGACCACGCGCCGCCTCCGAGCGGCGTACCCCCTACCGCCCGTGCCGCTCCTTCGCCAGCCACGGCCCGAACTCGCTCTCCAGCACCAGCCGCCCGAGCTTGCGGTACTCCTGGAGCACCGCCGTGACGAGCTGGTCCATGGTCAGCGGCGCCCGCGACTCGGCGGCAAGGTAGGCGGCGGTCACCGCGCAGGCCCGGATCGAGCCGCCGGCCAGCTCGAAGCGGTTCGCGCAGAACTCCAGGTCGAGCGCCGGATCGCGCGGGATCGCGGTGCCCAGGCAGCGGTCCCAGAGGGCGAGGCGCTGTTCGGCGTCCGGGATCGGGAACTCCGCGATCACGTCCAGGCGGCGGGTGAACGCCTCGTCCAGGTTGGCCCGGAGGTTGGTCGTGAGCACGGCGATCCCGTCGAAGGACTCCATGCGCTGGAGCAGGTACGCCGACTCCACGTTGGCGTGCTTGTCATGGGCGTCCTTGACCTGCGACCGCTTGCCGAAGATCGCGTCGGCCTCGTCGAAGAGCAGGATGCCGTTGACGTCGGAGGCCTCGACGAAGATCCGTTCCAGGTTCTTCTCGGTCTCGCCGATGTACTTGTCCACCACGGTGGAGAGGTCCACCACGTAGAGCTCCATGCCCAGTTCACGCGCGATCACCTCGGCCGACATGGTCTTGCCGGTGCCGGACTCGCCCGCGAACAGCGCGATGACCCCGCGCCCCCGGCCCCCGCCCGGCCGCATCCCCCACTGGCCGAGCACCTGCTCGCGGTGGCGGGCACGGAGGGCGAGTTCGGTGAGCTGGGTGCGGGTGGCCGGAGGCAGGACCAGGTCGTCCCAGCCGACGGCGGGTTCGATGCGGCGGGCGAGCCGCTCCAGCCCGGCGCCGTTCTGCGCGCGGACCGCCGCGCGCAGGTCGTCCGGGTGGACCGGGCGCCGCTCCAGGAGCGCCAGCCGGGAGGCGACGGTGGCGGCCTTGCGCAGCTGGTCGGAGTCGAGCCGGTAGGAGGCGGTGGCCTCGATGAGGTGGTCGTCGGCGCTCGCCCGCGCGTCCGGCAGCCCGACGGACCTGGCCGCCTCGGCGAGCGCCCGCCGCCACTGGCGTGCCGCGCCCGCCGGGCCCGGCGGCGGGACGGCGACCGGGACCGGGCTGTCCCGGGTCCAGAGCGGGTCCCAGTTCTTCTTTCCGTACGCGATCAGGGGCGTGCCGCTCACCGCCGTACAGAGCGAGGCCAACAGGCGTGCGCCTTCCGGGCGTTCGGGTGCGAGTGCCTCCAGCGGGCCGAGGACGATGCCGCCGTGGGTGAGGCGGGCCTCGGCGGCCAGGGTCCGTACCAGCTCGGCCGTCCGGTCACCGGCCGCGGCGAGGGCCGCGATGTCGACCACGAGCGGGCGGCGGCGCGCGGCGGTGAGCGCCTCGACGGCCAGGCCGGAGGCGTCGCCGCCGCGGTCGAGCAGGTGCACCAGGCCGCTGCCGGTGGCGAGCGCGGCGGCGATGCGGCGGGCCTCGGGACGGCCCTCGGGCCCGGCGGCCGGCAGGGGCACGTGGGCCAGGCCGCGCAGCCGCCCGTCGGGCTCGTCGTCGCCGAGGAGGTGGGCGGTGATGCGGTCGGGCACGAGCAACGTGCGGGAGAGCAGCGGTCGTTCGGGGTCCGTCACCTCCAGCAGGCCGCCTGCGACGAGCGGGGCGGAGGGCTGGAAGCGGAAGCGGCCGGAGCCCGCCGCGGCCAGGCCGCAGAGCTCCAGCGCCAGGCCGATGGCGGGGCGGCGGCGGGTCAGGTCGTCGTTGAGGTAGCCGTAGAGACGCTCGAACCGGGCGT
Source organism: Streptomyces sp. NPDC101178 (assembly GCF_044767965.1). Taxonomy (NCBI): domain Bacteria; kingdom Bacillati; phylum Actinomycetota; class Actinomycetes; order Kitasatosporales; family Streptomycetaceae; genus Streptomyces; species Streptomyces sp. NPDC101178. The sequence continues at coordinate 324,500 of NZ_JBIWOZ010000002.1, forward strand.
CGACATCGGGTGCCATGGCGACCAGCAGCAGCTCGATGTCCAGCTCCACCAGACCGAATTCGCGGGCCAGTTGGCCGAGCCGGGAGCCAGGCGGGGCCGCCTCCGTGACGTACGTTCCGTCCGGTACGGCCGCGAACGCGTCCCGCGACTCCAGGATCCGGTCCACCGCGTCCGGCGTGAGGTACTGGCCCCGGTACGGATCGTCCGGCTCCGGGTCGGTGGCGCGGCGGGCCGCCACCGCGTGCCGGACCCGCTGCTCGACGCGGGCCAGCCGCTCCCACAGCACCTCGACGTCCACCGTCGGCGGCGCGCTCTCCGTCACACTCGCCGTCATCGCGCCGCACTCCCCCGCCTGCGCCGCCCGGGCGGCAGTTGCCTCTCCCGTTCGGCGGCGAAGCCCTCCGCCACCAGGTCCGCGCCCGCGTTCTCGTACCGCAGACGGCGGCCCGGCTCGTCGGCCGCCGTGCCGTCCACGGCCGGTGCGGCCTTCATGACCAGGCCCTCGGTGACCGGCGGTCCGGTCGGGGCCCGTTCACCGGCGAGCGGGGCGAGGGCACGGAGGTCGATGGCGGCCTTCAGCTCGCCGCCGAGCGCGGACCACACGTCGGAGGCGGACGGCCCGTCGGTGCGCGGGCCCGCCGCCTCCAGCTCCACGGTGAGGCCGAGTTCGGCGAGGCTGCCGGTCAGCATCGCCGCGGGCAGAGTGTCGTGGCGCATCAGGCAGCGCAACACCTCGGAGAGCAGGCGGTGTTCGTCCTGCGGCCGGTTGGTCCAGGCGGTGACCAGATAGGTCAGCTCGAACCAGCGCGGCGGGGTCCGCCGGCCGGTGACCATGCCGTGCTCGTCGTGCTCCTCGGCCGTCCCGGTCCGCCGCCTGCCCGCGTCCTCGCGGATGCCGTGCAGGAAGACGCTGATGGTGGGCGCGTTGCGCCGGACCGACCAGTCCTTCGTCGGCGCGTCGAAGACCAGGTCGACGCCGCTCTCCTGGAGCCCGGCGTCCACCAGCAACAGCCGCAGCCCCTCGTCGACTTCGTGGATCATCGGCGGATCACCTCGTCCGGCGGCGTGATGGTGCCGAGCACCACCAGGAAGTCCGTGGTGACCGGGGAGAAGCCGGGGCCCCTGGCCGTGATGACGCGCGGTCCGGTCTGGTCCTTCGCCAGGATGAGCAGCTGGGCGATGAACGTGCCGTCCGGGTTCGGCAGGGTCGGCGCGGCGGCTGCCGTGATCCCCGGGTCCCAGTCGAGCTTCACGGGCGCGCCGGGCGGGAAGTCCTTGCCGCGCACCGAGGTGACGAAGCCGGGCTTGCCGACGGCCGGGACCGCGATGATCCGGGGCTGGAGGATGCGGAGCGGGATGCGGGAGACGTTGTCGTTCCGGTCCGCGTCCGTGCCGGTGGTGGTGAGCGTCGCCGTGATCCTCGTGCGCAGGGCGCGGTCCGGTGAGAGGACGACGCGTACGACGGTGGAGGCGCCGGGCGCCAGGTCGGGCAGCGCGCACCGCCCTCCCGCGCAGCCTGCCGGGAGCGGGCCGGACGGAATGTTCCCCGGCAGGCCGAGCTGGAGCCGCAGGCCGGTGGCGGTGGCGTTGCGGCCGTTGCGCACGGTGTAGGTGACGACGACCTTGCCGCCGACGTAGCCGGGGCTGGGCTGGGCGCGGACGACGACGCCGGGACCGGCCAGGGGCGCGGGCGGCAGCGGGGCCGGGGGGCGTGGTGCGGGCGGTCGCGGTGCGGGCGGCGGAGGCGGTGCGGGCGCGGTGGTCGGGGGCGCCGGGGTGGGGGTCGGAGGTGTGGGGGTGGGAGGGGTCGGCGTGGGAGGCGTCGGAGTCGGAGGGGTGGGGGTCGGGGTCGGCGGGGGCGCGTCCTGGACGGGGACGAGGGTGCCGGTGGCGTTGTCCGTCGGGTTGGGGTCGAGCACGGTGCCGGTGACGGACCAGCCGATCGGCTGGTCGCCGCGCGTGACGCCGGTCAGCTTGGCCGTGATCTCGACGCTCGCGCCGGGCGGCACGACACCGAGGCCGCACTGCGGCGACGCGGCGCCGCAGGTACCGGCGTCGGTGGTCAGCTCCTCCAGCCGTACGCCGGGCGGAGGATCGGCCGTGAAGACGGTGCCCGGCGACGGCGACGGGCCGTGGTTGACCACCGTGACCTTCACCTCGACGAAGGAGCCGACCTCCACGGTCGGCCCCGTCGGCGGGGCGGTCACGGCGAGGTCGACCGACTGCTGGTAGCTGGGCTCCTTCTGGCGTCCGGCGTGGTCGTTGTCCAGCGGCGTCAGCTCACCCGAGGCGAGGTCCAGGACGGAGAGCTGCTCCATCGAGTTGACCGGCTGTTCCCGGCGGGAGGAGAGCACGAGCCGGCTGCCGTCCGGCGACCAGGCCACATCGCGCGGCTGGAACGGGCCGGTCCCGGTGGTGTCGGGGACCGGCAGTTCGCAGCCGAGCGGGTTGTTCCGCTCGGAGGAGGGCAGCACGACCCGGCAGCCGCCGCCGCTCAGCGGCTTGACGATGACGCCGTTGCGTTCGTTGATCCGGCCGCCGCCGTCCTTGCGGTTGAAGGCCACCGCCGTACCGTCCGGAGAGAACGCCGGGCTGTCGTCGATGACGTCGCAGGCGCCGGGGCAGATGGTGGCGCTGAGGTCCCGCTGCTGGTCGAGCCGGTTCACCGGCACGGTCCAGATGTGCTTGTTGCCGCCGTTGCCGTTGATCACCTGCGTACGGGTGAAGGCGAGGTTGACGCCGTCGGAGGACCAGGTGGGCTGGGCGTCGCCGCCCTGCTGCTGGCCCTCGGGCGGGCGGATCTCGTCGAGGACCGCCCCGGTGGCCACGTCGGCTATGAGGATGCGGGAAGGTCCGGCCGCCTCACCGGTGCCGCCGGGCGAGGTGCGCGTGAACGCCAGTTTCGTACCGTCGGGCGAGAAGGTCGGGTCGGTGTCCCAGTCGCGGTCGCCACGTCCGGCGAGCGGCAGGGCGGCGCCGTTGGTGCCGTCGGCGTCGACCATCCAGATGCGCTGGATGCGTGCCTCGGCCGGCCCCTCGAAGCGGGTCACGACGATGCGGCGGCCGTCGGGCGTGTAGTTCTGCCGCTCGGTCCACGGGTCGAATCCGGCCGCCGGGTTGAAGAGCGGGTCGGCCGCCGGGTCGGTGTTGGTGCGGGCCGCCGGGTCCTCGTTCAGGATGGTGAAGCCGAGGTCGCGCGGGTCCGAGCCGTCCTGGCGTACGTCCTGGAGCGTGACGGTGTTGGCCCTGGCGGCGGTGATCCGGGAGACGATGATCTCTCCCGTACCGCTGTCGCTGCCGGTCCAGGTCGGGGACGCGACGTCGCGGTCCTCTGAGAGCAGCTGCTCCGGCGTCTGCTCGGAGAAGACCGGGCCCCGGTAGACGTGGTCGAAGTCGTCGCAGCCGCAGACGTGGAACGGGCTGAGGAAGAGGACCTCGTCGCCGTTCGGCAGCCAGGAGACCGAGTGGCTGCCCCACTCCGCGTGTCCGCCCGCCAGCAGCGGCCGGTCGGTACCGAGGCCCTCGGTGACCCGCAGCCGGTAGCCCGTCTCCGGGTCGGGGTCGGTGATGTGGGTGTACGCGATCCGGCTGCGGTGCGTGTCGTCGTCCACTGGATTCCAGGACGGGTCCTTGGCGTCGCCGGGCGGGCCGTCGCTGATCCGGCGCTGGTCACCGCCGGCGAAGGCCCGCTCGTAGATCTGCCATCCGCGGGTGGCGTCGCCGTCGCAGGCGTACGCGATCCGGCTGCCGTCCGGCGAGAAGGTCGGGGACTCCTCGTTGTCCGGGGTGTCGGTGAGCCGCCGCAGGTTCGAGCCGTCGACGCCGACCGCCCAGAGGTCGCGCTGCACGGTGCCGCCGGGGCCCGGCTCCGCGGAGTCGAAGACGACCGTACGGAGGTCCGGCGAGAGTTCGGGGTTGCCCGCGTCCCGGTCGGTGGTGAGCCGGCGTACGCTCCCGTCGGCATCGCGCACGTACACCTGCGGCCGCACGCTGTCGCGGAGGCTGGTGAAGACGAGGACGCCGCCGCGCGCGGACGGGTCCTGGTCGTAGTGGGTGGGGCCGGTGGGGCCGAAGAGCGGGTCGGTGGTCTTCTCGCCGTTGGCCCGGCCCAGGCTGCGGTGTTCCGTGCCGGCGAAGGCGATCCGCCCGGCCTGCGCCGGGTCGGCGTCGGCCTCGGCGGCCACCGCCTCGCCCGAACCCTGCGGGGCGGCGGCCGATCCGACCACCAGCAGCGGCGCCAACAGCACCACCGCGCCCGCCAGTCGGCTCCACCGGGCATGCTTCGCCGGGCCAGCAGTGCCGGTCACGGCCCACCTCACAGTCTGTTGATGACGCTCCACCGTCGAGCATCGCGCCCGCGCGGGGCAGGAGGACAGGCCTCAAGTACCCGGACCGGGGGAAGGAGCGGCTGCCCTTTGCGGCTGCCCCTTCCCGCCGGGGAGGCCCGGCTCCGCCGCGAGACTCAGCCCCGCCGGGAGACCCGGCGCGCGGATGTCCCTCCCCGCCCCGGGGCCGGGCGCGCGGTCAGATCAGGCCGTGCCGCATCGCGTACCCCACCGCATGGGCGCGGTTGCGCAGTTCGAGCCGGGTCGCCACCTCGTGCAGCACGTTCTTGACGGTGCGTTCGGAGTACGAGGTCTTCTGCGCGATCTCCGACGTGTCGAAGCCCTCCGACACCAGCCGGATCATCTCCGCCTCCCGGGCCGTGAGCGTGGAGAGGGTGAGTCCGCGCGGGTCCAGGACCGTCCGCTGGAGGCTGCTGACATGGTCCAGGAGCTTGCCGAGCAGATCGCCCGGGAGCACACCCTCGCCGTTGGCCATCGCCTTGACCAGGTGGATCAGCCGGTCCTGGTCGGCCTCGCCGCGTCGCAGCACGGCGGCCACCCCGCACTCGATCATGGTCTGGAGCGCGCCCGACTCGAAGAGGCCGACGACCAGTCCGGTGCGGGTGGATGTGTTGCGCTGAAGGCGGTGCAGGAGCTGGACGGTGGGCTCGTCCACCGTGTCCACCACCACCAGGGAGACCTGGGCCCGGTCCGCCTCGGCCTCCGGTATCAGCTCTATCTCCGGTCGCATCCGCAGCTGGTGGACCATGCCGGTCTGGAGGATCAGGTCCTCCGCGTACACCGCCACGGTGACCCGGCCGCCGCTCCCGGCACCGGGGACGGTGCGGGCGGACCGGGCGGTCCGCCGGTCCGCGCCGGGCCCGCGGTACTGCGCGCGCTCCGCCGTCCCGCTCCTCGCGCCTGCCGTGGTCGCCGCGTCCGCCGGGGGCCCGCTCGTGCCGTCCGCCGTCGTCATCGTGTCTGCCGTGGTCATCGTCATCGCGTCTGCCGTCGTCATCGTCATCGTTCCGCGCCGTCTTCCTCAGGTACTTCCGCCCGATATGCCTGTCACCGCTCCCCACCGCACCGGTCTTCGGCAGGGGGCGCGGGCCCGGGGCGGGGGCGTGGAGCCACCGGTGCGGTGTGCGTCCGGGGCACCGGCCCTGCCCGCTCGTTGCCCTCGCGACCCTGCTGCGCAGCCGCCGGGGCGGCCTACGGTCGCAGGGTGACCACATCTGCCGAACTCGAAATGCCCACGGTGACGGTGTCGCCCGGCGGTACCGCGACGACGACCCTGACCGTGCGCAACGACGGTGACATCGTCGAGGCCTACACCCTCGAAGTCGTCGGCGACTGCGCCGCGTGGAGCACCGTCGAGCCGGCCCGCGTCTCGCTCTATCCGGGCACCTCCGAGACGGTGACCCTCACCTTCGCGCCTCCCCGCTCCCACGAGGTCAAGGCGGGCGAGACCCCGCTGGCCGTCCGCGTCCTGCCCGCCGAGCACCCGGAGTCGGTGGTGGTGCCGGAGGGCACGGTCACCGTCGAGCCGTTCCACCAGCTGCGCACCGAGCTGGAGCCGCGCCGCCGCCGGGGCTGGCTGGGCGCCCGCTTCCGTACCGCCGTGCAGAACCAGGGGAACACCCCGGTCGACGTGGCGTTCACCGGCAAGCAGGCCGGTGAGGAGCTGCGGCTGGGCTTCACGCCGGGTCAGAAGCGGCTGGAGCCCGGCGAGTCGGCCGAGATCCGGCTGAAGGTCCGTGCGGCCAAGGTGATCTGGTTCGGCGAGCCGGTCACCTGGCCGTTCGAGGTGGAGGCGGCGGAGGTCCTCGCGCCGGTGGAGGCGCCGGTCGCGGTGGCCGCCGGGAGCGGGGAGACCGTCCGGCAGGAGACCGTACGTCCGGAGACCGGCGGCGTGGAGGCCGTACGTCCGGAGCCGGTACCCGGTGAGTTCCTCCAGCTGCCCGTGCTGCCCAAGTGGCTGCTCATCGTGCTGGCCGCGCTGCTGGCACTGCTGCTGGCCTGGTTCGCGCTGGTCCGGCCGGCGGTGAAGAGCACCGCGAAGCAGGCGGCGACCGAGGCAGCGCAGGAGGAGGCCGCCCGTGGCGAACAGCAGCAGGGCGCGCCCACGCCGGGCGGCCCGGACGACCCGACGGGAGGCCAGGGACAGGGCACCGGGCCCAACGCGCCGGGCACGCCCGGAGGTACCGGTGGCTCCGGTACGGGACCGGGCACAGGCTCCGGGCCGGGCGGCACGGGCGCCGGGGGCACCGAGCAGAGCTCCGCGACGATCGACGTGGAGTCCCAAGCCGGGGGCGAGGAGACGGGGACGTACCGGGTTCCGGCGGGCAAGGTGTTCGGCATCACGGACATCGTGGTGGCGAACTTCCAGGGCGACGAGGGGGTGCTGACGATCTCCTTCGGAGAGCGGAAGATCACCACCATCGCGCTGGAAACCTTCCGCAACCAGGACTATCACTGGGTCACCCCCATTCAGGTTCCGGAGAACGCCACGGTCACCGCTGCCGTCACCTGCGCCAAGCCCGGCACTCCGGCGACCGGAACACAGGCTTCGGGCTGCCATCAGGTGATTAACGTCAGCGGCGTACTCAGCGACCTCGCACGGTAGGACTACAGCGGAAACGGCGGCGCCGGGCGCCGTGTTCCCCTTTAGACGACGGCACCTGTTCGGCGACGACGACACCTTTCGATGACGACAACAGCAGAAACCAGCCCCCGGAGGAAACCCGGCGTGCCGGGCGATGGCGGATTCATCGTCCCGAATGCGCCAAAGGTCTACACCAATTCGGTCACCCCCGGCACCGACGACCAGGGAAGAATATCCGGTTCCGGCGGGCCGGAGCACGAACGGAGCTGATCAGAGCCGTTCCTGACGGTCCGGGAGGAGAGCTCGGGTGCCCGATCGGAGCGGTCGGGTGCCCGTTTCCGTTGGCGCGAATCGGCCGGAAGAGCACACCTTCTGGGCGCATTCTGGCCGAATCCCGTCAGTCCGCCACGATTCCCGGGCAGCCCCGTACGGGTTTTCGCCCTGCGGCGTTCATCCAGGAAAAGAGATACCGAACACACCTCCTCCAGGAACCGGAATCAGACCTTCCGGTGAATCGCGGAAGACATCCGGAACGACGGCCGGAACAGCGGCCGGAGTGGAAGCACCTCTGTGACCCCTTGTTCTCCTCCGCTTCACCCAGGAGCCTCATCCAGGAGCCGCGGAATACGTCCGGCCCTCCGCGAAATGCGCACGTGACGCGGCCGGTCCGCCGGGGCAGCATTCACCGCCGCCAAGGTGCCCGGGAAGGCAGCGTCATTGCCCCTCGCCCAGGACTTTGAGACCTGGCCCCGGCCACCGCCGCCCGGCAAGACTGACCGGTGAACGAGTGACCATCCCGAAGGAGCGAGCATGCCGACGTACCTCACCCCCGGTGTATACGTGGAGGAGGTGCAGTCCGGAGCACGGCCCATCGAGGGAGTCGGCACCGCGGTCGCAGCCTTCGTCGGCTTCGCCGAGACGGGCCCCTTCCATCAGCCGACGCTGGTGACCAACTGGGACCAGTACGTCCAGACGTTCGGCACCTTCACCGCCGACACCTACCTCACGCACGCCGTCTACGGCTTCTTCGCCAACGGCGGCGGCGCGGCCTACATCGTGCGCATCGGCGGCCCCGCGCAGGGCGCCTCCGCGTCGAGCGGTCCCGGCGCGGTGAGCCAGGCCCCGGCGCCCGTCGCCCTCGGCGGCTTCCTGGTCGCCGCCAAGTCCGGCACGGGCGACGGCCTCTCGGTCGAGATCGCCGACCCCGAGGGCGAGAACCCTCCGGAGGACCGCTTCAAGCTGCTGGTCCGCCAGGCCGGCAAGGTGGTGGAGACGTACGACGTCTCCACCCGCAAGAACGTCAAGGGCTACCTGGTCACCCAGGCCCGCGACTCCCAGCTCATCCAGGTCACCGAGCAGCCCGGCACCGCCCAGAGCCGCCCCGAGAAGCAGACCGTCGCCCTCGCACCGGCCACGCCCGCTCCCGCCACCGGCTCCGGCGTGGCGCGGCTCGACGCGTCCGAGTACGTCGGCGACGCCGCCGCCCGCACCGGTTTCGGCGGCCTGGAGTCGATCGACGAGATCACCATGGTCGCCGTCCCGGACCTGATGAGCGCCTACCAGCGCGGCGAGATCGACGCCGAGGGCGTCAAGACCGTGCAGCTGGCGGTCATCTCGCACTGCGAGCAGATGGGCGACCGGGTCGCCGTCCTGGACACCCCGCCCGGCATGAACGCCCAGCAGGTACGTAACTGGCGTAATGACGAAGCCGGTTACGACTCCCGCTACGCCACCCTGTACTACCCGTGGGTGAAGGTCTTCGACCCGGCGGCCAGCCGCAACTCCCTGGTCCCGCCGAGCGGTCACGTGGCCGGCGTCTGGGCGCGCAGCGACGGTGAGCGCGGAGTCCACAAGGCGCCCGCCAACGAGGTCATACGCGGTGCGGTGGACCTGGAGATCCGGCTCAGCAAGGGCGAGCAGGACCTGCTGAACCCGATCGGCGTCAACTGCGTACGCGCCTTCCCGGGCCGCGGCATCCGCATCTGGGGCGCCCGTACCCTCTCCTCCGACCCGGCCTGGCGCTACCTGAACGTGCGCCGGCTCTTCAACTACCTGGAGGAGTCGATCCTGATCGGCACCCAGTGGGTGGTCTTCGAGCCGAACGACGACCGCCTCTGGTCCAGCATCCGGCGCAACGTCACCGCCTTCCTCACCGAGGAGTGGCGACGCGGCGCGCTGTTCGGCCGCACGGCCGAGGAGGCGTTCTACGTCCGGTGCGACCGGAGCAACAACCCGCAGGAGTCGATCGACCTCGGCCAGGTCGTCTGCGAGATCGGCGTCGCCCCGGTGAAGCCGGCGGAGTTCGTGGTCTTCCGCCTCGCGCAGTTCTCGGACAGCACCAGCCTCATCGACGAGTGACCTCCGCGGTCCTCGTCTCCCCACTTCGCTCATTCAATCGGAACAGGTGACACACAGTCATGGCAGAGGGCGACGCTCTTTCCACCCACGTCTTCGGCGTGCAGCTCGGCGGCTATCTCGTGGAGTCCATCCAGGAGATCAGCGGCCTGACCGTCGAGGAAGAAGTCGTCGAGGTCCGTCAGGTGACCGCCGAGGGCAAGCAGATCATCCGCAAGCAGCCGGGCGCGCGCCAGGCGGGCGAGGTGACGATCACCCGGGGGCTCGACCAGAGCAGCGAGTTCACCACCTGGATCAAGGAGACGCTCAACAACGGGGCCGTCGACACCGCGCGCCAGAACCTCACGATCGAGATCAAGGACTCGACCGGTGAGACCGTCCGCCGCATCCAGCTGATGCAGGGCTGGGCCTCCAAGTGGGAGGGCCCGTCGCTCAAGGCCGGCGAGTCCAGCGCGGCGACCGAGTCGGTGACCATCACCTTCGAGGAGATCGTGGTCGAATGAGGCGCCGGACCGTTTCGCCGGGCAGCGGCCTCGAAGAGGTCCTGGACAACCTCGCCGCGGCGCCCGCCGCACGCGAGGAGGCACCGTCGGCCCGTGCCCCGCAGCGTGAACGTGACTCCCTGCAGACGGAGTTCGCCTTCGAGCTGCCGCGCGGATACGTCGACGACGAGGGCCAGGTGCACCGCCACGGCACCATGCGCCTCGCGACGGCCCGCGACGAGCTGCGCCCGCAGATCGACCTGCGGGTGAAGGAGAACCCGGCGTACCTGTCGGTGGTGCTGCTGAGCCAGGTCATCACCCAGCTCGGCACGGTCACCGACGTACACGTCGGGATCGTGGAGCGGATGTACGCCACGGACGTGGCGTTCCTCCAGGACTTCTACCGCCGGATCAACAGCGAGGGCCACACCCACGCCGCGGTGACCTGCCCGCTCTGCCACGGCTCGTTCGAGGTGGACCTCTCGGGTGGGCGCCTGGGGGAATCGTGACGTACGCGCTTCCCCGGCTGCGGGAGGAGATCGCGTACGTCGCCTACCACTTCCATTGGCAGCGTGAGGACATTCTCGACCTCACCCACGCGGAACGTCAGCAGTGGGTGCGGGAGATAGCGCGGATCAACACCCGCGTCAACGAAGGCGGGTGATCGTGTGGGGTTCGGGAACTGGCTGCGCCGGACGGACCGGGCGGTGCCGGGGCCGGGGCCGGGGCCTGGCGCCGAGGAGGCGGGCTCCACGGGGCCGGCTCCCGAGTCCTCCGGCTCCGGTGCCTCGGGTGCCTCCGACGTCGGCTGGGACGGTGGCTGGCGTCAGGTCGCTCCGCCCGCGGTGACCGTTGCCCGGGCCTCGATCGGAGTGAGCGACGGGCTGCGGTTCCGGTCCCAGCTCGCCTCCTGGCAGAACCCGACGCTCGGCGGCGAACTCGGCCACGCCGTCCTCCCGTCCGCCCCGGTGGGCCTCATCCACGGCGTGACCCGGCCGGGCTCCGCACGTTCCGCCTCGCCCGGCGGCCCGCTGCTGCTGCGGGCGGCCCGGCCGGAGAGCGCGGAGGCGGAGGCGGAGACCGGGACGGCCGCGGTAGCGGGGCGCGCGGGCGGCGCTGTGGCGGCGGGGCGGAGTACGTCGGTCCAGCGGTCGGGCGGTACGCGGAAGTCGGTACGGGAGATGGGGGCGGGGTCCGTCACGCCTGGCTCGGGTCCTGGTGCGGGCGCGGCCGTGAGTCCTGTCGCCGGTCAGGGCTCGGGGCCGGCGCCGGGCTCGGCTGCCATGCCGACGGTGCAGCGGGCCGCGAAGGCCGGTGCGGCGCCGACCTCTTCGGCTCCAGCGACCCCACAGGCTGCCGCCGCCCCACAGGCTGCCGCCGCCCCACAGGCTGCCGCCGCTTCGGCTTCGGCTTCGGCTTCGGCTGTTGAGCGTGCGCGGCCTGCCGCCGTACGTCCTCGGCGTACCGCACCTCCGCTGACCGTCGCCCGCCGTCCGGCCATGCGGCTGCGGCAGATCACCGGACTCCCGCCGGCCGCCGCTGCCACACCCGCCGCACCGGCCACCGCTCCCGACCCCGTCGTTCAGCGGAGCACGGCCACCCGCCAGCAGGCCGAGCCAGCCACCGCCCCCGCGCAGCAGGAGAGCCACGACCGCACACCGGCTCCCGCTCCCGCTCCCGAAGCCGTCCGCCCGGCTCTGGGCAAGCCCCTGCGGGAACTGCCCTCCGGGGCCATCGCCTCCGGCCCGGCAGGGCAAGGACGACCCGTGCCCTCTGCCCCGGGAGGGCAGGAGGCAGCGGCCATGCCGGTACTCCAGCGGCAGACCCCGGAGGCAACGGAGGCGGCCTCACCGGCCGTGGCGCCTTCGCCGGGTAAGGCGCCACGCGACGGTTCCCCGGGGCCGACGCGGCCCGCCGACGCACCCGCCGGCCCCCGCGCCCGTACGCGCGGCGGCATCGGCACGCCTCTCACCTCGCTCCCGTCGACCGCCCGGGTCCAGCGCGACGCGCCGCTCCTCGGTGACCGCCGGCGTACGGGACCGGTTCCGACGGGCACACCGTCCCCGCAGACCACCACACCACCGACCGCCCCGAGTACCACGAGCACCCCGTCGGAGATGCCGGTCCGCTCGGCCCCGGCACCCGCCCAGCCCTCCTCCGTACAACGCGCGGTGGTCGGCGACCGCCCCCGTACCAGCGCCGGTACGGACACGGGCACGCCCGCACCCGGCAACACCGCTCCCCCGGCCCCGGCCCGCATCCGGAACATCGGCCCGAAGCGGGAGGCCGGACGGGCCGCAGCGACGCCCACCGTCCAGCGTTCGCGCACCCTGCTCTCGGGCCGGGACCTGAAGGTGAACACCGGTGCGGCCGAAGGGTTCTCGGCGCCTGTGACGGTGACAGCGGCCGGCGCCACGGCCCGCCCGGTCGTGGCAGCCACCTGGAGCCGCGACGTACAGCGGTCGACACCCGGAGCGACGGCCCCCGGTGCGCCGGGGACCAGCCACACACGAACGGCGAACGCGCGGACCGGCGACGGGCAGCCCGGCAACACACGGACCGGCGGCACGCCGTCCGGGGAGCGCCGGACGTCAGCGGGTGCGACGCCCCGGCGCGACACACCCCGCGCCCGCCCTGCAGAACCCGTCACCGCACCGGCTGCGCCGCACCGGACCCGTACCCCCGGCCCGGCTCCGACGAGGACATCGGCGGCAGCATCGACACCAGCGGTCGACGGCGGCCCGATCCCCGGCGCCACCGTCCAGCGTGCCGTCCACACAGCCCCCGCCCCCCGGCGCACCAGCGGCGAAGGCACCACCGGCGAGACCGCCGACCCGCAAGCCGTCTCCGCCCCCACCGCGAAGGCCACCACAGCGAAGGCCTCCACCGCCCCGGCCAGGAAGGGTTCCACGATCGGCGGCGCGCTCCAACGGCTCGTACAACGCCGTGCGGTTCACGCTCCGGCAACGACCCCGCCGTCACCCCGCCCCACCCACGCCTCCACTCACCACGGCAGCGGGCAACCGACCGTCCGACCGGCGCCCTCTCCCCCGCAGGCCACTCCCTCAACGACTTCAGCGCCGACCAGCCCCTCCGCACCCCCCACGGCCCCAACTCCGGCCCGGGTCCCGGTCGTCCGCCCCCATCCCCCCGTGGCCGCCGCACCCGGAGCCACCGTCGTGCCCGTCCAGCGGATGCCCCTGCCGGTCGTCCCGGATCCCGCGGGCCCCCCGCCCGCAGGCCCGGCGCCCGGCGGCGGCCACGCCCCCCTGGCGGGTCCGCCGGCTCTCTCCGTACGGGTCCCGCCGCGCTCCCACACAGCGACATCCGGCACCACCGGGCAACCCGCCTCACCGGCACAGGCGCTCCAACGCGCCGCCGCCCAAGCCGGCATCACCGGCGTCCCGGTCAAGGCGGTCCCGCCGAAGAGCACGAACAAGAGCACGTACAACGGCACGCACAAGGGCCCGCGGCACGGCACACGGCCAGGCGCACCGAGGCCCGTCCAGCGCGCGGCAGAAGACGGCCCGTCCGGCTTCGCCCCCACCGGCGATTCGCCGACCGGCAACACGGCGGCCCCGGCGAACGAGGCGAACACGGCCGCCCGGATCTCCGGAGCCGAGATCGAGGAGCTGGCCCGCCGCCTCCTCGACCCCGTGAGCCGGCTCATCCGCGCCGACATGCGCCGCGGCCGGGAGCGCGCGGGACGGCTCCACGACGGCCGCCGCTGACAGCACAGCCCGCCCCTCACCACCCCAGCAGTCAGAAGAAGAGAATCGGCATGACGGACAACATCTTCGCCACGAGCGTGTTCTTCAAGCTCGTGATCGGCGGCAGCGACCTCGGGGCCTTCCACACCTGTTCGGGCCTGGGCGCGGAGGTCGAGATGGAGACGTACGCCGAGGGCGGCAACAACGGCTTCACCTGGCACCTGCCCGGACGCATCACCTGGACCAACATCACGCTGACCCGCCCGGTCACCGCCGACACGATGAAGATCGCGCGCTGGCTCAACGAGACGATCCAGCGCGTCGAGCCCAAGGACGGCGAGATCGTCGCGCTGCGGCCGGACCTCAGCCGGATCATCAGCTGGCAGGTGCAGGGCATCGTCCCGGTGCGCTGGCAGGGTCCGTCCTTCGATCCCGCCAACTCCGAGGCGGCGACGGAGACGCTGGAGATCGCGCACGAGGGCCTGGAACCCTCCTGATGCCCGATCACCGCACTCACCAGGAACAGCAGGAACACCAGGAAACCCCGGAAGGAGGAACGCCATGTCACCCGCTCTCCGTGCGAGCCGTGCGCGCGCCCAACTGACCATCATGGAGCCGCCGTCGACCGTCGGCGCCAAGCCGGGTGGCAAACTCGCCCAGCTCACCCTCCAGTTCAACCCGAACAAGCTGTCGCTCAGCAAGAGCACCGAGTGGCGGCGCACTCCGTCCCGGATGGCCGGGCAGTCCGCGCTGCCCGAGTTCGTCGGGAGCGGGCCGCGCTCGCTCTCGCTGGAGGTGTTCCTCGACGCGACCGCCACCCACGACAACTCCGTGGAGAAGGCGGTGGAGCAGTTGATGATCGCCTGTGTGCCCACGCCGACCAGCCTCGCGCGCAAGACGCCCGCGAGCCCGTGGGTGCGGTTCGACTGGGGTACGTCGCGGACGACCTCGTTCGACGGCGTGCTCTCCAACCTCTCCGTCTCGTACACGCTCTTCGACGTGGACGGGAAGCCGCTGCGCGCCACCTGCTCCCTCTCCATCGAGGAGGCGAGCGTCGACCCCGCCGGCCAGAACCCCACCTCGGGTTCGAAGGAGGCGCGGCGGACGCACCGCGTCGTGGCCGGGGACAGCCTGCCGCTGCTGGCCTGGCGCGAGTACGGCGACGCCACCGCCTGGCGGACGATCGCGGACGCCAACAACATCGACAACCCGATGCAGTTGACCCCGGGCAGTGAACTCCTCGTGCCGGGACTGGAAGACCACCTCGCGGAGGGCGCCCGATGACCGCCTCCGCACCGGGGCGTTCGTTCGCCGCCGATCCGATCGTGGAGATCCCCGCCGAACTGCCGCTGGGCTGGGCGGCGCAGCTGGTGAGCTGTGTGGTCGACGAGAACGTCGGGCTGCCGGACACGGCCGTGCTGATGTACCGGGACCCGGACCACGATCTGCTCAGCGAGAGCGGGATCACGCTCGGCACTCCGCTGAAGATCTCCGTCGTCACCGTGCAGGACCGGGTCCGTGAGCGGCTCTTCACCGGTGAGGTCACGGCGATCGAGCTGGACCACGACACCACCGGCACGTTCACCGTGATCCGCGCGCTCTCCAAGGCGCACCGGCTCCAGCGCGGCCGGAAGGTGGTGGCGTACCGGAACATGAAGACGGCGGACATCGTCCGCAAGGTCGCGGCGGGCGCCGGGCTGGCGTGCGGCAAGGTCGAGGCGGCGCCGATCACGTACAAGCAGCTGACCCAGCCCAACGTCTCCGACTGGGAGTTCCTCCAGCACCTGGCGGCCGAGAGCGGGGCGCAGGTGCGGGTGGACGACCAGGGCGTGCTCCAGTTCACCAAGCCGAAGCCCGCCTCCTCCGCGCCCTCGCCCGACACCCGGGCCGCGAAGAACCCGATGGTGCTGGAGTACGGGGACAACCTGCTCGCGCTGCGGGCGGTGGTGACCGGCGCGGACGGGGCCGGGGACGTGGAGGTGCGCGGCTGGAACGTCGACACCAAGACACGGCTCGTGGCGCGGGAGCAGTCCGTGCGCAGCAAGACCGTGACGCCGGGGATGAGCCCGTCGGTGGCGGCCGGCGCGTTCGGCGCGAAGGCCCGCGTGACCGTCGCCGACACCCCGTACCGCACCCAGGCGGAGACCACGGCCGTGGCCGGTGCGGTGGCGGCCCAAGTCAGCTCGGGCTTCGGGGAGATCGAGGCGGTCGCCTTCGGCAATCCGCAACTGCGCGCGGGCGCGCCCGTGGCGCTCGGCAACGTCGGTCCGACCTTCTCCGGCCGCTACACCGCCACCGCCGCCCACCACGTCCTGGAACCGGACGGCGGCTACCGCACCACCGTGATCGTCAGCGCCTCGCCCGACCGCTCCCTGGCCGGGCTGACCGGCGGCGGGGCCCCTTCGCGCGGTCCGCGCATGCCGGGGCTGGCGATCGGCGTGGTCACCGACATCCGCGAAGGCAAGGGCCAACGGGGCTGGGTGCGGCTGAAGTTCCCGTGGCTCGACGACACGTACGTCACCGACTGGGTCCGTACGGTGCAGTGGGGCGGCAACGGCGGCGGCGGGGTGTTCAGCCCCGAGGTCAACGACGAGGTGCTCGTCGGCTTCGAGCAGGGGCTGCTGGACAGTCCGTACGTGCTCGGCGGCCTGTACAACGGCATCGACCGCCCTTCCGAGCACGACGTACCGCTCGTCGACAAGACCAGCGGGAAGGTCAACCGCCGTTCCCTGGTGTCCCGTTCGGGCAACCGGCTGGAGCTGCTGGACACGCCGCGCGGTCCGTCCGGCGTCCGGCTGGCCAGCGGCAACAAGCGGCTCGAAGTGACCCTGGACGAGCGGAAGAACGAGATCGCGCTGACCGTGTTCGCGCCCGGATCAAAGCGCCCGCAGAGCGCCGTGACGCTCTCCTCATCCGGCATCACGCTCGACGCCGGCACGGGCGACGTGGAGGTCAAGGGGCGCTCGGTGACCATCAACGGCAAGACGGGGGTCACCGTGGACGGCGGACTGCTGGCGGTCCTGAAGGCCAGGCTCATCCGCATCAACTGACACCACACGCACCGACGACCTTCCACTTTCCACAGCGAGGAGAACCCCGGCCATGCCCCCCGCAGCCCGCTCGGGCGACAGCACCGCCCACGGCGGCGTCATCGGCACCCCGCCCCCGGGCGCGGTGACCGTCGCCACCGTGCTGATCGGCGGCCGGCCCGCCGCCGTCACCGGGAGCCTGCACGTGTGCGTGGTCCCGCCGCACGCGGCGCTCGGACCGGGCAACGTGCTCCTGCCGAATCCGGCGGCGGCCGTCTCCGGCCCGGTGCTCATCGGTGGGCTGCCCGCCGCCCGGATGGGCGACAAGACCACCTGCGGCGCGGTCGTGCTCACCGGCGCGCCGAACGTCCTGATCGGAGGCCCGATGTGAACGGCGACGGCTACACCGGCACCCTCAGGGGATCCGGCAGCGGCTTCATCGGACGCGGCTGGGGCTTCCCGCTGCGCACCGGCCCGACCGGCGGGATCGCCCTGGTCGAGCGGGACAAGGAGATCGAGGAGGCCATCGGGCTGATCCTCGGTACGGCACCGGGTGAGCGGCCGATGCGGCCGGAGTTCGGCTGCGGCATCCACGACTACGTCTTCGCGCCCGGCGACGGCGCGACCGCCGGGCGGATCGCCCAGGAGGTCCGGACGTCGCTGGAGCGGTGGGAGCCGCGGATCGAGGTGACGGACGTGGTGATCGCGTTCGACGCGATCGAGGAGGGCACGCTCTACATCGACGTCCGCTACACCGTGCGGGCCACCAACGACCTGCGCAACCTGGTCTTCCCCTTCTACACGATCCCCTCGGAAGAGGGCTCGTCCGAAGCGGGTGTGCGCTGATGGTCCTCCCCTCCCCCAACCTGGACGACCGCCGCTTCCAGCAGCTCGTCGACGAGGCCAAGCGGTACGTCCAGCAGCGCTCGCCGGAGTGGACCGACCACAACGTGTCGGACCCCGGGGTGACGCTGATCGAGACGTTCGCGTACATGGTCGACCAGCTGCTGTACCGGCTGAACCGGGTGCCCGACAAGAACTACGCGGCCTTCCTGGACCTGCTCGGCGTGACCCTGTTCCCGCCGACGGTGGCCCGCGCCGAGGTGGACTTCTGGCTCTCCGCGCCGCAGCCGGAGACCGTGCACCTGGTCGCCGGCACGGAGGTGGCGACCGCGCGCGGCGAGACGGAGGAGCCGGTGGTGTTCACCACCTCCGAGGAGCTGCCGATCGTGCCGAGCGAGCTGGTCCGGCTGGTCACCGCGCCGAAGACCGGCGACCAGACCGACCGGACCGGGCCGCTCGGCGCAGGCAAGGACATCCCGTGCTTCTCGCCGCGCCCGGAGCCGGGCGACGCGATGCTGTTCGGGCTGCCCGCCGCCGTACCGCGCTGCATCGTCGCCGTACGCCTGGACAGCCGGGTGGAGGGCGTCGGCGTCGACCCGCGGCAGCCGCCGCTGGTGTGGGAGGCGTGGGACGGGGCGCGGTGGGTGGAGTGCGCGACCGGTGACGACACCACCGGCGGGCTCAACCGGCCCGGCGAGGTCATCGTGTTCGTCCCGGCCGGGCACACCGCGTCCGTGGTCGCCGGTACCCGCGCCGGGTGGCTGCGCTGCCGGGTGACACCGGCCGAGCCGGGCCAGCCGTTCTACTCCGAGTCGCCGACGATCCGCGAGGCCGAGGTGTTCACGGTCGGCGGGACGGCGGCGGTGGAGCACGCGGAGACGGTGTACGACGTACCGCTCGGGACCTCGGAGGGCGTGGCCGGGCAGCGGTTCTCGGTGAGCCGGGTGCCGCTGCTGATGGACGGCGACCCGCCGGTGGTCCAGGTGTCGACCGCGGAGGGCTGGCAGGTGTGGACGCCGGTGGAGCACTTCGGCGCCTCCGCGCCCGGTGACCGGCACGTGCGGATCGACGCGGTCTCCGGTGAGTTCGCGTTCCCGCCGGAGGTACGGGCCGAGGACGGCACGATGCGCGCGTACGGCGCGGTCCCGGCGAAGGGCGCCCAGCTCCGCGTACCGCGTTACCGCACGGGCGGCGGGTCGGCCGGGAACGTGGCCCGCGGTGCGATCTCGGTGCTGCGCAGCTCGGTCCCGTACGTCGCGGGCGTCGGCAACCGGGAGGCGGCGACCGGAGGCGTCGACGGCGAGACCGTCGAGAACGCCAAGGTGCGCGCGCCCAACATCCTGCGCGTGCAGGAGCGGGCCGTCACCGCGCGGGACCACGAGGTCATCGCCCGCGAGGCGGCGCCGTCGCTGCGCCGGGTGCGGTGTCTGCCGGCGGTGGCGGGTGAGGCTGGTGCGGTCAAAGTGCTGGTGGTGCCGGACGCGGTGCCGGACGAGGGCGGCCAGCTGCGGTTCGAGCAGCTGATCCCGTCGGACCAGGTGCTGGCGGCGGTCGCGGAACGGCTGGACGAGCGCCGCCTGGTCGGCACCCGGCTGGTCGTGGAGCCGCCCGCCTACCAGGGCGTCACG
This sequence comes from Streptomyces sp. NPDC101178, assembly GCF_044767965.1. Lineage (NCBI taxonomy): Bacteria > Bacillati > Actinomycetota > Actinomycetes > Kitasatosporales > Streptomycetaceae > Streptomyces > Streptomyces sp. NPDC101178. Next base: position 343,477 of record NZ_JBIWOZ010000002.1, read on the forward strand.
GTGGTGGCCCGGCTGGTCGCGGCCCCGGGGGATGTGGACCGGGTGCGCGCGGAGGCGCTGGAGGCCCTTTTCCGGCTGATCGACCCGCTGCGGGGCGGTGCGGACGGTACGGGGTGGCCGTTCGGGCGGCCGGTGCAGTACGGGGAGGTGTTCGCCGTGCTCCAAGGGGTGCGGGGCGCCGGTCTGGTGGAGGAGGTCCGGCTGTTCCCGGCGGACCCGATCAGCGGGCGGCGCGGCGGTGCGGTGGACCGGATCGACGTGGCGCCGGGCGCGCTGGTCTTCTCGCACCAGCACCAGGTGATCGTCACGGCGAACGGGCCGGGTGAGGGCGTATGAGCCGGGCCGCCGTACCCGGGCTGCCGAGCCGCTACCCGATCGGCGAGCTGCTGCCCGCCCTGTACGCCGACGACGACCTGGCCCAGCGCTTCACGGCGGGCCTGGACACGGTCCTGGCGCCGGTCCTGTCCACCCTGGACAACCTCCCGGCCTACTTCGACCCGGTTCTCGCCCCCGCCGACTTCCTGCCGTGGCTGGCGACCTGGGTGGGCGCGGGCATCGACCCCGACTGGCCGCCGGAGCTGCAACGGGCCGTGGTGGCCCGCGCGGTGGAGCTGCACCGGTGGCGCTCCACCCGGCGCGGCCTGGTCGACCACCTCCGCCTCTGCTTCGGGGTCCACGCGGAGGTGCGGGACGGCGGGGGCGTGGCGTGGTCGGACCGCCCGGGTACGGAGCTCCCTCCGCCCCCGACCGGCGAACTGCTGGTCCGTGTCTGGCCGGTGGCCCCCGGAGCCACGGTGGACGAGAACCGGCTCCTGGACGTGGTGACGGCCTCATGCCCGGTCCACCTCACCTGCCGGGTGGAGATCCTGCCGGGCCCGCCGGAAACAGCACCTGACGTGACACCCGTAGAGACAGGAGACTGACGCGATGCGCTCGTGCCCGGCATGCGGTACGGCCAACCGCGAGGACGACGACTTCTGCGGCAACTGCGGGTCGTATCTGGGGTGGTCGACGGAGCCCCGGCGCACGCCGCCGGCCCCGGAGCCGCAGGCCGTACCGGAGCCACGGCCGGAACCGGAACCACGGCCTCAACCGACGCCGACACCACCGCCACCGCCTCCGCCTCCAACACAGCCGCCGACACCGGCACCACCGATTCCGGCATCGGCACCGGCACCTCGGCCGGAGCCTGAGCCGCGTCCGGAACCTGCGCCAACGCCTGCGCGTGAACCCGCTCCCCCCACCGAACCGGCGCGCCCCGCCCCCGTACACCCGGCGCCTCCCGCACCACCTCCGCCCGCACCACCCACGCGCCCCGCACCCGAGGAGGCCGAGCCCGAACCCCCCGTGGGCGCCGTCCAACCCGCCAAGCCCGTAGCCCGGCGGCCCGTGGTCCGGCCGGTGGAGGCGGACGAGGTGCCGGACGGGCCGCCGTGTCCGGCCTGCGGTACGCCGAACCTGCCCGGCCGGAGGTTCTGCCGGCGCTGCGCGGCCGCGCTCCGCCCCAAGGAGGAGACCGCGCCGCTGCCGTGGTGGCGCACGGTGTGGCCGTTCCACCGCCGTGTACGGGTCCGGTCGGGCCGGGCGCTGCGCCGCGTCCTGCTGATCCTGGCGGTCGTCGGACTGCTCTTCGTGGGCTTCCTGTTCCTGCCGGCCGGACGCGTGCTCTTCGAGGACGTACGGGACAAGCTCGGCGGCACGGCGGAGATCAGCCCGTCCGGCGTGACCGCGAGCGCCGAGGCCGCCGGCCACCCGGCGGGCGCGGCCACCGACGGCCTGACCAACAAGTACTGGGGCGCACCCGCCCTGGGCGCGTCGCTGACGTGCACCTTCGACACGCCGTTCCGGCTGGTCGGGGTGGTCCTGCACACCGGGGCGTCGACGGAGCCGGAGGAGTTCCGGCGGGAGCCGCGGCCGGTCCGGGCGGATCTGATCGTCGAGACGGCGGACGGCACGGTCCACGAGAAGCAGCTGACGCTCAACGACAAACCCGGTGAGCAGACGGTACGGACCGGCATCAGCGATGTCGTCTCCGTCCGGCTGGTCCTCCGCGACGCGGCGGGCCGGAGCGGGGGCCGTCCGATCGCGCTCGGCGAGATCGAGTTCTTCCAACGCACCTGACCGGCGGAGCCACCGGCGCGGCACGCCAGGCCCCGCCGGTGGCATTCAGTCCCAGAGATCCCTCAACTGCTCATAGCTGCGCAGCAGTTCTGACCGATGAAGCAATTTCGGTCACATACGGCTTCCCACCACCCCTCCACAGGGGGTTGACTGAGCATCACGCATGGTGACGCGGTCGGCCTCGTCGACTCGTCGGCCCAGCTCCGGTGCCCCACCCCGGCGGAGGAGAGAGGACAGCGATGACCGGCTCACTTCGTACGGTCACCCCTTGGCCAGGACATATGGACACCCGGCGGTCGGCCTCCGGCGGGAGCGCACCCATGCACGGTCACCGGGAATGCGCGGTGCGCATCGCCCGTCCGTACTCATTCGACGAGGGGCAGCAATGAGCCAGATAACGTTACCGGCGTTTCACATGCCGTTCGCCAGCGCAGGGTGCAATCCGGGTCTGGAGAAAACCAGGGAGGCCGCCTGGGAATGGGCAGAGGCGGAGGGGCTGATTCTCTCCGTTCCGGCCCGCAGGAAGATGATCCGCACCCGGCCCGAACTCTGGATTTCCCTCATCTTCCCGAAAGCGTCGCAGCATCATCTGGACCTGTTCTGCCAATGGCTGTTCTGGGCCTTCCTGGTGGACGACGAGTTCGACGACGGGCCGGCCGGGCGCGACCCGTTGATGTGTGAGGCGGCGATCACCCGGCTGGTGGACGTGTTCGACGGGGCGGAGCCGCGCGGGCCGATGGAGCGGGCGCTCGCCGGACTGCGCGAGCGGACCTGCCGCGACCGTTCGCCGCAGTGGAACCGGCAGTTCCGGCGGGACACGGCGGCCTGGCTCTGGACGTACTACGCGGAGGCCGTCGAGCGGGCGGCGGGGCAGGTGCCGAGCCGGGCGGACTTCGTCAAGCACCGCCGGGACTCGGTGGCCATGCAGCCGTTCCTGGATCTCCATGAGATCACCGCCGGAATCGATCTGCCGGATTCCGCCCGGAGCCTGCCCGCGTACATCGCCCTGCGGAACGCGGTGACCGATCATTCCGGGCTCTGCAACGACATCTGCTCGTTCGAGAAAGAGGCCGCGCTCGGCTACGAGCACAATGCGGTACGGCTCATCCAGCGCGACCGCCGATCCACGCTCCAGGAAGCCATCGACGAGGCCGGAATTCAATTGGCACGTATCGCGGAGCGCGTGGTGCGGGCCGAAAAAGAACTGATCGAGGAAATCGACGCGGCGAGGATCGGTTCCACGACCCGGGCCGCCCTCGAACGGTGCGTACAGGACTACCGGAGTCTCGTACGGGGCGACTTCGACTATCACGCGCGCGCCGAGCGCTACACCCGCCCGGACCTGGTGGAGCTGGACGCACGGAACTCGATGTCCCAGTATTTCGCCGCCTGAGAGCACCTTCTGAGAGCACCGTCCGCGGGAGACCAGGGCTTGGAAGGGCGTGCCTTCCAAGCCCTGGTCTCCGCTTGCCCTGCCCCGGAAAAGGCTCGATCGGATCACATCGCGACGGATCAACAGAGAACAAGCCCGATCAGAAGCGATCGCATGGAAGACTGTGCCGCGCAAGCATGTCCCGGGCCGCCCCACCGGCCGGGCCGACCACTTCGTCGTGCCCCCGGTCAGCGGCTGACCGGTCGGAATGCCATGTCTTCCACCAGCTTCCCCGGGGAAATCACACGTGAGATCACAGCGAAGAATTTGGACCACGGCTGCCCTCGCCACCACGGCGGTGACGGGCGTCCTGGTGTTCCAGGGCGTCACCGGCAGCTCCACGCCCGACGGTGCGGCGGACGCCAAGTCCGCTCCCGCGGAGGTGGACGTCCACCAGACCCCGCTCAAGACCTCAGAGGACGGTGCCACCGCCTCGCTCCCCCGCCGCTCCACCGAGCGGTTCAGCCTGCTCGGCGTGACGTGGACCGACCCCGCCGCCAAGGTGGCCGGCCAGGTCGAGGCCCGTACGCGCTCCGCCGCCACCGGCGAGTGGACCGGCTGGCTGCCGCTGGACACCGAGATCGACGGGCGCACCGAGGCCGGCCGGGCCGGCGTCCGGGGCACCACCGAACCGCGCTGGGTCGGCCCGTCCGACGGCGTCGAGGTCCGGATCAGCGCCGCCGACGGCGTCCGGGCCGGGCTCCCCGAAGGGCTGCGCCTGGACACGGTCGACCCGGGAGGCAGCACCACCCCGCTCGCCGCCGAACCGGCCGCCTTCGCCGCCGAGCCCGCCGCGTTCGCCGCCGAGGAGACCCCCTCCGAGGAGCCGACGCCGTCCGGCGAGCCCTCCACCGAGGTGCCGACGGAGGAGCCCTCCCCGACGCCGCCGGCCCCGACCCCGACCACCGCGTCGCCGACGCCGCCGGCCCCGAGCCCCACCCCGACCCCGAGCGTGACGCCGAGCCCGACCCGCACCACCGCGTCGCCCCCGCCGAGTGTCACGCCGAAGCCGACGCCCACCGTCACCACGACCCCGACGCTGCCGCCCGCCCCGCCGTCCACGGCCCCGCAGCCGACGATCGTCTCGCGGGCCGCCTGGAAGGCCGACGAGTCGCTGAACAACGAGCCGCCGGACTATCTGGAGAAGGTCAAGGCGGTGTTCGTCCACCACACCACGCAGACCAACTCCTACTCCTGCGCCGACTCCCCGGCGATGGTGCGCGCGCTGCACACGTACCACGTGAAGTCGAACGGCTGGAAGGACCTCGGCTACAACTTCGTGGTCGACAAGTGCGGCACGATCTTCGAGGGCCGCAAGGGCGGTGTGGACCGGGCTGTCATGGGCGCGCACACCTACGGCTTCAACCGGGACACCACCGGGATCGCCGTGATGGGCCTGCACACGAGTACGGCGGCCGGCAGCGCCGCGACCGACGCGGTCGCCCGGGTGGCCGCCTGGAAGCTCGGCCAGTACCAGGGCAATCCGACGGGCACGGTCGAGCTCATCGCCGGTGCCACGGGCAACAACCACGCCGGGAAGAAGTTCACCGTCGGCTCCTCGTACTCCTTCCAGCAGATCTCCGGCCACCGGGACGGGTTCAACACCGAGTGCCCCGGCCTCAGCCTCTACAACCAGCTCCCCGCGATCCGCTCGACGGCCGGAGCCCTGGTCACCGACAAGGTCGCCGGCCTCGCCATCGCCTCGGTCACCGGAGCGAACGCCTCCGGCTCCACGTACTACGCCAAGGCGGCCGTCACCGTCGGCTGGAAGACGACCACGCCCGCCGCCTTCGTCAAGGGGTACGAACTCCTCGTCGCCGGCCAGCCGGTGGCCACCGCCACGGGCAACGTCACGAAGGCCGCGGCCACCCTCGCGCCCGGCAAGCACTCCGTGCAGGTGCGGGCCACCCACCAGTCGGGCAAGGTCACCACCTCGGCCGCCGCCACGATCGTCGTCGATCGCACGGCCCCCGTCTTCACCACCAAGCCGGCGCTCACCCTGCGCACCGGCACGGTGAACACCGCCGCCGTCCCGGTCACGCTCGCCTGGAAGGCCACCGACACCACCGCCCTCAAGGATGTCCGGCTCACCGCGCCCGTCGCCAGGACGTACGGCCCGACCACGGGCAGCGCCTCGCACACCGCGAAGTCCGGCGCGGCGACGGCCTGGAAGATGACGGCGTACGACCAGGCGGGCAACACGGCCGCGGCCTCGGTCTCCGGCACGCCGGTGATCCTCCAGGAGACCGCCGCCAAGAAGACCGGGACCTGGACGGTGAAGTCCTCCTCCAGCTACCTCGGCGGCAAGTCCCTGACCAGCAGCGCCAAGAACGCGAGCCTGACCTGGACGTTCACCGGCCGGTCAGCCGCCTGGGTGGTGTCGCGGGCCGCCACTTCGGGGCAGGCATACGTCTATGTCGACGGCAAGAAGGTCGCCACGGTGGACCTCAAGTCCGCCACCACCAAGTACCGGGACGCGATCTGGACCCGGTCCTGGCCCACCAGTGCCCAGCACACGGTCAAGATCGTGGTGGTCGGCACGAAGGGCCGCCCGGCGCTCACCACGGACGGGCTGGTCTACCTGAGGTGACCCGCTGAGCCACCGCACCGCGAGAAGGGTTGGCGCGCACCATGTCCGACAGCGTGGAGGCCACGGCCAGGACCGTGCAGGGCACCGTACGCGGTGCGGTGGAGCAGGGGGTCGCGGTCTTCCGCGGCATTCCGTACGCGGCTGCGCCGGTGGGCGCGCGGAGATTCCGCGCGCCGGAGCCGCCGGAGCCGTGGGAGGGGGTGCGCGACGCCCTCGCCTTCGGGCCGACGGCACCCAAGCGCCCCTACGCCCCGCCGCTGGACCGGCTGCTGCCGGACCCGGCGGTTGCGGGCGAGGAGTGGCTCAACCTGAATGTGTGGACACCGTCCACGGAGGCGGCCGGGCGGGCCGAGGGGCTTCCCGTGCTCGTCTGGATCCACGGCGGTTCGCTGCTGCACGGCTCCTCGGCGGTGCCGGTGTACGACGGGTCCGCGTTCGCCCGGGACGGGGTGGTGCTGGTCTCCGTCAACTACCGCCTGGGCGTCGAGGGCTTCGGCCTCTTCCCGGACGCGCCCGCCAACCGGGGGCTGCTGGACCAGCTGGCCGCCCTGGAGTGGGTGCGGGACAACATCGCGGGGTTCGGCGGTGATCCGGACCGTGTGACGGTGGCCGGGGAGTCGGCGGGGGCGGTGAGCATCGGCGCGCTGCTCGCCACGGACCGGGCGGCGGGTCTGTTCCGGCGGGCGGTGCTCCAGAGCGGGGCGCCCGCCGCCCTGACGCCCGAGGCCGCGCGCGGGACGACCGAGCTGATCGCCAAGCGACTCGGCGTGCCCGCCACCGCCGCCGCCTTCGCCGCCGTGGACCCGGAGGCGCTGCTGACCGCGCAGACCGAGGTGACGAGCGGCGGCAACCCGCTGACCGGCCGCAACTCGTTCCAGCTCGTGGTGGACGGCGAGCTGCTGGACCGGGACCCGGCCGAGGCGCCGCGTCCGGGCTCGGCGGCCGCCGGGGTCGACCTGCTGCTGGGGACGAACACCGAGGAGTACCGCCTCTGGTTCGTCCCCAGCGGCCTGACCGAACGGATCGGCCGCCTCAAGCTCCGCCTGGCGCTGCTGAAGTTCAGGGTCCCGAACGCCACCGCCCGCACCTACCGGGCCAACCGCCCCGACGCCGGCCCCGGCGAACTCCTCGGCGCCCTCGCCACGGACCTGCTGCTCCGGGTCCCGCTCAACCGCCTGGCCGACGCACGGATGGGTGCCGAAGGTTCCACGTACGTCTACGAGTTCGGCTGGCCCTCCCCCGTACAGCGGCTCGGTGCCTGTCACGCGCTGGAGCTGGGGTTCGTCTTCGACACGCTGGCCCACCCCGACACGATGGCCCTGACCGGCCCGGACGCGCCGCAGGAACTGGCGGACGCGATGCACCGGGCGTGGGTGGAGTTCGCCACGACGGGTGACCCGGGCTGGCCGTCCTGGGACGCGTCCCGGCCCGTGCAAGGCTTCGGGCCCGGCGCCCCGGCCCTCGTCCTGGCCCCGCGCGACGACGAGTTGCGGAGCTGGGAGCAGGGCTAGGGGGTGTCCGGCGGATCGGGGCCGGATGGGCCGCGGCGTCCGGTGCGGTGCATCGCAAGGCGGAGGAGTGCGTGCCAGACGCCCCCTAGGGCCGCAGCGAGATCCAGTGCGGGTCGGGAACGACCGTGAGGATCGCCGAGACGACCACGACCGCGCCCAGCACGACCTGCTCGCGGCGGGCGAGGCGGTGGGCGACGGACGGGTCGGTGTCCCGGAGCATCCGCCGCCGGGCCGCCACCGCGAGCGCGCTGACGACCGCCATCAGCGCCAGCTTGACCAGCAGGGTGCGCCCGTAGGCGGAGGTGAACACCACGTCCGGCGGCAGCCGGCGCAGGGTCGAGGCGGTCCCGGTGGCGGCGAGGGCCATGTACAGCCAGATCGCCAGGCGCGCGTACCGGCCGAGCAGCGCGCGGGCGGCGACGGGCGACCCGCGCCAGAGCCACATGGTCCGCAGGACGTACAGCAGGCCCCCGGTCCACAGCGAGGCGGCGGTCAGGTGGACGACGGTGAGGGCGGCGCCGATCTCCGGGCTGTACGCCTCCGGGTGGGCGCGGATGGCCTCCGCGCCGATGACGACGGCGAGCGGGGCGAGCGCGAGGGCCGGGCGCTTGCTCGCGGCGCAGAGAGCGGCGAGGACCAGGCCGTTGGCGATGAGGAGGAGCAGCCCGCCGTCCCGGGTCGCGTAGGTCTCGGTGATCCCGAGCCCGCTGACGGCGGCGAGCTGCACGATCTGCCCGGCGGCGGCTCCGGCCCCGGCGAGCGCGGCGTACCCGGACCAGCCGCGCACGGCGGTACGGGGCCGGCCGCGGACGGGCCGGATGAGCTGCGGGGCGAGCAGCTCGCCGAGGTGCACGGCGAGCGCGGCGAACAGGACGGTACGGAGCAGGGTGGTGAGCCCCGCACCGGGTATCCGCAGCTCTCCTGTGCCGCGCGCGGCGAACCCGGGCCCGTACACGGCCATGAGGAGCGCGACGAGCCCGGCGCCGGCCAGGGGCAGGAACCGGGAAGGCGGCCGACCGGGCCCGAGGCCGGAGGCGGGGGCTGCTTCGGCCGTCGCCGCGAGCGTGGGCGCGGCCGGCGGTACGGCGATGGACAGCGCGATGGTCGGCGCGTCGGCGGGCGCACCGGCCGACGGTGCACCCGGAGCCGTGGACGCCGGATCAGCGCCCGTCGGCGGACCTGAGCCCGTCCTCGGCGGCAGCGCAGCCGGATCGGTGGGAGGGCCGGAGAACATCACGGCTCGATCCTCTCCGGAGGACAAACACCCGGCAAGCCGCACAGATCCCCCGGCCGGACCAGCGCGGCCGGGGGTCCGTCGCGGGCTCAGGCCTTGTTCTGCGCGGCCCAGAACTCGTCGAAGGTGAGCAGGCCGTCACCGTTGCCGTCGTGGGCGTTGATGATCGCCTGCGCCACCGTCTCGGTGACGAACGGGTCGCCCAGCTGCGCCATCGCGCTCTTGTACTCGTTCGCGGTGATGAGACCGTCGCCGTTCGCGTCGAACTTCTCGAATACCGTCCGCGCCGACTCGATGTCCGCCACTGTTCCCGCCCCTTCGTGGTGCCGAATGTCGGGGTCAGATTATCGGTCCGTCCGGGTGACGGCTCTGGCGGCCCGGGCGCGCGGCCCCTGACGTCAGCTCAGCAGCTCCGTGGCCGTCACCGCGCGCAGGCCGCGCCGGTCCATCTCGGTGAGGAGCAGCGGCAGCGCGGCCACGGTGACCGGCCGGGCGAGGCTCAGCCCCACCACGGAACCGGGCCGGAGCTCGCCCGTCACCTTGCGCAGGACGGCCGGTACGCCGGTCGCGGCGTGATCCAGGGACTCGACGTCGTACGAGAGGAGGTGCGGGTATCCGGCCCGCCGGGCGAGGTGCTGGACGAGCGGGGTGGCGTCGGGGCCGGGCGAGGGCCGGAACCAGGTGCCGATGGAGCCGGTGAGCCGGCGCAGCCGCCGGGCGCAGGCGGTGATCTCCTCGTACGCGTCGCGCTCGCCCAGGGCGGCGAGGTCGCGGTGGTTCTGGGTGTGGTTGCCGATCTCGTGGCCGCCGTCGAGGATCCGGCGGGCCATGGACGGGTGCGCGTCGAGCCAGCTGCCGACGGCGAGGACCGTGACCCGGGCGCCGGCGCGTTCGATCCGGGCGAGCGCGGCGCGGGCCAGCTCCGGATCGCCCCGGCCCTCGAAGGTGAGCGCGACGCGGGGCCGGTCGCGGGGGCCGTGGGTGATCCTGACGGGCCGGCCGGGGAAGCGGCGCGGGGCTCGGGCGGTGGTGGAGAGGGGACGGGAGGCGTACGCGGGTGAGGGCGCGGGCGCGCCCGCCGCACCCTCGGGGCTGCGCGCGCAGCCCGCCGCGAAGGCGGCGGCCGCGAGGAGTCCGGCCCCGCCGCCCAGCACCTCGCGGCGGCGCATCGGCGCCCTGTGCCCGTCCATCCCGACCACCTCGCCTTCCACTGAGTCCCGGGACAGAGTAGAGGCGCGGCGGGCGAATTACCCCGATTGACCGATTACCGAAATGATCTATGAATCATTCACGACGTGCCATAAAGATGCACGGAAAGCCAGGCGAGTGACTGATCCCACCTGCGATCCAGCCAAGGAATGACCGATTAGCCCGAGTATCACGCGAAATGCCTCTTTGGCACCGAGGTCGCCCGTCTGCCATAGTCGGAGCCACGACCCCCATTGACCCGGGCGAGGTCGCCGTCAGCGGCCGTGAACACACCCCGCCTTTCACGGCCCCCCACAGAAGCCCCCGCAGCGCCGCACCACGGCCGACCGGGGGCTTCTGTGCATGCCGGGCGGCCTCGGCGCAACCCGCGGCCTCACGTGTCAGCGGTCGGAGATCCGCATCTCGAACCAGGTGGTCTTGCCGCGCGGCAGCAGGTCCACGCCCCACCGGTCGGAGAGCTTGTCGACGAGGAAGAGCCCGCGCCCGCTGACGTCCATCTCGCGCACCGGCATCAGACACGGCAGCCCGCGCGAGGGATCACGCACCTCGATCCGGATCCAGCCCCGGCGGCGCACCATCCGTAACCCGAAGACGCGGGCGCCGGTGTGGCGCACCGCGTTGCCGACAAGCTCGGAGACGAGGAGCACCGCGTACTCGGCGGTCTGCGGCGAGAGGGCCCACTGCCGGAGCACCACGCAGGAGGTGAGCCGCCGGGCGGTCGCCGCGGACTCGGGCCGCGACGGCAGCCGCACCTCCGCCTCGGTCGGATTCCCGAACAACTCCAGCGCCTTGAAAGCCTGTTCGTCATCCATACCCGATGTCCAGCGTGCCGCGGTCGCGCTGCTGCGCGGTCGCGGCTGATCCACACCCTCCAGGCCCGCCATGCCCACCATCATGGACGCACATATCGCCGCCCGGGGCCGTTCCGAGGGAATCCACCTCCCGGAACAACCCATTCCACACAGGGCAGTTGACATATGCCTCCGGCAGAACGAGACCTTCCAGAACCCTGGTGAGCTGCGGCGATGTGCCGGCCGGGCGAGGCTGCCCGGAGGAGCACGGCCCCGGGCCTTAAGGTTGCCTTAAGGCCCGGATAATCCGCTCGGAGGGATGAACTCGCGTCAGGAGCGCATCCGGAAGAAGCGCTCGGAGAAACCCGGAGGACTCAAAAAACGCAAGGCCCTCAAAAGGCACTGGGCACTGGGCTCAGGGCACACGGCTCAGGGCTCAGAGAAACTTCGCCTTCCCCGGACCCTCCTCCACGAAGCTCCGCATCCCGCGCTCACGGTCCTCCGTGGCGAACAGGCCCGCGAACCAGTTCCGCTCCACCGTCAGCCCGGTGTCGATGTCCGTCTCCAGACCGGCGTCCACCGACTCCTTGGCCGCGCGCAGCGCCAGCGCCGGCCCCTTCGCCAGCTGCGCGGCCCAGGCGTGCGCCTGCTCGTATACCTCGGCCGCCGGGACCACCCGGTCCACCAGGCCCAGCGTCAATGCCTCCTCGGCCTTGACCATGCGGCCGGTGAAGATGAGGTCCTTGGCCCGGGACGGGCCGATCAGCCGGGCCATGCGCTGGGTGCCGCCGGCGCCCGGGATCAGCCCGAGCAGGATCTCCGGCTGGCCGAGCTTGGCGTTGTCCGCCGCGATGCGGAAGTCGGCGCAGAGGGCCAGTTCGCAGCCGCCGCCGAGCGCGTAGCCGGTGACGGCGGCGACGACGGGCTTGGGGATGCGGGCGACGGCGGTGAAGGAGTCCTGGAGCGCCTTGGAGCGCACGACCATCGCCGTGTGGTCCATCGCCTGCATCTCCTTGATGTCCGCACCGGCCGCGAACACCTTCTCGCCGCCGTAGAGGATCACCGCGCGCACGTCCTCGCGCCGGGTGGCCTCCTCGGCGAGCTCCCGCAGCCGGTCCTGGACGGCCACGTCCAGGGCATTCATCGGCGGCCGGTCCAGGCGGATCGTCCCGACGTTGTCGCTTACTTCGAGGGTCACAGTCATGCAGGCAGGTTAACCACTGCTAACGCGGACGGACCCGGTGCCGTGGGTCACAGCACCGGGCCCGCCGGGATCGTACGGAAGAAGCGACAGAAGAAACGACCGGAGAAGCGACGGAAGAAAGCGGTGGCTGGGGCCTACTTCTTCCACTCCTCCCAGTCCATGTTCCAGCCGTTGAGGCCGTTGTCCGGCTGGATCTGCTTGTCCTTGGAGTTCTTCACGATGACCACGTCACCGATCATCGACCGGTCGTAGAACCAGGCCGCCGGGGTCTGGTTGTCGTAGCCGCCGCGCACATCGCGCAGACCGACACAGCCGTGGCTGGTGTTGGTGGTGCCGAAGATGGAGGGCGCGCCCCAGTAGTTGCCGTGCAGGAAGGTCCCCGAGGTGGAGAGCCGCAGGGCGTGCGGCACGTCCTTGATGTCGTACTCACCGCCGAAGCCGACGGTGTCGCCGTTCATCCGGGTCACCTTGAGCTTCTCGCTGACGACCATCTGGCCGTTGTACGTGGTCGTCGCCGGGGCGCCCGCGGAGATCGGGATGTCCTTGATCAGCTTGCCGTCACGGACGACCTTCATCCGCTTGGTGCTCGCGTCGACGGTGGAGACCTGGCTGCGGCCGATGGTGAACGACACCGTCTTGGCCTGCTTGCCGTAGACCCCGGGCCGTCCCTCCACGCCGTCCAGGTGGAGCTCCACCGTCACCTTCGTACCGGGCTTCCAGTACTTCTCCGGGCGGAAGTCGAGACGGTCGTTGCCGAACCAGTGGCCCTCGATCTCGACGGCCGGCTCGGCGGTGACCTTGATGGCCTTCTCCACGGCGGCCGGCTCGGTGATGCCGCGGGTGAAGTTGATCGAGACCGGCATGCCGACCCCGACGGTGGAGCCGTCCTCCGGCGTGTAGTGCCCGATGAAGGTGTTCTCCGGGACCAGCGTGGTGAAGGTGGTGTCCTTCGCCGACTCGCGGCCCTTCGCGTCCTCGGCGACCGCGTGGACCGCGTACTTGGTGGCGGCGGCGAGGTGCCGCTCCGGCACCCAGCTCGCGCCGTCGGCCGCGATCTCGCCCGCGACCTCGTTGCCCTTGGGGTCCGCGACCTTGACCGTGGTCAGCTTGCCCCGCGCGGCGGTGATCTTCAGCGCACCGCTGGTCGCCACCGACTTCGCGCCGTCCTCCGGCGCGATCGTCACCACCGCCTGCGAGGCCGTGGTGTCCTCCGCCTTCGCGCCGGCCTTGCCGCCGCCCTTGCTTCCCGCTTCCGCGTCCCCGCCGCACGCCGTCACCAGCAACAGCACGGCGCCCAGGGCCAGGGCCAGTGGCCCCGATCCGCCGCGCCGCTTCCTGCCCGCCCCGGCCGATGCCCCCGATATCGGCTGCACGTCCACTGTGATGTCTCCCCTCGCCAGGCCCGGCTCCCACGCCATGGCCCGCATCCCCCGCGCGCTGCACGTACGCGCTCCACCGCAAGACAACCACACCGTGAGTGCGGTGGGTCCCCTCCGGAATGTCACCGTTCCGTCCCAAGTGGCAGGGAGAGCCGTGCAGGTGGGGCGGGGTGCGGGGAGGGCAGGGGCGCCGGGCTCCCGGAGGCCCCGCCCCCGGGGGTCAGCGGACGGCGGAGCCCGCCGTCCACTTCTTCCAGCCCATGTTCCAGCCGCTGAGCCCGTTGTCCGGCGCGACCTTCCTGTCCTTGGAGTTGACGACCTCCACCACGTCCCCGATCAGCGTCCGGTCGAAGAACCAGCCGCCCGGCGTCGTCGCGCCGCCGCCCTTCGCGTCGCGGAGCCCGATGCAGCCGTGGCTGACGTTCTCCTCGCCGAAGACCTCCTCGCCGGCCCAGTAGTTGCCGTGCAGGAAGGTGCCGGAGGTGGTGAGCCGGATGGCGTGCGGCACGTCCTTGATGTCGTACTCGCCCTTGCCCTTCTCGTCCGTGAAGCCGACGGTGGCGCCGTTCATCCGGGTCACCTCGTGCATCTCGGAGACGACCATCTTCCCGTTGTACGTGGTCGTCTTCGGGGCCCCCGCCGTGATCGGGACCGTGCTGACCAGCTCCCCGTCCCGGCGCACCTCCATGGTCTTGGCCTCCGCGTCGACCAGCGAGACCTGGGAGCGGCCGACGGTGAAGGTGACCGTCTTGTCCTGGCTGCCGTAGACCTCCGGCGCCCCTTCCACGTCCCGCAGCCCGATGTCCACGGTGACCTCGGTGCCGGGCTTCCAGTACGTACGGGGCCGGAAGTCGAGCCGGTCCTTGCCGAACCAGTGGCCGACGACCTCCACCGCCGGTTGTGCGGTCACCCGGATGGCCTTCTGCACGGCCGCACGGTCGGTGATGGCCCGGTTGAAGGAGAAGGAGACGATCATGCCGGTCCCGACGGTCGACCGGTTCTCCGGTTTGAAGTAGCCGATGAAGCGGTGTTCGGGGACGAGCGTGGTGAACGTGGCGTGGCGCGCCGAGCGCTGTCCTGAGGCGTCCACCGCCACCGCGTCGACGCTGTACTTCGCGGCCAGGGCGAGCCGGGCCGCGCCGGGCTCCGGGTTCCAGGAGAGGCCGTCGGCGGCGATGCGTCCGGCCACGGTCTGCTGCTGGGCGTCCTCGATCCGCATCACCTTGACGCTCTCCAGCCGGCCGTCGGGGATCGTGACCCGGAGGGGGGTGTCCGCGTCGACGTCCTTGGCCCCGTCCTCCGGGAAGATGCTGATCACGTCCTTGGAGGAGCCGGGTTTGCCGTTGAGCAGGGCCTCCCTCGTATCGGTGCATCCGGTCAGCAGGACCAGCACGGTGAGCAGTCCCGCCCATGTCAGCACGGCGGCCGAGCCCGCCCGTGCGCTCTTCGCTACGTGGTTCACGCTCCCCCAACGACCAGGGCCGGTCGGGGGAAACGTGAGTGCGGGGCCCGCGGTGGGCAGAACAGAGGGAAGGACTACCAGGAGAGGGCCGCGGCCGGGACGTCGCGCGCCCCCTTTCCGGTGCCCGTCCTCATGAGCCGCGGGAGGCGACACGGTGTCGAGCGCAGCCGAGCAGGAGGCAGTGAAGGAACCGGCCGGGACGGCGGTGGAGCCCGGCGGACCACCCGGACGGGCCACGCCCGTCACCGTACGTACGGAGGTCGAGGAGATCACCGGGGCGCTACGCGCCGAGCCCCGCGCCCCGGTCGTCTGGCCCGGCGCGCCGATGCCGCTCGGGGCCCGCTTCCGGGTCGGGCCGGACGGGGTGGCGGGCACCAACTTCGCGCTCTGGGCGGGCGGGGCCGAGGCGGTCGAGGTGTGCCTCTTCGAGGAGGACGGCGCCGAGACCCGCTGCGCGCTCACCGAGCTGACGCACGAGATCTGGCACGGCTTCCTGCCGGGCGTCCGGCCAGGTCAGCGGTACGGCTACCGGGTGCACGGCCGCTGGGACCCGTGGACCGGCGCCCGCTGGAACGCGGCGAAGCTGCTGCTCGACCCGTACGCCCGTGCGGTCGACGGCGACTTCACCCTGCCGCCCGAGGTGTACGGCCATATGAGGGACTGGCCCGATCAGCATGTGGCCGACACCGTGCGCGACGACCGGGACTCGGCTCCGTACGTGCCCAAGGGTGTCGTCGTCCACGATGACGACGACTGGGTGGAGGACCGGCGCCCGAAGACCCCGTGGGCCGACTCGGTCATCTACGAACTCCACGTACGCGGCTTCACCAAGCTCCACCCGGACATCCCGCCCGAGCTGCGCGGCACCTACGCCGGTCTCGCGCATCCGGCCGCGATCGACCATCTGACCCGGCTCGGGGTGACCGCCGTCGAACTGCTCCCGGTCCACCAGTTCGCCCACGAGGACCATCTGCTGCGGCGCGGGCTGCACAACTACTGGGGCTACAACTCCATCGGCTACTTCGCCCCGCACGCCGGCTACTCCGCCTCCGGCACCGCCGGCCAGCAGGTCGGCGAGTTCAAGCGGATGGTGCACGCGCTGCACAGCGCCGGGATCGAGGTCATCCTCGACGTCGTCTACAACCACACCGCCGAGGCCGGCGAGCTCGGCCCGATGCTCTCCCTGCGCGGCATCGACAACCGCGGCTACTACCGCCTCCAGCACGATGCGCGCCGCTACGCCGACTACACCGGCTGCGGCAACACCCTCCACGTCGTCCAGCCCCAGGTGCTCCGGCTCATCACCGACTCGCTGCGCTACTGGGTCACCGAGATGGGCGTCGACGGCTTCCGCTTCGACCTGGCGGCGGCGCTGGCCCGCTCGATGCACGACGTCGACATGCTCTCCCCGTTCCTCGCGGTCATCGCCCAGGACCCGGTGCTGCGCCGGGTCAAGCTGATCGCGGAGCCGTGGGACGTCGGCAACGGCGGCTACCAGGTCGGCGCCTTCCCGCCGCTCTGGACCGAGTGGAACGACCGCTACCGGGACGCCGTACGGGACTTCTGGCGCGGCGCGCTCCCCGACGTGCGGGATCTGGGCTACCGGCTGACCGGCTCCAGCGACCTCTACGCCTGGGGCGGCCGCCGGCCGTACGCCTCGGTCAACTTCGTCACCGCGCACGACGGCTTCACCCTGCGCGACCTGGTGAGCTACGAGCACAAGCACAACGAGGCCAACGGCGAGGGCAACCGGGACGGGACCAGCGACAACCGGGCGTGGAACTGCGGGGCCGAGGGCGAGAGCGACGACCCGGAGATCAACGCGCTGCGCCGCCGCCAGCTCCGCAACCTGCTCACCACACTGCTGCTCTCCACCGGGGTGCCGATGCTGGTGGCGGGGGACGAGATGGGCCGTACGCAGGGCGGCAACAACAACGCCTACTGCCAGGACAACGAGATCGGCTGGCTGGACTGGTCGCTGCTGGAGCAGCCCGAGTGGCGGGAGCTGACCGAGCTGACGGCCCGGGTGCTGAGACTGCGCCAGACCCATCCGGTGCTGCGCCGCCGCGCCTTCTTCTCCGGCCGCGCGCAGGCGCCGGACGGGCTGCGGGACCTGGCGTGGTTCACCCGGGACGGGCAGGAGATGACGGAGGGCGACTGGTACGCGCCCGCCGCCACCCTCGGCCTCTACCTCTCGGGCCGCGACATCCCGGGGCGGGACGCACGCGGTGAGCCGGTCACCGACGACAGCTTCCTGGCGATCCTGCACGCGGGCGGGGAACCGGTCGCCTTCGAGCTGCCGGGAGCGCCCTGGGCGGCGCGCTACGAACTGGTCCTGGACACCTCCCGCGAGGACCAGGCCGAACCGCCCGGCACGGTCCTGGACGGCGGTACGGAGCTGAGCGTCCCGCGCCGCTCGGTGCTGCTGCTGCGGGTGGCCGCGTAAGGGCCCCGGAAGTCAGCCGAGGATGCCCCGGTCGTAGCCGACGGCGACGGCCGCGGCGCGGTCCTTGGTGCCGAGCTTGGCGAAGATGTGGGTGAGGTGGGTCTTCACGGTCGCCTCGCTGATGAAGAGTTCGGCGGCGATCTCCCGGTTCGTGGTGCCCTTCGCCACCAGCACCAGCACCTCGCGCTCACGGGCGGAGAGGTCCGTGTCAGCCGGGGCGGTGGGCGTACGGACCCGGGTCATCAGCCGGGAGGCGACGGCGGGTGACAGGACGCTGCGGCCGTCGGCGGCGGCCCGGACGGCGGCGAACAGCTCCTCGCGCGGGGCGTCCTTGAGGAGGTAGCCGGTGGCGCCCGCCTCGATCGCGGGGAGCGTGTCGGAGTCGGTGTCGTACGTGGTCAGCACCAGGACCTTCGCACGGGCGCCGCGCCGGGTCAGCTCGGCGATGGCCGCCACTCCCCCGCCGCCGGGCATCCGCAGGTCCATCAGGACCACGTCCGGGTCGTGGTGTTCGACGACGGTGAGGGCGTCGACGCCGTCCGCCGCCTCGCCGAGGACGTCGAAGCCGGGTTCGGCGGTGAACATGCCGCGCAGTCCGTCGCGGACGACGGGATGGTCGTCGACGAGGACGACGGTGATGGTGCGTTCAGGGGTGCGTTCGGGGATATCGGTCATGGCGAGGTCACCGTACGGCCGGTCGTGGCTGCCTGACCAGGGGGACCCGGGCCGAGACCGCCGTGCCCCCGCCCGGTTCCGACTCCACCTCCACCGTGCCCGCGATGCGTTCCGCGCGGGCCCGCATGCCGCCGAGGCCGAAGCCGCCGGTGCGGCTCGCCGGTGCGGCGGCGTCCGGGTCGAAGCCGCGGCCGTCGTCCCGTACGTCCAGGGTCAGTTCGTCGTCCATGAAGGAGAGCGTGACGCCGACCCGGGAGGCCCCGGCGTGGCGGCCCGCGTTGGCCAGAGCCTCGCCCGCGATGCGCAGGAGGGTGGCGGCGACCTCGTCGTGGACGGGTTCGGCGGTGCCGGTGACGGTGAAGTCGGCCCGTACGCGGTGCTGTTCGGCCCAGGTGGCGACCGTCTTCTCCAGGGCACCGGTCAGTTCGTCGTGCTCCAGGGCGGCGGGGGCCAGGTTGTGGACGGATCGGCGGGCCTCGCCCAGGCTGTGGCGGGCCAGGGCGGCGGCCTTCTCCAGGTGGACGCGGGCGGTGTCCGGGTCGCTGTCGCGGGTGGAGGTGACGACCTGGAGCTGGGCGATGATGCCGGTCAGGCCCTGGGCGAGGGTGTCGTGGATCTCGGCCGCCAGTCGGCGCCGCTCGTCGTCCACCCCTGCTTCCCGGGCCTGGACCAGGAGCTGGGCGTGGAGGGCCGCGTTCTCCGTCATCGCCTGCTCCAGCCGGATGTTGGTGCGCTCCAGCTCGGCGATGGTCTCCACCTGGATCCGGGCCCGCTCCTCCTCCCGCATCCCCACGTGCCAGAAGAAGAGGGTCAGGCAGGCGTTGAGAAGGTAGAGCGCGGCGAAGGCGGCCCAGCCCGTCAGCGATTCGGGCGGCAGTCCGCCGCTCTGCGAACCGGCGAGGATCACCGCGGTGGCCAGCAGTCCGGCCCGGACGGCCCGCTTGGGCAGCAGCGGCTCGACGTCGAAGTAGCCGAGGCACGCGTAGATCGCGAAGAACGGGTTCAGCCAGGAGAGCGCGAAGGCGAGGACGAACCGCACGGTGTAGTAGACCGCCCCGGACGGGGCGCCGGGCGGGGTGTGTGCGCGCTTGCGGCCCCACCACGCCTGGAGCCCGTACGCGGCGGCGACCAGGGCCCCGGCCGCGTACATCTCCGGGGCCGTCATCAGCTCACCGGCGACGACCACCCCGAGGACGGAGGCCAGGGTCAGGGCTCCGTAGGGCCCGTACCGGTAGAACTGCTCCCAGCGGTGCTCGATCGTACGGGGGCCGGTGGGGCCGGTCGGGTAGGCGGGAGGCGACGACTGGCTCATGCGCGCAGTCTCCCCCGCCCGGCATGCCCCCGCCATGTGCGGCCCCGCGGTCCGGTCCCCCGTCGTCACTGCCATCGGAAGACGCGGCCGGCGGTGTAGCCCGCCGCCAGGGTCCACAGCGCGACGATGCCCAGGTGCGACCAGCTCGGCCACTGGCCGGCGGCCGCCTCGCCGAGTGCCTGGGCGGCGGAGCCGAAGGGGCTGAACTCCACGACCCGGCGCAGGGTGCCCGGCATGGCCTGGACGGGGACCCAGACCCCGGCGGTGAACATCATGACGATGTAGGAGATCGAGCCCACGGCGGTGGCCGCCTTCGCCGTGCGGAACAGGCCGGTGATCGTGGCGCCGATGGCCAGGGCCGCGGCGAGGACGAGCAGCAGCGCCAGGAGGTAGCCGAGCGGATTGCCGGGCAGCGGCACACCGTAGGCGATCCGGCCCACCACGACGACCAGGACCGCCGAGACGAGTGCGGCCGCGCCGTGCAGCGCGATCTGCGCGGTGAGGAGGGCCGAGGGGCGCACCGGGGTGGCGGACATCCGGCGCAGGATGCCGCGCTCGCGGTAGGCGGCCAGGACCGGGGGCATCGCCTGGAGCCCCGACATGATCATGGCGAGCAGGATCGAGACGGGGACGTAGAGGTCGATGACGCGCCGGTCGCCGAGCCCTTCCTCGGGCACCTTGAAGGACGGGACGAAGCCGAGGATCACCAGGAGGACGGTGGGGAAGGCGACGATCCAGAAGAGGCTGCTGGGTTCGCGCAGGAAGAGCCGGGTCTCGGCGGCGAGGACGGCGGCCGTGGGTCCTCGGCGGCGGCCGGCGTCCGGGGCGGTGCGGGCCTCGGGGGCCGCGGCCCGCGCGGTGGTGGTGTCGGGGCTCATGTCAGGCGTCCTGTCCGGTGAGGTCGAGGAAGGCTTCGTCGAGGCTGGTCTCGGTGATCCGCAACCGCTGGGCCGTGACGCCGAGTTCGGCGAGCAGGGCGATGAGCGGGGTGACGGTGTCGTCGGTGGCCTGCAGGACGAGGGCCCCGGCGGCGTCGGGCGGGGTCGCCGAGGTGACGCCCGGCAGTGCGCCGAGCCGGTCCATCTCGGGGCCGGTCGGCGGGCGGGAGGGGACGAAGGAGAGGACGGTGGATCCGCTGGTCCCCCGGATCAGCCCGGCCGGGGTGTCCAGGGCGACGACCCTGCCCCGGTCGATGACGGCGATCCGGTCGCAGAGGCGCTGGGCCTCCTCCATGAAGTGGGTGACCAGCAGGACGGTCACCCCGCTGTCCCGGATCTCCTCGATGAGCTTCCAGGTGTCGCGGCGGGCCCGGGGGTCGAGTCCGGTGGTCAGCTCGTCGAGCACGACGACCTTCGGGTCGCCGATCAGGGCGAGCGCGATGAACAGCCGCTGCTTCTGGCCGCCGGAGAGCTTGGCGAAGCGGGTGGTGAGGCGGTCCGTCAGGGAGAGCCGTTCGACCAGGGGCCGCCAGTCGGCCGGGGCCGGGTAGAAGGAGCTGTAGAGCTCCAGCGCCTCCCGTACGGTCAGTTTGGCCTGCAGCTCGCTCTCCTGGAGCTGGGCGCCGAGCAGGTGCGTCACCCGGTCGTGGTCGGCGACGGGGTCGAGTCCGGCGACCTTGATCGTGCCCGCGTCGGGGATGCGGAGGCCCTCCACGCATTCGACGGTGGTGGTCTTGCCCGCCCCGTTGGGGCCGAGGATGCCGAAGATCTCCCCCTCCTCGACGGAGAAGGAGACGCCGTCGACCACGTGGCGGCCCGCGTAGGTCTTGCGCACCCCGTTGACTTCGATGATTGCCATGCCCCCAGGGTTCCGGCGGGCGAGGGCGGGCGGTATCCGTCAGCACGCTCGGCGTCGCATCAACCGATCGGTTGACCCGGGCCTACGACCCCGGGACCAGGCGGGCCCCGGCCGAAATGGGGAGGACCGATGTCAGTGGTGAAACGTACAGTCGGTTCTGATGCCCGAAAAGCCTGCAGAGCACACGGACCGGTCCGCCGTGCGCTCCCTCCTGCGTCTGTGGCCTTATGTCCGCCCGGTACGGGTCCGCCTCCTCGCCGCCGCCTTCGTGGCGATCGTGGCGTCCTGCCTGTCGCTGGTGATCCCGCTGATCCTGAAGTGGATGGTGGACGGCCCGGTCGCCGACCGGGACCCGGGCGGGGTCTGGCTGGGCGCGCTGTATCTGCTGCTGCTCGGCATCGCGGAGGCCGTGCTGTTCGGGTTCCGGCGGTGGCTGGTGGCGCGTCCGCTGGCCGGGGTCGAGGCGTCGATGCGGGCCGACCTCTACCGCCACCTCCAGCGGCTGCCGGTGGCCTTCCACGACCGGTGGCCCTCGGGCCAGCTGCTGTCGCGCGGGACGACGGACCTGATGCTGCTGCGGATGTTCCTGGCGTTCCCGCTGACCTTCCTGGTCGTCAACGCGGCGACGATCCTGGTCGGTTTCGTCATCCTCTTCGCGCAGGACTGGTCGCTCGGGCTGGTGCTGCTGGCGCCGGCGGTGCCGCTGATCATCCTGTGCTCGGTGTTCGAGACGAAGTACTCGCTGGTGGCACGGAAGGCGCAGGACCAGGTCGGCGATCTGACCACGGTCGTCGAGGAGAGTGTCCTCGGCATCCGGATCGTCAAGGGCTTCGGCCGCCACCGCAGCCAGGCGAAGGCCTTCAAGGCGTTGTCGCAGCGGCTGCGCTCCACGGAGCTGGGCAAGGCGCGGCTGCTCGCCGGGATCTGGGCGCTCATCACCACCATCCCGGAGCTGGCGATCGGGGCGGCGCTGGTGCTCGGCACGGTCCAGGTGGCGGACGGTTCGCTGTCGGCGGGCACGCTGGTGGCGTTCCTGTCGACGGCGCTGGCGCTGCGGTGGCCGGTGGAGTCGATCGGGTTCCTGCTGGCGATGAGCCAGGAGGCGGCGACCGCGACCGACCGGTACTTCGAGGTGATGGACGCGGCGGAGGAGACAGACGCGGCGGCCGCCCGTACGGGTGCGCCGGACGCGCCCGCCGGGCTGGTGTTCGAAGGCGTGGAGTTCCGCTACCCGGACGCGGAGCCGGGCTCGCCGCCGGTCCTGGCCCGGCTCGACCTGCGGGTGCGGCCCGGCGAGACGATGGCCCTGGTGGGCGGTACGGGCTCCGGCAAGACGACGCTCACCGCACTGGTCCCCCGGCTGCACGAGGTGACCGGCGGGCGGATCACGCTGGACGGTGAGGACATCGCCACCATGGAGCGGGCGCGGCTGCGGGAGCTGGTGTCGGTGGCGTTCGAGGAGCCGACGCTGTTCTCCGCGACGGTCGGCGAGAACGTGCGGATGGGCGCAGAGGACGCGGACGAGGAGCAGGTCCGGCGGGCGCTCGCGGTGGCGCAGGCCGACTTCGTCCACGCGCTGCCCGGCGGCCTGGACACGGAGGTCGGCGAGCAGGGCCTGAGCCTCTCCGGCGGCCAGCGCCAACGCCTCGCCCTGGCCCGGGCGGTGGTGGGCGAGCCGCGCTTCCTGGTGCTGGACGACCCGCTCTCGGCGCTCGACGTGCACACGGAGACGCTGGTGGAGGCGGCGCTGCGCCAGGTGCTGGCGGAGACCACGGCGGTGGTGGTGGCGCACCGGCCCTCGACGGTGATGCTCGCGGACCGGGTGGCGCTGCTGTCCGGTGGCCGGATCACGGCGGTGGGCACGCATCAGGAGCTGCTGCGGTCGAACGCGGAGTACGCGTGGCTGATGTCGGGGGCGGAGCCGGGTGGCGGCCCCGGCCCGCTGACCACCAAGACCCCCGCCCCCGACCAGCAGGTACCCGTCGAGGAGGGCACCCGATGACCACGACCACCGACGACGCCGCGCGCACCGCCTCAGGTGACGACGGCACACCGGAGCCCGGACAGAAGGCACAGGCACCCGCACCGGAGGTGGCCGGCGACCCCTTCGACCAGGACGACCTGCCCGCACCGCGCGGCGCGACCCGGGCGCTCCTGTTCTCGCTGCTGCGGCCGATGCGCGGCCGGGTGGCGGTCGCCGCGCTGCTGCTGGTGCTCCAGCAGGCGGCGGTGCAGGCCGGGCCGCTGCTGGTGGCGTACGCGATCGACAGCGGGGTCCCGGCGTTCCGGGACCACGACTACGGGCCGTTGATCGCGGTGGCGGTCGGCTACCTGCTCTGTTCGGCCGGCGCGGGCGTGCTCCAGTACGCGTTCATCCGCGGCTCGGCCCGCATCAACCAGAACGCGCTGCTCGACCTGCGCGGCCGGATCTTCCGCCACGCCCAGGCGCTGAGCGTGGACTTCCACGAGCGCTACACCTCGGGGCGGCTGATCTCGCGGTCCACCACGGACGTCGAATCGATCCAGGAGCTGCTGAGCGAGGGGCTCCAGGAGCTGATCACGGTCGTCCTCTCCTTCGTGTCGATCGGGCTGGTGCTGCTCTGGCTGGACCTCGGCATCGGCGGAATCGCCGTGCTCTCCTTCGTACCGCTGTATCTGCTGGTACGGCTCTACCGGCGGCGCGCGGGCATCGTGTACGGGGCCAGGTCCACGGCGATCGCGTCGGTGATCGTCAAGTTCGCGGAGACCATGAACGGCATCCGGCCGGTCCAGGCGTTCCGCCGGGAGCGGTCCAACGACGCCGCGTTCGCCGCGCTCAACCACGTCCACGAGCGGCGCAACGGCGACGCGCTGCTGGAGATGGCCCGCTATGTGGTCGGCTCGCGGCTGGTGGCGAACACGGCGGTCGCCGGGATGGTCCTCTGGGGCGCCTACCGAGTGGCGGACGGGACGCTGGCGCTCGGCGTGCTGGCGGCGGCGGTGCTGTACCTGCGCCGGCTGTACGACCCGATCGACCGGCTCGGGATGTTCCTCAACTCCTACCAGTCGGCGGCGGCCTCGCTGGAGAAGATCGCGGGCCTGCTGGCCCAGGCCCCGACGGTCCCGGTGCCGGCGGACCCGAAGGAGCTGCCCGCCCGCTCCGGCGAGCTGCCGGGCCGCGAGGTCGTCTTCGACGGCGTGCGGTTCGCCTACCGTACGGGCGGCGAGGTGCTGCCCGCCTTCGACCTGCGCATCCCGGCGGGCCGTACGGTGGCGGTCGTCGGCTCCACGGGCGCGGGCAAGTCGACGCTGGCCAAGCTGCTGGCCCGGTTCTACGACCCGACCGACGGCCGGGTCCTGCTGGACGGCGTGGACCTGCGGGACCTGTCCACGGCCGAGCTGCGCAAGGGCGTGGTGATGGTGACGCAGGAGGCGTTCCTGTTCTCCGGGACGGTGGCGGAGAACATCGCGATCGGCCGCCCGGACGCCACGCCGGACGAGATCGAGCGGGCGGCGAAGGCGATCGGCGCGCACGACTTCATCGCCGCGCTGCCCGAGGGGTACGACACGGACGTACGCAAGCGCGGCGGCCGGATCTCGGCGGGCCAGCGCCAGTTGGTGGCCTTCGCCCGCGCCCTGCTGGCGGACCCGGCGGTGCTGATCCTGGACGAGGCGACCAGCTCCCTGGACATCCCCGGCGAGCGGGCGGTGCAGCGCGCCATGGACACGGTCCTGCACGGCCGCACGGCGGTGGTCATCGCCCACCGCCTCTCCACCGTGGAGATCGCGGACCGGGTGCTGGTGATGGAAGGCGGCCGGATCGTGGAGGACGGCACGCCGGCCGAACTGATCGGCGGGACAGGACGGTTCGCGGGGCTGCACCGGACGTGGAAGGACAGCCTGGTCTAGGGGGTGTCCGGCCGACAGCCTGTTACGCCCGAGGGGTCACCACCGCACAGGCGCGCCCCCTGCCCGGACCGGGGCAGGGGGCGCGTTCACATCCCGTACGTACGTCAGGCGGTGGCGCCGGCCGTGCGGCGGCGGCCCAGGGCGAAGACGACGCCGGCGCCGGCGAGGATCGCCACGCCGCCGATGGTCGCTATGACCGGCAGGTTGGAGTCCGAGCCGGTCTGGGCGAGGGTGCCCTCGGGCTTGATCTCGGTGTTGCCGACGGGCTTGACCGGGACCGGCTTCTTGCCGCCCGTCTGGGGCTCGGCCTCGTTGGGCTCGCCCGCGTCGGCACCGGCGGCGAGGACGTCGAACTCGTAGAACGCCTGGCCGTCGGAGGAGACGCAGTTGCCCTCTTCGTCGGCGTAGAGGCCGATGACGATGGCGTAGCCGATGCCCTTGGGCGCCTTCTTGTCGACGCTGAGGCGCAGGTCGATCGAGAAGGACTCCTTGGCGCGGATGTCCGTGTAGCCGATGTAGCCGGCGACCTCGTCGTCCTGGTCGAGGGAGATGTCCGTCCAGACACCGGTCTCGGGGTCCTTGAACTGGACCGTGAGGTGGCCGTTGGCCTCCTGCCCGCTGTCGATGTCGATCAGCCCGGCGAAGAGGCCGAGGTCGACCCGCTGGTAGGCCTTGTCGCCCTTGTTCTCCACGTTCAGCTCGAAGCCGTGGAAGCCGCTGCCGGCGACGATCTTGGAGGGGAGCCCGGAGAGCGAGGTGAGCAGGTTCTTGTCGGTCTTCGCCTCATCCGTGTCGTTGCAGATGTCGCTGGGCGCGGTGACGGACGGCGCAGGGGTCGGCGGGGTGGCGGAGGGGGACTCGGTCTTCTCCTCCTGGTTCTCCTCCTCGCCCGCGGGCTTCTCCTGCTCCTCCTCGGCCGGAGGCTTCTCCTCGCTCTCCTCGCCCTCCTCGGAGGCGGACTGCTCCCCCTCGGGCGTGGGAGCGGTCTCCGTCTCCTCCTCGGCGGCCGGCGTCTCGGACTCCTCCGGCGCGGTGGCACTCTCGGTCGCCTCCGGGGTGGGGCTCGAGGTCGCGAAGGCGGCCGGGGAGGAGAGCAGGGTGACCGGGGCGAGAACAGCGGTCGCTGCGGCGACGGCCAGAGCGCGGCGGATCTTCATGGGGCGAGGTCCTCTGGGGAGTCCGGGGCCGCTGCGACGGCCCGAAGGCGGGGAAGGCCGTCCGGTATCGCATATCGAAAGCGAACAGGAGACACGGGTGAGGCCAATGGGTGTGACCGCCTCGGATGGTGAAGGGTTGTACCCGGCAGACGGCCGAATCGTGTGAGGCGGCACACAGTTCGCACACAGAAAAACCACATTGCACGCCTATCGGCCGCTCCCTCACCCCGGCAGCAGCCGCACCGCCCCATTCCGCAGCCGGGTCCGCTCCGTGGACATGAAGCGGTGCAGGGTCCGGGAGGCGAAGGCGGTGCGCTGGGCGCTGCGGCGGCGTTCGCGGTCGTAGGCGCGCAGAGCGGCGGCGAGCCCGGCGGGGCCCGGGGGCGCGGCGGTGACCGCGCGGGCCAGGGCGTCCGCGTCCAGGATCGCGGTGCAGGCACCCTGCCCCAGGTTGGGCGTCATGGCGTGCGCCGCGTCGCCGACCAGCGCAACGCGGCCCGCCGAGGCGTCGGCCGAGACGAACGACGGCAGCGCCGGGTACAGATGGCGCATCTCGTACCGGATCCAGGTCTCCGGGTCGGTGGCGTCCAGGATGCGCGGGATCGGGTCGTGCCAGCCGGCGAAGGAGGCGCGCAACTCGTCGGCGGTGGTGGCCTCGGGGACGGTGGCGTACCAGTTGGTGCGGCCCGGCTCCACCGGGGTCAGCCCGAAGAAGCGGCCGCTGCCCCAGGTCTCGCCGTGGACGGGGCTCTCGAAGCCGGCGATGCCGATCCAGGCGACCGTGGAGACCGGGCGCGGGCCGCTGCGGTCGCCGAAGCGGGCGGTACGTACGGCACTGCGGATACCGTCGGCGCCGATCACCAGGTCCGACCCGGCGGCCAGGGCGCCCACTTCGGTGACGGCCTCCCCGAGTCTCACCGGTACGTCCCCGAAGGCATCCAGGCCCGCGAGCAGCGCGTCGACCAAGTAGGGCCGGGAGATGAGGAGTTCGGGGCGGCCCGCCTTCTTCTCGATGCGCTCCAGCGGCAGGCGGGCGAGCGTGCGGCCGTCGGGGGTGCGGATGTGCGCGTCGCGGTAGGGGACCGCGTGGCGGCGCAGAGCCTCCCCGACGCCGAGCCGGTCGAGCGCCGCCTGCGCGGTGGGGTGGATGCCGAACGCGGCGCCGTACCGCTCCAGTTCGGTGCGGCGCTCCAGCACGGTCACCGACCAGCCCGCCCGCCGCAGCCCGATCGCGGCGGCCAGGCCACCAACGCCCGCCCCGACGACGGTCACCGTCCGGGCGCCCCCTGCCCCTGTTCCCGTACGCCGTGTCATGCCGTACTCCCGAAGCTCGTCCGGCCGGTGCGCATCAACCACCACACCCGTGGTACCACGCCTGGGGTAGCATCCGCAAGTGTCGAGAACACCGCAGCGGTACGGGACCGAGGGAGCGCGCCATGAATCCGGAGCGGCGTGACCGGCTGCGCGACGCGGCCGTCGCCGTCCTGGCCGAGGAGGGCGGGCGCGGCCTCACCCACCGGGCCGTGGACCGGGCGGCCGAGGTGCCGGACGGGACCACCAAGAACTACTTCCCGACCCGGGACGCGGTGCTGCGGGCGGTGGCCGAGCGCTGCGTGGAGCAGTACCTCGCGCTCACCGCCCGGCTCGCCGCCGGGCCGGGCCCCGCCGACCGCGAGGCGCTGACCGCCCTGTTCCGCACCCTTCTGGAGAACGTCGCGGGACCGGGCCGCCCACGCCTGCTCGCCTACCTGGAGCTCCAGGCGGAGGCGGCCCGGCGCCCCTGGCTCTCCGCGCTCCTCGACCCGATGGCGAGCGACGACTTCGCGGGTTTCGAGGCGGCCCAGCGCTCCGCCGGACTACCCGTCACCCCGCAGCGGGCGGCCACCGTCACGCTCGCGCTGCACGCGGCGATCCCGCACCTGCTGGGCGGCGGGCCGGACACGCTGGCGGCGGCGGGACTGGACGACCTGGACCGGTTCGTGCGAGGACTCCTCGACGCGGTCTATCCGACGGACGCGCCCCCGGCCTGAGCACACCGACCCGGCGCACGCGCCCCCACCAAAGAACCCCGCCGGAGCCCCCCTCCGGAGCACCCCGCCAGGACCGTCGCGCCGGACCACCCCGTTCCGCTGGCGGGATCTGGCCAGAACCCGCCCCCGTCTCACCAGGTGGGCTGTAACCGCTTCCGGGCGCGCCGCCCGCATGTGCCCGTCGCGCACCGAACCTGTGCCCACCCTGTGAACACAGGCCTTCCCATACTCCGGCAACACTGCGGTAATGATCGGCGAAACGTCCGCTTAACGAACACGACCTCTCCGGCAACGAACGAATTCCGGCCAAGTTGTTGACGCGCTCCTGACAGGCCTACGGGTCTGCTGACACTCTTCACCCCGTTCTGCGCACCGCCTGCACTGTCCCGGACGGCCCATCCAGCGCCGCCGGGTAACCCCCCTCGCAGAAGGAGTCCGCGTGAGATCCACGCCCAGCCGTCGCGCCACCGCGACCGGCGCTCTGATAGCCGCAGCAGCCATGATCGCCGTCGGACTGCAGTCCGGCGCCGCCACCGCCACCCCGGCCTCGGCCGCTCCGGCCGGCGGGATCACCGCCGGCACGAAGGCCGACCCGGGTTCGCTCCCCGCCAAGCTCTCCCCGGCCCAGCGCGCCGCGCTCCTCAGCGAGGCCGACGCCACCAAGGCGGCCACCGCCAAGGCCCTCGGTCTCGGCGCCATGGAGAAGCTCGTCGTCCGCGATGTCGTCCAGGACCGGGACGGCACCACGCACACCCGCTACGAGCGCACCCTCGACGGGCTCCCCGTCCTCGGCGGCGACCTCGTGGTCCAGGAGACGACGGCCGGTAAGACCCTGAGCGTCGTCAAGGCGTCGAAGGCGACCACCGCGCAGCTGAAGTCTGTCGGCCTCACCGCCGACGTGGCCCCGGCCGCCGCCGAGAAGCAGGCGCTCGGCGCGGCGAAGACCGAGGGCTCGAAGGCGACGAAGGCGGAGAAGGCGCCGCGCAAGGTCGTCTGGCTGGGCAGCGGCTCCCCGAAGCTCGCCTACGAGACGGTCGTCGGCGGACTCCAGCACGACGGCACCCCGAACGAGCTGCACGTCGTCACCGACGCGGCGACCGGCGAGAAGCTGTACGAGTGGCAGGCCGTCCACAACGGGACCGGCAACACCCAGTACAGCGGCCAGGTGACGCTGGGCACGGCGCCCTCGTACACCCTGACCGACACCGCGCGCGGCAACCACAAGACGTACAACCTCAACCGGGGCACCTCCGGCACCGGCACGCTCTTCACCAACTCTACGGACGTGTGGGGCAACGGCACCCCGCAGAACCTGGAGACGGCCGGCGCCGACGCCCACTACGGCGCCGCGCTCACCTGGGACTACTTCAAGAACGTGCACGGCCGCAACGGCTTGCGCGGTGACGGCGTCGGCGCGTACTCCCGGGTCCACTACGGCAACAACTACGTCAACGCCTTCTGGCAGGACAGCTGCTTCTGCATGACGTACGGCGACGGGGCCGGCAACGTCAAGCCGCTGACCTCCATCGACGTGGCCGCCCACGAGATGACCCACGGCCTGACCTCGGTCACCGCCAAGCTGGTGTACAGCGGTGAGTCCGGCGGCCTCAACGAGGCGACGTCCGACATCTTCGCGGCCGCCGTCGAGTTCAACGCGAACAACTCCCAGGACCAGGGCGACTACCTGGTCGGCGAGAAGATCGACATCCGTGGCAACGGCACCCCGCTGCGCTACATGGACAAGCCGAGCAAGGACGGCAGCTCCAAGGACGCCTGGTACTCCGGCATCGGCAGCATCGACGTGCACTACTCCTCGGGCCCGGCCAACCACTGGTACTACCTGCTCTCCGAGGGCAGCGGCGCCAAGACCATCAACGGCGTCAGCTACGACTCCCCGACCTCCGACGGGCTGCCGGTCACCGGCATCGGCCGGGACAAGGCGTCGCTGATCTGGTTCAAGGCGCTCACCACCAAGTTCACCTCGACGACCAACTACGCCGCCGCCCGCACCGGCACGCTCGCGGTCGCCAGTGAGCTGTACGGCGCCACCAGCCCCGAGTACACCGCCGTGGCCAACGCCTGGGCCGCCATCAACGTGGGCACCCGCCCCGGCGGCGGCGACCCGGGTGGCAAGGTCTTCGAGAACAACACCGCCGTGAACATCCCGGACGCGGGCGCGGCCGTCACCAGCGCGGTCAACGTCACCGGCATCGCGGGCAACGCGCCGAGCGCCCTCAAGGTCGACGTCAACATCAGCCACACCTACCGCGGTGACCTGGTCATCGACCTGGTGGCCCCGGACGGCGGCACCTTCCGCCTGAAGAACTCCTCCTCCAGCGACTCCGCGGACAACGTGGTGGCGACCTACACGGTCAACGCCTCGTCCAAGGTGGCCAACGGGGAGTGGAAGCTGAGGGTCCAGGACGTGTACCGCTCGGACACCGGCCGGATCAACAGCTTCAAGCTCACCTTCTGATCCACCACGCCACACCCTGGGCACCACCGCTCCACCACATGACCGAACGGCCCGGCAGGGGTTCTGCTCCCCTGCCGGGCCGTTCGCCACGTCGCCGTACGGCGCGCGCTCAGCGCATCAGCACGCCCGCGCCCTCACCCGTAGCCTCGTTCGGTACCGCGAGCAGTCCCAACTCTGCTCCGGAGGCCAGCAGTTCGTGCGAGGGCAGGACGCGCACGGTGTAGCCGTACGGTCCCGTCCGGTCCAGGGCGAGCGGGCCCTCGTAGAGCCAGCGGTCCTCCAGGTCATGGCCGCCCGCCGGCTTCAGCGGGAAGACCTGGGCGTCCGCGATGGCGTCGGCAGAGTCGACCCGGCCCGCCACCACCTGCACCTCGACGTCGTCCGGGTCCAGGCCGCCGAGCGCGATCCGCACCCGCAGCGACAGGGTCGCCCCCAGCTCCGCCGAGCCGCCCGCCACGGTGCCGCTGACCGACTCCACATGGTCGACGGAGACTTCGGGCCAGGCCGCCCGGACCTTCGCCTTCCACTCCGCCAGATCCCGCGCCACCGCCGGGCCGAGCGCCCGCCGGGACTGCGCGGCGGGCGCGTAGAGCCGCTCCACGTACTCCCGCACCATCCGCCCCGCCAGCACCTTCGGCCCCAGGGTGACCAGGGTCGAGCGGACCATCTCGATCCACCGGTCCGGCAGGTCCGTGGCGCCCCGGTCGTAGAAGCGCGGCGCGACCCGGTCCTCGATCAGCGCGTACAGCGCGTTGGACTCCAGCTCGTCGCGGCGGTCCTCGTCGACCGCCGAGCCGTCGGCGGTGGGGATCTCCCAGCCGAAGTCCGGATCGAACCACTCGTCCCACCAGCCGTCGCGCACCGACAGGTTGAGGCAGCCGTTGAGCGCCGCCTTCATCCCGCTCGTGCCGCACGCCTCCAGCGGGCGCAGCGGGTTGTTGAGCCAGACGTCGCAGCCCGGGTAGAGCTTCTGCGCCATGCCCATGCCGTAGTCCGGCAGGAAGACGATGCGGTGGCGCACCCGCGGGTCGTCCGCGAACCGCACCAGCTCCTGGACCAGCCGCTTGCCACCGTCGTCGGCCGGGTGGGCCTTGCCGGCGACGACGATCTGGATCGGGTGCGTCGGGTGCAGGAGGAGCTCCCGCAGCCGGTCGCGGTCGCGGAGCATCAGCGTGAGGCGCTTGTACGACGGGACGCGGCGGGCGAAGCCGATGGTGAGGACGTCCGGGTCGAGGACGCCGTCGATCCAGCCCAGCTCGGCGGTGCCCGCGCCGCGCCTGCGCCAGGAGGCGTAGAGGCGGCGCCGGACCTCGGTCACCAGCTGGCCGCGCAGCTCACGGCGCAGCTCCCAGATCTCCTGGTCGCCGATCCCGCCCACCGCGTCCCAGCGGCGCGGGGTGCCCGCCTGCGGCGAGGAGGCCTCGCCGTCCACCGGTCCGCCGGCCAGCACCTGGTGGGCGCGGCCGGTGCCGACCTGTCCGGCACCGAGGCTGAAGACCTCCGGAGCGACCCAGGTCGGTGCGTGGACGCCGTTGGTGACCGAGGTGATCGGCACGTCCGCCGGGTCGAAGCCCGGCCAGAGCCCGGAGAACATCTCCCGGCTGACGGCCCCGTGGAGGGTGGAGACGCCGTTGGCGCGCTGCGCGAGCCGGAGCCCCATCACCGCCATGTTGAACAGCTCGGGCTCGCCGCCGGGGTAGGTCTCCCGGCCGAGCGGCAGGATCTTCTCCACGGGTACGCCGCTCAGCTCGCCGTCGTCGCCGAAGTGGCGGGCGATCAGCTGCCGGTCGAAGCGGTCTATCCCGGCGGGCACCGGGGTGTGGGTGGTGAACACGGTTCCGGCGCGGACCACTTCGAGGGCTGCCTCGAAGTCGAGCCCGTCGGAGGCCAGTTCGCGGATGCGCTCCAGGCCGAGGAAGCCGGCGTGGCCCTCGTTGGTGTGGAACACCTCCGGCTCCGGGGTCCGGGTGAGCCGGCACCAGGTGCGCACGGCGCGCACCCCGCCGATGCCGAGGAGCATCTCCTGGAGGAGGCGGTGGTCGCTGCCGCCGCCGTACAGCCGGTCGGTGACGTCGCGTTCGCCCGGCGCGTTCTCCTCGACGTCGGAGTCGAGCAGGAGGAGCGGGACGCGGCCGACCCGGGCCAGCCAGATACAGGCGTGCAGCGAGCGTCCGCCGGGCAGGGCCAGCACCACCCGGGCGGGAGTGCCGTCGGCCTCGCGGACCAGGTCGAGCGGGAGCTCGTTGGGATCCAGGACCGGATAGTGCTCCTGCTGCCAGCCCTCACGGGAGAGGCTCTGGCGGAAGTAGCCGTGCCGGTAGAGCAGGCCGACGCCGATGAGCGGGACGCCCAGGTCGCTGGCGGCCTTGAGGTGGTCCCCGGCCAGGATGCCGAGGCCGCCGCTGTACTGCGGCAGTGCGGCAGTGACGCCGAACTCGGGTGAGAAGTAGGCGATGGCGGACGGGAGTTCGGCTCCGGAGGCCTGCTGTTCCTGGTACCAGCGGGGGCCGTCCAGATACTCCCGCAGATCGGCGGAGGCCTCGGCCAGGCGGCCCAGGTACTCCTCGTCCCGGCCCAGTTCGGCCAGGCGCCCCGCGGTCAGGGAGCCGAGCAGCCGTACGGGGTCGGCGTCCGCGGGCCGCCACCCCTCGGGGTCGGCGGACCGGAACAGCTCGCGGGTCTCGGTGTGCCACGACCAGCGCAGGTTGCGCGCGAGGTCGTGGAGGGGTCGGAGGGGTTCGGGGAGGACAGGACGCACGGTGAATCGACGAATGGCCTTCACGTACTCCACCTTTACAGGGGACTTGCGCATCCGAGGGGACGCACCACGGTGTGCGTCCTTTCCGTCACCCCTGACGGTAGCGGCCGTCCGTGGCGGCCTGCCACGGCGCGTGGACGGCTCACCGGAGCCGAGGACGGCCCGCGCACGCCTCCCACACGAACCCCACCGGCACCGCACACCCTTCCCCACCCCACCCTTCACCTGCGGGTTTGGCCGATTTCCTTCCCGTACGCAGCCTTGTGGACCTTCCTGACACAGGGAAGGCTGCCGTGTGGCGCCGCAGAGCGGGTATCCGGAACCTGTGAGGGCGCTTCGGTCTCCCGTACGCCGTGGGGCGTACGCCGGGCGCCACCGGGCCCTGCCCCGGACCCGACCGAGCGGTTACGACCGAGTAGTTAACACAGCGCCGGATTTCCCGGGAGTGAACCTGGGGAAGGCTTTCCCGGTGCTTCCCGGTTCCTTCCCGGCACTTCCCTGTACGCAGCACGACCCGGCCCGCACACCCTCCCCAGTGCATCCGAAACATGCGCGAAACCCCCGTGACCCACCCGTTCGAGTGCCATTCGGGTGAACGCGGACAGGAGCGGCCATGCCCACAGCCCGTCAGCCGACAGCTGAGCAGCTACAAAGGACAGATCCCCATCATCGCGGTACGCGCGGTCGGTCCTCCGCGTCCATGCCGTCACCCCCGCACACCGAGCTCCTCCAGCCCCCAGGTGATTCCATGATCGGTCGTATTCCCGTCCTGGACGTCCGTCCCCTCGTCGACTGCGGCAGACGGCCGGCGAAGTCGGTCGTCGGTGAGACTTTCCAGGTCACCGCCACCGTCTTCCGCGAAGGCCATGACGCTGTGGCGGCCAACGTCGTCCTGCGCGATCCGAGCGGACGGGTGGGACCGTGGACCCCGATGCGCGAGCTGGCCCCGGGCACCGACCGGTGGGGGGCCGAGATCACGCCGGACTCCGAGGGCCGCTGGACGTACACGGTGGAGGCGTGGAGCGACCCGGTCGCCACCTGGCGCCACCACGCGGCGATCAAGATCCCGGCCGGTATCGACACCGATCTGGTGCTGGCGGAGGGCGCGGCGCTGCTGGAGCGGGCCGCCGCGGGCGTACCGAAGAAGAACGGCCGCGAGGCGGTGCTGGCCGCGGTGGACGCGCTGCGCGACACGGCGCACTCCCCCGCCGCCCGGCTGGCCGCCTCCCTGACCCCGGCCGCCGAGGCGGTCCTCGGCCGCCACCCCCTGCGCGAACTGGTCACCCGCTCCAAGCCGCTGGCGGTGCGTGTGGAGCGCGAACGTGCGCTGTACGGCTCCTGGTACGAGCTGTTCCCGCGCTCGGAGGGTGCGAGGCGGGTGCCGGTGGACCCGGCCGACACCTCGCCGGACGCGGAGACGCGGCTGGTCAGCGGCACGTTCCGGACGGCGGCCGAGCGGCTGCCGGCGGTCGCCGCCATGGGGTTCGATGTCGTGTACCTGCCTCCGATCCACCCGATCGGGACCACCCACCGCAAGGGCCCGAACAACACCCTGACGCCCGGTGAGCACGATCCGGGCGTGCCGTGGGCGATCGGTTCGCCGGACGGCGGGCACGACGCGATCCACCCGGAGCTGGGCACTCTGGAGGACTTCGACCACTTCGTGGAGGTGGCCCGCAACCTCCGGATGGAGATCGCGCTGGACTTCGCGCTCCAGTGCTCCCCGGACCACCCGTGGGTCAAGGACCACCCGGACTGGTTCCACCACCGCCCCGACGGCTCGATCGCGTACGCCGAGAACCCGCCGAAGAAGTACCAGGACATCTATCCCATCGCCTTCGACAAGGACATGCGCGGTCTGGTGGCGGAGACGGTACGCATCCTGCGCTTCTGGATGGACCACGGGGTGCGTATCTTCCGCGTCGACAACCCGCACACCAAGCCGGTGGTCTTCTGGGAGAAGGTGATCGCCGAGATCAACGGCACCGACCCCGACGTCGTCTTCCTGGCGGAGGCGTTCACCCGCCCGGCGATGATGCACACCCTGGGCGCGGTCGGGTTCCAGCAGTCGTACACGTACTTCACCTGGCGGAACACCAAGCAGGAGCTGACCGAGTACGTCACGGAGCTGTCCGGCGAGGCCGCCTCGTACATGCGGCCCAACTTCTTCGTGAACACCCCGGACATCCTGCCGGGCTACCTGCAGCACGGCGGCCGCCCGGCCTTCGAGGCACGGGCCGTGCTCGCCGCCACCCTCGCCCCGTCCTGGGGCGTCTACGCGGGGTTCGAGCTGTGCGAGAACACCCCGGCCAAGCCGGGGAGCGAGGAGTACCTGCACTCGGAGAAGTACGAACTGCGGCCGAGGGACTGGGAGTCGGCGGAGCGCGAGGGCCGCACACTGACGCCCCTGATCACCTCGCTGAACCGGATCCGACGACGTAACCCCGCACTCCAGCAGCTGCGCGAGGTCCACTTCCACCACGCCGACAACGAGTCGCTGATCGTCTACAGCAAGCGTTCGGGTTCGAACACCGTTCTGGTGGTCGTGAACCTCGACCCGCACCACACCCAGGAGGCCACGGTCTCGTTGGACATGGAGCGGCTCGGCCTCCAGGGCCACGAGCGCGTACCGGTGCGCGACGAGCTCACCGGCGACACCTATCACTGGGGCAGGGCCTTCTATGTGCGCCTGGAGCCGGGCACCACGCCCGCGCACATCGCCGTCCTGCGACCGTCCCCGCCGACCGGAGGGTCACCCACACCATGATCGTCAATGAGCCTGTCCACGACACGTTCGAGGACACTCCCGCCAAGGACCGCGATCCCGACTGGTTCAAGCGCGCCGTCTTCTACGAGGTGCTCGTCCGGTCCTTCCAGGACTCCAACGGCGACGGAATCGGCGACCTCAAGGGCATCACCGCCAAGCTGGACTACCTCCAGTGGCTCGGTGTCGACTGCCTCTGGCTGCCGCCGTTCTTCAAGTCGCCGCTGCGCGACGGCGGTTACGACGTCTCCGACTACACCGCGGTCCTGCCGGAGTTCGGCGACCTCGCCGACTTCGTCGAGTTCGTGGACGCCTCGCACCAGCGCGGCATGCGCGTCATCATCGACTTCGTCATGAACCACACGAGCGACCAGCACGAGTGGTTCCAGCAGTCCCGCACCGACCCGGACGGGCCGTACGGCGACTACTACGTCTGGGCCGACGACGACAAGCAGTTCCAGGACGCCCGGATCATCTTCGTCGACACCGAGACGTCCAACTGGACCTTCGACCCGGTCCGCAAGCAGTACTACTGGCACCGCTTCTTCTCGCACCAGCCGGACCTCAACTACGAGAACCCGGCCGTGCAGGAAGAGATCATGGCCGCCCTGCGGTTCTGGCTGGACCTGGGCATCGACGGCTTCCGGGTCGACGCGGTGCCCTACCTCTACCAGCGCGAGGGCACCAACTGCGAGAACCTCCCCGAGACCCACCACTTCCTCAAGCGGGTCCGCAAGGAGATCGACGCCAACTACCCGGACACCGTGCTCCTCGCCGAGGCCAACCAGTGGCCGGAGGACGTCGTCGACTACTTCGGCGACTACGAGGCGGGCGGCGACGAGTGCCACATGGCGTTCCACTTCCCGGTCATGCCGCGCATCTTCATGGCGGTGCGCCGGGAGAGCCGCTACCCGGTCTCCGAAATCCTGGCGAAGACCCCGGAGATCCCGAAGAACTGCCAGTGGGGCATCTTCCTGCGCAACCACGACGAGCTGACCCTCGAAATGGTCACGGACGAAGAGCGCGACTACATGTACGCGGAGTACGCCAAGGACCCGCGGATGCGCGCCAACATCGGCATCCGCCGCCGCCTGGCCCCGCTGCTGGACAACGACCGCAACCAGATCGAGCTGTTCACCGCTCTGCTGCTGTCGCTGCCGGGCTCCCCGATCCTCTACTACGGGGACGAGATCGGGATGGGCGACAACATCTGGCTGGGCGACCGGGACGCCGTACGCACCCCGATGCAGTGGACGCCCGACCGCAACGCCGGGTTCTCCTCCAGCGATCCGGGGCGGCTCTACCTCCCCACGATCATGGACCCGGTCTACGGCTACCAGGTCACCAACGTGGAAGCGTCGATGGCCTCGCCGTCCTCGCTGCTGCACTGGACGCGGCGGATGATCGAGATCCGCAAGCAGAACCCGGCCTTCGGGCTCGGCGAGTACACCGAGCTGCCGTCCTCCAACCCGGCGGTGCTGGCGTTCACCCGCGAGTACAAGGACGACCTCGTTCTGTGCGTGCACAACTTCTCGCGGTTCGCGCAGCCGACGGAACTGGACCTCCGATCGTTCGCCGGACGTCATCCGGTGGAATTGATCGGCGGGGTACGCTTCCCGGCCATCGGCCAGTGGCCCTACCTGCTGACCCTGGCCGGTCACGGCTTCTACTGGTTCCGGCTGCGCAAGGACGCGCCGCCGGCCTGATCCGGCGGCCGCCCCGTGCGGGACGGTTTCCGCCGTCCCGCACGGGGCACCCGTCCCGTACCGGGCTTCCCGGCAGCTCCTCACGGTTCGGCCGTTCGAGTCCGTAAGCACCTTCCTCTCCCGACACGTCCCGCACAGCCGGACAGCCATTGCCGCAATCCGGGACACTCTTCGCATCCTGTGTGCCCGGGGAAAGGACGCGATGCCATGTCGGAGCGTGCATCCACTCACGTCGCCCTGGCGAAGAGCACGAGGAACAGCGCGACCCACAGCAGTACGGTGGACGGCGCCCTGCTGCCGTCCCTCGCCCCCCTGCTCCATGAATGGCTGCCCCGGCAGCGGTGGTTCGCCGGAAAGGGCCGGCCGGTCACCGGCTTCGCCCTGGTCGCGGCCACCGAGATGCTGCCACTGGACGGCAGCGCCGGACCCGGCCTGCTCCATCTGCTGGTCCGGGCCCAGCAGCCGTCGCCGTCGGACCACCCGGCGGACGACTGCTACCAGATCCTGATCGGCGTACGGAGTACGCTGCCGACCACGCTCGCCGGAGCGCTGATCGGCCGGGTGGAGCGCGGACCGCTGGCCGGGCGGACCGTCTACGACGCGCTGCACG
Organism: Streptomyces sp. NPDC101178; assembly: GCF_044767965.1. NCBI lineage: Bacteria > Bacillati > Actinomycetota > Actinomycetes > Kitasatosporales > Streptomycetaceae > Streptomyces > Streptomyces sp. NPDC101178. The sequence continues at coordinate 382,029 of NZ_JBIWOZ010000002.1, forward strand.
ATCCACGGCTGGCGGACCTCCTGCTGGAACGGTTCCGCCGTCCCGGCACGCTGGGCTCGCTCCGCTTCGAGCGGACCGCCGCGATCCCGGCCGGGCTGCCGCCCCGGGTGCTGGACGCCGAACAGTCCAACTCCTCGCTGGTCTACGGCGATGCGTACATCCTCAAGATCTTCCGCCGGGTCTTCCCGGGCACCAACCCGGATCTGGAGCTGCCGCTCGCCCTGGCCCGCGAAGGGTGCGAACGCGTCCCGGCCCCGATCGCCTGGTTCGAGGCCCCCGGCCCCGAACCGCTCACCCTCGGTGTCCTCCAGCCGTTCCTGCACGGCGCCCGGGACGGCTGGCAGCTCGCCCTGACCGGGCTCACGGCGGGCCGCGACTTCGTCCCGGAGGCGCGGGCGCTCGGCCGGGCCACCGCCGAGGTGCACACCGCGCTCGCCGCGGCCCTGCCCACCCCGCCACTGCACGGGACGCAGACCCGGCAGCTGATCGCGCAGATGACCCAGCGCCTGGAGGCCGCCGCCCAGGCAGTGCCCGCTCTGACTCCGTACGTCCCGGCCCTGCGCACCGCGTTCGACGCCGTCACGGCGCTCGGGCACCGGGGCGGCGGCTGGGCACAGCAGCGGGTGCACGGCGATCTCCATCTCGGCCAGGCGCTCCGCTCCCCGGACGGCTTCTGGTCGCTGATCGACTTCGAGGGCGAACCGGCCCGCCCGCTGGACGAGCGCCGCCGCCCGTCACCGCCGGTCCGCGATGTGGCGGGCATGCTGCGCTCCTTCGACTACGCGGCCCGCTCGCACCGCCCGTGGAACCCCGAGTGGGCGGCGCGCTGCCGGGCCGCCTACTGCGAGGGGTACGCGCTCGCCTCGGGCAGCGATCCGCGCGGCGAGCCGGAGCTGCTGCGCGCCCACGAGACCGACAAGGCGGTGTACGAGGTGGTGTACGAGGCCCGGCACCGCCCCGACTGGCTGCCGGTCCCGATGGCCGCCATCCAGCGCCTGGCCCAGTCCGCCGCGGCCTGAGCCCCCACTCCCCGTATCTCCCCTCCGCCCTCCGAACTCCCAGAGGAGGCAGTCCCCGTGACCGCCCGCAAGCCGTCCCGCAAGGGATCCCGCAAGACCGCCGAAGCCGTACCCGAAGCCGTGAGCGTGGAGACCGCGCCCGCGCCCGTACCCGCGGAGACGGCGGAAGCAGTCGAGGCCGCCGCGACGACGACCGAGCCCGCGCCCGCCAAGCGCGCCCGCCCCAAGCGTGCGGCGGCCGTCCCGCCGCTGCCCCGGCAGGCCGGCGACGCGAGCGCCCGTCCCGCACCGGCCCTGGACCTCGCCGACCGCGGCCGGCTGCTGGCGGGTGACCACCACGACCCGCACTCCGTGCTCGGCGCCCGTCCGATCCCGGGCGGTGTGCTGGTCCGGGCGCTGCGCCCGTTCGCCCGCTCGGTGACGGTGCTGGCGGAGGACGTGCGGGCCGAACTGCACGACGACGGGGACGGGTTCTTCTCCGGGGTGCTGCCGGTGAAGGAGGTCCCGGTCTACCGGTTCCAGGTCGCGTACGACGACAACAGCATCGAGGTGGAGGACCCGTACCGCTTCTGGCCCTCGCTCGGCGACCTGGACCTGCATCTGATCGCGGAGGGCCGCCACGAGGAGCTGTGGCGGGCGCTCGGCGCGGAGCCGATGGTCCACCAGGGCGTGGCCGGGACCCGGTTCACCGTGTGGGCGCCGAACGCGCGCGGGGTGCGGGTGAGCGGTGACTTCACCTACTGGGACGGCACCGGCACGCCGATGCGTTCGCTGGGCTCGACCGGGGTGTGGGAGCTGTTCCTGCCCGGGGTCGGCGAGGGCGCGCTCTACAAGTACGACATCTGCCGCCCGGACGGTTCGCACACGGTCCGGGCCGACCCGATGGCCCGCCGCACCGAGGTGCCGCCCGCGACCGCCTCCATCGTCACCGCCGCGCACCACGAGTGGCGGGACGCGGACTGGATGGCGCACCGGGGCGACCGCCCGGTCCACGAGGCCCCCTTCTCCGTCTACGAGGTCCATCTCGCCTCCTGGCGGCCGGGCCTGACTTATCGTCAACTGGCTGAGCAGCTCCCCTCGTACGTCAAGGACCTCGGCTTCACGCACGTCGAGCTGATGCCGGTCTCCGAGCACCCCTTCGGCGGTTCCTGGGGCTACCAGGTCACCGGCTTCTACGCCCCGACCTCCCGGATGGGCACCCCGGACGACTTCCGGTTCCTGGTGGACGCCCTGCACCGGGCGGGCATCGGCGTCATCATGGACTGGGTCCCGGCCCACTTCCCGCGCGACGACTGGGCGTTGGCCGAGTTCGACGGGCGCCCGCTGTACGAGCACGAAGACCCGCAGCGCGCGGCGCACCCGGACTGGGGGACGCTGGAGTTCGACTACGGCCGCACCGAGGTGCGTAACTTCCTGGTCGCCAACGCCACGTACTGGTGCGAGGAGTTCCACATCGACGGGCTGCGGGTCGACGCCGTCGCCTCGATGCTCTACCTCGACTACTCCCGCGAGGACGGCCAGTGGTCGCCCAACGAGCAGGGCGGGCGCGAGAACTGGGACGCGGTCGCCTTCCTCCAGGAGATGAACGCGACCGTCTACCGCCGCAACCCCGGGGTCGTCACCATCGCCGAGGAGTCCACCGCCTGGGACGGCGTCACCCGGCCCACCGACAGCGGCGGCCTGGGCTTCGGGCTGAAGTGGAACATGGGCTGGATGCACGACTCGCTGCTGTACGTGGCGAAGGAGCCGGTGCACCGCAAGTACCACCACAACGAGATGACGTTCTCGATGGTGTACGCGTACAGCGAGAACTACGTGCTACCGATCTCGCACGACGAGGTGGTGCACGGCAAGCGGGCGCTGGTGGCGAAGATGCCCGGCGACTGGTGGCAGCAGCGCGCCACCCACCGTGCCTACCTGGGCTTCATGTGGGCCCACCCGGGCAAGCAACTCCTCTTCATGGGCCAGGAGTTCGCCCAAGGCGCCGAGTGGTCGGAGGTCCACGGCCCGGACTGGTGGCTGCTGGACCCGGCGTACGAGGCCTCCGGCGACCACCGCGGGGTGCGGAACCTGGTGGGCGACCTGAACGCGGTGTACGGCGCGGTGCCCGCGCTCTGGCAGCGTGACACGGCCCCGGAGGGGTTCAGCTGGGTGGACGGCGGCGCGGCCGAGGACAACGTCTTCGCGTTCCTCCGCTACGACGCGGACGGCTCGCCGCTCCTCGCGGTCTCGCACTTCTCCCCGGTGGTCCGCAACGACTACCGCCTCGGGGTGCCGGAGACCGGGACGGAGGGCTGGGTGGAGGTCCTCAACACGGACGCGGACCGGTACGGCGGCAGCGACGTACGCAACGAGGAGCCGCTGAAGGCGGAGGCGGTCCCCGCACACGGCCGCCCGTCCAGCATCTCGCTGACGCTGCCGCCGCTGGCGACGGTGTGGTTCCGGCCCGCGTGAGGGCCTGAGCCCTCCGGGCCGCGCACGAGGGCCCCGTTCCGCGTCGGGGGTGATGCGGAACGGGGCCCTCGCCTGTGGCCGCCGCTCGCGCGGGGGCCGGGCAAGGACACCCGTACCGGGGGATACAGGTGTCCTTGGTGTGGGGGGATGTCGCCGTGGCTTGGATGCGCCCGTCAGACCTTGGCGGGCTCGGCCGCCTTCTCGCGCGGCTCGGGGACCTCGGTGGAGTCGGCCGGGGCGCCATGGCCGTCGTCGACCAACGTCCGCTCGTCGAACGGGATCTGTCCGGCGAGGACCTGGCCCACCCGCTCCTTGTCGATCTCCTTGGTCCAGTGGCCGACCAGGACCGTGGCGACCGCGTTGCCCGCGAAGTTGGTCAGCGCGCGGGCCTCGCTCATGAAGCGGTCGATGCCGACGATCAGGCCGACGCCGTCGACGAGTTCCGGGCGGTGCGACTGGAGCCCGCCCGCCAGGGTCGCGAGGCCCGCGCCGGTCACGCCGGCCGCGCCCTTCGAGGCGATGACCATGAAGATGAGGAGCGAGATCTGCTCGCTCGCGCTCAGCGGGTCGCCCATCGCGTTGGCGATGAAGAGCGAGGACATCGTGAGGTAGATCGCGGTGCCGTCGAGGTTGAAGGAGTAGCCGGTCGGCACGGTGATGCCGACGACCGGCTTGCTGACCCCCAGGTGCTCCATCTTCGCGATCAGCCGCGGCAGCGCGGACTCGGAGGAGGAGGTGGAGAGGATCAGCAGGAACTCGCGGCCCAGGTACTTCAGCAGCGCGAGCAGGTTGACCCCGGCGACCAGGCGCAGGATCGCGCCGAGCACCACGAAGACGAAGAGACCGCAGGTGACGTAGAAGCCGATCATGATGATGGCCAGGGACTTCAGCGCGTCGAGACCGGTCTCGCCGACCACCGCCGCGATCGCGCCGAACGCGCCGACCGGCGCCGCCCACATGATCATGGCGAGGATGCGGAAGACGAGCCGCTGGATGTGCGTGATGCCGCGGATGATCGGCTCGCCCGCCGAGCCCATCGCCTGGAGCGCGAAGCCCGCGAGCAGTGCGACCAGCAGCGTCTGGAGCACCTCGCCCGCCGTGAAGGCGGAGACGATGGTGGTCGGGATGATGCCGAGCAGGAAGTCGACCGTGGACTCGCTGGCGCCGGACGCCTGCTTCTCCCCGGCGGCGCGGGCCGCCTCGGTGATGTGGAGGGTGGAGCCGGGCTCCAGGAAGTTGCCGACCAGCAGGCCGATGGCGAGCGCGACGGTCGACATCACCAGGAAGTAGCCGAGTGCCAGGCCGCCGACCGCGCCGACCTTGGCCGCCTTGCGGACCGAGCCGACGCCCAGCACGATCGTGCAGAAGATGATCGGCGAGATCATCATCTTGATCAGGTTCACGAAGCCGGCGCCGATGGGCTTGAGCTCGACGGCCACCCCGGGGGCCGCGAAGCCCACCAGGATGCCGAGCGCCACGGCGGCGATCACGGCGATGTACAGGTAATGGGTACGGTCCCGTTTTTTGGCTGCCACGGCCATCGTGGGGCTCCTCGGCTCGGTCAGGGGGTGTGCACCCCCGTCCCTGGGGGCTCCGGTGACTATCCACCGCCCTGTGACCCCGGTCACCCTTGCGTTCATATCGTTCACGGGCGCTTTCGAGCCACTGGGGGCCAGGTGTTCCGGCGAGGCAGACTGTGGGGCATGCGCCTCCCCCGTACCCGTCCCCGCAGCCTGGCCGGCCAGCTCTTCGCCATGCAGGTCGTGCTGATCGCCGCGGTGGTGGCCGGATGCGCGGTCTTCGCCTATGTCTCCGGTTCCGCGCAGGCCGAGCAGACCGCGGCCCGGCAGGTGCGGGCGGCGGCGCTGGCGGTGGCCGATTCCCCCTCCGTACGGGAGGCCATTCGCACCCCGGACCCGTCCGCCGTGCTCCAGCCGTACGCGGAGCAGGTGCGCCGGGACACCCAGATCGCCTTCGTCACGATCATGGACACCGAGCGGAAGCGGTGGACGCACCCGGACGCGTCGCAGATCGGCGAGACGTTTCTCGGCCACACCGAGGAGGCGCTCGCCGGGGAGACCTTCACCGAGACGTACACCGGCACGCTCGGCCCGTCGATACGCGTGGTCACCCCGGTCCGCGACGGAGAGCGGATCGTCGGGCTCGTCAGCGCGGGCATCACCGTGGACCGGGTCTCCTCGCAGGTACGCGAGCAGCTCGGCGCCCTCGCGCTGGCGGCGGGCGGGGCGCTGGCGCTCGGCGGGATCGGTACGTACGTGATCAACGCCCGGCTGCGGCGGCACACCCACGGCATGAACGCGGCCGAGCTGAGCCGGCTGCACGACTACCACCAGGCCACCCTGCACGCGGTGCGCGAGGGGCTGCTGATGCTGGACGGGCAGCGGCGGATCGCGCTGGTCAACGACGCCGGGCGCGAACTGCTGGGGCTCGACCCGGAGAGGGAGGCGCTCGGCCGGACCGTGGACGAGCTGGCGCTGCCCGCGCCGCTGACCGGGGCGCTGCTGGCGTCGGAGGCGCGGGTGGACGAGCTGCACCTGACGGCGGAGCGCGTGGTGGTCGTCAACACCCGTCCGGTGGTGGGCGGGGAGCACCGGGGCACGGTGGTGACCCTGCGGGACCACACCGAGCTCCAGGCGCTCACCGGTGAGCTGGACTCCGAGCGCGGTTTCACGCAGGCGTTGCGCTCGCAGGCCCACGAGGCGGCGAACCGGCTGCACACGGTGGTGTCGCTGATCGAGCTGGGCCGGGTGGAGGAGGCGGTGGAGTTCGCGACGGCGGAGCTGGAGCTGGCGCAGGTGCTGACCGACCGGGTGGTGGGCGCGGTCGAGGAGCCGGTGCTGGCCGCGCTGCTGCTCGGCAAGGCGGCCCAGGCGAACGAGCGCGGGGTGGAGCTGGAGCTGGCCGAGGACAGCCTGATCGACGACGGCGCGCTGCCCGACTCGCTGCCCCAGCGGGACCTGGTGACGATCCTCGGCAACCTGATCGACAACGCGGTGGAGGCGGCATCGGACGGCGACGCGGTGGCGGCCGTGCCGGCGCCTCGTACGGCTTCGCCGGGTGGGGCCGGGCGGGCCCGGGTCACCGTGACCGCACTCGCCGACGGCCGGGAGCTGCTGCTGCGGGTCTCCGACAGCGGGGCGGGCATCGGGCCGGAGGAGGCGGACGAGGTGTTCCGGCGCGGCTGGTCGACGCACGGGGCCGGGCGCGGGCTCGGCCTCGCGCTGGTGCGGCAGGCGGCGCACCGCAACGGCGGGTCGGTGGAGCTGGACCGGGCGCCGGAGGGCGGGGCACGGTTCACCGTACGGCTGCCGCTCGGGGACCGTACCGCAACGGAGGTGACCGCGTGATCCGGGTGCTGGTGGTGGAGGACGATCCGGTGGCCGCCGACGCGCACCAGATGTACGTGGAGCGGGTGGCGGGCTTCACCGTGGCCGCCGTGGCCCACACCCGCGCGGAGGCCGTACGGGTGCTGGAGCGCACCCCGGTCGACCTGCTCCTGCTGGATCTGTATCTCCCCGACGGCCACGGACTCGGACTGCTGCGCTCGCTGCGGGCCGCCGGGCACGGGGCGGACGTGATCGCGGTGACCTCGGCGCGGGACCTCGCGGTGGTGCGGGAGGGGGTGTCGCTCGGGGTCGTCCAGTACGTCCTGAAACCGTTCACCTACCCGACGCTGCGGGACCGGCTGACGCGGTACGCCGAGTTCCGGGGCGCCGCGGGTGAGGCGAGCGGGCAGGAGGAGGTGGACCGGGCGCTGGGCGCGCTGCGGGTCACCGAGCCGGCCGCCCTGCCGAAGGGGCTCAGCGGGCCGACCCTGGAGGCGGTGACCCGGGTTCTGCGGGAGTCGGCGGAAGGCGTGACAGCGGCGGCCGCCGGCGAGCGGCTCGGGATCTCGCGGATCACCGCGCGCCGCTATCTGGAGCACCTGGTGACCGTCGGGAGCGCGGCGCGGCGTCCACATTATGGGCAGGTCGGCCGACCTGAGCTCCACTACCGCTGGCTGGCCGGCGGTCGCTGAGGCCCACCGCCGAAAACATACCGCAAGCGCTTGCCGCAAGGGCGCGCAGAAGCAGTGGGGGTGGAATACCGGCGGTAAGGAAAGCGCTGGTGGGGCCCTTGATTGCGTACCGCCCGCCCGGTTCGCACTAGGAGGTTCCTACGAAGCGTGTTCTGTACAGAACAGACCGTAGCCAGGACGGAAATGGACTTCTACGGTGGGGCCGTGCACCCCACCCCGCCCTTCAACGCCCCCGCCGCGCGCCGCCTCCGCGAGGCACTGGGGATGGCTCCCGGACATGTCGCCTACGGCCTCGCCGCCCAGTACGGGCTGCGGATACCCGCCGAGACCGTCATCGCCTGGGAACGCGGTCTGGCGACCCCCGGCGAACGTGAACTGACCGCCCTGGCCGGTGTCCTGTGGTGCGCGCCGGGCGAGCTGCTGGCCGCCGCCGCCACCCTGCGCGAGCACCGGATGAGCCGGGAGCTCGCGGTGGACGACCTGGCGCGGCAGCTCGGGATGACCGGGGCCTCGTACCTGCGGATGGAGGAGACGGGGCGCTGGAAGGGCAACGAGCGGCAGTCCGCCGCGCTGTGCCGGGCGCTCGGCCTGTCACCGGCCCAGTTCCTCACGGCGACCGGCCGCGACGAGGAGCTGGCCGAACTGCTGACGAGTGCGGTCACCACGCGCTGGCAGGCGTACGTCCGCCCGGTGGCGAAGGTGGTCCCGCTGGACCGGGCGAAGATCCAGGACGTGCTGGAGCAGCTGCACGCCGACTACCAGGCCCTGATGGTCTCCACGCTGAGCTGGAGCAGCACGGGCCAGGAACGGTCCGGGTCGACGGGCGACGCGGGACGGGCGTTCCTGGCCCGGGTGGTGGACCAGTTCTGGCGGACGGCGGGGGTGTAGGACCCGTACGGGACTCGCCGTACGGCTCTAGAACACCGACTCCGCCTCGTACATGCGGTCCAGCGGGACGGTCTTGAGCTGCGTGACCGCGTCCGCGAGCGGGACCATGGCGATCTCGGTGCCGCGCAGGGCGGTCATCCGGCCGAAGTCGCCGCGGTGGACGGCCTCCACGGCGTGCCAGCCGAAGCGGGTGGCGAGGACCCGGTCGTACGCGGTGGGCGTGCCGCCGCGCTGGACGTGGCCGAGGATGACCGGTCGGGCCTCCTTGCCGAGCCGGGTCTCCAGCTCGACGGCGAGGCGGTTGCCGATGCCCTGGAAGCGCTCGTGGCCGAACTGGTCGATCGCGCCCTTGGCGTACGGCATCGAGCCCTCGGCCGGGTGCGCGCCCTCGGCGACGCAGATGACGGCGAACTTCTTGCCGCGCGCGAACCGCTCCTCGACCATCTTGACCAGGTCGTCGACCGCGAAGGGGCGCTCGGGCAGGCAGATGCCGTGGGCGCCGCCCGCCATCCCGGACTCCAGCGCGATCCAGCCCGCGTGGCGGCCCATGACCTCGACGACCATCACCCGCTGGTGGGACTCGGCGGTCGTCTTGAGACGGTCTATGGCCTCGGTCGCGACGCCGACGGCGGTGTCGAAGCCGAAGGTCCGGTCGGTGGCGGAGATGTCGTTGTCGATGGTCTTCGGGACGCCGACCACCGGCATGCCCGCGTCGGAGAGCATCCGGGCCGCCGTCAGCGTGCCCTCGCCGCCGATCGGGATCAGTGCGTCGATGCCGTAACGCCGGGCCAGCTCCTCGCAGTTCTCCGCGGCCTCGCGCAACCGGTCGCGCTCCAGGCGCGCCGAGCCGAGGATCGTGCCGCCGCGGGCGAGGATGCCGCTGACCGCGTTGAGGTCGAGAGGGCGGAAGTGGCCGTCGAGCAGCCCTTTGAAGCCGTCCTCGAAGCCGATGACCTCGTCGCCGTGGCCCACGACGGCCCGGTGGACGACCGACCGGATCACTGCGTTCAGGCCGGGGCAGTCGCCGCCCGCGGTGAGAATGCCGATGCGCATCGAGGTGTGTCTCCTGCTCGTTAGTCGCGCTGTTCCAGGAGGCCGACCGAGGCGGCCCCCCTGCCCTGAACCAGCTCGATTGTCCCACGCCCGGCACGGACCCCGCGCTTTCGGCCGGGCCGGGGCAGCGATCCGGGAGTGGTGGGGAGGCGCTCGGGGGCCGAAATCCTCCGGCGGGCGGCATAGCGGCCCGCGCAGGTATCGTCAAGAGGCAATGCAGGCCAATGGCCGCACCCCTCGGAGCGCCGGGGACAGCGCGGGGAGGATCCCCCACGCCCCGGACGGACCGCGGGTCGCGGCACCGCACAACGACGGGAGAGCACGCGTGGCGCGCAGTGTGTACGTGACCGGGATCGAACGGGGGGACGGCCGGCAGGTCGTCGAGCTCGGAGTCATGGAGCTACTGACGCGCCAGGTCGACCGGGTCGGGGTCTTCCGCCCGCTTGTCCACGACGGGCCCGACCGTCTCTACGAGCTGCTGCGGGCCCGCTACCGGCTCTCGCAGAGCCCCTCCTCCGTCTACGGCCTGGACTACCACGAGGCCTCCGCCGTGCAGGCGGAGAAGGGGACCGACGAGCTGGTCTCGCTGCTGGTGGACCGCTTCCACCAGGTGGCCCGGGAGTACGAGGTGGTGCTCGTCCTCGGCAGCGACTTCGCCGCCACCCAGCTCCCGGACGAGCTGGCGCTGAACGCGCGCCTCGCCAACGAGTTCGGCGCCTCGGTGATCGCGGTCGTCGGCGGCAAGGGCCAGACGGCGGAGTCCGTGCGCGCCGAGACCCGTAACGCGTACCGCGCCTACGCCGGCCTCGGCTGCGATGTGCTGGCGATGGTGGTGAACCGGGTCGCGCCGGAGGACCGGTCGGTGATAGCGGAGCGGCTGGCGGCCCGGCTGCCGGTGCCCGTCTCGGTGCTGCCGGACGACCCGGCGCTCTCCGCCCCGACGGTCGCCCAGATCACCGCCGCGCTGGACGGCACGGTGCTGCTCGGCGACGACTCGGGGCTCGCGCGCGACGCGCTGGACTTCGTCTTCGGCGGGGCGATGCTGCCGAACCTGCTGAACGCGCTGACGCCGGGGTGCATGGTGGTGACGCCCGGGGACCGCGCGGACCTGGTGGTGGGGTCGCTGGCCGCGCACAGCGCCGGAACGCCGCCCATCGCCGGCATCCTGCTGACCCTGAACGAGCGACCGGGCGAGGAGATACTCACGCTGGCCGCACGCCTCGCTCCCGGGACCCCGGTCGTCTCGGTGGCCGGTGGCTCGTTCCCCACGGCGGCCGAACTCTTCACGCTGGAAGGGAAGTTGAACGCGGCGACGCCACGTAAGGCGGAGACCGCGCTCGGCCTCTTCGAGCGGCACGTCGACACCGGCGCGCTCCTGGAGCGGATCTCGGTGGCCCGCAGCGGCCGGGTCACGCCGATGATGTTCGAGCACGAGCTGCTGGAGCAGGCCCGCTCCGACCGCAAGCGCGTGGTCCTGCCCGAGGGCACCGAGGAGCGCGTGCTGCGCGCGGCGGACGTGCTGCTGCGCCGGGACGTCTGCGACCTGACCCTCCTCGGCAACGTGGACACGATCCGCAAGAAGGCCGCCGACCTCGGCATCGACCTCGCCGAGACCCAGATCATCGACCCGCACACCTCCGAACTGCGCCAGGCCTTCGCCGAGCGGTACGCCGAACTGCGCGCGCACCGCGGGGTGACGGTGGAACTCGCGTACGACGTGGTGTCCGACGTCAACTACTTCGGCACGCTGATGGTGCAGGAGGGCCTGGCCGACGGGATGGTCTCCGGCTCGGTGCACTCCACGGCCGCCACCATCCGTCCGGCCTTCGAGATCATCAAGACGAAGCCGGACGCCTCGATCGTCTCGTCCGTCTTCTTCATGTGCCTGGCCGACAAGGTGCTCGTCTACGGCGACTGCGCGGTCAACCCGGACCCGAACGCCGAGCAGCTCGCGGACATCGCGGTCCAGTCGGCGGTGACCGCGGCCCGCTTCGGCGTCGAGCCGCGGATCGCGATGCTCTCGTACTCCACCGGCACCTCCGGCTCCGGCGCCGACGTCGACAAGGTGCGCGAGGCGACCGAGCGGGTGCGGGCCGAGCGGCCCGAGCTGCGGGTGGAGGGGCCGATCCAGTACGACGCGGCCGTCGAGCCGTCCGTCGCGGCGACCAAGCTCCCGGATTCGGAGGTGGCGGGCCAGGCCACGGTCCTGATCTTCCCGGACCTGAACACCGGCAACAACACCTACAAGGCCGTGCAGCGCTCGGCGGGCGCGGTGGCGGTCGGCCCGGTGCTCCAGGGTCTGCGCAAGCCCGTCAACGACCTGTCCCGGGGCGCGCTCGTCCAGGACATCGTCAACACGGTGGCCATCACGGCGATCCAGGCGCAGGGCGAGGAGCGCCCCGCATGACGAACCCCGCCCCCGATCACGAAAGCACGGCAGCCCCTGTGGAACCGCATCGCGTCCTCGTCCTCAACTCCGGCTCGTCCTCGGTGAAGTACCAGCTGCTCGACATGCGCGACCGCTCACGGCTCGCCTCCGGTCTGGTCGAGCGGATCGGCGAGGAGACCTCCCGCCTGGTGCACACCCCGCTGGCCGGCGGCGGGGCCGAGCCCCGGGAGCGTACGGGCCCGATCGCCGACCACGACGCGGCGCTCAAGGCGGCGGCCGAGGAGCTGACGGCCGACGGCCTCGGCCTCGACTCCCCCGAACTCGCCGCGATCGGGCACCGGGTGGTGCACGGCGGGCTGCGGTTCACCGCGCCGACGGTGGTCACCGACGAGGTGCTGACGGAGATCGAGCGCCTCGTCCCGGTCGCCCCGCTGCACAACCCGGCCAACATCACCGGCATCCGTACGGCACAGGCGCTGCGGCCGGACCTGCCGCAGGTGGCGGTCTTCGACACGGCGTTCCATACGACGATGCCGGAGGCGGCCGCGCGGTACGCGATCGACGTGGAGACCGCCGACGCGCACCGGATCCGCCGCTACGGCTTCCACGGCACCTCGCACGCGTACGTCTCGCGGAAGACGTCCGAGCTGCTGGGCAGGGCCCCCGAGGACGTCAACGTCATCGTGCTGCACCTGGGCAACGGCGCCTCCGCCTCGGCGGTCGCGGGCGGGCGGTGCGTGGAGACCTCCATGGGGCTGACCCCCTTGGAAGGGCTCGTGATGGGTACGCGCTCCGGGGACATCGATCCGGCGGTCGTCTTCCACCTCAAGCGGGTGGCGGGCATGTCGACGGACGAGGTCGACGTCCTGCTCAACAAGAGGAGCGGGCTGGTCGGACTCTGCGGCGACAACGACATGCGGGAGATCCGGCGCCGGGTCGAGGAGGGCGACGAGCGGGCCGCGCTCGCCTTCGACATCTACATCCACCGGCTGAAGAAGTACATCGGCGCCTACGCGGCGGTGCTCGGCCGGGTGGACGCGGTGGCGTTCACGGCGGGGGTCGGGGAGAACTCGGCCCCGGTGCGGGAGGCTGCCATCGCGGGTCTGGAGGAGTTCGGCCTCGCGGTGGACGCCGGGCTCAACGCCGTACGGTCCGGGGAGCCGCGGCTGATCTCGCCGGAGTACGCACGGGTCGCGGTCGCCGTGGTGCCGACGGACGAGGAGCTGGAGATCGCCGACCAGACGTTCGCGCTCGTCGAGGGGCCCGGTTCGTCCTGATCCGGGGGCCTTGGAGAGGTCGACAACTGAGCGCCTCCGCGCCCTTTTGTATCTTCCACCAGACGGAATATTCCGCATCGAAACAAACCGATAGGATCCGCCTCATGCGCCGTTCCAAAATCGTCTGCACCCTCGGTCCCGCCGTCGACTCCCATGAGCAGCTCGTCGCTCTGATCGAGGCCGGCATGAGCGTGGCCCGTTTCAACTTCAGTCACGGCTCCCACGAGGAACACCAGGGCCGTTACGACCGTGTCCGCAAGGCGGCCGCCGAGACCGGCCGCGCGGTGGGCGTGCTCGCCGACCTCCAGGGCCCGAAGATCCGCCTGGCGAAGTTCGCCGAGGGCCCGGTCGAGCTGGTCCGCGGGGACGAGTTCACCATCACCTCCGAGGACGTCCCGGGCGACAAGTCGATCTGCGGCACGACCTACAAGGGTCTGCCCGGCGACGTCGCCAAGGGCGACCCGATCCTGATCAACGACGGCAACGTCGAGCTGAAGGTCGTCGAGGTCGTCGGCCCGCAGGTCAAGACCATCGTCATCGAGGGCGGTGTCATCTCCGACCACAAGGGCATCAACCTGCCCGGCGCGGCGGTGAACGTCCCGGCCCTGTCCGAGAAGGACGTCGAGGACCTGCGCTTCGCGCTGCGGATGGGCTGCGACCTGGTCGCCCTCTCCTTCGTGCGGGACGCCGACGACGTCAAGGACGTCCACAAGGTGATGGACGAGGAGGGCCGCCGGGTCCCCGTCATCGCCAAGGTGGAGAAGCCGCAGGCGGTCGAGCACATGGAGGGCGTCGTCATGGCGTTCGACGGTGTGATGGTGGCCCGTGGCGACCTGGCGGTGGAGTACCCGCTGGAGAAGGTCCCGATGGTGCAGAAGCGCCTCATCGAGCTGTGCCGCCGCAACGCCAAGCCGGTGATCGTGGCGACCCAGATGATGGAGTCGATGATCACCAACTCCCGCCCGACCCGCGCCGAGGCGTCCGACGTCGCCAACGCGATCCTGGACGGCGCGGACGCGGTCATGCTGTCCGCCGAGTCGTCGGTGGGCGCGTACCCGATCGAGACGGTCAAGACGATGTCGAAGATCGTCTGCGCCGCCGAGGAGGAGCTGCTCTCCAAGGGCCTCCAGCCGCTGGTCCCCGGCAAGAAGCCCCGTACGCAGGGCGGCTCGGTGGCCCGCGCGGCCTGCGAGATCGCGGACTTCCTGGACGGCAAGGCGCTGGTCGCCTTCACCCAGTCCGGCGACACCGCCCGCCGCCTCTCCCGCTACCGCGTGGCCCAGCCGATCCTGGCCTTCACCACGGACGAGGCCACCCGCAACCAGCTCGCCCTGAGCTGGGGCGTCGAGTCGCACGTCGTCCCGCACGCGGACAACACCGACGCGATGGTCGACCTGGTCGACGCGGAGCTGCTGAAGCTGAACCGCTACACCAAGGGCGACACGATGGTCATCACGGCCGGCTCGCCTCCCGGCATCCCGGGCACCACGAACATGGTGCGGGTGCACCACCTGGGTGGCGGGGAGGGCTAGTTCGCCGCTCCCCCGTCGTACGACCGTGGGCTGTACCCCACACGAGGGGTACAGCCCACGGCTCTGTGCGGCTCCCGGACGGGATCAGGTGGCGGCGGCTAGCCTTTGCCGCCTTCCAGGTAGTTCCGCAGGCCCGGGACCCTGAGCGAGCCGCCGAACTGGCCTGCCTGGACGACCTTCACCTTGGTGAAGAAGGCGAAGGGCACGTTCAGCGGCGGCGGGGTCTGCGGGTTGAAGGTGATCGGGATGAGGCCGAAGAGGTTGCCCTTCAGCTCCTCCGTGTACATCGTCACCGTGCCGTTGCGGATGGTCGACGTGGAGCCCGGACGCGACTTCACATGACCGGTCGTGCCCGCCGGGCCGACGGTCAGCTGGTGGAGGTCCTTGATGTCGATGGAGCTCGCGGTGAACTTGAGCACCTTCTTGATGGAGCCGTCCGCCTTCTTCACCTCGACGATGCCTTTGTAGTCCAGGCCGTTGAGCGTGAGCAGCGTGGACTCCAGGACCCACGGGTCGGCCGGGAGCAGCGGGATGCCGGGCTCCAGGGACGCCGCGGCGAGTGCCTCCGGGTCGGGTTCGGGGCAGGGGAAGCGCGGTTTGGCGCCGTCGGGGATGTCCTCGTCCTTCTTCGGGTCGAGTCCCTTGACGTCGTCGTCGAGCTCCTTGACGTCCTTGCCCGCCTTCTCGGCGGCCTCGCGGATCGCGTCGGCCGTCCTGTCCGCCTTCTCCTTCGCGGGGTCCTTCTCCGCGTCCTTCGGCGCTTCCTTCTCCGGAGCCTTCGGCTTGTCGGCCGGCTTCGGGGTGTCGGCCGTGGGGCTCGGGGACGGGCTCGCCGTCGCCTCGGGCTTCTCCTCGGACTCGTCCTTGCCCTTGTCCGGGTCGAAGAGGTCCTTGAGCGCGTCGCCGAGGCCCAGCGGGTCGAGCGGGTTCTTCGACTTGGTGGGCGTCGGGGTGGGGCTCGGCTCGTCGGCGGGCTTCTCGTCGGCAGCCGGGTCCGGCTTCTCGTCGGCAGCCGGGTCCTCGGTGGCCGCACCGCCCTCCGTCGGCTTCGGGGTCGCGCCGTCGCCCTGGCCCGGCTCCTCGCCCTTGTCCTGGTCCGGCTCGTCCGTGGGCGTCGCCGACGGGGTCGGGGTGGCCTTCGGGGACTCGGAAGCGGACGGATCGGGCTCGTCGGACCGGGTGACGCACGGGCCCGGGGCGAAGGGGATGTCGGGGTTGCCGTCGGCCATGGCGAGCTTGGGCGTGAGGCCCATGCCGACGAAGACGGCGGTCGGCATCGCGGCGAGCGCGAGCGCCTTCTTGCCGCTCGGCATGTGCAGCTTCGTCAGCAGCGACTTCTTGGGGGCCGCGTGGCGGGGCCCTTTGCGTACCGGGAGGACTTCGTCCGCGTACGCGTTCGGCTGCTGTTGCTCGTCACCCCGCACGGTGGGTCCCCCCGTCGTAGCCGGACACCGCGTCGTGGTCACCCGCCGGCTGCTGCGGGACGGCCGCGCCGTGCGGGGCGCCCTCTGGGGCGTACCCGCTCTCCGGCTGCTGCTTGTCCAGCGGCATCGGGGCGCCCTGCGGGGCCGCCTCGTCCGGCTGCGGCTCGCCCGGCGCCCAGGAGATGGACAGGGCTCCGCCGATGAGCGCGAGCAGGAACCCGACCACGAAGCCGCCGATGTTGGCGACGGGTATGGAGATCAGCGCGAGCAGAATGGCCGCGACCCCGGCGAAGACCCGGACGATGGAGTGGAACCACATCGTCAGGCCCAGCGTGATCAGCAGGACCCCGATGATCAGGGACCCGGCACCGGCGGTGGTGGACATCGCCAGCGTCATGTTGCCGAGGTGGAGATCGGCGTACGGGAAGTAGGCGATGGGCACACCGCCCAGCATGGTGAACAGACCCGCCCAGAACGGCCGGTTACCCCGCCAGGTACGGAATCCCCGCCGGTAGACGGTGAGGTTGTGCTCGTTCTGCCCTGTGGACTCGGGGCTCATGGAAAACAGCTCCCTGGAACCGGTACTGCGGTGAGAAGAGAAAGGGTGGGCGGCCGGAAGGCCCGCGCGGGGCGTCCCGGCCACCCGGGCGAGCGCTTAGAAGCACTCCTTGACGCCCTTGTGCAGCTTCAGGCTCAGGTTGCTGAGCTTGAAGGTGCCGGCGGTGGTCGCCCACGCCGTCTGCTCCACGTCGGTCAGGGTGGCCTTCTTGGCCCGCTGCGCGAAGCCGTTGGGGTTGACGCCCTTCTCGGTCCCGGGCTGGATGCCGGGCGCACCGACGGAACCGGCCGCGACACCGATGTCGATGTTCTCGAAGTAGGCATCGGCGTCGAGCTGCGCGACGTCCAGGTAGAGGTTGGTCGCCACGACCGGGTTGTCCGGGTTCGTACCGGCCTTCAGCTGCAGGCTGACGCTGCCGATGCCGAAGGGCACCTCCGGCGTGACCACCGACTGGCACATGTTGGTGATCGTGGCCTTGCTGAAGCCCGAGACCGCGACCGGGTGCGCGGCTTCGTTGCCCTTGAGGTCCTTACCGACGGCGACGCTGCCGTACTGGACGAAGTCCTCGCCCACCAGCTTGTCGGTGCGGACCTTGAAGCTCTGGCCGGACACGGCGAAGGACGCGGCCAGGGCGCCCTGCGCGAGACCGACGCCCACTGCCGCCGTGGCGACGACGCTGGGCACCATCACCAGGGCGAAACGCTTCCATCTCGTCCCACCGCGAACCTGGGAACTCATAACTTGCTCCTTCTTCTCGGACGTACATCTCCGGGCGGGCGGGAAACCCGTCCTGGGATGGGAGAAGTGCTACGTCCTCGGGAAGGAGAGCGCCCGCGGGCGGAGGCATGGACCGCATCCGCTGCACCGGCGTTCACCCCCGAGCGACAACCACTGGCTGCACGGTGTGTACAGCCGGTCGGACAGGCCCCGCCTGTCGGCGGGAACCCCCCTGTCCACAGCCGGCGGACACTGCCGCCGACCCACTCGGTGGGGACCCAACAGGCCCCTCGGCACCGGCTGGAGACCGGGCCGAAGGTATGGGACCGAGCGTGGCCGATCGTGGTCCATTCGGCGCCGTGACACAAGGGGGGTCGTTACTTGCCAGTAACGGCCCGATAACCGTGGCGCGACGGGGCGACATCATGCGGCCACACAGGGTGGCACGAAAGGGACATGAGAATGGCGGGAAACTTGACGGAAACAGGACAGAGCGACCTCGGCGACTTACTGCCAGTAACACTTGGTTCCATTGTCAAGTTTTGGTAAAGGGGCGGTGACTCTTAGCGTTCGGACGGCAAAACGGCCGCGATACCCGGAGGGCATCACGGCCGTCTTGTCACATCGGAACAATCGGCTCGCGAGCGGAGAAGATCAGCTCGCGGTCAGAACAGCACGCGCGCCAGCGCGGTGCGGGCGGCGGTGACCCTGGGGTCGTCCGGACCGATCACCTCGAAGAGCTCCAGCAGCCGGAGCCGGGCGGTGTTCCGGTCGTCGCCGGTGGTGCGGCGGACCGCCTCGACGAGCCGGCCGAAGGCGTCCTCGACATGGCCGCCGACCAGGTCCAGGTCGGCGGCGGCGACCTGCGCGGCCACATCGCCCGGGTTGTCCGCCGCCTCTTTGCGGACCGCGTTCGGGTCCATCGTCTGGACGCGCGCGAGCAGCTCCGCCTGGGCCAGGCCGAGCTTGGCCTCCGGGTTGGCCGGATCGTCGGCGAGCACGTTCTTGTACGCCTGTACGGCGCCGCCGAAGTCGTTGGCGTCGAGAGCGGAGGCGGCGGCCTCCAGCAGGTGGTCGTACGGGCCGGCCGGCACCTCGGCCGGGACGGCGTCCGGCGAGGCGTCCGGGTCGACGGCGATCCCGGTGAGCCCGAACCGCTCCTCGCCGACCTGGATCAGCTGGTCCAGCGTCTCGCGGATCTGGGCCTCGGGGGCCGCGCCCTGGAAGAGCGGGAGGGCCTGCCCGGCGACGACGGCGAAGACCGCCGGGATGCCCTGGATGCCGAACTGCTGCATCAGCATCTGGTTGGCGTCGACATCGACCTTGGCCAGCAGGAAGCGGCCGTTGTACTCGACGGCCAGGCGCTCCAGCAGCGGGCCGAGCTGCTTGCACGGCTCGCACCACTCGGCCCAGAAGTCGATGACGACGGGTACTTCGGCGGAGCGCTGCAGGACATCGCGCTCGAAGCCTGCTTCATCGACGTCGATCACCAGGGCGGCGGGCGCCACGGCACCGGCGCCTCCGCTACGGGCGGCCTGCGCACGGGCCTGCTCCGCCTTGACCTTGGCCTCACCGGCCGCCTTGACAGCGGCGAGGTCGACGACGCCGCTCATGGACATGTTCCTAGGCTGCATACGTACATCCTCCCCCCTGAGCACGCCGTTCCGGAAAGCGATACGGGAACCGGGCCGGTCCGCGGCGCCGGCCGGTGTGCCGGGCGGGCGGACGAAGGCGGTTCCCGGGGCCCTGAAGAACCCCGACGGGGCTCCGGAAAGACCCCGGTGGAACAGAGACGGGCCCCGATGAGACCCGGTGGACCTGCCGGATCCCCATCCGGCCGGTCCGTGCGGCTCCGGGTCCCCACCCGGCGCCTGGGGCCTCGGTGAAGGCCCTGGTGGCTGTCGCTCGTTCGTTCCGTGGCGTACGGGAGGGCGGGTCTGCCGCCTTCCTTACGCTACGACCCGTAGCGTAACTGCCGATCGGCCCGCCGGAACAGGCCCTCCCGGTGATCTGTCTCACGGAACCCGGGGCGGAACGGACCTCCCTACCGGCCGGTATGGTCGCCGCATCATGAGCCGCACCGACCCCCAGAACGTCCGAACAGGACGTCCCCGCTCTCCTGCCGCCGATGCCGCGATCCTGGAGGCGACCCGCGCGTCCCTGGTCGATCTCGGCTGGTCGAAGCTGACCATGGGCGCTGTGGCGACCCGGGCCGGAGTCGCCAAGACGACCCTCTACCGGCGCTGGGCGGGCAAGAACGAGCTGGTGGTGGACGCGGTGGCCGTCCTCTTCGACGAGCTGGAACTCCCCGACCGGGGCAGCCTGGCCGCCGATGTGCAGGGCGTGGTGCTCCAGTTCGCCGCCCTGCTGGAGCGGCCGGAGACCCGGACGGCGCTGATGGCGGTGGTCGCGGAGTCCACCCGGGACGACTCGCTGCGCCACCGCATCCGCTCGGCCATCGTGGATCGGCAGAAGCGACTGGTGCTCGTCGGCCGGGAACGCGCGCAGGCCCGCGGCGAGCTGCGGTACGAGGACGACGCCTCGACCGCCGCCCGCAACGCGGACCTGATCTTCGACGTGATCGCCGGAGCCGTGGTGCACCGCACGCTGGTGAGCGCGGAGCCGGTGGACGCCGAGTGGGCGAGCGGGTTCACCACGCTGTTGCTGCTGGGACTGTCCGGCGCGCAGACCGCCTGACCCGCCGGGGCCGTGCGGCGTTCAGGCCGGCCGACCCACCGGAACCGCGCGGCGCACGGACCGACGGACCCGCTGCGTAGGGCCAAGGGCTCTTCAACCCGGACCACTTGGGCTCTAGGGTCGGGGCGACCCCCATCCGACCAGAGGAGTCGCCCGTGCGTACGCGCCTACCGGCCCTGCTCGTCGTCCTGTTGACCGGGGCCCTGCTGGCCCCCACCCAAGCCACCGCACGCCCCGAGGGGACCGTCCGGGAGGACAGGGCGGCCGCCCGCTCCGCCACCCCGGCCGCCGACCCCGCGCCGCTGCCCGCCTGGACTCCCCCGCTCAGCACCCGGGGCCGCTACGTCGTCGACGCGGAGGGCCGCCGCTTCAAGCTCAAGTCCGGTAACTGGCACGGCTCCAGCGGCACCTGGAACGGCTCGGGACCGGAGGACGACCCGGTGAACAACCACGCGGGCGAGGTGGGACACCGGGCGCCGCTCGGCCTCGACCGGATGCCGATGGACGAGATCGTCGCCGACTTCCGGCGGCTCGGGCTGAACAGCGTGCGCCTGCCCTTCTCCAACGAGATGATCGGCGACACCCGGCCGGTCTCCGGCCTGACGGCCAACCCCGAGTTGAACGGGCTGCGTCCGCTGGAGGTCTTCGACCGGGCGGTTCGCGCGCTGACGGACGCGGGGTTCGCGGTGATCCTCAACAACCACAGCACGAAAAGCCGTTGGTGCTGCGGAGTGGACGGCAGCGAGCGGTGGAACAGCGGCCAGAGCACACAGAAATGGGTGGACGACTGGCTGCTGCTGGCGGCACGCTACCGCTCCAACCCCCGGGTGGTCGGCGCCGATCTGCGCAACGAGGTGCGCCGCGACGTGTGGGACGACCCCAACTGGGGACTCGGCGACGCGCACGACTGGGCCGCCGCCGCCCAGCAGGCGGGTGACCGCATCCTCAGGGACGCCAACCCGGACCTGCTCATCATGATCGAGGGCATCAACTGGGCCGGAATCCCGGTGGACGGCTTCTGGCGCGACCGCCCCCACCTCAAACCGGTCACCACGCTCTCGCACACCCTGGTGCGCTCCCACAAGCTGGTCTACGCCGCCCACTACTACGGCTACACCGGCCCCCGGCACAGCGGGGCGACCGGGATCGGCGAGACCAGCGACCCGCGCTACCGCGACCTGGGCCGGACGGAGCTGTTCGCCGAGATGCGGCGCAGCTCCGCCTACGTGGCGAACACCCCCGACCGGCACTTCACCGCGCCGGTGTGGATCAGCGAGTTCGGTGTGGCGAAGGACGCCGACGCCAGGGACCGCGCGTGGTTCACCGACACCGTGGACTTCCTCGTCGAGAACGACCTCGACTTCGCCTACTGGCCCGTCGTCGGCTTCCACGAGAACGACCGGGGCAACCAGTGGGGCCTGATCCGCTACGACGCGGCCGGTGCCCGGCGCGGCGTCCTGGACGCCGACGACTGGCGCTCCACCGCGTGGCGTGCGCTGACCTCGGCCGCCGGCCGCCAGGGCCCGGTCGCACCGGTGCGGACCTGGTCGATGCTCAAGGCCACCCACGCGGATGCCAACCGCTCGCTGCGGGCGGCGGCGGACTGGGACAGCGGCGCCAGAAAGCTGACCTGCCCGGACGACCAGCGCCTGATCGGGATCAGCCAGCGCGGCCAGGGCGGGCTGTGCACCGATGCCGGGGTCGCGGATCTCGGCGCTCCCGGGGCGCCGGTCAGGGTGACATCGGAGGCGGGCGTCACCACCGACTGGGCGCGCGGCTTCACCAAGTACCAGTGCGCGGAAGGCCGGTTCATGACCGGCTACAGCGTGCGCGGCGACCGGGTGTCGGCCGTTCTGTGCTCGTCGGCCCGGATCGCGCTCGCGGGACCCGGCCGCACGCTGTGGAACGACCGGGGTGACAGTCGGCCGTCGTCCGGCGAGGGCGGGGATTACGCCACGGGCTTCCACAAGGCGCAGTGCCGGGCCGACGAGTACGCGGCGGGTATCGCCTTCTCCACGGCGATCGGGCGCGCGGGCACGCCGGACGCCCTGTACTGCCGGGGGCTGCCCGGCTGAGGGAGGGCCCCGGGCCGGGTACGTACCCGGCCCGGGGCCTCACCACCTCGCGAGGGGGCTCCGGCGCTCCCGAGCTCCCTGACCTCGCGGCCTCCCGAGCCGCCGAGTCCCGGTCCGGGATCCCGACGCCCCGGCGCCCCAGCGGCCTCAGAAGCCCGGCGGCTCCGTGTACGTGCCCCACTCCCCGCGCAGCGACTCGCAGATCTCGCCGAGCGTGGCCTCGGCCCGTACGGCGTCCAGCATCGGCGCGATCATGTTCGAGCCGTCGCGGGCGGCGGCCAGCATCGCCTCCAGTGCGGCGCTGACCTTCGCGTCGTCGCGGGCCGCCTTGCGGGCGGTGAGCTGGCTGACCTGGTCGCGCTCCACCTCGTGGCTGACCCGGAGGATCTCCAGGTCGCCGGTGACCGAGCCGTGGTGGACGTTGACGCCGACGACCCGCTTGTCGCCCTTCTCCAGGGCCCGCTGGTACTGGAAGGCGGACTCGGCGATCTCGCCGGTGAACCAGCCGTCCTCGATGCCGCGCAGGATGCCGGAGGTGATCGGGCCGATCGGGTGCTGCCCGTCCGGGTGGGCGCGGGTGCCGCGCTCCTTGATCTGGTCGAAGATCTTCTCGGCCTCGGCCTCGATCCGGTCGGTGAGCTGCTCCACGTACCAGGAGCCGCCCAGCGGGTCGGCCACGTTGGCGACGCCGGTCTCCTCCATCAGCACCTGCTGGGTGCGCAGGGCGATCTCGGCGGCCTGCTCGGAGGGGAGCGCGAGGGTCTCGTCCAGGGCGTTGGTGTGCAGTGAGTTGGTGCCGCCGAGGACGGCGGAGAGGGCTTCGACGGCCGTCCGTACGACGTTGTTGTACGGCTGCTGCGCGGTGAGCGAGACCCCGGCGGTCTGGGTGTGGAAGCGGAGCCACTGCGCCTTGTCGGTCTTGGCGCCGTACGTCTCCTTCATCCAGCGGGCCCAGATGCGGCGGGCGGCGCGGAACTTGGCGATCTCCTCGAAGAAGTCCAGGTGCGCGTCGAAGAAGAAGGAGAGGCCGGGGGCGAAGGTGTCGATGTCCAGGCCGCGGGAGAGGCCGAGTTCGACGTAGCCGAAGCCGTCGGCCAGCGTGTACGCCAGCTCCTGCGCGGCCGTCGCTCCGGCCTCGCGGATGTGGTAGCCGGAGACGGAGAGCGGCTTGTAGGCGGGGATGGAGGCGGCGCAGTGCTCCATCAGGTCGCCGATGAGGCGCAGGTGGGGCTCGGGCTGGAAGAGCCACTCCTTCTGCGCGATGTACTCCTTGAAGATGTCGGTCTGGAGCGTGCCGTTGAGCACGCCCGGGTCGACACCCTGGCGCTCGGCGGCGACCAGGTACATGCAGAAGACCGGGACGGCCGGGCCGCTGATCGTCATGGACGTGGTGACGTCACCGAGCGGGATGTCCTTGAACAGGATCTCCATGTCGGCGGCGGAGTCGATGGCGACCCCGCAGTGGCCGACCTCGCCGAGCGAGCGCGATTCGTCGGAGTCGCGGCCCATCAGGGTCGGCATGTCGAAGGCGACGCTGAGACCGCCGCCGCCCGCCGCGAGGATCATCTTGTAGCGCTCGTTGGTCTGCTCGGCGTTGCCGAAGCCGGCGAACTGGCGGATGGTCCAGGTGCGGCCCCGGTAGCCGGTCGGGTGCAGGCCCCGGGTGAACGGGTACTCCCCCGGCCAGCCGATCCGCTCGAACCCCTCGTACGTGTCGCCGGGGCGCGGCCCGTAGACCGGCTCCACCGGGTCACCGGAGAGCGTGGTGAAGTCCGCGTCCCGCTTGCGGGCCTTGTCGTAACGGGCCTGCCAGCGGAGGCGGCCTTCCTCGATCGCGTCAGCGTCCATGCTTCGAATTTACTAGGACGTCCTAGTAAATGTCGATGGCAAACCGCCCGGCGCTTCGCGCGGGGCGGTGGGGGTGCCGTGCCGGTCAGGCTTTCGCGGGCGCCGGAGCGGTCGCGTCGATCAGCTCCTGGGCCTCGCGGCTCACCTTCGGCTCGACGAAGAAGGAGGCGAACGGGATGCAGCCCGCGGCCAGCACCCACAGGAGCTTGCCGAACGGCCACTTCGCCTTGGAGCCCAGGTCGAAGGCGAAGACGACGTAGACGATGAACAGCACGCCGTGGATCTGGGAGATCACCATGGTGTCGCCGGTGTCGAAGACGTACTTCGCGATGATCGCCACCGTGAAGACGAGCAGCCAGATGGCGGTGACGTAAGCCATCACCCGGTAGCGGGTGAGCACGTTCTGTTTCATGGACACGAGCGTAACGGGACGGCCGGAGCGATCTTCGCGCGGGCCCTCCGCCGAAGGGGCAGCCTCGCTCACCCCTCGTCGAAGTCCTGCGCCGCCACCCGCAGCGGCCGGAGCATCGCGAAGATCTCCCCGCACTCCTCCGCGTCGTACACCCCGAGCCCGAAGTCCATCGCGACCAGGTCCTCGGTGGCCGACTCGACGACCTCGCGCCCCTTGTCGGTGATGGAGGCGAGCGTGCCACGGCCGTCGTTGGGGTTCGGGCGCTTGCTGACCAGGCCGGACTTCACCAGCCGGTCCACGGTGTTGGTGACCGAGGTGGGGTGCACCATCAGCCGCTCGCCGATCTTGGACATCGGCAGCTCGCCCGCCTTGGAGAAGGTGAGCAGCACCAAGGCCTCGTACCGGGCGAAGGTCAGACCGTACGGCTTGACCACCGCGTCCACCTCGGCGAGCAGGATCTGCTGCGCCCGCATGATCGAGGTGATCGCCCCCATGGAGGGCACGGGCCCCCAGCGCTGATGCCAGAGTTCCTCGGCACGGGCGATGGGATCGAAAGGAAGGCTGAGCGGCTTCGGCACGGCACCGACCTTACCGACTGGTCACATGCCGGTCAGCCCCGTCTCGCCTTTCGGTATCGGACACCTGTCCGGGGTCCGTTCGGCGGACCTCGGCGACGACGAGGAGCGCGACGGCGGTACCGATGATTCCGGATCCGGCGACCACGTGGTGCACCGGGAAGAACTCGGCCGCGAGCCCCGCCAGCGCCATGCCCGCACCCTGGATCGTCATCAGCCCGGCGGTCAGCAGCGTCATGGCCCGCCCGCGCAGCTCCGGCGGTACGGCGTCCACGAACCACTGGTCGAGCCCGATGACGTACGCCGCCCCCATCCCGGCCAGCGCGAGGGCGGCCAGCGCCAGCGGCAGCCCCGGCCGGACCGCGTACACCACCAGCGGCAGCAGGCCCACGGCCGCGACCGGCAGCACGATCCTCGATCGCGTACGGGGCCGGAGCGCGGACCCGACGAAGAGTTCGGCGCCCACGTGTCCGACGGCCATCGCGCAGAGCAGCAGGCCGAGCGCGGCCGGACCGGCGCCGGTCTCTGCCACGTACGGAGCGGCGAGCGCCTCCGGAGCGACGACGAACATCGGGGGCAGCCAGAACAGGAACAGCAGCGCCCGGACACGGCGGTCGCCCAGGATCAGCCGGGCCCCGGAGAGCGACTCCCTCAGCAGCGTGGCGGAGGCGCCCCCGGTGCGGGCCGGGCGGTCGCGGGTGCCGAGGCGGAGAAGGGCGGCCGAGCAGAGGAAGGTGACCACGGTGACGGCGATCGCGCCGCGCGGGGAGACCACGGTGAGCAGCGCACCGCCCGCGCCGAAGCCGACGAGCATCGCGCTCTGCGAGACGATCCGCAGGAGGGAGCGGCCGAGGACGTAGAGGTCGCCGTCGCCCAGGATGTCGGTGAGCGCGGCCATCCGCGTCCCGGTGAAGACCGGCGCGATCGCGGCGACCAGGCAGCGCAGCGCCAGGAGGCCGGCGACCGGGGTGGCGGGCACCAGCATCACGGCGACGCAGACCGCGCAGAGCAGGTCGCAGACGACCAGGACGCGGCGGGCCGGATGGCGGTCGGCGACGCCCGCGAGGAGCGTTCCGCCGATGACGTACGGGAGCAGCCCCAGCGCGAACGTCAGCGCGCTGAGCAGCGGGGAGCCGGTGAGGTCGTAGACGAGCACGGTGAGCGCGAGTTCGCTGACGACGACACCGAGGAGCGAGAGCAGGTGCGCGGCGAAGACGGCCCGGAACTCGCGGACGCGGAAGACGGCACGGTAGCCGGTGGGCGGGGTGGAGGAGGAGGCCTGGGACATGAGCCGCAGCCTGGAGCCAGGCAGGCGCCTCGCCCTAGACTTTCGGCTGGGGACGAATCTTCGATGCCCGGGTGAGGAGTGGCATGCCGTTCCAGCTGCACTTCGACGGGAGCGACCTGCTGCGCTGCCGGTTCGCGCTCTCGCCGCTGGTGGAGACCCAGGAGGCGGTGCGGACGCTGGCCCGGCACCACCGCCACGGCTACCACCTGCCGTGGCTCCGGCGGATCCGGGACGCGGCGGCGGCTCTCGACCTCGAACCGCTGTGGCTGCTGATGCCGGACGGCGGCCACAACCCGGACTTCATCTGCCCGCCGCCGATCGGGCCGCTCGCCACGTTCGCGGAGGAGATCGCGGGTGTGCGGGCGGTCGATCCGGAGGTGGCGCGGGCGGACATGGAGCTGGCGCTCCTGGAGCGGCCCGGTGCCCGGGAGTCGGTGACGGGCCGCCGGCTGCTGGCCGATCCGGCGCGGGCCGTGCGGGAGATCGCCGACCTGCTGGAGCGGGCCTGGCAGGCGCTGATCGAGCCGTACTGGCCGCGGCTGCGGGCGCTGCTGGAGGCGGACATCGCGTACCACTCGCGCAAGCTCGCGGACAGCGGGCTCGCGGGGCTGCTGGGCGAGGTGAGCACGCAGCTGAGCTGGAACGGTTCGACGCTCACCGTGAAGGGCACGCGCGGCGACCACGAACAGGTGCTGGGCGGCCAGGGCCTGGTGCTGATGCCGAGCGTCTTCGTCTGGCCCGAGGTGGTGGGCGGCCACCTGGAGCCGTGGCAGCCGGGGCTGATCTACCCGGCGCGCGGGATCGGCGGGCTGTGGAGCGCGGCGGGCGAGCGGACACCGCAGGCCCTGGCCCGGCTGCTGGGCCGGGTCCGGGCGGACGTGCTGTGCGCGCTGGACGAACCGGCCGGGACGAGCGCCTTGGCCCACCGGCTCGGCCTCGCGCCGTCCTCCGTGTCGGCGCATCTGTCGGTGCTGCGGGAGGCGGGGCTGCTGACGTCACGGCGGTACGGCCACCAGGTGCTGTACGAGCGGACGCCGCTGGGGATCACGCTGGCGGCCGGCGCCTGAGCGGAGGCCCTCAGGGCCACGCGGGCCGCCGCCTCGGCGCAGGCCCTCAGGGTCACGCGGGCCGCAGCCTCGGCGCAGGCCCTCAGGGGTCATGCGGGCCGCAGCCTCGGCGGGGTCCGGTGACGGACGGTGTCGCGGCGCCACTCCCGGTGACCGGTATGTCACGATTGCCGACGTCTGCCCGTGCTCAGCCTTCCGCTGCGCCGTCCGGGCACCACTCCGTCCCGTATCCGTGAGCCACCGCCGTCCGAGGGGGCTGGATGTCCGGCCGCAGAACCGTTTCCAGAGACGTACGCGTTCCCTGCGCCCTTGCCGCCGCCGCTCTCGCGGCCGCCCTCACGGCGGGCTGCTCCGCACCGGGCGGCGCGGGCCCGACGGCCGCCGGCGCCGACCCCGTACGCGGCGAACCGGCGCCGAGCGCGGCCTCGCCGTACTGGGTCGACCCGGACAGCGACGCCGCCCGTCAGGTGCGCGCCTGGGACCGGGCGGGCCGGGAGGACGACGCGAAGGCGCTGCGGCGGATCGCCGACC
Organism: Streptomyces sp. NPDC101178; assembly: GCF_044767965.1. Classification (NCBI taxonomy): domain Bacteria; kingdom Bacillati; phylum Actinomycetota; class Actinomycetes; order Kitasatosporales; family Streptomycetaceae; genus Streptomyces; species Streptomyces sp. NPDC101178. The sequence continues at coordinate 409,873 of NZ_JBIWOZ010000002.1, forward strand.
GGCCGGTGGCGCTCTGGCCCGCCTGGGACGGGCCGGGGCCGGAGATCGTGGCTGCCACGAGGGCGGCGGCCGAGACGAAGAAGACGGTCCTGCTCGTCGCGTACAACATCCCGCACCGCGACTGCGGGCTCTACTCCGCGGGCGGCGCCAAGGACGCGGACGCCTACCGGTCCTGGCTCGGTGAGTTCACCGAGGCCATCGGGGACGCCCCGGCCACCGTGATCCTGGAGCCCGACGCCCTCCCGCACATCGCGGACGGCTGCACCCCGCCCGAGCACCACGCCGAGCGCTACCAGCTGCTCTCCGAGTCCGTGGACACGCTCAAGGCCAACGCCCGGACCAAGGTCTACCTGGACGCGGGCAACCCGGACTGGATCGTGGAACCGGACAAGATCGCCGGAACGCTGCGCCGGGCCGGGATCGACCGGGCCGACGGCTTCTCGCTGAACGTGTCCAACTTCCAGTCCAACGCGAGCGTGAAGGAGTACGGAGAGCTCCTCTCCGACGCCGTCGGCGGCGCGCACTACGTGATCGACACCAGCCGCAACGGCGGCGGCCCGCTCACCGGGGACCGCGCCGAGGCCTGGTGCAACCCACCGGGCCGCGCGCTCGGCACCCCGCCCACCACCGACACCCGCGCCGACCGCCTCGACGCCTACCTGTGGATCAAGCGCCCCGGCGAATCGGACGGCACCTGCCGAGGCGGACCGGAGGCGGGCACCTGGTGGCCGGAGTACGCGCTGGGACTGGCCCATCGCGCGAAGTCCTGACGTCCGGAACACCCATAGTTCAAAGATTGCGCAACCTTTAAAGTGTTGCCATGGGATACGAAGCCAGGGCACACACCACCACACCCCAGGACCAGCGGCGGGCGCAAGGGACATCCGCGGCCACCGAACCCGAGCACGAGAGTGCCGTCCTCGTCGGCGGCCCCGCGGACGGCACCCGGATACGGGTCGCCGGCCGGCCCTCCGTCGTACAGATCACCTACCCCTGCGAGCTGGACGGACCGGCCGGCGGCGCACGGGCGGACGCGCTCTTCGTCTACCGGCGCGACCCGCACGTGGAGAACGAGCCGCTGCGTTACGGGGTCGACCCCGCCAGCCCCTGACCCCCGGCAGAAGGACCGGGCAGCGGGTCGCCCCGGCCGCCTAGGGCGTCCTGCGTCCGGGTCCGCCGCCGCGCGCCACCGCCCCGGTTCAGTCCTCGTCCCCGTCCTCGTCCATGTCGTCACACGTGGAGCGGAAGAGCGCCGCGAAGTCGGAGAACTTCGTCGTGTCGCCGTACTTCGGCGTGAACGTGTAGGCGGCCCACTCACCGTCCGGTCCGACGTCGGTCGGATCGAGCAGCCAGTAGTCCTCCCCCTTGGCGACCTCGACGGACCGGCGGAACAGGCTCACCTCGTCCTCGTTGCCGGCTATCGAGGCGTACACCTCGATCACGCTCTGTCCGTCGTCGCCGTCCCGCATCCACCCGATACGGTCGCACGGATGGACACCGTCCACCCAGGCGTCCAGGTACTCCCATCCGTCGGTCGTCAGGAGAAAGCTCCTCAGGCTCGGCGGCAGCCGCAGCCCGATCCGCTCCTCGGCCGCCGCCAGGGCCTCCTCCCGGGCCGGTTCCGCACCCAGCCAGAGGTCGACCCGCTCGCCCCGGTCCAGCGCCTCGGCCTGGTCCTCGTCCAGCAGGTCGTCCGCGCCGTCATGCTCCCTCAGGTACCACTGTCCGTACTCCTCCAGAAGCACGCGCCAGTCGTGCGGGGTGGCCGGGTCGGCGCCAACCACGTGTGCTTCGGGCTCCGTTGTCTCACTCATGCCGACCATGGTGACAGGGGGTTGTGACAACGCCGTCGGCCGGCCGCCGTAGCGCGGACCACACCCCCCGTCGGTCAGGACGCCTTGACCCACTTCGCCTCCGACGGGACCCCGTCGGTGTCCGTGACGAAGAGCATGTACCAGCCGGGCGGCACCAGAGTGGGGTCGTCCGGCACGCTCACGCTGACCTCGCCCTTCCCCTTCTGCAGGCCCAGTTCGATGGAGCGCTGCTCCACGTCCGTGGTGTGGGTGACCGCGCTCGGCCGCATCAGGCGGGCCGTCGCGATCCGGTCCGCGTCGGCGGTCTTGAAGGTCACCGTCTTCCCGCGCTCGACCGCCTCCGGGCCGTCGCCGATCACCGGGCGGTCGTCCTTGGCGCGGTGCAGGGCGGGCGGGGTGTAGACCTCCATGCGCTGCTCGAACTTGCCGAGCTTGGTGTTGTCCTTGTCGCCGTAGAGCGAGTCGGAGCCGAAGGTGGCGACCCGGCCGTCGGGCAGCAGCAGCGCCTCGGAGTGGTAGTTGCGGCCGACCGTGGGCTCGGCCGCCTCCTTGAAGGTGTTGGTCTTCGGGTCGTACGACTGCGCCTTGAGGATGTTGCTGTCGCCCCGGCCCCGGTAGTCCTTCGAGCCGCCGCTGGTGAAGACGGTGTCGTCCGGCATGATCACGCTGTTCAGGTAGCGCGTGCCCTGCGGCAGGTCGGGGCCCGGCTTGAAGGCCGGACTGGCCTCCTTGAGATCGATGACGGCCGTGCGGGCCGTGGACTTCTTGGACTCGCCGACCCCGCCGCCGCCGAGCACCATCACCTTCTGGTCCTGGACGGGCGGCAGCAGCAGCGAGGCCGCCGTCTCCAGCTCGTCGGTGTCGGTCAGGCCGGGCACCTTGGTGAAGGTGTTCTTCCCGATGTCCCAGATCCCGGGGTCGCGGCCCTTGTCCGCCGGGCCGTAACCGGCGTTGGCGCCCGGGTAGAAGAGCTTGCCGCCCTTGGTGAGGAAGAGCGCCGGGTAGGTCGGGAAGTAGTGGAAGGGGCCCTTGGCCCACTTCTTGGTCTTCGGGTCGTAGATCTCGTTGTCGCCCGGCAGGATCGCGCCGACGTCGTCGAGACCGGAGACGGACAGCACCCGGCCGTCCTCCAGGCCGACGAGCGTCGGATACCAGCGGGCCTCCTTCATCGGGTCGACCTTGATGTACTTCTCCGCCGTCGGGTCGAACTCGTACGCCGCCCTGATCCCCTGGAAGTCCTGCTTGTCCATGGTGATCTTCTCGGCGATCCCGTACGAGTTGTCGGCCTCCTTGCCCTTCAGCCCGACGATCTCGTACTGGGCGGCTTCCGGAGCCACGGCCTCGACGCCGTCGTTCACCGCCTCCACGAAGACCCGCTGCTCGGCCGCCGTCACCTTGGTCTTCCACGGCTTCATCTGGCCGCTCTCGAAGTACGTGACCTCGAACTCGCGCTTCGCCTTCGGCACGGTGACGTCGAACCTGGCGACGTACTCGACACCGGACGGCGAGCGGAAGACCGTGCCCTTCTTCAGCTTCAGCGCCTTGTCCGGGTTCTCGTTCTTGACCCGCATCCCGCCGCCGGCCCGCTTCACCTTGTCGTCCAGCACCTCGTAGCGGGCGGTGCCGCCGGCGATCAGCAGCCGTCCGTCCGGGAGCTGGGCGTGGCCGCCGCAGAAGAAGTCCTCGGGGGTCGGGATCTTCTGGAAGACGTTCTCGGCCGGGTCCCACAGCACGGTGTCGAAGGTGCCCGCGTCGAAGTTCTTCTCGTCGTTGCCGGAGCCCGCGACGATCAGCACCTTCCCGGTGTGCAGGAGCGCCGCGTGGATGGCGTTGGTGCGGTAGTCCTCCGGGATGTCGACGCGCTTCCAGGAGCCGTACTCCGCCTGGTACTTCGGCTGGGCGATCTTGTACGCGTGGTACTGGTCCTCCGCGAAGGAGAGCGCCGCCGGCGCGTTGAGCCCCGCGAGCACGACCACGGCGCCGCCGCCCAGGAGCGTCTTCCGCATCTTCTTCGAAGGCCGGTAGGCCATGGGTCAGTTCCCTCCTGCGGTGGTGGTGGCGGTGGTACCGGCACTCGCACTGCTGGTGGTGGTCGTCGTGGTCCGGTACGTCGGCTCGGGCAGTGCCTGCTGTACGGGGGTGGGTGCGGGGGCAGGCGCGGGCGCTGGAGCAGCGTTGCCCGCCCGCGTACGCCGGTCGCGCCACTCGGTCCAGGCCCACACCGCGACCGGCGACAGGGCGATCGCGAGCCCGAGCGTCGCCCACGTCCGCATCGCGACGTGCGTGTGGTCCAGGTGGACCGAGGCGACGAGCGAGGAGAACAGGACCGCGGCCCAGAAGAGGTGGACACGGAAGGTGAGCAGCCGGTCCGGGGAGACCTGGCCGCCCTTGGGCGTGACGACGAACCGGCCCTCCGTGCGCAGCACCGCCGAGCCGAGCGACCTGAGGTAGATCGGCGCGGAGAGCGCGGACATGGCCATCCCGGCGAGGCCGCCGGAGCCCTCGGGCTCGTGCGGCGAGACGTTGTGCCGCCGGTTCCAGAGGTAGAGCCCGATCTGGAGGGCCGCCGCGTCGCTGTAGAGCATCAGCCAGATCGAGGCGGCGACCTGGGTGCCGGAGGCGCCGAACCAGAGGAAGAGCACGCAGCTGCCCACGCCGAGCAGCCAGTTGACGGCCGTCATCGGGTAGTAGACGAGCATCAGCGTGTAGCTGAGGAGCCGGCCCGGCGGGACCCGGAAGAGCATCTTGGCGTACTGCTTGAACAGCGTCTCGTACGTGCCCCGCGACCAGCGCAGCTGCTGGGTGAAGAAGTCGGTCCAGGAGGCGGGCCCCTCGCCGACGGCCAGCACGTCGGGGGTGTAGACCGAGCGCCAGAAGCGGCCGGTGAGCGGGTTGCGGCGGCGGTGGATCTCGAAGCCGGTCGCCATGTCCTCGGTGATCGAGTCGTAGAGCCCGCCGACCTGGCGTACGGCGGCGACGCGGACGACGTTGTTGGTGCCGACGAACATCGGGGCGCCGTAGCGGTTGCCCGCGCGCTGGATCAGCGCGTGGAAGAGGAACTGCTGCGACTCGGCGGCCTTGGTGACGGCCGAGTCGTAGTTCCCGTACACCTGCGGTCCGACGACGAAGGCGACGTCCGGGTCCCGGAAGTAGCCGAGCATCCGCTCCAGGAAGTTGGGCATCGGCACGTGGTCGGTGTCGACGGAGGCGAAGAAGTCGTAGGCGTCGCCGTGCAGGGCGATCCAGGCGTTGTAGTTGCCGTGCTTGGTCTTCGCCTTGTGGACGCCCTTCTTGCGGTTCCACTCGGGCACCCCGCGCCGGGTGAAGTGGTGCACGCCCAGCTCCGCGCAGAGCATCCGCGCGGCCGGGTCGTCGCCCTCGTCGAGGAGCCAGATGTCCAGCGGCCCGTCGTGCGTGAGGCGCACCGCGCCCTTCAAGGTGGCGCGGACCATGGAGAGCGGTTCCTTGCCGGGGACGTACGTGGTGAGGAAGGCGACCCGGGTTCCCGGCTCGGGCGTCACGGGTACGGGGTCGCGGGCGACCATCGTCGCGTGCGCGATGGAGACCACGTTGACCAGCATGAAGAGCCCGATCAGGCCGATCGAGACCAGCATCGCGGTGTCGGCGACGACGAGCCACCGCTCCCCGTTCTCCCGCTCGGTCCAGTGCGTGGGCCAGACCAGGTAGAGCATCAGGGTCGCGGTGAGCACCGGGGCGAGCGTCATCAGCAGGACGGCCCTTATTCGGTGTTTCTCGCTCGAGAGCAGGGATCGGTACCGGACTCGGTATCCCTCGGGGTCCGGCTCGGTGAGCGGACCCGCGAGCCGGCTGTAGGTGTCGTAGTCGTAGCCCTCCGACCGCACCGTGCCTCCCACTGTCGAACGGGTTGATATCCCCACAGAAGGGGACAGGTAACGGCGTGTCGACTTGGCAGGTCCGAGTGAGGGGTTTTTTGGTCCGGGACCGGAAAAGCCCCCGGCCGTGTGGCGGCGGGGGGCTCATCGGGTGAACGCGGGGCGGTGGACGCCGGACGGTCCGTCAGCGGGCGAGGTGGCGCTCCACCGTCTCGACCTTCGCGGTCAGGCCGTCGGTGACACCGGGCCGGATGTCGGCCTTCAGCACCAGGGAGACGCGCCCGGCGCGGGCCTCGACGGCGGCCACGGCGCGCTTGACCACGTCCATGACCTCGTCCCACTCCCCCGATCACGGGTAGCTTCGAGCACATGACATTGACAGCACAGATCAGGGTCATCCTTTACGCCTACCTGCGCCTGAGCCGGGACAACGACGGGTCGGCAAGCATCGACACCCAGCGGTCCGCCTATCTGGCATGGATGGACGGATCCGAGTTCCAGCGCTGGCTGGCAGAACTCGGGGTGACGAAGGACCAAGTCGAGGTGCGCGAGTACATCGACGCAGGAGTGTCGGGCGCCCGCCCCCTGGAACTGCGTAAAGACATGCGGCGCCTCATGCGTGACGTGGAACAGTCCCGACGGCTGGACCGCGCGGGAGTCGTCAGGCGGATGATGATCGGTTGGAGATTGGACAGGTACGCGCGTAGCGTCAGCGAGTTCCTTCGCCTGACGGCTTGGGGTGAGGCTCACGCCGTACGCGTCGCGACCACGGACAATTCGATCAATACGAGCACCCCGACGGGACGCATGGTCGCTGTCGTGCTCGCAGCACTGGCCGAGTGGGAGCGGGACCTCATCAAGGACCGGATCGTAGACGGCCACGCCACCCGTCGCGCTCAGGGACGATGGGGAGCGGGCCGAGCCCCCTTCGGCTACCGCATCGTTCGTCGTGACGGAGCCGCGTACCTGGAGGCAGACCCGGAACAGGCACAGAAGGTGCAGGCTGGCGTCAGAGAGCTGATTGCGGACGGCACCGTCGCCGGTACCGCGCGCACCGTTGGTCTGAGCGAGCCGCAATGGCGACGCCTGTTGAAGGCCCCCACGCTGCGAGGTCAGCGCAACCACAAGGGCGCCCTTGTCCTAGCCGACGACGGCGTCACACCCGTCCAGTTCGCGGAGCCGATCGTTAGTGCCGCCGAACTGCTCGCCGTGCGTCAGCGGATGTTGGACCTAGCGACGGGGGCCGACCGTGCGCCACGTCAGGCGACGCCCCGATGCGCCGAGATGTCCTCTTGCTATCGCTGCGGAGGACGGCTGAACGGCGGGACCAGCGACAAGGGCGTCCCCCTCTACCGATGCAAGGCCGGTCACGTCACCATCTATCAGGAGACCTTGAACGGCCGGGTCGAAGAGGAGTTTCTCAAGGTCTACGGGCGCTTCGCGGAGGTCGACATACACCTTGAGGGCGGTAACGACCTCTCCGCAGAGATGGTGGAGGCGAAAGAGCAGGCGGTGCGCATCGGCGCGCAGATGGCCACGGCCGGGCCCCTAATGCTGTCGACGTACGAGGAGATGTCAGCCAAGCTCGAAGCCGCCTATGCCGCTCTCCTGGCCGCGCATGACCCGGAGGTGCGGGAGGTAGAAACGCCCACCGGACGAACCATGAGCGACGCGTGGGCGGCGTCAGATGAGGCGGGTAAGACGAGACTCCTCCGGTCGATGGGGCTGCGGGTAGCGCTCCATCCGAAGTCTCGGGCCGACCGGCTGGACATCGATTGGGTACGCGATGACCCCGAGAGCGATGCCACAGAGGACGCCGCAGAGCAAGCCGTGTAGCAGGTTCAGCACACAAGGAAGCCCCCACCGGTCAACCGGCGGGGGCTTCCTACTGCTTACTCACTACGCCGGAGGACGCTCTGGAGGGACAGCTCCGCCCCGCCTGACGTACCACTCCATGTACGCCTTGAGCGTCGCTGAGCGGTCGCTGCCGGCCGCCTTGGTGGCGTGGTCGAACGCAGTCCACAGGGTGTCGTCGATGCCCCGCAGACCGCGGACAGGGTGCTTATGCATGTTGGCCATGGGGACACCTTGCCAGGGTGGTTGACCACCCCGCAACCGTGTGCCACTCTTCAGGGGTGGTCAACCACCCGGGAACAGGCCGGGAGCACGCCACAGGCCCGCGCATCTTGGCGGAGAGCGGGCCTGTGAATTCCCCTGAAGGAGTCACCCAATGTACGCGAACACCTTCCTCGTCACCGGCTCTGCGGACCACGCCGACCTCACCGGCCTTGCCTTCGATGTCTGTGACCAGTTCGGCGTCTCCGTCGCCGTCGCCACCGACGACACCGACGTCAGCCGCTACGCCGCACTCGTCGTCGAAGGCCCGTCGCTGGCCGACCCCGCGTCGAAGGTGGGTACGGCGGTGATCATGGAAGCACTGGCGGAGCTGCACGGCGTGCCCGTGATCTTCCCGCAGGGCCTCCGAGAGCACGACTCGTGCGAGGGGTGCGACCAGGTGCAGACGATCCAGACCGTGCGGGACGATGAGGGCGTCGTCTTCTGCCGGGACTGCTTCGGGCAGACGTCGGGCTGCGCCCAGTGCTTCGCCGACGAGCCGACCGAGCCCGTCTACATCGACGGCGTGTGGGTGCCGTTCTGCGGCGGCTGCGCCAAGATCACGAAGGCGCTCCACCCTTCGCCCTGGAATGGCGCGGAGGACGTCACCGAGCCTGACGCGATGATCCTCTTCGGTGTCGCAGCCTGACGCTACCCTCCGTGACGGAAAGGGCCCACTGGTTCGCCGGTCGGGTCCTTCCTCGCGTCCGGGGCCGCCCTCCTCGTCGACGTTCCGCGCCGCATCCAGTAAGGGGTGCAGGACCTATAGCCCCTTACCGCCCTGCGCTCGTCGACCCGGCCTCCTCTCGCGCGGGTCAAAGCTGGCCAAACTCGCAAGTCTCTGACCTGCACAAACTCCAGAATGGACAAACTAACTCCAATTTTCCCTTTCTACTAACGCGCGTTAAGGGAAAAGGAAAATGGCAGTTAGTTTGACCAGATTGGCCAAACTGTCCCGGCGGGCGTCGGAGCCCCTTCCCGGCGACGGCCGACGAGGGCGGCGGAGGCGGAGCGACGAGGAGAGGGCGAGAGAAGCCTCGTACGCCCCTCTCGCGGCCTCTCGTGCCGACCGTGGGGGAATTCAGCTCCAACCTCGCGCCAGAGCCTTCAGCGGCCTCCAGCGGCTTTGGGTTGCACGAGGGCCGTGCACTGCCCGACCTCGACGGGGCGCGGGGAGGGCAGAGTAGGGCTAGGAACCGGCTCGGATCTCACAGTGTGAGACATCTGATAAAGAGATGGTAAAGGATTCCTGGGCCTGTCTAACAAAAGACCAGGTCCCGCCCCATTACCCAGGTGAGGGGGTGCAACACGCCCCAAATAATTAGGTAGAGGGACGGCCGCGCATGCGCGCGTGCGACCCCCACTCAGTCGTCACACACAGTGGCGACTCCATGAACAGCGGAGGCGGCTCCAGGCTGTAGGCCGGACCCCTCCGCGTAAGCCACGCTCCGTCGGGTGCGGCCTCCCTGACGTTGAAGCGTGCGGCCCCGGCGTGAGCCGTCGATACGAGCGTGACCCTCCTCCGCTCGCTCGTCGACGGCACCGCCGGGGCCTAAAGCCTCACTTCGATGCGCTGCCTTTGGGCGGCGCTTCTCTCATTTGCCCGAAATTCGTCAGGACGTTAGGACGTCAGACCACAGGAGACCCCATGCGCTTCACCGACGTTCCGTCGCCCCCGCCGTGCACCGGCTGCGGGCAGACGCTGCCGCGCACCGATGAGTTCTACGGGCGCGATGCCCTTGCGCCGCAAGGCCTGCGTCGTCGCTGTCGTTCGTGCCGTGCGGCTGAAGCCCGCGACTACTACACCGAGAACTCCGCAACCATCCTCCAGTTCAAGCGCAAGAGGCGCGTCGAGCGCGCCGCGCACTGGGAGGAGACAGACCACTGGAACGCCGCCTGAGCGGCCCGCACAGACCCCAAGCCCCTGCCTATCGGCGGGGGCTGAGTCATTTCTAGAGATAGAGGCCAGCATGCCCAACCCTGCACTGGAAGCGGCCTACGCCGCCATTCCCGAACTCGTGGAGCACCACGAGCGTAAGAAGCGCATCGGCGAACTTCATCACGCCGTTCCCACGGCCGACGCACCGGAGATCGCAGCACAGAAGATTGTGAACGAGGCGTTGGAGGAGTACCTCCGTACCGGCGTCATGCCGGCGGACGTGGAGAAGCGAGCAACCGACGCGTACACGGCTTCCGTCGGCGCCCACGCCCTCCGTTCCGCGGTCGGCTCGCTGTACGCAGGCAGCATCCACACACAGACGCTGGATGGTCTGCGGGAGGCGAACGCCCCGGAGATCCTCGCGGCTCTCGGCGCGCAGCTCGCGGCCCTCCTGAAGGAGGCCAGGAAGCACACAGGGGCGCTCGGGAGCGTTCGTACTGCCGACGAGGCGTTGACGGAGGGCGGGAAGGCTGCGGAGGCGTACACGGCTCTCAGGGCCCTTCTGCCGACGCTCCGCGACATCCGTAGCGGCCAGTGGGACACGCTCCGTCTCGGTCAGCTCACCGGACCCGACAGCCTGTACCAGCGGGCCAAGGACAGTGGCTTCGGCGACGTCCAGGGCGTCAACGACGACACTCCCCGCGGGCAGTTCACCGCCATGCAGAACCAGCGGTACACGCTCGATCACCTCGTCTGGCTCGCGCAGATCGGCACCGCGTACGTACCAGAGAGCGTGGAGGACGTGCTCGCGGCTCAGGACGCGTACGAGACCCGGCACAGCGTCACCGACGCGCCCCCGGTCATCGACCTGTCCCCGAAGGTCGTACCCAACCCGCCTGCGCCGACCCCCAAGCCCCGCCCGGTCCACGGACGCAAGCCCGCGCCGGCGGACATCGTGCTCAACATCAACTGAGAGGCCCCACCATGACCGAACAGCAGACCCCTACGCCCCTGGAGGGCGACGCCCTGGAGCTGGCCAAGCTCAAGGCCGGCCTGACCGCTGGACTCACCCCCGCGCAGTCCGCGCGGCTCATCGGGGCGGACGAGGCAACTCTCATCGCTGACGCCGCCGCTCTCGTCGCGGAGTTCACCCCGTCGACGCTCGCGCCCCCGGCAGTCCGTTCGGGCGGTGACCGTGGCCCTGACGTCCAGGGCACCGCAGGAACCGTCGCGGGCGGTGCAGCGGCCTACCGCCGGAAGCACGGCCTGGACGAGGACGGCAACAGGCCGTCGACTACCAAGCCCCTGCCGACGAGCACCCGCAACCCCTTCGCTGAGCCCGCCTACCGGATGGAGTCCCGATGAGCTACACCGGCAACTTCGAGCAGCACATCAAGAATGCCGCCCTGGCCCTGAACGGCCAGTCGGTGAGCGTCAACCTGATCGGAGGTCAGACGCTCACCGGTACCGTCGCCTACGCCACCACAGCGGAAGCACATGGCGCCGTGGCTTACCCCAACGCCATGACGGTCACGGTGTCGACGAAGGTGCACACCGTGCGGATGGACCACGTCAGCAGCATCGGACAGGGCTAGGACGTGAGCGAGCCACGCAAGGCGTGGGCCGGCTCGACGAGGCGCGACACGCTGCCTCGCGGGTGGGCCCGCCTCCGACGTCAGGTGATCCGCCGTGACGGAGGCCAGTGCACCACGAGGTATAGCGACGGCCGACGCTGCGAGCAGCCCGGTACCGACGTCGACCACGTGATCCCACACCACTTGGGCGGGTCGGACGAGCTGGAAAACCTCGCCCTAACTTGCTCCTGGCACCACGCCCGAAAGAGCAGCAGCGAAGGCGGCACAGCAGCCGCTAAGACCCGTGCCAGCGTGCACCGCAAGCCACCCACGCATCCTGCGCTGGACGACTGAACCGACAACGGAAGGAGGGGTCGCGATGGCCACCCCTGGACCACGGAGAGACCTCTCCAAGCCCGGAAGCCGTGAGTACCGCGGGAAGGGAGGACGACGAGCGGTAGGCCCTGTCGTGCTCCCTCTCGCGGGGTGCGATCTGCCCGTGCCCGACATGCCGTCAGGGCGTGACTGGACGGAGCACGAGCGGTCCATGTGGACGGAGCTATGGGAGTCGGGACAGGCGACGCAGTGGAACGACTCGTTCGTCCCGATCGTCGCGATGTACGTGCGCATCACGTGCGACGCCTTCAGTGGGCGCGTGACGTCAGGCCTGGCAGCAGAGGCGCGCTACTACGCAGACCACCTTGGACTGTCGCCGGCAGGGCTGAAGACCCTGGGTTGGGAGTTCGAGCGTGAGGGCGCAGGCATGGGCGAGCTGGACACTGTGCCGACGGCGCACAGCCTGGACATCGACGCTCGTCGTGCCCGGCTCACGGCGTGAGCGCACGCAAGGCAGCGCAGCTAGCACGCAGGGAGCAGGCAGCGGCGGAGCAGGGACGAGGCTCCTCGTCCGTCGTACCCGCAGTCCTCATGCAGTGCTACGTAGACGAGTGGGTCACCGCTGACGACCACGCTCTCCCCCATGGGCAGCGCGACGTCGTCGCATGGAACCGCTGGCGACGAGCGCGCCAGGCTTGGGCCGACGAGCGTGGGCTCACGCTGGTGCAGGCGTTCGGCTGCGTGGCCCGTGGCGTAGCGGGAGAGAGCCGGTCAGCGGTCGCGTGAGGCTGCAAGCCTCTGACCTGCGGGAACGCAGGGGGGTAATCCCCTGATCCTTCCCTCCTTGCCGTAGGGGTGCTGGCATGCTCCAAATGGCATCCGGATAGACCTTGAGGGCCTCTGGAGCCCTTTTGGGCCCTCCAGAGGCCTCACGGCGATTTTGAGCGCCTCTCGGCCGTCCGACGCGAAGGATCGCGAGGCCTCAAAACGAGGCCTGGAGGCTCGAAAAGGCCTCAAAACCAAGCGCAAAGAACAGGTAAAGGGCCAGTTCAGAGCCTTTTCTACCGTTCGGTAACCACCTAGACTGGGCAAATGGCCATCCGAACGTGCGACACCTGCGGCGACGCCCTCCGGGCCAGGCACTCGCACCGAGCGCGCTTTTGCTCGTCGAAGTGCCGCTCCAAGGGCTTCCGGGCGTCGCAACGCGCACTCCCCGTTGAGCTGACGACCCGCGACAGGTGGATTCGTCGGTCCGCGACGAAGGTCCCCCTGACGGTCGCCGGCAAGGCGGCCTCCAGCACGGATCCGCGGACGTGGAGTAGCTACCGAGAGGCGTCCAGGTCGTCGGCCGGCGCGGGGCTCGGCTTCGTCCTCAACGGCGACGGCATCGTCTGCCTAGACCTTGACCACGCAATCTCGCCGGATGGCTCCCTGACGCCATGGGCGGAGGACATCCTGCGCAAGGCCGGGCCCACGTACACGGAAGTCTCCCCCTCCGGCCACGGCCTCCACGTCTTCGGGTTCGCTGACGTCCGACATGGTCGGCGGATCCGGAGAAGCGGCGGCTACGCCGTGGAGGCGTACGGCACCGGACGGTACCTCACCGTCACCGGAGACCGATTCCGCAACTCCCCGTCGGCGCTGGCCGACATTTCCGCGCTCGTCGACGAACTGACGTAGCGCCCCACTGACTTACGCCTCACCCCCTCGTCCTCGTCGACGTGGGGGTGTTCGGCGTGCCCTGGAGGGCCCATGAACCACCCCCGAGACGACATCTGCGAGCGTGACGGCTGCCGGTTCCACGTGGAGCTAGTCCTCATCGCCGACATGGCCTTGCCAGCTGCCATGTGCGGCGAAGCCTGTCGCGACTTTGAGTTCCTACGCAGAGGCCTGGAGGCGAGCGAGCAGACGCCGGAGACGCTGGCCATGCTCGGAGAACTTCGGGAAGTCGGGCGGATGCTCGACTCCCGCAGCGATCCGACCGACGTCGACCGGCTCCTTGACCTCCGGCTGTCGAGCGGCGGTGAGCTGCTGTGAGTGATCTTGACATTGTCGGCGGTGCGGCGGTCGACGTCGTCCCTGTCATCCCCCAGTTCCACGCCAAGCTGAAGGCGCTTGTCCTCCCCGTCGCCGACCGTGTGGGCGAGGACGCCGGCCGACGGCTGGGCGAGGCGATGAGCCGCTCCCTGTCTCAGAACCTCACGATCAACATCCCGTCGGCCATCAACCACGCCGGCCAGGCCGCGCAGGTTGCGTCGCGGCGTCAGGGCGACGCCAACGCGGGAGCGTTCGCCGGCTCCATGCGGCGTCACCTCCAGGCGGCGTTCCGCAGCATGCCGAGACTCGACGTCACTCTGACGAGCACTGGTGCCGACGCTGAACTAGCCCGTCTGCGGGCCAAGTTGGAACAGCTCAGCAACCGTCGCGTCGGGATCGATGTGAGCGCTACGGCTGCCCGCGCGGAAATCGAGCGCATCGAACGGGAGCTGGAACGGCTCGGGGCACGGCACCCGAACATCAGGGTTCAGGCGGACACTGCCGCCGCTCGTGCCGCTCTCGCGGCCATGAGAGCCGAGATGGACGCGATCGGGCGCCGGGAGATCAACGTACCTGTCGACGTCGACACGAGCCGTGCGACGTCGGCACTGCTCAACCTGGGTATTCAGGCTGCCGCTCTGACGGCGATCCCGCTCGGCCCCGTCCTCGCCGCTGGTCTTGGTGCGGTCGTCTCCATGGCCACGGCTGCCGGCGCCGGATTCGCAGCCGTAGGCCTGGCTGCTATCCCGGCCGTGAAGGGCGTGACGGAGGCTCTGACGGCCAAAACGGCTGCGGAGAAGGAATCCGCCAACGCCACGGACAACAGCGCTCAGATCGCCACACGGGCAGCCTCCCGGGCCCTTCAACTGGCAGGCGCTCAGGCTACGTTGAGCGCTGCACACCGCAACGCAGGACTTTCCGCGGAGCGTGCCGGCCGACAAATCGAAGCTGCGGAGCAAGCCGTTGCCGACGCTGCGGCCCGTGCTGCCGAACAGCGCAAGGCGGCTGCTGACGGCGTACGCCGTGCCGAGACCACCCTCACCGACGCCAAGCGCACCGCGCGGCAAGCGGAGCTGGACCTCGTCGAAGCCCGCAAGACGGCTGCACAGCAGCTCCTGGAGCTACAGGACCGGCTAGTGGACAGCGGCCTTGCCCAGCGCGATGCAGCTCTCCGGGTGAAGGAGGCGCAGCTCGAACTCACGGCCACCATGGCGGATCCCAAGGCTACGGAGCTACAGCGCGAGCAAGCACAGCTCTCGTACGACCAGGCCGTCAGGAATGCCGAGCGTCAGAAGGCGGACCTGAAGGCGCTCCTGGAGGCTGAGAAGAAGCAGCGCAAGGCGGGCGTCGAAGGCTCGGAGGTCGTCCGGTCGGCGCAGGAGCGGCTCCAGGCGACGCAGCGAGGCGTTACCGACGCCACAGAGGCGCTCCGAGCCGCTCAGGAAGCCCAGACCAAAGCTGCCGTCGCTGGCGCCCGAGCCATTGCCGACGCTCAGGAGCGGGTCAGCGACGCCACACGTTCCGCCGCTGAGGCCCAGGTGTCGGCCGCGGAGAGCATCGCCTCCGCAGAGCGCGGGCTCGAATCGGCCCGCCTGTCCGGCATCGACACCACGACGAAGGCCGTCACAAAGGCCGACGAGTACCGCAAGGCGCTCGCGAGGCTGACGCCAGAAGGCCGGGCGCTTTTCAGCAGCATCATCGGCCCCGGCGGGCTGGTGACGGCGTTCAAGGCATGGAGCAAGGAACTCAGCCCCGAAGTGGTGCCGCTCTTTACGCGCGGCGTCGTGGGCCTGAAGAATTCCCTTCCCGGCCTGTCTCCGCTCGCGGAAGGTGCTGCCAGCGGCATTGAGACGCTGATGGACAAGGCGTCGGCACAGATGAAGACGCCCTTCTGGCAGTCCTTCAAGGCTGACCTGGCGGAGAACGTGGAACCGGCCGTTGTCGGCTTCGGCGTCGCGTTCGGCAACGTCATCGAAGGCATCGTCGGAATCATCGACGCGTTCCTCCCCAAGATGGACGGGATCGCCGCTCACTCCGACCGCATCACGGAGCAGTTCGCGAAATGGGGGACGAGCCTCAAGGGCAGTCCAGATTTCGAGCGTTTCCTTCAGTACGTCAAGGACACCAGTCCTGGCGTTGCGGAATTCCTCGGTGACGTTCTCAAGGCAGTGTTCGACGTTTCCAAGGCCGTTGCCCCGTTGTCGACGACCGTTTTCGCAGTCATCGGCCCGGTACTCGAAGCGGTCTCGTGGCTGGCGCAGAACCATCCGGAGCTGGTCATTGGGCTTTGGAGTATCTACGCCGCACAAAAGGCAATCGCCATCGGCATGACGGCTTTCGCGGCTGCGATGGCCGTATACCAATCGGTGATCCTGCTTTCGACGATCGCGACAAGCGGATTCGGCTTTGTCCTGGCCGCTACAGGAATCGGTCCGATCATCCGGGCCATCGTGCTCGTGGTCGGTCTCCTCGTCGCCGGATTCGTCCTGGCGTACAAGAATTCCGAGACCTTCCGGAAGATCGTCGACGGAGCTTGGGCGGGAATCCAGGCGGCTATCGGCTTCGCCTGGAATTCCGTTATCAAGCCTGCCTTTGCCGGCATCTGGTCCGGCCTCCAGGCTATCGGAAAGGCTGCCGTCTGGCTCTGGAACAACGCGCTTGGTCCCGTCTTCAGCTTCCTCTTCAAGTGGGGGAAGATCCTGGTCACGGCAGTGATCGTTGCCTTCCTTCTGCCTGCTTACCTGGCGTTCAAGCAACTTGGAACGATCGGGATCTGGTTGTGGCAAAAGGCACTCGGTCCCGTCTTCGGGTGGATCGGATCCGGCGTCAAGTGGCTCTACGAGCGGGCTATCCGGCCGTTCATGAAGAGCAACAAGGAGGCTTTCGAGTCTCTCGGTAAGGCTGGTAAGTGGTTGTGGAAAGAGGTGCTCAGCCCCGTCTTCAACTGGATTGGCGACGGCGCCCAAGACATGTACCACAACAAGCTCAAGCCTGCGTTCAAGCTGATGCGCGAAGGCGTCAAGGCCGTTGCCAATTCCTTCACTGACGCCAACTCGTTCATCGGTAAGGCGTGGAAGAAGGTCTCCGGCATCGTCAAGGAGCCGGTTCGGATCATCATCTCCGAGGTGTACAACGGCGGAATCGTCAAGCTCTGGAATCGCGTTGCGAAGATTACCGGAGCCGATGACCTGAAGCCTTTCGACCTGAAGGGCTTCCACACGGGCGGCATCCTGTCCGGCTACTCCCCAGGTCGCGACGATCGCGTGATTGCGGTCGGAGGTGGGGAAGCCGTGATGCGACCAGAATGGACCCGTGCCATCGGTGCCGACCGGATCAACGCTTGGAACGCTGCCGCTCGAAGTGGTGGTGTTGGAGGTGTTCAGCGCGCCATTGCGTCGGGGATGCCTGCCTTCAAGGACGGAGGCATTGTGGACTGGTTCAAGGACAAGTCCGCGGGCGCCGGCAAGTTCCTCTCTGGACTCGCCGACTACGCAGACCCGTCGAAGCTCTTCAGCAAGGCGACAGAGTTCGTCAAGGAGAAGCTGGCACCCATCACGACGAACCCGTGGGCAAAGTCCGTCGCCAAGCTCCCCCTGAAGATGCTCTCCGGCCTCAAGGACACCGCCCTAGGCGTCTTCGGCTTCGGGGGCGGAGGGAGCGGCCCGTGGGCGAAGCCGGTCAGCGGCGCGTACGGAACACCGTTCGGTAAGCCGGGCCTCATGTGGTCGTCTGGCCGGCACACCGGTCTGGACTTCCCGGCAGCAGTCGGCACAGCCGTCAAGGCAGTCGCTGACGGCAAGGTCGCCATGGCCAAGTCGGGTGGCCCTTACGGCAACCACATCATGCTCAACCACGGTGGCGGCCTGACGTCGCTGTACGCGCACCTGAACAGCATCTTGGCGACGGTGGGCGACTCCGTGAAGCGGGGCCAGAAGATCGGCACCGTCGGTTCGACCGGCAACTCCTCCGGCCCCCACCTCCACCTGGAGGCGCGGGTCAACGGCAAGGCTGTCGACCCCATGACCTACCTCTCCGGAGGCGGGGGAGCGGGCGGCAAGGGCGTCGAGCGCTGGAGGCCTGTCGTCAAGGCGGCCCTGGCAGCGACCGGCAACCCTGCGAGCTACGCAGACCTGACGCTGCGCCGGATGAACCAGGAGTCGGGCGGCGACCCCAACGCCGTCAACAACTGGGACATCAACGCGAAGAACGGAACCCCGAGCGTTGGTCTCCTCCAGGTCATCAAGCCGACCTTCGAAGCGTTCGCCGGCATGTTCCGCAAGCAGGGACCGTTCAAGCACGGCGTCAGCGTCGACCCGATGGCAAACATCTTCGCCTCCATGCGATACGCCAAGGCGACGTACGGATCCCTCCCGTCGGCGTACGGAAGGCCGGGCGGATACCACGCCGGCGGCTTCCCGCAGATCGGCGAGATGGCGTGGGTGGGTGAAAAGGGGCCGGAGCTGCTGGAGTTCCTGACTCCGACGCGGGTGCACAGCAACCGTGACTCCATGGCGATGGCTCGGTCGATGCAGTCGATCCCCGCGTACGGATCGGCGCCCACGGTGAACGTCAGCGTCGAAGCACGGACGTACCTGGACGGCCGGGAGGTCGCAGGAGTCATCGACGAACGGATTGACGTCTACGACGCGGATACGGGCCGGGCGCTGACGACCGGTCGCATCATCTGACGCACCAGAAGCACACGGACCGCCTCCGCCGACATGGCGGGGCGGCCGACGCGTTACCCCAACTGCCTCTGGAGCGGCCCGACATGGGCGCTCCAGAGGCCCCTTACTTGAGAGGCCAGATCATCATGAGCTTCACCGACCCCGCTAAGAGCCAGCCCGTCACCTGCCCGCAGTGCGGCTCGGACGTGGAACAGAAGCCCGGCGCTGGAAAGGTCAAGCGCTACTGCAACCCCAGCCACGGGCGGACCTGGCGCACCCGGATGCGGTCAGCCGGCTGGCTTTAGGGCCGACGGTTGTAGCTGTCCAACGTCGCCTTCGACGTCGATGCGTCCTGGAAAACCAACTCCCACGGGCCCGTGTTGACGTCGAAGTCCTTGCCGAATCCGACCCACTTCCCAGCGATGCGGCGCCCCGTCGGCTCAACCAGCATCTGGAGTGCGCCGTGGTACCGGGCGCCGGAGTAGTAGCCCTCTGAAGCGGTCTGCTCCGTCCAGGTGCCCGTCACCACGGCTCCGTCCACCTCAAGGTCCATCGTCAGAGGCGAGTCGGATGATCCGGGCAGGCTGCGCACCGACAGGCGGTTCCCATGCTGAAGCATCACAACGAAGTGCAGGCCCGTGTACGTCCCGTCACGGCCGCTGGAGAAGTATTCGTAGCGGCTCAGCCAGACACCCGAGTACGCGCCGTGCGCGGGCTGTGCGCTGACCCGCGGCAGCGGCGCATGCGGTGCCCTTATCCCGTCGGCCGACGAGGCAAGGTCATGCCCGCCGGCCCCGTCGTCAGCTACCCGGACCAGTGGGACGGTGACCGAGAAGCCGAGGTTCTCGATGGGCTGCCCTGTGACGGATTCCAGCGCGCGAGCGTAGACGGGGCGGGGGCTCGCGATGTCCCCCGATTCCCACCGCTGCACTAGACGCTTCGACGCGTCATTCGGCTCACCTGCGCGCAGGCCGGCTTCCCGCAGGGCTCGCGCCATGTCGTCTTGCGACATGCGCAGGCCGATGCGGACCGTTCGGAGGGTGATGTTCGGCGTACTCATGGCGTCCACGGTAGGGCTTCGCACGTCTTTACGACACCGAAATGACGCCCCCTATGACCCCGGAATGACGCCCTGACAGACGCCGCGTGTAGACGCGACGGCACGTCAGGATGCGGGTACGTGTCCGACGGTGGAGGTTTGCTGATGAGTGACCAACTTCAAGGGCCGGTGACCTTGACGTGCCCGTTACCTGATCACCCGCGCGGCGCCACCGGCTGCGACATCTGTGCAGCGCTACTCAAGCAGTGGGGCCAGGCAACGGAGGTGGGCAGCCCCGCCTACGACCCGTCACACGCAACTGATCTCGCCGTGGAGATCCGGCGGCACCCGCACGCGGGGCGGAGGCGGTCGTCGTGACGCGCGCCCTCGTGCGGCACGTGCCGCACACCATCAAGCAGCACCCTGACTCGACCCCGCGGTACGAAGCGTCGTGTCAGCGCTGCGCGTGGGTCTCCGTTCCGTCGGCGGAGTCCGCAGTCGTCGACGACCAGTGCCTGGCTCACGCCGGTCGGAGCAACCACCGGCTGTTCACCCGGACGGTCACCAGCTTCGCCTTCGTCGTCCGTGAGGGCGAGGAGAGCCGTCCACCCACCCCATAGACCGCGGATCCGTTGCTCGTCACAGCGCGGACCGCGGGAGCGGTAGGGGAGAGGTCGACATACCGCCCCTGCCGCTCCAACCCCCGAGCCCCGTCTCCCACCCCCTAGGGAGACGGGGCTTTTGCGTGTCGAGAGGGTCTATGTACTCACGCCTTTGCCATCGAGCCCTCGACGGAGGTGAACATGGCGTCGGTCCGGTTGGGCAGACCCGACTCCCGTACGACCCGCACGGCGTCGGCCACGTACTCGCCGACGTCCTCACCGACACCGAGCGGCGAGACCGAGAACGCGACGATCATGCGCTGACCGTGCCCTCGCGGCGGGCGCGGGCGGCGATGACGCCGTCGGCCTCGTACTTCTTGAGCAGCTTGTCGCCGTAGAGGCCGCCGAAGGGGATGACGGCGAGCAGGAAGAAGAGCGCGACGCGCTTGAGCGGCCACTTGGCCTTGATCCAGACGTCCAGCAGGAACACGACGTAGATCGTGAAGAGGATGCCGTGGATCATGCCGAGGGGCGGCATCAGGAAGTCGATGTCCGAGACCCGCATGAGCAGCGAGCCGAAGATGAGGAGCGCGGGGAAGGAGAGCGCCTCGGGAAGCGAGATGAGGCGCAGCCGGTGCAGGGCGGAGGCGGTCTTGATGTCCACAGGGGCACCTTCGGTGGGAGGGGTCGTGTGTGGGCGGTGTCGTACGGGCTTGTGAACGCGAGCACAAGCCGCCCCCATTGTGGCATCGCGCCGGTCCGCTCCGGCCGCCGGGGGCCGTTCCTTTCTCGGGCGCGCGTATCGCCGCATATCAGGGCCGGTCAGGGCGCGCATCATCAGGACCGGTCCAGATACGCATCAGGGGAGCATCAGGGGCGTAACGGTTCCGTAGGGCCTGGCCGGAGCGCGGGGCGGGGGGCTACCTTCGTCCGCGTGGCGATGTTCCGACTCCAAGGCAGCAAGACGCTCGCCGTCGATCTGACGGGCGATGCCGTCAAGGCGAAGAACGGCTCGATGGTCGCGTACGACGGCCGGATGACGTTCAAGAAGATGACCGGCGGCGGTGAGGGCCTCCGCGGGATGGTGACCCGCCGGCTGACCGGCGAACAGATGACGGTGATGGAGGTGTCCGGGCAGGGCACCTGTTACCTCGCCGACCGGGCGAGCGAGATCAGCCTGGTCTCCCTGCACGGCGACAAGCTGTACGTGGAGGCGAGCAACCTGCTGGCCACCGACTCCGGCCTGCGCACGGGGACGACGTTCACCGGCCTGCGCGGCGGGGCGAGCGGCAACGGCCTGTTCACCACCACGGTGGAGGGCACCGGCCAGGCGGCGATCATGTCGGACGGCGAGGCGGTGGTACTGCGGGTGTCCCCGCAGTATCCGCTGATGGTCGACCCGGGCGCCTACATCGCGCACCAGGGCCGCCTCCAGCAGCAGCTCCAGAGCGGCGTGAACTTCCGGACGCTGATGGGCGAGGGCTCCGGCGAGGCGTTCCAGATGCGCTTCGAGGGCGACGGCCTGGTCTACGTACAGCCGAGCGAGCGCAACACCGTCGGAGGCGATGTCTGATGCCGTTCCGCGAGATCAACTCCAAGATGATCGAGGCCACGGTGGTCCCGGGCCAGAGACTGTTCAGCCAGCGCGGCGCGATGCTGGCCTACCGGGGCGAGGTGTCGTTCACGCCGAACATCCAGGGCGGCCAGGGCGGCTTCGCGTCGATGATCGGCCGCCGGGTGACGGGCGAGGCGACACCGCTGATGACGGTGGAGGGCTCGGGCACGGTGATGTTCGGCCACGGCGGCCACCACATCCAGGTGATCAACCTGGCCGGCGACACCCTGTACGTGGAGGCCGACCGGCTCCTGGCCTTCGACGGCTCGCTCCAGCAGGGCACGATGTTCATGGGCTCGCAGGGCGGCGTGATGGGCATGGTCCGCGGCCAGGTGACCGGCCAGGGCCTGTTCACCACCACGCTCCAGGGCCATGGCGCGGTCGCGGTGATGGCGCACGGCGGAGTGATCGAGCTGCCGATCGCGCCGGGCCGGGACATCCACGTGGACCCGCAGGCGTACGTGGCCCATCACGGCGACGTACGCAACAAGCTCTCCAGCGCCGTCGGCTGGCGGGACATGGTGGGGCGCGGTTCCGGCGAGGCGTTCCAGCTGGAGCTGAGCGGGAGCGGCGCGGTGTACGTCCAGGCATCGGAGGAGAAGCTGTGATCACGCCCGTGGCCATCGGGGAGAAGCCGGTCGAGGAGAAGTCGTGAGCACCCCTGTGATCTTCGATCCGATGACGCTGCCGTCGGACGACAACGTCAACTCCTACACCTTCTGCGTGGAGCTCAAGGGGAGCCGGTGGTTCCTGCAGAAGGGGAAGATGATCGCCTACTACGGGCAGATCAACTTCGACGGCATCGGGCACGGCCGGTTCGACCGGCTGGTGCGCTCCAGCTTCCACTCGCCGCTGCACGCGAGCGACTGGGTGGTGGCGGAGGGCAGCGGGAAGATGCTGCTGGCCGACCGGGCCTTCGACGTCAACTCCTTCGACCTGGACGAGGGCAACCTGACGATCCGGTCCGGGAACCTGCTGGCGTTCGACCCGTCGCTCGCGCTGAAGCAGTCGATCGTGCCCGGCTTCGTGACGCTGATCGGTACGGGGAAGTTCGTGGCCGCGTCGAACGGGCCGGTGGTCTTCATGGAGCCGCCGCTGCGGGTCGACCCGCAGGCACTGGTGGGCTGGGCCGACTGCCCGTCCCCGTGCCACCACTACGACCACGGGTACATGACGGGCGTGATGGGCGGAATCCGGTCACTGACGGGCATCGGCGGCACCTCGGGCGAGGAGCACCAGTTCGAGTTCGTCGGGGCGGGCACGGTGCTGCTGCAGTCCAGCGAGGCGCTGATGGCGGAGCAGGCGACGGGTGCGGTGCCGGGTCAGCCGGGCGTTCCGGGGGGCGGTTTCGCACCGCGCGCCCCCGGCCAGCTGGGGGACCTCCAGCGTCGCTTCGGCTTGTGAGCGGTAGGCTGCGGAGTGTGACGTCGAACGCCTGCTCCCAGCCGCCGGTCCTTGCCAACCGGCCGGTCACCACTCCGGCGGCTCCGGGGTGCCCGCCGTCACACCTCTTAATTTCGTCCGGCTTTCAACATCTTAGGTAGAATCGATATATGGAGACCGAGACGGCCACCCGCTGGCTGAGCGACACGGAGCAGTGCGCCTGGCGCACCCACCTGGACGTCAGCAGGCTGCTGACGCACCAGCTGGAGAAGGACCTCCAGCCGTTCGGCCTGACCATGAACGACTACGAGATCCTGGTCAACCTCTCCGAGTCCGAGGAACAGCGGATGCGGATGAGCGACCTCGCCGCCGCGACCCTGCAGTCCAAGAGCCGGCTCTCGCACCAGATCACCCGCATGGAGACGGCGGGCCTGGTCCGCCGCACCCACTGCGAGTCGGACCGGCGAGGGCTGTACGCGGTCCTCACCGACCAGGGCGCCGAGACCATGCGCACGGTCGCCCCGCACCACGTCGAGTCGGTGCGCAACCACTTCATGGACCTGCTCTCGCCGGAGGCCCTGGCGGAGCTGCACGCGGCGCTGACGCCGATCGCGGAGCACCTGCGGGGGCGGCGCGGGAAGCCGTGACCCGTACGGCCTGACCGGCGCGCCTTCGCGGGCCGGCCAGGCCGCGGCGGCGTCGTACGGCTTCGGTCTACCCGCGGCGGCGTCGTACGGCCTCGGTCAGGCCGTGTTCACACCGCGCCCGGCAGCCAGAGCCGGAACGCCGCGCCGCCCTCCGCGGCCCGGTGGACCGTGAGCGTGCCGCCGTGGCGCGCGGCCACGTCCCGGGCGATGGCGAGGCCGAGACCCGCACCGCCGTCGTCACGGCTGCGGGCGTCGTCCAGCCGGACGAACCGTTCGAAGATCCGCTCCCGCTCCTCCTCCGGTACGCCCGCCCCGTCGTCCCGGACCTCCACGCGCACCCCGGACCCGTCGGCCGCCACCCGGACGGCGACCAGGTTCTCCGCGTGCCGCTGGGCGTTGTCCAGCAGGTTCCCGACGACCCGGGCCAGCTGCCCGCGCGACCCGTTCACCTCGTACGAAGCGTCCTCGGCCGCCTCCACCACCACCGGGATCCGGTCACCGGTCCGCTGCGACACCTCCTCGCGCACCAGCGCCCCGGCCTCGAGCCGCGCCGCCCCGGGCTTCTCCCCCGCGTCCAGCCGGGCCAGCAGCAGCAGGTCGGCCGCCAGCACCTGGAGACGTACGGTGTCGGCGACCGCGCCCGGCAGGTCCAGCAGCTCCGGGTGGGCGTCGGCCACCTCCAGCTGGGTGCGGAGCGAGGCGATCGGGGAGCGCAGCTCGTGCGAGGCGTCCGCGACGAACCGCCGCTGCCGCTCCACGGACGCCTCCAGGACGGTGAGCGTCTCGTTGGTGGTCCGGGCCAGCGCGGCGATCTCGTCGCGGGAGCCGGGTTCCGGGACGCGGCGGGCCAGGTCCTCGGAGGCGGTGATCGCGGCCAGCTCGCGGCGGATGCCCTCGACCGGCCGGAGCGCGCGCCGGGTCACCAGCCAGGTCACCGCGGCGACGACGGCCAGCAGGAGCGGCAGCCCGGTCAGCATGGCCCCGCGCACGGTGTTCACCGCCTCCTGCTCGGCGGCGAGCGGGGCGCCCGCGTGGACGGTCAGGGTCAGTCCGGCGGGCGTGGTGGCCTCGACGGCGGCGAACCGGTAGTCGGCCTGCTTGCCGCCCACGGTGGCGGTGCCGTCGGAGAAGTCCGGATCGTCGGAGGAGACCTCGCCGCGTGCGGGCCGCGTGCCGTCGCCACCGTCGTCGTCATCGTCATCGTCGTCACCGGGCGAAGGGGTGGCGGCCGGAGCCGAGGGTAGGGGGCTTACGCCCGGCGAACGGGTCCCGGAGACGGCCTGGAGCCCCTTCGAGACGAACACCACCCGCCCCTCCTCGTCGGTCACCTGGACCGGGTGGTCCTCCTCGTCGTCCAGGTCCAGATCCTCGAACCGGGTGTCCAGGGCCAGCTGCCCGGCCACCTCGCGGGCCGCCACCTCCGCCTGGAGGTCCGCCTGGTCGATCAGGTTGGTCCGCAGCACGGAGAGCACGGCGAGCCCGGCCGCGACCAGCGCGACGGCGACGACCAGGGTGGCGCCGATGGCGGCCCTGGCCCGTACGGACCTCATCCCGCCTCCAGCCGGTAGCCGGCGCCACGCACCGTACGAATGGAATCAGCGCCCAACTTGCGGCGCAGAGTGGAGATGTAGACCTCGACGATGTTCGGGTCGCCGTCGTAGGCGAAGTCCCAGACGTGCTCCAGGATCTCCGCCTTGCTGACCACCTGTCCGGCGCGCAGGGCGAGTTGTTCCAGCACCGCGAACTCCTTGGCGGTGAGAGCGTGTTCGTCCTCGCCTCGGTGGACGCGGCGGGCGGCGGTGTCGATACGGAGGGTGCCGACGGTCAGGACGGGCGCGGCGGTTCCGGCGCCTCGGCGGCGGAGCAGCGCCCGCACCCGGGCGACGAGGACGACGTAGCTGAAGGGCTTGGTCAGGTAGTCGTCGGCGCCCGTGTCGAGCCCCTCGGCCTCGTCGTACTCGCCGTCCTTGGCGGTCAGCATGAGGATCGGCACCTCGTGCCCGGCGGCGCGCAGGGCACCGCAGACCCGGTAGCCGTTCATGCCGGGCAGCATGATGTCGAGGATGACGAGGTCGTAGCCGCCTCCGCTCGCCCGGTGGAGCCCTTCCAGACCGTCGTGCACGACGTCCACGGCGAAGCCCTCGGCGGTGAGTCCCCGGGCGAGGGACACCGCGAGACGCTTCTCGTCCTCCACGATCAAAAGGCGCATGCGCACAGCCTCGCAAACTCCACCTGAAGACGCCTTCAGGTGGCTTCAGGCTGCGTTCAGCATCGGGTCGGCAGTGTGGAACCCGTCAGCCAGTCCAGCACAGCGCAGCAGCTCTCGGGGAGGACCCTCATGAAGCGCAACGTCACCATCGCCGCCGTCACCGCCGCCGTTCTCATCGGCGGCACGGCCGCCGCCACCGTCGCCTTCGCGGACAGCGACGGGGACCGCGACCGTGCGTCCACCAGGCCCGCCGGCACCGTGAGCCTCGCCGACGACCGGGACGAGCGTGCGGACGACGCTTCCGATGACCGGTCGGACGGCCGGGCCCCGGCCGCCGCCAAGAGCGCCCGGATCTCCCTCGACGAGGCCGTCGCCGCCGCGCTGAAGAGCGTCCCGGGCACGGTCACCGAGGCCGAGCTGGACCGGGACGACGACGACCACGACGGCCGTACGGTGTGGGAGCTGGACGTCCGGGGCTCCGACGACAAGTGGCACGACGTGACGGTGGACGCCGACAACGGCAAGGTCCTGAAGAGCCGCGAGGACGACGACCGCGACGACCGCGCGCCCCGCTCCTCGGCCGTCACCCTGAACGAGGCGGCGGCAGCGGCCCTCAAGACCGCGCCGGGCACCATCACCTCGATCGGCCTGGACGACGATGACGATGACGACCACAAGGGCGGCAAGGGCAAGGTCCTGCGCTGGGACGTCGACATCACCGGCAAGGACGGCAAGCAGCACGAGCTGAAGGTCGACGCCAAGACCGCCAAGGTCACCGTGGACCGCGACGACGACGGTGACGACGACCGGGACGACCGCGACGACGACTGACCGCCCACCGCCCGGAACCTCGGTGACGCCGAACGGCCTCCGTATCGCACCTGCGATACGGAGGCCGTTCGGCGTCACCGCATGCTCAGGCTCCCTCGGTCAGCCCCGCCACCAGCTCGTCCGCCGCCGCGTACGGGTCCAGGTCCCCCGCCACGATCCGCTCCGCCAGTGCGTGCAGGCGGCGGTCTCCGCGCAGGTCCGCGATGCGCTCGCGCAGCGCCGTGACCGCGATCGTCTCGACCTCGTGGGAGGCGCGGGCCGTGCGGCGTTCGGCCAGGACGCCGTGCTCCTCCATCCAGGCGCGGTGCTTCTCCAGGGCCTCGACCACCTCGTCGATGCCCTCGTTCCGGGCCGCGACCGTCTTGACGATCGGCGGGCGCCAGGCGCCGGGGGCGCGGGATTCGCCGAGGCCGAGCATGTGGTTCAGCTCGCGGGCCGTGGCGTCGGCGCCGTCGCGGTCGGCCTTGTTGACCACGTAGACGTCGCCGATCTCCAGGATCCCGGCCTTGGCCGCCTGGATGCCGTCGCCCATGCCCGGCGCGAGCAGGACGACGGAGGTGTCGGCCTGGGAGGCGATCTCCACCTCGGACTGGCCGACGCCGACCGTCTCGACCAGAACCACGTCGCACCCCGCCGCGTCCAGCACCCGGATCGCCTGCGGGGCCGACCAGGCGAGGCCGCCGAG
This sequence comes from Streptomyces sp. NPDC101178, assembly GCF_044767965.1. Lineage (NCBI taxonomy): Bacteria > Bacillati > Actinomycetota > Actinomycetes > Kitasatosporales > Streptomycetaceae > Streptomyces > Streptomyces sp. NPDC101178. The sequence continues at coordinate 437,160 of NZ_JBIWOZ010000002.1, forward strand.
GTGGCCACGGGTGGCCATGGAGCGGATGTAGACACCGGGGTCGGAGGCGTGGTCCGACATCCGGACCCGGTCGCCGAGCAGCGCGCCGCCGGAGAACGGGGAGGACGGGTCGACGGCGAGGACGCCGACCCGCTTGCCCGCCCGGCGGTAGGCGGAGACGAGCGCGGAGGTGGAGGTGGACTTGCCGACGCCCGGCGAGCCCGTCAGCCCGACGACGTACGCATGGCCCGCCAGCGGGGCCAGGGCCGCCATCACCTCGCGGAGCTGCGGCGACGCCCCCTCCACCAGCGAGATCAGCCGGGCCACCGCACGCGGCCTGCCTGCTCGCGCCTGCTCGACCAGCGTGGGGACGTCCAGGTCCACGTTCACCGCTCCGTTCTCGCCTTGCCTTGTCTGCGTACGGTGTTACTTGCCCGGCACGCGGATGATCAACGCGTCGCCCTGGCCGCCGCCACCGCAGAGCGCCGCAGCGCCCGTGCCGCCGCCGCGCCGCCTCAGCTCCAGGGCCAGGTGCAGGACGACCCGGGCGCCGGACATGCCGATCGGGTGGCCGAGCGCGATGGCGCCGCCGTTGACGTTGACCTTGTCCGAGCTGACGCCGAGGTCCTTCATGGACTGGACGGCGACGGCGGCGAACGCCTCGTTGATCTCGATCAGGTCGAGGTCCTCCACGCTCAGGCCGTCCTTCTTCAGGGCGTGCCGGATCGCGTTGGAGGGCTGCGACTGGAGGGAGTTGTCCGGCCCCGCGACGTTGCCGTGGGCGCCGATCTCGGCGATCCACTCCAGGCCCAGCTCCTGCGCCTTCGCCTTGCTCATGACGACGACCGCGGCGGCGCCGTCGGAGATCTGCGAGGAGGTGCCCGCGGTGATCGTGCCGTCCTTGGCGAAGGCCGGACGCAGCTTGCCGAGCGACTCGACGGTCGTCTCGGGGCGGATGCCCTCGTCCTTGGCGAAGACCACCGGCTCGCCCTTGCGCTGCGGGATCTCGACCGGGGTGATCTCGGCCTCGAAGACGCCGTTCTTCTGCGCGGCGGCGGCCCGCTGGTGGGAGAGGGCGCCGATCTCGTCCTGGGCGGCGCGGTCGAGGCCGAGGCGGCTGTTGTGCTTCTCGGTGGACTCGCCCATGGGGATGTTCTCGTACGCGTCGGTGAGACCGTCGTAGGCCATCGAGTCCAGCATCTCGATCGCGCCGTACTTGTAGCCCTCGCGGGACTTCGGGAGCAGGTGCGGGGCGTTGGTCATGGACTCCTGGCCGCCGGCGACCACGACGTCGAACTCACCGGCGCGGATGAGCTGGTCGGCCAGTGCGATGGCGTCGAGCCCGGAGAGGCACACCTTGTTGATGGTGAGCGCGGGCACGTTCAGCGGGATGCCGGCCTTGACGGCGGCCTGGCGGGCCGGGATCTGGCCCGCGCCGGCCTGGAGCACCTGGCCCATGATCACGTACTGCACCTGGTCGCCGCCGATCCCGGCCCGCTCCAGCGCCGCCTTGATCGCGACGCCGCCGAGGTCGGCCGCGGAGAAGCTCTTGAGGGAGCCGAGGAGACGGCCCATGGGCGTCCGGGCGCCCGCGACGATCACTGAGGTGGTGGTACCGGTCGTTGCTGGCATGGGCACGGCCCCTTGGGATCGGATGTGAACGAGGGTTTACCTGAATGTACTGAGCACTCACGCGCCCGTCATCCGGCAGCCGGTGTGACGGCGCGCACGTTGTGTAACCGTGGCGGGAGCAGTGGCGCGGAGCCATGCTGAATCCATGCTGACGCGTATCGACCACATCGGGATCGCCTGTTTCGACCTGGACAGGACGGTGGAGTTCTACCGTGCCACGTACGGATTCGAGGTGTTCCACAGCGAGATCAACGAGGAGCAGGGCGTCCGGGAGGCCATGCTCAAGATCAACGAGACCTCGGACGGCGGGGCTTCGTACCTCCAGCTCCTGGAGCCGACCCGGGAGGACTCGGCCGTGGGCAAGTGGCTGGCAAAGAACGGGGAGGGCGTCCACCACATCGCCTTCGGTACGGCGGACGTGGACGGCGACGCCGCGGACATCCGCGAGAAGGGCGTCCGCGTGCTGTACGACGAGCCCAGGACGGGTTCGATGGGGTCCCGGATCACGTTCCTGCACCCCAAGGACTGCCACGGCGTCCTCACCGAACTGGTCACGAGCAACCCGGAGCACTGACCCGGCGCATACCCGGCCCGGTAGAGTGGGCGGTTCCGGGCCGGGGCCGGGTCGGGGCCGTACCGCGTCCTCGTCGTTTGTCTGTCACCATTCCCCGAGGACAGCTCTCCGCGAGCGGTCCTCGTGTGCAGAGTTGCGACCAGGGTTGGGGTTTCCCCGCTCGAACAGAGTTGAGAGCGTCGGGGAAGGATGGGACCGCGCAGTGCGGGGCTACGAAAGCCAGGAGAGCCACCGAGCTGAAGACGACCATCTCTCGCGGTTCGAAGCCGAGATGGACCGGCTGAGGACCGACCGGGAGAAGGCCGTCCAGCACGCCGAGGACCTCGGTTACCAGGTCGAGGTCTTGCGCGCCAAGCTGCACGAGGCGCGGCGCAGTCTGGCGACCCGTCCCGCCTACGACAGCGCGGACATGGGCTACCAGGCCGAGCAGATGCTGCGGAACGCGCAGATCCAGGCCGAGCAGCTGCGCAGCGACGCCGAGCGCGAGCTGCGCGAGGCGCGGGCCCAGACGCAGCGCATCCTCCAGGAGCACGCCGAGCACCAGGCGCGCCTCCAGGCGGAGTTGCACAACGAGGCGGTGCAGCGCAGGCAGCAGCTCGACCAGGAGCTGGCCGAGCGCCGGCAGACCGTCGAGTCGCACGTCAACGAGAACGTCGCCTGGGCCGAGCAGCTGCGGGCCCGCACCGAGTCGCAGGCCCGCCGGCTGCTGGACGAGTCCCGCGCCGAGGCGGAGCAGGCGCTGGCCGCCGCCCGGGCCGAGACCGAGCGGCTGGCGCAGGAGACCCGGCAGCGCGTCGGCTCGGAGGCCGAGAGCGCCCGGGCCGAGGCCGAGGCGATCCTGCTGCGCGCCCGCAAGGACGCCGAGCGCATGCTCGGCGCCGCCTCCGCGCAGGCCCAGGAGGCCACCAGCCACGCGGAGCAGCTGCGCTCCAGCACCACGGCGGAGACCTCGCAGACCCGCCAGCAGACGGCCGAGCTGAACCGGGCCGCCGAGCAGCGGGTGCAGGAGGCCGAGACCCGGCTGCGGGAATCCCGGCTGGAGGCCGAGAAGGTCCTCGCCGAGGCGAAGGACGCGGCCGCCAAGAAGCTGGCCGCCTCCGAGTCGCAGAACGAGCAGCGCACGCGCACGGCCAAGTCGGAGATCGCCCGGCTGGTCGGCGAGGCCACCAAGAGCGCGGAGACGCTCAAGGAGGAGGCCGAGCAGGCCCTCGCCGACGCCCGGGCCGAGGCGGAGCGCGTGGTCGCAGAGGCGGCCGAGAAGGCCCGTACGGCAGCCGCCGAGGACGCCGCCGCCCAGCTCGCCAAGGCCGCCCGCTCCGCCGAGGAGGTCCTCACCAAGGCCTCCGAGGACGCGCAGTCGACCACGAAGGCCGCGAGCGAGGAGGCCGAGCGGATCCGCCGCGAGGCGGAGGCCGAGGCGGACCGGCTGCGCGGCGAGGCCGCCGAGCAGGCCGACGAGCTCAAGGGCGCGGCCAAGGACGACACCAAGGAGTACCGGGCCAAGACGGTCGAGCTCCAGGAGGAGGCCCGCCGGCTGCGCGGCGAGGCCGAGCAGCTGCGCTCCGAGGCGGTCGCCGAGGGCGAGCGGATCCGGGGCGAGGCCCGCCGCGAGGCGGTCCAGCAGCTGGAGGAGGGCGCCCGCAAGGCGGAGGAGCTGCTGACCGAGGCGCGCTCCGACGCGGACGAGCTGCGCACCAAGGCGAACGGCGAGAGCGAGCGCATCCGCGCCGAGGCCGCCGAGCGCGCGGCCGCCCTGCGCAAGCAGGCCGAGGAGACGCTGGAGCGCACCCGCGCCGAGGCCGACAGGCTGCGGGCCGAGGCCGAGGAGCAGGCCGAGGCCACCACCGCGGAGGCCGAGCGGGGAGCGGCGGAGCTGCGCGAGGAGACCGAGCGCGCGGTCGCCGCCCGGCAGGCCGAGGCCGCCGACGAGCTGAACCGGCTGCACACCGAGGCCGAAGCCCGGCTCGCCGGTGCCGAGGAGGCGCTCGGTGAGGCACGTACGGAAGCGGAGCGGCTCCGCCGCGAGACGGCCGAGGAGGCCGAGCGGCAGCGCGCGGAGGCCGCCGAGCGCGTCCGTACGCTGACCGAGCAGGCCGAGGCGGAGGCCGAGCGGCTCCGTGACGAGGCCGCGGCGGACGCCTCGCGGTCCCGTGCCGAGGGCGAGAACATCGCCGTACGGCTGCGGAGCGAGGCCGCCGCCGAGGCCGAGCGGCTGAAGACCGAGGCGCAGGAGACCGCCGACCGGGTGCGCGCGGAGGCCGCTGCCGCCGCCGAGCGGGTCGGCGCAGAGGCGGCCGAGGCGCTGGAGGCCGCCCAGGAGGAGGCCACGCGCCGCCGCCGGGAGGCCGAGGAGATCCTCGGTGCGGCCCGTGGCGAGGCCGGCCAGGAGCGCGAGCGGGCCCGCGAGCAGAGCGAGGAGCTGCTGGCCTCCGCCCGCAAGCGGGTGGAGGAGGCGCAGGCAGAGGCGCAGCGGCTGGTCGCGGAGGCGGACGCCCGCGCGACCGAGCTGGTCTCGGCGGCCGAGCAGACCGCCCAGCAGGTACGGGACTCCGTCTCCGGACTGCAGGAGCAGGCCGAGGAGGAGATCGCCGGGCTGCGCTCGACGGCGGAGCATGCCGCGGAGCGCACCCGCAACGAGGCGCAGGAGGAGGCGGACCGGGTCCGCGCCGACGCGCACGCCGAGCGGGACCGCGCCTCCGAGGACGCGAGCCGGCTGCGCCAGGAGGCGAACGAGGAGGCCGCCCGGCTCCGCCAGGAGGCCCACGGGGAGGCCGAGGCCGCCAAGACGCTGGCCGAGCGGACGGTCTCCGAGGCGATCACCGAGTCCGAGCGGCTGCGCGCGGACACCTCGGAGTACAGCCAGCGGGTGCGTACGGAGGCGTCCGACGCCCTCGCGTCGGCGGAGCAGGACGCGTCGAAGGCCCGGGCCGAGGCCCGGCAGGACGCCAACCGGATCCGTTCGGAGGCGGCGGCCCAGGCGGACCGGCTCATCGGTGAGTCGACGACCGAGAGCGAGCGCCTCCGCAACGAGGCGGCCCAGTCGTCCGAGCAGCTCGTCGTGGAGGCCACCACCGAGGCCAACCGGCGCCGCAAGGACGCGAACGAGCAGGCCGACCGGCTGCTGGCCGAGTCCACCGAGGAGGCCGAGCGGCTCCGTACGGAGGCGGCCGAGCACCTCGGCTCCGCGCAGGAGCACGCCACCCGCACCCGCGAGGAGGCGACACGGCTCCACTCGGACGCGGAGTCGGCGGCCGAGACGCTGCGCTCGGAGGCCCGCGGCGAGGCGGACCGGCTGCTGGACGAGGCGCGCGAGTCGGCGGCCAAGCGCCGGGCGGACGCGGCGGAGCAGGCGGACCAGCTCATCAACAAGGCCCGCGAGGAGGCTCTGCGTACGGCCACCGAGGCCGAGACCCAGGCCGACACGATGGTCGGAGCGGCCCGCAAGGAGGCCGAGCGCATCACCTCCGAGGCGACCGTCGAGGGCAACACCCTGGTGGAACGCTCCCGTACGGACGCCGACGAGCTGCTGGTCGGCGCCCGGCGCGACGCGACCCAGATCCGGGAGCGGGCGCAGGAGTTGCGGGCCCGGCTGGAGAGCGAGATCGAGGAGCTCCACGAGCGGGCCCGCCGCGAGACGTCCGAGCAGATGAAGACCGCCGGCGAGCGCGTCGACAACCTGATGAAGGCGGCGACCGAGCAGCGCGACGAGGCCGAGGCGAAGGCCAAGGAGCTGATCGCGGAGGCCAATTCGGAGGCGAGCAAGGTCCGGATCGCCGCGGTGAAGCGGGCCGAGTCGCTGCTGAAGGAGGCCGAGACGAAGAAGGCCGAGCTGGTCCGCGAGGCGGAGAAGCTGCGGGCGGACGCGGCGGCCGAGGCCGAGAAGACGGTCGCAGAGGGCAAACGCGAGCTGGACGTCCTGGTGCGCAGGCGCGAGGACATCAATACGGAGATCTCCCGTGTCCAGGACGTGCTGGAGGCGTTGGAGTCTTTCGAGACCCCGGGCGGCGGCGCGAAACCGGTGCCCGGTCCGTCGGGCGGAGGCAAGGCCCCCGCCGCGGCGGGCACACGCTCGGGGGGCAAGTCCTCGGAGCGGTGACGTTCGTACCGGGGGGCCGGGGAAACGTGCGGCGGAGGACACGGGAAACGTACGGGGGAAAGCACGGAAGACGTACGGGGGACAGCAGACGTACGGGGGAGAAACAGCCGGATGTCCGGGAGTGGCAGGTGCACGGGGGCGCGTGCTTCGTCATGGACATTCAACCCTTCGAGTGGCAAGCACTCCGGGGGCCAGCCACTCAAAAGGGGTGTCATTCTCCAGATCAAACCGACATCTGCACGCTGACACGCCGCTATGGCCCCTAGGATTCCCCTATCACCTCACCGGTCTCATTCGACAGGAACCCCATGAGTGACCCTTCCTCCCCCTTCGGCTTCGAGCTCGTGCGACGTGGTTACGACCGCGGTCAGGTGGACGACCGCATTACCAAGCTCGTCGCCGACCGTGATAGTGCCCTGGCCCGCATCACGTCTCTGGAAAAGCGCATCGAGGAGCTGCACCTCGAAACGCAGAACGCCCAGGCCCAGGTGAACGACGCCGAGCCGTCGTACGCCGGGCTCGGTGCACGTGTCGAGAAGATTCTCCGCCTCGCCGAGGAGGAGGCCAAGGACCTGCGTGAGGAGGCCCGTCGGGCCGCCGAGCAGCACCGCGAGCTGGCCGAGTCGGCCGCCCAGCAGGTGCGCAACGACGCCGAGTCCTTCGCGGCCGAGCGCAAGTCGAAGGCCGAGGACGAGGGCGTCCGCATCGTCGAGAAGGCCCAGGGCGAGGCGAACACGCTCCGCTCCGACGCCCAGAAGGACGCCCAGCAGAAGCGCGAGGAGGCCGACGCCCTCTTCGAGGAGACCCGCGCCAAGGCCGCGCAGGCCGCCGCCGACTTCGAGACGAACCTCGCCAAGCGGCGCGAGCAGTCGGAGCGCGACCTCGCATCCCGTCAGGCCAAGGCCGAGAAGCGCCTCGCCGAGATCGAGCACCGCGCCGAGCAGCTCCGCCTGGAGGCCGAGAAGCTCCGTACGGACGCCGAGCGCCGGGCCCGTCAGACGGTGGAGACCGCGCAGCGCCAGGCCGAGGACATCGTGGCCGACGCCAACGCCAAGGCCGACCGGATCCGCAGCGAGTCCGAGCGCGAGCTGGCGGCGCTCACCAACCGCCGCGACTCCATCAACGCGCAGCTGACCAACGTCCGCGAGATGCTGGCGACGCTGACCGGTGCCGCGGTGGCCGCCGCCGGCTCCCCGGTGGACGACGAGCCCGCTCAGCGCGGTGTTCCGGCCCAGCAGACCCGCTGAATCCCGGAGCGGTTCCTTCCGCGCGCCCGGTTCCGCCTTTGTGGTGGCGCCGGGCGCGCGGCCGTTCTAGCGTGGGCGCATGATCGAGCTCGAGGGACTGACCAAACGATTCGGCAGCAAGGTTGCCGTCGACCAGCTGACATGCCAGATCAGACCGGGCATGGTGACCGGCTTTCTGGGCCCCAACGGGGCAGGCAAATCCACCACGATGCGGATGATGCTCGATCTGGACAACCCGACCAGCGGTACGGTGCGCATCGACGGCAAGCCGTACCACGCGTTGCAGGAACCGCTGAAGTACATCGGGGCGCTGCTCGACGCCAAGTCGATGAACGGCGGCCGCAGCGCGTACAACAACCTGCTCTGCCTGGCGCAGAGCAACCGCATCCCGAGCAGCCGGGTCTCCGAGGTGCTCGACACCGTCGGCCTGAGCGCGGTCGCGAAGAAGAAGTCCAAGGGCTTCTCGCTCGGCATGGGCCAGCGCCTCGGTATCGCCTCGGCACTGCTGGGCGATCCGCGGATCCTGATGTTCGACGAGCCGGTCAACGGCCTCGACCCCGAGGGCATCCACTGGATCCGCAACCTGATGAAGACGCTCGCCGCCGAGGGCCGGACCATCTTCGTCTCCTCGCACCTGATGAGCGAAATGGCGCTGACGGCTGACCATTTGATCGTGATCGGCCAGGGCAAGCTGCTCGCCGACACCTCCATGGCGGACTTCATCCAGGAGAACTCCCGCAGTTACGTACGGCTGCGCTCGCCGCAGCAGGAGCGGCTGCGGGACGTGCTGCACCAGGGTGGGTTCACCGCCGTGGAGGCGGACGGCGGCACGCTGGAGATCGACGGCGCGACCACCGAGGAGCTCGGTGAGCTGGCCGCCCGTCACCAGGTGGTGCTGCACGAACTGAGCGCGCAGCGGGCCTCGCTGGAGGAGGCCTTCATGCAGATGACCGCCGGTTCCGTGGAGTACCACGCGCACTCCGGACCGGGCGGGGCCCAACCTCCGCCGGCCGTGGACGCGGGCGCGGGCTGGGGCGAGGGCTGGCAGAAGCCGGGCGGCGCCACCGCTCCCGGATCCATCGACGGCACCGAGAACAAGGGGGCCTGACGACGATGGCTTCGGTACCCGCGGTCCTCAACTCCGAGTGGACCAAGATCCGTACGGTCTCCTCCACCACCTGGACGCTCATCATCGCGTTCGTCGTCACGGTCGCCATGGGCGCGGGCGTGAGCGCCTTGGTGAACACCACGTTCGACGACTTCTCCGAGGCGGAGCGGCTCACCTTCGACCCGACGCTCATCAGCTTCTCCGGGACGGTCCTGGGCCAGCTCGCGATGATCGTGTTCGGCGTGCTCGTGGTCGGTACGGAGTACAGCTCCGGCATGATCCGCACCTCGCTGGCGGCCGTGCCGCAGCGCGGCACGCTCCTCTTCAGCAAGATCACGGTGGCCGGCGTGCTGGCACTCGTCGTCGGCCTGCTCACCAGCTTCGTCTCGTTCCTCCTCAGCCAGGCCGTGCTGGGCGACCGGGGCACCGACCTCGGTGAGGAGAACGTGCTGCGGGCGGTCATCGGCGCCGGGCTCTACATGGGGCTGATCGCCGTCTTCTCCATGGGCGTCACGGCGATGCTGCGCAGTCCCATGCTGTCGATGGGCATCCTGATCCCGTTCTTCCTGCTGATCTCCAACATCCTGACCGCGGTGCCGTACGCCAAGGACGTCATCCGCTACTTCCCCGACCAGGCCGGGGCGAGGATCATGCAGGTCGTCCCGGAGGCGATGGGCAGCGATCCCTCGCCGTACGGGCCGTGGGCCGGTATGGCGATCATGGTCGGCTGGGTGGCTGCGGCCGTGCTCGGCGGCTACCTGGTGCTGAAGAACCGGGACGCGTAGCCCCGTAACGGACCGCTCGCAGGCTGTGCGGAACTTGGCCGGAACCGTCAGGCCCTGGTTATCCTCCTAACTCTTACGGGGGTGTGCGGCCTGGCGGCCCGAGCCCCGAACGACAGAGTGAGTCGATGGGGCTGGAGAATGATCGAGGCAGTCGGCCTGACCAAGCGCTACGGCGCGAAGACGGCCGTGGACGACCTTTCCTTCCAGGTGCGGCCGGGGGCCGTCACCGGCTTCCTCGGTCCCAACGGGTCGGGCAAATCCACGACCATGCGGATGATCCTCGGCCTGGACCGGCCGACGGCGGGCCATGTGACGATCGGCGGGCACCCGTACCGGAGCCTGCCGAACGCGCCGCGCCAGGTCGGTGCGCTGCTGGACGCCAAGGCGGTGCACGGCGGCCGGACCGCCCGCACACATCTGCTGTCGCTGGCCCAGCTGGCCGGGATCCCGGCCCGGCGGGTGGACGAGGTGCTGGGCGTCGTCGGGCTCCAGGACGTCGCCAAGCGCCGCTCCAGCGGCTTCTCGCTCGGCATGGGGCAGCGCCTCGGCATCGCCGCGGCGCTGCTCGGCGACCCGCAGGTGCTGCTCTTCGACGAGCCGGTCAACGGTCTCGACCCGGAGGGCATCCACTGGGTCCGCAACCTGATGAAGACGCTGGCGGCCGAGGGCCGCACGGTCTTCGTCTCGTCACACCTGATGAGCGAGATGGCTCTCACCGCCGACCATCTGATCGTGATCGGGCGTGGCCGGCTGCTCTCCGACATGAGCGTCACCGACTTCATCTCGGCGAACTCCGCCGACTTCGCCCGGGTCCGGGTTCCCGACAACGCCCCGGAGGAGCGCGAGAAGCTGACGTCCTCGATCATCGAGGCGGGCGGCAGCGTGATGTCCGAGCCGGACGGCGCCCTGCGCGTCACCGGCCTCCCGCTGCCGAGGATCAGCGACCTGGCCCACGGCGCCGACGTACGGCTCTGGGAACTGTCGCCGCACCGGGCCTCGCTGGAGGAGGCGTACATGCGGATGACGCAGGGCGTCGTGGACTACCGCTCGACGGACGACGCCAAGGCGGGGCTCCTGGAGCCTGCGCAAGGGCCCTACGGTCCGTCGTACGGCCCCTACGGCGACGCTCAGCCCCAGCCGCCCGTGGAGGCGCTACAGCAGAGCTGGTACGCCCCGCCGCCGCCCGGACAGAACCCGTACGCCACCCCGGCCCCCGCCGCCGCACCCGAACCCTCCCCCGCCGCCGCCGGGGACCAGACCAGCGAGGACCCCCGATGACGACGCCGGCCGCCGAGCAGGCCCACCAGCAGCCCGGGCAGCCGGGCGGCCCGCTGGGGTACTACGAGTCGCCCATCCCGATCCGGCAGGCCACGCTCGGCGACGCGATCGCCTCGGAGTGGACGAAGATCCGTTCCGTCCGCTCCACCCTCTGGACGCTCGGTGTGATGATCGTGCTGATGGTGGCGATCGGGCTGATGTCCGCGCTGCTGGTCTCCGCCGCCGGCACCGACCTGGCCGGCGAGCCGGTCGTGGCGCTCGGCTTCTTCGGGGTGCTGCTGGGCTCGATCTGTGTGATCACCCTCGGTGTGCTGACCATCGGCTCCGAGTACAGCACCGGCATGATCCGTACCACGCTGACGGCCTGTCCCAGCCGGGCCCGGGTGCTCACGGCGAAGGCGATCGTCTTCTTCCTGCTCGCCTTCACCATCACCACCGTGACCGCCACGGTCGTCGCGGTGGCGCAGACGGCGATCCTCGGCGCGGGTGTCGACTCCGGCTCGGTCTGGCTGCGCGCCACCGTCGGCGTCGGGCTCTACATCGCGGCGCTCGGGCTGGTGTCGCTGGCCGTCGGCGCGATCATCCGGCACTCGGCGGGCGCGATCACCGTCATGATCGCCGTGGTGCTGCTGCCGCTGGTCCTCGCGATGTTCATGTTCGCCGACAGCCTGCGCGACCTGCAGCGCTTCCTCTTCGAGTACTCGATCCCGAACCAGCTCGGCGCGCTGTACGGCACGGCGGTCACCGACTCCGGCCCGTCCGGCTGGGAGCCACTGCTGCTGATGCTGGGCATCGCGGCCGTGGCGATGGGCGGCGCCTACCTGGCGCTGGACCGGCGCGACGTCTGAGAGGGCGTTCCGAGACGGCGTACGGAAACGGCGTCCGAGGCGAGGTCGCGTACGGGCCTCAGTGACGCGGCGCGTTCCTGGACCGCTGCACCCGGGTGGTGCGGCGGTCCTTCGCGTTCCAGCAGGCCTTGTGCCAGTGCCTGCGGTCGTCGATGCCGCCGAACTCGGGCCAGGCGACGAGGTGCGGGACGCCGGAGGGGATCTCCTGGTCGCAGCCGGGGCAGCGGTACCGCTTGCCCTGCGCGCTCGCGCCGCTCACCGGGCGGACCGACCACTCCTCGCCCTGCCAGCTCTCGGTGGCCCCTCCCCCGCCGTACCGCCCCAGCGCCGTACCGGGATGGTCGTCGGGACTCTCGCCGCCACGGGGGCGGTTACGGCGCGGGGACACAGGACACCTCACGGGGGCGGCACGGGCACGTTGTGGTCCCAGCCTAGAGGCTGGCGAGGAGGGCGGGTGCCGGGTCGGGAGGGGCGGCGCGGTCCGGTGCGATCGGGCACGGCCGGGCACGGTCGGGCAGGGGAGTGAGTTAGCGGAAAATCGCAACAATTTCGTGCCGGACCGTGCCTTTGGCACGTGTCAGACGTTGGTGCCAGTGAGGGAGACACGCGTCGGCCGCGAGGAGGCAACACGCGATGCGCATCGGAACGTTCGTTCTGGCAGCTCAGTTCCCGGGCCAGGGGCCGGGCGAGGCCCTGCACCGGGCTGTCCGGTCCGCCGAGGCGGCGGAGGAGTCCGGGCTCGACTCGGTCTGGCTGGCCGAGCACCACTTCGTGCCGTACGGAGCCTGCCCGTCCGCCACCACGCTGGCCGCGCTGCTGCTCGGCCGGACCCGGCGGATCCGGGTCGGCACCGCCGTCAGCGTGCTGCCCAACCACCACCCGGTCGCGCTCGGCGAGCAGGCCGCGCTGCTCCATCTGACCAGCGGCGGACGGTTCTCGCTCGGGGTGGGCCGGGGCGGGCCGTGGGTGGACCTGGAGGTCTTCGGCGGCGGACTCGACGCGTACGAGAACGGCTTCCCGGAAGCGCTGGAGCTGCTGCTCGACTGGCTGCGGGAGCCACGGGTCGCCGGGCGCGGGGAGCGGTTCGGCTTCCGCGAGGTGGCGGTGGTGCCGCGCGCGGACGAGCTGCTGGCCGACGGCTCGGCGGAGGGTCCCGAGGTGATCGTGGCGTGCACCTCGCCGAAGACCGTGCGGCTCGCGGCGGCCCGGGCACTGCCGATGCTGCTCGGTATGCACTGCGGGGACGAGGAGAAGGCGGAGATGGTCGCCCTGTGGCGTACGGCGGCGCGGGAGGCCGGGCATCCCCCGGACGTGGTCGAGCGGGCCGCACATGTGTCCGCCGGGGTGGCCCAGATCGCGGACGGGCCCGGCGAGGCGGCGGAGACGCTGGTGAAGACGATGCCCGGCTGGCTGCGCCAGGGGCTGGACGCGCATGTCACGGTCGACGACCGGCACCGCGTGATGCGGGACCCGGTGGCGTACGCGGAGCTGCTCTGCGGGCTGCATCCGGTGGGCCCGCCGGAGCTGGCCGCCGACCGGCTCGCGGCCACGGCCGAGCGGACCGGCATCACCCGCTTCGCGCTCCTGGTGGAGGGGTCGGGCGATCTGGCGGCGACCGAGGAGAACGTACGGCGGCTGGGCGCGGACGTGCTGCCGCTGCTCACCTGACCTGCGCCTACGCCTGTGCATGCGGAACGACCTCGCGGTGCTGCGTGGTGCGGTGGAACGTGGTGCGTGGTGCGGTGGTACGGGAGCTGCCGCCCCGGAGCCAGTTGCACCTCCCGCGGCCCGAAGCGGCAGCAGAAGCGTTCAGCAGTCCCGTAGTTCGGGCGACTGGTTGAGCAACTGGCCCCTCACCGAGGTGAACTTGGCCAGCCGGTCGTCGACCGAGGCGTCCAGCGGGAACACCGCGACGCGGTGGCAGTTCTGGAAGGCGATACGCACTCCGAAGTGCCGCTGGAGCGCGCCGCGTATCGCATCACTGGCGAGCGCACGCAGCAGCTGGCCACGTGCCTGCTCGTCCGGCGGCGGCGTCTGGTTGTCGGCGAACTGACCGCCGTCCACCTTCAGCTGAGCCACCAGCGAGCTGATCATCTCCCACGCGAAAGGCAGGGAGGTCCGGACGCAGTCGACGAAGTCGGCTTCGTCGACCTCGCCTCGCTCGGCCTGTTCCAACAGCGCCGGTGAGACGTCGAGCGACATGGGTTCTCCTCTCGCGACCCCGGACGGTGACCGGGGCCTTACGGGCAGGGAAGAAGGGCGACGACGCAGCGTGCACGGGCGGCGACCTCCTGCATCCACGTTAAGCGCGCGGTGCAGGCCGCACCAGGAGATTGGGAACACAACCGGCCACCGAGCAAGAGGCGCAAAGAGGGGCAAGCCCCCTGCGCGCCTCCGCACTGGGGAGCGAGTGACAGGGGTGCACGGATGGGGAAATCGCGCCGGGCCCCCGTCGTCGAGTAGCGTTGCCGACCATGCGTCTCGTCATCGCCCGTTGCTCCGTCGACTACGCGGGCCGGCTCACAGCCCACCTGCCCTCCGCCCCCCGTCTGATCCTGGTGAAGGCGGACGGCAGCGTCTCGATCCACGCCGACGACCGGGCGTACAAACCGCTCAACTGGATGTCGCCGCCGTGCACCTTGAAGGAGGGCGCCGGCGAGGAGGCGGGCGTCTGGACCGTGGTGAACAAGGCGGGCGAAAAACTGATCATCACGATGGAGGAAATCCTCCACGACTCCTCGTACGAGCTGGGCGTCGACCCGGGGCTGATCAAGGACGGTGTCGAGGCGCACCTCCAGGAGCTGCTCGCCGACCGCATCGAGATCCTCGGCGAGGGCCACACCCTGATCCGCCGTGAGTACCCCACCGCCATCGGCCCGGTGGACATCCTCTGCCGCGACGCGAACGGCGGGACGGTCGCCGTGGAGCTGAAGCGGCGCGGCGACATCGACGGCGTGGAGCAGCTGACCCGCTATCTGGAGCTGCTCAACCGCGACCCGCATCTCGCACCGGTCAAGGGCGTCTTCGCGGCCCAGGAGATCAAGCCGCAGGCGCGGGTGCTGGCGACCGACCGGGGCATCGGCTGCCTGGTCCTCGACTACGACGCGATGCGCGGCATCGAGGACGACAAACTGCGCCTGTTCTGACCCACCGTCCGTCCACGGCCGGGTGTCCCGTCGCGGGGCACCCGGCTTCCGTGTGTCAGGCCGCGGCCTCGGTGGGGTCCTCGCTCTCCGCCGGGGCTTCGGTGGTGGCGGTGGCGGTCGCCGTGGCGGTCGCCGACTCGGCGGGGCCGCTGGCGGAGGCGGAGGTGTCCGGCGGGGGCGGGCCCGGGTCCGGGGTCTCCGTGGGGGACGTCTCGGAGGGGGTCGGATCCGGGTCCGGCTCCGACTCGGACGGCGTCACGGTCGGGCCGGTGCTCGTGGACTGCGAGGGCCGAGGCGAGCTCCGGGTCGGGGTGGGCTCACCCGGGGCGCTGCTGCTCGGCCCACTCGACGGCTCCCCCGTACCCGGTGAACTCCCGTCCGGCGACGAGGGGGCCGGGGACGGCGAGCCGGAGGTGGTGGGCGCGGCGGAGCCGGAGGCACCCGGAGTGGCGGAGACCTCGCTGCCGGGCGCCCCGTCGTCCGGTGCGGGGACGTCGGCCGGCTCGTCGGCGGGGGTCTCGTCGTCCTCGGTGGACTCGGGGGACGACTGCTCGGTGGTGACGTTGCGGCTGCCGCCCGGCTCCTCGGTGTCGCCCGCGGTGAGGCCGAGGGTGACGACGGTGCCGAGCACGGCGATGAGCAGCGCGCCCGCGCCCGCCGCGGCCAGGTTGCGCCGGGCGCCGCCGAGGACCGCGCGCCCGCCGCCCGCCTTCGGTGCGGCGGCCGGGAACGGGGCCACCACGGTCGGCTCCTCCTCGGCCGTCTGCCGGGTGAAGAGCGGCGCGGCCGGGAGGCCGAACGGCGGCGTACCGGCGAGGAGGTCATGGCGTACGGCGGGCACCTCGGCGGCCGCCTGGGGCCGGGCCGGAGGTGCGAAGCCGCCGGAGCGGTCCGCGACCAGGGCGAGGGCGCGGCGGCCGGCCACCGCGCCGGACTTGTCGGCGAGCGCGCCGCGCATGGAGATGGAGGTCTCCAGCTCCGTACGGGCCCGGTCGAGGTTGCCGGAGCAGAGCGCGAGGACGCCCAACTCATGGTGGAAGTAGGCCTCTTCGGCGACCTCACCGGCGATCCTGGCGGCCTCCTGGCCAGCCCTGAGCGCCTTCTCCCAGGCGCCCCAGCTCATGCCCGCCGCGAGCGCGGGAGCGGCGCTGCGGGCCAGCAGGACGGCCGCGCTGGCCTGGCCCGCCTCGCCGTCGGGGACGAGGCGGCCCATCGCGGCGACGATCGCGTCGGACTCGGCGACGGCCCGCTGCGGGGTGACCGAAGGATGGGAGACCCACCAGGCGTAGTGCTGGGCGGCGGTACGGGCGTGGGCGGCGGCCTCCTCCGCGTACCCGCCGGCCTCCAGCTGGGCGAGGACACCGGCGGCGAGCCGGTAGCGCGGGCCGGCCGGGGAGAGCAGTCCGCAGCCCGCGAGTTCACCGAGGGCGGCGTCCGCGTGGGTGTCGCCCACGAGGGCCGGCAGATGGGCCTGGTGGGGCACCTCGCCGCCGAGCGCGACGGTGAAGCGCAGGGTCTCGCGGGCCGCCTCGCTGAGCCGGGAGGCGAGCAGGACGGCGGGCGCGGCCCCTTCGCCGAGGCTCGGCAGCGGCACGTCCAGGCTCTCGGCGGTGGGCGCTTCGGGAACCGGAGGAGCGTCGTCCGGGCGTGGCTCGAAATAGTCGTACTCGTCGAAGGCCGCGGGGTCCGTGTTGAGCCGGTCGCGCTGGCGCAGCAGCGATCCGGCCTGGACGAAGCGGAGCGGCAGCCCCTCGGACTCGAACCAGAGGTCGCCCGCCCAGTTCCGCTCGTCCTCGGTGAGGGGGCGCTCGACGACCTTCGCCAGCAGCTCCAGCGAGGCGGCGCGGCCGAGGCCTGCGAGGAGGACCTCCTCCAGGTGGGCGTCGACGCCGGGCGGGGTGAGGTCGGGCGTGGTGCCGAAGAGGAAGGCGCACTCGGGGGTGGCTTCCAGGAGTCCGTCGAGGGCGGCGCCGCCGATCTCCAGGTCGTCGACGATCACGACGGCCCCGATGGAGCGGACGAGGGCGAGCAGTTCCTCGGGGCCGGGGCGGTGGAGCGGAGCGAGGTGGGTCGCGTCGAAGAGGCCGTACAGCAGGTCGGCGGCGGTGCGCCGGTGGCCGCTGAGGCGGACGACGCCGTCGGGGGCCAGGTCCGTGCAGTCGGCGGCGACGGCGTCGAGCAGCGCGGTGCGGCCGGAGCCGGCCTGCCCGGTGAGGCGGACGTTGCGGCCGCGGGCCAGCAGCGCCACCAGCCGCTCGCGCTCCTCCTGACGCTCCAGCAGCGGCAGCTGCGGGGCGGGCGGGCCCGCCGGGACGGGCGGGGCGCCGGCGCGCTCGTGGGCGGCGCGTTCGGCGGGGGTGCGGCGGACGGGCGCGTCGGGCTCGTACCCGGGCGGGCATGCCTCGACCTCGCTGCCGTCGACGGGGTTGACCGTGAGCAGGAGGTCCCCGACCGTGACCTGGACGACGCGGACCTGCTGCGGCGTCGGCTGGCCGAAGTCGGCGGCGTTGGACTCCCGGGACGGCCGGCGCCGCACGTCGGACGGGTCGGAGCCGTCGGTGCCGTCGGAGGTGCCGGGGGTCTGCCCGTACTCTCCCGGCCCCTGGTGTGTCGGGTCCATCAACAAGTCCCCCAGACGCGTCGCGCTCGGTCAGTCCCTCCGGCCTCGCACGCCCCGCTGTCGCTTCCGGCCCGGTGTCCGCCTCGGGTGGGTGTCATGGGGCAGACGGCCGAACCCTAGACCTTCGCACAGTATCCACGCACCGGCGGGGTGCCATGCCGTCCGGGACGTCACATTCCGGTGAGGATTGCGCGTCTTGCGCCCCGGAGGTGCGTACGTACTCAGACGCGCGGCAGCGATTCGGCGGCGATCCCGCCCTCGATCGCCAGGATGCGGTGCAGCCGGGTCGCCACCAGGAGGCGCTGCATCTGCGGCGGTACACCGCGCAGCACGAGACGGCGTCCGGCCCGGCCGGCTCTGCGGTGGGCCCCCATGATGACGCCGAGTCCGGTGGCGTCCCAGGAATTCAGCTCGGTCAGGTCCAGCACCAGATCGCCGGCTCCGTCGTCGACGGCCGAGTGCAGGACCGTACGGGCGTCCGCCGCGCTTCGGACGTCGAGGCGGCCCCCGACGACCAGCTCGGCGTGGTCGCCCCTGATATGCATATGCGCTCCTCTGCTGTTGCTCCGTAGCGAGGTCCGTCTGTCTGTTCTTCTCTTCCACAACTGACTGCGGCAGCCGCGGGGAAGTTGCCGTCTGTAAGCGAACCGATACCGAATTCACTCGGTGGAGTGACGCCGGTTCGCCGGAGACCGGATGCGGCCGGGTACACTCCCCGCCCCGACGACGGCAGGCCGGAGGGGCGGGGACGCGGTCGGCGTCAGTACGTGTAGAAGCCCTGCCCGCTCTTGCGCCCGATGTCACCTGCGTCGACCATCCGGCGCATCAGCTCGGGGGCCGCGAACTTCTCGTCCTGCGACTCGGTGTAGATGTTGCCCGTGGCGTGGAGCAGGATGTCGACGCCGGTCAGGTCGGCGGTGGCGAGCGGGCCCATGGCGTGGCCGAAGCCGAGCTTGCAGGCGGTGTCGATGTCCTCGGCCGTGGCGACGCCCGACTCGTACAGCTTCGCGGCCTCGACGACGAGCGCCGAGATGAGCCGGGTGGTGACGAAGCCCGCCACATCGCGGTTGACGACGATGCAGGTCTTGCCGACCGACTCGGCGAACTCCCGGGCGGTGGCGAGGGTTTCGTCGCTGGTCTTGTAGCCGCGGACGAGTTCGCAGAGCTGCATCATCGGGACCGGCGAGAAGAAGTGCACGCCGACCACGCGCTCCGGACGCTCCGTCACAGCCGCGATCTTGGTGATCGGGATGGCGGAGGTGTTCGAGGCCAGCACGGTGTCCTCGCCGACGACCTTGTCCAGGGCGCGGAAGATCTCGTGCTTGACCTCCAGCTTCTCGAAGACCGCCTCCACCACGACGTCCACGTCCGCGACGGCGTCGAGGTCGGTGGTCGTGGTGATGCGGGCGAGTGCGGCCTCGGCGTCGGCCGCCTCCAGCTTCCCCTTGGCGACGAACTTGTCGTACGAGGCCTTGATGCCGTCCAGGCCGCGGGTCAGCGCCGCGTCGGTGACGTCCCGCAGCACGACGTCCCAGCCCGCCTGGGCGGAGACCTGCGCGATCCCGGATCCCATGAGTCCGGCACCGATGACGGCGAGCTTCCTGGCCACGTTCGCACCCCTTGTTCTCTGTCCGCCTCTGCGGCGTCTGTTCACGGCGGTCCACACTGCTCTCCGGCGGAGATTAGTACCCGTCGGGGGCCGTGGGGCCGTGAAGAGATGCGCGTCACGTCTCGAATGACGGACATCACACCGGGACGCGTCATTCGGCGCCACGCCACGCCCAGTTGGGGCCTGAGCCTCACTACGCTGGGCTCATGGTCAATCTGACGCGCATCTACACCCGGACCGGCGACCAGGGCACCACGGCCCTCGGCGACATGAGCCGCACCGCCAAGACCGATCTGCGGATCGCGGCGTACGCGGACGCCAACGAGGCCAACGCGGTGATCGGGACCGCCGTGGCGCTCGGGCAGCTGGGCGAGGACGTGGTGAAGGTCCTCGTACGGGTCCAGAACGACCTCTTCGACGTGGGCGCCGACCTGTCGACGCCGGTGGTGGAGGACCCGAAGTACCCGCCGCTGCGGGTGGAGCAGAGTTACGTGGACAAGCTGGAGGCGGACTGCGACCGCTTCCTGGAGGAGCTGGAGAAGCTCCGCAGCTTCATCCTTCCCGGCGGTACGCCGGGGGCCGCGCTGCTCCACCAGGCGTGCACGGTGGTCCGGCGCGCGGAGCGGTCGACCTGGGCGGCGCTGGAGGTGCACGGCGACTCGATGAACGCGCTGACCGCCACCTACCTCAACCGCCTCTCCGACCTCCTGTTCATCCTGGCACGGAGCGCGAACAAGGAGGTCGGGGACGTGTTGTGGGTGCCTGGCGGCGAGCGCTGACGCCCTCTAAAGCCGGTCGGCCGGCTCGCGTTCCAGCGCGTCCGGGTTCTTCGGGGCCTGCTTCGGGAAGAGCGTGTAGCCGCCGGCGATGATCACGTTGATGCCGATCACCAGGAGCATCTTCTGCTGCCAGCTCTGGAGCGAGCTGACGGCGCCGTCGGGGCCGACGTACCAGACCGCTGCCTGGAGCAGGCCGAGCGCGACCGCCGCGGCGAGGATCCAGCGGGCGGCGGTGCGCCACTCGTGGAGGGCGCGGGCCTTGCCGTACTTCGGCGGCTTCACCGGCGGCGGGCCGCCGAACCAGCGGTGTGCGACCCAGGCGTCCACCTTCTTGATGGTGTGGTGGCCGAGGCCCACGGTGAAGCCGATGTAGACGGCGGCCAGTCCGTGCTTCCAGTCCGGCTCTGCGCCGTTCCTGAGGTCGAGGACGGTCACCACCAGCAGCACGACCTCCAGCAGCGGTTCGCAGAGCAGTACGGCGGCGCCGAGCCTCGGCTTCCGCGCGACGTACCGCAGCGCGAGTCCGGCGGCCAGCAGAACCCAGAACGCGACCTCGCAGGCCACGACCAGCAGGGCGATCACAGCACCTCTCCTCCCGTTTCCTCCAGCCTCCCGCCCGCCGGGGCCGCAGGCGTCGTCGGCGGTGAGGAAACGGGACTGCATCCTTCGATGTAGTGGCGCATCGGCCCGTGAAGGGAGGCCCGGCGGCGTCGGTGCGTGTTGGATGGAGGCGTGTTCCCAGCCTTCCGCCCCCACCGCGACGACGTCGCCCTCGCCGTCTCCGGGCTGCTCGGCGGACTGCTGCTGTGGGGGCTCGGCCTGCACACCCAGGGCGGCCGCCCCTTCTCCGCGCCCTGGATCACCCTCGTACCGCTGACCGCGATGGCCTCGGTGGAGCTGCTGCGGCGCAGCGCGCCGCGCACCGCGCTGGCCGTCGCCACGCTCGCGCTGGTCGCGGACCAGTTCACCCGGGGCAGCCTGGCCACCATCCTGATGTTCACGGACATCATGTACGCGGCCGTGCTGTACGGGACTCCGGCCGCCGCCCGCCGGATCCCGGTGGCCACGCTCCTGGTCACCGTGGCGTCCACGATCGGGTTCCTGGCCTGGTTCCGCAGGCCGGAGGCGCTGCTGATCGGTGTGGTCGTCGGGCTGGTCTCCTTCATCCCCGCGATCACCGGGGTCAGCGTGCGCAGCCATCGCATCGCCGCCGAGACCGCCCGGCTGGCCGCCGTCCAGACCGCGCGACTGGCCGAGATGGACCGGGTCCAGGCGGTGGTCGCCGAGCGGGCCCGGATGGCGCGCGAGCTGCACGACCTGGTGGCGGGCCGCCTGTCGGCCGTGGCGATCCACTCCACGGCGGCCCTCTCCATCGACGACCCGGACACCTCACGGAACGCGCTGAAGGTGATCCGGGAGAACAGCGTGGAGGGGCTGGCGGAGATGCGGCGGCTGATCGGGCTGTTGCGCCAGGGCGGCGAGGAGGGTGCTCCGGCGGCGGCGCCGACGCTGGCGTCGCTGGACGCGCTCATCGAGCAGGCGAACGTCAACGGGGCGTCGGCCGGGCTCGTCTGCACGCTTCAGGACGCCCGGGCGGCGGACTCCGGTGCGCTGCCGACGCCGGTCGAGCTGGCCGCGTACCGGATCGTGCAGGAGTCCCTCACCAACGCGCTCAAACACGCGGCGCCGGGCCCGGTCACCGTGCGGCTCGGCCTGGCCGACGAGGTGCTGACGGTCGAGGTGACCAGCGTGTTCGGCAGCCGTCCGGGGCCGACGGCGCCGGGTTCGGGGGCCGGCCTGGTGGGGATGGCGGAGCGGGTGGCGCTGCTGGGCGGGACGTTCGAAGCGGGTGGCGTGGGCGCGGAGTTGTGGCGGGTGCGAGCCGAACTGCCGGTACGGGAGAGGGAGATGCGGGAATGACGGTCCGGGTGCTGGTCGCGGAGGACCAGGCGGCGGTGCGGGCGGGGCTGGTGCTGATCCTCTCCAGCGCGCCGGACATCGAGGTCGTCGGCGAGGCGGGCGACGGTGAGGAGGCGGTGCGCCTCGCGCGGGAACTCCGGCCGGATCTCGTCCTGATGGATGTGCAGATGCCGCGGCTGGACGGCGTGTCGGCGACCCGGCAGGTGGTGGCGGAGGAGCTGGCGGACGTTCTGGTGCTGACCACGTTCGACCTGGACGAGTACGTCTTCGGGGCGCTGCGGGCGGGAGCGTCGGGCTTTCTGCTGAAGAACACCGACGCCCGCGATCTGCTGGAGGCGGTACGGACGGTGGCGCGGGGCGAGGGTCTGATCGCGCCTGCCGTGACGCGGCGGCTGATCGCGGAGTTCGCCGGCACCACGCCCGTACGGCCCGGGAGTTCGGCCGATCCGGCGGTGCTGGAGGCGCTGACGCGGCGCGAGCGGGAGGTGCTCGGGTGTCTCGGTGAGGGGCTGTCGAACGCGGAGATCGCGCTGCGGCTGGCGATGGCGGAGGCGACGGTGAAGACGCACGTCAGCCGGTTGCTGGCCAAGCTGGGGTTGCGGAGCCGGGTCCAGGCGGCCGTCCTGGCGCAGGAGTTGGGGGTCTGACGGCGGCGGGGGCCGAGACGCGGGCCGGGGCCCTCGCCTGCCGGGTTCCAGGCACGGACCGGGGCGCGGGCCGGGGTCTCGAAAGACCGGATTCCGGTCCGATTTCGGGCCGGTTCCGGCCTTCGATCTTTGGTCCAGACCTCTTGACGATTGGTCCAGACCTTCCTAATGTCACCCATCACACACTGCGGTGAGTACGAGAGCACCCGTACTCAGGGCGGCGCAGGGTTTGCAGTCCACGAATCATCCCCGTTTGCTGGACCTCACCCGAGGAGCACCGTTGAGCACTGATACTCCCCCACGCCGTTCCCGGTTCAGATGGATTCCCCTGCGGAGCGGAAGGTCCAAGGTCATCGCGGGTCTCACCGCGCTGGCCGTGCCGTTCGCCGCGATGGTGGGTCTCGCCACTCCGGCCGCAGCGGCCACCTCGGCCACCGCCACGTACACCAAGAAGTCGGACTGGGGCAGCGGCTTCGAGGGCCAGTGGACGGTGAAGAACACCGGCACCACGGCGCTCTCCTCCTGGACCATCGAGTGGGACTACCCCACCGGGACCCGGGTCAACTCCGCCTGGGACGCCACCGTCACCAACTCCGGCAACCGCTGGACCGCCAAGAACCTCGGCTGGAACGGGAGCATCGCCCCCGGCGCCAGCCTCAGCTTCGGCTTCAACGGCTCCGGCCCCGGCGCCCCCTCCGGCTGCAAGCTGAACGGCGCCTCCTGTGACGGCTCCACCGTCCCCGGCGACAACCCGCCCTCCCCTCCCGGCACGCCCACCACCAGCGACGTCACCAACACCTCGGTGAAGCTCAGCTGGAGCGCGGCCACCGACGACAAGGGCGTCAAGAACTACGACGTCCTGCGCAACGGCGCCAAGATCGCCACGGTCACCGGCACCACGTACACCAACACCGGGCTGACCGCCGGCACCGACTACACGTACGCCGTCCAGGCCCGCGACACCATCGACCAGCTCGGTCCGATCTCCGCCTCCGTCTCGGTGCGCACCACCGGCGGTGGCGGCGGCGAGGAGCCCCCGCCCGGTGACAAGATCAACCTGGGCTACTTCACCAACTGGGGCGTCTACGGGCGCAACTACCACGTCAAGAACCTGGTGACGTCCGGCACGGCCGCGAAGATCACGCACATCAACTACGCCTTCGGCAACGTGCAGGGCGGCAAGTGCACCATCGGCGACTCCTACGCCGACTACGACAAGGCGTACACCGCCGACCAGTCCGTCGACGGCAAGGCCGACACCTGGGACCAGCCGCTGCGCGGCAACTTCAACCAGCTCCGCAAGCTGAAGGCCCAGTACCCGCACATCAAGGTCCTCTGGTCGTTCGGCGGCTGGACCTGGTCCGGCGGCTTCGGCCAGGCCGTCCAGAACCCCGCCGCCTTCGCCCAGTCCTGCTACGACCTGGTCGAGGACCCCCGCTGGGCCGATGTCTTCGACGGCATCGACCTGGACTGGGAGTACCCCAACGCCTGCGGTCTGACCTGTGACACCAGCGGCCCGGCCGCGATCAAGACCATGGCCGACGCCATGCGCGCCAAGTTCGGCCCGAACAACCTGGTCACCGCCGCCATCACCGCGGACGGCTCCAGCGGCGGCAAGATCGACGCCGCCGACTACGCGGGCGCCGCGCAGTCCTTCGACTGGTACAACGTGATGACGTACGACTTCTTCGGCGCCTGGGCGAACAAGGGCCCGACGGCCCCGCACTCGCCGCTGACCTCGTACACCGGCATCCCCCAGCAGGGCTTCACCTCCGCCGACGCGATCGCCAAGCTGAAGGCTAAGGGCGTTCCGGCCAAGAAGCTGCTCCTCGGCATCGGCTTCTACGGCCGCGGCTGGACCGGCGTCACCCAGGCCGCCCCGGGCGGCACGGCGACCGGCGCGGCCCCGGGCACGTACGAGGCGGGCATCGAGGACTACAAGGTCCTCAAGAGCACCTGCCCGGCCACCGGCACCATCGCCGGCACGGCCTACGCGCACTGCGGCACCAACTGGTGGAGCTACGACACCCCGGCCACCGTCGGCTCCAAGATGGCCTGGGCGAAGAGCCAGGGCCTGGGAGGCGCGTTCTCCTGGGAGTTCTCCGGTGACACCACCAACGGTGAACTGGTGAGCGCCATGAGCAACGGTCTCAAGTAGCCACCACGCCGTAACCGCACCAGAGCCACCCCCCGAAAAGCGCCGGGGAGACGGGTCCGCCCCCCGTCTCCCCGGCTTTTCGCTGTGTACGTACGTGGCGCCCAGGCCCTTCCGTTCGGATCAGGCCGGACGCCACGAGCCCGGCATGACCGGCCAGACATCCCCTAGGCCACGTTGACCCTCCCCCAGACTTCGTCCGGGGGGACCCCCTTCCAGCGGGGCTGCTCCCTAAGCGACATTGACCCGCTGGCCGGGCGGTGCCGCCTCCAGCCAGGCGAGGAAGCCGGTGAGGGCGTCCTCGCTCATCGCCAGCTCCAGGCGGGTCCCCCGGTGGAGACAGCCGAGCACGACGGAGTCGGAGAGGAGCGCCAGCTCCTCCTCGCCCTCCGGCAGCCGGCGGGCGATCACCTCGATCGCAGAACGCTCCAGGCCCCGGCGGGGGCGAGGAGCGTAGGAGAAGACACGGAACCAGTCGACGCGGTCGCCGCTGTAGCGGGCGACACCGTAGATCCAGCCTTTGCCGGAGGGGTCGGGCTCCTCGGAGACGTCCCAGCGGAGGGAGCAGTCGAAGGTGCCTCCGGATCGCTGGATCAGCCGCCGGCGCAGACCGAAGACGAACAGTCCCACCAGGACCAGCACGATGACGGATACGCCCACCCACAACGCGAGGACCATCTCCACCGACCTCCTCGCATCGTCGAGTAACGGGTAACGCGTAACGGATAACGAACCGATTCGAACTGAACTGCACCTGCATCGCCTCAGCCGCGACACGGCTGGATTTCTCCAGCTCGGGCCGCGGCTGAGTAAAAACATCTGTCCTGGGGCGCTAGTGCACCGCCACCGCGCGGAGACGGATCTCGGCGCGCCGCTCGGCGGCGGCGTCCGCGTCCGACTTCGCACGCTCCAGCGCACGCTCGGCGCGCTGGACATCGATCTCGTCCGCCAGCTCGACGATCTCGGCCAGCAGCGACAGCTTGTTGTCCGCGAACGAGATGAAACCACCGTGCACAGCGGCGATGACGGTACCGCCCTCGCTCGTGCGGATCGTCACCGGGCCCGATTCCAGCACACCGAGAAGCGGCTGGTGACCGGGCATGATGCCGATGTCGCCGGACGTGGTACGCGCGACGACCAGGGTGGCCTCGCCGGACCAGACACTGCGGTCCGCGGCGACCAGCTCCACATGCAGCTCAGCAGCCAAGGAGACTCCTCGGGTCACCACCCGGCCGCCCGGCCGGGTGTCGGTTCAATTCTACGGGGCGTGGTGAGGGGGGCGGGACCGGCCCCACCCCCCTCGGTGAGCCGACGGCTCAGGAGACGCCGAGCTCCTTGGCCTTCGCCTTGAGGTCGTCCAGGCCACCGCACATGAAGAACGCCTGCTCGGGGAAGTGGTCGTAGTCCCCGTCGCAGATCGCGTTGAACGCGGCGATCGACTCGTCGAGCGGGACGTCCGAACCGTCCAGGCCGGTGAACTGCTTGGCGGCGTGGGTGTTCTGCGACAGGAAGCGCTCGACGCGACGGGCACGGTGGACGACGAGCTTGTCCTCCTCGCCCAGCTCGTCGATACCGAGGATCGCGATGATGTCCTGGAGGTCCTTGTACTTCTGCAGGATCCCCTTGACGCGGCTGGCCGCGGCGTAGTGGTCCTGCGAGATGTAGCGCGGGTCCAGGATGCGGGACGTGGAGTCCAGCGGGTCCACGGCCGGGTAGATGCCCTTCTCCGAGATCGGACGGGAGAGAACCGTCGTCGCGTCGAGGTGGGCGAACGTGGTGGCCGGGGCCGGGTCGGTCAGGTCGTCCGCGGGGACGTAGATCGCCTGCATCGAGGTGATCGAGTGACCACGCGTCGAGGTGATGCGCTCCTGGAGCACACCCATCTCGTCGGCCAGGGTCGGCTGGTAACCCACCGCGGACGGCATGCGGCCGAGCAGTGTGGAGACCTCGGAACCGGCCTGCGTGAAGCGGAAGATGTTGTCGATGAAGAGCAGCACGTCCTGCTTCTGCACATCGCGGAAGTACTCCGCCATGGTCAGGGCGGACAGGGCCACGCGCAGACGCGTCCCCGGCGGCTCGTCCATCTGGCCGAAGACGAGCGCGGTCTTCTCCAGAACGCCCGACTCGGTCATCTCGTCGATGAGGTCGTTGCCCTCACGGGTGCGCTCACCGACACCGGCGAACACCGACACACCGTCGTGCAGCTTCGCCACACGCATGATCATTTCCTGGATGAGGACCGTCTTGCCGACGCCCGCACCACCGAACAGACCGATCTTTCCACCCTTGACGTACGGGGTGAGAAGGTCGACGACCTTCAGGCCGGTCTCGAACATCTCGGTCTTGGACTCGAGCTGGTCGAAGGCCGGGGCCTTGCGGTGGATCGGCCAGCGCTCGGTGATCTGCGCCTCGGCCTCCGGCTCGTTCAGGATCTGACCGAGGGTGTTGAACACCTTGCCCTTGGTGATGTCACCGACGGGGACGGTGATGCCCGTGCCCGTGTCGGTCACCGGGGCCTGGCGGACCAGGCCGTCGGTGGGCTGCATCGAGATCGCGCGGACCACGCCGTCGCCCAGGTGCTGGGCGACCTCGAGGGTCAGCGTCTTGCGGGCGCCGGCCTCGGCCGGGTCGTCCACCTCGACGTGAAGGGCGTTGTAGATGTCCGGCATCGCGTCGACGGGGAACTCCACGTCGACGACCGGGCCGATGACCCGGGCGACGCGGCCCGTGGCAGCGGCCGTCTCAACTGTGGTCGTCATTACTTGTCACTCCCCGCGGTCGCGTCGGCCAGAGCACTGGCACCGCCGACGATCTCGCTGATTTCCTGGGTGATTTCGGCCTGGCGGGCCGCGTTGGCAAGCCGGGAAAGGCTCTTGATGAGGTCCCCGGCGTTGTCGGTGGCCGACTTCATCGCGCGGCGGCGGGCGGCGTGCTCGGAAGCGGCCGCCTGCAGCAGGGCGTTGTAGATACGGCTCTCGACGTAGCGCGGCAGAAGGGCGTCCAGGACGTCCTCGGCCGACGGCTCGAACTCGAACAGCGGAAGGATCTCGCCCTTGCGGGTGCTCTCCTGCGCCACCTCGTCGAGCGAAAGCGGCAGCATCCGGTCGTCGACCGCGTTCTGCGTCATCATCGACACGAATTCCGTGAAGACGATGTGCAGCTCGTCGACGCCGCCCTCGGCCGTCTCCTGCTGGATGGCCTCGATCAACGGGGCGGCGATGCGCTTGGCATCGGAGTACGCCGGGTTGTCGGTGAAGCCGGTCCAGGATTCCTCGACCTTGCGCTCGCGGAAGCCGTAGTACGCGACACCCTTGCGGCCGACGATGTACGTGTCGACCTCCTTGCCCTCGCCGGCAAGGCGCTCCCGCAGCCGCTCCGCCGCCTTGATGGCGTTGGAGGAGTAGCCGCCGGCCAGACCGCGGTCGCTCGTGACGAGCAGGACCGCGGCGCGGGTCGGCGCTTCGGCTTCGGTGGTGAGCGGGTGCTTGGCGTTGGAGCCGGTCGCCACCGCGGTCACCGCACGGGTGAGCTCGGTCGCGTACGGCATCGACGCCGCCACCTTGCGCTGCGCCTTGACGATGCGCGAGGCGGCGATCATCTCCATCGCCTTGGTGATCTTCTTGGTCGCGGTGACGGCTTGGATGCGGCGCTTGTAAACGCGAAGCTGAGCGCCCATCGATCAGCCCTCGCCCAGGAGCTTGCCGTCCGAGGTCTCGAACTGCTGCTTGAAGGCGGCGATCGCGTCGGCGACCGACTGCAGCGTGTCGTCGGACATCTTGCCGCCCTCGGCGATGCTGGTGAGGAGGTCCTTGCGCTCGCGGCGCAGGTACTCCAGCAGCTCGGCCTCGAAGCGGCGGATGTCCTCGACCGGGACGTCGTCCATCTTGCCGGTGGTGCCGGCCCAGACGGAGACGACCTGCTCCTCCATCGGGAACGGGGCGTACTGCGGCTGCTTCAGCAGCTCGACCATGCGCTTACCGCGCTCCAGCGAGGCCTTCGAGGCCGCGTCCAGGTCGGAACCGAAGGCGGCGAACGCCTCCAGCTCGCGGTACTGGGCGAGGTCCACGCGAAGCCGGCCGGAGACCTGCTTCATGGCCTTGTGCTGGGCGGAGCCACCGACTCGGGAGACCGAGATACCGACGTTGAGCGCCGGACGCTGACCCGCGTTGAACAGGTCGGACTCCAGGAAGCACTGGCCGTCGGTGATGGAGATGACGTTGGTCGGGATGAACGCCGACACGTCGTTCGCCTTGGTCTCGACGATCGGGAGGCCCGTCATCGAACCGGCACCCATCTCGTCGGAGAGCTTGGCGCAGCGCTCCAGCAGACGCGAGTGCAGGTAGAAGACGTCACCCGGGTAGGCCTCACGGCCGGGCGGGCGGCGCAGCAGCAGGGACACGGCGCGGTAGGCGTCGGCCTGCTTCGAGAGGTCGTCGAAGATGATCAGGACGTGCTTGCCCTGGTACATCCAGTGCTGGCCGATGGCCGAACCGGTGTACGGCGCCAGGTACTTGAAGCCGGCCGGGTCGGACGCCGGGGCGGCGACGATGGTCGTGTACTCCAGCGCGCCGGCCTCTTCGAGCGCACCACGCACGGAGGCGATGGTGGAGCCCTTCTGACCGATGGCGACGTAGATGCAGCGCACCTGCTTGTTCACGTCGCCCGAGCGCCAGTTGTCGCGCTGGTTGATGATCGTGTCGACGGCCAGAGCGGTCTTACCCGTCTGACGGTCGCCGATGATCAGCTGACGCTGGCCGCGGCCGATCGGCACCATGGCGTCGACGGCCTTGTAGCCGGTCTGCATCGGCTCGTGCACCGACTTGCGGACCATGACGCCAGGGGCCTGCAGCTCGAGGGCGCGGCGGCTGTCGGTCTCGATCTCGCCGAGGCCGTCGATCGGGTTGCCGAGCGGGTCGACGACGCGGCCGAGGTAACCCTCGCCGACGCCGACGGAGAGCACCTCACCGGTGCGCTGCACCGGCTGGCCCTCCTCGATTCCGCTGAACTCGCCGAGGACGATCGCACCGATCTCGCGCTCCTCGAGGTTGAGGGCGAGACCGAGGGTGCCGTCCTCGAACTTCAGCAGCTCGTTCGCCATGGCGGAGGGCAGGCCCTCCACCTTCGCGATGCCGTCGCCGGCAACGCTGACCGTACCGACCTCCTCGCGCGAGGCCGCGTCCGGCTGGTACGACTGGACAAAGTTCTCCAGTGCGTCCCGGATCTCCTCCGGCCGGATCGTGAGCTCCGCCATCTGGGTTCCCTGCTCTCCTTGTTGGGCCCGAAGTTTCTTAAGGGGGTCTGGGGGCCGACCCCCAGGAATCTTCTGCAATTTCTGCACGGCCCAACCGGGCCGCTGGTCTTGCTTGTCCTTCTGCGCTGAGCTGTGTCAGCCGGCCATGCGCCGGGTCGCCTCGTCGAGGCGGTCCGCGACGGTGCCGTTGATGATCTCGTCACCGACGCGCACCGAGATCCCGCCGAGGACCGCGGGGTCCACGTCCAGGTTCAGGTGCATCTCGCGGCCGTACAGCTTGGCCAGAGCGGCGCCGAGGCGCTGCTTCTGCCGGTCGCTGAGCGGCACCGCCGAGGTGACGACGGCGACCGCGCGGTCGCGGCGCTCCGCGGCGAGCTTGGACAGGGATTCGATCCCTGCCTCCAGGCTACGTCCCCGCGGCTGCGTCACCAGGCGGACGATGATCCGCTCGGTGACCGGCTGTGCCTTGCCGCCGAGCAGGCTGCGGAGCAGCTCGCCCTTGGCGGAGGCGGTGGCCGTACGGCTGGTGAGTGCGGAACGCAGCTCCGTGTCGGAGCCGACGATCCGGCCGAACCGGAACAGCTCGTCCTCGACGTCGTCGAGGACGCCGCCGCGCTGGGCGGCGGTGAGGTCCGCGGTGTTCGCCAGCTCCTCGACCGAGTCCACCAGGTCACGCGACTGCGACCAGCGGGAGCGGACCAGCCCGGAGACCAGGTCGACGGCTTCGCCGCTGACCTGACCGCTGAGCAGGCGCGCGGCCAGCTCGGCCTTGCTCTCGCCGCTCTGGGCCGGGTCCGTGAGGACCCGGCGCAGGGAAACTTCGCGGTCGAGCAGCGCGGTGACCGAGGCCAGGTCGTCGGCGAGGGCCGCCGCGTCGACCGACGTGTTGTCGGTCAGCGCGTCGAGCCGCTCGCGTGCGGCGGCCAGTGCCTCGCGGCTCGCACCGTTCATCGGGCAGCCTCGGCCTTCGCCTCGAGCTCGTCGAGGAAACGGTCGACGGTGCCGCTCTGCCGGGCGTGGTCCTGGAGGGACTCGCCGACGAGCTTGCCGGCCAGGTCGGTGGCGAGCTTGCCCACGTCCTGACGCAGCGCGGAAGCAGCGGCCTTGCGGTCGGCCTCGATCTGGGCGTGGCCGGCGGCGATGATCTCTTCGCGCTGCCGCTGACCTTCCGCCTTCATCTCCTGGATGATGACGGCACCCTGCTCCTGCGCCTCCTGGCGCAGACGAGCGGCCTCGTGGCGGGCCTCGGCGAGCTGAGCCTTGTACTGCTCAAGAACGCTCTGCGCCTCGGTCTGAGCCGCTTCGGCCTTCTCGATGCCACCCTCGATCGCCTCGCGACGCTCTTCCAGGGTCTTGTTGATCACCGGGAGGAGCTTCTTCGAGAAGACGAAGAAGACGATGCCGAAGCAGATCAAGCCGATGACGATCTCGGGCCACACCGGGAGCAGAGGGCTCTGCGCTTCCTCGGCTGCCAGGTACATCATGGTGGACCTTTCCGTCGAAATCGAGCTAGTGCCGTACGTCAGAGGATGAACGGAACGACGAAGCCGATCAGGGCCAGGGCCTCGACGACGGCGAAGCCGAGCAGCATGTTCTGGCGGATGAGGCCGGCAGCCTCGGGCTGGCGGGCAATGGCCTGCACACCGTTACCGAAGATGATGCCGATGCCGATACCGGGGCCGATCGCGGCGAGGCCGTAACCGATGGTGCCGACGTTGCCCTCTACGGCCGCGAGGGTCTCGAAAGCAGCAGACATGTCTGTGGTTCCTTCTCTTGGTGGGACCGGTGGAAATGGTCTTCGCACCGGGCGTCTGGGGAGCTGAGGGGTGAAGCCGGGGGGCTATCGGGTCCTCAGTGGGCTTCTTCGAGCGCCTGGGAGAGGTACGTGGCGGTCAGCACGGTGAACACGTAGGCCTGAAGGGCCTGGATGAACATCTCGAACACGGTGAGGACCAGCGTCATGACGAACGACGCGGAGGCGTAGACCGTGCCCAGGACGGTGCCGAGCATGTACCAGGTGGCGATCGTGAAGATCAGGATCAGGATGTGGCCCGCGAACATGTTCGCGAAGAGTCGTACCGCCAGCGTGAAGGGCCGCACGATGACGTTGGAGATGAACTCCAGCGGCGTCAGCATGATGTAGATCGGCTTCGGCAGCCCGCTCGGGACGCAGAGGTTGCGGATGCCTCCGACGAATCCGTTCGACCGGAACGTCACCGTCATGTATGTCACCCAGACCACCAGCGCAAGGCCGATGGGATAGGCGATGACGGAGCTGACCGGGAACTGGGCGATCGGGATGATGGCCCAGAGGTTCAGGATCCAGACGAAGAAGAACAGCGAGACCAGCAGCGGGACGAAAGGCTCGCCCTTCTTGCCGATGATCTCCTTGGAGATCCCGCGGTGGACGAAGTCGTACAGCGCCTCAGCGACCATCTGCAGCTTGCCGGGGACGACCTTCGGCTTCGAGAAGCCGGCCCAGAAGAAGGCCAGGATCAGGAAGGTGCCGATGATCGCGAGCAGCATGGGCTTGTTGAACTCGACAGGCCCAATGGTGAAGAGCGGCTCGAAGAGGAACGACCACACGCTGGGGGCTTGGAACCCGCAGTCCTTGAACAGGTGGCAGTTCGTCTCGAAGGCGAGCGTCTGGGCGTCAGTCACCAAGAGCTCCTTCTGCATGGCGCATGGATGCGGCTACCTCGTTGTGTCGGAGCGGCGGGTGGCCGCAGGTCGGCACCGGACTGGTTCTTACGGTGAGGAGGAGGCGGCGGCCGGGCCCGAAGCCTCGCGATGAATCAAGCGACCGCCCTGTTGCCCGCGCTCGCACTACCGCAACCGAGACCGGACGATAGCAGCACGTCGAACATGGCTTTATCCCGGCCCTACTCGTCACGCTCTCCCCCAGCCCCACTCGAACGGTTCCGGCTCTCCGCCTCGGGATCGACGTACAGGGTCTTCGACTTGGCATGCCGCACGGTCTGCACGGTGATCCACGTGATCACTGACACGACCAGGGAGAGCGCGAAGACCTTGAGGTCGAACAGAGTGGTGTTCCTGATGCTCAGGATGAAGACGAGCAGGAGCACGAGCTGGGCCGAGTAAATCATCAGCCCCATGCCCTGAAGGAGGTGAGGCATGGTCTTGGCGGCCCACTGGAGCGCGATCATTCCGAATGCCATGAAGACGATCACGACCACGCAGCCGACCGCAGCGCCGATCGCTCCCTCGCCACCGGCGACGAGCCCGCCGACGAGCGTGGCGATGGCTCCCACCGCGGCGGTGGGGGTGGCGATGCGCAGTACTTCGCGCATGTCGGACTGCATGGCGGCAGCTCCACTGGTCTTGGGGAGGAATGGGGCGTCGTCATGGACGAGCGTAGGCCCGGTCCGCGAGGCGGATTTCCCGGTCCGAGGACCGTCTCACTAGGGTCCTTCGGCTCCGTCGCCGGGTCTCGTGAACGGTATCACAAACTATTTGATGAGGTCTTTACCTGGAAAGTGTGCCAACTGTCACACATGAGAGTTAATCCGCGCGTGTGTGCACGACAAGACGGCGCAATGTCTGGTAAGGCGCCGCGGAATCCGAATCGTCAGCGCGAAGAGTCGATGGACCGGCGTTCAGGGAAACGCGAACGAGCGCCGATCGCGGTCGCTCCGTTGACGCCGGACACCCCGACCGCCACCGGGGCCCGTTCGGAGCCCTCCTCGCCCATCTGAGCGCCTTCCAGGGCCTGTTGGGGCCCGGAGGTCGCGGGGGCGGACTTCTCGTCGTACGCGGAGGAGGAAGCCGGCTCCGGGGCGGGGCGGCGGTAGCGCGGCGGGACCAAGCGGTTGGCCCACTGCGGGGTACGGGGGGTGAAGCGCGGCATCAGGAGCAGGACCAGGCCGGCCGCGCTCGCCGCCATGATGGCGAACACGATCCACGACGACGCCGAGTGGACCGAGTAGCCGACGGTGCCGAAGGCGATCAGGGCCGACCAGAAGTACATGATCAGCACCGCCCGGCTGTGCGAGTGGCCGATCTCCAGCAGGCGGTGGTGCAGATGGCCGCGGTCGGCGGCGAACGGCGACTGGCCGTTCCAGGTGCGGCGGACGATGGCGAGGATCAGGTCGGCGGCCGGGATCGCGATGATCGTCAGCGGCAGCAGCAGCGGGATGAAGACCGGGAACATCGCGTGGGTCGCCCCGCGCTCACTGCCCTCGAAGAAGATCCGCATGCTGTCCGGGTCGACCTGGCCCGTGATCGAGATCGCGCCCGCCGCGAGCACCAGGCCGATCAGCATCGATCCCGAGTCGCCCATGAAGATCCGCGCCGGGTGCATGTTGTGCGGCAGGAAGCCCAGGCACATGCCCATCAGGATCGCCGCGAAGAGCGTCGCGGGGGCCGCCGCCTCGATCCCGTACCCGATCCAGAGCCGGTAGGCGTACAGGAAGAACGCCGCCGAGGCGATGCACACCATGCCCGCCGCGAGCCCGTCCAGGCCGTCGACGAAGTTGACCGCGTTGATCGTGATGACGACCAGCGCGACGGTGAGGAGCGTGCCCTGCCACTGGGTGAGAGCGACCGTGCCGACACCGGGGATCGGCAGCCACAGGATCGTGAGCCCCTGGATGACCATGACGGCGGCGGCGATCATCTGGGCGCCCAGCTTGATCAGGGCGTCCAACTCGAACTTGTCGTCGAGGACGCCGATCAGCCAGATCAGGGCGGCGCCGGAGAGCAACGCCCTTGGTTCGTTGGAGAGTTCGAAGACGCTCTTGAGGTTGTGGAGGTGGTCGGCGACGATCAGCCCCGCACACAGCCCGCCGAACATGGCGATGCCACCGAGCCGGGGTGTCGGCTCCCGGTGGACGTCGCGCGCACGGATCGCGGGCATCGCCCCGATCGCGATGGCGAACTTCCGCACCGGTCCGGTCAGCAGATAGGTCACCGCTGCCGTGACACAGAGCGTCAGCAGGTAATCACGCACGGGCTGCCCCACAGGTTTCGCCGGCCATCTCAGCCCCACACCCTAGTCTCTGATACAAGGACTCAACGGTACGGGTGATGGTTCCATGCGCCTCGCCTACCCCGGATAGGGAGCATTCCGCTCCGCCAGCTCCCGGACCTCCGCCGCGACCGGGCCCACATCGCCCGGCTCCCGCACCGCCGCTCCGAACAGCGCCGCGATCCTCGCCATGTCCCCCTCGTCCATCCCCTGCGTCGTGACGGCCGCGGTCCCCAGCCGGATGCCCCGCGCCTCCCCGTACGGCAGCGCGCAGGTGTCCAGGACCATGCCGGCCGCCGACAGCCGCTCGCGGGCGGTGCGGCCGTCGACGCCGAGCGGGGCCGGGTCCACGACGATGATGTGGGTGTCCGTGCCACCGGTGGTGACCTCGAAGCCCTCGGCCTCGAGACCTGCGGCCAGCACCCGGGCGTGCGCGACCACCTGGTGGGCGTACAGCGTGTACGCCGGTGTCTCCGCCTCCCCGAACGCGACCGCCTTCGCCGCCACCGTGTGCATCTGCGCACCGCCCTGCGTGAACGGGAACACCGCCCGGTCGATCCGCTCGGCCAGCTCCGCGCCGCACAGGATCATGCCGCCGCGCGGTCCGCGCAGCACCTTGTGCGTGGTGGCGCAGACGACGTCGGCGTACGGCACCGGGCTCGGCGCCGCTCCCCCGGCGATCAGCCCCATCGGGTGGGCGGCGTCGACGATCAGGTACGCGCCGACCTCGTCGGCGATCTCCCGGAACAGCTCGTAGTCCGGGTGGCGCGGATAGGAGATCGAGCCGCAGACGATCGCCTTGGGCCGGCGGGCTCGGGCCAGGGCGCGGAGCCGTGTGTAGTCGATGAGGCCGCTCGAAGGGTCCACGCCGTAGCCGACGAAGTCGAACCAACGGCCGGAGAAGTTGCCGGGCGCCCCGTGGGTGAGGTGTCCGCCGTACGGGAGTCCCATCGCGAGCACCGTGTCGCCCGGGCGCAGCAGGGCGGCGTAGGCGGCGAGGACGGCGGAGGAGCCGGAGTGCGGCTGGACGTTGGCGTGTTCTGCGCCGAAGAGCGCGGTGGCCCGGCGTACGGCGATGCGTTCGGCGGCGTCCGCGTGCTCGCAGCCGCCGTGGTGGCGGGCGCCCGGGTATCCCTCGGCGTACTTGTTGGCGAGCGGCGAGCCGAGGGCGGCCAGGACGGCGGGCGAGGTGAAGTTCTCGGCGGCGATCAGCTGGAGGCCGCCGGCCTGCCGGTCCCGCTCGGCGAGCAGGACCCCGGCGACCTCCGGGTCCTGGCGGAGCAGCGCGCCGAAGTCCTGGGGCAGGTCGTCGGGCGCGGTCGGCCCCGGGACGGGTGCGGGGGCGGCGGGAGAGGTGACCGGCATGGGACGGCTCCGGGCCTGGAGGAGGGTGTGCCGGCGAGGGGCCGGTGTCAGCTCCAATGTAGGCCGGGGCGGGGCGGTGTGCCCGCTGTCGCGAGGTCCCGTACGCCGGTCGGCGCACCGGCGCATGAGGAGGAGTGCGTAGGGCGGCCGGCGCGCGTACGTCCGTCAGAGCGGGGCGCGTACGCCCGTGAGCGCCGTGACCACCGGGTCGAGGGCCTGGTTGATCTCGTCGCCGATGGAGCGGAAGAAGGTGATGGGGGCGCCGTACGGGTCGTAGACCTCGTCCGCCTCTGCGGTCGGGGCCAGCAGCCAGCCGCGCAGTGCTGCGGCGGCGCGGACCAGGGCGCGGGCGCGCTCGACGACGCCCTCGTCGAGCGGGTCGGGCAGGGTGGCCGGGTCTATCGCCCGGACCAGCCGGGTGAACTCCTTGAGCGTGAAGGTCCGCAGGCCCGCGGAGTGGCCCATGGAGATGACCTGGGCGCGGTGGTCGCGGGTGGCGGTGAGGACCAGGTCGGCGCGGATCACATGCTCGTCGAGCAGCTCTCGGCCGACGAAGCCGGTGGCGTCCGCGCCGAAGTCCGCGAGGACCACCTCGGCATTGGCCTCCATGGGGGCACCCTCATGGCCCCAGGTGCCCGCGCTCTCCACGATCAGGCCGCCGCTGAGCGGGTCGCCGAGGCGGCCCACCAGGGCATGGCGGGTCAGCCGCTCGGTGATCGGCGAGCGGCAGACGTTGCCGGTGCTGACGTGGAGGATGCGGAAGGTGTCGGTCCGCCCCGCTATGCCACGCCCCTCGGGGGCGGTCAATTGGCCACCTCGAGGTCGGGGACCACCTTGCGCAGCTCCTCGACGGAGAGCGCGCCGGCCCGCAGGAGGACCGGGGTCGTGCCGGTGACGTCGACGATGGAGGACGGCACGATGCCGGGCGTCGGACCGCCGTCCAGGTAGACGGAGACGGAGTCGCCGAGCATGCCCTGGGCCGCGTCGCAGTCCTCCGGCGAGGGGTGTCCGGTGAGGTTGGCGCTGGAGACGGCCATCGGGCCGACCTCGGTCAGCAGCTCGATGGCGACCGGGTGCAGCGGCATCCGGATGGCGACCGTGCCCCGGGTGTCGCCGAGGTCCCACTGGAGCGAGGGCTGGTGCTTGGCGACCAGGGTCAGCGCGCCCGGCCAGAAGGCGTCGACCAGCTCCCAGGCCTGCTCGGAGAAGTCGGTGACCAGGCCGTGCAGGGTGTTCGGGGAGCCGATGAGGACGGGGGTGGGCATGTTGCGGCCGCGCCCCTTGGCGTCCAGCAGGTCGGCGACGCCCTCGGCGCTGAAGGCGTCCGCACCGATCCCGTACACCGTGTCGGTGGGCAGCACGACCAGTTCGCCGCGGCGGATCGCGGAGGCGGCCTCGCGGAGCCCCGTGGTCCGGTCGGTGGCGTCGTTGCAGTCGTATCGCCGTGCCATCAGCCGGCCTCCTCAAGCGTGTACGGGTACGGGATGTGCTGCTGGGGGCCGGTCACGGCATGGCCTTGCGGGCGGTGGCGAAGCGCGGCCGCTTGTTGAGGTCGGGGTGGTCGGCCGCGTCGGCCCAGCCCCGCTCCTCGGTGAAGATCCACGGCACCTGGCCGCCCTGGGTGTCGGCGTGCTCGATGACGACGAGGCCGCCGGGGCGGAGCAGCCGGTGGGCGGTGCGCTCGATGCCGCGGATGGTGTCGAGGCCGTCCTCGCCGGAGAAGAGGGCCATCTCCGGGTCGTGGTCGCGGGCCTCGGGGGCGACGTACTCCCATTCGGTGAGCGGGATGTACGGCGGGTTGGAGATCACCAGGTCGACCTGGCCGTCGAGCTCGGGAAGGGCGCTCAGAGCGTCTCCCTTGTGGACGGTGACCCTGGACCCCTCGGCGTTCTTCCGGGTCCACCTGAGGGCGTCCTCGGAGAGCTCCACGGCGTGCACCCGTGAGCGCGGGACCTCCTGCGCCATGGCGAGCGCGATCGCGCCCGAGCCGGTGCACAGGTCGACGACGACGGGCTCGACCACGTCCATCGCGCGGACGGCGTCTATGGCCCAGCCGACGACCGACTCGGTCTCCGGACGGGGTACGAAGACACCAGGTCCGACCTGGAGCTCCAGATAGCGGAAGAAGGCGCGGCCGGTGATGTGCTGGAGCGGTTCGCGGGCCTCACGGCGGGCGATCGTCTCCCAGTACCGGGCGTCGAAGTCGGTGTCGGGCACTGCGTGCAGCTCGCCCCGCTTCACACCGTGGACGAAGGCCGCGAGTTCCTCGGCGTCGAATCGCGGTGAGGGGACACCGGCGTCGGCCAGCCGCTGGGTGGCCTGGGCCACCTCGGCGAGCAGCAGGTTCATCGCGGTTCTCCGTACGGTTCACGGGTGTGCGGGGCGGGCGGGGTGCTCAGGCGTTGGCGAGCTTGGCGGCGGAGTCGGCGTCGACGCACGCCTGGATGACGGCGTCCAGCTCTCCGTCGAGCACCTGGTCCAAGTTGTACGCCTTGAAGCCGACGCGGTGGTCCGAGATGCGGTTTTCCGGGAAGTTGTACGTCCGGATCTTCTCGGAGCGGTCGACCGTACGGACCTGGCTGCGGCGCACGTCGGAGGCCTCCTGCTCGGCGGCCTCCTGGGCGGCGGCGAGCAGCCGGGAGCGCAGGATGCGCATGGCCTGCTCCTTGTTCTGGAGCTGGCTCTTCTCGTTCTGGCAGGAGGCGACGACACCGGTCGGCAGGTGCGTGATGCGGACGGCGGAGTCGGTCGTGTTGACGGACTGGCCGCCGGGGCCGGAGGAGCGGTAGACGTCGATACGCAGGTCGTTGGCGTGGATCTCGACGTCGACCTCCTCGGCCTCCGGGGTGACGAGCACGCCCGCGGCGGAGGTGTGGATGCGGCCCTGGGACTCGGTGGAGGGCACGCGCTGCACGCGGTGCACGCCGCCCTCGTACTTCATCCGGGCCCAGACGCCCTGACCGGGCTCGGTGGCGCCGTTGCCGCCCTTGGTCTTCACGGCGACCTGGACGTCCTTGTAGCCGCCGAGCTCGGACTCGGTGGAGTCGATGATCTCGGTCTTCCAGCCGATGCGCTCGGCGTACCGCAGGTACATGCGCAGCAGGTCGCCGGCGAACAGGGCCGACTCGTCGCCGCCCGCGCCCGCCTTGATCTCCAGGAGCACGTCCTTGTCGTCGCTGGGGTCGCGCGGGACGAGGAGGAGGCGGAGCTTCTCGGTGAGCTCTTCGCGCTGCTTCTCCAGCTCCTTGACCTCGGCCGCGAAGTCGGGGTCGTCCGCGGCGAACTCGCGGGCGGTCTCGATGTCCTCGCCGGTCTGCTTCCAGGCCCGGTACGTGGAGACGATCGGGGTCAGCTCCGCGTACCGCTTGTTCAGCTTGCGCGCGTTGGCCTGGTCGGCGTGGACCGCCGGGTCGGCGAGCTTCTTCTCAAGACCGGCGTGTTCGCCGATCAGTTCCTCGACCGCCTCGAACATTCGGGGGCTCCTGGTTGGTCTGAAATCTGCGGGCCTGCTGGAGGGCGTGACTGCCCGGTGGGGTGTACGGAGGGGCTCACCCTGTGTTGCGGAGCGCTCCCCCGGACACCCGACCGGAAAAAACGCCGGTTCCGACGCCCCCGGGAAGAGGGCGCCAGGAACCGGCGCAGTGGCTCGCTACTTGCTGGCGGAGCCGGCAGCCTTGCCGAAGCGGGCCTCGAAGCGGGCCACGCGGCCGCCGGTGTCGAGGATCTTCTGCTTGCCCGTGTAGAACGGGTGGCACTCGGAGCAGACGTCGGCACGGATGGTGCCGTTGTCGATGGTGCTCCGGGTGGTGAACGACGCACCGCAGGTGCAGCTGACCTGCGTCTCGACGTACTCGGGGTGGATGTCGCGCTTCAAGGTGTCTCCTAGTTTCGGGAGGGCGCCGGGTCGTCCGCGCGGATTGCGCGGCCGTGAACCGGGGCCGACGTACCAGTCTGCCAGGACCGGCCGTATCTCCCAAAACCGGGGGCGGGCCGCAGGTATTCCCCGCAGGCCTCAGCGCGCCGTCCGTCCGGCCTCAGCGCACCACCTGTCCGGCGTCGCCCTGGTCCCCGGCGGACTTCTCGGTGGCGGAGGCCGGGATCGGGCGGTCCTGCTGCAGCGCCGCCCACACCTGCTTGCCGGCCTCCTCCTGCGGGAGGACCCGGTTCGGGTCGGCCGGGTCGTACTCCACCGGCAGGGTCACCATGTGCACGTTCTCCGCGCCGAGCTCCTTGAGGCCGTTCGCGAAGCCGGTGAGCTTCTTGACCGAGCCGAGGCCGGAGTCGGTGGTGAGCGCCTTGGTGGCGGCGTCGGCGAGGCCGAACAGCTTCTGCGGGCTGGAGAACACGCCGACGCTCTTCGCCTGCTCCATCAGCGCCTTGATGAACGCCTGCTGGAGCTGGATCCGGCCGAGGTCGCTGCCGTCGCCGACGCTCTTGCGGGTGCGGACGAGGCCGAGGGACTCCTCGCCGTCCAGCGTGTGGGTGCCGGGCTCCAGGTCGAGGTGGCTCTTGGAGTCGTTGATGGCGGTCCTGGTGGTGATCTCGACGCCGCCGAGCTCGTCGATGAGCTTCTCGAAGCCGGTGAAGTCGACCTCGACGTAGTGGTCCATGCGGATACCCGACATGGATTCGACGGTCTTCACCGCGCAGGCCGGTCCGCCGACCTCGTACGCGGTGTTGAACATGGCTCGGTGGGCGGCGGGGACCGTCTCGTCCGTGGTGTCGCTCGCGCAGGAGGGGCGTTCGATCAGGGTGTCGCGCGGTATCGAGACGACACTCGCCGTCTTGTGGCCCTTGTCGACGTGCAGGACCATCGCCGTGTCCGAGCGGGCGGCGCCCTCGTCGGCGCCGTACTTGCCGTTGTCGCCGGAGCGCGAGTCCGAGCCCAGCACCAGGATGTCCTGCGAGCCGTCGTCCACGTCGTCGGGCCGGTCGTCGCCCAGCTTGGCGTCGATGTCGATGCTGGAGAGATTGCCGTCGAGGGTGACGTACGCGTATCCGAGCCCGGCGCCGCCGACGACCACCACGCCCGCCACCGTCCAGGCCGCGACGGCCTTCGTCCGGTGCCTGCGGGAGGGCTTCTTCCGGCGGGTGCCGGTGCCGCGTATCCGCCCCGGGGTCTTCTTCTGCTCGCTCACGCGTCTCCCTCGTTACGGCGCTCCACCTGCTCCTCGCCCCCGGGCCGTGACGGTTCCGGGAGGGTTTGTCATCTCTTGATCAGACGGCGAAGCAGCAAGAAGGGTTGCACAGGGCCCTGTGCGTCCCGCGTGAGCGACGAAGGGCGCGTGGAGCCCGGCCGGCGGCTCGCCCTGCGGCGTTCACCTGCGGTTTCGTGGCCCTGACACGTACCGGCGGAGGCGCCGTGCGACTGCCCGGTGTGTGGCCAAGGTCTCGGGGCGGAGGCCGGGAACGCGGAGGGCCCCCGGCACCGTGGTGCCGGGGGCCCTGGGGCCTCGCGTCTGGATCGTGCCGGGCTCGCGGACCTGACCCGAACGAAAGACCCTTGGCGTCAACTGCCTTGGCTGCGTCAGTCGTTGCCGTTTCCGCTGCCCGGCGTCGTCTTCTGGATCTGGAGCAGGAACTCCGCGTTGGACTGGGTCTTCTTCATCCGGTCCAGGAGGAGCTCGATCGCCTGCTGCTGGTCGAGCGCGTGCAGCACCCTGCGCAGCTTCCAGACGACCGCCAGCTCGTCGGTGCCGAGCAGGATCTCTTCCTTACGGGTGGAGGACGCGTCCACGTCCACCGCCGGGAAGATGCGCTTGTCCGAGAGCTTCCGGTCGAGCTTGAGCTCCATGTTGCCGGTGCCCTTGAACTCCTCGAAGATCACCTCGTCCATGCGCGAGCCGGTCTCGACGAGCGCGGTGGCCAGGATGGTCAGCGAGCCGCCGTCCTCGATGTTCCGCGCGGCACCGAAGAAGCGCTTCGGCGGGTAGAGCGCGGTCGAGTCGACACCACCGGAGAGGATGCGGCCGGAGGCGGGCGCCGCGAGGTTGTACGCGCGGCCCAGCCGGGTGATCGAGTCGAGCAGGACGACCACGTCGTGACCCAGCTCCACGAGGCGCTTGGCACGCTCGATGGCCAGCTCGGCGACGGTGGTGTGGTCCTCGGCGGGACGGTCGAAGGTCGAGGAGATGACCTCGCCCTTCACCGACCGCTGCATGTCGGTGACCTCTTCCGGACGCTCGTC
The DNA here is from genome assembly GCF_044767965.1 of Streptomyces sp. NPDC101178. Taxonomy (NCBI): domain Bacteria; kingdom Bacillati; phylum Actinomycetota; class Actinomycetes; order Kitasatosporales; family Streptomycetaceae; genus Streptomyces; species Streptomyces sp. NPDC101178. Next base: position 479,373 of record NZ_JBIWOZ010000002.1, read on the forward strand.
GACCAGGACGACCATCAGGTGGCACTCGGGGCTGTTGACCGTGATCGCGTTGGCGATGGCCTGCAGGATCATGGTCTTACCGGTCTTCGGCGGGGCCACGATGAGGCCACGCTGACCCTTGCCGATCGGGGCCACCAGGTCGATGATCCGCGTCGTCAGGATGTTGGAGTCGGTCTCCAGACGGAGCCGGTCCTGTGGGTAGAGCGGGGTGAGCTTCTGGAACTCGGGGCGGCCCCGGCCGGACTCCGGCGCCATGCCGTTGACCGAGTCGAGGCGGACCAGCGCGTTGAACTTCTCGCGCCGCTCGCCGTCCTTGGGCTGCCGCACCGCACCGGTGACGTGGTCACCCTTGCGCAGGCCGTTCTTACGGACCTGGGCGAGCGAGACGTACACGTCGTTCGGGCCCGGCAGGTAGCCGGAGGTCCGGATGAACGCGTAGTTGTCGAGGATGTCCAGGATGCCCGCGACCGGGATCAGGACATCGTCGTCGGCCACCTGCACATCGCCGGCGAAGTCGTCGCGGCCACGGCGGCCACGGCGGTCGCGGTAGCGGCCACGGCGGCCACGGCGGCCGCCCGCCTCGTCGTCGAAGTCGTCCTGCGGACCGTTGTCCCGGTTCTGCTGGCCGCCCTGACCCTGGCTCTGCCCCTGGCCCTGGCGCTGCGGACGCTGCCCGCCGCCGCCCTGCTGGCCCTGGTCGTCACCCTTGCCCCGGCGGTCGCGCTGGCGCTCACGGCGCTCACCCCGGTCACCGCGCTCGCGGTCACCACGGCCCTGGCGGTCGCCACGGCGGCCCTCGGCGGTGTCGGCGGCGGCCTCGGCCTTGGCGTCGCCCTTGGGCTCGGCGCGCTCCTCGGTCTTCTGCTCGGCCTGCGGCTCCGCCTTGACCTCGGTCTTCGCCTCGGTCTTGGTGTCGGGACTGCCCGCCTGCGCGGTGGCGCGGCGGCGACGGCGCTCGCCCGCGGGCTGCTCGTCGCTGGCCGGCTGGCCGGGGATGTCGATCTGCTGCTGGGCCGCCTTCTCGGCGGCGGCGGCCTCGTCCCCGGTGCGCGCCTTGGAGGTGGCACGCCGCTTGGGCTTGCTCTCCGCCTCGGCGGCGGGGGCTTCGCCCCCGCTACCAGCCTTGGAGGAGGCCTTGGGGGCGGCGGATCCACCGCCGGCCTGCGTCTCCTTGATGACCTCGATCAGCTGGCTCTTGCGCATCCGCGCGGTACCCCTGATGCCGAGGCCGGACGCGACCTGCTGCAGCTCGGCCAGGACCATGCCGTCGAGGCCGGTGCCGGAGCGGCGGCGCCGTGCGGTGGTGCCAGAGGCAGCACCTTCGGCGGGCGCGGCGCTGTCGACGTTCTTGTCGGCAGTCACGCCCATCAGATCGGTGGTGTCGCTCACGAAGGGTCCTTCCCTGGAGCGGACGTCGGCCTTCTGGCTCGGCGACCGGTTGTGCTGTCCGACTGCGGTCTGTCGATCTTGCTGGATCGCGGACCTTGCCGGGGCGGTGGTCCGCCGGGTACGGCGGAGAGATGAACGTGCGGGGTCCGGCGCGAGATCCCCCTGCTCGGCCCACTCCTGGACGAGCGAGGGGTGTCGTGCCGGTTCCGGAGCGTGCTCGAAACTGCTCAGGCAGGCTGCTCAGGCAGTTGGGGAGGCTCCCGGAAGAATGGTGGTCCCGGAGGGGGACACGAAGCAACGCGCCTCAAAGACGTCGGTTGCAGACTTGAGGTTAACACTACCGGCTCCAACAAACATTCCCCCTCTCAGCCACCGGTAATCACATGCGGTTACGCGGCCAGTGGCAGCACGGTGGCGCCCGCGGAGTCGAGCGCCAGCCGGTTCGCGGCCCAGCCCTCGCCCGCCAGTCGGGCGACCTTGTCGGCGGATCCCTCCTCCGCCAGCGCGAGCACCGTGGGGCCCGCGCCGGAGATGACCGCGGGCACGCCGTCGGCGCGCAGCCGGTGCACCAGCTCGACGCTCTCGGGCATCGCGGGGCCCCGGTACTCCTGATGGATCCGGTCCTCGGTGGCGGCGAGCAGGAACTCGGGACGCCTGGTCAGCGCCTCGACGAGCAGAGCCGCGCGGCCCGCGTTGAGGGCCGCGTCGACGTGCGGGACGGAGCGCGGGAGCAGGCCGCGCGCCGTCTCGGTGAGCACGGGCCGGCCGGGCACGAAGACCACCGGAACGACGAACTCCGCCGGGTCCATCCGGATCGCCCGGGCCGCTCCGCCGTCCATCCACGCGAGCGTGAAGCCGCCGAGCAGACAGGCCGCGACGTTGTCGGGGTGGCCCTCGATCTCGGTGGCCAGCTCCAGCAGGGCCTCGTCGTCGAGCCGGGCGTCACCGCCGGTCGTCACGGCGCGGGCGGCGACGATTCCGGCGCAGATGGCGGCGGAGGAGGAGCCGAGGCCGCGGCCGTGCGGGATGCGGTTGGCGCAGACGATCTCCAGGCCGCGGGGCTGGCCGCCGAGCAGGTCGAAGGCGGTGCGCATGGCGCGTACGAGCAGGTGGCTCTCGTCCCGGGGCAGCGTCTCGCCGCCCTCACCCGCGATGTCGATGTGGAGTCCGGAGTCGGCGACCCGGACGACGACGTCGTCGTACAGCCCCAGCGAGAGACCGAGGGCGTCGAAACCCGGACCCAGATTGGCGCTGGTTGCGGGGACGCGCACCCTGACGGCGGCGGCTCGGAACGCGGGACCGGCCATCGGCTGGACGACTCCTTGTAAGGCGGCGGGGATTGCGGTGCGGTGGATCTGCGGCGGTGGGGGCGGGTCTGCGGTGTGGGGCTGCGGGGGTGGGGCCGGTGGCCCGGCCCGTACGCGCCGTACACGACGGCGATCGCGCCGCGACAGAGCCGTCGGGCGGATGTCGGGCGGATGGGTACAGCTTATCGAAGGAAGGTTCTGTCGCGACATAGGGCGCACAGGAGGCGCACGATGCGTGTCGCCCGCCTCCTATGCGCTCTCCGCCCCGAAAAGAGGGCGGTTGAGCTGGGTTGTCTCGTCTTGGCCCCGGTTCGGGGCCGCAGTGACCGTGAAGGTCAGACGAGGCCGAGCTTCTGTGCGGCGGTGGCCGCGTCGACCGGGACGGTGACCGGCTGCGGGGCGCCCGCGACGGCCCAGTCGGGGTCCTTGAGGCCGTTGCCGGTGACCGTGCAGACGATGCGCTGGCCGGGATCGACCTTGCCCTCCTCGGCGGCCTTGAGCAGACCGGCGACCGACGCGGCCGACGCGGGCTCCACGAAGACACCTTCCTGGGAGGCCAACAGCCGGTAGGCGGAAAGGATCTGGCGGTCCGTCACCTCGTCGATGAAACCGCCCGACTCGTCCCGGGCGGCCAGTGCGAAGTCCCAGGAGGCCGGGTTGCCGATGCGGATGGCGGTGGCGATGGTGGACGGGTCCTTGACGACCTCGCCGCGCACGATGGGCGCGGAACCGGAGGCCTGGAAGCCCCACATGCGCGGGGTGTGGGTGGAGACGCCGTCGCCGGCGTACTCGCCGTACCCCTTCCAGTACGCGGTGATGTTGCCCGCGTTGCCGACCGGCAGGACGTGGATGTCGGGGGCGTCGCCGAGCGCGTCGACGATCTCGAACGCGGCGGTCTTCTGACCCTCGATACGGACCGGGTTGACCGAATTGACCAGCGCCACCGGGTAGTTGTCCGAGAGCGAGCGGGCCAGCGTGAGGCAGTCGTCGAAGTTGCCGTCGACCTGGAGGATCTTGGCGCCGTGCACGAGCGCCTGGCCCATCTTGCCGAGCGCGATCTTGCCCTGCGGTACGAGGACGGCGCAGACCATCCCGGCGCGCACCGCGTACGCGGCCGCGGAGGCCGAGGTGTTGCCGGTGGAGGCGCAGATGACGGCCTTCGCACCTTCCTCCTTGGCCCGGGTGATGGCCATGGTCATGCCGCGGTCCTTGAACGAACCGGTGGGGTTGGCGCCCTCGACCTTGAGGTGCACCTCGCAGCCCGTGCGCTCGGAGAGGACCTGCGCCGGAACGAGCGGCGTACCGCCCTCACGAAGCGTGACGACCGGCGTCGTGGCCGTGACCGGAAGCCGGTCCCGGTACTCCTCGATGATGCCGCGCCACTGGTGGGTGCCCTTGCTGGTCATGGGTCCTTTACTCCCCTTCAACACGCATGATGCTGGCGACACCGCGCACGGTGTCGAGCTTGCGCAGCGCTTCGACGGTCCCGGAGAGGGCGGCGTCGGGCGCGCGGTGGGTGACGACGACGAGGGACGCCTCGCCGTCCTTTCCCTGCTGGCGGACGGTATCGATGGATACGCCCTGCTCGGCGAAGACCGTTGCCACCTGAGCGAGTACACCCGGCTTGTCGGCCACGTCGAGACTGATGTGGTAGCGCGTGACGACCTCGCCCATGGGGCTGACCGGCAGGCGCGTGTAGGCGGACTCACCGGGTCCGGTGGCCTCGCCCAGTTTGTTGCGGCAGACCGCGACCAGGTCGCCGAGGACCGCCGAGGCGGTCGGGGAGCCGCCGGCGCCGGGCCCGTAGAACATCAGCTGCCCGGCGGCTTCGGCCTCGATGAACACCGCGTTGTACGCCTCGCGGACCGAGGCCAGCGGGTGGCTGAGCGGGATCATCGCGGGGTGGACGCGGGCGGTGACGGACTGCCCGTCGGCGGCGCGCTCGCAGATGGCGAGGAGCTTGACCGTGCAGCCCATGCGGCGGGCGGAGGCGATGTCGGCGGCGGTGACCTCGGTGATGCCCTCGCGGTGCACGTCACCGATCTTCACGCGGGTGTGAAAGGCGATCCCGGCGAGGATCGCGGCCTTGGCGGCGGCGTCGAAGCCCTCGACGTCGGCGGTCGGGTCGGCCTCGGCGTACCCGAGGGCGGTGGCCTCGTCGAGCGCCTCGGAGTAGCCGGCGCCGCTGGTGTCCATCTTGTCGAGGATGAAGTTGGTCGTGCCGTTGACGATGCCCAGCACCCGGTTGACCTTGTCACCGGCGAGCGACTCGCGCAGCGGGCGGACCAGCGGGATGGCCCCGGCGACGGCGGCCTCGTAGTAGAGATCGCGGCCGTACTTCTCGGCGGCGGCGTGCAGGGCCGCGCCGTCCTCCGCGAGCAGCGCCTTGTTGGCGGAGACGACGCTCGCGCCGTGCTCGAAGGCGGTGGTGATGAGCGTGCGGGCCGGCTCGATGCCGCCGATGACCTCGATCACGACGTCGATGTCGCCGCGCTGCACGAGCGCGGTGGCGTCGGTGGTGACCAGTGCGGGATCGATGCCCTCACGCACCTTCGCGGGGCGGCGGACGGCGACGCCGACGAGCTCCACGGGTGCGCCGATGCGCGCCGTGAGGTCGTCGGCGTGCGTCGTCATGATGCGCGCCACCTCTGAGCCGACCACTCCACAGCCCAGCAGCGCCACCTTCAGCGGACGCGTACGCATCATCCGACCTCTTTCTCATCAAGCTCACGTGTGGACCAGTCTCACTCACCGGACGGGCGTTTCTGACCCCCGTCCGGATCCTGAGATGACTATTTCATCAGCCGACATCGAGGCGCAGGAGATCTTCCTCCGTCTCGCGCCGGACGATGACGCGTGCCTCGCCGTCCCGGACGGCGACGACCGGGGGGCGCAGGGCGTGGTTGTAGTTGCTCGCCATCGAGCGGCAGTACGCGCCGGTGGCGGGGACCGCGATCAGGTCCCCGGGCGCCAGGTCGGCCGGGAGGAACGCGTCCTTGACCACGATGTCCCCGCTCTCGCAGTGCTTGCCGACGACCCGGACGAGCATCGGCTCGGCGTCCGAGGTGCGCGAGACGAGCGCCACGCTGTACTCGGCGTCGTACAGCGCGGTACGAATATTGTCCGACATTCCGCCGTCGACGCTGACGTAGGTGCGCAGCCCTTCGAGGGGCTTGATCGTGCCGACCTCGTACAGCGTGAACGCGGTGGGGCCGACGATGGCGCGGCCGGGCTCGACGGAGATGCGGGGCGTACGCAGCTTCGCGGCCTCGCACTCGCGGGTGACGATGTCGCTGAGCGCCTTGGCGATCTCGTGCGGCTCGCGGGGGTCGTCCTCCGAGGTGTACGCGATGCCGAGGCCGCCGCCGAGGTCGATCTCGGGCAGCTCGACACCGTGCTCGTCGCGCACCTCGGCGAGCAGCTGCACGACGCGCCGGGCGGAGACCTCGAAGCCGGCCATGTCGAAGATCTGCGAGCCGATGTGCGAGTGGACGCCGATGAGTTCGAGTCCGTCGAGCGAGAGGGCCCGGCGCACGGCCTCGGCGGCCTGGCCGTCGGCGAGCGCGATGCCGAACTTCTGGTCCTCGTGCGCGGTGGCGATGAACTCGTGGGTGTGCGCCTCGACGCCGACGGTGACCCGGATCTGGACGCGCTGGCGGACACCGTGGCGCTGGGCGGTGTGGGCGACGCGGACGATCTCCTGGAAGGAGTCCAGCACGATGCGCCCGACGCCGGCCTGGACGGCCCGCTCGATCTCGGCGACGGTCTTGTTGTTGCCGTGGAAGGCGATGCGCTCTGCGGGCATGCCGGCGTCGAGCGCGGTGGTCAGCTCGCCACCGGAGCACACGTCGAGATTGAGCCCCTCCTCCTTGAGCCAGCGCACGACGGCACGGGAGAGGAAGGCCTTCCCGGCGTAGAAGACGTCGGCGTCCGGCCCGAAGGCGTCGGCCCAGGCGCGGCAGCGGGCGCGGAAGTCGCTCTCGTCGAGGAAGTAGGCGGGGGTCCCGAACTCCTCGGCGAGCCGGGCGACGGCGATCCCGCCGACGGTGAGGGCGCCGTCCGCGTCGCGGGAGACGGTACGGGACCAGACCTTCTCGTCCAGGACGTTGAGGTCGGCGGCGGGGGCGGAGTAGTGCCCCTCGGTCAGGACGTCGGCGTGACGGGGACCGGCGGGGTGTGCGGAGCGGCTCATCGTGATGCTCTCTCGGGTCTCTTCTGATCTCGTCAGAGGTGTTCGGGCGCGCTGATACCGAGCAGGGACAGGCCGCCGGCCAGCACCGTCCCGGCGGCCTCGGCGAGGGCCAGCCGGGAGCGGTGGGCGGCCGAGGGTTTCTCGTCGCCGGAGGGCAGCGGGGAGCCGCTGCCGTGGAAGTCGAAGAACGCGTGCGCGACGGCTTCCAGCTGCCGGGCGACCCGGTCGGGCGCGCGGTGACGGGCTGCGGTGAGGAGGACGCCGGGGTGGTCGGCGAGGAGGTCGAGGAGGGGGCGGGCGGAGCCGTCGTACGGGGTGGGTTCGGCGTACGGGATGGGCTCGACGCACGAGGTGGGGGCTTCGTACGGGACGGGGCTCGGGTGCGGAGCGGACTCGGCGGTTCCGTGGGCGGCGGGCGCGGCATCGGGTGCGGAGGTGAACCCGAGGGCGGCGGCGCCACGGGTGAGCGCGCGAGACCTGGCGTAGGCGTACCGGACCCGGAAGAGCGGGTTGGCCTCACCTTGGACGAGCAGCTCGTTCCCCAGCGGGGCGCGGTCGCGCGGGGCGGGCCGCAGCAGCCCCCAGCGGGTGGCGTCCGCGCCGAGCCGCTCCAGCAGCTCGGCGGCGGTGGCATGGGCGGGCACGGGGCGGATCGTCGTGGCGAAGGGGTCCGGTGGCGTCTCGCGCGGCTCGGCGGTGCGGCCGAGGCGACTCCGCTCCAGGTCGCCGCCCTCTTCGCTGCTGACCTCGACCCGGGCGCCTTGCGCGGCGAGGAGCCGGCGTACGGCATCGGCGGTGACGGCCGCGCGCACCTCGGGCGCGTGGCGGAGCCGGACCTCCTCCCCCCTCAGCGCGTCCCCGTGTCCGTAGGCGCTCCCCTGCTCCCGTACGGCGTCGAGCACGGCCCGGTCGCCGGCGGCCGGGGCGTCCAGGGTGAAGCTCAGGAACCCGGGCCCGGTGATCTCGACCCGCCCGATGCCGGGTTCGGCGGCGACCCGTTCGCGCAGGATCCGCGCGACCTCCAGGGCCGGCAGTCCGGCGTCCCCGGCGAGCTGGAGCGCGACCGCACAGGCGTAGTCGCCGCTGCCGCCGGGCCGGGCCCTCTCCACCCGTACGCGCGCGGGCACGGAGGCACGCAGCGCATTCTCGTCGACCGCGCGGCGCACGGCGTGCAGCACGGTCCGGGAGAGATCGGCGGGGGTCACGGGACAAGCGTAGGGGAGGAGGAGGGGCACTCCGCGACCCGGTTTCGCCATGCGGTCGGCTGGTGGAGGCCACCGCGGGTCGGCGGGTGACGGATCCCGTGGCAGCCGGTGCTCGTCCGCGTGCGCCGAGGCCGGTCGGCGGGTGACGGATTCCGTGGCTCAGCCGGTGGTGGAACCCGCCCGTCCGGCACCGCTCCGCCCGTCGACCGGAGGCCGCTCCTCCCCCGTGGCCAGCCGGTGCACCATCCGCACCAGCTCGCTCGGCTCGAACGGCTTCGCCAGGAACGCGTCGACCCCGGCCGAGTCGCCCGCGTCCACCTCGTACGGCGTGCAGCCGCTGATGACGGCGATGGGCAGATGGCGGGTACGGGGGTCGGAGCGCAGGCCGGACGCGGTCTCCAGGCCGCCGAGGCGCGGCATCACGACATCGAGGGTGATCACATCGGGACGAACCCGGTGGACCAGGTCCAGGCACTCGACACCATCGGCCGCGGTCACGACCTCGAAGCCCTCCAGCTCGAGATTGACCCTGATCAGCTGCCGGATGACCTTGTTGTCGTCGACAACAAGCACGCGGCCGTACGCCCCTGACACCCTTCGAGAGTAGGTCGGCCCCGGCGACCGCGTCCGGCGTTTGCCCACTTCCGCCCCGGACGGGGGACGGGCTGACGCGACGGAATACCTGTTCACGGAGACCCGTCGGGAGCTGGTAGTGTTTCACCCGTCGCAGAGCAACACCGCGATACGCCCCCGTAGCTCAGGGGATAGAGCATCGGCCTCCGGAGCCGGGTGCGCAGGTTCGAATCCTGCCGGGGGCACTTCGCAGGAAGTGCCGACAAGACCCCGCCACCAGCGTTCACGCCGGCAGCGGGGTCTTCGCGTGTCCGGAGTCGGCTTCGGCCGTCAGCGGTGCCCGCACAACGCCCGGTGATAGCGGATGTGGTCCGGCTCGATGACATGGTCGGCATGGAGCTTGAGCTCGTACTCCACGGCCCCCGTCGAATTCCTCCGCACCGTCCAGTCCTCCTCGATGTAGATGGCGAACCTGTCGAACTCGACGTGATGGTTGGGGCACAGGCACAGCAGGTTGGACAGCCGGTCGGGGCCGAGGTGGGGTCCGCCGAGCCCGCGGATGTGAGCCGCCTCGCTGTAGTGGCTGTCCATCGTCTCGACGCGGGCTCCGCACACCTGGCACGCGTCGTCGTACATCTCCTTTATGTGCCGGACGAGCCGCGCGTCCCGGTCGGGCCGGAACGAGGTGTGCCTGCGGCGAGGCACGTTTCCTTCGCGGCCGGGGAGCTCACCGCTCGCGCTGGCGTATCCCGCGAGACCGACGCGCTCCAGCAAGGCCGCCCGATCGACGTCGGGGAGGTGCCGGGAACAGATCAGGCCGATGGCTTCGGCGCGTGCCAGCGAGCGGCGGAGCACCTTCGCCGCCTCCTTGCCGAAGCCGGCCCTCGCCCCGGCTGCTGTCAGCTGGGACGGGGTCGGCGAGCTCTTCTGCGTATCGATTCCCTCCACGTCCCAGAGGCCGCTGCTGCGCAGGTGCCAGAAGGGGTACTGGGGCGTGACCCGCGAGTCGGGGAGTCCGAAGTCCCGCAGCAGCGGCCCGACCTCCTCACGGAACGTCTGCCACCCGACCAGTTGGTCCCGCGCGCTGTCCCGCTCGGCGGCCAGGCGGCCGATGGCCCAGAGGAGGGTGATGGGCTTGTGGCGCGACGGCCGCCGGTCCTTGATGTGGGTCTGCAGATTCTTCAACGCACCGAGCACGTGTTCTTCGCCGCTGTTCGTCGTCACGACGATCAGGCTATCCAGAGGCACCGGCAAGCCTCGCCCGGACGTGCGAGCTCCGCACGCTGGAGCCGCACCGGCGCCGGGCCTCGGAGGACGGACTCGGCGATCCGGCCCGCTCGGTCAACACCTGTCACTCCAGGCCTATTTGGCCCTATAGATCATTGATCGATACGACAACACGCGCAAAATGCCGATGCGCGCGCGTGAACCGAGTTGGCCCCGGGCAGAGTTCCGACGACTTGTGAGGCTCGGCGGTGGGGGGACCGTGATGGAGTCGGATGACCGGTACGGGAGTACGGGGCAGGGTGCGGCCGGGGGCGGGTTCGGCGGCGCCGTGCCGCCGCCTTCCGGGCCGTCCGGGTTCGGGCCGCCTGTCTCCGGGCCGCCCTCCTTCGGGGCTCCGCCGCCTCCGTCCGCTCCGCCCGCCGTCGGGCCGCCGCCTCCCGGGGCCGGGCTTCGGGCCGTCGCGGCCGGGCTGCTCAATCTGGCCGGGCTCGGGCTCGGTTACGCGTTGTTGGGGCGGTGGGGGCGGGCCGTCGGGTGCTGGGTCGCCACCGGGGTGCTGCTCTTCGTGGCGCTGCCCGCCGATCCGGACGGGGTGCCCGCGCGGGTGCTCGTCGTCTATCTGTTCCTGCTCGTCATGGCCGCCGCCGACGGGGCGCGGATCGCGCTGCGTTCGGCGCTCGGTGGGTCCTGGCGGCCGGTCGTCGCGGTGGCGCTGGGTGTGGTGCTGCTGGCCGTTCCGGTCGGTGGGGCCGTGGCGTACGGGGGCGCTCGGGACGAGGCGCGGGAGGAGATGCTGCTCGACCGGCTGGAGCGCGGGGACCGAAAGGTCGCGGCCGCGGCCACGCAGCCGTTCGGGACGGTGAAGGGTGAGTACGAGGCGGCGCTCGGTGTCTATCGCGCGCTCGACCGGGACCATCCCGGCTCCCGGGCGGCGAAGCTCGTGCCGGACCGGCTGAAGGCCTTCTACGACGCCGTCTCCTCCCCGTACACCGGGAAGCGGCACTGCGATGCCGTCGAGCCGCTGGCCTATCTGCGCACCCTGCCGGGGTCGGTGGGCGGGGAGTTGCTGGGCGAACTCGCCGGTTGGCCCGACACGCCGCTCGCCGAATCGCTGTACGGGTGCGGTGTCTCGCGGCTGGGCGGGGTGGCCGCCGGAGGCTCGGCGGAGTTCGGTGAGCTGTTGCGTACGTTCCCCGGGTCCGCGTCCGCGCGGCAGGTGGCCCCGGCCATCGGCGGGCGGATCGACGGACGCGTCACGGAGGTGAAGGGCGGCGATCCGTGCGCGGCCACCGAGGCGTTGCGGGGGCTGAGGTCCACGGTCGCCGCTCTGCCCGCCGAGAGCGTTCCCGGGCTGAGCGCCAAGGCCGGAAAGGGGATCCAGGACGGGGTGTACGCCTGCGGGGTGGACCGGTTCAAGGAGAAGAGGTTCGGCGAGGCCCGGACCACGATGGTTGACTTCGCGCGTTCCTACAGGAGTGACGGGCGGGCCGCGCAGGCGCGGAAGATCGCCATCGCCGCGGAGATAGCCGACGCCCGGGCGGCGGCCGGCAAGCGGCTGCCGCCGTCGGGCCCGCCCGGCGGGCCCCGGATGGAGCTCGTCATCAGCAACGACGCGCCCAACGCCGTCGAGGTGCTCTACACCGGGCCGGTCACCGGCACCGTCTCGCTCAAGCCCTGCGGCGACTGCGAGCGCTACAGCGCGTCGGCCGGTCCCGCGCTCGCCTGCAAGGCAGGTGGCAGGAGCTACCCGAAGGCCCGGCTCCAACTACCCGCGGGCGAATACCACTTCCTCTACAAGCACGGTACGGGCGCCTCGTCCCGGGTGGACAGTTACGCGGCCGGATCGAAGGTCCAGCCGGGGTACACGTACACCAGTTGCACCTATGTCATCGAGCGCGGTCCTCCGGGGCTCGATCTGCCCCTGCTGCCCGACTACGTCAAGCCGGTGTCGGCTCCGCCGCTCAGCCCTTCTCGCGCGGGTTCTTCTCGATGACCCGGCCGTCCAGGCCGGCGGTGAGGAAAGCGCCGCCGTAGTTGTCGGAGACGTAGACGCGCAGCACCGGGCGGTCGCCGTGGAAGGGCGAGGACGGGTCCAGGATCACGTAACTGCTCTCCGGATCCGGGATGTTGAGGCTCGTCCTGGCGGTCCGCAGCAGGGCCGGCAGGGTGTCCCAGTCGACCGAGTCCAGGTCGACCGCCTTGTCCCCGGACATGAGCGTGCCGCCCATGTCGTCGTTCTTCGCCTGTCCGTCCCGGTAGCTGAACCGGTCGTAGAGAAGGGAGTTGGACTTCAGCGGGGCCTGGGCCGAGGCGTGCTCGCCGTAGAGCGTGAAGTCGGTGACCTTCGTGCCGCCCATCAGCGGCTTGAGGGCCGCGATGGCCTGGCGCGCGCCTTGCGGGGTGAGGAGGTCGGTGGGCGCCTCCGCGCCGTCGTCACCGTTGTCGTCCGCGCCGGTCCCTTCGTCGTCCACGACCGGTTGGCCGGCCGCGGTGGGCGGCGCGGCGCCGCGGTCGTTCGCCGGGGCGCTCGCCGTGGTGTCCGGGCGGTTGTTCCCCTTCGCGCCGTCGTCGCCTCCGCCTCCTCCTCCTCCTCGGAAGAACGACGGGTCGATCATCCAGAAGACGCCTGCCAGCACCGCCGCCGAGACGACGGTCGCGGCCGTGGTGATGATCCGGGTCCGGCGCTGGAGGCGGTGTCTGTGCTCCTCTTCGCCGCCCGAGACCGTCGGGACCGTGACCGGGGGCGTTGACGGGGGCGGTGTCGGAGGCGTCGACGGGCCGGCGTACGGGTTGTTCGCGTACGGGTGGTGTGGTGCGTCCACCGGGGTGGGGAAGGGCGTCGGGTGGCCGAAACCGGTCGGTGGCTGCGGCGGCGGCGATCCGTACGCGCTCCTGGGGTCCGGGGCCGGCTGAGGCCGCGCCGCCTCCGCCAGCATCCGGTCGAGGGTTCCGGCGTCCGGGCGGGCCGGGATGTCGCGGGTCAGGAGCGCCTTCAGTACGGGGGTGAGCGATCCGGCCCGTACCGGCGGCGGTACCTCCTCGTCGAGCACGGCGGCCAGGGTGGCGAGCGTGGTGGCCTTGCGCAGCGGGTGGTGGCCCTCGACCGCGACGTACAGCATCATGCCGAGCGACCAGAGGTCGGAGGACGGGTCGCCCTCGGTGCCCCGGATGCGCTCGGGGGCTATGTAGTCGGGCGAGCCGATCAGGGCGCCGGTCATCGTGAGGCTCGTCGACTCGCGGATCGCGGCGATGCCGAAGTCCGTGAGGACCGGGCGGCCGTCGGTGCGCAGCAGGACGTTGGCGGGCTTGACGTCGCGGTGCTGGATGCCGGAGGCGTGGGCGGCGTTGAGGGCGGAGAGGATGCCGCGGCCCAGTTCGGCGGCCTCGGCCGGGTCCATCGGCCCTTCGGCCAGCCGGTCCTGGAGGGAGGAGCCGGCCACCAGCTCCATCACGATCCAGGGGTAGCCGTCCTCGCCGGGGTCGACGATGTGGTGGACGGTGACCACGTTCGGATGGTCCAGGCGGGCCAGGGCGCGGGCCTCGCGCAGGACCCGGGCGCGCAGGGTGCGGGCGCCCTCCGGGTCGTACTCCGCGAGCGCCGGGTCCGGAGGCCGTACCTCTTTCAGGGCCACGTCACGGTGGAGCGCCTCGTCGTGGGCCCGCCACACCATGCCCATGCCACCGCTGCCGAGCCGCTCCACCAGGGTGAAGCGGCCGTCGATCACCCGTCCCGAGGGGGTCTCTGCGCTCATGCGCCGTAGCGTACGGGGGACGTACGACAGGGGGGAGCCGGGGCCGGGAGTCCGTGCCCGGGCCGGTACGGGCGTCGGTCCGCGCGGCGGTCAGGCGGAGGCTCGTCTGCGGGGTGAGGCCGTCTTCTTCTTGGTGGTGCCCCGGCCACCCGACGACGCCTGCTTCTTCGCCGGCTTAGCCGACTTCGCCGGCTTGGCCGAGGACGAGCCCTTGGACGAGGAGGCGGAGGAGGTCGACTTGGACGCCGTCTTCTTCTGTGTCGCCTTCTTGGCCGTGGAGGCCGTGGAGGCCGTCGACTTCTTCGTGCCCGTGGACTTGGGCGTGGACTTCTGCTGCGCCGTCTTCTTGATGGGGTGGACGTCCGCCATGTCCCCCTCCTCGCCGTCCTCCCCCCGGGACTTCTTCGCCGCGCGGACACTGCTCTCCAGCGCCGCGATCAGGTCGATGACCTTCCCGCCGCTCTCCTTCGACTCCGTCGGCCGCACCGCCTCGCCCGACGCCTTCGCCGCGATCAGTTCCTCCACCGCCTCCCGGTAGTCGTCGTGGAGGCTGTCCATGTCGACCTCGCCGAGGGTGTCCATCAGCGCGTCGGCCAGGTCGAGTTCGGCGTCGCGGACCGTGACGTCGCCCTCCGGGGCGACGCCTTCGGGCGCGCGGATCTCGTCGGGCCAGAGGAGGCCGTGCATCGCGATCACGTCGTCCACGACCCGGAGCATGCCGAGCCGTTCGCGGCCGCGGAGCGCGTACTTGGCGACGGCGACCTTGTTGCTGCGCTTCAGCGCCTCGCGCAGCAAGGTGTACGGCTTGGCGGCCGGGACCCCGTTGGCGGAGAGGTAGTACGCCGCGTCCATCTGGAGCGGGTCGATCTCGTCGGCGGGCACGAAGGCGACGATCTCGATGGTCTTGGCCGTGGGCAGCGGGAGCTGGGCGAGATCCTCGTCGGTGATCGGGATCATCGTGCCGTCGGCGTCCTCGTACGCCTTGCCGATCTCGCCGCCGGACACCTCCTCCTCGTCCAGCTCACAGACCTTGCGGTAGCGGATCCGGCCACCGTCGGCGAGGTGGATCTGCCGGAAGTGGATCGAGTGGCTCTCGGTGGCGTTGACGAGCTTGATCGGGATGCTGACCAGCCCGAAGGAGATCGCGCCGTTCCATATGGACCTCACCGTTCACCCCTTATGGCCGCTCAGGACGTTTGCGTAGGTTTCGGATATTTCGTGTGACTCTTATCGTATGACGCCGATCACGGAGGTGGAGGGGCGGCGCCTCTCGCTCAGCAATCTCGACAAAGTGCTGTATCCGGCTACCGGGACCACCAAGGGCGAGGTGCTGCACTACTACGCGGCCACGGCGGCGGCCGCGATCCTGCCGCATCTGCGCGACCGGCCGGTCTCCTTCCTGCGCTATCCGGACGGGCCCGGCGGGCAGCTCTTCGTCACCAAGAATCCGCCGCCCGGTACGCCCGACTGGGTGGAGACCACACCCGTCCCGCACAGCGATGACCCGGGCGCCCGCCAGGTGATGGTCCAGGACCTACCGGCGCTGATGTGGGCGGCCAACCTGGTGGTGGAGTTCCACACTCCGCAGTGGCGGGCGCAGGCGCCGGAGACCGCCGACCGGATGGTCCTCGACCTGGATCCCGGCTCCCCCGCGACCGTCGTGGAGTGCTGCGCGGTGGCTCTCTGGCTGCGGGAGCGGCTCGCCGCCGACGGACTCTCCTCGTACGGGAAGACGTCCGGCTCCAAGGGCCTGCATCTGCTGGTCCCGCTGGAGCCGGTCTCCTCGGCCGTGGTGTCCTCGTACGCCAAGCGGCTCGCGATGGAGGCCGAGAGCGCGCTCCCGGCGCTGGCCCTGCACCGGATGAAGCGCGCCCTGCGCCCCGGCAAGGTCTTCGTCGACTTCAGCCAGAACTCCGCGTCGAAGACCACCGCCACGCCGTACACCCTGCGCGCCAGGGCCGAGCCCGCCGTCTCCGCGCCGGTCACCTGGGAGGAGATCGAAGGGTGCCGGTCGCCGGAGGAGCTGGTGTTCCGGGCGGAGGACATGGCCGCGCGGCTGGAGCGGTACGGGGACCTGCTCGGCCCGCTCCTCGACCCGGAGGAGGCGCGAGCGCTTCCGGCGGATCTGCCGTGACGCGCAGCCGGTCCACCGGTTCCCTTTCGGTCATCCCGTCATGGCAGGGTCATGACCTGGTCACGGCCTGAGGAAAGGCCACAAGTGGCGGGTGGATTGTCGGAGCCGTGGTGCACACTCTGCGCAGGCGCTTTCTTCGGGATGCGCAGCAGGGGCGTGGGGAACAGGTGTGCCGGAGACGGGTGGAGCTTCCGGACGCTGCCGTGACGTGGGGAGGGGATGGCGTGTTCTCGGGGATCGATGAGGTCGACTGGGCGTCGATGGAGCATGCCTACGGGCCCGCGGACGACGTGCCGGTGCTCCTGAGGGGGCTTGCCTCCGCCGATCCGGCGGAGCGGGAGAGCGCGCTCGACGGCATGTACGGAGCGGTGCACCACCAGGGAGACGTGTACGCCTGCACGCTCGCGTGCATCCCGTTCCTCTTCGAGCTCGCCGTGGACCCGGAGGTGCAGGACCGGGGCAGCGTGGTCGAGCTGCTCACCAGCATCGGCGGCTTCGATCTGGACGAGGACGACGACGAGATCGACGAGGACGAGATCGAGGGCGCCGCGAACTACGCGATGGCGGCGGCCGCGGTGACCGCCGGGGCCGGGGTCTTCTTCGAGCTGGTCGCCGACGAGGACCCCGGCGTACGGCTCGCGGCCCCGCTGGCGCTCGCCACCCTGCACCGGCATCCGGTCCGGGTCCTCGCGCTGCTGCGGGAGCGGCTGCCGGCGGAGCCCGACGAGGAGGTGCGGCTGGCCCTCGTGGAGGCGGCCGGTCGGATAGCCCTGCGCCACCGTCCGCTGGCGGGCCGGGTGACGGAGTGGCTGAGCCTGCTGGTGGACCGGGAGCGTGCGCCGGGGCTGCGGCTCGCCGCCCTGGCCCAGCTGGCGCGCTGCTGCCCCGACACGCTGCCCCGCGATGTGGTGCCCGTCGTGTCGGGGCTGCTGCGCGAGCTGCGTACGGCCCCGGACGGCACACCGGAGTTCGACCAGGACGGCGAGCCGGACGCCGACGCCGAGGCGGAGCCGGAGGCCGAACCCGTCGGCTGTACGGACGTGGCCCTGGCCGAACAGGCCGCAGCGCCGACCCTGGTGGGCCAGTTGCGCGCGCTCTCCGCCCAGGACAACGCCGGATGCGGCGCCCCTTGGACCGCTGATCTGCTGCGCACCCTGCACGTCGGCCTCGACGACCGGGTCGGTGACCGGACGGCCCTCCTCGTCGACCAGCTCCGCAGCCCGGACCGCTGGCAGCGCATCGACGCCGTGCGGATGAGCGGCGGGCTGATACGGGCCTGGCGCGGCTCGTACGAGGAGCTGGTGACGCTCGTCGGCGACCAGCTGGCCGACCCCGATCCCCGGCTGGCGGAGGCCGCCTCGCACGTGCTGGAGGAACTGTTCTCGCTGGCCGCGCCGAGCGCCGACGCGCTGGCGGCCCGGCTGGCGGCCGATCCCGGCGGCTGGGTGAAGGAGTGGGCCAGCGGTCCGCCGGGGCTCGGCTCCACGGTGAAGGCGCTGGCCCGGCTCGGTGACGCCCGTGCCGTGCCCGCTCTGGCGGCGGCCCTGGAGCTGCCGGAGGTGCCGCACGACGTGGGGTTCGCGGTCACCCATCTCGGGCCGGCCGCCCGCCCGCTGGCCGGTGCGCTGCGGCGCAGGCTGGCCGGGGTGGCGCTGGACGAGGGGGCGTACGACCGGGCGAGCCCGCTGCTGGCCGGGCTGACCGGGCTGCGGGCGGGCGAGGCCACGCCGGAGGTGCTGCGGGTGCTGCGCGGCGCGCCGGAGTACCGGGGCGAGTGGCTGCGTACGGCGGCGCTGCGGGCGCTCGGCTCGTTCGGGCCCGCCGCGCGGGAGGCCGTGCCGGAGCTGCGGGCGATGCTGCGGCGGCCGGGGACGGCGACGGAGGCGGCCGAGGCGCTCTGGGCGGTCGCCGGGGACCGGGACGCGGTGCTGCCGGTGCTGGTCGAGGCGCTCGGCTCGGACCAGGTGCACGACCGGCGCGGAGCGGCGGCGGCGCTGGGTGCGCTCGGGCCGCGGGCGGCGGCGGTCGCGCCCCGGCTGCGCGGGCTGCTGGCCCACGAGGACCTGTGGCTGCGGGTGGACGCGGCGATCGCGCTCTGGGAGGTGACCGGACGGCCGGAGGAGAGTACGGAGGTGCTCCTGGCCGCCTGGGAGAGGAACCGCCATGTCCGCGTCCGGGTGGCAGAATGCCTGGCACGGATGGGTCCGGTCGACCCGGCGTCGACGGCGGCACAGGTGCTGCGCGCCGAGCTCGCCTGCGTACGCCGTCACAACGCGCTGGACAGCGGGTACGGCAGCCATGACACCTACGAGGACGAAAAGCTCCTGGCGCTGTGCCGGGAGGCACTCCGGGGCACGGGGAAGACGGGCAGAGGGAGCACGGCATGATCATTTTCGGCACCAAGGGCTATCTCCACCAGCTGGCCATCCTGACGATGGTGTGCGGCTGGTGCGGCAATCCGGCGGCGCACACGCTGCGGAAGCGGGTCACGAAGTTCACGCTGTTCTTCATCCCGCTCTTCCCGTTCTCGACGAAGTACGCGACGCAGTGCACGTTCTGCGGCGGTGAGCAGCAGATATCCGAGGAGCAGGCCGACCAGCTGCTCGCCCAGCACGGCGCCGGTCCGGACGGCGGCCGGGGACAGGGCCCGCAGCAGCCGGGCTTCCAGCAGCCGGGGCAGAGCCCGTTCCAGCGCTGAAGCCTGTCGTACGGGTACGAAGTGGGCATTGCGTACGGAGACGTCCTAGGGTGTAGGCCCTTGTCATCCTTCGTCCTTCGTCCTTGAGGAGGGCCGGCCGTGCGCCCGCTCGCCGTCCGTACCGTCACAGCCGCCGTGGCCGGGCTCGCCCTGCTCAGCGGCTGCGGTTCGGCCGGCGGCCTGGAGAGCGCCGGCGAGGCTCCGTCGGCCGTCGAGCCCGCCCGCCTCTGGCCTGGCCTGCCGCCCGCTTCGGCGGCTCCGTACGACTACGGGGAGGGCGAGACGGCCAGGATCCCCGGGATCACCGTGCCGGGCGGCGATGTGCACCGGCTGGACCCGGTCGCGGTCGCGCAGGCCGGGCTGAAGGCAAGGACGAACCGGGACAGCGGCCTGGACGAGCTGCCCGACGCGACGGTCCGGCAGATCCGGGCCTGCCGTACGGCGCCGGACGCCTGCCCGGTGCTGGCGCCGTACTACTTCGACCTGACCGGTGACGGCAGGGACGAACTGGTGCTCGGCATCCGGATGCCCGAACGCCAGCTGGCCGTGCGCGCGTACCGGGCCGACGGCGCCGGCCGGAGCGCGCTGACCCGGATCATGTCCACCTCTGACGCGGTGATCAGCGTGGAGCTGGCGGGCAGGGACCTGGTCCTGCGGGCGCCTTCGGTGATCTCCGGGTACGAGTACCGCACCGCGTGGTCCTGGGACGAGCGGCAGCAGGCGATGCTGGCCACCCGGGACGAGATCCTGCGGGTGCCGGAGCGGCGCGGGGACACGGACCGCGACCCCTCGGACTCCGCGTCGGCCGCCCGATGAGACGGCGCCGCTTCCGCTCCCCCGCCTGGACCGCGACCCTCACCTGGAAGTCCGCGGTCTTCCTCACCGCCATGTGCTGCACGCTCGCCGCCCTCCTCGGCGTCCTCGTGCACACCGCGGTGACCCGGCAGACGGTCTCCCACGCCCGCGAGAAGGCGCTCGCCCGGCTGGAGGTCGTCACCGACGCGTACGAGGCCGGGGAGCCGCTGCCGAGGGGGTCGGGCATCGACCCGCCGGGCCTGCCCGCCGCGCTGCGCGACCTGGCCGCGAACGGCGAGCGCGGCACGATCGTCGCGGACGGCCCGCACCGGCCGGACGATCCGGACGGGCGCACCGGTCCGGCGATGTGGGCGGCGGGCCCGGCGGACGGGCGGGCGCTGGCCACCTGGACGGACTACAGCCACAGCGCCAACACCATCGGCGGCCTGGACCGGGCGATCATCGGCTCCTCGCTGCTGGCCATCGCCGCCACCCTGGCCGTCGGCCTCTTCGCCGTCGGCCGGGTCACCCGCAGGCTGCACCAGACGGCCCGGGTGGCCCGCCGGATCAGCGCGGGCGACCTCGACGCCCGGGTCGGCGACCCCCGTACGCGACGTCCGGTGCGCGGCCAGGACGAGGTGGCGATTGTGTCGGGCGCCCTGGACACCATGGCCTCCAGCCTGCAGCGCAAGCTCCAGACGGAGCAGCGGTTCACCGCCGATGTGGCGCACGAGCTGCGGACCCCGCTCACCGGCCTCTCGGCCGCCGCAGAGCTGCTGCCGCCGGGCCGTCCGGCGGAGCTGGTGCGGGACCGGGTGCGGGCGATGCGGTCGCTGACCGAGGACCTGCTGGAGATCTCGCGCCTGGACGCCCGCACCGAGCAGGTGGACCTGGCCGTGCACGACCTCGGCCCGGTGGTGGAGCGGGTGGTGCGGGCCTCCGGCACGGAGACCGAGGTGCGGGTCACGGACCCGGCGCCGGTGGAGACGGACCGGCGGCGGCTGGAGCGGGTGCTCGGCAACCTGGTGGCCAACGCGCACCGGCACGGCGCCGGTCCGGTGGTACTGGAGGTGGCGGGTGCGGTGGTCTCCGTACGCGACCACGGCGCGGGCTTTCCGGCCTACCTCCTGGAGGGCGGTCCGCAGCGGTTCCGCACGGACGGCGCAGGCAAGGGCCACGGACTCGGGCTGACCATCGCCCTGGGCCAGGCCGCGGTGATCGGGGCGCGGCTGGAGTTCCTGAATCCCCCGGACGGCGGGGCGCTGGCCCGGCTGACGCTGCCGCAGTACGTACGCCTCGGGGACGGCGATTCCGCCGGGAACACGGGCGACCGGGGCGCGGGGACGCCCGGCCCGGCCTGACATCACGCACAGTGCGCGTTGCGGACGCTCCGTGTCCAACTTAGCGTGGCGGAGGCGAGCCCGGCTCGCGTCCCCCACGGCCCTCTCTCCTTCCTCATGGAGGCAGCATGTCCCCCCTGTCCCGCCCCTCGCGGTTCCGCCGGATCGGTCTCTGCGTCGCCACCGGCGCCCTCGCGGCGGTCACGGCCGCCGCTCCCGCTCTGGCGGCGGACCCCCACCCCGTCGACCACCGCGGCGAGGCCCACACCTCGGCCCCGGCGTCCGACGAGCTCTCCGCCTCGGCCCTCCAGCGCGAGCACGAGGCGCAGCAGAAGGAGGCCCGCCAGGAGGCGCAGACGCAGAACCAGGCCAAGCCCCAGGCCCCCAAGAAGACCTACAAGGGCCGGGTCGTCGCCAAGCCGTACCTCCTGCTGCGCGACAAGCCGACCCGGAGCAGCAAGGTCGTGGGCTCGGTGAAGTACGGCACCGTCGTCAACATCTTCTGCAAGACGACGGGCGACAACGTCGACGGGAACAACCGCTGGTACCTGCTGACCGACGGCACGTGGGCGTGGGGTTCGGCCCGCTACATCGAGAACATCGGCGCGGCACCGCGCTTCTGCTGACCCCACCGCACGGCACACCCCGTCCGCCTGGAAGCCACCCGCTTCCAGGCGGACGCGCCATGACCCCCATGACATCGCTATGACATCTATGACATAAGGGAAATACGGCACGCCTCTTGCTACGTTGCGGTCCATGACCGCAACGACGGCGGACGCTCCCCCGCCCGAGCTCCGCCTGCCCAGACGGCGCGGGGTCGAGCTCTCGCTCCTCATCGGGGCCGTCCTGATCTCCGTCTACGGTTACGCGGCCGTGGGCCTCGCCCACGACGGGGCGGTGCCGCCCGATGTCGCCGGTTACGGCGCCGGGCTCGGCACGCTGGCGCTGCTGGCCCATGTGGCGGTCCGCTTCCGGGCCCCGTACGCCGATCCGCTGCTGCTGCCGATCGCCGTCCTGCTCAACGGGCTCGGCCTGGTGCTGATCTACCGGCTGGACCTGGAGACCCCGCGCGACCAGGCCGCACCCACGCAGCTGATCTGGTCCACGCTCGGGGTCGCGCTCTTCGCCGTCGTCGTGGTGCTGCTCCGCGACCACCGGGTGCTCGCGCGGTACGCCTATCTCTCGGTCGCCACCGCGCTCGTCCTGATGATCGTGCCGATCTTCTTCCCGGCGGTGAACGGGGCGAAGATCTGGATCCGGATCGGCGGACTCTCTTTCCAGCCGGGCGAGTTCGCCAAGATCCTGCTCGCGGTCTTCTTCGCCGCCTACCTCGCCGCCAACCGCAACGCGCTCGCCTACACCGGCCGCACGTTCTGGAGGCTGCAGCTGCCCACCGGCCGGGTGCTCGGCCCGATCGTGGCGATCTGGCTGCTCAGCGTCGGCGTGCTGGTGCTGGAGCGGGACCTCGGCACCTCGCTGCTCTTCTTCGGGCTCTTCGTGATCATGCTGTACGTGGCGACCGGCCGGACCGGCTGGATCGCGGTCGGGCTGCTGCTGGCGGCCGTCGGCGCGTTCGTCGTCGGCTCGTTCGAACCGCATGTGCACAGCCGGGTGCAGGACTGGCTGGACCCGTTCGCGTCGATCGACGCCGGCCGGGGCCCCGGCCAGCTCGCCCAGTCGCTCTTCGCCTTCGCCGCCGGGGGCATGCTCGGGACCGGGCTCGGGGCCGGCCACTCCATCCTCATCGGCTTCGCCGCCAAGTCCGACTTCATCCTGGCGACGGCCGGCGAGGAGCTGGGGCTGAGCGGTCTGACCGCCGTCTTCCTGCTGTACGCGCTCCTCGTGGCGCGCGGCTACCGGGCCGGGCTCGCGCTGCGCGACCCGTTCGGACGGCTGCTGGCCATCGGCCTCTCCTCGATCCTGGCGCTCCAGGTGTTCGTGATCGCGGGCGGGGTGATGGGGCTGATCCCGCTGACCGGGATGGCGATGCCGTTCCTGGCGCAGGGCGGCTCGTCCGTCGTCACCAACTGGATCATCGTGGCGCTGCTGATCCGGCTGAGCGATGTCGCGCGCAGACCGCACCCTGAGCAGGTGGAGACCGGGGTCATCGCCCCGTCCGCCGAGGAGGACCGGTGATCCGCTACATCCGGCGGGCTGCCGCCCTCTGCCTCCTCCTGCTCGTGGCGCTGCTCGCCAACGCGGCCCGCGTCCAGCTCTTCGAGGCCGGCGAGCTGGACGCAAACCCGGCCAACCGCCGTACCACCATCGCCCGTTACGACCAGCCGCGCGGCAACATCCTGGTCGGCGACCGGGCCGTGACCGGCAACAAGGAGACCGGCGAGCAGCTCAGCTTCGAGCGCACCTATCTGCACGGCCCGCTGTACGCGCCGGTGACCGGATACGCCTCGCAGACGTACGGCACCACACTCCTGGAGAACACCGAGGACGGCGTCCTGTCGGGTACGGACTCGCTGCTGGCGCCTCTCCCGTTCTGGAACGAGTTCACCCGGGGCCGGCAGCCCGGCGGCAACGTCGTCACGACGGTCAAGGAGTCGATGCAGCGTGCCGCGTACGCCGGGCTGAGCGGCAGGCGGGGCGCGGTCGCCGCCCTGGAGCCGTCGACCGGCAGGATCCTGGCGCTGGTCTCGACCCCGTCGTACGACCCCGAGCGGCTGTCCGGCACCGGCTCTGGCGTCACCGAGGCGTGGACCCGGCTGAACGCGGCCGAGAGCCTGCCGATGCTCAACCGGGCCATCCGGCAGACCTATCCGCCGGGCTCCACCTTCAAGATCGTGACGGCGGCGGCGGCGCTGGACGCCCGGGTGGTGAAGGACGTGGACGCGCCGACGGACACCCCGTCGCCGTACGTCCTGCCCAACACGCGGACGGTCCTCCCCAACGAGGCGCGCGGCTGCGAGAAGGCGTCGCTGGCCGATGCGATCCGGGTCTCCTGCAACACGGTGATGGCCCATCTGGGCGTGGAGGTCGGGCTGGAGGGGATGGCGGAGACGGCGGAGCACTTCGGCTTCAACGAGAACGAGCTGCGCATCCCGTCCGGGGTGGCGCGGAGCAACTTCGACACCGACATGAGCCAGGACCAGCTGGCGCTCTCCTCGATCGGCCAGTTCAACACGACCGCGACGCCGCTCCAGATGGCGATGGTGGCGGCGGCGGTGGCGAACGGCGGCGACCTGCGGTATCCGTACCTCGTCGACCGGGTGACCGCCGCCGACGGGGACACGGTCCAGCAGCAGGGTCCGCGCTCCTACGAGCGGGCGATGAGCCCGTCCACGGCGGTGCAGCTCCAGCGGATGATGGTCGACGTGGTGGAGAACGGCACCGGGTCCAACGCGGCGATCGACGGCGTGAGGGTCGGCGGCAAGACCGGCACGGCGCAGCACGGCGTCGACAACTCGGGCCTCCCGTATGCCTGGTTCATCTCCTGGGCGCAGGCTCCCGACTCCGGCCGCCCGGCCGTCGCGGTGGCCGTGGTGGTGGAGGACGCGGCGGCGGACCGGGCCGACATCAGCGGCGGCGGCAGCGCGGCCCCGATCGCGCGGGCGGTGATGGAGGCGGCGCTGGAGGAGTGAGCCGCGCCTTACGGGGAGACCTGCCGTACGGGGCGACCTGTCATACGGCGAGACTTGTCTTACGGGGAGGCTTACGGACATGACGTCGACGCCGTCCGCCGTGGCGCGGGCCCTGGAGCGGATCGCCCGGCTGGACCCGGCGCTCAACGCGTTCATCGAGGTCTGGCCGGAGGAGGCGTCGGCCCGCGAGCCGCAGGCCAGGCAACTCCCCCTGCGCGGGCTGCCGTTCGCCGTGAAGGGCCCGACCGGTATCCGCTCGTACGCGGCCCGACGGCTGATCGCGGCCGGCGGCGTCCCGGTCGGCGCGACCTCGGTGCCCGGCCCCGGCACCTACTGGCAGACCTGGGGGCAGGGCGCGCACGGCCGCACGGTCAACCCGTGGCGGGCCGACCGAACGCCCGGCGGTTCGTCGGCGGGCTCGGCGGTCGCGGTGGCGGCGGGAATGGTGGAGCTCGCGACGGGCAGCGACGGAGCCGGGTCGGTGCGCATCCCGGCCGCCTGGTGCGGGGTGTTCGGGCTGAAGACGACGAACGGGCTGCTCCCGTCGCCGGACACCTCGGGCCTGGCGGCGGCGGGCGTGCTGGCCAGGTCGGCGGCGGATGCGGAGCGGTACGTACGCCATGTGCTGCCCGGGTACGAGGAGTTCACCGCGCCTTCCCTGCCCCTGCCCGCCGTGTACAGCGAGGACCTGGGGTTCGCGGAGGTGGATCCGGAGGTGGCGGCCGTGGTGCGGGCGGCGGTGGACCGGCTGGTCGCGGCCGGGGCCGTGCGCCTGGTGGAGGCCGGGTGCGAGCTGCTCGATCCGGGCCCGGCCTGGCAGGCGGTACGAGCCGGGTCACCGGACGACGCCGGGGCGGTGGCGGTCCGGCGGGCGAACGACGAACGGCTCGACGCGCTCTTCGCGGCCGCGCCCCTGCTGCTGAGCCCGGCCACGCCGAACCGGCCGCACGGGCACGAGGGGCCGGGCGACCGCTACTCGACCGCGCTGACCTGGGCGTTCAACCTCAGCGGCCATCCGGCGGCGAGCCTGCCCGCCGGATTCACGGCCGACGGCTGCCCGGTGGGGCTCCAGCTGGTGGCGGCGCGCGGGGCGGACGTCTCGCTGCTCGGAATGGCCCGCGCGCTGGAGAACGCTCTGCCTACGGTGCGGCCATGACCTTCACCGAGACGCAAACAGGCGGCGCAAAACACGAGTTGGCCCAGGTGAACATCGCCCGGCTCAGATTCCCGCTGGAATCACCGCAGTTGAAGGACTTCGTCGACGGCCTGGACCCGGTGAACGCGGTCGCCGACGAAGCCGAGGGGTTCGTGTGGCGGCTGCGCTCGGACTCCGGGAACGCCACCGACGTACCGGTGTTCGGGGACGAGTGGCTGATCGTGAACCTGTCGGTGTGGCAGGACGCGGAGGCGCTGACGGGCTTCATGTACGCGGGCCTGCACCGGGAGTTGCTGCGCCGGCGCCGCGAGTGGTTCGAGCAGGTGAGTGAGGCGATGACCGCGCTGTGGTGGGTGCCGGCGGGTGAACGCCCGACGGTCGCGGACGCCGAGGAGCGCCTGCTGCACCTCCGCGAACACGGCCCGACGGAACGGGCGTTCACCTTGCGCACCCGCTTCCCGGCACCGGCGGAAGCGCGCTGAACCGCGCACCCCCGCCGTGGGCGGCCGGTCAGCCGATCGGCCGGCGGATCTCCTCGCGGATCCTGGCGGTCTCGGCCGCCGCCGCCTCCAGGTCGATCGCCGAGGCGTCCTTCAGGGCCGTCTCGGCGCGGATGATCCCCACCGACACCCCGGTGTTGTCGTCACCCCAGGCGCACATCGGAACGTTGGCCTTGATGCCGCCCTTGACCGACTGGAGCACCTGGCACTCCAGCGTGATGTCGTACCCGGCGGGGGTGAACTTCTTCGGCGGGACGACGACGCTCGCGCCCTCCCCTTCGGCCCCGCCGTCCATCATCTTGCCGGTCATCACGTCCGGGTCGGCGAACCTCCCGTACATCCCGGAGATCACCAGCGCCCCGCCCGTGGCCGAGCTGTACTGGCCGACCACCGCCTTCGCGTCCCGGACGGTGGGGTCGTACATCTTCTCGATCTTCTTGCCCTCGGTCGAGGACAGGTCCTGGGCCAGGGTGAACTCACCGTCCAGCAGCTTCTGTTCCAGGACGAGCTTGTACTCGGCGTCCGGGAACGCCGCATCGACGGTCTTCCCGAACAGCTGGGAGACGCCGAAGGCGATGCCGCCCGCCAGCACGACCGCGCCCACCACGATGCCGACGATCAGCCCGGTCCGCTTCTTCCGCGGCGGCTGCGCACCCGGCCCCTGCGGCGGCCACCCGCCCGCACCCGGACCGCCCCAGCCGGCCGCACCGGGCTGCTGCTGCCCCCAGCCGCCACCCTGCTGAGGCGCGGCCGGCGGCTGCTGCGGGTAGCCGTAAGGCTGCTGCGGCACTCCGGGGGCGGCGGCCGGCGGACCGTACGGGTTCTGCTGGGGGTGCGGGGGCGGCGGGCCGTACGGGCCCTGCGGCGGCTGAGGCGGGGTGGTCATGCGCTCACGGTACGACACGTTTGCGAACGGAATTTCGATACGGCCGGTTTTGGTACCGCCCCCGCTCACACCACCGGGCAGCCGGACGCCTCAGGCCGCCTCTTCCCGCCCCTCCACGATCGCCTCGGCGACCTCCGCCACCCGGGCCTCCTCCTCGGCGGCGAAGCGTTCGCGGTCCAGTTCCTCGGCTATCTCCTCGTCCTGGGACATGAGCAGGTCCAGGTTGGAGTCGCCGAGTTCCAGGACGCCCATGTCGACGTACGCCTTCTGGAGCCGCGGGCCCCACAGGCCGATGTCCTTGACGCACGGCACGATCCGGCTGAACAGCAGCTTGCGGAAGAGCTGGAGGAACTCCGAGTGCTCCGAGAGATCCTTCGCCTCCTGCTTGCCGATGCCGAAGTTCTCCAGGACCTCGACACCGCTGAGCCGGTCGCGCATCAGGTAGCAGCCCTCGATGACGAACTCCTCGCGCTCGCGCAGTTCGGCGTCGCTCAGCTGCTTGTAGTAGTCGCGCAGCGCCATCCGCCCGAAGGCGACGTGACGGGCCTCGTCCTGCATGACGTAGGCGAGGATCTGCTTGGGCAGCGGCTTGGTGGTGGTGTCGCGGATCATTCCGAAGGCGGCGAGCGCGAGCCCTTCTATCAGCACCTGCATCCCGAGGTACGGCATGTCCCAGCGGGAGTCGCGCAGGGTGTCGCCCAGCAGGCCCTGGAGGTTGTCGTTGACCGGGTAGAGCATGCCGATCTTCTCGTGCAGGAAGCGGCCGTAGATCTCCGCGTGCCGGGCCTCGTCCATGGTCTGGGTGGCGGAGTAGAACTTGGCGTCCAGGTCGGGGACGGACTCCACGATCCTGGCCGCGCAGACCATCGCGCCCTGCTCGCCGTGGAGGAACTGGCTGAACTGCCAGGAGGTGTAGTGCTTGCGCAGCTCGCCCCGGTCCCTCTCCGTCATCTTCGCCCAGTGCGGGGTGCCGTAGAGCGTGAGCGCCTCGTCGGGGGTGCCGAGCGGGTCGGTGGGGTCGACCTCCAGCGACCAGTCGATGCGCTTGTTGCCGTCCCACTGCTTGTCCTTGCCCTTCTGGTAGAGGGCGAGCAGGCGTTCGCGGCCGTCGTCGTAGTCCCAGCTGAACCGGGCGGCTCCGGTGGCAGGTACCTGCCAGAGCGGTGCGGACGGCGGGGTGATGTAGAGGTCATGGGTGGACACGGACGGCTCCTTCGCCTCGGCTGACTCGATCGGCCCGACAAGTTCCGTAGTGACGAAGGCGGTTGAGAGCTTCCCGCCCGTCGCCTCCCCTCGCAGGTTCACACGTTGGTAGACGGCGGGTCAACAAGTCGCACGGAGTCGTGCGCAAGGGATTGACGGCCTTGCTGACGAGCAGTCTCATAAGAGGTGACCGCCGGTAACTCCCGTGTCCGGCCACCCCTGTGCCTGTGAGGTGCTCCCGCCATGACGACCGTGACGCCCGCCGACCGCGACGTGACCGTGCTCCGTGACGCCCTCGGCCCGCTCCGCGACCGTGAGCAGATCGCCGCGCGGCTGCTCGAATCCTCGGCCAAGCACTCCTTCGACCCCGACACCGAACTCGACTGGGACACGGCGGTGGAGGAGGGCAAGTGGTTCTGGCCGCCGGAGCTGCTCTCGCTCTACGACACCCCGATGTGGCACCGGATGTCCGAGGAGCAGCGCCTGGACCTCTCCCGGCACGAGGGCGCGGCCCTCGCCTCGCTCGGCATCTGGTTCGAGATCATCCTGATGCAGCTGCTGGTCCGGCACGTCTACGACAAGCCCGTCACCAGCAACCACGTCCGCTACGCCCTCACCGAGATAGCCGACGAGTGCCGCCACTCGATGATGTTCGGCCGCATGATCGACTGGGGCGGCGCCCCGACGTACGAGGTGCCGCGCGTCTACCACAACCTGGCCCGGGTCCTGAAGACCGTCTCCACCACGCCCGGTTCGTTCGCCGCGACCCTGCTCGGCGAGGAGATCCTCGACTGGATGCAGCGGCTGACCTTCCCGGACGACCGGGTGCAGACCCTGGTGCGCGGCGTGACCCGGATCCACGTCATCGAGGAGGCCCGGCACGTCCGGTACGCACGTGAGGAGCTGCGCCGCCAGATGGTGACCGCCCCGCGCTGGGAGCGGGAACTGACCAAGGTCAGCTGCGGCGAGGCGGCCCGGGTCTTCTCCGTCTGCTTCGTCAACCCGCAGGTGTACGAGAACGTCGGCCTGGACCGGCGGGAGGCCGTCGCCCAGGTGAAGGCGAGCGGCCACCGCAGGGAGGTGATGCAGACCGGGTCGAAGCGGCTGACGGACTTCTTCGACGACATCGGGCTGCTGAACGGCGTCAGCCGCAGGCTGTGGCGCAGTTCAGGGCTGCTGGCCTGAGGCCGTGCGCACCGGAGGCTTTAGGCTCGGGACCATGACGTCCACCGCCGCAGCCCCGCCGCCGCCCCGCGCGTACCGCAGGCTCAGTGTCGAGGAGCGCCGCGCCCAGCTCCTGGCCGCGGCGCTCGGCCTCTTCGCCCACCGGGCCCCGGACGAGGTCTCGCTGGACGAGGTGGCGGTGGCGGCCGGCGTCTCCCGGCCGCTGGTCTACCGCTACTTCCCGGGCGGCCGGCAGCAGTTGTACGAGGCCGCGCTCGGCTCGGCCGCCGACGAGCTGAAGCTCTGCTTCACCGAGCCGCCGGTGGGCCCGCCCACCGAGCGGGTGGCCCGGGTCCTGGACCGCTACCTCCGCTTCGTCGACGAGCACGACACCGGCTTCAGCGCACTGCTGCGCGGTGGCAGCGTGGTGGAGACCTCCCGGACGACGAGCATCGTGGACGGCGTCCGGCGCGCGGCGGCGGAGGAGATCCTCAGCCACCTCGGCCGGATCGGCTCCGCCGGGGAGCGGGGCGCGGCCACGCAGAGCGCAGGGCCGAGGCTGCGGATGATGGTCCGCAGCTGGATCGCGGCCGTCGAGGCGGCGTCGCTGATCTGGCTGGACGAGGGCAAGCGGCCCCCGGCGGCCGAGCTGCGCGGCTGGCTGGTCGACCACCTCATCGCGCTGCTCGCCGCGACGGCGGCCACCGACGAGGAGGCCGCGGCGGTGGTACGCGACCTGCTGACGCTGGAGACCCCGGACGGCCCGGCCGGACGGCTGGCCGAGCTGGTCATCCCGGTCGTCGCCGAGGCGGCACACCTGCTGCCGCAGGCCACTGCGGCAGACTGACCGGGTGAAGAGCGAGAACACCCCTTTCCGCGGCGGCCCCCTGGACGGCCGGGTGCTGCCCGTCCTGGTGGGCCCGACCGGCCACCCGCCGAAGTGGTACGAGGTCCCCGTGCCCTCCCCCGACGGCTCCCCGCCCACCGTGTACGCGTACGAACGCGTCCCGGCCGGCTACACCAAGCGGCTCGGCCTCCAGCGCGGCTGGGTGTACGAGTACGCTCCCGGCGGCCGTAAGCGCCCCAACGTCAAGTGGCCCTGGTCCAAGCCCTGAACGCCCGCTTCCCCAGGCGCAGGCCCTAAGATCGACGGTCAGGTGCCGAGGGACGGGTCACTCGGGCGCCGGAGGACGGTCACAAGGGGGGTGCGCCATGGAGGCGCTGCGTAGGGAAGATCCACGCCGTTTCGGTCGCTTCACCGTGCTGGCCCGCTTCCAGGAAGCCGCGAGCGCCGTGCGGTACGTGGGCCGGGACACCGGCACCGGCGAACTCGCCGTGATCACCGCCGCGCGCCCCGCGCTCGCCGCCGTCCCCGCGTTCCGGCGCCGCTTCCAGGCCGAGGCCCGCACCGCCGAACGCCTCGCGGGCGGCTGGGTGTCGCCGCCGCTGGGGAGCGGCTCCCCGGAGACGGGCTCCCTGGAGTCCGGCGAGGACGAGCTGCTCTGGACCGCGACCGCGTACGTCCCCGCTGTGCCGCTGGCCGAGGCGGTCGGCATCGCGGGCCCGCTGCCGGAGCGCGCCCTGCGGATACTGGGCGCGGGCACCGCCGAGATCCTCTCCCGGGTGCACGCGGGCGGCTCGGTGCTCCAGGGGCTGGCCCCGGGCACGGTGCTGCTGGCCGAGGACGGGCCCCGGCTCACCGCGTTCGGCCCGCTGGGCGCGGCGGCGACGGCGGAGGCGCGGCCGGGCGGGCAGCTCTCGGTGCGGCTGGGCTACCTCACGCCGGAGCAGGTCGAGGGCAAGGAGGTCGGCGCGCCGTCCGACCTGTTCGTGCTGGGGCTGCTGCTGGCGTACGCGGCCACGGGGACGACCCCGTTCACGGAGGGCCCGCCCGAGGAGGCCGCCCGCCGGATCGCCGAGGCCGACCCCGAACTGGACGCCGTGCCGGACGAGTTGCGCGCCCTGATCGCGGCCTGCCTGGCCAAGGACCCGGCCGAGCGGCCCACCGCCGGCACGGTCGCCGCCGAACTGGCCCTGGAGGGCGCGGCGGGCCTGGCCCGGGGCGGCTGGCTGCCCGAGCGGCTCGCGGCGGCGGTCGCGGACCAGGAGGCGGGGGTACGGGGGTTGGGGGCGCCGGAGGAGAACGCGCGGCCTGCGGGGGAGCCGGAGGACGCGGTGCCCACCGGGAAGCCCGGGGACGCACGGCCGACGGACGCGCCGGCCGAGCCACCTGCCCCGCAGACCCCCACCGCCCCGAGCGCCACCACGACCACCGCAGCCACCACCAGCAACAACGCCGGTGCCGGCACCGGGGACATCGGCGAGGACCGGGGCACCACCCGCTTCCTCAACACCGGCCCCAAGCCGCCCCGGTCCGACCGCGCGACGACTCAGCTCGCCCTCCCTCAAGGCCTGCCCCCGGCCCCGGGCAACGCCCCCGCAGCCCTCCCGGCACCGGTCCCCCACCACACGTACGGCAGCCCCGCCCCCTACCCGGCAGCGGCGCTCCCGCCCTCCGCGACCACGGCCCAAGGCAACAACGGCACCAGCCCCATGGTCGCCCTGCCCCTCCCGCCCACGCCGACCCCTCCGGAAGGCTCCGCCACCAGCCGCCGGACCCTGATCACCATCGCGGCGGCGGCGGTCGGCGGGCTCGTCGTGGGCGGCGGCGCGGTCGCCGCGATCGGCGGCGGGGAGACCGCGGCCGCCACGGACGCCAAGCCCGCACCGCCGAAGCCGCGCCCCACGCTCCCCGGCCAGCCCCCCGAGCCGCGCTGGAGCTACTCCCACCCGGCCTCCGAGTCCGCCCCGCTGACCACCGCGCTCTGGCGGGACCGGCTGCTGGTGGTGACCAGCGAGAGCCAGGCGAGCGCCGTCGACGTGAGCACCGGCAAGCGGGTCTGGCAGCGCGCGGACGCGGCCAAGGGCCAGGCGGCGCTGGTCGCGGGCGACCTGTGCTTCGTGGCGAGCCCGACGGAGTTCCTCTGGCTCGCGCCGAAGGACGGCACGGTCGTGCACCGCGTGCGGTACGCGGACGGCTTCACCGACCTGCCGGACCTTCAGGTGGGACGGCTGGCGGGCCACTCCGGTCCGGTGGTCTGGTTCACCGGCTCGCGCACGGTCACCGTGAAGGCCCCCAAGCCGAAAAAGGGCAAGAAGAGGGCGGCGGACAGGAAGGTCGTCCAGGCGTACTTCTTCGCGTACGACATCGTCCGGCGCGCCGAGGTCTGGCGTACGCAGGTACCGGCGGGCCGCGCCCCCGGCACGCCCCTGTACCGGGTGGTCGCGGAACGCTCGGCCGATCTCCTCGTCCGGCAGGACGCGGTCACCCTGACGGCGGCCGAGGTCAAGGCGGCCAAGGGGAAGGGCTCCGTCCGCTCCTTCGATCAGCAGACCGGCAAGCTGCGGTGGGCCAGGCAGTACGGCGCGTCCGGCCCGGAGGCGGCCGTCACGGGTGACGAGGACGGGATCCTGTACGCGGGGGTCGGCGCCGATCTCCAGTCGTTCGAGGCGGACACCGGCAAGCCGCTGTGGCGGGTCGACGGCACGGAGGGCTCGGCCTTCGGCACCCCGCTCGTGGCGGGCCCGTTCCTCCACACCACCGAGCGCAGCCGGCAGATCGGCGCGGTGGAGCGGGAGAGCGGGCGCCTGGCCTGGCGGCGCTCGACGGAGGTGCCGGGCGTCGGGAGCGCCCCCGCCCTCACTCTGAGCAGCAGCGGAAAGACCCTGCTCGCCTCCGACGCCACCCAGGTCACGGCGTTCTCGGCGGCCGACGGGGAGCGGCTGTGGAAGTTCCAGGACATCGGGGTCGCCGAACCGAAGGGGGCCACGGTGAGCGCCCCGTACCGGACGCTCGCCGTCGGCGGGTACGTCATCGTCCAGCGGGACAGGGCCTTCTACGCCTTCCCGGTGAGCTGAGCCGAAGGCGACCGTACGGCCTCCGCCGTCCGGGGCATCCCCGGACGGCACGCGGTGCGGTGCTTGCATGACCTGACACCAGGTGACCGGATTAATCGGATGAGCCCACTCACTGATGGACGAGTCCGATTCTTCCGGTTCCCGTCTCCGTAACGGAGGTGATGTCATGTCAGGCAGGCTCCTGCGCGCGGTCTGCGCGACCGCACTCGCCACGGCCCTGGCGGTCGCCCCCGCCACCGCCGCACCGGCCGAGCCGACCCCTCTGCCTGTGCCGTCCGAGGAGCCCGTACGCCCCGAAGGGGACGACGCGGCAGAGGTGGACGCGGAGACAGCGCTGGCCGCCCCCGAAGCAGCTCCCGAAGCCGGTGGAGCGAAGAGCGTCACGACCCTCCTCCGCGACCTCCGGACCCGCTACCAGGTGGCCGAGGAGGCGAGCGAGACCTACAACGCCACCGCCGAGAAGCTGAAGCAGCGGACGGCGCAGGCGAAGAAGGTGAGCGGTGAGCTGGCGAAGGCGCAAGCCGCGCTGGAGCTCAGCCGGGGGGACGCCGGACGGCTGGCCCGGCAGCAGTACCAGGGGCGCACCGAGTTCTCCGCCTACCTCCAGCTGCTGCTGGCCCGGGACCCGCTGCGCGCCCTGGATCAGAGCCATGTCGTCGAACGGGTGGCGGCGGGCCGCGCCGCCACGGTCGAACGCCTGACCGCGAACGCCCGCCGCGCCGACGCCTTGGCCGCCGCCGCGCGCAAGGCGGTCGACGAGCAGAAGAAGCTGGTCGCACGGCAGAAGAAGCAGCGCGACGCCGTGCGCGACAAGCTGAAGGAGGTGGAGGCGCTGCTGGCCACGCTCTCCGCCGAGCAGCTGACCCAGCTGGCCGGACTCGAAGAGCGGGGCGTGACGGCGGCCCAGAGCGAACTGGTCGCCTCCGGCGCGCTCAGCACGGCCCGGCCGCCGACCCGGCAGGGCGGTGACGCCGTCTCGTACGCGATCGAGCAGATCGGCAAGCCGTACGTGTGGGGCGCCGAGGGCCCCGGCTCCTTCGACTGCTCCGGCCTGACCTCCCAGGCCTGGGCGACGGCGGGCCGCCCGGTCCCGCGCACCTCGCAGGAGCAGTGGAAGCAGCTCCCGAAGGTCCCGATCTCCTCACTGCGCCCCGGCGACCTGGTGATCTACTTCCCGAAGGCCACGCACGTGGCGCTGTACATCGGCGACGGCCTGGTGATCCAGGCCCCCCGCCGCGGCACCAAGGTCAAGGTCTCCCCGGTCGCGTCCAACCCGCTGCTGGGCGCCGTCCGCCCCGATCCCGCAGGCACCCCCCTGTCCACGTACACCCGCCCGGACCTCCCCGAGGGCGCCCGCGACGGCTCGGACACGGGGTACGGCGTGGACCGGGCACCCGAGTAGTCCTGGTGGCCGGAGCGGCGGCCACCAGGACGACAGGCCGCTCAGGCGCCGGAGACCGAGGCCAGGTACGCGTTCGTCTTCTCCGGGTCGAAGAAGAAGTTGTCGAAGTCCGCCGGGTCGTTGAAGCCGTTGGCGAAGCGGTCCGCGACGGGCTGGAGCTGGCCGGCGGCGCCGATCAGGTTCAGGACGTGCTCCGGCGGGGCGCCGAGCATCGCGTTGGTCCACTTCACGACGTGCTGGGCGGTGTGCCAGTAGCGGTCGAAGGTGGACTGCATCCAGGCCCCGTCGAACTCCTTGTCGCCGTGGGCCAGGATCGATTCCAGGTAGGAGTCGGCGCACTTGGAGGCCGAGTTGGAGCCCTGGCCGGTGATCGGGTCGTTGGCCACGACGACGTCCGCGACGCCGAGGACCAGGCCGCCGCCGGGGAGCCGGCCGATCGGCTTGCGGACGGTGGGGGCGTAGCGGCCGGCGAGGGTGCCGTTGGCGTCGGTCAGTTCGACCTTGGTGGCGCGGGCGTACTCCCAGGGCGTGAACCTCTCCATCAGCTCCAGCGTCTTCGCCAGGTGCTCGGAGGGGTCCTTGATGCCCTGGAAGGCGTCGAGCGGGCCGCCCGGGACGCCCTCCCAGAAGAGGATGTCGGCGCGGCCGGAGGTGGTGAGCGTCGGCATCACGAACAGCTCGCCGACGCCGGGCACCAGGTTGCAGCGGACCGCGTCGAACTCCGGGTGCTCCGGGCGCGGGCCCATGCCGTGCACGTAGGCGACGGCCAGCGCACGCTGCGGGGCGTCGAACGGCGAACGCGCCGCGTCCCGGCCGAACATGGAGACCAGCTCGCCCTTGCCGGCCGAGACCATCACCAGGTCGTACGTACGCGAGAAGTAGTCCAGGTCGGAGACGGCCGCCCCGTGGATGACGAGCTGCCCGCCACGCTGGGCGAAGGTCTCCATCCAGCCGGCCATCTTCACGCGCTGGTCGACCGACTGCGCGTACCCGTCGAGCTTGCCGACCCAGTCGATGGCGCGCGAGGAGTCCGGCGCGGCGACGGAGACACCGACCCCCTCGATCCTCGGGGCCTGGGACTCCCAGAAGTTCAGCTGGTAGTCCCGCTCGTGCTGGAGCGCGGTGTGGAACATGCACTGCGTCGACATGACCCGGCCGGTGCGGATCTCGTCGGCCGTGCGGTTGGACATCAGCGTGACTTCGTAACCTCGGGACTGCAGTCCGAGGGCCAGCTGGAGACCTGACTGGCCGGCTCCGACTATGAGTATCTTCCGCATCGCGGCTCTCCGTTTGTCTCTGGTTCGAGGAGGACTAGGCAGGCGTGACGTCGAGAGCATGGCCCACCAGGGCCAGGAGCGACTCGACGACCGTGATCCTGTTACGCGCGTCCATGATCACTATCGGCACCTGCGGCGGTACGGTCAGGGCCTCCCTGACGTCCTCCGCCTCGTAACCGGGGGTTCCCTCGAAGTGGTTGACCGCCACGATGTACGGCAGCCTGCAGCTCTCGAAGTAGTCGAGCGCCGGGAAGCAGTCCTCAAGCCGCCGGGTGTCGGCCAGGACGACCGCGCCGATCGCGCCGCGTACCAGGTCGTCCCACATGAACCAGAAACGCTGCTGGCCGGGCGTGCCGAAGACGTACAGCACGAGGTCGTCGTCCAGGGTGAGCCGGCCGAAGTCCATGGCCACCGTGGTGGTGGTCTTCTCGGGCGTCGCGGAGAGGTCGTCGGTCTCCTCGCTGGCCTGCGTCATCAGCGCTTCGGTCTTCAGCGGAGTGATCTCGGAGACCGAGCCGACGAACGTCGTCTTGCCCACGCCGAAGCCGCCCGCCACCACGATCTTGGTCGCGGTCGGGGCGCGGGTGTGGTCGAGCTGCCAGGCCTGGAGCGACTCCTCGGCCTGGTCCTGCGGCCGGGACGGCTCGCCGTGGGGGTCCGACAGCTGGTCCCGGGGCCCCGCCTGGCGCGGGGCGAAGAGCGGCGCCTCAGAGACGGCGGAGTCCATTGAGCACCCTTTCGAGCAGTGCGCGGTCGGGCTGACCGGTGCCGTGACCGGTTCCGTACACGCGGATCTTTCCTTGGTCGGCCAGGTCGCTGAGCAGTACCCGGACGACTCCGAGCGGCATCTTCAACAGGGCCGAGATCTCCGCGACCGTACGCATCCGGCGGCAGATTTCGACGATGGCCTGGAGCTCCGGCATGACGCGCGAGGCCAGGTTGCCGTTGGTGAGCTCGCGGCGCTCCTCGGGTGCTTCGAGAGCGGCGACGAACGTCTCGACGAGCAGGACGTGCCCGAACCGGGTGCGGCCTCCGGTGAGGGAGTACGGGCGGACCCTGGCCGGGCGCTTGTCGGCGCCCCGGACCGGGAGGCGGGGAGAAGGCTCGGCTGCGGCGGTCGTCACTGGGTACTCTCCATCGATTTGCGCAGCTCACTGCGGAGTTCGGGGGTGAGGACGTGTCCGGCCCGGCCGACGAAGAGGGCCATGTGGTACGCGACGACGCTCATGTCGCAGTCAGGGGTGGCGTGGACGCCGAGGAGTGAGCCGTCGCTGATCGACATGACGAAGACGCTGCCCTCGTCCATGGCGATCATGGTCTGTTTGACACCGCCGCCGTCCATCAGCTTCGCGGCTCCGACGGTCAGCGAGCCGATGCCGGAAACGATGGTGGCCAGGTCGGCACTGGACCCCTTGGGCCCGTCCGACGGTCCGGCAGGCGTCACCTCGTGGCGACCGGGGTCGGAGGAGAGCAGCATCAGCCCGTCGGACGAGACGACGGTGACCGAGTGGACCCCTGGCACCTCCTCCACGAGATTGCTCAGCAACCAGTGAAGGTTCCGGGCCTCCGTACTCAGCCCGAACGTGCTGGGCGCAGTCAACTGCGTGCCTCCTCGACTGTGTCCCCCGTCTCTCCGTTCCGGCGGTCCGTGCGGCCGCCGGTCTGCTCGGTCGTCCCTGTCTCGTGCCCGGTCCGTGCGGTGGTCACGCCCTCGTGGTCGGCGAGGGCGATGTGGCCGGTGGACTGGGCGATCTCGGCCTCGACATCGCGCCGGCCCTCCTTCGCCGCCTGGTGGAAGCTGCCGAGCCTGCGGCGCAGGTCGTCCCGGTCCAGGCTGCCGGTGCGGCCGGTGGTGGGAGCCCCCTCGGGCCGGACCACGTTGGGCGTGCGCTTGGGCAGGCCCTTGTCGGTGACCCGGGCGGGCTGCGGCTGTCGGGGTCCGGGCACGGTGTCGGCGGCGGCCTCGCCACGGGGCGCGGGACGGAACTCGGGCCCGTCCGTGCCCTGGTCACCCGGACCGCTGTCGGCCGGACGCTCGTGGCGGTCGGGGCCGATGGCGTACGGGTCGGAGGGCCCGGGGGTGGTGGGGGCGGCGGGCTCCGGGGCGGCCGGGGGCGCCGGAGCGACCCGGGGTTCCGGGGTGGCCGGGGAGTCGGGCGGTAGCGGCAGGCGGACCTGCATCGTGACCTCGGAGTCCGACTCCACAGCGGAGTCCGACTCGATGTCCGTGTCCGTGTCCGCGTCTGCGTTCTTGCCCGCGCCCGCGCCCGTGTCCGCGTTCTTGTCCGCTCGCGCGTCCTCGGCCGGAACGGTCTCCTGCTCACCGGCCTCACCGGCCTCGCGGATCACCCGCTCGGCGGCGGCGATCATCGGGTCGACGGCAGGCGCGGCCACGGCTTCGGCGGCAGGCTCGACCAACGGCTCGGCGGAGGCCTCCTGCGCCACCCCGGGCTCCCGCTCAGGCGCCTCCTCCGCCACCGGCTCCGAAGCCTCTCCGGCGGCCGTCCCCGATACGGGCGGCGCCGCCGCCTCCGGCCCCGGCAGCATCGGTGTACGGCTCGGCAGGGCGTTGGAGTTGGCCTCGGCCACCGAGCCCGGCAGGTTCAGCGCCGGAGCCTCGCCGGGCAGCTGTACGGCGGGCGGCGAGGAGGCGGGGAGCGAGTTCGGCAGCAGGGTCTGCGGCAGGACGACGACGGCCGTCACTCCACTCCCCTTCTGCTCGCGCAGCTGGACCCGTACGCCGTGCCGGGCGGCCAGCAACGAGGTGACCTGGAGCCCGAGTCCGGCCCCGTCGGCACTCTGCTCCCCCGCCTCGAAGGAGGCCGGGTCGGCCAGCCTCGCATTGAGCTCGCCCATCCGGACGGTCGACATGCCGATGCCCGCGTCCTGCACGGAGAGCATCACCTCGCCGGTCTCCAGCAGCCAGCCGGAGAGCTCGACATGGGAGTCCGGCGGGGAGAAGGAGGTGGCGTTCTCCAGGAGTTCGGCCAGGAGGTGGCTGAGGTCGTCGGCGGCGAACCCGGCGATCTGGGCGTGCGGCGGCAGGGACTGGATGGTGACCCGCTCGTACCGCTCGATCTCGCTGACGGCCGCGCGGGCCACGTCGACCAGCGGGATCGGGCCCACGTGGCCGTGGCCGTGCTCGGCGCCCGCGAGGACGAGCATGTTCTCGCTGTGCCGGCGCATGACCGTGGCCATGTGGTCGAGCTTGAACAGGGTGGCGAGGCGCTCGGGGTCCTGCTCGCGCTCCTCCAGGCTCTCGATCACGCCGAGCTGCCGCTCGACGAGGCCGAGGTTGCGGAGCGAGAGGTTGACGAAGGTGTGGTGGACCGTGTTCTTCAGCCGCTCCAGCTGGGCGGCGAGTTCTGCGGCCTGGACCTGGAGTTCGGCACGCTGGAGGGTGAGGGTCTCGCGGCCCGCGATCAGTTCGGCGCGCTCGGCGTCGAGGCTCTCGAAGCGGCCGGTGAACTCCTGCTGGAGGCCGGTGAGCTTGGCGTGCAGGGTGTTCATCGACCGTACGACCTGGGCGAACTCGTCGTTGCGGCCGGTGTAGCGGACCGGTTCGGCACTCGCCGGCTCGTCCGCGAGGCGGGCGGCGCCGATGCGGAGGACGGCGAGCGGCTGGGTGAGGGTGCGGGCGACGGCGGTGGAGACGCCGACAGCGAGCAGGAAGCAGCCACCGAGCAGGGCGATGCTCAGTTCGAGGGCGGTGACGTCGTCGTCGCGGATCCCTTCCAGGCGCTGGACCTGGGTGGTGCCGAGCGCGGACTCGACGCTGCGCATCCGGTCGACCCGGGCGGAGAGCGCGGCCTCCAGCTTCTTGGCGCTGGTCTTGCGCTCGCCCTCGGAGAGCTCGGGGCGGTCGGTGAGGCGGGTGAGGTACTTCTCCGCGCTGTTGACCTCCGGGCCGGTGACGGTGGCGGAGAGCTTGTCGCGGGCGACGGAGTTCGCCGCCTGGTCGAACTCGGCGAGCGAGGCCAGCTCGCGGACCCGGGCCTGCTGGGCGGCGGCGCTCAGCTCGTCCCGGTCGCGGTCGGCCCGTTCGGTCTCGTCGTCCTGGCCCTCGACCGGCAGCCCGGTGAAGGGGTCGATCTGCGGGTCGGCGGGCTCGGGCGTCGGCACCGCGAGAGCGGCGAGGAGGAGTCCGCGGGTGGCGGAGGCCTGCTCGACGGCTCCGCCGAGGGCGAGCGGGGCGCGGGTGGCGTCGGCGGCGCGCGGCGGGGTCTTGTCGGCCAGCTCGGCGGAGATGCCGTGCAGCTTGGCGATGACCTCGGAGTACGCCTGGTGGGCGTCGAGCGCCGAGCCCTTGCCGGTGAGGGCGTCGCGGCGCAGCGAGGGCACGGTGGAGAGGTCGCGCCGCAGGGCCGCCGGGGCCGGACCGTGGATCTCGTCGATCTGCTGGTCGACCCGGGCGGTGCGGGTGAGGCGGCTCTCGGCACCGGCCTCGCCGTCATCGGCGCGGCCGCCGGCGATGTACGCGGTGACGGCGTCCCGCTCGTCGGCGAGGGAGTGGGCCAGGGTGACGGCCTGCCGGTTCAGCTCGGAGAGGGTCACCAGCCGCTGGGACTCGGCCAGATCGGTGGAGGCGCTCATCGCGGCGGGGGCGCCCGCCGCGATGACGATGACCCCGACGACGGCGACACCGGCGACCAGCCGGCTCCGTACCCGTACGGTCCGCTTGGTGGCGACGGGAGCCGGAGGCGTCGCCCCGGAACCGTCGCGCGTGCTGCCCTTGCTCCGCGGCCGCTTCTTCTGCACCGGTGCTCGCAATCTTGACTCGTCCACCCTTGAAGCAGAGGTGACGCTCGGTCACATAGAAGGACCCCCCGCTCCTGGTACGGCTTCTGACCATTCCAGCGCTTTTGAGAGGGGGACGCGCATCAACCACTCCGCCACTCGAACGAGTGAACATCACTCTTGAGTTGGCGAACAAGTTTCCCCACGTGCGCCTCTGACCATGCATCGGGCGCGGGGTGGAACTTCGGCGCGGCCTTTGGCAAGATGCCCGCCCGCACTCCCCGGAGCCCCGCCCTCCGCCCACCGGGCCCGCGTTGACCTGCTGGTACGGCTGGAAACCGCTCCCGTGCGGGCTCGGTGAAGGCCTCGTGCAGACTGGCCGCATGCGCCTCGAACTCGTCACCGCCCCCGGCGATCCCGAACGCCCCAACGAGGACTGGGTGTCGGCCGCCCTCCCGGCGTCCGGCCAGGGGGGAGCGCTGGTGGTGCTGGACGGGGTCACGCCGCCGGAGGGGGACGACGGTTGTGTGCACTCCGTCCCGTGGTTCGCCGCCCGGCTGGGCGGCGCACTGGTGGAACTGTCGGGTTCACGGCGAGATATGGACCTGGCCGAGATTCTGTCGGCCTCCATCCGGCGCACCGCCGACGCCCACCGGGCGACCTGTGACCTTTCTCACGCGCGTACGCCTCAGGCGACCGTGGCTCTGGCGCGTTGGAGCGAACACGCGATCGAGTACCTGGTGCTCTCCGACGCCGTGCTCCTGCTGGAGGCGCCGGACGGCACGGTCCGTGCGGTCGTGGACGACCGCCTGGACCGCCTGCCGCCGGGTTCGCTGGCCTCGGCGGCGACGGTCGACGGCCTGCTGCGGAACAAGGAGGGCGGCTTCTTCACCGCCGCGGCCGACCCGGCGGTGGCCGCACGGGCGGTGACCGGCACCGTCCCGGCCGATGAGGTCCGGTCGCTGGCCGGGCTGACGGACGGGGCGGGCCGGTGGACGGATGTGTTCCGCGAGGGCGACTGGGCGGACGTGCCGGAGCTGCTGCGCAAGGCGGGCCCGCGGGGGCTGATCGATCGCGTACGGGAGCTGGAGGCCGCCGACGCGGCCGCCGGGCGGGTACGGCTGCGGCGGAGGAAGACGCACGACGACGCGACGGCGGTGTTCGTGGAGCCGTAGGGGCCGGGGGCGGCCGGACGTCACTCCTCCGCGCGGGTGTTCAGCTGGTGCAGCAGCCGGGCCAGCTCCGCCACCTCGGCGCGGTCCCAGTCGGCCAGCTTGCGGACGTACTGCCCGCGCCGGGCGTCGCGGACGCTGCGGAAGCGGGCGAGGCCCTCGTCGGTCAGCCGGACGAGCCAGGCGCGGCCGTCCGCCGGATCGGGTTCGCGGGCGACCAGCCCGAGGTCCTCCAGGGCCCGCAGCTGACGGCTCATGGTGGCCTTGCCGACGCCGAAGTAGGCGGCCAGCTCGGTGGCCCGCTGCCGGCCGGCCGACTCCAGGCGGACGAGCAAGCCGTAGGCGGCGGGCTCCAGTTCGGGGTGGACCTCGCGGGCCATCTCCCCGGAGCTGGCCCGCGCGCGGCGCAGGAAGACCGCCAGCTCGCGCTCCAGCGCCAGGAATTCGTGGTCCACACCAGTCCCGGCAGTCGCGCCCGGCTCCCGCGCGCTCTCGCTCCCGTGCACGTCAGCACCCCTCGTACGGTTTCCTGCCGATGAAAGTTTCTGCCGCGGCCGGTCAACGCCGCAGCTCGGCCAGTATTTCGCAGGCGTAGACCAACGGCGGCGGGCAGGCCCTCTTCCGTACGCCGGGTCTACGTGCGTAGCGTCGTCGCCGGATCATACGAATGACATGAGCACGCCACGACTGTGGATACCCGTCATCCCACCCCGGAGGCACACCCATGCCCCTGCACCGTCACAGATCCGGCTCCTCCCGCCGCTCGCGCCTCACCGCCGGCGGCGCCCTCCTGGCCGCGCTCGCCCTCCTCCTGACCCTGCCGGGCGCCGCCACCGCGGCCGACGCCGACAGCGCCACCGCGCCACCCGCCCGCGGTACCGCCAGGATGGGCCAGGGCGTCATCGAGCACGACGGACAGGGCGGACCGCCGAGGGACTCCCGGGTCGTCCAGACCGAGGGTGTGGACGTCAGCAGCCACCAGGCCGACGTGGCCTGGCAGACCCTGTGGAACAGCGGGGTGAAGTGGG
This sequence comes from Streptomyces sp. NPDC101178, assembly GCF_044767965.1. NCBI lineage: Bacteria > Bacillati > Actinomycetota > Actinomycetes > Kitasatosporales > Streptomycetaceae > Streptomyces > Streptomyces sp. NPDC101178. The sequence continues at coordinate 522,021 of NZ_JBIWOZ010000002.1, forward strand.
CCTACGTGAAGGCCACCGAGGGGACGTACTACAAGAACCCCTACTTCCCGCAGCAGTACAACGGCTCCTACAACGTCGGCATGATCCGCGGCGCGTACCACTTCGCCACCCCGAACACCGCGAGCGGCGCCGCGCAGGCCAACTACTTCGTGGACAACGGCGGCGGCTGGTCCCGGGACGGCCGGACCCTGCCCGGCGTGCTCGACATCGAGTGGAATCCGTACGGTGCCCAGTGCTACGGCCTCAGCCAGGCCGGGATGGTGAACTGGATCCGGGACTTCACGAACACCTACCGGGCCCGCACCGGCCGGGACGCGGTGATCTACACCGCGACCAGTTGGTGGAAGGACTGCACCGGCAACAACGCGAGCTTCGGCGCCACCAACCCGCTCTGGGTGGCCCGGTACAACACGACGGTCGGCGAGCTGCCGGCCGGCTGGCCCGTCCACACGATGTGGCAGTACACCTCGACCGGTCCGGTCGTCGGCGACCACAACCGCTTCAACGGCGCGCTCGACCGCGTACAGGCACTGGCCAACGGCTGACCCCTGCCCGAGCCCACCCCGGTGACGTCACCGCAGGTCACCGGGGTTTCGCGCTGTCCCGCACCCCACTATGAACTCAATGTATACCCGCTATGTATAGTCCTCGGCGTACCGCACACCTGTGCGGAGGTTTCCGCGCAGAGGAGTGGTGTGCCCGTGCCCAAGAAGATGACCCTGCTCGGGGGCGGGTTGGCCGCCGTCCTCGTGACGACGCTCACACTGGCGCTCAGCGGATGCTCGATGGAGACGACGGCTCCGGGCTCGGCGCGGCAGGACGCGGCGTCCGACGCCAAGGGCTCTTTCGGCCGCGCGGACTGCCGTAAGGCGAAGTGCATCGCGCTCACGTTCGACGCCGGGCCGGGCAAGGACACGCCTCGGCTGCTGGACATCCTGAAGGAGAAGAAGGTCCACGCGACCTTCTTCCTGCTCGGCAAGCACCACGTCCTCGAACACCCGGAGACCGTGCGGCGCATCCAGGACGAGGGCCATGAGGTGGCCAACCACACCTGGACGCACAAGATCCTCACCGACCAGGAGCCGGACGAGATACGGGCCGAGCTGAAGAAGACCCAGGTGGCGATCGAGAAGGTGACGGGGAAGAAGCCCCGGCTGATGCGCCCGCCGCAGGGCCGCACCGACGACAAGGTCACCGAGGTCAGCAAGGAGCTGGGGCTCTCGCAGGTGCTGTGGAGCGCCACCGCGAAGGACTACTCGACGAACGACCCGGCGCTGATCGAGAAGCGGATCCTGGACCAGGCGGCCAGGGACGGGATCATCCTGCTCCACGACATCTACAAGGGCACCGTGCCCGCCGTGCCGGGGATCATCGACGCGCTGCAGAAGGACGGCTACACCTTCGTGACCGTTCCCGAGCTGATGGCTCCGGCGGTCCCGGAGCCGGGCACGATCTACCGCCCCTGAGCACCGTGCTGCGGTGCATGCGGAACGGCCCGCCCCCGTCGACTCGGGAAGCGGGCCGTCCGTACCGGCCGTGCACCTGATGCCACGCCCGTCACTGCGTGGCGGTCAGGCCGCGGCCGGGATCCTTTCCGCCGGGGCAGAGGCCGGGGCGAGGGCGATCTCCAGGACCTGGCGGACGTCGGTGACCGGGCGGACGTCCAGCTTCTCCAGCACCTCGGCCGGGACGTCGTCCAGGTCCGCCTCGTTGCGCTGCGGGATCACCACGGTGGTGATGCCCGCCCGGTGGGCCGCCAGCAGCTTCTGCTTCAGGCCGCCGATCGGCAGGACGCGCCCGGTCAGCGAGACCTCACCGGTCATCGCCACATCCGTACGGACGAGGCGTCCGGAGAGCAGCGAGGCCAGCGCGGTCGTGAGCGTGATGCCCGCGCTCGGGCCGTCCTTCGGGACCGCTCCGGCCGGGAAGTGGATGTGCACGCCGCGGTCCTTGAGGTCCGCGACCGGCAGCTCCAGCTCCGCGCCGTGCGACCGCAGGAAGCTCAGCGCGATCTGCGCCGACTCCTTCATGACGTCGCCGAGCTGACCGGTCAGGGTCAGTCCGGACGCGCCGGTCTCGGGGTCCGCGAGCGACGCCTCGACGAAGAGGACGTCACCGCCCGCGCCGGTCACCGCGAGCCCGGTGGCCACGCCCGGCACCGCGGTGCGGCGCTCGGCCGGGTCCTGGGCGGACTCGGGCACGTGGTGCGGGCGCCCGATGAGACCGCGCAGGTCCGCGTCGGTCACCGTGAACGGCAGCTCGCGGTCGCCCAGTTCGTGCTGGGCCGCGACCTTGCGGAGCAGCCGGGCGACGGCCCGCTCCAGATTCCGTACGCCGGCTTCGCGGGTGTACTCGCCGGCCAGCTTGCGCAGCGCCGACTCCTCCAGGGCGACCTCGTCCGTCTCCAGGCCCGCTCGCTCCAGCTGGCGCGGGAGCAGATGGTCCCGGGCGATGACGACCTTCTCGTCCTCGGTGTAGCCGTCGAGCCGGACCAGCTCCATGCGGTCGAGAAGGGCCTCGGGGATGGATTCGAGGACGTTGGCGGTGGCCAGGAAGACGACGTCGCTGAGGTCGAGTTCGACCTCCAGGTAGTGGTCGCGGAAGGTGTGGTTCTGGGCCGGGTCGAGGACTTCGAGGAGGGCGGCGGCCGGGTCGCCCCGGAAGTCGGAGCCGACCTTGTCGATCTCGTCGAGCAGGACGACCGGGTTCATCGAACCGGCCTCCTTGATCGCCCGCACGATGCGTCCGGGAAGAGCACCCACGTACGTACGCCGGTGGCCCCGGATCTCCGCCTCGTCCCGGACACCGCCGAGCGCGACCCGGACGAACTCACGGCCCATGGCGTGCGCGACGGACTCCCCGAGCGAGGTCTTGCCGACACCGGGCGGACCGACGAGCGCGAGCACGGCACCGCCACGGCGCCCGCCGACCACACCGAGCCCCCGGTCGGCACGCCGCTTGCGCACCGCGAGGTACTCGGTGATCCGCTCCTTCACATCGGCGAGACCGGCGTGCTCGGCGTCCAGGACGGCACGGGCGCCACGGATGTCGTAGGCGTCCTCGGTGCGCTCGTTCCACGGCAGTTCGAGGACGGTGTCCAGCCAGGTGCGGATCCACGAACCCTCGGGAGACTGGTCACTGGACCGCTCCAGCTTCTCGACCTCCTTGAGCGCGGCCGTCCGGACGTGCTCGGGCAGATCGGCGGCCTCGACGCGGGCCCGGTAGTCGTCGGACTCGTCCTCCGGGTCGCCGTTGAGCTCGGAGAGCTCCTTGCGTACGGCGTCCAGCTGGCGGCGCAGCAGGAACTCGCGCTGCTGCTTGTCCACGCCCTCCTGGACGTCCTTGGCGATGGACTCGGCCACATCCTGCTCGGCGAGGTGCTCGCTCAGCCACTGGGTGGCGAGCTTCAGCCGCGCGACGGGGTCCACGGTCTCCAGGAGCTGGACCTTCTGCGCGGTGGTGACGAACGGCGAGTATCCGGAGTTGTCGGCGAGCGCGGAGATGTCCTCGATCTGCTGGACCCGGTCCACGACCTGCCAGGCACCGCGCTTCTTCAGCCAGGTGGTGGCGAGCGCCTTGTACTCCTTGGCCAGCTCGGCGGCCGAACCCGGCAGCGGCTCGGGTACGACGACATCGATCACGGTCCCCTCGACCCAGAGCGCCCGCCCCGGGCCGCTGGTCCCGGCTCCGATCCTGACCCGGTCGCGGGCCCGGATGAGCGCGCCCGGGTCGCCGTCGCTCAGGCGTCCGACCTGCTCGACGGTCCCGAGGACACCGGTCCCCGTGTACGTCCCGTCGATCCGCGGGACCAGCAGCACCTCGGGCTTCCCGCCACCGGGGCGGGCGGCGGCCTGCGCGGCCTCGACGGCGGCGCGCACCTCGGTGTCGGACAGGTCCAGCGGCACCACCATGCCGGGCAGGACGACCTCGTCGTCGAGCGGCAGCACGGGCAGGTCGATCGGTGTGAACGCCTTGGACTCGGTAGTCATGATCTCCCCTTCGGCAGGCAAGTTGAGCTATGTGGACTCAATGCTTGTGAGCCGCCGAATGTTCCCCGCGTGCTGTTCGCTGTGAGCGATCAAGGCTTGGAGGCCTGGTGGCCTTGTGTCCGGAGGCCTGATGAGCCCCGTGTCCACGGGAGCGCCCGGCACGGAGCGGCTATTCCCCGGGACCTCGGGATCACGAGACTTCGGGACGTCGGGACCCCGGGACTCCAGGACGTCAAGACCGCTCTCGCTGCCCGGTGAACCGGATACGGTCCGGCGGGCGATAGGGAGGGTGTGAGGCTGTTGCGCCCTGCGGGGGGAGACCGGGATGACGGTACGGAGAGCCACGACGCGGCGTTGCTGCGCGCCGTCGCGGGCGGGGACGCGGAGGCGCTCGGCGCGCTCTACGACCGGCATGCCGGCTGGCTGCACGCCCGGCTCGCCCGGCGATGCGCGGACGCGGAGACCGTACGCGAAGTGCTCCAGGACACCTTCGTGACCGTGTGGCGCTCCGCCGCCTCGCACCGGGGCGCGCAGGTCGGCGGCTGGCTGTGGGTGATCGCCTCGCGCCGGCTCGTCGACACCCTGCGGGCGGGCGCCCGCGCCGACCGTGCACCGAGCGCGGTGCCGGAGACCGTCGCCCCCTCCGCCGAGGACCGGGTGCTGGCGGGCCTGGAGTACGGGGACGTCGGCACCGCGCTCGCCGGGATCTCGCCGGAGCTGCGCGATGTCCTGCGCGCCACGGTGGTGGACGGGCTGTCGACGAGGGAGGCGGCCGCGCTGCTCGGCATTCCCGAAGGCACGGTCAAGACCCGTGCGATGCGGGCCAGGCGCGAGCTGCGGGCCGCGCTGGAACGGCTGGCGCCGGACGGCGAAGCGCTGGGAGGTACGGCATGAGGCGGCAGGATTCCGGTCCGGGGCCGGACTGGCACGTGGGCGGGGAGCTGGCCGCGCGGTACGCCGCCGGTACGGCTGCCGAGAGCGACGCCTGGTCCCTGGAGAAGCATGTCGAGACGTGCGGGGACTGCGCGGCCGTGGTGTCGTCGGCGGTCCGGGCGGTGGCGGAGACCGGGGCGGCGCTGGCCGGGATCCGGGCGGCGGTACTGGAGCGGGCTGTCGGGGAACCACGGGAGGGCGTCGGCTCCCGGGCGTACGCCGACACCACCATCAGCACAGGTACAGGCACAGGCACCGGCATCAGCACAGGCATCGGCACAGCCATCAGCACAGGCACAAACACAGCCATCGGCACAGGCGCGGGGACCACGGGGGTGCCCCCGCGCCTGTCACGGGCCGCCCGGGTCGTGTGGGCCGCCGGGCCCGCACTGCGGGGGGCCTGGCTGGCGGCGCTCGGTGTCGTCGCCCTCGGGGCCGTCGCCCTGTCGTACGGGGCCGGGCTCGGAGCATCGGTGCGGCCGTTGCTGCTGGTGACGGCGCCGGTGCTGCCGCTCGCCGGGGTCGCCCTGTCGTACGGGCGCCACGCCGATCCGCTGTACGAGATCGCCACCGCGACCCCGTCCGGCGGGCTGCGGCTGCCGCTGACCCGGGCCGCCGCCGTCCTCGCGGTGAGCATCCCGGCGCTGACCCTCGCCGGGGCGGTGCTGCCGGTCGCGGCGGGCGGACCGGGGGCGGCCGCCTGGCTGCTGCCGGGGCTGGCGCTGACACTCGCGGCGCTCGCGCTGGGCAGTTTCGTCGGCAGCCGCCGGGGGGCGGCTGCCGTCGGTGGGGCCTGGCTGGCCTTCGTCGTCGCTCCCGCCGCCGCCACCGGACCGGCCGGTGCGGCGCTGATGGCGGGGGCCTCCCCGTACTTCGCCGGATCCTCCGTACAAGGCGGCTGGGCCGCCGGGGCCGTGGCGTGCGCGCTGCTGCTCGCCGCCCGCCGCCGCTCCTTCGACCATCTGGAGACACCGTGAGCGCCAAGGTCGCCGGCCTGACCGTCCGGCACCGCAGAACGACCGCCCTGGACGCCGTGGACCTGGACTTCCTTCCGGGTGTGCACGGGCTGCTCGGGCCCAACGGGGCGGGCAAGACCTCCCTCATCCGGGTGCTGGCCACCGTCTCGGCCCCGGACGCGGGGCGGGTGGAGCTGCTCGGGCGGGAGGTCGGCCGGGGCGGGGATCACCGCGAACGGGCCTCCGTACGGCGGCTCCTCGGCTATCTGCCGCAGGAGTTCGGCTACTACCCGGGGTTCACGGTCCGCGAGTTCGTCGGGTACGTGGCCTGGCTCAAGGAGATGGACGGAGCAGCGGTCGGGGCGGCGGTCGAGCAGGCCGTGGAACGGGTCGGGCTCGGCGAGCGGATCGACGCCAAGGTGAAGACCCTCTCCGGCGGCATGGTGCGGCGGGTCGGCATCGCCCAGGCGATCGTCAACGAACCCGCGCTCCTGCTGCTGGACGAGCCGACCGCCGGTCTCGACCCGGAGCAGCGCGTCGAGTTCCGGGCCCTGCTGCGGGAGCTGGGCCGGACCTCCACGGTGATCGTCTCCACGCATCTGGTCGAGGACGTCGCCGCCGCCTGCACCGAGGTGACTCTGATCGAGACGGGCCGGGTCGCCTACCGGGGCACGACCGCCGACCTGATCGGGCTGGGCGACGCGGCGGACGGGCTCGGCGGCAACCCGATCGAGCGCGGCTACACCGCCGCCCTGCGCGCACACCGTACGGCGGTGGGGGCGTGACGCACACGATGAGCCCCCCGGAGCCCACCGCTCCGGCCACCTCCCCACCCCGCGTCCGCCCTCCGGCGCGTGCCGCGTTCCGGGCCGAGCTGCGGCGCGGGATCGCCCCCTGGACCGCCCCGGCCGTCGCCCTGACCATCGGCGTGCCGATGATCGGCAAGGCCGCCCAGTGGCAGGGCGGCTGGAGCGATACACAGGAGCTGCTGCACTCGACCGCCACCCTGCTCGCCGGGCCGCTGGCCGCGGCCGCCGGGTGCTGGCAGGGCGGCCGTGAGCACCGGCGTAACACCACCGCCCTCCGGCTCTCGGTGCCGCGCGGCCGTCCTGCCCAGCTGGTGATGGCGGCGCTGCCGGTCGCGGTGTGGGCGGTCGTCGGCCATCTGGTGGCCGTGGTGGGGGCGCTGGCCGCGACCTGGCCGTATGCCGGGGCGGGCGGGCCGTCGGTGGGGATGACCGCTGTGGACGCCTGGTTCCTGGTGTGTGCCGCGTTCACCGGGTTCGTGCTGGGACGCCTGTGGCGGTGGCGGCTGGCCGCGCCGGTGCTCGCGGCGGCCACGTACCTCGTCCTCGGCATCCCCTCGTACTCCGAATCCGGCCTCCGCTTCCTGAACCCGGCCGAGCAGTACCACCTCTCCGACCGGGTGCCGGTGGCGTGGTTCGTGCCGGTGATGGTCCTCTGGACCGGTGCTCCGGTGCTCGCTCTGGTCATCGCGTACGCCGTCCGGCGCCGCTTCCTCGCGGTCGTCCCGCTGGCGGCAGCCGCCCTCGTCGCGCCCGCGATCGTGAGCGGCGGTGACGGCCTGTTCCGGGCGGACCCGGTGACGGAGCGGCTGATCTGTACGGATTCGGTGCCGCAGGTCTGTGTGAGCGGGCTGGAGGGCCCGCTGCTGTCCCAGGTGTCCGACGCGCTGGCCGGGCCGCTCTCCCGCCTGGACGGGGTTCCGGGGGCTCCGCGGCGGTACGTCCACGTCCCCGAGGGCGGACCGGCACCGTCCGGCGCCTCCGCACTGCCCCACCACACCCGAGGCTGGACCGTGGTGCGCGACAGGCTCTCCGATCCCGCCGACTACGCCCACCAGACGGTCCTGCGCCTCGCCGACCGCGACTGCCCCCTGGCCGTGATCATGGCCGAGGACCGCACCACGCTGCGCATGTGGGAGACCGATGACGCCGTGGCGTGGTGGCTGGCCCCCCTGGCCGGTCCCGGCCTGGACATGCCCGGCCTCGACCGGCTCACGGTCATGGGCGACGCCCAGCGCCGGGCCTGGCTCGGCCGCTATCTGGCCACCCGCACCAGCTGCGACCCGAAGGCGGTGCCGGCGCTGTGACGACCTGCGTACGACTTGGGCTGCCCGTCCTCTATCTGCGCTCCCGCGCCCTCCCGGCGACCCTGGCCGCTCTGGTGGTCATCGCCCTGCTCTCCGCGTGGGCCGCCAACTGGCTGGGGAGCCGGCCGCAGTTCGACCACAAGGCCCGCATCCCCGTCCTCTCGCTGGCCCCGCTGCTCGCCGCCGCCGTGATCGGCACCGGGCTCCTCTCGCACACCGAGGAGCTGGACCGGACGGCCGTTCGCCGCTGGTGGCCCCGGCGGCTGGCGTACGTGCTGGCCCTCACCGCGCTCACGGCCGCAGCCCTGGCCCTGGCCGTCCCCGGCCATCCGGAGCAGTTCGGCGCGCCGGCGATGGTCCGCAACGTGGTGGGCGCGACCGGGGTGACGGCGGCGGCGGCCGTGGTCCTGGGCGCGCGGGCGAGCTGGCTGCCGATGACGGTCTACGGGGGCGCGGTCTATCTGGCCGCGCCCCGCACACCGGGCGGGGCGGCGGCGTACTGGGCCTGGCCGATGCAGCCGGGGCCCGAGGCGGCGGCCTGGGCGGTGGCCGGGACGGCGTACGTGGTCGGGGCGGCGCTCCTGGCGCTGCGCGGCCCCCACCCGGGCCGCTGAGAGGGCCGGCCGGCCGGAATCCCTCACGTGAGGTTCTCGTGAAGATCGAAGGAGCTGAGAACGCGGCTGCCGCCCTCCTACAATCCGCCCCATGGAGCCCGACACCCAGATCCGCCCCCGCACCGCGACTCCTCCCGCCCCCACCACCCTCGACCGCCGCGAAGGCCCCTTCGGCGAGGTCGTTCTGCGGAAGCGCGGGGAGCACTTCGAGATCATCGCCAACGGGTGCTTCCTGATGGACACCTCCGACGGGCGCTCCGAACGGCTGCTGGTCGACGCCGCTCTCGGCTCGCTGCCCCCCGGGCGGAGCTGGCCGTCCGTGCTGATCGGCGGGCTCGGGGTGGGGTTCTCGCTGGTGCGGGCCGCCGGGGAGGCGCGGTGGGGGCGGATCGTGGTGGTGGAGCGGGAGCAGGCGATCGTCGACTGGCACCGGCGGGGGCCGCTGGGGCGGATCTCCGGGGCTGCGCTGGCCGATCCGCGGACCGAGGTCCTCCACACGGATCTCGTCTCCCACCTCCGTACCGCCACGGAGCGTTACGACGCGCTCTGCCTGGACATCGACAACGGGCCCGACTGGACCGTCACCGAGGACAACGGCAGCCTCTACTCCCCCGCCGGGCTGGCCCGCTGCCATGACCGGCTGAACCCGGGCGGTGTGCTCGCCGTCTGGTCCGCGCAGCCGTCTCCGGCCTTCGAGGAGGCGTTACGGAATGCCGGGTTCAGCGGGGTTAGGACCGAAGAAGTGGCTGTTGCCCGAGGTGTGCCGGACGTGGTCCATCTCGCATCGCGAAGTCTGTGAACACCCCGCGAAGCCCCCTCCCGGTATGTACGGGTCCGGTGGGAGACGGGGCAACCTTCACAAGGCCGACGATCCGCCGCTGCGTCCGGCCCCCTCTCGCACCTCCGGGACAACACCCTGCGTAGCCGGGAGCCCTCCGCTGCCTTTACGCTGCTGACCGGCACATACGGATCACCCACGAAATCCACGAGCGAAGACCGTGCCTCGCAGGGGTTCGCCCCGCGCGAGAACGGGCAGGGGCGGGGCGATGGAACAGACACACACCACCCACAACGGCGTCGCGGCCACCCCAGGGGCTCAACGCCGGGTGCTGGTGGTCGAGGACGACGCCACGATCGTCGACGCCATTGCCGCCCGGCTGCGGGCGGAGGGCTTTCTGGTGCAGACCGCGCTGGACGGGCCCGCGGCCGTGGACGCGGCCGAGGCCTGGCAGCCCGATCTGATGGTGCTCGACATCATGCTTCCGGGCTTCGACGGTCTGGAGGTCTGCCGCCGGGTCCAGGCGTCGCGCCCGGTGCCGGTGCTGATGCTCACCGCGCGCGACGACGAGACCGACATGCTGGTCGGGCTCGGGGTCGGCGCCGACGACTACATGACCAAGCCGTTCTCGATGCGGGAGCTGGCCGCCCGGGTGCACGTCCTGCTGCGGCGGGTGGAGCGCGCCGCGCTGGCCGCCGTCACGCCGCGCAGCGGCATACTGCGCCTCGGCGAGCTGGAGATCGACCACGCGCAGCGCCGGGTGCGGGTGCGGGCCGAGGACGTCCACCTCACGCCGACCGAGTTCGACCTGCTGGTCTGCCTGGCCAACACCCCGCGCGCCGTCCTCTCGCGTGAGCAGCTGCTGGCCGAGGTCTGGGACTGGGCGGACGCCTCGGGCACCCGTACGGTCGACAGCCACATCAAGGCGCTGCGCCGGAAGATCGGCGCCGAGCGGATCCGTACGGTGCACGGCGTCGGTTACGCCCTGGAGACCCCGGCCCCATGACCCGGCCAGGGTCGGGGATGCGGCCCTTCTCCATCAAGGCCAAGCTCGGCACGCTGGTCGTGGTCTCGGTGTTCATCACCACCGGACTGCTGATCGTGGCTCTGCGGACCCGGACCGAGTTCCAGTTCATCACCGTCTTCTCGGTGATCGCGACGCTGCTGATCACGCAGTTCGTGGCGCACGGCCTGACTGCGCCGCTGGACGAGATGCGGGCCGTGGCCCGGTCGATCTCGCACGGCGACTACACGCGCCGGGTGAGTGGCGCCGGGCGGCGGGACGAGCTGGGCGACCTGGCACAGACGATCAACCGCATGGCGGACGATCTGGAGGCGGAGGACCGGCACCGCAAAGAGCTGGTCGCCAATGTGTCGCACGAGCTGCGCACGCCGATCGCGGCGCTGCGGGCGGTGCTGGAGAACGTGGTGGACGGGGTCTCGGCCGCCGATCCCGAGACGATGCGTACGGCGCTGAAACAGACGGAGCGGCTCGGCCGGCTGGTGGAGACGCTGCTGGACCTGTCCCGGCTGGACAACGGTGTGGTGGCGCTGAAGGCACGCCGTTTCGAGGTCTGGCCGTATCTTTCGGGCGTACTGAAAGAAGCCAATCTCGCCGCGTCCCAGCGCCATCTCTCGTCGGGGTCGGGCAACCACTCCCGTACGGATGTCCATCTCCATCTGGACGTCTCGCCGCCGGAGCTCACCGCGCACGCGGACGCCGAGCGGCTGCACCAGGTGGTGGCCAACCTCATCGACAACGCGGTCAAGCACAGTCCGCCGCACGGCCGCGTGACGGTCCTGGCCCGGCGCGGGGCCTACCCGGAGTCACTGGAGCTGGAGGTCGTCGACGAGGGCCCGGGCATCCCGGAGGCGGAGCGCCACCGGGTCTTCGAGCGGTTCAACCGGGGCCAGGCGCCCTCACCGCACGGTCCGGGCAGCGACGGCGGTACGGGACTGGGCCTCGCGATCGCCCGCTGGGCGGTGGATCTGCACGGCGGCCGGATCGGTGTGGCCGAATCCGCTCGGGGCTGCCGCATCCAGGTCACGCTTCCGGGGCTGACCGAGCGACGCGGTTGACGATGCGGTTGACATAGGGTTCGAAGCGGAAGGACGCGTTCATCCGCGTCCTGAGGGAAGGGGATCCTGTACGGGATCTCCACGGGATACGGTCTTGGGACCGTATCCACGGTCCTGCGTACCCGAAGTGCAGTGGAACCTCGCTTGTTTCCCGCCATTTCCTGCGCCGAAACCCGCGTTGCGATGTGATGTGCACGACGAAGCACCGGCCCGGTCTGCAAGGAACGGTTTGGGGGGCGTAGCCTTGATTTCCGCTGTCCATCACCTTGTGAAGCGGAAGAGGGCGGTTGCCGCCGTGTCGTCTCAGTCCCCCAGTAACTCGAGCATCTCGACCGACCAAGCCAGCCCGGGCACCAACCCGGCCGCGGCTTTCGGCGCCAATGAATGGCTCGTCGACGAGATCTACCAGCAGTACCTCCAGGATCCCAGTTCGGTCGATCGCGCCTGGTGGGACTTCTTCGCCGACTACAAGCCGGGCGCCTCCGGCACGGCGGACAAGCCCTCTCCCGACGCCGCAGCCTCGGGGGCTGCGGCGACCGAGGCCCCGGCCACCACCCCGGCGAAGCCCGCCGCCGCCGCTCCGGCAGCCCCGGCGCAGGCCGACACCGAGCCGGCCGAGGCGAAGACCGAGGCGAAGGCGGAGGCGAAGGCGGAGGCCAAGCCCGCCGAGGCCAAGGCCGCCCCGGCTCCGGCCCCGGCGAAGCCCGCGGCGGCCAAGCCGGCCGCCAAGCCCGCCGCCGCTCCCGCCAAGCCGAAGGCGAAGGCGGACGATTCCACCGAGGCCCCGGCAGGCCCGGAGTACGTGACGCTGCGCGGCCCCTCGGCCGCTGTCGCGAAGAACATGAACGCCTCGCTGGAGCTGCCGACGGCCACGTCCGTCCGCGCGGTCCCGGTGAAGCTGCTCTTCGACAACCGCATCGTCATCAACAACCACCTCAAGCGCGCCCGCGGCGGGAAGATCTCCTTCACGCACCTCATCGGGTACGCGATGGTGCAGGCCCTCAAGGCCATGCCGTCGATGAACCACTCCTTCGCGGTGAAGGACGGCAAGCCGACCCTGGTCAAGCCGGAGCACATCAACCTCGGCCTCGCCATCGACCTGGTGAAGCCGAACGGCGACCGCCAGCTGGTCGTCGCGGCCATCAAGAAGGCCGAGACGCTCAACTTCTTCGAGTTCTGGCAGGCGTACGAGGACATCGTCCGGCGCGCCCGCATCGGCAAGCTCGGCATGGACGACTTCTCCGGCGTCACCGCCTCGCTGACCAACCCCGGCGGCATCGGCACCGTCCACTCGGTGCCCCGCCTGATGCCCGGACAGGGCCTCATCATGGGCGTCGGCGCGATGGACTACCCGGCGGAGTTCCAGGGCACCTCCCAGGACACCCTGAACAAGCTCGGCATCTCGAAGGTCATGACCCTCACGTCGACCTACGACCACCGGGTCATCCAGGGCGCCGCCTCCGGCGAGTTCCTGCGGGTCCTCAGCCAGCTGCTGCTCGGCCAGAACGACTTCTACGACGAGATCTTCAAGGCCCTGCGCATCCCGTACGAGCCGGTCCGCTGGCTCACGGACATCGACGCGTCGCACGACAACGACGTGACGAAGGCCGCGCGGGTCTTCGAGCTGATCCACTCCTACCGGGTCCGCGGCCACGTCATGGCCGACACCGACCCGCTGGAGTACCGCCAGCGCAAGCACCCCGACCTCGACATCACCGAGCACGGCCTCACCCTGTGGGACCTGGAGCGGGACTTCGCGGTCGGCGGGTTCGCCGGCAAGTCGATGATGAAGCTCCGCGACATCCTCGGCGTGCTGCGCGAGTCGTACTGCCGCACCACCGGCATCGAGTTCATGCACATCCAGGACCCGAAGCAGCGCAAGTGGCTCCAGGACCGGGTGGAGCGGCCCCGCGCCCAGCAGCCCGAGCGCGAGGAGCAGCTGCGCATCCTGCGCCGGCTGAACGCGGCCGAGGCGTTCGAGACGTTCCTGCAGACGAAGTACGTCGGTCAGAAGCGGTTCTCGCTGGAGGGCGGCGAGTCCGTCATCCCGCTGCTCGACGCGGTCATCGACTCCGCCGCCGAGGCCCGCCTCGACGAGGTCGTCATCGGCATGGCCCACCGCGGCCGGCTGAACGTGCTGGCGAACATCGTCGGCAAGTCGTACGCGCAGATCTTCCGCGAGTTCGAGGGCAACCTGGACCCGCGCTCGATGCACGGCTCCGGCGACGTCAAGTACCACCTGGGCGCCGAGGGCACCTTCACCGGTCTGGACGGCGAGCAGATCAAGGTCTCGCTGGCCGCCAACCCCTCGCACCTGGAGGCGGTCGACCCGGTCCTGGAGGGCATCGCCCGCGCCAAGCAGGACATCATCAACAAGGGCGGCACGGACTTCACGGTCCTGCCGGTCGCGCTCCACGGCGACGCGGCCTTCGCGGGCCAGGGCGTCGTCGCCGAGACGCTCAACATGTCGCAGCTGCGCGGCTACCGCACCGGCGGCACCGTGCACGTGGTGATCAACAACCAGGTCGGCTTCACCGCCGCCCCGGAGTCCTCGCGCTCCTCGATGTACGCCACCGACGTGGCGCGCATGATCGAGGCGCCGATCATCCACGTCAACGGGGACGACCCGGAGGCCGTGGTCCGCGTCGCGCGGCTCGCCTTCGAGTTCCGGCAGGCGTTCAACAAGGACGTCGTGATCGACCTCATCTGCTACCGCCGCCGCGGTCACAACGAGGGTGACAACCCGGAGTTCACCAACCCGCAGATGTACACCCTGATCGACAAGAAGCGCTCGGTGCGCAAGCTCTACACCGAGTCCCTCATCGGTCGCGGCGACATCACGCTGGAAGAGGCGGAGCAGGCGCTCCAGGACTTCCAGGGTCAGCTGGAGAAGGTGTTCGCCGAGGTCCGCGAGGCCACCTCGCAGCCGGCCGCCCCGCACATCCAGGAGCCGCAGGCCGCCTTCCCGGTCGCCGTGGAGACCGCGGTCTCCGCCGAGGTCGTGAAGCGGATCGCCGAGTCCCAGGTCAACATCCCCGAGTCGATCACCGTCCACCCGCGTCTGATGCCGCAGATGCAGCGTCGCGCGGCCTCGGTGGAGAACGGCACGATCGACTGGGGCATGGGCGAGACCCTGGCGATCGGTTCGCTGCTGATGGAGGGCACCCCGGTCCGGCTCGCCGGCCAGGACAGCCGCCGCGGCACGTTCGGCCAGCGCCACGCGGTCCTGGTGGACCAGGTCACCGGCGAGGACTACACCCCGCTGCTGTACCTCACCGAGGAGCAGGCCCGGTACAACGTCTACGACTCGCTGCTCAGCGAGTACGCGGCGATGGGCTTCGAGTACGGCTACTCGCTGGCCCGCCCGGAGTCCCTGGTCATCTGGGAGGCGCAGTTCGGTGACTTCGTCAACGGCGCGCAGACCGTCGTGGACGAGTTCATCTCCTCGGCCGAGCAGAAGTGGGGCCAGACGTCCGGCGTCACACTGCTGCTGCCGCACGGCTACGAGGGCCAGGGCCCGGACCACAGCTCCGCCCGTCCCGAGCGCTTCCTCCAGATGTGCGCGCAGGACAACATGACGGTCGCGATGCCGACCCTGCCGTCGAACTACTTCCACCTGCTGCGCTGGCAGGTGCACAACCCGCACCACAAGCCGCTGATCGTCTTCACGCCGAAGTCGATGCTGCGTCTGAAGGCCGCGGCGTCGAAGATCGAGGAGTTCACCACCGGCGGCTTCCGTCCGGTGATCGGCGACGACAGCGTCAAGGCGGAGGACGTCCGCAAGGTCGTGTTCGTCTCGGGCAAGCTCTACTACGACCTGGACGCCGAGCGGGAGAAGCGCGGGGACGCGGAGACCGCGATCATCCGCCTGGAGCGGCTCTACCCGCTGCCGGGTGCGGAGATCCAGGCCGAGATCGCCAAGTACCCGAACGCCGAGAAGTACCTCTGGGCCCAGGAGGAGCCGGCCAACCAGGGTGCGTGGCCGTTCATCGCGCTCAACCTGATCGACCACCTGGACCTGGCCGTCGGCGCGGACGTGCCGCACGGCGAGCGCCTGCGCCGCATCTCCCGGCCGCACGGCTCGTCCCCGGCGGTCGGCTCGGCCAAGCGCCACCAGGCCGAGCAGACGCAGCTGGTCAACGAGGTCTTCGAGGCCTGAGGACCGCACGGCTCAACCCACCGGAGACCCGGTTCCGCGCTCGTCGCGGGGCCGGGTCTCCGGCGTCTCCGCCGCCTTCGGCGCCTCGTTATCCTTCTCCCATGTACTTCACGGACCGTGGCATCGAGGAACTGGAGAAGCGGCGCGGCGAGGAGGAGGTCACCTTCGAGTGGCTCGCCGAGCAGCTGCGTACGTTCGTCGACCTCAACCCCGACTTCGAGGTGCCGGTCGAGCGCCTCGCCACCTGGCTGGCCCGGCTGGACGACGAGGACGACGACGCATAGGCCGTCTAAGTGCTTTCGGTGGCCGCCCTGGCCCGGTGGTACGCGAGCCCCAGCGCGCCCTGTGCCAGGAGGACCGCCCCCGCGGCCGCCCATCCCCCGCTGCGCCGGCGCGCGCCCCACAGCAGGAGCGGGAGCCCGGCCGCGAGCTGGGCGGCGGCGATGGCCCGGGCCCGCGGGCCGCGCACCCACGGGCCGAGGCTGCTGCTCTCCACCGCGTCGAGTTCGACCCGTACGGCATCACGCCACCCGGCCCACTCGACGCGCTCCACCCCGCGCTGCACCGCCGCCACACTGCGCAGCCGGTCGGCGCTCCCGCCCGGGCCGAGTCCGGTCGGCAGAGTGAGTCCCGTACGGCTCAGGACCGCGAGCAGGCCGCGCAGCCGGGCGTCGGCGTCCGATGCGGGGTCGGGCCGGGTCAGCTCCTCCAGCGCCTGGAGGTCGAGTACGGGATCGAGGCCGAGCCGGGCCGCGAACGTACGCATCGCCTCGTCCTCGCCCACCGGCGTACCGTCGGCCAGCCAGATGTAGCCGACGGGACGGCGGAATCCGGCGGCGAGCGTGTATCCCGCCCGGTCGCCGTCCCACCACAGGGCCAGCACCGGCCAGCTGGAGCCGACGGCCAAGGCTCCGGCCCAGCCGCCGATGACCCGGTCGACCGGCTCGGGGTCGCCACCGGAAGCACCGGTTCCGCGCCAGGGCTTCCCCTCCGGTACGAGGACGCTCCACTCCTCGCCCGCGCGCGTCAGCAGCATCTGCTCGCGCAGCAGGTGGGCGAGCGGCCGTACGGTCTCGGGGTCGGCGCGGCACAGCAGGAGCGCACCCGTGGATGTCGCGTTCATGTGCACACGCTAGGACAATTTGCCCGGCTCTGATGACTTTTGACCGCATCGCACTCCTATAAGGCGACACTTGACTTCCCCGATCCGCGATATATCGTGTTCCTTACGAGACGCGATATGTTGCGTCGTCATCCTTTCCGGGAGGTCCTGTCCATGGCTGTGTCGAAGCGGACCGTCGCCGAGCCGCAGAAGCTCACCTTCGACGACCCGGTGACCTCGCTCCACGTACGGGTCGTCGGCGGCACGGTCAACGTGGTCGGGACCGACGAGCCGGGCGCGCGGCTGGAGGTCTCCGCCATCGAGGGGCCGCCGCTCCTGGTGACGCACGAGGACGGCCGGCTGACCGTGGCGTACGAGGATCTGCCCTGGCAGGACCTGCTGCGCTGGCTCGACCCCAACGGGCGCCACCGCCGCGCGGTCGTCTCGCTCACCGTGCCGGCCGCCGCCTCGGTGGAGGTCGGCGTGGTCGGTGCCGGGGCCGTCGTCTCCGGGATCAGCGGCCGCACCGACGTACGCGGCATCACCGGGGACATCGCGCTCGTCGGGCTGACCGGCGCGGTCCGCGGGGACTCCGTCTCGGGCAGCCTGGAGGCGCAGCGCGTCACCGGGGACCTGCGTTTCCACTCGGTGGCCGGTGACCTGACGGTGGTGGACGGGGCCGGCGCCTCGGTCCGGGCCGAGTCGATCAGCGGTGACATGGTGCTGGACGTCGAGCCTTCGGGCACGGGCTCGGACCGGCCCACCGACATCCGGCTGACCACGGTCTCCGGCGAGATCGCGATCCGGCTGCCGCATCCGGCGGACGCCAGGGTCGAGGCCAACACCGCGAGCGGAGCCGTCTCCAACGCCTTCGAGGACCTGCGGGTCGGCGGGCAGTGGGGCGCGAAGAAGATCACCGGCACGCTCGGCGCCGGCACGGGGACCCTGAAGGCGACGACCGTCTCCGGTTCGATCGCCCTGCTCCGCAGGCCCCCGGCCGAGGACGACACGCACGGTGCCGAGCCGACCGGAAAGGTTCTCTGACATGCCCCCCGTATTCGCGCACGGCCGACTGCGCCTGTATCTGCTCAAGCTCCTGGACGAGGCCCCGCGCCACGGCTACGAGGTCATCCGCCTCCTGGAGGAGCGCTTCCAGGGCCTGTACGCCCCCTCCGCCGGCACCGTCTACCCCCGGCTGGCCAAGCTGGAGGCCGAGGGCCTGGTCACCCACGCCACCGAGGGCGGCCGCAAGGTCTACTCGATCACCGACGCCGGACGGGCCGAGCTGGCGGGCCGCAGCGGCGAACTGGCCGACCTGGAGCTGGAGATCCGCGACTCGCTGGCCGAGCTGGCCGCCGAGATCCGCGACGACGTGCGCGGCGCGGCGGGCCGGCTCCGCAGCGACATGCGGGCGGCCGCCTCGGAGTCCCGTACGGACCAGGGCAAGCAGTCCTCCCCCTTCGGGGACCTGGGCGACTTCGCAGACCTCGGGAATCTGGGCGACCTCGCGGACAGCAAGGCGTGGCGCGCGGCGAAGGAGGAGGTGCGCCAGGCCAAGGAGGAGTGGAAGGAGCAGGCGCGCCGGGCGAAGGACGAGTCGCGGCGCGCCCGCGAGGAGGCCCAGCAGGCCCGCCGCCAGGCCAAGGAGGCGCAGGACCGGGCGCGCGAGCAGATGCAGAACGCCGCCCGTCAGGTGCAGGAGCACTTCGCCCGCGGCGACTGGCCCGCCGGCGTACGGGAAGGGCTGGCCGAGATCACCGGACAGCTCGGCGGCTTCGCCCGCACCGGCGGCTGGTCCTCGTTCGGCAAGCCGTGGGCCGCCGGAACCGGGACCACCGGGCCCGCCGAGGCGGCCGGAGCGCCGGAGACCGTTGACGGTTCCGGCTGGGGCGAGGACGTCCCGGTCACGGACGACCCGGCGCGCGATCTGGACCGCCTGCTGGACCGGTTCCGCGACACCGTGCGGGACACCGCCCGCGATCACGGGGTCACGGAGGACCAGCTGGCCGAGGCCCGCCGCCATCTGGGCGCGGCGGCGGCGCGGATCGAGGCGCTGTTGACGCCCGAGGGCGACGCGAGGGACTGACGTCGAGATCGGGTCGGGGGCGGGCTCCTTGCCGTACGGGGAACCCGCCCCCGCTCGCGCTGCCCGCGCCCTCACCTCACCCCGCTTCGGCGTGTCCCCGGCCGTCGGCCTCGGGCCCGTACAGCGCTCGGTGCACGGTCGCGTAGGTCGCGCCGTGCTCGGCGAGGACGTCGGCGACGGTTCCCGGGGCCGCCGTGAGGGCCAGGAGCAGGTGTTCCTCGCCGATGAACCGGTCGCCGCGCCCCAGTGCGACCCGTAGCGACTTCTCCAGGATGCCCTTCACGCCCGGCGTGAACGGACGGTGTCCCGACGGCCACCACCGGCGGCCGCGCCGGTCGGCGGTGAGAGCGCCTTCGCCGTGGGCCCCTTCCACCCGGTCCACGATGGCGCCGACGTCGATCCCGATGCCTGCCAGGGCCTCGGTGTCGGCCTTCGTCAGCCCGCCCCGGCGGCGGGCCTCGGCGAAGGCGGTGTCGAGGGAGGCGCGGCGGCCGCTCAGGCCGAGGGCGGCGAGGGCGAAGGAGGCCCGGCCGCCTTCCCGTTCCAGCAACGCGAGCAGCAGGTGTTCCTCGGTGACCGATCCGGCGCCGACACGCTCCGCCTGCGCCACGGCTCCTTTGACGGTCACGCGTGCTCCTTGGGTGAACCGTTCGAACATCAGCGCCTCCCGTACTTCTTGTGCACGGCCTGCCGGCTGACACCCAGCTCGGCGGCGATCTCCTGCCACGACCATCCCTGGACGCGGGCACTGCGTACCTGTACGGCTTCCAGCTGCTCCAGCAGCCGCCGCAGCGCTGCCACCGCCCGCAGCCCGACGCGCGGGTCGCGGTCACCGGCGCGTGCTGCCAGATCCGTTGCTTCGGTCATGATGTCAACCTACATTGACGCCGGAGAGTCGTCAATCAAAGTTGACATCATCGTCCGCGAGCCGGGCGTGCCGCTCGACGTCGTACCGCGCATCGCCGTAGCGCAGCCTGCCCCGCTCGATCCCCTCGGACGCGAACCCGGACCGTACGGCGACCCGGCAGGAGGCGGTGTTGTCGGTCCGGTGGCCCAGCTCCAGCCGGTGGAGGCCGAGTTCGCCGAACGCCCATCGCGCCACCGCCCGCACGCCGGCGGGCGCGACGCCACGGCCGCGCGCCGCCTCGGTGGTCCAGTAGGAGATCCAGCCCGTTTCATGGATCAGGTTGACGGCGTCGACCGCCACGCAGCCGAGCGGATCGCCCTCCTCCCCCACGACGGCCCAGGTGTAGCCCGTGCGGGCCCCCCTCTCCCGCGTACGGTCCCCGATCCAGGCCAGCGCATCGGCCCGGTCGGCGACGGGCCGGTCGCTCTGGCGGTCCATGTCGGCCGGGGCGAAGGCGCGGAGTACGGCGGAGGCGTCGGCGGGGAGCCAGGGGCGCAGCAGAAACCCCTCAGGGGCGGTCAGTTCGTCCATACGGGCCAGCCTCCCGCACGGTCACCACCACCTCCACCCCGGGCCACGCCACCACGGCCAGGCGGCCTCCGTCCGGCGCCTTGCCGAGGACGTGGGCGGCCCGCCCGGTGACGGAGACGCGCCAGACCCGGGTGGAGGGCGGCAGGGACAGCTCCGTGAGGCCGGGGCGGGTGGCCGCACGGTAGGCGAGGCGGTAGGAGCGGCTTTCGGAGTCGTACGTGTCGGAGCGGACCGTGCCCGCGACGGCCGGGGCGTACGGGGTCGCCGTCTGCTCCTTGTTCGTACGGAACCGGCCCCGCTCGTCGACCGCGCAGTAGCCGCCGCCGTAGCACCAGACGTATCCGGCCCAGCCGGAGCTGTAGCGGTTCAGGGAGGCGACGGCCTCGCGGTAGAAGCGGCCCATGTTCGGGAGGGAGTTGTTGAGCGGCCCCCACTCGCCCACGACCACGGGCATCCCGTACCGGGCCGGATAGGCGGTGACGGCGGCCTCGTACGCCTCGATCCAGCCGGCCCCGGGGTCGTAGTCCGCGCCCGCCTCCATGGCGGTGTTGTAGAAGTGCGGCGCGTAGACGGTCCGGCTGTCGTGGATGCGGCCGAGGCCGGTGGGCACACCTTCGCCGACGATGGGGGTCGGCTCGACGAAGAGCCAGGTTTCCGGGTCCTTGGCCCGGATGGCGCGGGCGAGGCGGTTGTACATCGGCGTGAGGTGCTGCGCCTCGATGCGGCGGGCGGCGGTCGCCAGGTCCTCGCCCTCGCGCAGCTCGCCCATCGGCTCGTTGATCAGGTCGTAGCCGATGACGGCCGGGTGGCCGCGGAACCGTTCCGCGAGGACCTGCCACATGGCGGCCTGGGCGCGCCGCAGGTCGGGGTCCTCGTAGAGGTGGGTGAAAGCCCGCTGGACGGCGGGCTGGAAGTACTCGGAGAACCAGTCGTCGGGGTTGGGCGTGAACGGCAGGCCGTCGGTCCTGGTGGCCCATTCCGGGATGCCGCGGTGGTTGAAGGCGGGCCCGAAGACGTCCTGGTGGGCGTCGATGAGGACGTGGACGCGGTGCTTGTGGGCCCAGCCGAGGACGCGCTCGATCTTTCGGAGGTAGCGCTCGCTGTACTGCCCGCGCCGGGGTTCCAGGTCGTCCCAGAAGACCAGCAGCCGGGCGAAGTTGAAGCCGCCCGCCCGCAGGTCGCGGAAGTGGCGTTCGGTGATGGCACTGAGCGCGGCCTCGCCGCGGTTCACCTTGTCCTCGACGTTCCAGCCGCGCAGGGTGAGGGCGCGGCCCCGGCTGTCGGTCAGGGGCGGGATGGAACGTTCGTACGTCGACGGGTCGGCGGACCGGGTGGACGCGGGGTGCTCCGAGGCGGCGGGTGCGAGGGCCCCCGCCGCCAGGACGGACGCGACGACAACGGCTATGAGTGCTCTGCCCATACGCATGGGCGGCATCCCATCAGCAAAGCTGACACATATTCAAGTATGAGGAGAGCGGGAGTTCCGTGGGGCTACTCGGTCGGCCGGAGCACGATCTTTCCGAACTGCTCGCCGTCGGCCAGCCGCTGGAACCCCTCACGGGCCCGGTCCAGCGGCAGCACCTCGTCGATGACCGGACGGACGCCGGTGGTCGCGCAGAACGCCAGCAGGTCCTCCAGCTCGTCCTTGGAGCCCATCGTGGAGCCGACGACCTTGAGCTCCAGGAAGAAGATCCGGGTCAGCTCGGCGTGCGAGGGCCGGTCACCGCTGGTGGCCCCGGAGATCACGAGGGTGCCGCCGGGGCGCAGCGACTTCACGGAGTGGGACCAGGTGGCGGCCCCGACGGTCTCGATGACGGCGTCCACCCGCTGCGGCAGCCGCGCGCCGGGCTCGTACGCCTCCAGAGCGCCGAGCTCCACCGCCCGCTTGCGCCGGGTCTCGTCGCGGCTGGTGGCGAAGACCCGGAGCCCGGCGGCCTTCCCGAGCACGATCGCGGCGGTGGCGACCCCGCCGCCCGCGCCCTGGACGAGCACCGAATCACCCGGCCGGACACCGGCGTTGGTGAAGAGCATGCGGTACGCGGTGAGCCAGGCGGTCGGCAGGCAGGCGGCCTCCTCGAAGGAGAGCTCCTCGGGCTTGGGCAGCACGTTCCAGCTGGGGACGGTGACCTGCTCGGCGAAGGTGCCCTGGTAGCGCTCGGTGAGGATGGAGCGCGGCTCCTTCGGCCCGACACCGTGGCCGGACTGGCCGATCACGGAGTGCAGGACGACCTCGTTGCCGTCCTCGTCGATGCCGGCGGCGTCACAGCCGAGGATCATCGGAAGCCGGTCCTGCGAGAGCCCGACGCCCCGCAGCGACCAGAGGTCGTGGTGGTTGAGGGAGGCGGCCCGGACGGTGACGGTGCTCCACCCGGGACGCCTTTCGGGCGCCGGGCGTTCGCCCAGCTCAAGGCCGTTGAGGGGCTGGTCGGGATCGATGCGGGCTGCGTAGGCGGCGAACATGGCTTGACGATAGGCGCGGCGGGCCGCCCACGTAAGCGCGTCCGCGTGTGACGCACGCCAAGTACGCACCGCCGAGGTGCCTGCGGCCCGCTCAAGCCCCTGCGGCGTTGAGGGGGCGGGGGGGGGGGGGGGGGGGGCCCCCCCCCCCCCCCCCCCCGCCCCCCGCGCCCCCCCCCCCCCCCCGCCGCAGGGGCTGGAATGGACCGCTCCTCAAGCGCCGGCCGGGCAAAGGGGCGGGGCCCGTAACCAGTACGGGCCCCGCTCACCACTCCGCTCACCGCGACCTCAGCGTCGGGCCACACCCTCCGCCCGCGCCGCCGCAGCCACGGCGGCCGTGACCGCCGGCGCGACCCGCTCGTCGAACGGGGACGGGATCACGTAGTCCGCCGCCAGCTCATCGCCGACCACGTCGGCCAGCGCGTTCGCCGCGGCGATCTTCATGCCCTCCGTGATCCGGGAGGCCCGGACCTGGAGCGCGCCCGCGAAGATCCCCGGGAACGCCAGCACGTTGTTGATCTGGTTCGGGAAGTCGGACCGCCCGGTCGCCACCACGGCCGCGTACTTGTGCGCGATCTCCGGGTGGACCTCCGGATTCGGGTTGGCCATGGCGAAGACGTACGCACCGGGCGCCATCGACGCCACCGCCGCCTCCGGAACCGTACCGCCGGAGACACCGATGAAGACGTCCGCACCCGCGAGCGCCTTCTCCAGGGATCCGGAGATCCCGGCCCGGTTGGTGAGCTCGGCCAACTCGCGCTTGACGTCGGTCAGGTCGTCCCGGTCCCGGCTGACGATGCCCTTGCGGTCGGCGACGGCGACATCGCCGATACCGGCCTCCAGCAGGAACTTCGCGATGGCCACACCCGCCGCGCCCGCACCCGAGATCACGCCGCGCAGATCGCCGAGCGTGCGCCCGGAGAGCTTGGCGGCGTTGCGCAGGGCGGCGAGGGTGACGACGGCCGTGCCGTGCTGGTCGTCGTGGAAGACCGGGATGTCCAGCCGCTCCTGGAGCTTGCGCTCGATCTCGAAGCACCGGGGCGCCGAGATGTCCTCCAGGTTGACCCCGCCGAAGGACGGGGCGAGCCGGACGACGGTGTCGACGATCTCGTCCACACTCGTGGTCGCGAGCGCGATCGGCACCGCGTCGACGCCGCCGAACTGCTTGAAGAGGATGGCCTTGCCCTCCATCACGGGGAGGGACGCCTCGGGCCCGATGTCACCGAGGCCGAGCACGGCGGTGCCGTCCGTCACGACGGCCACGACCTGGGACTTCCAGGTGTAGTCGTGGACGAGCTCGGGGTTGTCGGCGATGGCGCTGCACACTTTGGCCACGCCGGGCGTGTAGGCCAGGGAAAGGTCGTCCTTGTCCCGGATCGGGACGGTGGACTGCACGGCCATCTTCCCTCCGCGGTGGAGGGCGAAGGCCGGATCGAAGGGCTCGTCGGCCCCGGTGTCCGCTGCGCTCGTGCGCTGGATGCCACGGTCGGTGGCGCTGTCGATGGTGCTGTCGCTGCGAGGATTGACGATCTCCGCTGCCATGGTGTTGACCCCTTAAGTCTTCATCGTTTGAGGGTGGCCACTCCTGGTTGAGGAGGGGTGGGCGGGCACCGCGTACACGCCCTGCACCAGGCGGTTGGCCCGCCCCGGCAGGGAGAGGTACGTACGCGCGGGCGCGCCGCACACGCGCCCTGAGCCCCGGATGAGGGGTGTAAACGTCTTTCTTACCGGACCAACCCTGTTACGCACGAGTCCATTCCGATGCGGTGACGTGACTCATAGTCGAATATCTGGACAAGTCGGCAAACCGGTATAAATGCCACCCTTCCCCATGGCGCGCCGGAGATTCTCCGGCGGCGGGAAGGGTTCGCGACAGATGGTCCGGCCCCGAGGTACCGGCCGCGCGAGTTCGGGGGTCGCCCGTTATCCGATTTTGACATGGCTGGGCCCCTGAATGGGCCTGTCCAAATGGCAGGATGCCGTCATCAAACGAGGTGACGACACTCGAAGGTGCGTGCCAAGCCTCTCCGAAAGCACCCTCACCCTCACCTGCCGGAGGATCCCGACATGACCGCAAGCATCACGCGCCGCAAGACCGCCAAGTCCCGGATTGCGGCGGTCGGCGCCATCGCGGTCGCCGGATCGCTGCTGCTCACCGCCTGCGGCGACCAGACCGAGGGCGCGTCCTCGGGGAGCGGCGACAGCACGGCCACCAAGGCCGGCGCCCCGCTCTTCTCCAAGCTGCCGGAGAAGTACCGGAAGTCGGGTGTCATCAAGGTCGGCACGAACGCCGAGTACGCCCCCATGGAGTCCGTCGAGAACGGCAAGATCGTGGGCGTCGACCCCGACATCGCCGCGGCCCTCGGCAAGCAGCTGGGCGTGAAGTTCGAGTTCACCTCCGGCTCCTTCGACGGGCTGATCACCGCCCTCAACTCCGGCCGTCACGACATCGCCATGTCGTCCATCACGGACAACAAGCAGCGCCAGGAGGGCCTGGACGACTCCGGCAAGAAGCTGGGCCCGGGTGTCGACTTCGTCGACTACTTCCTGGCCGGCACCGCCGTGTACACGAAGAAGGGCAACCCGCAGAACATCAAGTCCATCGAGGACCTCTGCGGGAAGGCCGCCGCCGTCCAGCGCGGCACCACGTACGAAGAGGCCCTCAAGAAGCAGTCCAAGGCCTGTACGGACGGCGGCCAGAAGGCCATCAAGATCGAGTCGTTCGAGAACGACACCGAGGCGCAGACCCGCGTGAAGTCCGGCGGCGCCGTCGCCGGTGTCAACGACTACCCGGTCGCGGTCGACCTGGCCCGCAAGGCCGACGGCGGCAACGCCTTCGAGGTCGTCGGCGAGCAGATCGACGCCGGTCCGTTCGGCATCGCCGTCAAGAAGGACAACACGGGGCTGCGGGACGCCCTGAAGGAGGCCGTCGACGCGATCATCGCCGACGGTTCGTACCAGAAGGTGCTCGACAAGTGGGGCGCCGGCACGGGAGCGATCGACAAGGCCGCCATCAACGGCGGCAAGTGACCGGACGCTTCACCGAAGGGCAGTCACCATGACTGACAAGTTCGACAAGACACCCCCCGGCCCACCGGCCGGCCCGGTGTCCGTCTCCAAGGCCGCCAACACGGCCCCGGAGAACATCAAGGCCATCCCGGTCCGCCACGTCGGCCGCTGGATCAGCGGCGTCGTGGTCATCGGCCTCCTCGTCGCCCTCGGATACGCCTTCTCGCAGGGCAACATCCAGTGGCAGGCCGTCGGCGACAAGCTGTTCGACAAGAACGTCGTCAGCGGAGCGGGCCGCACCCTGCTGATCAGCGTCCTCGCCATGGTGCTCGGCGTGATCCTCGGTGTGATCCTGGCCGTGATGCGGCTGTCGAAGAACCCGGTCACCAGCTGGGTGGCCTGGCTGTACATCTGGTTCTTCCGGGGCACCCCGGTCTACGTACAGCTGCTGCTCTGGTTCAACCTGGCGCTGATCTTCCCGGTCCTGAACATCCCGTTCATCTACAAGGACGAGATGACGGACGTCATGACCCCGTTCATGTGCGCCCTGCTGGGTCTCGCGCTGAACGAGGCCGCCTACATGGCGGAGATCTGCCGCGCCGGCATCCAGTCGGTCGACGAGGGCCAGACCGAGGCCTCGCACGCGCTCGGTATGACCCAGGCGAAGACCATGCGCCGCGTGGTCCTGCCGCAGGCGCTGCGGGTGATCATCCCGCCGACCGGCAACGAGTTCATCAACATGCTGAAGACCTCCTCGCTGGTCTACGCGGTCACCTACAACGAGCTGCTCCGCTCCACCTCGCAGATCGGCTCCACGTCGTACGCGGTCATGGAGATGCTGTTCGTCGCGTCCATCTGGTACATCGTGATGACCAGCGTGTTCAGCGTCGGCCAGTACTACCTGGAGCGCCGCTTCGCCCGCGGCTCGCTGCGCTCGCTGCCGCTCACCCCGTGGCAGCGCGTCAAGGTGAACCTCGCCTCCTTCAGCAACCGGCCCTCCGGAGGTGTCTCCGCATGACCACCCCCATGGTGAAGGCCGAGGGCGTCCACAAGTCCTTCGGCGCCGCCCACATCCTCAAGGGCATCGACCTGGAGGTCGCCCCGCGTGAGGTGTTCTGCCTGATCGGCCCGTCCGGCTCCGGCAAGTCCACCTTCCTGAGGTGCATCAACCACCTGGAGCAGATCAACGCCGGCCGGCTCTCGGTCGACGGCGAGCTGGTCGGCTACCGGCAGAAGGGCGACAAGCTCTACGAGCTCAAGGACAGCGAGGTCGCCCTCCAGCGCCGTGAGATCGGCATGGTCTTCCAGCGCTTCAACCTCTTCCCGCACATGACGGCGCTGGAGAACGTCATGGAGGCGCCGATCCAGGTGAAGGGCGAGACCAAGGCCGTGGCCCGGGCCCGCGCCGAGAAGCTGCTGGACCGGGTGGGCCTCGCCGACAAGGCGAAGAACTACCCGACCCAGCTCTCCGGCGGTCAGCAGCAGCGCGTCGCCATCGCCCGCGCGCTGGCGATGGAGCCGAAGCTGATGCTCTTCGACGAGCCGACCTCCGCGCTCGACCCGGAGCTCGTGGGTGACGTCCTGGACGTCATGCGCGGTCTGGCCGAGGACGGCATGACCATGATCGTCGTCACCCACGAGATGGGCTTCGCCCGCGAGGTCGGTGACGCGCTGGTCTTCATGGACGACGGCGTGGTGGTCGAGTCCGGCCACCCGCGCGATGTGCTGGGCAACCCGCAGCAGGAGCGGACGAAGTCGTTCCTGTCGAAGGTGCTGTAGTTCGCTCCACGGAAGAGGGCGGTACGGACACGATGTCCGTACCGCCCTCTTCTTTGGCCCAGGCGCCCTACTTCACGGCGAGGATCAGACTGTCCGAGGGCGAGGACCAGACCGCGCGGGCCTCGGCGAAGCCGGAGGCGAGCAGGGTGCGGGTGTGCCAGGCGGCGGAGGGCATGTCGCCGTCCGCGTGCTCGCCGTAGATCGCGAACCGCTCGGCGGTGGGTCCGGCGAGGACCGGGTCCTTCGCGGCGAGCGCCCACCACTCGGCCCAGTCCAGGGCGCCGACGGCCTTGGCGCGGTCCATGGCGGCGTGCCGGTGGGCGCGTTCGGCGGCGTTGATGCGCGGGGTGTCCGGGTCGATGGTGCGGTCGGCGTTCATGAAGAGGCCGCCGTCCCGGACGAGCCCACCGAGCTGCCCGTACAGGACGGCCAGCGGCTCGCTGTGGAACCAGTGCAGGGCGGTGGCGGTGAGGACCGCGTCGTACGAGGTGTGGGGCAGCCGGGTGGTCCAGTCCGGGTCCTTGAGGTCGGCGGTGACAAAGGCGACCCGGTCGTCGCCGTCGAAGGTGCCGCGGGCTATGGCCAGGAGCGCGGGGTCGAGGTCGACACCGGTGCTGGTGGCGTCCGGGAACCGCTTGAGGAGCCGGTCCGTAATACTTCCCGTACCGCACGCGAGGTCCAGGACCCGGGGCGCGGGGCCGACGACCGCCTCGACCATGTCCAGCATCACCCGGAACCGCTCCTCGCGGTCCGGCATGTACCACTCCTGCTGCCGGTCCCAGCTCTCCTGCCAGGACTGCCAGTCGGTGCTCGTCCCCGTCTCCGTCACGCCAACCTCCAAGTAAGCCTCATGAACGACGGCCACCCATTACACTGACCGACACCCCGACCCTAGACCGACCCGGTAAGGACTACAAGTGGAACTGGCCTATTACTCGGACTACGCCGTGCGCCTGGTCAACACCGAGGAGCCGGACCGCAACAAGGACGCCCTCACCTCGGTCGATGCGGTACGGGAGCTGTTCGGCGCCAACCAGCAGGCGGCACGGCGGACGACGGAGGCGGACGTGACCCGCTTCCGTTCCGTACGGGGCCGGCTGCGCGCGGTCTTCGAGGCGGCCGACGGCGGCGACGAGACGCTCGCGGTGGACCTGCTCAACTCGCTGCTGCTGGAGTTCCCGGTGAGCCCGCAGATCTCCGGCCACGACACCCGGGACGAGGACGGCCGGCCGGACTGGCACATGCACCTGGCCGACCACCCGTCGAACGCGACCGCCGGATACACGGCCATCGCGGCCATGGGCCTCGCCTTCCACCTGACCTCGCACGGCGTGGACCGGCTCGGCCTCTGCGAGGCGGCCCCGTGCCGCAACGCCTACCTGGACACCTCCACCAACCGGTCCCGCCGCTACTGCTCGGACCGCTGCGCGACCCGGGCCAACGTGGCCGCCTACCGGGCCCGCAAACGCGCGGAGTCGGAGCGGACGGGCCTGAACGCGGAGGCGGCCCAGCCGAGCACCCCGGTCACCGACCGCTGACCCTTCGGCGTGCTCGCCAAAGGCCGGTAGCGGGCCCGCACCCGGGCCAGGACGAGCTCCTCGGGGACCACCCCGTAGTCCGTGCTGTCCCCGCCCGCGAAGGTGTTGTCGCCGCGCACCCACCAGCCGCCCGGCCGCCGTTCGACCGCCCGCTTCACCACCAGCAGGTCCTGCTGGAAGGGGTGACGCAGGATCACCACGTCACCGGGGCGCACGGGAGCGCCGTACTGCACCAGCAGCAGGTCCCCGTGGTAGAGCGTGGGCACCATCGAAGGCCCCGTCACCTCCACCACTTGCAACGGCCGCCGCCGCCCGGCCCGTCCGCCTCCGGACACCCGTCCCCACTCCGGCATCTCGGCCACCTCCCGGTCCTCCTCCGGCACACCGTGCCGCATACCGCGTTCCGCTCCGTACATTCGGCCGACGGCCCGAATCCCGCCCCGGACTTTTGACCTAAGCCCCAGGGGCAGCCACGGAAAGCGTCGCTCCACGGAGTAATGTCCCACCTGAGAAGACGATCACGAGGAGGACAGCTCCATGCTTTCCCGCCTGTTTGCCCCCAAGGTGAAGGTCAGCGCCCACTGCGACCTGCCCTGCGGCGTCTACGACCCGGCCCAGGCCCGCATCGAGGCCGAGTCGGTCAAGGCCGTCCAGGAGAAGTACCAGGCCAACGAGGACGCGGACTTCCGCACCCGCGCCGTTCTGATCAAGGAACAGCGCGCCGAGCTCGCGAAGCACCACGTGTCGGTGCTCTGGAGCGACTACTTCAAGCCCCCGCACTTCGAGAAGTACCCGGAGCTGCACCAGCTCATCAACGACACCCTGAAGGCGCTCTCCGCGGCCAAGGGCTCGAACGACCCGAAGACGGGTCAGAAGGCCCTGGACCTGATCGCCGAGGTCGACCGGATCTTCTGGGAGACCAAGAAGGCTTGATCTTCCCCGGGCCGCCCGACCCGCGCTCGCGCGCGGCCGGACAGCCCGCACGACCGCACCCGGTCCGCAGGCCGCCGACAACCGGCGTCCATGGCGGGCCGGGTGCGGCCGTTCGGACCAGGACGCCCATTCCGTAGCGATCGCAGACGGGCAGCAGCGAGGTCTCGATCCCGCGGGCGAGGATCGAATAGGGCGGCTGGGCGGTACGGAAGCGGCCGAGAGCACGGTGCTCGGAGACGTGGTGCGCCTCGACGATCTCCTCGGGCTGGAAGTTCGAGCAGCCGAAGGCGCGGATCTTTCCGTCCCGCACGAGGTCGCCGAGGACCGAGAGCGTCTCCTCGATGTCGGTGGTGTGGTCGGGGAAGTGGACCTGGTAGAGATCGATCCACTCCGTGTCCAGGCGCCGGAGGCTGTCCTCGACCGCCTTGACGATCCAGCGCCGCGAGTTGCCCCCGTGGTTGGGTCCCTCGCCCATCGCGAAGTGCACCTTGGTGGCGAGTACGACGGAGCGCCGGATCATCGCGCACACCGGGCACCACCACGCCGGTACCGCGCACGCCCGGGCCGACGCCTCCGGCATGGACCGGACAGAAGTCCTGGCACGGACCGAGGTCCCCACCCTGGTCGTCTCCGCGCCCGCCGAACCCGTCTACCCGCCGCCCCACGCCCGTCACATCGCCCAAGCGGTCCGAGGCGCGCGGCTCGTCGAGATTCCCGGGATGGGGCATGCGCTGCCCCGCGAGGTGCACGCACCGCTCGCCGCGGCGATCCTGGAGCACACCGGGCGAACGGACCGGACCGGGCGGGCGGACGGCGTCGGGCGGGGCTGACGCCGCTTCGCGTACACCGCGTCATACCTGAGAGCCACCCCGAAGATCCACTCTCCAGCGGGACGGCAACTCCCCGTCGCTCTCCGTAACTTCTGTATCGGACACAGGCAGAACATCCGGTACGGAAGGACCCCACCCCATGGCGCACCGACCGCCCGGACGCCGTCTGCGCCGCTCCCTGCTCGCCGCTCTCGTCACCTTCTCGGTGGCCGTTCCGGTGTCCGGGGCGGCCCGGCCCGCCGCTGTGCCCGCCCCCGCGCCGACCGTGCTCGGGCCGCTGCGGGACGCGAGCGCGACGGCGTTGGAGGAGCGGTACGGGCTGAGCCGGGCCGATATCCGGGCAGCCGGGCGGGCGGCATCCGGGCACGGGGACCTCAAGCGGGCGGCCTCACTGCGGGCGATGGCCGCGCCCGGGCGGCAGTTCCTCTCCTTCGACGGGCGGGACGGGGGCCGGAGCGTGGAGGTCGTCGGGGAGCTGTCCGGGGCCAGCCGCGTCGCGGTGCTGGTGCCGGGGGCCGGTGTCGGGCTCGACGCGTACGGGCGGCTGCGGCGCGGGGCGGTGGCGTTGGAGAGGGAGTTGGGAGAGGGCGGGGCGGTCGTCGTCTGGCTGGGGTACCGATCGCCCGCCACCGTCAGCCCGGCCTCGGTGACCGACGGCCGCGCCGCCGAGGCCGCGCCGGGGCTGCGGCAGCTGGTGGACCGGCTGGGTGCCGTGCTGCCGGGAGCCAGGATCACGCTGCTCTGCCACTCCTACGGCTCCGTGATCTGCGCCCGGGCCGCCTCCGGGATCCCGGCCGACGCCATCGTGCTGTACGGCAGCCCCGGGACCGGCGCAGAGGATGTCGCCGCCCTGCGGACCCGGGCGCGGGTGTGGGCCGGGCGGGGTGGCGGTGACTGGATCGCCCGGGTGCCCCATGTCCGGGTGCGGGTGCCGTTCGTGGGGGCCGTGGGGTTCGGGACGGACCCGGTGGCGGAGCGGTTCGGGGCCGAGGTGTTCGACGCGGGCGGCGGGGGCCACAGCGACTATCTGCTGCCCGGGTCGCGTTCCCTGACGAACCTGGCCCGGATAGCCTCCGGCCGCGCCCCGTCGGAGGCCGGTCGTGACTGACGTACGTGGACCGGCGCGCCGCTTCGTCGCGCGCATCGAGGCCGCCACTCCGCCCGGCCGCGACCGGGCCGTGGACGCCCTGCGGGCCCTGGCCATCCTGGGCGTGGTGGGCGGCCACTGGCTGGTGACCGCGCTGGTCGCCGACAGCGGCACCGTGCGCGGGGCGAGCCCGCTGACGTATCTGCCGGAACTCACCCCGGTCTCCTGGGTGTTCCAGACCTTGGCGGTGTTCTTCCTGGTGGGCGGGCAGGTGGCGGCCCGGAGTTGGGCCTCGGCGCATGAGCGGGGTGTGCCGTACGGGCGGTGGGTGGGCGGCCGGCTGACGCGGCTGTTCCGGCCGGTGGCGGCGGTGGTCGTGGTGTGGTCGCTGGCGGCGGGCGTGATGCTGGTGGCCGGGGTGGGTGAGCCGACGGTGTCGGCGCTGGCCAAGCTGGTCTGGTCGCCGCTGTGGTTCCTGCTCGTCTTCGCCGCGCTGACCGCGCTGACGCCGCTGGTGGCCCGGCTCCACCCGCTGTGGCCGCTCGTGGTGGTGCTGCACGTCGACCTCGTACGGTTCGGGCTCGGCGGTCCGCGGGAGCTGGGGTGGATCAACGTGATCGCCGGGTGGCTGGTGCCGTACTGCCTGGGGGCGCTGGTCGCCCGGGGCGGGCTGCGTGGCCGGGGGAATCGGTGGGCGCTGTCGGTCTGCGGGGGTGCGGCGGCCGGGGCGCTCGTGCTGTGGGCGGGGTATCCGGGGGCCATGGTGGGCGTTCCGGGCGGCCGGATCTCCAATCTGGACCCGCCGAGCCTGGCCGCCGTGGCGTTCGGGCTGGCGCAGTGCGGGGCGGCGCTGCTGCTGCTCGGGCCGCTGCGCCGGGCCCTGCGCAGGCCCGCCGCGTGGGCGGCGGTGGCGGTGTTGAACCTGTCGGCGATGACCGTGTTCCTCTGGCACCAGACGGCGATGATCGTCGTGACGGCCGGCGCGCTGCTGGTCGCCGGTGGCCCGCTGCCGGGTCTGCACACCGTGCCCGACGGGGCCGGCTGGGTGGTCGCCCGGCTGCTCTGGCTGCCGGTGTTCGCGCTGGCGCTGGTGGTGTGCTGGGCGGCGTTCCGGGGTCACGAGCAGGGCGGGCGGAGGGAGGGCACACGCTCCCTCCTTGTACGGGAGTCGTCGTCCCCCGGGTCCTCCCCGGGCGGAAGCAGGAGGTGCGTCGTGCCTAATCTGAACGCGGGTGAGACCGGAGGGGCAGTGGGGGACGTGGGGGCAGTAGGTGCGGCAGGTGCGGTGGGGGACGTGAAGGCAGCGTGGGGCGTGCGGCTGGGGGCCGCGGTGCGCCGGGCGCCGCGCGTCCTGTACGAGGACCTGTGGGCGGCGCCCGCCGACCGGGTGCCGCGCATGGGAGAGGTCGGCGCCCCGGTGTGGCGGCCGGTGTTCCTGGTGATGCTGGTGATGATCGCGGGCGGCGTCACGGTGATCCGTACCGTCGAACTCAGCCCGCATGGAGCGGCGGTCAGTGGGCTGGCGGTGCTGCTGGCCATCGCGCAGTCCGTGGTGCTGGTGGCCGGGATGGGCCGTCCGGTGGGGGCGTGGTGGGCGGCGACCGCGCTGACCGTCGTGTCGGTGCTGGTCGTCGTGGCCGAAGCTCCGTCGGAGCTGCCCTATCCGCTGGTGAGCACGGTCCCGTTGAGTCCCCGAGTCCTCTACCCCGCCCCCTTCGCGGGGGCGGCGCTGCAAGGCGGCGCCCTGTTCCTGCTGGCGCTGCGGGTGCGGCCCCGCCGGGCCGTGGCCGCGCTGGTGCTCTCGATGGCCCTGGCCCTCTTCCTGGCTCTGCGCACGCCACCGGTGCCTCATATCGGCCTGCCCGCGTCCGTGCTCGTGTTCTCCACGGCGCTCGTGCTCGGCACCGCGCTGCGCAGCCTGCGCCTGGCCCGTCAGGACCTCGTCGACCAGGTCGAGCTGACCGCCGACGAGCGGGCCCGGCGGACCCTGCTGGAGGAGCGCCACCGGATAGCCCGCGAGCTGCACGACGTGGTGGCCCATCACATGTCGGTGATCTCCATCCAGGCACAGGTGGCCCCGCACCTGGTGCGGGACCCCTCGGACGAGCTCAAGGAGAATCTCACCGGAATCCGGGAGAACGCCCTGGAGGCCCTCGCCGAACTGCGCCGGGTGCTGGGCGTCCTGCGCTCGGAGGAGGCGCCCACGCAGAGCGCCCGGCACACCCCGCAGCCCGGCCTCGACAGGCTCGGCGCGCTGGTCGACTCCGTGCGCTCCGCCGGTATGGCCGTCACCCTCGCCACCACGGGCGAGCCGCGCCCACTGCCACCGGGCGTCGAGCTGTCGGCGTACCGCATCGTGCAGGAGGCGTTGAGCAACGTGATGCGGCATGCCCCCGGGGCGAGCGCGCGGGTCGAGATCGGTCATCGGGCCGCCGGGCTGACCGTCCGCGTCACCAACACCGCGCCGCTGCGCCCCTCCCTCGCCTCCCACGGGGTCCGGCACGGGCTGCTCGGGATGCGCGAGCGCACGACGATGCTCGGCGGCGACCTGGCCACCGGCCCCGCCCCCGGCGGCGGCTGGGAAGTCACCGCCATCCTGCCCGTCACCGGAGACACCGAGGACCTGCCATGACACCGCCCATCCGCGCAGTGATCGCCGACGACCAGATGATGGTCCGCCAGGGCTTCACGGTCCTGCTGAACGCCGAGCCGGACATCGAGGTCGTCGGGCAGGCCGTCAACGGGCTCGACGCCGTGGCCCAGGCCGCCGAACTCGCCCCGGACGTCGTGCTGATGGACATCCGGATGCCCGAGCTCGGTGGCATCGAGGCGACCCGCCGGATCACCGCGTGCGAGGAATCGACGGTGAAGGTGCTTGTGCTGACCACCTTCGACCTCGACGAATACGTGTACGAGGCGCTGCGCGCGGGCGCCTCCGGCTTCCTGCTGAAGGACGCCTCGGCCGACGAACTCGCCCATGCGGTACGGGTGGTGGCGGCGGGTGACGCACTGCTCTCGCCCAACATCACCAAGCGGCTGATCACCGAGTTCTCCCGGACGGCCGGGGCCCCGCGCGCCCCGCTGAAGGAGCGCATCGGGGATCTGACGGAGCGGGAGACGGAGGTGCTGTCACTGGTGGCGGCCGGGCTGTCGAACACGGAGATCGCCGGGGCGCTGATCCTCGCGGAGCAGAGGGTGAAGACCCATGTGGGCCGCATCCTGGTCAAGTTGGGCGTCCGCGACCGGACCCAGGCGGCGGTCTTCGCGTACGAGTCGGGGCTCGTGCGCCCGGGCGGTCTCTGACCACCCGGGCCGGGCGCGGGGCCCGTTTCGTAGGATCGGCTGCGTGATCACGGGGAACGGGGCGGGAACAGAGGACGGCGGAGCGGTGGTGCCGCCGCACGAGGCGTATCGGACGCAGCCACCGGCGTACGCGGGGAATTCGGGGAGCGCACCGGCGTACGCGGGGAACCAGCCGGCGTACGCGGGGAACCCGGCCCACCCGGGAAGCCCGGCGTACCCGCCCCCCGTGCCGCCCACCGCGATCGAGCGCGCGCTGGCCGGCGCGGTCGCGGGCGGGGACGGGAGCGCGGTGGTGGAGGTGCTCGCGCGGACCCGGCTCTACGTGCTCGTCGCCCGGCTGCACGCGGACATCCCCGGCTGGACGGCCCCGCTGCCCACGATCCGCGACGAGGCGTCCCGGCGGACCTGTGTGCCGGTGCTGACGCCGGGGATGCTGCCGCCGTGGCACCCGGAGTGGGTGTTCCGGGAGGTGAGCCTGGGTGAGCTGGCGCGGACCTGGCCGTACGACGTACGCCGGCTCGCGGTGAACCACGGCACGCCCTACGCGGCGATGGCCGACGCCCGGCCCAAGCACCTCAAGGCCTGGCTCCAGGCCGACGAGCGCACCGGCGGGCCCGAGCACGGTGTTCTGCTCACCGACGGCGGCGGGCCGCTGCACGGACCGCTCGCCCACGGACTGGCGCTCGGCGCCCATCTCGCCGTCACCAACGGCCTCATCTGGAACCGGCTCGGCGCCGCCTACGAGGACTACGCCACCGACCGGGCCCGGCTGCGCAGCCCATGGGGCATCCCGCACCGCGCCGAGTACCGCGACCGCCTCGCGTCGCTGATGAAGAGCCAGCTGGTCGGGCGCGTCCAGGAGTCCGTCCTGCGCACCCGGCACACCCTGGCCGCCCGGCTGGGGCGTACGCCGGCGCGCCAGGAGTGGGCCGAGGCGGTGGCCCGTGCCTTCGCCGCGCGCGACGCCGACGACCGCGCGCTGGCGGACCGGTCGCTGCATCACATCGCGCTGTACGAGGACAAGCTCCGGGCCGACGGCGCGCTCGCCCCGGACGGCCGCGTCGACACGCTGACCGCCTTCGACCTCGGCCGGGCGGTCAACGTCGTACGGCTCGCGCTCGGCGCCCGGTACGGCGATCCGTACGAGGCCGAGCAGGACGTGCTGCGGCTCGGCGAACTCGCGCGTGGCTCCTACACCTCATGGGCGGACTTCTCCCTCGGCTACCTCATGGCCCGCATCGTCCACCGGGCCGAGGACGACGGCCCGGAGGCGGCGGAGCCCACGTACCGGCAGTCGCTCGCCGAGCACCGCGTCCTCACCCAGGACCCCGCCGGCCCCTACCGGAACATCCCCTGGTCATGAACCCGAACCACGCCCCGAACCGACCCCCGGCCACCTGGATCCCGCCCGGCGAGACCGAGCAGCTCCTCCACGAAGCGACGCTGCGCGGTGACGCGCGGGCCCAACTGGCCGCGCTGGCCGGGGCCGAGCTGTACATCCCGGCCCCGCGCGCCGAGGTGGACGCCAAGCCGGACACCGTCGCCTGGCGCGCCCACCACGACCCGTCGGGGTTCGTCTGCCGGCCCGTCCTCACCCGCGGCATGCTGCCCCCGTGGCATCCGGACTGGGTCTTCCACGGGGTCTCGCTGCGCTGGGTCGCCGAGTTCGGCTGGCCCGGGGCGGGGATGTTCCTCGGGGTGAACGTGGGCACGCCCGGCCAGCTCCTGCTGCCCGCCACCCCGACCGAACGGGCTCTGTGGCAGCGGGCCTACGCCGAGAACGACCGCCTCCAGGAGAACCGGCTCCTCGCCCTGCGCCACGGCGCGCTGCACGGACCGCTGGCGTACGGGCTGGCCTGCGGGGCGCACCTGGCGATCGCGGCCGCGGTGCCGTGGAACGAGGTCGGCACGGTCTGCCGCGAGTACGAGAGGGAGCGCGGGCAGCTCCGCGGCTCCTGGGGCATCACCGACCACGCCGGGTGGCGCAGGGAACTGGACATCCTCCTCGACGCCCGCAACAGCCCGCCGGAACCGGACTTCGTGCTGCGCGCCCGCGAACAGCTGGCGGCGGGCCTCGGTGAGCTGCCCTCCGCCGACCTGTGGCGGGAGACGGCCGCCGGTCACGCCCAGGACCTCGGGGCCGACGCGGGCACGGTGAAGGGCATCGAGGACCTCGTACGCCGGATCATGCGGTACGAGGCCCGGTTCCGCGCGGACGGGCTGCTGGAGCCGGACGGCCGGGTGCGCACCACGGTCGCCTACGACTACGGGCGGGCGGTCAACCTGGCGCGATGGGGGCTGTCGGCCCGCTACTGCGTCCCGGCCGAGGCCGAGCAGGCGATCGTGTACGCCGGAGCGCTGAGCAAGTCGGCCCACCGTTCGTGGGAGGACTTCTCCGCCTCCTACGCGCTGGGGCGGGTGCTGCGCTTCGACGGGGAGGCGTACGGTCCGTTCTACGAGCAGAACGTCATCGCCCACCGTCTGCTGGCGGAGAGCGAGGGCAGTCCCTGGCGTCACATCCCGTGGCGGTGAACCGAGGCCCCGGCCTCTCGGTCACACGCCCGGCAGCAGATGACGGTAGCTGTCCGGGTGCTCCGCGAGGAACGCGGCGAAGCTCTTGGCCGGGTGGCCGGTGAGGGTGGGCACGGCGTCGGAGACGGCGGCCAGTTCGCCGGCCGCGATCGCCTCGTACGAGGTGACCCAGCCGGCCACCTCCCACTCCTCGGCCCCGTATCCGGCCCGGGACGCGTAGGCCTCCTCGA
Source organism: Streptomyces sp. NPDC101178 (assembly GCF_044767965.1). Taxonomy (NCBI): domain Bacteria; kingdom Bacillati; phylum Actinomycetota; class Actinomycetes; order Kitasatosporales; family Streptomycetaceae; genus Streptomyces; species Streptomyces sp. NPDC101178. The sequence continues at coordinate 559,966 of NZ_JBIWOZ010000002.1, forward strand.
CGGTCTCGGGGACATAGCGGATCGAGCGTCCGGTGACCCGGCTCAGCTCCTCGGCCGCCTCGGCGAGGGTGAACGCCTCGGGGCCGGTGAGGTCGTAGCCGCGGCCGTCGTGGGTGGTTCCCTCGTCCAGCAGTACGGCGGCCGCCGCGTCCGCGATGTCCTCGTGGGCGACGGCGGCGACCTTGCCGTCACCGCCCGGACCGCGCAGCACGCCGTCCGTGCCGGTCATCGCGGGCAGCCCCGCCAGGTACCAGTTGTCCCGCAGGAACGTGTGGCGCACGTCGGCCGTGCGGATGTGGGCCTCGGTGTGCCAGTGGTCGCGGGCGAAGGTGAACGTGGCGTCGGGCGCGGCGCCCTGGAAGGACACGTACACGATCCGCTCCACGCCCACCGCCACGGCCGCGTCCACCGCAGTGATGTGCTCGCGCACCCGGTCGGGGCTCTCATGCGCCGAGACCAGGAACAAGGTGTTCGCCCCGTCCAGCGCCCGGCGCATGGCCTCGCCGTCGCCGTAAGGAGCGGCGGGCGCGTGGTCGGCACCGGGCAGGTCGGGGAGGCGGGCCGGGTCGCGGCCGAGGAGGCGTACGGGGACTCCGGTACGGGCGAGCCGCTCGGCGACCCGGCCGCCGACGGCTCCGCTCGCTCCGGTCACCGCGGTGAGGGGGCCGTTCACTGGGGTCCGTCTTCCTTTCGTCGTGCGTGGAGCCAGTCCTCGAAGCGCCGCACCTCCACGACCGCCTCCACCGGGAGCGGTCCGTACAGGTGCGGGAACTCCTCGCCGCCGGGCCTCATCGCCTCGTACCGGACGGGGGCGGTGAGGCGGGCGGGATCGACGACCAGGACCACCAGATCGTGGCCGCCGCCCCCGTCCCCGTACTCGCTCCCGCCTCCGGCCCTGTCCCCGTACAGCATCCTTGCCACGCCCGGGAGTTGGCGGGGCAGGGACAGGTGGATGAAGCCCTCCTCCTGGAGGGTGCGGCCGCGGGTGGACATCTCGTACGTCCCGGTCCCGCGGGCCGCCTCCCAGAGAGGTGCTTCGGCGAGGTGCAGCAGTGGTTCGGTCATCGAACCACGCTAGCGGGCGCCGCTAGTAGGTACGGCGGCGCGCCCTGCGGGTGGCCACGAGGACCGTTCCACCGGCCGCCACGAGCGCTGCCGCGATCGAGCCGATGATCCACTCTCCGCCGCGCGATCCGGTGTCGGGCAGCTCACCGGGGTGGGACGGCGACGGCGACGGCCGCCACGTCGGCGACTCGGTGGGCCCGGGCGTGGGGTCGGTGGGAGTGGGGGTCGGGTCGGTAGGCGTCGGGGTGGGGTCGGTGGGAGTCGGCGTGGGATCCGTCGGCGTGGGCGTCGGATCCGTGGGGGTCGGGGTGGGGTCCGTGGGAGTCGGAGTCGGATCCGTCGGCGTGGGCGTCGGATCCGTCGGGGTCGGCGTCGGGTCCGTGGGGGTCGGCGTGGGATCCGTCGGCGTGGGCGTCGGATCCGTGGGGGTCGGGGTGGGGTCCGTGGGAGTCGGAGTCGGATCCGTCGGGGTCGGCGTCGGATCCGTCGGAGTGGGCGTCGGGTCCGTGGGAGTCGGAGTGGGCGTCGGCTCCGGATCGCACGTAGGGAGGTCGCCGTCGAACGGGTACGCGTGGATCTCCTGGCCGCCCGAAGCGCCCGACGAGGTGTGGGTGAGCGAACCGGCGCTGTAGAAGCGGCCGTTGGTGCCGCTCATGGAGAGCGTCGTGGTGCTGGCCGGCTGCCCGACCAGCACGCTCCCCTGGAACTGGGCCGGCCCGGTCAGCGTCAGGTCCGTCGCGTCCGGGAAGTTCCACAGCAGGCGCTCGCGGAGCCCCGGGTTGGGGAGGGTGCCCATGAACGTGGCGACCGTGCGGGCGTCCCCGTAGACATTGACGAGCACGGTCGCCCCGGCGGGGATGCCGTTGAAGGTGAACCCGGCGTTGCCGCCCGTCGAGGAGACCAGGTCCGCGTCCACGTCGAAGACCTGGATCGGCGAGGTGTTGTCGCCGGTGAAGGTGAACGTGTCACCGGCCCGCGTCCAGCTGCCGGTCGTCGCGCGGTGCTCATCGCCCTCGTACGCGTAGCACCGGCTGGCCTCGGTGAGCTGCGGGCGGAGGCCGGTGAACGGAGCGGTGGCCTCCGGGTCCGGGCGCGGGGCCGTCAGCGGGTTCACCGTACCGGTGAGGCTCCCCGCGTAGGCGACCCGGCCGGAGTTCGCCCCCTCCTCGGCGAGGAGGCGCTCGCCGGCCGCGATGGTGACGTCCCCGCCGACCGTCAGGTAATCGGAGCCGTTCGGCGGCGCGACCCGCGAACCGACGCCGACGACTCCGACGTTGTACACCTGCGAGACCCCGTCCCGCTTGTCCATGTCGAACTGCCCGAGGGTGACGATCTTCCCCTCGGCTTCGGCCGCGGCCTCCCGGACCAGGAAGTCCCCGCCGACGTAGATGTTGATGTTCTCGTCGTAACCGGCGATCGGTCCGTTGTTGGGTTCGTTCCAGACGTCCGGGCACCCGCTGCCGAGGCAGGGACCCAGTCCGCCCGGCAACGGATCGGCGGCGGCGGCCGGGGCCAGCATGCCCACCATCGCCGCGGCCGTGGCCACTGTCACTGCTGCCCGGATTGCATTGCCGCGCCTGCGCGCCTGTTGTTCCATGCCGCGCAATATGCATCTTTAATACTAGTCATTTCTTATGACACGCCGGATTTGCTCCCATGTGTAGGCCTATAGGAGGTTCAGGAGGGTTCAGAGGGCCAGCAGCTTCTCCTCCAGCCGGGGATCGAGGCCGACCGTCGGCCGGTCCGGCCGCTGGGGCGCGGTGCCGCCTGCTTCGCGCAGCCAGGTCCAGGTGTCGGCGACGGTCTCGGCCACCGGCCGGCAGCGCAGCCCCCCCGCCTCGGCCCTGGCGTGACCGCCGCGGTGCAGCGTGTCGTACAGCTCCCCCTCCGGGAGCCAGATCGGCAGCCCGGTCCACGGCTCGACCCCGGCGGCCAGCAGCGCGTCCGGGTCCGTCCAGCGCAGCTCGGCGCCGGAGCCGGTGGCCCGGACGCAGGCGTCGAGCAGCTCGCCCATCGTGGCGTGGCCGGCGCGGCTGACCGTGTTGTACGGGCCGTGCAGGCCGGCCGCCCCGGCGTCCAGGATCCAGCTCGCCAGGTCTCGCGCGTCGACGTACTGGAGTCCCGCCGTACGTGGGCCGGGGGCGATCACCGGGCCGCCTCGGGCTATCCGCGTGAGCCACCAGGGCAGCCGCCCGATGTTCTCACCGGGGCCGATGATCAGGCCCGCGCGCGCCAGCAGGGCCCGGTCACCGAAGGCGTCGAGGGCCGCCAGCTCGCCGCCGCGCTTGGCCCGGTCGTACGGCACGTCCCCCTCCTCGCCGGGAGAGGCACCGGCCACCAGCGGCCCGTCCTCGTCCAGACCGGCGGGCGCGGGAAAGGCGTACACCGAACGGCTGGAGACGTACGTGTAGTGGCCCGCGCGGTCCGCCAGGAGCCGGGCCGCGTCCCGTACGGCGGTGGGCACGCCGCTCCACGTGTCGACCACCAGGTCCCAGCCGCCCGCGTGGTCCGCCAGTGCCGCGAGGCCCCGCTCCCCTGCCGTACGGTCGCCCGTCAGCGCGCGCACGCCCGGCGGCGGCGCGTGGTGGCCGCGGTGGAAGACGGTGACCTCCCAGTCCCGCTCCAGCGCGGCCTCGGTGACGGCCCGTCCGACGAACTCCGTACCGCCCAGCATCAGTAGCTTCATGGATCGAGCCTGCCCGCTCCGGCCGCCCCGGGGAACATCCGCACGCCGTCAGCAGAGCGGGGAACTCCCGGCGGGCTCAGGGCGTACGCGCGAGCGGACTGCGGTGGCGCAGCAGCCACTCGTAGTAGCCGCTGGAGCGCCGGGCCGCCTCCCGGTAGGCCGCCTCCAGCTCCGCGTACACCACCGAGGTGTCCGTCTCCGGCCGCGAGGCCAGGAGCAGCCGGACGGCGAGCGGGTCGCCGCGCAGCGGGCGGATCGCCATGTCGTCGCGCGGCCCCGAGGTGGGCTGGCAGGGTGCGACGGCCTCGCCGAGCACGACGAGCGAGGCGGCGGTGAGGTAATCGCCGTGCAGGACCGGCGGATTGAGCCCGGCGGCACCGAGCACCCGGCGCACGCCGTCCCACTCGCCGTCCACCGTCGGATCGACCATCCACCGGTCGCCGGCCAGGTCCCCGAGCTCCACGACGCGGCGGCGGGCGGCGGGATGGTCGCGGGAGAGGGAGATGAACTGCGGTTCGCGGTCGACGAGTACGCGCTGTTCCAGGCCCTCGGGAAGGGCCAGCGGGCTTCCCTCCACCTCGTGCACGAAGGCCACGTCCAGCCGGCCCGCCTCGACCGAGCGCAGGAGGGCGTGGGCCGAGACGTCGACCCGCAGGGAGATCTCCGTACCGGGCAGGGCGACCCGCAGCCTGCGGAGCCAGCTGCCGACGACCCGGCTCGCGGTGGAGCCGATGCGCAGCCGGGGCCCGCGGGCGCGGGTGGCGTCGGCCTCCGCCAGGGCGTGGGTCACCAGGGCGCTCATCCCGTCGACGAGCGGCCGGGCGCGGCTGAGGACGGCCCGGCCGAGCGGGGTCGGGCGGCAGCCGGTGCGTTCGCGGCGGAACAGTTCGGCGCCGAGCGAATTCTCGATCCGCCGCAGCTGGGTGGTCAGGGAGGGCTGGCTCACGCCGAGACGACGGGCGGCCTGGTGCAGACTGCCCGCGTCGGCGATGGCGCACAGCGCCCTGAGGTGCCTCACCTCAAGCTCCATGAAGCGGAGACTACGACCGGTCATGCCCCTGACACCATCGGCCTCAACCCCATCAAACGGAATCAATTCAGGGGGTGTTGGGCGGCATGTCATGGGGCGATGAGAAGGTGGCGCCTCCCTGTCCTGGGCGTGGCGCCTCTCCGGCCGGGGAACTGGCGTCTCCCCGGCCGATGAGGTGGCGGGCGCGGGGATAGGGCCGTGTTATCGCCGGTTGGCATCATCCCCGGCGGCCGTCCGCTCCCCCACACTCTCCCCGTACCGCCCCGCGCCCCGTCCGTTCAGCGGACAACCCCCACGGCGCGGGTTCACCGGACAGTAGGAGAAATCCCCCATGAGACACCTCAGGACCGCCATCGCCTCCACCATCGCCGGTCTCGGCCTCGTCGCCGCGCTCGGTACGGCTCCCGCGGTCTCCGCCGCTCCTGCCCCTGCGGTCTCCACCCCCGCCACCATCGCCGCGTACAACGGGTCGGCCGAGAACGCCGCCGCCAACAAGGCCTTCTTCGACGCGGTGATGAAGTCCGCCGCCGAGAAGCGTGCCGCCGCTCCGATCGGCACCCAGGCCGTCACCGTCACCTACAGTGCGGCCTCCGCCCCCAGCTTCCGCACCCAGATAGCCAACAGCACCCGGATCTGGAACAGCTCGGTCTCCAACGTCCGGCTCCAGGAAGGCTCCAACGCCGACTTCACCTACCGCGAGGGCAACGACCCGCGCGGTTCGTACGCCTCGACCAACGGCCACGGCCGGGGCTTCATCTTCCTGGACTACCGGCAGAACCAGCAGTACAACTCGACCCGCGTCACCACGCACGAGACCGGACACGTGCTCGGCCTGCCGGACACCTACTCCGGCCCGTGCAGCCAGCTGATGTCCGGCGGCGGCCCCGGCCCGTCCTGCACCAACGCGCAGCCGGACGCCAACGAGCGGTCCCGGGTGAACTACCTCTGGCAGAACGGCTTCGCCGCCGCGCTGGCGGGCGCCACCTCCTGACCCGCAGCACCGCATGAGGAGAGGGCCGTTCCGGACGCGGAACGGCCCTCTGTGGTGGAACGGGCTGGTGTCGTACGGGGGTGGCGGCGGCTTGGATGATCCGCTGTCGTACGCCGGTGGCAGCGGCCTGCGTCAGTCGATGTCGTACGACGGTGGCGGCGGCCTCAGGAGCCCAGTTCGGCGCGGACCATCGTCAGCAGCTCCTCCTCCGTCATGCCCAGCTCCCGCGCGTCCGCGACCACTTCACGGACCCGCTCCAGGAGATGGGCCCGCCGGGGCGAGGCGCCCTCGGTGACCACCGCACCGCGGCCGCGGCGCAGCTCGATCAGCCCTTCCTCGCGCAGCCGCTGGTAGCCGCGGAGTACCGTGTGGACGTTCACTCCGAGGGAGTCGGCGAGCACCCGGGCGGCGGGGAGCCGTTCGCCCGGGGTCACCGCGCCGTCGGCGACCGCGCGGCGCACCGAGGCCGCGATCTGGTCGCCGAGGGGCACGGTGGAGGTGGGGTCGACCCGGAAGAGCATGGTCAGCGCCCCGCCCGGTTCCGGTCGACGAGGGTGTTGAGCAGGGCGGCCCCGGTGCCGGAGTCCTCGACGGTGACCGCGAATTCACGGCCGCTCTCCTGCCGGGCCACGATGGCCTCGCCCGAGCGGACGATGAAGCCGGTACGGCCCGGGCGGATGCGGTAGCCCCAGCCGCCGAACTCCGCGACCGCGTCGACCCGCCGGCTGTCCGCCGCCTCGATGCGCTCCAGCGGGACCTGCACCCGGGGCCAGCGCAGCAGGCCGGAGACGGTGAGGCCGCGTCGGTCCACGGTGACGTGGGCACGGCTGAAGGTGAACACCAGCAGGGCAAGGACGATCAAGGGGGCGCCGAGGAACCAGGTGACCCCGTAGCCGAGGCCCGTACCGGTCGCCAGGATCACCAAGGCACCCAGCGGCAGCCACCAGGAGCCGGTGGTGCGGGCCCAGCCGGCCACCTCGCCGTCGGCGAGCGCGATCCGCTCACGGTCGGCGGGGCTCTTCCCGGCGCGGGGGTCCTCCGGTGGCGGGACCAGCCGGGCCAGCAGCAGCCCGATCCCGCCGGCGAAGGCGGCCGCACCGACGGCCACGGCGAAGTGCCACAGCGGGAAGCGGCCGGCCGCTTCCCCGTCGGGGGCGTCCAGGTTGACGATCAGGGCGGCGGCCAGCACGTACTGCAGGAAGGCGGCTGCGGCCCAGCCGCCGCCGATGAGCAGGCGGTGAGCCCGCCCGTAGAACCTTCCGCCGACCACCATGAGCACCCACAGGGCGCCGAGCACGGGCATCACCGGCGCGGTGACCAGGACGTAGGTGGTGCGGTCGACATAGCCGTTCACGTCTCCGGAGACGTCGAAGTGGCCGGCCAGGCGGGTGGGAAGACGGTCCTTGAGGACGAGGAAGAGGATCAGGTCGACGAGGAAGAAAAGGGCAAAGGGCAGGGCCGCGAGCGTGGCGCGGCCAAGGTTCTTGCGTGTCATGAAAACCTCCGTTGTTCGCATGTTAGTAGAACAACTAGAGGAAGGACAACAGGTCACGTCGGCGAGGTCCGCACCACAGGCCCGGGAACACCTCTGCCCCGTACCGGAGTTGCGGTACGGGGCAGAGGGCGGGCGCGGCGTCACATCAAGCAAGCTCCAGAGGTTCCAGCGTTTTTGAGGGCTCCAGCGGGAAGGCGCCTCGGTGGCCGGTCCCCGCTCCCTCGGCCGGGCGCACCTCGAACTCCTCGCAGCTCCAGATCTCCTGGACGAATCCGGTCCGCCGGTCCCACAGGCCCAGCACCTCGCCCCCGCCCTCCGCGTCCCGGTAGGCGTCCTTGGCCCCCCGGAAGCAGGCGAGGCCGCCGGAGAGGCCGCGGCCGGCGGCCGGGAAGTAATCGGAGAAGGCGCAGGCGATACAGGTCTGGAGCTGGACACCGTCCGGAAGGACGCGCTGGATCGCCGCCAGCGCGGCCGCGAAGTCGCTCTCGGCGCGAGCGGATTCGTAGACCGCGCCGTCCAGGTGGAGGGTGAGGTAGAGGTCCGGATCGGCCCGGCGCAGGGAGAGCAGGCAGCCGAGGGTGGCCTGGCGCAGGATGCCTTCGACGCGGACGGGCAGCGGGAGGTCCCACTCCAGTACGCAGTCGGTGAGCGCGCCGTCCGCCAGGGCGAACATGCCGCTCTCCGGGGTCGTGCCCGGCACCGGCGCCAGGCCGTCGAAGCTCTCGCCCTCGAAGTCGACCCCCCTGATCCGGATCCGGAGCTGCTGTCCGTCCGTGGTGAGGACGACGGCCTCGGAACCGCCCCGGTCCCGGTACCAGCCGGCCCACGACTCATCTGTCATGAGCAGGGACTGTAGCCGCTGCCCGGCGCGGCTCCGGTGCCGCCCTCCCTCTCCGCGAAGGGGCCGGACGGAACATCAACCCGCTTGCGGTTCACGCCACATGGGCCACATCGACGGGCCGTCCGGCAGCTCGACGGCGCGGCCCATGAAGTGGAAGCCGAGCCGTTCGTAGAGCGTACGGCTGCGGGCGCTGCTCGCCTCCAGATAGGCGGGTACGCCGTCGCGGTCGCAGCTCTCCAGCTCCGCCCGGACCAGCTCGGCCCCGATGCCCTCGCCCTGCCGGTGCGGAGAGACGCCGATCATGAGGAGGTAGGTGTGGGCGCGGTCGTGCGGGTGCACCTTCCCGGTCAGCCGTCCGACCAGTTCGCACCGCTCGTTGTCCGGATCGGCGGTCTGCCGCATCAGGGCGGGCGTGGGGTCCTCCTCCTCGGGTGCGCCCGCGGGCACCGGCAGCCACAGGGCCACGGCCGCACCGTCCTCGGCCACGTCGATACGGCCTTCGGCGAGGGTGATGTCGGCGAAGACACCGAGGAACCTGCCGTGCACCGCCCGCCGGTGCGCCTCGTCCGGAAAGACCCAGCTGCTGACCGGGTCGTGGTGGAAGGCCTCTTCCAGGACCGAGACGACCAGCTCCCTGTCGTCCTGGTCCGCCCGCTGTATCCGTATGCCCATGACCGGCTTCCGCCCCTTCGCCCGCTGCTTTGACTCTCAGCTCTCAACCAACCTCCGGAATACTAGAGTTGATGGGTCCTGGACCGGCCGGATCAGGCCGGTCAGCTGGTGCGGCGGGTGACGAATTCGGCCAGGGCCAGCAGGTCACCGGCTCCGTCCGGGTCGGGGACCGCGCGCGAGAGGTGGTGCACCGCCCGGGCCATCCGGTCGGCCGCGCAGACCTGCGCCCAGTCCCGGCCGCCGGCCCGGTCCACGGCGTCGGCGGCGCGGTCCACCTCCGCGGCGGTGGACAAGGGGCCCCGGTAGAGCGCGGCGAGCTCGGCGGCGGCCGGAGTGCCGGAGGTCAGGGCCGCCACCACGGGCAGCGACTTCTTATGGGCCGCCAGGTCCGCGCCGACGGGTTTGCCGGTACGGGCCGGATCGCCCCAGATGCCGATCAGGTCGTCGATGAGCTGGAAGGAGAGACCGGCTTCCCGCCCGAAGCCGTCCATGGCGCGGACGGCCCGGTCCTCTGCACCGGCGTAGAGGGCGCCGAGCGCGCAGGCGCAGCCGAGCAGCGCGCCGGTCTTGGCGGTCGCCATGGTCAGGCACTCGTCGAGCGTGACCTCGTCCGGGCCGCGCTCCTCGAAGGCACAGTCGGCCTGCTGGCCCGCGCAGAGTTCGATGATGCAGGAGGAGAGGCGGGCGGAGGCTCGTTGTGCGGCCGGGTGGGTGTCCTCGGCGAGCAGCCGCTGGGCGAGGGCCAGCATGGCGTCGCCGGTGATGATCGCGTCCGGGACGCCGAAGACGGCCCAGGCGGTGGGCCGGTGTCTGCGGGTGGTGTCCTCGTCGATGACGTCGTCGTGGAGGAGCGTGAAGTTGTGCGCGAGCTCGACGGCGACGGCGGCGCGCACGGCGCGTTCCGGATCGCCGCCCAGCGCCCGGGCGGCGGCCAGCACGAGCGCCGGCCGGATGGCCTTGCCCGCCTGTCCGGCGGCCGGGGTGCCGTCGGCGTTCTCCCAGCCGAAGTGGTACATCGCGATCCGGCGCATCCCACCGGGCAGCGATTCCACGGCCGTTCGCAGATGCGGGTCGACGATGGCGCGGGTGTGCTCCAGCAGCGCCGCGGCCTCGTGCCCTTCCGTCGCTGCGTCCGTACTGGTCATGGTCACGGTCACTCCCTGGGGCGGTGCGATAGGGCGGGGCCCCGGCGGCCCGGCCGGTGTCGGCCGACCGGGCCGCCGGGGGTGACACGGGGTCAGCGCCAGCGGCTCACCTCCACGTTCTCCAGTACGCCGAGGGCGTCCGGTACCAGGATGGCGGCCGAGTAGTACGCAGTCACCAGGTAGGAGATGATCGCCTGCTCGTCGATGCCCATGAAGCGGACCGAGAGGCTCGGCTCGATCTCGTCCGGGATACCGGTCTGCTGGAGGCCGATGACGCCCTGTTCGGCCTCACCGGTCCTCATGCAGATGATGGAGGTGGTACGGGCGTCGGTGACCGGGATCTTGTTGGACGGGAAGATCGGCACCCCGCGCCAGGCCGGCACGTGGTGGCCGCCGATGTCCACGCTCTCCGGGACGAGTCCGCGCCGGTTGCACTCGCGGCCGAAGGCGGCGATGGCACGCGGGTGGGCGAGGAAAAGCTTCGATCCGCGTCGGCGCGAGAGCAGCTCGTCCATGTCGTCGGGGCTGGGCACCCCGTCGTGCGGCTGGAGCCGCTGGCCGTAGTCGCAGTTGTTGAGGAGGCCGAACTCCCGGTTGTTGATCAGCTCGTGCTCCTGGCGCTCGCGGAGCGCCTCGACCGTGAGCCGCAACTGCTGCTCGGTCTGGTTCATCGGCTGGTTGTAGAGGTCGGCGACCCTGCTGTGCACCTTCAGCACCGTCTGCGCGACGCTCAGTTCGTACTCGCGGGGCGCCGCGTCGTAGTCGACGAAGGTGTGCGGGACGACGGCCTCGCCGACATGGCCGGCGGAAAGGTCGATCGCCGCCTCGCCGTACTTGTTGGTCCGCTGGTGCGGGATGGAGAGCAGACCGGCGAGATGGGCGCGGAGCGGCTCCGCGCGCTCCGCGAGGTTGAACACGTCCGCACGGCTGAGCGTCAGCAGCGTGCAGGCCGTGACGGCCCGGGCCGTGTACTCCCAGACGGCGTCGCCGTCGACCAGGCTCTGGTCACCGAAGTACGCTCCGTCGGCCAGGACTTCGAGCTCCGTCTCGTCCCCGTAGAGACCGATGCCGATCTTCTCGACCTTGCCGTGCGCCAGCAGGAAGACCCGGTCCGCCGCGTCCCCCGAAGTGGCGAGCACCTCCCCCGCCGCCACGTCCCGCTGCTCGCACCTGCGGGCGAGCTCGGCGAGGACCTCCTCGTCCCCGAAATCACGCAGAGCGGGCAGCTCCCCCAGCTCGGCGGGGATCACGGCCACCCGGCCCCCGGTCTGGACGAAGGTCACCCGGCCGTCACCGACCGAATAGCTGAGCCGACGGTTCACCCGGTACGTACCGCCCTGTACCTGCACCCACGGCAGCATCTTCAGCAGCCACCGTGAGGTGATCTCCTGCATCTGCGGCGCGGACTTGGTGGTCGTCGCGAGGTTCCGCGCAGCCGCTGTCCCCAGACTCTGCTGCGGCGGCGCCTGCGTGTCGCGAACCTCTTCACCAACGGACATCTGACGTCCTCTCGATCTTGGACTGACCTGCTGGAGAAGCCTTTCAGCGGAGGACGCCGCCCGCCATTACACAAAAGAGTGTGACTAATCGGCCTTCGGTCGGGGCACGTTGCTCCTCGTCACCCCACGGGCCATAAAACTTGCATCCCGCATACCACTTATCTAGGATCAAGCCATGCGGCTGACCAGATTCACCGATGTGGCGCTCCGCGTGCTCATGCGGCTGGCAGTCGCGGAGGGCGCGGACCCGCCGACCACGCGCGAGGTGGCGGACACCATGCGGGTGCCGTACACCCACACCGCCAAGGTCGTCGCCCGCCTCCAGCACCTGGGCCTGCTCGACGCCCGCCGCGGCCGGGGCGGCGGCCTCACGCTCACCTCGGCCGGACGCTCCGCCTCGATCGGCGCTCTCGTACGGGAGCTGGAGGGCACGGACGACGTGGTGGAGTGCGAGGGCGACACCCCGTGCCCGCTGCGCTCCGGCTGCCGGCTGCGCGGCGCCCTGCGGAAGGCCCAGGACGCCTTCTACGCCTCGCTCGACCCGATCACCGTCACCGATCTCGTCGCCTCCCCCACCGGCCCCCTCCTGCTCGGCATCGGCAGCGGCCCGCCGCAGGACTGACCCGAGCCCCGGCCTTCCCGGCACACCCGCCCGAGCCATGGGCCGGGTCCCTTCCGCTCAAAAATAAGCATCCTGGATACCAATTCAAAGAGGAGCCTCTCCGTCATGCTCTCCGACCGGTCCACCGCCACCGTCCACGCCACCCTCCCCGCCGTCGGCGCGGCCATCGGTGACATCGCCGACCTCTTCTACACGAAGCTGTTCGCCGCCCGCCCCGAGCTGCTGCGCGATCTGTTCAACCGGGGCAACCAGGCCTCCGGCGACCAGCGCCGAGCCCTCGCCGGGTCCATCGCCGCGTTCGCGACCGCGCTGGTCGAGCACCCCGGCACCCGGCCCGACGTGATGCTGAACCGGATCGCGCACAAGCACGCCTCGCTGGGCGTGACCCCGGAGCAGTACGAGGTCGTCCACACGCACCTGTTCACCGCGATCGGCGACGTACTGGGTGACGCGGTCACCCCTGAGGTCGCCGCGGCCTGGGACGAGGTCTACTGGCTGATGGCGAACGCCCTCATCGCCATCGAGGCACGGCTGTACGCCCAGCAGGGAGTGGTCGCGGGCGATGTGTGGCGGGAGTGGGAGGTCGCCGCCCGGATCGCGGAGACCGAGGACGTCGCCACGTTCCACCTGCGGCCGGCGGACGGCGGCGAGGCTCCCGCCTTCCGGCCCGGCCAGTACGTCTCCGTCCAGGTGGAACTGGCGGACGGCGCCCGGCAGATACGCCAGTACAGCCTCTCCTCCTCGCCAGGCTCCCGGCTGCGCTCCATCACGGTGAAGCGGGTGCGCGGAGCGGCGGCCCCCGACGGCGAGGTCTCCCGCCACCTGCACGAGCACGCCCGCGCCGGCGACCGGCTGCGCGTCTCCGTCCCCTACGGGGACCTGGTCCTCGGCCACCTGGACGCGCCTCTCCTGCTGGCCTCGGCCGGGATCGGCTGCACGCCCATGCTGTCGATGCTGGAGTACCTGGCCGAGCAGGGCCACGACCGCCCGGTCACCGTCGTGCACGGCGACCGCTCTTCCGCCGACCACGCCCTGCGCACCCACCACGTCCAGCTGACGGAGAAGCTCCCGCAGGCCGAGCCGCACTTCTGGTACGAGACCCCGGAGGCGGGCCACCCGGCCCACCGCACCGGCCTCGTCGACCTGAACGGCATCACCGTCCTGCCGGGCACCCACGCCTACCTCTGCGGCCCGCTCCCCTTCATGCGCACGGTCCGCACCCGGCTGCTGGACGCCGGAGTGCGCCCGGCCGACATCCACTACGAGGTCTTCGGCCCGGACCTGTGGCTGGCGAGCTCATGAAAAGGGGGTGCCGCCGGGGGCAGGCCACAATAGGCAGGTGAACCGCCCCGAGACCCTCCTGCGCCCCAGGGTGCCGTCCCCGCTCCAGGAGGTCCGGGACGACCGCTTCGACCGGCGCGGGATCACGCTCCTCCTCAAGCGGGACGACCTGATCCACACCGAGCTGCCGGGCAACAAGTGGCGCAAGCTGGTCCTCAACCTGGAGGCGGCCGCCGGGCGGACCGTGCTGACGTTCGGCGGCGCCTACTCCAACCACCTCCGGGCCACCGCAGCGGCCGGCCGGCTGCTGGGCTTCCCCACCATCGGGGTCGTACGCGGAGACGAACTGGCACACCGCCCGCTCAACCCGTCCCTCGCCCGGTGCGCCGCCGACGGCATGAGGCTGCACTTCGTGGACCGTACGACCTACCGCGCGAAGGCCTCACCCGAGGTCCTGGAGGCGCTGCTGAGCCTCTTCGGGGACGTGGAGGTGATCCCGGAGGGCGGCAGCAACGCCCTGGCCGCACAGGGCTGCGCAGCGCTGGGGCAGGAGTTGCGCGGGCTCACCGATGTGGCTGCTGTGGCCTGCGGGACCGGCGGTACCCTCGCCGGGCTCGCGGCCGGGCTGGACGACCGACAGCGCGCGCTCGGCGTACCGGTGCTGCGCGGCGGCTTCCTCGGCGAGGCCGTCGCGGCGCTCCAGCACGAGGCGTTCGGCGGTCCGGCCGGGAACTGGTCGCTGGAGACGCGCTTCACCTTCGGCGGCTACGCCCGTACGACTCCGGAACTGGACGCCTTCGCCGCGGACTTCGAGGACCGGCACGGGCTGCCGGTGGAGCGGGTCTACGTCGCCAAGCTGCTGTTCGCGCTGTCGGTCCTGGCCGAGGAGGGCGCTTTCACTCCGGGCAGCCGGGTGAGCGCGGTGATCACCGGCACGCCCGAGCCACCGACCCGTACAGCGCTCCCTCAGGACTCGTCCGTCTCCCGGTAGGCGGCCGCCTCCTCCAGGTCCAGCCGGCGCAGCAGCGTACGCATCATCTCGTCGTCGATCCGCCGCTCGTCCCGGAGCTTGACGAAGACCTCCCGTTCGGCCTCGATCATCTCGCGGGAGAGCCGCCGGTAGGTGTCGTCCGCCGATTCGCCGGTGACCGGGTCGGCCGCGCCCAGCCGCTCCCAGACGGCGTTGCGGCGGCGCTCCAGCACAGCGCGCAGCCGGTCGGCCAGCGGCGGCGGCAGGCTGTTGTGCGGGTCGGCGAGCAGCTCGTCCAGGCGGGCCTCTGCGGCCACCGACGCCTCGCTCTGGGCCTGCGCCTCGATGAGCGTCTCGGCCTGCGGGTCGCGCCCCGGCAGCTTCAGTACGCGGACGAGGACGGGCAGGGTCAGCCCCTGGATCACCAGCGTGGCGATCACCGTGGTGAAGGTCAGGAACAGCACCAGGTTGCGGGCCGGGAACGGCTCGCCGTCGTGAGTGACCAGCGGGATCGAGAAGGCGACGGCGAGCGAGACGACGCCGCGCATCCCGGCCCAGCCGACGATCAGCGGCGCGGTCCAGTCGGTGCCCGGCTCCCGCTCCCGTACGCGCCGCGAGAGCCATCGGGGCAGATAGGTGGCCGGGTAGACCCAGATGAAGCGGACCACGACGACCGCGACGAACACGATCGCGGCGTAGCCGAGCGCCGCCACCGCGCCGCCCGCTTCGAGCCCCTTCAGGACGAACGGCAGCTGGAGCCCGATCAGGGCGAAGACCGTGGACTCCAGGATGAAGGCCACCATCTTCCAGACGGCGGCCTCCTGGAGGCGGGTGGCGAAGTCGACCTGCCAGGAGCGGTGTCCCAGATAGAGCGCGACGACGACCACGGCGAGGACTCCGGAGGCGTGCACCCGTTCGGCCGCCGCGTACGCCACGAACGGGATCAGAAGAGAGAGCGTGTTCTGGAGCAGGGCCTCCTTCAGATGCGTGCGAAGCCAGTGCAGCGGCACCATAAGCAGCAGCCCGACCCCGACCCCGCCGACCGCCGCCAGCAGGAACTCCGCGATCCCGGAGGCCCACGTCATCCCCTCCCCCACCGCTGCCGCCAATGCCACCCGGAAGGCGGTGATCGCGGTGGCGTCGTTCACCAGCGACTCACCCTGAAGGATGGTCGTCACCCGCGCGGGCAGCCCGACCCGGCGGGCGATCGCGGCGGCCGTCACGGCGTCCGGCGGCGCCACCACCGCCCCCAGGACGAGCGCGGCGGTCAGCGGCAGCTCAGGGATGGCCAGATGGGCCAGCCATCCCACGGCGACGGTGGCGAAGAGCGTGTAGCCCACGGAGAGCAGCGCTACCGGCCGGATGTTGGCCCGCAGGTCGAGGTAGGAGCTGTCGACGGCGGCCGTGTAGAGCAGCGGTGGCAGCAGCAGCGGGAGCACGATGTGCGCGTCCAGGTGGTACGTCGGGACGCCCGGCACCAGGCCCGCGATCAGGCCCACGGCGACCAGGACGAGCGGCGCGGGGACCGGGGTACGGCGCGCCGCTCCGGCGACCGCCGCGCTGGCCGCGACCAGCGCCACCAGCGGCAGCGCGTCCATCTCACCGTCCTAGGATCCGTCGTAACCTGCCCATCATGAGCGAGTGTGCGCACGTAGCGGATCTGCCACGCCCCGAGCCCGTACCGCTCGGGGAGACCTGCCCCGAGTGCCTGGCGGCCGGGACCCATCCCGTGCAGCTGCGGCTCTGCCTGACCTGCGGGCACGTCGGCTGCTGCGATTCCTCGCCCCTGCGGCACGCCACCGGGCACTTCCGGGAGACCGGTCACTCGGTGATGCGGAGCTTCGAACCGGGCGAGAGCTGGCGCTGGTGCTTCGAGGACGGTTCGATCGTCTGACGTCTGGGTACGTCAATCCGGCGCCGGTTCTTCGTAATTGGACGCCGCAGACCCCTAGCCACTGTACGTACTCATGGGTTTACCATGAGTGACGGCCGGGGGATGGGGTGCGGGCGACACTGCATCATGGATCCGATAGCGTCGCCGAGCTGAGAACCGTCGACCGACCGTATGGCTCCGGGCCACCCTTCCCGGAGCCTCGAAAGAGTTTGTGCCACCTTGGAGGTGAGGGTGTCCCAGATCGCAGGCGAGCCCGGGAATCAGGACTTCGTAGAGGTCCGGCTGCCCGCTGCGGGTGCCTACCTGTCGGTGTTGCGAACGGCCACGGCCGGTCTCGCAGCGCGTTTGGACTTCACTCTCGACGAGATCGAGGATCTTCGCATCGCGGTCGACGAGGCCTGCGCGATCCTGCTTCAGCAGGCCGTGCCCGGCTCCGTCCTCAGCTGCGTGTTCCGGCTCATCGACGACTCTCTCGAGGTGACGGTGTCGGCCCCCACGACGGACGGCCGCGCACCGGAGCGTGACACCTTCGCCTGGACGGTGCTCTCCGCACTGGCCGGCAAGGTCGAGTCGACGGTCGCCGACGACCGTACGGTCAGCATCAGCCTCTACAAACAGCGCGGCGCGGGCCCCGGGCCGGCGTGAGCGACGGGAACGGGGACGGCCCTGTGCGGGACGAGACGATCCGACCCGGGGTGGTGCGCCCAGCAGGCATCCCGGAGCAACAGGCCCGGCCGCATCCGGTGGACGGAGCGGACGGGTCCCAGGGGCTCAACGTCGCGGTGGAGCAGTCGCAGGAGCGGGCGGGCCAGATGAGCGAGCACGGGCACCACGATCCACACGACCGCAGCGGGGCCCGGGCCCTGTTCATCGAGTTGCGGGAGCTTCCCGACGGCTCCGCGGAGAAGGCGGAGCTGCGCAACCGGCTGGTACGGATGCATCTGCCGCTGGTGGAGCACCTGGCCCGGCGCTTCCGCAACCGCGGGGAGCCGCTGGACGACCTGACGCAGGTCGCCACGATCGGGCTGATCAAGTCGGTGGACCGCTTCGACCCGGACCGGGGCGTGGAGTTCTCGACGTACGCGACGCCCACGGTCGTCGGCGAGATCAAGCGCCACTTCCGGGACAAGGGCTGGGCGGTGCGGGTGCCGCGCCGCCTTCAGGAGCTGCGGCTCTCGCTGACCACGGCCACCGCGGAGCTCTCCCAGCAGCACGGCCGCTCGCCGACCGTGCACGAGCTGGCCGAGCGGCTCGGCATCTCCGAGGAGGAGGTGCTGGAGGGCCTGGAGTCGGCCAACGCGTACAGCACGCTCTCGCTGGACGTGCCGGACACCGACGACGAGTCGCCGG
Organism: Streptomyces sp. NPDC101178; assembly: GCF_044767965.1. Lineage (NCBI taxonomy): Bacteria > Bacillati > Actinomycetota > Actinomycetes > Kitasatosporales > Streptomycetaceae > Streptomyces > Streptomyces sp. NPDC101178. Next base: position 577,507 of record NZ_JBIWOZ010000002.1, read on the forward strand.
CGGTCGCGGACACGCTGGGCTCGGAGGACGAGGCGCTGGAGGGCGTGGAGTACCGGGAGTCGCTCAAGCCGCTCCTGGAGGATCTGCCGCCGCGCGAGAAACGCATCCTGCTGCTGCGGTTCTTCGGCAACATGACCCAGTCGCAGATCGCCCAGGAGGTCGGAATCTCGCAGATGCACGTCTCCCGGCTGCTGGCCCGCACGCTGGCCCAGCTGCGCGAGCGCCTGCTCGTCGAGGAGTAGGACGGCCCTCCGCAGGGCGCCACGGGTCCCGGGGCTCAGACCTCCCGGGTTCGCGCGGGCCTCCGGGTTCGCGCAGGCTTCGGGAGTCGCTCAGGCTTCCGGGTCGGCTCCGGCGCCCCTGCGCAGGCCGAGGATCCGGGTGGTCGCCGGGTTGAGGACGAACGCCAGACCGGTCACGGCGACCGCCGCCAGGACGATCCCGGCCGGGATCAGCGCGCCCTGGGAGCGCAGCAGCGTCCAGGCCACCGGCAGCGCCATGATCTGTGTGATCAGCGCCGGACCCCGGCTCCAGCTCCGCAGCAGCATCAGGCCGCGGGCGGCGATGAGCGGAATGGCGCCGAGCGCGATCAACGTGATGCCGACCGTCTCCGCCTGCTGCGGGCTCTCGGGACGCCCGAGCACCCCCATGACCAGCAGGTAGAGCCCGCTGACCGCGAGTGCGGCGCCTTCGAGGGCGTTGATCCCGGCGAGGGCGGTGATCCTTCGCGGGCGCTCCGTCGCGGCGGGCGAGGGGGCGGAGGGGGTCGCTTCAGTGCTCACGCCCTTCAGGTTGGCATCCCCGGGCCCCGGAAGTGAAGCCGGGGGGCGCGGGCGCGGCGCACATCACGTACGAGGAGTGCCGACGCCGAGCGCGTACGGCGGAGGATCACGGAACGTGACCGGCTCTGAGCTGAGCGAACCGCGACTTCGGTACCGAACCACCCGGTAGGTACTCTGACGGACATGCGCGCACTTCTCGTGGTCAACCCGGCAGCCACCACCACCAGTGCCCGCACCCGTGACGTCCTCATCCACGCTCTGGCCAGCGAGATGAAGCTGGAGGCGGTGACCACGGAGTACCGGGGTCACGCGCGGGATCTGGGGCGGCGGGCGGCCGACAGCGACGACATCGACCTGGTGGTCGCCCTGGGCGGCGACGGCACGGTGAACGAGGTCGCGAACGGGCTGCTGCACCGGGGCCCGGATCCAGAGGGACTGCCGAAGCTCGCCGTGGTCCCCGGCGGCTCCACCAATGTCTTCGCGCGCGCCCTGGGACTGCCCAACGACGCGGTGGAGGCGACCGGCGCGATCCTGGACGCTCTGGAGCACCGGACCGAACGCACGGTCGGTCTGGGCCTGGCCGCCGGCACTCCGGGCACCGAGGACGAGTCCGTACCCGAACGCTGGTTCACTTTCTGCGCGGGTCTCGGTTTCGACGCCGGAGTGGTCGGCCGGGTCGAACAGAAACGCGAGCACGGCAAGCGGTCGACACACGCGCTGTACGTACGCCAGGTGGTCCGCCAGTTCCTCAACGAGGCCCATCGCAGACACGGGACGATCACACTCGACGTGCCCGGCCAGGAGCCCGTCACCGACCTCGCGCTGTCCATAATCTGCAACACCGCCCCCTGGACCTACCTGGGGAATCGTCCGGTGTACGCCTCCCCGAAGGCCTCCTTCGACACCGCTCTGGACGTCCTCGGACTGAAGCGTCTGTCGACCTCGGCGGTGGCCCTGTACGGCACGCAGCTGCTCACTTCGAGCCCTGACAGAGGGCCGCGCGGGAAGCACGCCGTTTCACTGCATGACCTCACGGACTTCACCTTGCATTCAAAGGTTCCGCTGCCCTTCCAGATGGACGGCGACCACCTAGGACTGCGCACGAGCGTGACGTTCACAGGCGTACGCCGTGCACTGCGTGTGATTGTGTGAGTGGAAGGGCCTAAAGTCCTTTAACTCGAACGTTTGGCCTGGCCCCCACCCCTTAGAAGTGCGGCTGTGACCTAGTCGACACCGAGGAATCAAAAAAAACTTTCCAGAAGGGGTTGTATCCGCCGCCGAGGTTTGCGAATCTCTACATGGCGATCGGGACGGCCCGCAACACCGGCCTCCCTGAGAGCCAGAACCCCTCCTCACCATCACAGACCACACCCAGTGCTTCTGGGAGTCGGCCCGTCATCCGTGGGGGGATTCGTGAAAGCGTTCACATTCACAAGCAACAAACGTGTAATACCAAGGAGAGGTAGCAGCCATGGACTGGCGTCACAACGCCGTTTGTCGTGAGGAAGACCCCGAGCTGTTCTTCCCCATCGGCAACACCGGTCCCGCGCTGCTGCAGATCGAGGAAGCCAAGGCCGTCTGCCGTCGCTGCCCCGTCATGGAGCAGTGCCTGCAGTGGGCGCTCGAGTCCGGCCAGGACTCCGGCGTCTGGGGTGGCCTCAGCGAGGACGAGCGCCGCGCGATGAAGCGCCGCGCCGCTCGCAACCGGGCGCGTAACGCCAGCGCCTGACCGACGCCCCCCACGAACACGCCTCAGCCAGGCGGCGCGTACAGAGCGTGCGCACAGCCCCGCCTTCGAGTCGCAGCGCGCAGTACCCCGGAGCGCATCGCATCGTGAGCATCACGGAGCGGGCCCGGACCGTCATCACGGTCCGGGCCCGCTTCGCTGTGTGCCCCCCAGCCGTGTGACTACTTGTCACCGCGCACCGGCAGGTCCAGCACCACCTGGGTGCCGCGCTCCGGCGCCGGGACCATGCCGAACGTGCCACCCAACTCGCCCTCCACCAGCGTCCGTACGATCTGGAGCCCCAGGTTCCCGGCCCGCTGCGGGTCGAACCCCTCGGGCAGACCGCGTCCGTCGTCGGTCACGGTGATGAGCAGCCGGCCCTCGGTCGGCGACCCGCCGCGTACGGCCGAGACCTCCACCGTGCCCTGATCCGCCACCGCGAACGCGTGTTCCAGGGCGTTCTGCAGGACTTCGGTGAGCACCATGGAGAGCGGGGTGGCGACCTCGGCGTCCAGGATGCCGAAGCGTCCGATGCGCCGGCAGGTCACCTTGCCCGGAGAGATCTCCGAGACCATCGCGATGACCCGGTCGGCGATCTCGTCGAACTCGACGCGCTCGTCCAGGTTCTGCGAGAGCGTCTCGTGGACGATCGCGATCGAACCGACGCGCCGGACCGCCTCGTTGAGCGCCTCGCGCCCCTGCTCGGAATCCATCCGGCGGGACTGGAGCCGCAACAGGGCGGCCACCGTCTGGAGGTTGTTCTTCACCCGGTGGTGGATCTCCCGGATGGTCGCGTCCTTGGTGATCAACTCGCGCTCGCGGCGACGGAGTTCGGTGACGTCCCTGAGGAGGACCAGCGAGCCGATGCGGACGCCCTTGGGCTTGAGCGGGATGGCCCGCAGCTGGATCACTCCGCCCTCGCCCTCCACCTCGAACTCGCGCGGCGCGTACCCGCTGGCCACCTTGACCAGCGCTTCGTCCACCGGGCCGCGGGAGGGCGCCAGTTCGGCGGTGGTGGTGCCGAGGTGGTGGCCGACCAGGTCGGAGGCGAGACCGAGGCGGTGGTAGGCGGAGAGGCCGTTGGGGCTGGCGTACTGGACGACGCCGTCCGCGTCCAGCCGGATCAGGCCGTCACCGACGCGCGGCGAGGCGTCCATGTCGACCTGCTGGCCGGGGAACGGGAAGGCGCCTGCGGCGATCATCTGGGCCAGGTCGGAGGCGGACTGAAGGTAGGTGAGCTCCAGCCGGGAGGGGGTGCGGACGGTGAGCAGGTTGGTGTTCCGGGCGATCACGCCGAGGACCCGGCCGTCACGGCGTACGGGGATGGACTCGACCCGTACGGGGACCTCCTCGCGCCACTCCGGGTCGCCCTCGCGCACGATCCGGCCCTCGTCCAGAGCCGCGTCCAGCAGCGGGCGGCGACCGCGCGGCACCAGGTGGCCGACCATGTCGTCCTGGTAGGAGGTGGGGCCGGTGTTGGGCCGCATCTGGGCGACGGAGACGTACCGGGTGCCGTCACGGGTGGGCACCCACAGCACGAGGTCGGCGAAGGAGAGGTCGGAGAGCAGCTGCCACTCCGAGACCAGGAGGTGGAGCCACTCCAGGTCGGTGTCGCTCAGGGCGGTGTGCTGGCGGACGAGATCGTTCATGGAGGGCACCCGTGGAGCGTACCCGGGGTCGACGGACGTGTTCGAACCGATCGGCCCGGGGCGCCGTGCGACAGGGTGGGGCGCCGGAAGGCGATGGACAGCGCCCCGTGTGCGGCCGGAGAATGTCGTGCACATGGATGGACACAGCCAATTGGTCTAGTCCACAATGAGTTCACCAAGACCTCCGCTCTCCCCGCACAGGAGAGTGGACCGAGGCACCCGGCGCTCTCTGCCCTGACCGCGCCGGTGCCTCATGTGGCCGGAGGCACCGCACACCGCCGGCCGGAAGGGCCGGCCTGTTCCGAAAGGCAGGCCCACTGCTCCGGGCTGCGGTGCCGGGCGGGCTGAGGGTCCCGTCCTGGCGCCGCGGCCCGCGGGTGTTTTCGAGGCCATACGTTTCCGGGGCCGCATATTTTCGGGGCCGCACGGACAGCTTCTCAGCGCGTCTCCGTGACCTTCGCCAGCGCGCGTGGTGAGTCCGGGTCCTGGCCCCGGGCGATGGTGACCTCGTACGCGAGCATCTGCAGCGGCAGGATCTCCAGGATCGGCTGCAGTTCCTCCGGGACGCCCGAGGTCGGCAGTGAGAAGCCCGCCGACGCCGCCTCCACGTGCGCCTTCGGTCCGACCACGAAGAGGTCCGCGCCGCGTCCGCGCAGGCGGTCCAGGACCGGCTGGAGGGCCTCGCCGCCGCGGCCGTCGGTGACCACGGCGATCACCGGGGAGACGTTGTCGACCATCGCCAGCGGACCGTGGAGGAGGTCGGCGCCGGAGTAGGAGAGAGCCGGGATGTAGCTGGTCTCCATGAGCTTCAGGGCCGCCTCCTTGGCGGTGGGGTAGCCGTAGCCGCGCGAGGTGATCACCATGCGCCCGGCGAAGCGGTAGCGGGAGGCCAGTGCCTCGACCTCGGCCCGGCGGCCCAGGATCGCGTCCGCCAGGTCGGGCAGGGCCGAGGCGGCCTCCGTACCGTCCTCGCCCGCCAGGCCCGCCACGAAGAGGTAGAGGGAGAGCAGGGAGGCGGTGTACGTCTTGGTGGCCGGGAGCGCCTTCTCCGGGCCCGCCAGGATGTCGATGTGGTACTCGGACACGGCGGCGAGCGCGGAGTCCGGGTTGTTGGTGACGGCGAGGGTGACCGCGCCGGCCTCGCGGGCGGCCCGGGTGGAGGCCACCAGGTCCGGTGAGCCGCCCGACTGGCTGACGGTGATCACCAGGACGTCCCGCAGATCGGGCTTGGCCCCGTACGCCGTCGTGGTGGACATGGAGGCGAGGCCGCAGGGCAGGCCGAGACGGATCTCCAGCAGGTACTTCGCGTAGAGCGCCGCGTTGTCGGAGGTGCCGCGCGCGGTGAGCAGGACGAAGCGCGGCTTCCTGGCGGCGATCTCGGCGGCCACCTCGCGGATGCGGGGCGCACCCTGGTCGAGGATGCGCCGCAGCATCGCGGGCTGCTCGGCCATCTCGCCGGACATGATGCGGCCGGGCACATCGCGCGGGTCGTCCGGGGCGGGCGGAGGGGTGGCTGACATGTGGGGTGCCTCCCATGCGGTGTCGGTTGGCGGTGGCGGTGGTGGCGGCGTACGGAGCCGCCCGCGGACCGCGCCGCCGGCGCCGTACCGGACAAGTCGACCAGCCGACGGCGGGGTCCGCCAGCGGGGCCGGGCGGGCGGACCGATCCGTGAGCTGTTCACCGCGCAGCTGCCCGATTCTGCTAGATTGGAACCTTGATTGGTCTATACCACAGGGTTCCACTCATCAGATCGGCAGGCATAGCGTGGAAGTTGTCATCGTCCCGGACGCCACGGCAGGCGGCGAACTGATCGCGGAGGCCATCGCCGCCCTGCTCAGCCGCAAGCCCGACGCCCTGCTCGGCGTTGCCACCGGTTCTACCCCGCTGCCCATCTACCGAGCGCTGGCGGCCAAGGTCGCCGCCGGGTCCGTCGACGCCTCGCGTGCCCGCATCTGCCAGCTGGACGAGTACGTCGGGCTGCCCGCCGGCCACCCGGAGTCGTACCGTTCCGTGGTGCTCCGTGAGGTCGTCGAGCCGCTCGGGCTCTCCGAGGCGTCCTTCATGGGCCCGGACGGCTCGGCCGAGGACGTCCAGGCGGCCTGTGAGGCGTACGACCGGGCGCTGGCGGAGGCCGGCGGGGTCGACCTCCAGCTGCTCGGCATCGGCACCGACGGGCACATCGGCTTCAACGAGCCGTGCTCGTCGCTCGCCTCGCGCACCCGGATCAAGACGCTGACCGAGCAGACCCGGGTGGACAACGCGCGCTTCTTCGACGACGACATCGAGCAGGTGCCGCACCATGTGATCACCCAGGGCATCGGGACGATCCTGGACGCGCGGCATCCGATCCTGCTGGCCACGGGTGAGGGCAAGGCGGAGGCCGTGGCGCAGACGGTGGAGGGGCCGGTCGCCTCGATCGTGCCGGCGTCGGCGCTTCAGCTGCATCCGCATGCGACGGTGGTGGTCGACGAGGCTGCGGCGTCGAAGCTGAAGCTGGCGGATTACTTCCGGGCCACGTACGCGGCCAAGCCGGCTTGGCAGGGCTTGTAGGGCGTACGGCCGGGCTGTACGTGCGGGAAGGGCCAGGACGCCGTGAGGCATCCTGGCCCTTCCCGTTGTGCCGCCCGTCCGGCGAGAGGCTCTGTGCTCGATCGCCGGACGGGCTCGATTTCCGGCCTTGCGGCCTCGTCCTCAGACGCCGGACGGACTGGACGTGTCCGCCACCGCCTCCGCCGCCGCCTGGCCGCAGGCCTTCGACGCGCCGTGCGTGGCGATGTGCAGTGCGCCTCTCGGCGTGGACGCCGGCAGGCCCATCTCGACCACGATCGTGTCCGGGCGCGCTGTCAGCAGGGCGTCCAGGGCCTCGCGCATCCAGGTGTGACGGTGTTCGTCGCGGACCACCGCGACGATGCGCCGCTCCCCTGCCGCCGCGACCGCCTCGGCCGCCGGATCGGCGCTCTCACTGGTGTAGCGGCCTGCCTCGGTGCCGGGGAGGAGGCGGGTGAGGCCGGCGGCGATGCCCCAGGGGGTCTCGTCGCCGACGGCGATGTTGGCCACCGCGGAGAACTCCGCGACGTAACCCGGCTCGGTCAGCCGGGCGCCGGTGCCGGTGACCTTCACCGCGCGGCGGGCGGCCACCAGGCCGATGTCGGAGCTGACTCCGGTGCCGGGCGCGGTCCCCTCCTGCACTTCCGCGCCCGGCTCCGGGACGTCCCCCCGGGCCCCCTGCGTCCAGGACGCGAGGGCTCGTACACGGGCGGCCGCGTCCGCGAGCCGCTCCTCGGGCAGTTCCCCGCTCCGTACCGCCGCCACGAGGGCGTCGCGCAGGGCCACCACCGTCTCCTCGTCGGCCAGCCCGCCGCCGACGCAGATCGCGTCGGCGCCCGCGGCGATCGCGAGGACCGATCCGCGCTCGATGCCGTAGGTCTTGGAGATGGCTTCCATCTCCACGCCGTCGGTGACGATCAGGCCGTCGTAGCCCAGCTCCTGACGGAGCAGACCGGTGAGGATCCGCGGACTCAGGGTGGCCGGGCGGTCCGGGTCGAGTGCGGGAAGCAGGATATGCGCGCTCATCACCGATTTGGAACCCGCCGCGATCGCCGCCCGGAAAGGCAGCAGCTCACGGGCGTGCAGGGTGTCGAGATCCACATCGATGCGCGGCGTCGCCAGGTGCGAGTCGACCGCGGTGTCGCCGTGGCCGGGGAAGTGCTTGGTGCAGGCGGCGACGCCGGCGGCCTGGAGCCCTTCCACGTACGCGGCGGTGTGCCGGGCCACCAGAGCGGTGTCGGCGCCGAAGGAGCGTACGCCGATGACCGGGTTGCCCGGGTTGGAGTTGACGTCGGCGGACGGCGCCCAGTTCAGGTTGACGCCGCACACGGCGAGCCGGCGGCCCAGCTCGTGGGCGACGGCCCTCGTCAGGTCCACGTCGTCGACGGAGCCGAGGGCGAAGTTGCCCGGGAACGAGGAGCCTTCGTTGACCTCCAGGCGGGTCACGTCCCCGCCCTCCTCGTCGATGGCGACGAGGACATCGTCCCGCTCGGAGCGCAGCCGCGCGGTGAGGGCGGCGAGCTGCTCGGGCGACTCGATGTTGCGGCCGAACAGCCCGACGGAGGTGAGCCCTTCACCGACGCGGCGCAGCAGCCAGTCCGGTGCGGTGGTTCCGGTGAATCCGGGCTGGAGCACCGCGAGCGCGTCGCGCGTCAGGGTGTCCGTGGTGGAAACCAGGGTGGTCATGGGACCGCACTATCCCTTCACAGCGCCGGAGGTGAGCCCAGCGGCCATCTTCTTCTGGATGATCATGAAGAAGATGACGACGGGCAGGGCGATCATGGTGGAGGCCGCCATGAGTGCGCCGTAGTCCGTTCCGCGCTCGGTGGTGAAGGTCATCAGCCACACGTTGAGCGTGTACTTGGAGTTGTCGTTGATCAGGATGTACGCGAAGAGGTACTCGTTCCACGCGTTCACCAGGGCGAAGATCGACGCGGCGGCGAGCCCGGGGGCGAGGAGCGGGAAGACCACCTTGCGGAAGGCGCCGAAGCGGGTGAGGCCGTCGACCATCGCGGACTCCTCCAGCTCCACCGGGATGTTCACGACGAAGCCGCGGATCATGATGGTGGCGAAGGGCAGCGTGGCGACCAGGTAGACGACGATCAGGCCCCAGTACTCGTCGATCCCGCCCATGGCGTTGAGCTGGGCGTAGATCGGGATGAGCATCGCCGTGGGCGGCAGCATCTGCACCAGGATCATGATCAGGAGCAGCGGCTTGCGGCCGAAGAAGCGGAACCGGCCGATCGCCAGGGCCGCCAGGGTCGCGATGATCATGCCGCCGACCACCGCGGTGACGGCGACGATCAGGCTGGACTGGATGGCGGTGGAGAAGTTGGGCTGGTTGACCGCGCGTTCGAAGTTCTCGAAGGTGATCGACGTGGGCCACAGCGTCTGGTTGTAGCTGCGGATCTCGCGGTTGGGCCGCAGGGAGCTGATGACCAGCCAGTAGACCGGGAAGATCATGACGACGGCAATGCCGAGGCCGATGATGTCCAGGTGGAGCCGGCTCTTCTTCCGGTCGGGGCGCAGCGCCTGTGTCTCGGTCGTGCTGCTCATTCGACCTCTCCCGTCTTCATGAGCTGGCGCAGGTAGTACACGGCCACGCCGGACAGCAGCAGCACCGTGATCAGGGCGATCGCGGTGCCCTGGCTGAAGGAGGTGGACTCGAACGCCTTGGAGTAGGAGTAGAGGCCGAGGGTCTCGTACTCCGGCTCGGGCTTGTTGCCGCGCAGCAGCCAGATCTGGCCGAAGACGTTGAAGTCCCAGATCACCGAGAGGGTGGCGACCATGGTGAAGACCGGCTTGATGACCGGCCAGGTGACGAACTTGTAGATGCCGTACGCGCTGGCGCCGTCGAGCGCCGCCGCTTCCTCCAGCTCCTGGGGGACCTGGGTGAGGGCGGCGTACAGGGTGACGACGACGAACGGGATGGCGCCCCAGACGACCAGCAGGGTGATGATGCCGAAGCCCTGGACCGGGTTGAGATACCAGTTGTGCCCGAGCCAGTCCTCGCCGGCGACCTTGGCGATCAGTGTGTTGATCAGGCCGTAGTCGGAGTCGGCCATGAACCGGAAGATCGAGGCGGCGACCATCAGCGGCATCGACCAGGCGGCGATCAGGGCCACCGTCAGGACGAGCCGGACCCAGGTGGAGAGCCGTCGCATGAGCAGGGCGACCAGCAGCCCGATGCCCATCGTCAGCGTCACACAGATGGCCATGAAGACGATCGTGCGGAAGGTGACCCACCAGAACTCGGAGTCGCCGAGGATGTTGGTGAACTGTTCGAAGCCCACCCAGGGGGCGGGCTCTCCGGACCACAGTTCGCGTCGGCCCATGTCCTGGAAGGACATGACTACGGTCTTGCCGAGCGGGTAGAGGTAGACGGCGGCGATCGCCACGATCGCCGGGAGGATCAGGAAGTAGGGGAGGAGTTCACCCTTCTTCCGCTTCCTCTTCTGTACCCGGGGCGCATCGTCTTCGGAGGACGACTTCCCGGTCGGCTGCGGGTCGGGCGGTAGCGGGACCGGCGGCCCGACGGCCTTGGTATCAGCGGCAGACACGTGGCTGACCTTCCATCGCGGGTCCGGGGCGAGCCCCGGAATTCACGGCGTTCACTTACGAGAAGAGGGCGGGGGCCCGGCAGTGATGCCGGGCCCCCGCCTGGCGACCGGAAGGTCAGGACTTCTTGTTGATCAGGGCGTTGATCTTGTCGTCGGCCTTCTTGGAGGCGTCGGCGACGGAGGCACCCTTCAGGATCTCCAGGAGGACGTTCTCCAGGATCTCCTCCTTCTCGACGGAGGCCCAGCCCGGCGCGATCGGCGTGAACCAGGCGTCCGGCACCGCGTTGGCGATGGCGGCCGTCTCCGGCTTCGTCTTCAGCGGCTCGAGCTGCTTCTCGTTGTTCGGGAGGACGTTCTTCGAGGCGAGGACGTCGCCGCCCTTGGCGTTGGTGAAGAGGGCGATCCAGTCCTGGCCGAGGTCCTGGACCTTGGACTTGGAGATCGTCGCGAGGTCAGAGCCGCCGATGAAGGAGGGGAGGGCCTTGCCCTCGGGGCCGGGGATACCGGCCGTGGCGATCTTGCCCTCGAGCTTCGGGTTGCCGTTCTCGCCACCCGTGACGCTGCCGGCCTCCCAGGCCTGGCCGTAGATGACCGCGGCCTTCTCGTTGGCCATGACGTTGGCGTGGTCCTGCTCGTCCTTCGTCTGGTCGGCCTTGTTGTACTTCTTGACCAGGTCGACGAAGTGCTGCAGGCCCTTCTGCGACTCGGGGGAGGAGAGCGCGCCCTTCCACTCCTTGGAGCCCTCGTCGTAGGTGGCTATCTGGCCACCGTAGGCGGCGACGTAGGACATCGCGGCGTACCAGTAGCGGCCCGGGAAGTAGAGCGAGGAGGCGCGCTTGTCCTTCTTGCCGAGGGAGGCGGAGACCTTGTCCATCGCCGCGAGGAACTCGTCCTCGGTCTGCGGGAGCTCGTCGCTGCCGGTGCCGGCCTTCAGCATGTCCTTGTTGTAGACGGCCAGACGGGCACTGGCGTAGTAAGGAACGCAGTACGTCTTGCCTTCGAAGGTGCAGGTGTCCTTCAGACCCTTGATCCAGGTGTCCGAGTTCTCGTACTTGCCGGGGTCGATTTCCCCGAGTGCACCATTCAGGATGTACTGCATGGTCTCGGTGTTGCCGAGTTCGACAACGTCCGGGAATTTGTCGCCACCGAGGGAGGTGTCAAGCTTCTTGACCTTGTCGGCCCACTGCTGGTACTGAACCTTGACCGTGACGTTCGGGTACTTCTTCTTGAACTCGGCGTTGGTGTCCTTGACCAGCTCCGGCCAGGTCGAGCGGGCCTCGCCCATGAGCCAGACGGTCAGGGTTTCCTTGCGGTCCTTGGGCTCCGCGGACGACTCTCCGTCGCCCGAACCACACGCCGCGACCGAAACCAACATGCCCGCGACACCGATAGCCGCGATGAGCTTGCGCTTCACGTCAAACCCTCCTCAGGGATGCTGCAACCCCACCCACCGCGAAGACATTCGACGAGTTCTGCTGGGGCTGGACCTGGTCTTTAATGGTTTAGACCAGTACCGGGAGCTTGGCCTAGACCTTTAGGGGTGTCAAGGGTGTATAAGAAGTGCACTCGCGTCCGTTATAGGACCGACACCTAAGGGAGGGCGACGACCCGTGACCGGACCGTGCCACCATGTGAGCCGCGACAGACGGAGGAGCCGGTGACGGCAGCAACGCAAGCGTCGGAGAGGCGGGCCATGGGTGCCGACGGGGGCAGCTCGGGGAGCGAGACCGGCAACGGTACGCGCACCGCGCGCGTACCAAAGTACTACCGGCTCAAACGGCATCTCCTCGACATGACCGATACCTTGCCGCCCGGCACCCCGGTGCCGCCCGAACGCACCCTGGCGGCCGAGTTCGACACCTCGCGCACCACCGTGCGCCAGGCGCTCCAGGAGCTGGTCGTGGAGGGCCGGCTCGAACGGATCCAGGGCAAGGGGACGTTCGTCGCCAAGCCCAAGGTCTCGCAGGCGCTCCAGCTGACCTCGTACACCGAGGACATGCGCGCCCAGGGCCTGGAGCCGACGTCCCAGCTGCTCGACATCGGCTATGTCACGGCGGACGACACGCTCGCCGGGCTGCTGGACATCTCGACGGGCGGCCGGGTGCTGCGCATCGAGCGGCTGCGCCTGGCCAGCGGCGAGCCGATGGCGATCGAGACCACGCATCTTTCGGCCAAACGCTTCCCGGCGCTGCGCCGTTCGCTGGTGAAGTACACCTCGCTCTACACCGCGCTCGCCGAGGTGTACGACGTCCGCCTCGCCGAGGCCGAGGAGACCATCGAGACCTCGCTGGCCACGCCGCGCGAGGCGGGTCTGCTGGGGACGGACGTGGGGCTGCCGATGCTGATGCTCTCCCGCCATTCCATCGATGGCCAGGGGGAACCCGTGGAGTGGGTGCGATCGGTGTACCGGGGCGACCGGTACAAGTTCGTGGCCCGCCTGAAGCGGCCGGTGGACTGAGGGACGTACCGGTGTACTGAGGGACGCAGGAACGCCGACAGCCGGTGGCCCGGGGGGCAATCCCCCGGGCCACCGGCTGTTTCCGGTCAGATCCTCGGCCGAACGCTCCTTCGGCACGGTTGCGTCACCGGTCGGGCGACTGTTCGGACCACCGGTCCGGCCGGCCCCGTCTCAGCGCAGCTCGGGGTCCGTCTCGATGACGCTGTACGGGTACGGGAGCGCCTGCCCGCTCGCCTCCGTGAGCAGCTCCGCGTCGGCCGGGTCAAGGTCCAGGCCGGCGGCGCCCAGGTTGGTCTCCAGCTGCTCCAGGGTGCGGGCGCCCACGATCGGGGCCGTCACGCCCGGCCGTCCGAGCAGCCAGGCGAGGGCGAGGACGGGCACCGCGAGACCGGTGCGCCCGGACACCTCGTGCAGGGCGTCCAGCACCCGCCAGGTCCGCGCATCGCCTTCGTACGCGCTCCACGACTCGCCCCAGCCGAGCCGCTCGGCGGTCTCCACCCGGGTGCCGGAGGGCGGTGCCGTCGTGCCGCGGCGGATCGCTCCGCTCAGCCAGCCGCCGCGCAGCGGGCTCCACGGGATCACCCCGAGGCCCTCGTTGCGGCTGACCTCCATCAGCTCCCACTCGGCGGAGCGGTCCAGCAGGTTGTAGAGCGGCTGGAGGGCGGTGAACGGCTCCCAGCCGTGCGCCCGGCTGAGGTCCACCGCCTTCTGGAGCTGCCAGCCGGAGAAGTTGCTCGCCCCGATGTAGCGGACCTTCCCGGAGGTGACGAGGGCGTCCAGCGTGGCGAGGGTCTCCTCCAGGGGGGTGCCCGGGTCCCAGGCGTGCACCTGGTAGAGGTCGATGTGGTCGGTGCCCAGGCGGCGCAGGCTCGCCTCCACCCCGGCGATCAGGTGGTTGCGGCCCAGCCCGCGGTCGTTGGGGCCCTCCCCGGTGCCGTACCGGACCTTGGTCGCGACCACGACGTCGTCGCGGCGCTGCCCCTTCAGCCAGCGCCCGAGGATCTCCTCGGAGGCTCCGGCCGAGTAGATGTCGGCGGTGTCGACGAAGGTGCCGCCCGCCTCCGTGAAGCGGTCCAGCAGGGCGTGGCTGGTCCGCTCGTCGGCCTCGCGGCCGAACGTCATGGCGCCCAGGCAGAGTTCGCTGACCCTGAGGCCGGTCTTTCCGAGGTAGCGGTAGCGCATGGTCAGATTCCTTCGCTGCGGTGTCGGGGACGGATGTCGGCGGATGTCCGGGGGCCCGGTCCGGTGAGGGACACGGTCACCTCCTGGACGCTGTGGTCGGAGAGTCCGCGCGGGTCGCGGAATCGGTAGCTGTGCACCTGGGCACCGGAGGTGGTGAGCACCCAGTCCAGGCGCCACCAGCGCATTCCGGGGCGCGGCTGCCAGGAGGTGGGGCAGAGGCGGCCGGTGAGGGGAACGGCGTCGGCGCCCAGCCCGCCGATGCGCCGGGCGTCCCCGATCGCGGCCGTGGTGTTGAAGTCCCCCGCGATCAGGGCGGGGTGGGGGCAGCCTGCCACATCGCGGGCGAGTCCGGCGTACTCGCGTGCCCGGTCCCCGGCCCTGGTGCGCACCGCGCGGTAGAACTCGGCGCGCAGCGGGCTGATGAGCCGCAGCTGCACCGGGATGTGGACGTTGAACGTGGCCAGCCGCCCCCGGCCGCCGGGCAGTTCCAGGTCCACCCGCAGGGTGCGGCGGGCGGCGGTCTCCACGACGGCGGCCACCGGCAGCCGGGAGAGGGTGATCAGCCCCCGGGCGATGACGACCTGGTGGCCGGGGAAGGTGGCGCGCAGCCGCCGTTCGTCGTCGATCAGGCGGTAGGTGCCGTCGAACTCGTCGTGGTGGTACTCCTGGAGGAGGTAGACGTCGGCGTCCAGCTCGCGCAGGAAGGCGTAGAACGGGTCGGGGTCGGTGGACTGGCACCAGTGCTGGGTGTTCCACGCCACGACGCGTACGGTGCCCTCCTCGGGTGGCCGGGCCGGCCGGCGGACGAGTGCACCGGGCACCAGGCCGCACTGGCGGGCCCCGATCAGCAGCGCGGCTCCCGCCACCGCCCCGGCGGCCACGTCCTCCGCCGCGCAGGCGAGCGCCAGCACGGCGGCGGGGACCGCGGCGAACAGGGGCGGCGGGAGCAGCGAGGGCAGCAGCCACAGCCACCAGCGGCCGTTGAGGGCCAGGTGGGCGGCGAGGAAGACCGCCCAGGCCACGGCGGCCCACAGCACCGGCCCTCCGGTCATGCCGCGACCCCGCGAGCGGCCCCGGTCTCCTGGAAGAGGGCGTCGTACGCATCGAGGCAGGCGTCCGTCCCGTACCGGGCACTCGTCGCGCGCGCCCCCTCCGCGCGCCGCTCGGGCGGGAACGCGGCGGCCTCCGTCAGGGCGGCGGCCAGGGCGTGGGCGTCGCCGGGCGGGAAGAGGCGCCCGAAGCCGGTCTCGGAGACGGGCACCCGCATGCCGGGGGCGTCACTGGCGACGGAGGGCACGCCGAGCATCATGGCCTCGGCCTGGGAGATGCCGAAGGACTCCTCGGCGACGGAGGGCAGGGCGAAGGCGTCCAGCGAGGCGTAGAACTCCGGGACCCGGGCGTCGTCGAGGAAGCCGGTGAAGCGGATACGGGTGTCGTCGCCGGCCCGGGTGCGCAGCGCCCCGACGACGCTGCCGCCCGCCACCTTCGAGTAGTCCCCCGCGATGAGCAGCCGGGCCTCGGGGTCGGGGAGCGTGCGGAAGGCGTCCACCAGGTGGTGCAGGCCCTTCTCGTGGGCGATCCGGCCGAGGAAGCCGAAGTGGGGGCCCGCCGTCTCGCGGAACGTGGCGGGGGCGGGTTCGCGCCGGCGGCAGGGCGGGGCGATGGCCAGGAGCCTGCGCTCGCCCATGAGGGGCCAGTGGCGCGAGTGCTGCGCGTGGTCGACGTTGTTGACGACGACGGCGGCCGAGCGGCGCAGGGCCGCGCCCACCGAGGCGTCGACGACCCTCACCTGGAGCGGGGCGAGCCGGCCGGGCGGCAGCCAGACGTCGTCGTGGTGCGTGCTCACCACGGGGGTGTCCCCGGCGAGCCGGGCGACGACCCCGGCCTCCAGCATCGGCAGATGGATGTTGACCACCCGGGAGGCGCGGGCGACGCGTCCGGCGAGCGGGGCGAACCCGGGGCTCAGCACACCGCGTCCGATCCGGGCCGCCACCGGGGCGCGGAACACCTCGACGCCGTTGACGGTCTCCCGCGCGGGATGGGCGGGGTCGTGGCGGGAGGCGACGACGGCGACCCGGCGGCCCCGGGCGGCCAGCCCCTCGGCGACCGTGCGGGCGACCTCGGTGAGGCCGCTGGTGTAGGGGAGGTAGTAGGTGAGGACGATCGCCACGTCGAAGCGGGGCGGGGGCGCGGCGCGCCTGGTCATGGCCGGTCCTTCTCGGTGGGCAGGGAGAGGCGGAGGTCGATCAGCTTGTGGGTGGAGTGCTCGGCGGGCGGGTCCTCGACGGACTGCCGGTGCAGCTCGACGGAGGGCGAGACGAACGCCCAGTCGAGCCGCCAGAGCGCCGGCCCCCGGACCGGGAAGGTGGCCGGGTGGACCGGACCCGCGAGCTCGGCGGCGTCCCGGAGTCCGTCGAACCAGCGCAGGTCCCCGGTGCCGGGCAGCACGTTGAGATCCCCCGCGAGGACCACGGGGTGCTCGTTGGCGTCCAGGTCCTCGCGCAGGGCCCGGAAGTGGATCTCCCGCCGGTCGGAGAGCTGCTTGACCGAGCGGTGGTAGGCGGGGGTGAGGGGGTTGCGGTCGACGTTCAGCAGGTCGGGCAGATGGGTGTTGTAGAGGGAGAGCGTCCGGCCGTCCACATCGATGTCCGTGCGCAGGACGCGGATGTTCCAGTAGTCGGCCCAGGAGGTGTCCGGCGGGGCGAGCCCTGCCGGCCGCAACGCCCTTACGGAGGTGATGGGGTAGCGCGACAGGGTGAGGAACTCCCCCTCGGTGGCGACGTGGTAGCCGGGGAACTCGGCCCGGAGCCTGGTGAGGTCGTCGATGGGCGCCGGTTCGTCGCCCCGGCGGTTCTGGTACTCCTGAAGGAGGTAGACGTCGGCCGAGTGGCCCTTCAGGTAGGCGTAGAAGTCGTCGGTGTCGCTGTCCTCGTCCCAGAAGAAGGTGTTCCAGTTGACGACCTTGAGGGCGTCGGCGGGTACGGCCGGCTGCCCGCGCAGCAGCGCCCCGGGATGCAGCCCCGTCTGCCAGGAGCCCAGGAGCAGCGAGGCCAGGACGATCCCCACGGCCAGGCGTCTCCCCCGCCGGATCAGCGCGGCGGGGATCAACAGGGCAAGCGGGACGAGCAGATGGGCGATCGGCGGGGCCAGGCCGATGCCGTTCCACCCCCACCACCGCCCGCTGAGGACCGCGCGGGCGGCGACGAACAGCGCCCAGAGGAGGGCGACGGCGAGCAGGAGGCGGCGGGGCCACACCCTGGGGGCGTCTTGCGTGGCCTCAGGGGCGTCCAGGACGGCGGTTCGGGTCACGTCGTGGCCCGTACGGCGGTGAGGTGCTCCCCCGGCTCGTAGAGCCCGCGGAAGCGCCGGGAGGCCAGCCACTGGAGGGCGCCGACGCCCGCGCCCGCCGCGATGACCGCGTTGACCACCGAGTGCACGAAGGCGAAGTAGGCCGTGAAGAGGGGGCCCCGGCGGCGGAGGACGAAGCGGTAGAGGGCGGTGTCGGCCAGCAGGGCGAAGGCGAGCAGGGCGGCGGGAAGCAGCAGCCAGGGCGCGGCGGCGAACCCCAGCGGCAGGGTCAGCACGGCGAGCAGGGCCGCGACGCTGGCGCCCGCGCGGGGGCCGGTGGCGATGCCGCCGGGGAGGTCGCCCCGGCGCACGTACAGCGGGATGTGCAGCCGGGTGCGGTGGAAGACCTTGCGGAGCACGACCCGCCAGGTGTCGTCGTGGTCGTGGCGCCCGCGCACGGTGGTGGAGCTGTGGACCTCGTAGCTCCGGCAGATCCTGGCCGCGTAGTCGCCGTCCTCGGTGTGGCGCAGCCGGGGGTTGAAGGGCCCGATCTCGGCGAAGACGTCGGCGGGCATGGCGCAGATCGCGGTGTGCAGGGTGCCGATGCGCCCTTCCGTCTCGGCGAGCCAGTAGTACTGGTGGAGGCAGCGGTACTCCTCGATCAGGCTGTCCCTGATGAGGGGTTCGGCGTCGTACGTACCGCAGACGGCACCGATCTTCGGGTCGGAGGAGAGCAGGGTGACGGCGTTGGCGACGGCGTCCGGTTCCATCGCCACGTCCGAGTCGACGAAGACGACGATCTCGCCCCGGGCGTGGGCGGCCCCGGTGTTGCGGGTGGTGGCGACCCCGCTGTTGACCCCGGTGGAGATCACCCGCACCCCGCACGCCTCGGCGACGGCGACTGAGTCGTCGGTGGAGCAGTCGTCGATCAGCAGCACCTCCATGGGGGCGTAGGTCTGGGCGAGTGCGGCGCGCAGGCACAGCTCCAGGGCCCGGCCGTAGTTGTAGTTGGGGATGACGACGGAGACGAACGGTGTCTTCTTCTGGTTCAACGGGGGCTTCTGGTTCATGGGGCCGCACCTTCGGACGGGTCGGAGGGGGAGACGGTCGTGGTCGGGCCGGTCACAGTCGGGAGAGGAGGAGGGCTACGGAGACGAGCACGGCCCACAGCGTCGCGTTGACGAGCGTCGCGCGGTCCCGGAAGAGGACGTGGACCGGGTTGGCGCCGCCTTCCTCCACCAGGAGGAGTTGCAGATAGCGGGCCAGCCCGAAGACCGCGCAGGGGGCGGAGAGCAGGGTGACGAAGGAGGCTCCGGCGGCCAGGGCGGCGTCGTCGCGGAGGTAGAGCACGTAGGAGACGGCCGTCAGCACGGCGACCAGGACGACGAGGTGGTCCAGGAAGGCGAGCGTGTAGCCGCGCAGGGCGGGACGGTGGGCGCGGCCGGCCGCCGTCATCTCGTGCCGCCGTTTGCCGAGGGACAGCATCAGGCAGAGCGCGAAGACGCAGAGCGCGAGCCATTCGGAGATCCGGCCGCCCACCAGGAGCGCGCCCTGGACGAGCCGCAGGACGAACCCGCTCGCCACGATGAACGCGTCCACCAGCGGTACGTGTTTGAGGCCCTGGCTGTACGCGACGGAGAGCGCGAGGTAGAGCGCGGTGGGCCACCACTGCCAGGCGGGCCCGGCCACCGCCCAGCAGGTGAGTGAGGCGGCGATGAGGCCCGCCAGGACGGTGGCCGCGGTGGTGGAGACCCGGCCGGAGGCGATCGGGCGGTTCCGCTTGACCGGGTGCAGCCGGTCGCGCTCCCGGTCGGCGAGGTCGTTGACGACGTAGACGAGCGCGGAGGCCAGGGTGAAGCCGAGCACGGCCCACCCGATCTGCCCGAACGCGCCGAAGTGCCAGGGCTGGACGTCCAGCAGGGCCAGCGGCACCACGGCGAGGTTCTTCACCCACTGGCCGGGGCGTACGAGGGCGAGGAGGTCACGGAGGAGCCCGCGGTCGGCGGCGGGCCGCGCAGCGGTGGGCGGGACGGGGCCCGGCGCGGCGGCTTCCGGCGGCTGCGGCAGCGGGACGGTCGCCGGCAGGAAGATCTCCGGCTCCGGCAACGGGACGGTCGCCGGCAGAACGGCTTCCAGCGGCCCCGGCAGCGGGGCGGTCGCCGGCAGGACGGTGAGGTCCGGAGGTTCGGGCGGTGCGGTCGCCACGCGCATCGGCGCGGGCGAGGACCGGGTGATGTCCACGGCAGGCCTCCCGCGTCCTAGAAGAAGACCTTGGCGAGGCCCAGCGCACCCTGGCGCCACGGGTCCCGGCTGGTCCGGCCGGCCCCGGGAGCGGGTGCGCTGCCCTGCCGTTGGGTGCGCCACCAGGCGTACGTACCGAGGATGGCGTCCTGGTTGGAGAGCTGGGGACGGAAGCCGAGCCGTTCGGTGGCGCGGCTGATGTCCACGTACGAGTCGTCGAGGAGCTTGAAGAGCAGCCGCCCGTAGACCGGGGAGAGCTTGGTGCGCTCCAGCAGGCGCAGGACGCCGAGGGCGGGCGCGGCGGGCAGGGGGACGACCCGCTTGCCGTGTCCGGCGGCGTCCAGGACGGCCTGGAAGTCCTCGCGCAGGGTGCCGAACTCGGCGGCGCCCAGGTTGTACACGTCGTTGGCGACCTCGGGTTCCGCGTGCAGGGCGAGCACCACCGCGTCGACCAGGTCGGCCATGCCGAACATCTGGATGCGGACGTCCCCACGGCCCAGGACGGGGAAGTTGCGCCGCTCCTCGGCCCATTCGAAGAGCATCGCGAACAGGCCCATCCGGCCCGGCCCGAGGAAGGTCTTGGGGCGGAGCACCGGAAGGCACATCCCCCGTGCCCGGAACTCCTCGCAGACCTCCTCCGCCTCGGCCTTGGCCCTGCTGTACGGGTCGACGGGCTCGCGCGGGTACTCCTCCGGGGTGGGGACACGCTCGGGGAGCCCGTAGACGGCGGTGGAGGAGATGTGGACGACGCGCGGCACCCGGGCCCGGTGGGCGGCGGTCAGGACCGTGCGGGTGCCGTCGACGGTGATCGAGCGGATCTGGTCCACGGGGTAGCTGGGCAGCGCGGCCGCGCAGTGCACCAGTGCGTCCGCCCCGGCGAAGGCCCGGCCGAGCACCACGCCGTCCCGGATGTCGGCGACCACGTGCCGGGCGCCCGGGGGCGGTTGGGGGTCGTCGCGCAGGTCGATGCCGATGACGTCGTGCCCGTCGGCGGCGAGCCGGGTCACCAGGTGCGAGCCGAGCATGCCGGCCGCTCCGGTGACGGCGATGGTCAGGCGGCCCATCGGGACACCGCCTTGTCCTTGAGGAACGCGGCGAGGAGCCGGTTCATGCCCCGGGCGAGGGTCTTGTCGAAGGCGTCGAGGAAGATCTCCACCTCTTCGGCCCCGGCGACCAGGGAAGGCGCCGCGACGAGAGGGCTGCGCCCGTTGAGCGTGTAGTACATGTACACGTTGTGCTCTTGGTACATCGCGTTGACGACCGCGCAGGTGATGACCTTCGTCCGCAGAAGAGGGTCGCGCGCCAGCCCGCCGGGGGCGAGTTTGGCGGCGAGGTCGAGCATCTTGGGGCCGCCGTCGAGGAAGACCCCGTACAGCGCTCCGGCTCCCCGGACGTCCGCGATGATGTCGGGGTACTGCTTGCGCAGCCGCTCCAGACCGGGGGCGAGGACGCGTTCGATGGCGCGGGCACGGGCCGGATAGTCGTCCTCCACCGCGATGTTGACGGCCTCCAGCGCGGTGGCGGTCTCCTCGCCGAAGCCGTAGTAGGTGGTGCTGGTCGACTGGAGCATCGCGTCGCCGAGGCTGTCGTACGCCTGGCGGAAGACGGGTTCGCGGGCGACGAAGGCGGAGATGGAGGACTTGCCGCCGCCGAAGGACTTCGAGGTCGTCACGACGTCCGGGACGAGCCCGGGGTAGCGCATGAAGTGGAAGAGGCTGCCGGTCTTGCCCCAGCCGGTGTAGATCTCGTCGAAGATCAGCACGATGTCCTCGGCGGTGCACAGCTCCCGCAGCCCGCGCAGGAACTCCTCCGAGCACTCCGTCATGGTCGAGGCGGAGAAGGGCTCGATGAGGATCGCGTACACATCGCAGCCCCCCTTGGCGTTCCGGGCCGCCGTGACGCTCTCGCGTACGGAGTCGAGGTCGCCGTAGCGGAAGGCTGAGACGCCGGGGATGCCGGGGAAGGCGAAATTGGTCTGCGCGCTGCCGGTGAGGCTTCCGGAGCCCAGCAGCTTGCCGTGGAAGCTGATGTCGGCGTGCAGGATCCGCTGCCGCTTGCCGCCGTGGTACTTGTACGCGAGTTTCACCGCACCCTCGACCGCCTCGGCACCCGAGTTGGGGAAGAACGACATGTCCAGGTCGCCGGGGAGGAGCTGGGCGAGGTTGTGGCCGAGGGCCGCGATGTAGGGCGAGAAGTAGGTCTTGTGCACCTCCATCCGGCGCTGCTCCTGGAAGCGGCGGCGGGCGGCGAGGATGCGGGGGTGGTTGTGGCCGTGGTTGAGGACTCCGACGCCTCCGGTGAAGTCGAGGACGCGGCGGCCGTCGCGGGTGTGGATCCAGGAGCCCTCGGCGTGGCTGACGAGTTCCCGGCCGAAGCCGAAGGACGTCATCAGGGAGACCTGGCTCTTGTTGACGTGCGACCGGTAGAGGTCGTGCACCCGGCGCAGCGGCATCTCCTCGCAGTCGTCCACGGTGATCAGCGGTGGCAGGCCGGTGGCCGGGAGCGTGGCTTCGGGGGGCGGGAGCGTGGTGTCGGAGGACGGGGGTGTTGCGGCGGTGGTCATGCGGCTCCTTCCGGGAGCGCGGGTCGGGGTGTGGGGAGGGGGCCCGCGGCGCGGGCCCAGAGCAGCGCCCCGCCGGTGGCGGCGACTTCGCTGAGCACGCAGACCAGCCGGCTGGCGATGACGGCGGCAGCCGCGGCGGAGAGCGGCATGACGGCGCTGAGGGGGCCGAGCAGGACGAGTTCGCGGGCGCCCCAGCCGTCGGGCAGGACGAACGCGAGGCTTCCGGCGACGGTGGCGAGGGCGAAACCGCCGACGCAGACGGGCAGGGAGAGGAGCGGCGGGGCGCCGAGGAGGACGGCGATGGCCCACAGGTGGAGTCCGGAGACCGCCCAGGAGGCGCAGGCCCAGCCGATGGAGGCGCGCAGGGCGCGGGGCGAGGACGCGGCGGCCTGGGCGGGGCGTCGGGCCAGCCGCATGGTCCACGCGACCAGCCGGCCCACCCAGCCGGGCCGGACGACGGCCGCGGCGGCGAGCAGGACGAGGGGGGCGAAGACCCACGCGTGGGCGCCGAACACCGCCGGGGCGACCAGGAGCCCGGCGGCGGCGCCGGTGGTCATCCCGATGACGAGGCCGAGCCCGAAGGCCGCGATCATCCGCTCGGGGGCGATGCCGAGGGCCTTGCCGAGCTGGACGTGGGCGAGGACGCCCCAGATCCGGCCGGGGACGAACTTGCTGATGACACCGATGAAGAAGATCCGCGCGACGTCGGAGGTACGGGCCTTCGCACCCTCGCTGCCCGCCTCCGCTCCCCCGTCCACGACGAGGACCCGCCAGGAGAACATCGACAGCACGAGTCCGGCCGCGTTGGCGAGGAGGGCGGCCACCAGCAGCAGCACGCCCCCGGGCCGTCCGGCCGCCTGCGCCATCTCCGTACCGGCCCCGCGCAGCGAACCGCCCACGGCGAAGCAGGTCGCCACGATCAGGACGAGCGCGGCGGCGAGCCGGAGGAGCCGGGCCCGCCGGGACGGCCGTACGGGGGCGGCTTCGGGCACACCGTCGCCCGGGGCGGCCTCGGAGGCGACGCCACCCCCGACAGCCTCAGCGGTCCCGGCCGCGCCCTCGTCCCGCGTCGCCGTGCTCATGGCGCGACCACCGCCGACCGCCGGTCCCCGCGGCGCCGGACGGAGGGGCCGAAGCCCGGGTCCACCAGCCAGCGGACGCCCCCGAGGACCGCGCCGAGGACCAGGGCCAGGTGCACCGCGAAGTGCAGGGCGGTGAAGCGGAGGAGGAAGGGCCACCCCTCACGGCGGGCCACGAAGCGGGAGAGCTCCACGTCCGCCAGGGCGAAGGCCACCGCGCAGGTGAGGGGCACCAGGAGCAGCCAGGGCGTCAGCAGCGCGAGCGGGAGCGTGGCGGGGACCAGGGCGGCGGCCAGGACCCCGCCCGTGCGGTTGGCCCGCAGCCCGCCGCCCCGGCGGCGCTCGACGGCGGCGACAGGGACGAGGAGCTGGGAGCGGCGGTACTGCTCGGCGAGCATCGGCAGCAGCCGGTCCACGTCGTCGTGGCGGCCGGTCACCCGCTCACTGAGGCGGATGCGGTGGGTGGCGGCGAGCCGGTCGCTGTACTCCACGTCCTCGGAGTCCCGCAGGTTCTCGTCGAAGGGCCCGGTGGCCTCGAAGACGCGGCGTTCGATCGCGGCCAGGGCGAAGAAGGCGGTGCCCACGATCCCGGTGCTGCGCAGCCGCCAGAAGTGGGCGTGCAGGCAGTGGTAGACCTCCACCGGCCCGTCGTCGTAGAGCGGTTCGGGGTCGAGCACCCCGTGGACGCAGCCGGTCTCCGGGTCGGCGCCCAGCAGGGCGACCGCGTTCTCGATCGCGTCGGGGGCCAGCGCGATGTCGGAGTCGAGGAAGAACAGGATCTCGCCGCGCGAGGCGGCGACGCCGAGGTTGCGGGCGGCGGAGACACCCCCGTTGTCGGGGCGGGCCACGAGGACGCAGGGGAATTCCCGGGCGATGTCGCGGGAGTTGTCGGTGCTGGCGTCGTCCACGACCACCACGTCCAGCGGGCGCAGGGTCTGGGCGAAGACGGATTCCAGACAGGCCCGCAGGGTCTTCTCGTAGTTGTGGTTCGGGATGATCACGGACACGGTGGGGTGTTCCCGTGACATGGCGGGTCGGGTCCTTTCCGTTCGGGCGGGCGGTGCAGGTCCGGGCGGCCGAGGACCGCGAGGTGCCAGCCCTTGGCGCCGGGGTCGGCGGCCAGGGAGGCGAGGAGGAAGTCGAGGGCGGCCAATTCGGCGTGGAGGGGGTCGGAGTCCTCCATGTAGAGCGCGGCGCGGACCGTCCGGCCGGGGTACGAGGCGGCATACAGGTGGGCCGGGCGCGGACCGTCCGGGCCGGGGCACCGCGTCCCCGTTCCGGTGCCCGAGGCCCGCAGCCGACGGGCCAGTTCGCGGGCGGTCCAGGCGGCGGGCTCCCGGGACTCGGTCCGCACCAGCAGCGCGGTCACCAGGTACACGGAGGAGATTCCTTTCTCCCCGGGTCACCCCCAGGAGAAGCCGCTCCGGGTGGCGGGGGCGACCGTGGCCAGGAGCACCGGTGCGAGGGCGCAGGCCAGGGCGATGCGGAGGGAGAGCGTACGGACGGCCTGCATGCGGGGCTCCTTCTCAACAACAGCGTGTGAATGTCTGAGCACGGCCTGAGCATGGCGTCGCGGCGGTCCGGGGGTCACGCCCTCGCGGCTGGCCAGGAGTTGCGGGCAGCGGGCTGCCAGCGTGGACCGCTCCGCAATTGCCCCCGTCACCTGCGGCGACGCCGCCCTGGCAACCGATGGCCAGGCACCAAGAGGCCACACCTTCACCACGGGATGTCCATACTCCGGGCAGAATCCGCCCGCCTCATGGCTCATTTCATCCCATGGACTTGGTCTATACCTGTCTGCTCCGGCGGCCTAAACTCGCGCCGGTGTCGATGAGGGGGCCCGGCCCGGCATCGGCGTTCAGGTGCGGCGTGACATCGGCGGGGGAGCCAAGAGATGTTTCAGGTACTGGGGTTGGACGCGCGGACGGAGCTCGTGTACCGGCTCGTCCTGGAGGAACCGGAGCTGCGGCTCGACCAGATCGTCGCGCGGCTGGGCCGCAGCGAGCAGGACGTGCGCGACGCCCTCGACCGGCTCGCCGAACTCTGCCTGCTGGACAACCGTGACGAGCGCTCCACCGCCGACGACCCGCCGGTCTTCCGCGCCCTGGACCCGGCCGCCAGCCTGCCGTTCCTGCTCTCCCGGCGGGAGGCCGAACTGGCGCGCCAGCAGCGGGGCCTGGAGGTCGCCCGGGACGCGGTCTCCGCGCTCACCGCCCACACCGGCCGGGGAGCACGGCGCGGGTTCGACGTCATCAAGCGGCTGGAGGGGCTCGACGCCGTACGGGACCGGCTCACCGAGCTCGCCGAACTGGCCAGGACCGAGTGCCTCTCCCTGCTGCCCGGCGGCGCCCAGGCCCCGGACACCCTGGCGGCGAGCAAGCCGCTCGACCAGCAGGCCCTGGAGCGTGGCGTCCGCATCCGCTCGATCTACCAGGACAGCTTCCGCAACGACCCCGACACCCTGCGCTACGTGAACTGGATCGGCGAGCTCGGCGCCGAGAGCCGTACGTTACCCACGCTGCCGCTCATCATGGTCGTGGTCGACGCCGAGGTGGCCCTCGTCCCGCTCGACCCCGACGACGGCCGGGCCGGCGCGCTGGAGCTGCGCAGCAAGGGGGCCGTCCTGGTCGCCCGGCTGCTGTTCGAGAGCCTCTGGGCGGCCTCCACCCCGCTCGGAGCCCGGCCGCCCGTGGACAGCGACGGCCTGACACCGCAGGAGGGCGAGCTGCTCTCCCTCCTGGCCCAGGGGCACACGGACGCCACCGCCGCCCGCCGCCTGGGGGTCTCCCTGCGGACCGTCCGCCGGATGAACGCGGAGCTGACCGCCCGCATGAACGCCCGCAGCCGCTTCCAGGCCGGAGCGGAGGCGGCCCGTCGGGGCTGGGTCTGACGCCCGGCCCTCCCTCCCTCACCCCTCCCCCGCCGACAGATGACGCGGCACCCCGGTGGATCACGTGAGCATCCTTGAGGATCGCGTGAATTTCCTCCGGGCAGGTGTGAACCGATCCCCTTCTCCATCCGTGCCCCAACCGCGAAACCACAGCGGTGCGGGGTCGCGCGATACCGGTGACCCCTGACCGGAATGCGGACAGGGGTTCCGGAGAGCGCCCACGAGCCCCTAGATTTCGCGCACGTTACGACACAGTGATCACGCGAGGGGACGGATCGACATGCCGGAATCGCCCACACCAGCACCACCGGTTCCACCAGCAACGGGGCGGCGGACACTGTCCCCGAAGTCCATAGCCGTCTGGAGCCTGGTCGGCCTGGTCGGCGCGATCGGCTGGGCCACCCTCGCGCTCTCGCGGGGTGAGGAGGTCTCCGCCGCCTGGATGCTGGCGGCGGCCCTGGGCTCGTACGCCATCGCGTACCGCTTCTACTCCCGGTTCATCGCCAACCGGGTCCTGAAGGCGGACAAGAACCGCGCGACGCCGGCCGAACTCCTGGACAACGGTGTCGACTTCCACCCCACCGACCGCCGCGTCCTGTTCGGCCACCACTTCGCCGCCATCGCGGGCGCGGGCCCGCTGGTCGGCCCGGTGCTCGCCGCGCAGATGGGGTACCTGCCGGGCACGATCTGGCTCGTCGTCGGCGTCATCTTCGCCGGTGCCGTCCAGGACATGGTGACGCTGTTCTTCTCCACCCGCCGCAACGGCCGTTCGCTCGGCCAGATGGCCCGGGACGAGATAGGGCCGGTCGGCGGGATCGCCGCGCTGATCGCGGTCTTCATCATCATGATCATCCTGCTCGCGGTCCTCGCGCTGGTCATCGTGAACGCGCTCGCGCACTCGCCGTGGGGCGTCTTCTCGATCGGCATGACGATCCCGATCGCCCTCTTCATGGGCGTGTATCTGCGCATCCTGCGGCCGGGCAAGGTCAGTGAGGTCTCCCTCATCGGCGTCGCGCTGCTGCTCCTCGCGATCGTCGCGGGCGGCTGGGTCGCCGAGTCGTCGTGGGCGGACTTCTTCACGCTGGAGCCGGGCACGCTGGTCATCTGGATGATCGTGTACGGGTTCCTCGCCTCCGTGCTCCCCGTGTGGCTGCTGCTGGCGCCGCGCGACTACCTCTCCACCTTCATGAAGGTCGGCACGATCGCGCTGCTGGCGCTCGGCGTCATCGTCGCGCTGCCGACGCTGAAGATGCCGGCGGTCACCGACTTCGCCACCAGCGGCTCGGGCCCGGTCTTCGCCGGCTCGATGTTCCCGTTCGTCTTCATCACCATCGCCTGCGGCGCGCTCTCCGGCTTCCACTCCCTGGTCTCCTCCGGCACGACGCCGAAGATGGTCCAGAAGGAGACGCAGATCCGCGTGATCGGCTACGGCGCGATGCTGGTCGAGTCGTTCGTCGCGATCATGGCGATGATCGCGGCCTGCATCATCGACCCCGGCCTCTACTTCGCCATCAACGCGCCCGTCGGCGTGATCGGCGACAGCGTCCAGTCCGCCTCCCAGGCCGTCGCCAACTTCGGCTTCACCATCACTCCGGACGCTCTGGCGCAGGCCGCCAAGGACGTCGAGGAGGCAAGCCTGCTCTCGCGGACCGGTGGCGCGCCCACGTTCGCGCTCGGCATGGCGGAGATCTTCTCCGCGGTGATCGGCGGAACGGCGATGAAGGCGTTCTGGTACCACTTCGCCATCATGTTCGAGGCGCTCTTCATCCTCACCACGGTGGACGCCGGCACCCGCGTCGGGCGCTTCATGCTCCAGGACATGCTGGGCAACGCCTACAAGCCGTTCCGCGAGGTCAGCTGGAAGCCCGGTGTCTGGTTCGCCAGCGCCGTCGTGGTCGGCGGCTGGGGCTACTTCCTCTGGGTCGGTGTGCACGACCCGCTGGGCGGCATCAACCAGCTCTTCCCGCTCTTCGGCATCGCCAACCAGCTGCTGGCCGCCGTCGCGCTGGCCGTCTGCACCACGCTGCTGGTCAAGTCCGGCCGCCTGAAGTGGGCCTGGGTCACCGCCGTCCCGCTCGCCTGGGACGTGGCGGTCACCCTCACCGCGAGCTGGCAGAAGATCTTCTCGCCGGACGTGAAGGTCGGCTTCTTCGCGCAGCGCGACAAGTACCAGGCGGGCATCGACGCGGGCGAGGTGCTGGCTCCGGCCAAGTCCATGGACGACATGCGGACCGTCGTCACCAACTCCACCGTCGACGGCGTGCTCTGCGCGCTCTTCGCCATCCTCATCATCGTGGTGCTCGTGGACGCCGGCCGGGTCTGCTACAAGGCCATCCGCGACCCGGAGAGCGTCAAGCTGCACGAGACGCCGTTCGTCCAGTCCAAGTTCGTCGCTCCGGCCTCGCTCATCGCCACCAAGGAGGAGAAGGCCGAACTGGCCGCCGCCGGTGTCGGCCCCGAGGGCGGCCTGCGCAAGGAGGAGGCAGCGGCGACGGGGAGCCGGTCGTGAGCCGCACGGACCGGGACCGTACGGAGCCGGGCGTGAGCCGCGCGGACCGTGCGGAGCCGGTCGTGACGGCCCCGGGCGTGCGGAGCCGGACATGACTCTCGCGGACGTACGGCGGGTGGCCGGGCGGATCCGCTGGTACGTCCGTGAGATGACCGGCGAGGCGACGTACGACCGCTACGTGGCGCACGCCCGGTCGCACGATCCGGACGCGCCGGTGATGACCCGCCGCGCCTTCGAGCGCGACCGCACGGACGCCCGCGAGGCGGACCCCCGCGAGGGCTTCCGCTGCTGCTGACCACCGCCGGCCGATCGGGGCCGCCGCACCCCTCCCAGGGGCGCGGCGGCCCCTTCTGCCGTCCGTGGACGCGTCCGGCCACCGCTCGATTTCCCCGGTGCGCGGAGCCCTGACCGTACGAAAGGATGTGCCCATGACATCGCGCTCCCGGCCGCCCCGGCTCCGGCCCCTCCTCCCGACCGTGACACTGGCCCTGACCCTGGCGGCGGCGACGGGCTGCGGCACCGTGCCCGCGCCCGGCTCGGAGTCGTCGGCGGACCGGAGCTCCTCGGCCGGACCGGCGCCCGACCGGGCGGAGCTGGAGGCGAGGGCGAGCGCCGCGCAGCTCGTCGCGGAGCATGTGTGGGTGACCGAGGCCACGGGCTACGCCCTGGCGCGCCAGTCGGTCGGGGTGCTCGGTGACGACGGGTTCGGCAGCTCCTACACCGCGCCGGACGGCGGGATGCTCCAGCTGTCGGCGGAGCGCCGCCCGCACGCCGTGGCCGACTGCACGGACGGCTCCGCGCCCGCCGGCGGCCAGGAGGCCCTGGTGACGTGCGAGCGGGACGGCGAACAGTGGTACCGGGCCACGGAGTCGGGCCACGCGTACGCCCAGGAGCAGGACGGTCTCGTGATCACGGTGAGCGGGGCGCGCGAGCAGGTGGACCGGGCGACACTGCGGTCGGCGGCGCTGGCCGCCCACCGCGCCGACGACCACGAGCTGGACCGGGTGCTGCCGCCCGCCGGTGACGGCTCCGGGCAGCAGCCGGTCGAGCGCGGCGACCTGCCGCCGGTGGGCGACGGCGCGCCGGACAACGAAGTGGGAGCGAGCGGCTGATGGATCTGACGATCAGAGTGGCGGAGCCCGCCGAGTACGCCGTACTCGGCGGGATCATCGCCGAGGCGTATCTCGGCGATGGGCTGCTGGACGGCCCGCAGGACCCGTACCTCCTCGAACTGCGGGCGGTGGAGCGGCGGGCGGCCGAGGCCGAGGTGCTCGTGGCGCTCGACGCGGACGGGGTGGTGCTCGGTGGTGTGACGTATGCCGCTCCCGGCACTCCGTGGCGCGAAATCTCCGGTCCGGACGAGGCCGAGTTCCGGATGCTGGCCGTGGCCCGCGCGGGGCGCGGACGGGGCGTGGGAGAGGCGCTCGTACGGGCGTGCGTCGAGCGGGCCCGGTCCGCCGAAGGTGTCCGGGCTCTGGTGCTGTCGACGCAGCCGGCCATGCTCCCGGCCCATGGGATCTACCGTCGGCTCGGCTTTCTGCGGACCCCTGAGCGGGACTGGGAGCCGGTGCCGGGCCTGCGCCTCATGACCTTCCGGCTGGAGCTGGAGGCGGTCTCCTGAGGGGCGTATGAAATCGACGCGACACAACATGTGGGGGCCGCATCATCTGGCGGCCCCCACATGTATGCTCGACCTCGCTGTCGCCGCAGGGGAATCCGGTGCGAATCCGGAACTGTCCCGCAACGGTGTGATCAGTGTGCTTTGCACACCCGAAGTCCGAAGACCTGTCGACAGCGCGTCCGGCTCGACCGAACCGGACGCCAGACGTCCGGGCCTCGCGGATGGGCCGGTGGACGCCGTGAGCAGTGCTGCCCCGAAGGGCATCGTGCTGCCCGGTTTCCCCGCTCGCCGCCGGCCCCAGCCGAGCGAGGGAAAGCCCAGTGACCATCGCGCCCGCCGATCCGGTTTCAGCCACCGAATCCGCTGCCTCCACCACGTCCGGCGAAGGCACGAACGACGGACCCGGGACCGCCCTGTTGCGGACCCTGACCGACCTCACCGTCGATCTGCCCGACACCGATCCCGGACGGGTCGCCGCCTCCGCTCTGCGTGGGCGCAACGCCCGCTCCGACGAGGCCGAGCTGCGCTCGCTGGCCACCGAGGCGGCGGCGGGTCTGATCTCCGAGGACCCGGCGTACTCCAAACTCGCCGCCCGGCTGCTGACCCGTACGATCGCCGACGAGGCCGCGGGCCAGGGCGCCACCTCCTTCTCCGCCTCGGTCGCCGTGGGCCACCGCGAGGGGCTGATCGCGGACCGCACGGCCGCCTTCGTGGAGCTGCACGCGAAGGCGCTGGACGCGCTGGTGGAGCGGACGCTGGCGGAGGGCGCGGACGACCGGTTCGGCTACTTCGGTCTCCGTACGCTGCACAGCCGTTACCTGCTGCGCCACCCGATCACCCGCCAGGTCATCGAGACCCCGCAGCACTTCATGCTGCGGGTGGCCGCGGGCCTCGCCGAGGACGAGTCGGTGCGGGCGCTGGACGAGGTCACCGCGCTCTACGGGCTGATGAGCAAGCTGGACTACCTCCCCTCCTCCCCCACGCTCTTCAACTCCGGCACCCGGCACCCGCAGATGTCCTCCTGCTACCTGCTGGACTCGCCCAAGGACGAGCTGGACTCGATCTACGACCGCTACCACCAGGTGGCGCGCCTCTCGAAGCACGCGGGCGGCATCGGCCTCTCCTACTCCCGTATCCGCGCCCGCGGTTCGCTGATCCGGGGCACCAACGGCCACTCCAACGGCATCGTGCCGTTCCTCAAGACGCTGGACGCCTCCGTGGCGGCGGTGAACCAGGGCGGCCGGCGCAAGGGCGCGGCGGCGGTCTATCTGGAGACCTGGCACGCGGACATCGAGGAGTTCCTGGAGCTCCGCGACAACACCGGTGAGGACCAGCGGCGTACGCACAACCTGAACCTGGCGCACTGGATCCCGGACGAGTTCATGCGCCGCGTCGACGCGGACACCGAGTGGTCGCTCTTCTCCCCCGCCGACGTGCCCGAGCTGGTCGACCTGTGGGGCGACGAGTTCGACGCCGCCTACCGCGCCGCCGAGGCCAAGGGCCTGGCCCGCAAGACCATGCCGGCGCGTGAGCTGTACGGCCGGATGATGCGGACCCTCGCGCAGACCGGCCAGGGCTGGATGACGTTCAAGGACGCCTCCAACCGGACCGCGAACCAGACCGCCGAGCCGGGCCGGGTCGTGCACTCCTCGAACCTGTGCACGGAGATCCTGGAGGTCACCAACGACGGCGAGACGGCCGTCTGCAACCTCGGTTCGGTCAACCTGGGCGCCTTCGTGGCGAACGGCTCGATCGACTGGGACCGCCTGGACTCCACCGTCCGTACGGCCGTGACCTTC
This sequence comes from Streptomyces sp. NPDC101178, assembly GCF_044767965.1. NCBI lineage: Bacteria > Bacillati > Actinomycetota > Actinomycetes > Kitasatosporales > Streptomycetaceae > Streptomyces > Streptomyces sp. NPDC101178. The sequence goes on from NZ_JBIWOZ010000002.1 coordinate 609,402, forward strand.
CTCGACCGGGTCGTCGACATCAACTTCTACCCGACCGAGCAGGCCGGGAACTCCAACTCCCGCTGGCGGCCGGTCGGCCTGGGCGCCATGGGCCTCCAGGACGTCTTCTTCCAGCTGCGCCTGCCGTTCGACTCCCCGCAGGCCCGCGCGCTCTCCACGAAGATCTCCGAGCGGATCATGCTGGCGGCGTACGAGGCGTCCTGCGACCTCGCCGAGCGCTCGGGCCCGCTGCCCGCGTGGTCGGAGACGCGTGCCGCGCGCGGTGTGCTGCACCCCGACCACTACGACACCGAGCTGAACTGGCCGGAGCGCTGGGACGCGCTGCGCGCCCGGGTCGCGAAGACCGGTATGCGTAACTCGCTGCTGCTCGCCATCGCGCCGACCGCCACGATCGCCTCGATCGCCGGTGTGTACGAGTGCATCGAGCCGCAGGTCTCCAACCTGTTCAAGCGCGAGACGCTCAGCGGTGAGTTCCTCCAGGTCAACGGCTACCTGGTGGACGAGCTGAAGAAGCTCGGCGTGTGGGACGCCCGCACCCGTGAGGCGCTGCGCGAGGCCAGCGGCTCCGTGCAGGGCTTCGCGTGGATCCCCGAGGACGTGCGGGCGCTGTACCGCACGGCGTGGGAGATCCCGCAGCGCGGCCTGATCGACATGGCGGCGGCCCGTACGCCGTTCCTCGACCAGAGCCAGTCGCTCAACCTGTTCCTGGAGACGCCGACGATCGGCAAGCTCTCCTCGATGTACGCGTACGCCTGGAAGCAGGGGCTGAAGACGACGTACTACCTGCGTTCGCGCCCGGCGACCCGGATCGCCCGTGCCGCGTCCGGTCAGGCGTCGGCCGCCGCCCCCATTCCCGTACAGCAGGCGTCGGCTCCCGACGCGGACGCCATCGCCTGCTCTCTTGAGAACCCCGAGTCCTGCGAGGCCTGCCAGTAATGAGCACCACGAACGAAGAGAAGAACCTGCTCGACCCGGGTTTCGAGCTGACCCTGCGTCCGATGCGCTACCCGGACTTCTACGAGCGCTACCGGGACGCGATCAAGAACACCTGGACCGTGGAGGAGGTCGACCTCCACTCGGACGTCGCCGACCTCGCCAAGCTGTCGCCGGGTGAGCAGCACATGATCGGCCGCCTCGTCGCCTTCTTCGCGACGGGCGACTCGATCGTCTCCAACAACCTCGTGCTGACGCTGTACAAGCACATCAACTCCCCCGAGGCGCGGCTGTACCTGTCGCGGCAGCTCTTCGAGGAGGCCGTGCACGTCCAGTTCTATCTGACGCTGCTCGACACCTACCTGCCCGACCCGGACGACCGGGCGGCGGCGTTCGACGCGGTCGAGGAGATCCCGTCGATCCGCGAGAAGGCGCAGTTCTGCTTCAAGTGGATGGACTCGGTCGAGAAGATCGACCGGCTGGAGACGAAGGCCGACCGCCGCCGCTTCCTGCTGAACCTGATCTGCTTCGCCGCGTGCATCGAGGGGCTGTTCTTCTACGGCGCCTTCGCATACGTGTACTGGTTCCGCTCGCGCGGCCTGCTGCACGGCCTCGCCACGGGCACCAACTGGGTGTTCCGCGACGAGACGATGCACATGAACTTCGCGTTCGAGGTCGTGGACACCGTCCGCAAGGAGGAGCCGGAGCTCTTCGACGACGCGCTCCAGCAGCAGGTCACCGACATGCTGAAGGAGGCCGTCGAGGCGGAGCTGCAGTTCGGCCGCGACCTGTGCGGCGAGGGACTGCCGGGCATGAACACCGAGTCGATGCGCCAGTACCTGGAGTGCGTCGCCGACCAGCGCCTCGCCCGCCTGGGCTTCCCGACGGTGTACGGGTCGGAGAACCCGTTCTCCTTCATGGAGCTCCAGGGCGTCCAGGAGCTGACGAACTTCTTCGAGCGCCGCCCGTCCGCCTACCAGGTGGCGGTGGAGGGCTCGGTCGGGTTCGACGACGACTTCTAGGCCCTTTGCGGATCACGTACGACAGAAGGCCCCACCGTGCTGCTGAGCACGGTGGGGCCTTCCGCGTCCCCCGACGGCATGACGAGGACCGGCCGAACGGAAAATACTTGGACTAGACCAACCCTCGGCGTGCACACTCTCACATCGATCCCGCCCGACCGGGCCCGGCTCGCCCCAGAGAGGCGCACATGCCCGTCATAGAAGTGGCAGACCTCGTCAAGGAGTTCAGCCGACCCACACGGCAGGAGGGCCGCTTCGCGGGTCTCCGTACGCTCCTGACCCGTGAACAGACCGTCAAGCGGGCCGTCGACGGCGTGAACTTCACGGTCCAGCAAGGCGAGATGGTCGGCTATCTCGGCCCCAACGGCGCGGGGAAGTCCACCACCATCAAGATGCTCACCGGCATCCTCGTCCCCACCTCCGGCACGGTCACGGTCGCCGGTGCCACGCCCTGGCGGGACCGGTCCCGCAACGCCCGCCGGATAGGCGTGGTCTTCGGCCAGCGCAGCCAGCTCTGGTGGGACCTGCCCCTGCGCGACTCGCTCTGGCTGATCAGCCGCCTCTACGACGTGCCGGAGGCCCGGTTCCGCGAAAGGCAGCGGCAGTTCAGCGAGGTGCTCGACCTCGGTCCGTTCCTCGACACCCCCGTCCGCCAGCTCTCCCTGGGCCAGCGGATGCGCGGCGACCTCGCCGCCGCGATGCTCTACGACCCGGACATCCTCTATCTGGACGAGCCGACCGTCGGGCTCGACGTCATCGCCAAGGAGCGGATACGCAGCTTCGTCGGAGAGCTGAACCGCGCGTCGGGCACCACGGTCGTCCTCACCACCCACGACCTGGACGACGTCGAGGAGCTCTGCGACCGGATCATCCTCATCGACCACGGCAGGGTCGCCTACGACGGCGCGGTGGACGAACTGAAGACCCGCTACGCGCCGCACCGCGAACTCGTCGTGCAGACCGACCGGCTGGAGAGCGTCGAAGGCGCGGAGGTCGTCCGCCGGGAGGACGGCAAGGTGTGGCTGCGCTTCGACCCCGTACGCACCCCTCCCGCCGAGCTGGTGGCGGCGGTGCTGGCCCAGCACCGGGTGACCGACCTCTCGATCGTGGAACCCGAGCTGGAGAGCGTCATCCACCGGATCTACGCGGACCGCGGATGACCGCCCCTGCGGCCCTCGCCGCGAAGACGGCCCCCACCTCCGCGAAGCACCCGGGCAGGACGCCGCTCCGGGCCCATCTCGCCTGCGCCCGGATGGAGTTCCGCACCGCCCTCACCTACCGCACGGCCTATCTGTCGTCCTTCGTGATGATGCTCCTCCAGATCTGGCTGCTGACGGTGGTCTGGAAGGCCCTCTACGACGGCCGAGCGGAGGTGGACGGACTCGGCCTCACCACCATGACGGCGTACGCGACGCTGACGACGCTCCAGTACCAGCTGGTCAGCCCGTGGCGGTCCTCCCCCATCGACCAGCGGGTACGGGAGGGCAAGGTCGCCGTGGACCTGCTGCGGCCCGTCGGCTTTCCCGGCCAGATGCTCGCCGGCCAGCTCGGGTGGGCGTCGGCCGCGGTCCCGGTCCTGCTGGTGGCACTCCCGTTCGCGCTGCTGATCGGCGCGGGCCAGGCACCCGCCTCCGCGGCCGCCGGGTTCGCCTACCCGGTGGCGCTGATCGGCGCGCTGCTCGTGAACCAGCTGCTCGGGCTGCTGCTCGGCATGGTCTCCTTCTGGACCCTGGAGGTGAGCGGCGCCCTCATGGCCTACCGCTTCGTGGCGCAGTTCTTCTCCGGGACCCTGGTCCCGTTGTGGTTCATGCCGGGACCGATCAGGGTGGCCGCGGAGTGGCTGCCCTTCCAGGCCACCGCGTACACCCCGGCGGCCGTCTACCTGGGCCAGGTCGAGGGCCTGGCCATCGTGGCCGCCCTCGGGGTCCAGCTCGCCTGGATCGGCGCGCTCGGCACACTGGCCGCGTTCGTCTGGTCGCGCGCCCGGCGCCGCGTCATGTCGCAGGGGGGCTGAGGAGCGATGCGAGGTCCACGGGTCTATCTGCTGCTGGCCGGTGCGGCGTTCCGGGCCGAGTTCCAGTACCGGGGGAACCTGTTCATCAACATCATCGGCGGCCTGTTCTACCAGGGCGTCGGGCTGGCCTTCATCTGGGCGGTGCTGGACCGCTTCGGGCAGGTCGGCGGCTGGGGACTGGGCGAGATCGCCTTCCTCTACGGGATCAGGCTGACCGCCCACGGCCTGTGGCTGCTCCCCGGACACCAGCTGATCCACGTCGACGAGGTCGTCGTCGAGGGCGAGTACGACCGCTATCTCGTCCGTCCGGCACCGCCGCTGGTCCAGCTCCTCACCCGCAGGGTGCGGCTGAGTTCGCTGGGCGACCTGGCGGGCGGAGTGGTCCTCCTGTCCATCGCCTCGGCCTCCGCCCCGGTCGACTGGTCGCCGGGAGCCGTCGGCTTCCTCGCGCTCGCCGTGGTGGGCGGTGCGCTGGTGGAGGGCTCCCTGCAACTGGCCGCCTCCGCGCTGGTCTTCAGGATGAAGAGGGTCTCGCCCATCAAGTTCGCCATCGACATGATCTTCAGCGACTTCGGCAACTACCCGCTGAAGATCTTCGGCCCGGTGGCCGGCTTCGGGCTGACCTTCGTCTTCCCGCTGGCCTTCGTCGCCTACCTACCGGCGACCGTGCTGATGGGCCGGGAGGAGGAGCTCGCCGTGCCGGATTGGCTCGCCTGGGGCGCCCCGGCCATCGGCGTCGTGCTCATGTACGCCGCGTACCGCTTCTGGGAACGGCAGTCCCGCCATTACGAGAGCAGCGGGCACTGAGCGGGGCCGTAGGACAGGCGGTCCGACTCCTGTCTCGCCCGCCGCGCTCTCGCCTATCGCCCGAGGAAGTCGAGTGCCCGCTCATCGAGCTCCGCCGCACAGCGCACACCCCGGGCGCGGAACCGCGCGAGGTCCCTGCGCATGTTCTTCACAGCTTTGCGTGTGCGCGCCGACTGCACTCCGTCCATATGGTCGATGGCCCGGTTCCAGGTCTCACATGCCTCCTCGATCCGGCCACGCTTGAGCTGCATCTCCGCGCCGGCGACGAGGTCGAGGGAGACGATCCGCGCATAGGTCGTGGCGGGGCGGGCGGTCGCCGCCCGGGCGTACTGGCTTGCGGCGGCGCTGAAATCCCCCAGCGCCTCGTACACCTTGGCCGTCCGGGAGTAGACGGAGGCTGCGGGTGGTCCCCAGGCCAGAGCCCAGAAGGGAGTCTCGTCGCCCTTGTCGGCGGCGAGGAGTTCACGAGCGCGGTCGGCCTCGACGACAGCGGCTCGCCGTTGCCCGCTCTTGGCGAGGGTGTGGGCGTGGACGACACGGAACAGGGCCATGGTCGCGTTGTCGACCTTGCCCTTGGCCCGGTTCAGTCCGGTTTCCGCTAGACCCTGGCAGTGCTCGGGGCGGTGAAGCTTCAGACCCTGCATGGCCATGGTGCGCATGATGAACCCGTCCTGCCCTGTGATGCCGGACTCGACGGCCAGGGCGTAGGACTGAAGGTAGTAGCGCTGGGCGAGTCCCTGCTGTCCCGCGTCGTAGGACTTCCAGCCCAGGAGGTGCACGCCACGGCTGGCGGCGGAGAGCATGTGCTGACGCATCTCTTCGTTGTGGAAGCGGGCACGGCACAGCGGTGCGACGTCGTCGCGGAGATACTGGACGAGGGCGGAGCGCCCGTGCTGGCCGCCGTGGCGTTCATCCATCTCGGAGAACAACCTCACCATGTCCCTCACCGCACGCACCTCGGCCATTCCGACGATGTGTCCGGTGCGAGCGGCAGCCGACCTGTCGGCCACCTCCTGCACATGGTCGAGAGGCAGCGCGGCTGCGGCCACCGAGTAGGCGGAGCCGGTCAGGAAGGTTCGCCGGTCCAATTCGGCCCTCCACATCGGCACCAAGGCATCGATCGGGTCCGCCCCGAGGGACAGGCCCATGGTGTCATCCTCCACCCCATCCGGGACGGGCAGGCCGAGGTCAGCCGTCGTGAGGAGACGGCCGAGGTGCCGCGACAGGGCGGTGGCCAAGAACCGAGCGGTCATCTCCTGCGGTACGACACCCTTGAGCCAGTGCCCGATCATGCCCTTGTTCGTGGCCAACTCGACGCCGCACTCGGCAGCGACCTGCCGGACGGCCTTGGCGAGTGCCTCATAAGTGAGACCCGACTCGGAAATGAGATCCCGCAACCGCTGGTTCGGTGCGCTCATGGTCATTCCCACCCTCGTGATACCGGTGATACCGCTTGGCCTCTCGATCACCGTACCGCCTTACATCTACTGCGGGTTGACTGTTCATCACGCAAAGCGACCGCCCCATAAGAGGACTCCGGAGCGATCGACATACCCACGTAGAGAAGAGAACGAGTGCTAGTGGAAATGGAGCCGTCGCCCACCGCAGGCACCCTCCTGGTCGACACCAGCCGAGGCAACCGCGTAGGCGAATTCCGAGGGGTCGCCGGCCTCTACTGGTCGCTCCGCCCCGTCGGCGGCGGGCGCGAGTGGGAGGCTGAACCCCGGCACGTACGCCCCGCGCTCCCCATGGAGCAGCTCCGCGCCCGTACCGCACGGGCCAACGCCCGCAGTCGGGGTGAGGTGCTGTGAGCGGCGCGTTCACCCGGCTACGGGTCCAACTCACCCTCGCCCTGGGGGCCGCCGAGATTCGTCTGCGGCTCCGCCTCCCCCGCCTCATGTGGGCGCTCACCCGGCGCCCGGCCGAGCGCGAGAGCCCGTTCGCCGAACTCGTACGCATCGAAGCCGATCCCGCCTACCGGGCTCTGTTCTTCGCGGGGCTGGACGCCGCCCTGGAAGAGCGACTGGCCACCCGCACCGCCGTCGTGGCGGAGATCGAGGCGGTGGCCGAACAGCTACGGGGCCTGGTCCGGCCCGGCGACCACGAGCGTGCCGCATGAGCCGCACGCCGTACGCAGCCGAGGTCACCGTGACCGACGGGCAGCGGTTCGCCTCGCTCGGCGCCATCACCGTACGCAACCGGCGCCTCGTCCTCCTCTGGCTCCGCCGACAAGCCCTCCGCCTCGCCGACGGACACGGGAGTGCCGTACGGGACGCGTCACCCGGTGACGTCCGACCCGTCCTCTTCCACAGCTTCGACGCTCCCGAAGGGCTGCGGTTCTGGGCCACCGACCACCACCGACAGGACGACGCGATACGGACCCTGGAAGCGGGCTTTCCCCTCCAGTTCACCGTCCTCGACCCCGCCGTCGGGCTCAGCCTCACCCTCGCCGGGTGGCACACCTCCCCGGCCGACCGCCCGTAGCCCCTCCACAGAAGAGACCTCACGTGCTGCAGTGCACCGCCGTGACCCGGATTCCTCTCGGCGAGGTGACCGTCGCCCTCGTCACCATGGCCGGCGGACCCGGCACCCCGCCCGACGACTTCACGCTCGACCACTACGTCCTGTGCGAACTCGGTGAACACGACGCCCTCACCGATCACGCGGCACTCCTCAGCGCCGCCGACGACCCCGACCGGCCCGCCCTCTGGTTCTTCTGGACCGGTACCGACACCGACCGCGCCCACCGCATCCGGCCCGAGCCCTGGTGCCCCGCCACCCTCCGCAACCTCGCCGCCGACACCCTCTTACGGTGCTCGTTCTTCACCGACCACACCGCAGGGCACTCCTGGGACGTCACCGACCCTCTTGGGGACCTCATCGCCGGACCGCTCAGTGCCGACGACACCACTGACGATCCACGAGAGCGGCCCCAGCCATGAACCAGTGCACTGCCGTCGCCCTCCTCCCACCTCCCGACCACCTCCTCGCCCTTGCTGCCCCCGGGCACCGCCCCGAAGCCGGGCATGTCCTCTGCGAACTCGGCGGCGACCATGACGGCCGGCACGCCGCGATGCTCTGGGACGAAGGCGGGCGGCCCGGAAGCGCTGTCTGGGTCCGGTGGAAGGGCTCAGGGCTCGCCCAGCTGACGCCGCTCCCCTGGTGTTCCGCGCTCGACCCCCGTAACGAAGCCTGCGAACTGTTCACCGCACATCCCTCCCCCCACAGCTGGGACATCACCGACCCCACCCACACCGCCGTCACCCACCACCTCACCTGCCAACACCCCCACCTCTTCCCTCGGTCCAGAGACGGGAGCGAGAGCGGCAGGGCCCCGGGGCCGGATCCTGCATGATGATCGCCATGAACACGGAAAGCTGCGCCCTCGCCGAGTCGGCTGCCCTCCGCGCGGTCTTCGCGTCCCGCCCCGAAGCGGTGCCGCCCGTCGGCGTCGAAGCGGTGCGGGCCTTCGAGGCGGAGCACCGTGTCGTGCTCCCGGAGCCGTACCGCACCTTCGGGGCGGAGATCTGCGACGGGCTGCGCGCGGGGCCGCCCTACTACGGACTGCTGCCTCTCGCGCAAACACCTTCGGACTGGGGATCGGGCCGTCCCGAGCGCCTGCTCTCCGAGCCCTTTCCGCTCACGGAGGCGTGGCTGTGGGAGGCGGAGGAGGGTGAAGCGGAGCTGCCGGAGGAGGAGTACCAGCAGTGGGAGGACCGGATGAGCGCGGTCTTCGACCACGGTTCGCTGCTGCTGGGCACCGATGGCTGCGGCATGTACTGGCACCTGATCGTCACCGGCCCGGAGCGCGGTCACGTCTGGCTGATCGACGAGAACGGCGCGATACCCTTCGGCACCCGGCCGGGCACCTCTCTCATGCCGGGCGCGCCCGGTTTCGCGGGGTGGGTGACCCGCTGGGCCCAGGGACGCTCCTGGTTCGGTGGAGAGGACGGATGAACCCGTGGGAGCCTTCTATGCCTTCACCCAACTACGCCCGTTCAAGTGCCGCGTGACCTTATAGGGTCGCGCGGTGCTCCTCGGTTCCGTAGGTGCCACCTCCCTCCGTTCCGCGTCGCGCAGCTGGCGGTCGATGCGGCGCTCGCGCACCAGGCCGATGGCGGCCGGGAGCGCCACGAAGGCGAAGAGAGCGGTCACGGCCAGGTAGTTCAGGAAGAGGTTCATGGCTCTACTGTCGTCCGCCCGGACCGTTTTCGTCAGTGGCAGCACTGCCACACAGCATCAAATTACTGCCACACTGACTCCATGCTGAAAAATGTCGCCGTCCTGCTGCTCGACGAGGTCCATCCCTTCGAACTCGGCGTCCTGGCCGAGGTCTTCGGACTCGACCGCAGCGAAGAGGGCCTGCCGGTCCACGAGTTCGCGGTCGTCTCCGCCGAGGGCCCCGAGCTGCGGACCCACGCCGGCTTCACCATCCGTACCGAACACGGCCTGGAACGGCTGGAGGAGGCCGATCTCGTCGCCGTACCGGCGGGCAGCAACTTCATGGACCGGGAGTATCCGGAGGAGGCCCTGGACGCGCTGCGCCGGGCCGTGGAGCGCGGGGCGCGGGTGCTGAGCGTCTGCTCCGGGGCGTACGTCCTCGGGGCGGCGGGCCTGCTGGACGGGCGCCGCTGCACCACGCACTGGCGCCACGCGGCGGAGCTGGCCCGCCGCTATCCGAAGGCCATCGTGGAGCCGGACGTGCTGTACGTGGACGAGGGGGCCGTCATCACCTCGGCCGGCACCGCCTCGGGCATCGACGCCTGCCTCCATCTCGTGCGCCAGGAGTACGGGCAGGACGCGGCCAACACCATCGCCCGGCGCATGGTGGTGCCGCCGCACCGGGACGGCGGCCAGGCGCAGTACATCAGCCGCCCGCTCCCCCGGAACGCCTGCGACACCGTCGGCTCGACGCTGGCGTGGATGGAGGGCCACCTCGACCAGGAGATGTCGGTGGAGCGGCTGGCGGCGCAGGCGCACATGTCGCCGCGCACCTTCGCCCGCCGCTTCCAGCAGGAGACCGGGACGACCCCGTACCGCTGGCTGCTGCGGCAGCGGGTGCTGCTGGCCCAGCACCTGCTGGAGACCTCCGACCGGACGGTCGACACGATCGCCTCGCAGACGGGGTTCGGCACGGCGGCGACCCTGCGCCACCAGTTCGTCCGGACGCTCGGCACGACGCCGAACGCCTACCGGCGGACCTTCCGGGGCCCGGCGAGCACCGTGCCCGACGTCGCCTGAGGGCGGACGCCGGGCACGGCCCGCGCCATCAGCGGATCAGATGCCGCACTGGGACGCCGACCAGAACCGGTTCGGTCCCTGGTTGACGTGCACGTGGTCGCCGTGGCCCGCGTAGCCCGGGCCGAGGATCCCGCGGAAGCCGTGGTAGCGGGCCTGCTTGGCCAGCGTGCACAGGGAGTGCGGCGAGGCGCCGAGGTCGACCGCGTCGCCGTACAGGTGGCGGCTGTTGGTCGCGCCGCCGACGGCCGCGTTGCAGGAGGTGGAGCGGAAGCCGCTGGTGACGCGGATGGACTTGTCGCCGAGCGCGTGGCGCAGCGCCTCCAGCTTCCACATGCTGCTCAGCGCGTTGGCCTTGGCCGTACCCGCCGCGACCGCGCCGCCCGCCCAGGTGCTGTTGCACTTGTTGAGCTCCGGGTACGTGAAGTGGATCGGCGTGCAGTCGTTGTCCTGGAGTGCGTAGATCTTGGCCTGGGTGGCCGGACCGGCGACCCCGTCGGCGGCCAGGCCGTAGGCCGCCTGGAACCGCTTGACGGCGGCGGTGGTGGCCGGGCCGTACGAGCCGTCGATGGCGAGCACCGAGTCGTAGCCGGGCCAGCCGGCCACCCGGATCTGGAGCTGGGTGACGTCGTTGCCGGTGGCTCCGGGCGCGAGCGTACGGGTCCAGGTGTAGCAGCCGTCGGCCTGCGCGGGTCCGGCGGTCAGCACCGCCCCGCCCAGCGCGAAGGTAATGGTCATGACAAGTCCGAGCAGAACGCGTGCGGCGCGTTTCAGCATGGGGCTCCCTCTCGGTCATGGACGCTGTGCGGCGAGCCTGACGCAGCTGGTCTACCCGCGTCAACTACCCCCAGGGAAACGACAGTTATCTGCCACGGGTACGCGAGAGCCCGGCACCGGAAGTCGGCGCCGGGCCCCCTGAAGCCCTTCAGGCGTTCGGGACGGTCTCGTAGCGCGGCGTGCCCTCTTCCATCTGCCGGAGCGCGTCCTTGCGGTCGCGCTTGGAGAGCCGGTCGATGTACAGGTAGCCGTACAGGTGGTCCGTCTCGTGCTGGAGGCAGCGCGCGAAGTAGCCGCTGCCGCGCACCTTGATCGGGTTGCCCTTCGCGTCCTGGCCGCGCACCACCGCGTAGTCGGGGCGGGCGAGGGAGGCGTACGCGGTCGGGACCGAGAGGCAGCCCTCGTTGGAGTCGTCCAGCACCCGCGCCTCGGGGGCCAGCTCCTCCAGGACCGGGTTGCAGACCACACCGGTGTGCCGCTTGCCGTCGTCGTCCGGGCAGTCGTAGACGAAGACCTTGAGGTCCACGCCGATCTGGTTGGCCGCCAGGCCCACGCCCTCGGCCGTCTTCTGGCTGGCGAACATGTCGTCGATCAGCTGCGCCAGCTCGTCGCCGAACTCGGTGACGTCCTTGCACTCCTTGTGCAGCACCGGATTGCCCACGACCGTGATCGGACGCGACGTACCGCGCTCCCGGTACGCCGCCTCGCGCTCCTCGCAGTCCTCGGTGTCGACAACGAACCCCTCGTCGTCCACGTCGATCCGCCCGTCCGTCTCCTGCTGCGACATGTCCGCCGTACGCCTTCCTGCAAAACCTGAACTCGGTGACCCCGCCGGACCCGGCCGGATGCCGGGATGCGCGGGAGGAACAGCACCGCGATCGGTGCGCGTACAGCCTACGGGCAGCGGTCAGCAGACTTCTTCGAGATCCCGCCACTCGCGGCTGTCCGGACTGTCGGCGACCCAGCCGTCCAGCAGCCCGCGCACCAGACCGGCCGGTGCCGCGAGACCGCACTCGCGCTCGGGGACCCACAGGTCACCGCCGCCCGCCGTGCGGTGGCCGAGCGGCCCGGGATGGCCCGGCTCGCTGTGGTCGTGCGGGTCCAGGTGCTCCCCGTCGCCCTCGTCGCTCTCCATCCGGCTCTCCGAACAGGCCCGGCACAGCAGCCGTACGGACGAGGACCAGTCCTCGGCGGCGAACCCGGCGTCCGAGGCGAGCTTCTCCAGCGCGTCCCGGTCCTCCTCGGTGGCCGCCTCCAGCAGCACCACCCAGGTCGGCACCGGCGAAGGCGCCCAGAGCTCGATCTCGTCGAAGACCGGATACGACGGTCCGGCGGCGGTGACCCGCTCGCCGTTGGGCACGCCGTCGTGCAGCACGACCTCGCCCCAGCGCCGCCCGGAGGACGGCAGCGGGATGGAGAGCACCTCCATCCGGGCCGGGTCGAGCCGGCGGCCCCAGACCACCTCGGCCTCACCCTCCGGCGACAGCCGCACCGCCGCACTGCCCAGCTCCATGCCGGTCGGCTCGGTGGTGGCCGCGCTGTTCAGCCCGGAGCCGGGCACCTTGAGGCCGTACGCCTGCCAGGCCCGGCGCGCCAGCGGCCAGTCCTGGAGCGCGGTGGCGGCGATGCCCACGTTCCACCAGTCCGGCGCGCCGGACTCGCGGTCCAGCAGCGCGACCGCCCGCAGGCCCGCCGCGCGCGCCTGCTCCCAGTCGTGCCGGAACTTGTGGAGCAGCGCCAGATTGAACCAGGACTCCGAGAGCCAGGGCTCCAGATCCGCCGCGCGCGTCAGCAGCGCCCCCGCGTCCTCGTACCGGCCGTCGCCGATCAGCGTGAACGCGCGGTCCGTGGCCTGCCGCCAAGAGGCGGACGGCCGATGCCGTACCTTCCCGAAGATCCTCACGATTCCCGCCTGTCCCGACTGGACACCCTCGTCTTCCGCTCTGCTTTCGCATCCAACCATGCCCGGCCGGACGCCCGCTCATTACCCATGGGTTACCCAGCCCCGGCCCGGGTCAGACCGCCCCGGCCGAGGACTCTCGCAAGGGCCTCCACCACCTGCGGCCGGTGGCCGCGTCCGGTGGTGAGCCCGAGCCCCTCCAACGCCGCCGGCGGCCCGGCGACGCCTTCCCCGCACAGGTCGTCGTATGCGTCGGCCGGCCCGACGATTCCGGCGGGGGCAGCTGTTCCCGGTACGGAACGGCGAGGGCCGGCGCCCGCACATGGTGCGGGCGCCGGCCCTCGGCAGGTGCGCTTCGGCTGTGCGGCAGCTTTCCGTCGCGCGTTCGGCTGTGCGACAGCTCTCAGTCGCGCGCCGTCGCGGTCTGATCCGTTCCGGCGACGGTGATGTCCTGTTCCGGCACGGTCTCGCCGGCCCGGATCAGGTCGATCCGACCCATCACCTTGGAGCGCAGGTCGGCCGGGACCTCATCCTGACCGCAGCAGCGCTTGACCAGCTTCTTCACGGCCTGCTCCAGGCCGTACTTCTCCAGGCACGGCGAGCACTCCTCGAAGTGCACCTCGAACTTGGTGCAGTCGCCCTCGGGCATCTCCCGGTCGAGAAACTCGTAGAGATGGTCGAGGACCTCCGAGCAGTCCGTCTCGTGCGGCTCTCCGCAGCTCATGAGGTAGAGCCCTTCCGATCGTCCGAACCACCGGCACCGGTCGCCACGAGCCCGCGCTCCCGGGCGTAGTCCTCCAGCATTCCGCGCAGCTGGCGGCGGCCGCGGTGGAGCCGGGACATCACCGTACCGATGGGAGTCCCCATGATGTCCGCGATCTCCTTGTACGCAAAGCCCTCGACATCGGCGAGATAGACGGCGATGCGGAACTCCTCGGGAATCGCCTGCAGCGCCGACTTCACGTCGGAGTCCGGCAGGTGGTCGAGCGCCTGGGACTCGGCGGAACGCAGACCTGTCGACATGTGCGACTCGGCGCGCGCCAGCTGCCAGTCCTCGATCTCCTCGGCGGCGCTGCGCTGGGGCTCACGCTGCTTCTTGCGGTACGAGTTGATGAAGGTGTTGGTGAGGATGCGGTACATCCACGCCTTGAGGTTCGTGCCCTCACGGAACTGGTGGAAGGAGCCGTACGCCTTCGCGTAGGTCTCCTGGACCAGGTCCTCGGCGTCGGCGGGGTTGCGCGTCATGCGCAGCGCGGCCGAGTACATCTGGTCGAGAAAGCCGAGGGCGTCCCGCTCGAAGCGCGCGTTGCGCTCGGCAGTGGTCTCCGGTGCGCGGCCGTCGTCGGTCCCTGTGTCGGTCCCAGTGACCGGACCCACCTCCTCCAACGATCTGGCGGAGCCGAAACCGGACCCGCTCGCCTCGGAGAATAGTCGACCTTGCTGGGAGACGGGCTGTCGATCAGCGCCGCCCACGGACCGCTCACGGGTGGTCTTCGCCGCGGGCAGCACGGTCCACTCCAGTTCAGCGGCGTTCGAGCGGCTGGGGCAGATGGTCGAACCCATGCGACGGACTCCCTCTCCACGTAGGACGTTTTGTACCGACGTCCCGGCAGACGTCGTAGTACCGACGTCCCGAACAACAGCGCCCCCGCACGCCGCATTCCCGTGGTCCGTGTCACCTGAGGGACGTGAGCCATCCGGTGACCGCTCCGGTGAGGACGTCCATGGTCTGGGCCTCACTCACTCCGGATCTCTTCGGTACGGCGAAGCCGTGGTCGCCGTACGCCACTTCCACCAGCTCGTACGGGCCGGGCGGGAACTCCTCCGGTCGCCCGAACGGGTCGTTGCCGCCCTGGACGACCAGGGTCGGTACGCCGGTGGAGAGCAGTTCGTCGGCCCGGGACCTCTCCGGCTTGCCCGGCGGGTGGAGCGGGAAGCTGAGCGCGAGGACGGCCGCCGCGCCCAGCCCGGCGGCGGTCCGGCAGGCGACCCGGGCCCCGGCGCTGCGGCCTCCGGCGACGACCGGCAGCCCGGGCGCGGCCAGCGCGGGCCAGAGGCCGCGCCAGCCGGTGTCCAGGGTCTTCGGAGCGGGCGCCACCTTCTTGCCGGCCACCCGCCACGGCTGCTCCACCAGAGCGACGGTGACGCCGTGCGCGGGCAGGACGGCGGCGAGGGCCTGCAGGTCGCGGGCCTCGATGCCGCCGCCGGCGCCGTGGCTCGCGGCCAGTACGAGGCGGGGCTCGGTGGAGGCCGGGGCGCGGAACCAGGTGATCCGGGCCTCACCGGCGTCGGTCTGCACGTTCTGTTCACGGTTCACGCGGCCATCGTCTCGCGCATACCGCGTGGAACAGCCGCGTACCCCTCAGAACAGCGTGGCCTCCTCCGGCGCGGCCAGCTCCTCCAGCAGTTCCGGCCCGTTGTTGCGGACGTTGCTGACCGTGGTGGCGACCGGATAGGCGCGCATCAGCCCGCCCGGCGGCGGCTCCAGGAGCGCGCGCAGCTCGTCCGGGCCGGTGTGCGTGGGGTCCAGCCAGGTGTCCCAGCGGTCCGGGGTGAGCATCAGCGGCATCCGGGGGTGGATGTCGGCGAGCGCGCCGGGGCCCTCGGCGGGGGCGACGGCCAGCGGCGTGGTCTCGGCCTCGGTGGTGATCACCGAGCACGTCACCCACCAGGCGTTCTCGTGGTCGCCGGGCAGGGTCGGGTCGCGCCAGAACTCGTACAGTCCGGCCATCGCGAAGACCGAGCCGTCGGCGGGCGTGACGAAGTAGGGCTGCTTCCGCGCCCGCTTCTTGCCCTTCTTCTCCTCCAGCTGACGCTCCTGCGCACCGGTGACCCACTCGTAGTAGCCGTCGGCGGGCAGGATGCAGCGGCGCTGGGCGAAGGCGCGGCGGAAGGACGGCTTCTCGTGCACGGTCTCCGCGCGGGCGTTGATCATCCGGGCCGCGCCCTCGGGCGTCTTCGACCAAGAGGGCACGAGCCCCCACTTCAGGGCCCGCAACTGGCGAACCGGACGCTGGTCGTCCGCGTCCTTAACAGGACGCTCCAGTACCGCGTAGACCTCTTTGGTCGGCGCCACGTTCCAGTCCGGCTCCAGGGTCTCGGTGGGTTCCCACTTCTCGACCCCGAAGACTCCGGTCAGGTCCTCGGGCCGCCGACTCGCTGCATACCGTCCGCACATAAGTGCCAGACTGCCACGACCGCCCGCCCCCGCCGCAAGGAGTCGCCCGGCCGATGAACAGCACCGATCTGGGCGACCTGTGGGATCGCCTCACCGGAACCCAGCCCGCACCCGAGCAGTGGCTGGTGGTGGTGACGGCCGCGCTGGCGCTCATCGCCGTCGTGCCGAACCCGATATGGCGCCTCGCCCGCAACACCATCACCATCGCGCACGAGGGCGGCCACGGCCTGGTGGCCCTGCTCACCGGGCGGCAGCTCTCCGGCATCCGGCTGCACTCGGACACCAGCGGGCTGACCGTGAGCCGCGGCAAGCCGACGGGCATCGGCATGATCCTCACGGCGGCGGCCGGCTACACGGCACCTTCGCTGCTGGGTCTGGGCGGCGCCTGGCTGCTGACCAACGGCCGGATCACGCTGCTCCTGTGGATCGCGACCGCGCTGCTCGCCGCGATGCTGGTGATGATCCGCAATGTGTACGGGGCGCTCACCGTCATCCTGACCGGTACGGCGTTCCTCCTGGTGTCCTGGCTGACCTCGTCGGACGTGCAGTCGGCGTTCGCGTACGCGGTGGTCTGGTTCCTGCTGCTGGGCGGGGTGCGGCCGCCGTTCGAGCTCCAGTCCAAGCGGCGCTTCGGCGGTGCTCCGGACTCCGACGCGGACCAGCTGGCCCGGCTGACCCACGCTCCGGCGGTGCTGTGGCTCTTCCTCTTCCACGCGGTGTCGCTGTGCTCGCTGATCGGCGGCGGGCGCTGGCTGCTGGGCTGGTGAGCCCGACGACCGGAGAGCGCGGCTCCGGTCCGTACCACGATTTCGTTACGGGGCGGTTTCCGCCCTTTTGTTGACGATCCGGGTCGGGCCCGGAGCCACTAAAGTAATGGCCATGACCGAGAGTTCCGTGCACCCCGCCCTCTGGCCCGCACCTCACGCGAGTGGAGCCGTCGACGCGACCGTCACCGTGCCCGGATCGAAATCGGTCACCAACCGGGCGCTCGTGCTGGCTTCACTGGCCTCCGAGCCTGGCTGGCTCCGCCGTCCGCTGCGCTCCCGCGACACCCTGCTGATGGCCGACGCGCTGCGCGCCATGGGTGTCGGCATCGAGGAGACGGTCTCCTCCTCGTCCGCGACCAGCCCGTCCGCCGCCGCCTCCCCGGACAGCACCGGCGAGGCCTGGCGGGTCATTCCGGCGGGGCTGCACGGCCCGGTCACCGTCGACGTCGGCAACGCCGGCACCGTCATGCGCTTCCTGCCGCCCGTCGCCACGCTCGCCGACGGGCCCATCCGCTTCGACGGCGACCCGCGCTCGTACGAACGTCCGCTGACCGGCGTGATCGAAGGGCTGCGGGCGCTGGGCGCGCGGATCGACGACGACGGGCGCGGGGCGCTGCCGCTGACCGTGCACGGCGGCGGGGCGCTGGACGGCGGTCCGGTGGCGATCGACGCGTCGTCGTCCTCGCAGTTCGTCTCGGCGCTGCTGCTGTCGGGGCCGCGTTTCAACCAGGGCGTGGAGGTCCGGCACACCGGTTCCGTCCTGCCCTCGATGCCGCACATCCGGATGACGGTGGACATGCTGCGGGCCGTCGGCGCGCAGGTGGACGAGCCGGAGACCGGCGGCGAGCCGAACGTGTGGCGGGTCTCGCCGTCCGCGCTGCTCGGCCGGGACCTGACGATCGAGCCCGACCTCTCCAACGCGCAGCCCTTCCTGGCCGCCGCGCTGGTGACCGGCGGCAAGGTCACCATCCCGGACTGGCCCGAGCGGACCACTCAGCCGGGTGACGCGCTGCGCGAGATCTTCACCGCGATGGGGGGCAGCTGCGAGCTGACCGAGCGCGGACTGACCTTCACCGGCACCGGCCGGATCCACGGCATCGACGTGGACCTCGGCGAGGTCGGCGAGCTGACCCCGGGCATCGCGGCGGTCGCGGCGCTGGCCGACTCCCCCTCCACGCTGAGCGGCGTCGCCCATCTGCGGCTCCACGAGACGGACCGGCTGGCCGCGCTCACCAAGGAGATCAACGAGCTGGGCGGCGACGTCACCGAGACGGCCGACGGGCTGCACATCCGCCCGCGCCCGCTGCACGGCGGTGTCTTCCACACGTACGACGACCACCGCATGGCCACCGCCGGGGCGATCATCGGCCTCGCGGTCAAGGGCGTGGAGATCGAGAACGTGGGCACGACCGCCAAGACCCTGCCGGACTTCCCGGACATGTGGACCGGAATGCTCGGGATCTAGATCATGCGCCGCTACGGGAAGAACCCCGACGAGGACGACATCCGCGTCCGCCCCAACCGCAAGGGCAACCGGCCGCGTACGCACATCCGGCCCAAGCACGAGGACGCCGAGGACGGCATGGTCCTCACCGTCGACCGGGGCCGGCTCACCTGCCTCGTCGACGGCCGGACCGTGGTGGCGATGAAGGCCCGCGAGCTGGGCCGCAAGGCCGCCGTGGTCGGTGACACCGTCTCCATCGTCGGGGACCTGTCCGGCGAGAAGGACACGCTGGCCCGGATCGTGCGCATCGCCTCGCGCCGTACGGTGCTGCGGCGCACGGCCGACGACGACGATCCGTACGAGCGCGTGGTCGTCGCCAACGCCGACCAGCTGGCGATCGTCACCGCGCTGGCCGACCCGGAGCCGCGCCCGCGCATGATCGACCGCTGTCTGGTGGCGGCGTACGACGGTGGCCTCACCCCGCTCCTGGTGCTGACCAAGTCGGACCTGGCCTCGCCGGACAAGCTGCTGGAGGCGTACACGCCGCTCGGCGTCCCGTACGTCGTGACCAGCCGCGAGGAGCTGGAGAACGGCGGCGCGGCGGAGCGGGTGCGCGAGCAGCTGGACGGCAAGATCACCGCCTTCGTCGGGCACTCGGGCGTCGGGAAGACGACGCTGGTCAACGCGCTGGTGCCGAAGGACCGGCGGCGGACCACCGGCATCGTCAACGCGGTGACCGGTCGCGGCCGGCACACCACCACCTCCGCGCTCGCGCTGCCGCTGCCCGACGGCCGCGGCTGGGTCGTCGACACCCCCGGCGTACGGTCCTTCGGACTGCACCACGTCGACCCGTCGCGCGTCATCCACGCCTTCCCGGACCTGGAGCCGGGCACCGAGGAGTGCCCGCGCGGCTGCACCCACGACGAGAACCAGCCGGAGTGCGCGCTGGACGCCTGGGTGGCCGGGGGGCACGCGGATCCGGCGCGGCTCGACTCGCTCCGGCGGCTGCTCGCGACCCGCGAACGGCGCGAGGGCGACTGAGGCCGGGCGCATTCGGTTCTCGCGCCACGCGCATGTCTGCCTGGTTCAACGACTGGCAAAGGCATAATCGCACCGTGCGGAAAGCGCTCGCCGATTACGCAGGAGGCACGGACGATGGCATGGCTGCTGGTCGTGGTCGCCGGGCTGCTGGAGACCGGTTTCGCCGTCTGCCTGAAGCTCTCGCACGGCTTCACCCGGATCTGGCCGACCATCGCCTTCGCTGCCTTCGCCTTGAGCAGCTTCGGCCTGCTGACGATGGCCCTGAAGAAGCTGGACGTCGGACCGGCGTACGCGGTGTGGACCGGCATCGGCGCGGCGGGGACGGCGATCTACGGCATGGTCTTCCTCGGTGACCTCGTCTCGACGCTGAAGCTGGTGTCGATCTCGCTGGTGATCATCGGAGTGATCGGGCTCCAGCTGTCCGGCTCCGCGCACTGAGCGGGCACGGGCCGGCGGGGCGCGATCACATGGGAGAGTGCGAGCCGGAGTGCGGTCTCGCAGCGTTCCGCGACCGCTGAGGGCGGGGCGGGCGCGTGCGACGCGGCCACCATACGGTCCCTCGCCAGCGCGAGCAGCCGAGCCGGGTCCGGGACCTCGTGGCCCGGGAGCTCATGGCCCGGCCGAGGCAGCCCCTCGGCCCAGAGCCCCGTGAGCAACCCTTTGACCAGCGGATCCGCGCGGGCGGCCCGTACCGTCCAGCGCGCCACAGCGACCGGGTGCGCCGGCGCGGGCGCCGTCAGTGCGCGGTCCACGCCGGTCAGATAGCGGTCGGCGGCCTGGCACAGCACGGCGGTGGCCAGACCGGCCTTGGTGGAGAACTCGTTGTAGAGGGTCTGCCGGGAGACTCCGGCCAGCGCGGCGACGTCGGCCATCCGCACCGTGTGCCAGGGCCGCTCGGCGAGCGCCCTGAGGGCGGCGTCCAGCAGGGCGTCTCGCGCTGTCGGCATCGCCGCCTCCCACGCCCGGGGCCGTGCCGGGGGCCTGCGGTTCAGAGTTGAGGCGCTCATGGCGACTGTCAAGGGTCCGCGTACGGGGACGGGGGCCGGTGGCCCGTGCCCCGTACAGCTGGATACTGTGACGGCATGCCCGACTACCACGATGATCTGCGCCTGGCCCATGTACTGGCGGACGCCGCCGACGCGGCGACGATGGACCGGTTCAAGGCTCTCGACCTGAAGGTGGAGACCAAGCCGGACATGACGCCGGTGAGCGAGGCCGACAAGGCCGCAGAGGAGCTGATCCGGGGCCATCTGCATCGGGCCCGCCCGCGCGACGCGATCCTCGGCGAGGAGTACGGGGTCGAGGGCAGCGGGCCGCGGCGCTGGGTGATCGACCCGATCGACGGCACCAAGAACTACGTACGCGGTGTGCCGGTGTGGGCCACGCTGATCTCGCTCATGGAGGCCGGGGAGAACGGGTTCCAGCCGGTGGTGGGTGTCGTCTCCGCACCGGCGCTGAACCGGCGCTGGTGGGCGGCGAAGGGCGCCGGCGCGTACTCCGGGCGCAGCCTCACCTCCGCGACCCGGCTGCACGTGTCGAAGGTGGACACCATCGCGGACTCCTCGTTCGCGTTCTCCTCGCTGAGCGGATGGGAGGAGCAGGGCCGCCTGGACGGCTTCCTGGATCTGACCCGGGCCTGCTGGCGGACGCGGGGGTACGGGGACTTCTGGCCGTACATGATGGTCGCCGAGGGTTCCGTGGACATCTGCGCGGAGCCGGAGCTCTCGCTCTGGGACATGGCGGCGAACGCGATCATCGTCCAGGAGGCGGGCGGGCGCTTCACCGACCTGGAAGGGACCGACGGGCCCGGCGGCGCGAACGGGGCCGCGTCGAACAGCCTGCTCCACGACGAGCTGCTGGGCTACCTCAACCAGCGCTACTGAGACCTCTGCCTCCTGGGGAGTGCGGCGCGTCATCACGCGCTCCCCGGTGTGCGCCCGGTCCACCCCTTGTCGGCCCGCGCCAAGGATGCAACTCTGAGAGTCCCCCCACTTGTGAACTTGTGAATCGACTCACAGAGTCGGCGCACCGAGGAGGTGGCTCGTTTCATGCTCGTCCGTGACGCCATGAGCACGGTGGTCCTCACCATCGGCCCCGCCCATACGCTCCGCCAGGCCGCCCAGCTGATGTCGGCCCGCCGCATCGGAGCGGCCGTCGTCCACGACCCGGACACCTGCGGGCTCGGGATCATCACCGAGCGCGACATCCTCAACGCGATCGGATCGGGCCAGAACCCCGATCAGGAGACCGCGTCCGCCCACACCACCACCGACGTGGTGTTCGCCGCCCCGGCCTGGACCCTGGAGGAGGCCGCGGAAGCCATGACGCACGGCGGGTTCCGGCATCTGATCGTGCTGGACGACAACGGACCGGTCGGCATCGTGTCGGTGCGCGACATCATCCGCTGCTGGGCGCCGGGCCGCCGCCGTACGGTGGCGGCCGCCGGGTCGGCGTAGTCCTCCACGAACGCCCGATGGGCCGGATCCCCGCGAGGGGAGCCGGCCCACCGTCGACGGCAAGCGTCCGGTCAGCCGCGAAGGGCCTGGACCGCGGCTTCCAGCCGCTTGCCGAAGTCGCCGTCCGCCTGGCGGAAGTTGTCGATCGCCCGCTCGGCGATGCCGTCGCGCGAGACCTGGGAGATGAACCCGGCGAGGTTGTCGATCAGCCGGCCCTTCTCGTCCTCCGACATCAGCCGGTAGAGGGTTCCGGCCTGCACGAAGTCGTCGTCCTCGGCGTGGCTCGGGGCCTCGGTGCTGCCGGTGGTGCCGCTGACCGGCACGGGCTGCCAGAGCGGGCGGTCCGTCTGGACGGGGCCGCCGAAGCTGTTCGGCTCGTAGTTCTTGGCACCCTGGTGACGGCCGTCGTAGAGGTGGCCGTCCCGGCTGTTGGTGCGCGCCTCGGTGGCGTGCGGGCGGTTCACCGGCAGGTGGTCGGCGTTGATACCGACCCGGTAGCGGTGGGCGTCGCCGTACGCGAAGAGCCGGCCCTGGAGCATCTTGTCCGGGGACGGGCCGATGCCCGGCACGAAGTGCGCGGGGCTGAAGATCGACTGCTCGACCTCGGCGAAGATGTTCTGCGGGTTACGGTTGAGCTCCAGCTTGCCGATCTCGATGGGCGGGTAGTCCGCGTGCGGCCACACCTTGGTGAGGTCGAACGGGTTGAAGCGGTACGTCGCCGCGTCCGCCGCCGGCATGATCTGCACCTGCACCGTCCAGGACGGGAAGTCACCGCGCTCGATCGACTCGCGCAGGTCGCGCTGGTGCGAGTCCGGGTCGACACCGGAGAGGCGGACGGCCTCCTCGGTGGTGAGGTTCTTGATGCCCTGGTCGGTCTTGAAGTGGTACTTGACCCAGAAGACCTCGCCGGCCTCGTTGTTCCACTGGAAGGTGTGCGAGCCGTACCCGTTCATGTGGCGGAGGGTGGCCGGGATGCCCCGGTCGCCGAAGAGCCAGGTCACCTGGTGCGTCGACTCGGGCGACAGACCCCAGAAGTCCCAGACGTTGTCCGCCTCCTGCGAGCCGGTGTACGGGTCGCGCTTCTGGGTGTGGATGAAGTCGGGGAACTTGATGGCGTCCTTGATGAAGAACACCGGGGTGTTGTTGCCGACGAGGTCGTAGTTGCCCTCCTCGGTGTAGAACTTCAGCGCGAATCCGCGCGGGTCGCGCACGGCGTCGGCGGAGCCCAGGTTGCCGGCGACGGTGGAGAAACGCAGGAACGTCTCGGTCTGCTTGCCGACCTCGGAGAGGAACTTCGCCCGGGTCCACTGCGAGACGTCGCGGGTCAGCGTGAAGGTGCCGTACGCGCCGGCGCCGCGGGCGTGCACGACGCGCTCCGGTATGCGCTCCCGGTTGAAGTGGGCGAGCTTCTCCAGCAGCGCCTGGTCCTGGACGAGAACCGGACCGCCGACGCCCGCGGTCTCGCTGTTCTGGTTGTCCGCGACCGGAGCCCCGGCCTCCGTGGTGAGCGGTCCCTGCGTCACGTGCGCCTCCTGCGTCCTGTCCTGTACAGCCATCTGTTTTCCGTACAGCCCTGTCCCTTGGCCGATGCCGTTCTGGATCCTACAATGGACATTGTCCAAGTCAAGTAAATATCCAAAGTCACACCTGATCGGGACTCGCTCCCTCCACTGTTAGGCTGGGCCGCATGAGTGACCTCCTGGAACGACTCCGTGGACGCGGCTGGCGCATGACTGCGCAGCGGCGTGTCGTGGCCGAGGTCCTCGACGGGGACCACGTGCACCTGACGGCTGACGAGGTCCACGCGAGGGCCGTCGACCGGCTGCCCGAGATCTCGCGCGCCACCGTCTACAACACCCTCGGCGAGATGGTGTCCCTCGGTGAGGTGCTGGAGGTCTCCACCGACCGCCGGGCGAAGCGGTACGACCCGAACGCGCACCGCCCGCACCACCACCTGATCTGCGGCCGGTGCGGGGCCATCCGCGATGTGCATCCGGCGGGCAATCCGCTCGCGGACCTGCCCTCGGAGGAGCGCTACGGCTTCACGGTCTCCGGCGTCGAGGTGACGTACCGGGGGCTCTGTCCGAGCTGCGCCGCGTCTGCGTGAGCCCGTGCCGGGCCCGTCCTCACGAGGACGGGCCCGGGTTCTTACGCACCTCTGGACATGACGAAGGCCCGGATCTCTTGTCGAGATCCGGGCCTTCGTCTTCAGTAGCGGGGACAGGATTTGAACCTGCGACCTCTGGGTTATGAGCCCAGCGAGCTACCGAGCTGCTCCACCCCGCGTCGGTGAACGCAACATTACGTCAACGGGTTGGGCGGCGCAAATTCCTTCATACCCGCCCCTTCATACCCGCCCCGTCACGCCCGCCCCGAAGCTGCTCGGAGGCCTACGCGGTCAGCTCCTGGTGCAGCGCGTCACTCAGCCGGGCCGCCCGCTCGGCCACCTCGGCCGGACCCAGCTCCACGGCCCGCGCACACCAGCGCCGGCCCTCGGTGAGTTCGCCCCGGCGCGCGGCGAGCAGGGCCAGCCGCAGCGCGGCCCGGCCGTGACCGGCGTTGGCGGCGCGGCTCCACCACAGGGCGGCCTCGCGCTCGCTGCCCTCGCGGGCCAGCAGCAGCCCCAGGTTGAAGGCGCCGTTGCGGCTGCCCGCCTCGGCAGCCTCCCGGTACCAGTGGGCGGCGCTCTCCACGTCACCGCGGGCGGCGGCGAGCATGCCGACCCGGACCTGGGCGCGGCGGTGGCCCTGCTGGGCGGCGCGCTCGTACCACTCCTCGCACTCGGTCTTCTCCGGCATCGGCTCGCCGAGCGCGGGCGGACCCGGCGGCGGCTGGCGTGCGTCCAGCACCCCGGCCAGCCGGAACGCCGCCTCGGCGCTGCCGCCGCCCGCCGCGCAGCGCAGGTGGCGCTCGGCCTCCCGGTCGTCGCCATCGCGCAGCAGGGCCATGGCGACCTGGAGCGCGGCGTCGGTGTGCCCGGCCGCCGCCGCCCGCTCGTACCAGCCCAGCGCCGTGCGATCCTCGTCCCGTCCGGCGTGCAGGATGCCGAGGTTGAAGGCCGCGTCCACACTGCCCGCCTCGGCCGCCTTGGAGAACCAGGGCTCGGCGCCGGTGTGGTCGCCGGCCTGGAGGAGGAGCACGGCGAGCGCGTTGGCGGCCTCGCGGTGTCCGGCGTAGGCGGCGCGGCGGTACCACTGCTCGGCCTGCGGCGTACGGTCCTGGGCGGCGCAGAGCAGCCCGAGGTTGTACGCGCCGTTGACGTCACCGGCGTCCATGGCGGCGCGGTACCAGCGCTCGGCGGTCTGCTGCTCGCCGCGTGCCGCGTGCAGGGCGCCGAGCGCGTTGGCCGCGTTGCCGTCGCCGTCCTGGGCGGCGCGCAGCCACCAGACGGCGGCGCTCTCCTCGTCGCCGGCGTCGCGCAGCAGGAACCCCAGCGCGCAGGCGGCGCGGGCCTCGCCGTCCTTGGCGGCGGTGAGGTACCAGCGGCCCGCCTCCTTGAGCTCGCCGCGCTGTTCCAGGATCGCGCCGAGGTGGAGTGCGGCACGGCGGTGGCCCCGGGCGGCGGCACGGCGGTACCACTGCTCGGCCTCGCCGACGCGTCCGGCGGCGGGACCGGCCACGGGGCTGTCCCCGCCGGCTCGGTCCTTCTCGGCCTGCGCGCTTCTGCCGCCCTTGGCATCCGTCGCCGGAGCGCCCGTCGTCAGGGCGTCGGCAGCGGCCGGTCCGGCGTGCGGGCCGAGACCGGTCCGGCCGGCGGACCGGCCCAGGCCGAAGGCGTCGTGCGGGTCCTCGACCGCGTTCCGCTCCAGGGTGCGGGCCAGCCGGTAGGCGGCCTCCCGGTGGCCCTGCTCGGCGGCGGCGCGCAGCCACCGCTCGGCGCCGATGTCGCCCCGGTGCTCCAGCAGGTCGGCGAGCGCGTAAGCCCCCAGCGCGTGGCCCTGCTCGGCGGACTGCCGCAGCCAGTACTCGGCTCCGGGCTCGTCGCCGCGCTCCCGGAAGTGACGGCCGAGGGCGTGCGCGGCGGCGGCTGAACCGGCGACGGCGGCGATGCGCCACCAGCCCGCGGCCTCGTCCGGGTAGCCCCGCTGGTGGAGCAGGACGCCCAGGTTGTTGGCGGCGGCCCGGTCGCCGTCGGCGGTGGCGGCGCGGAGGTAGGTCTCGGCGCCGTCCAGCTCGCCGCGGCGCAGCAGCAGGGCGCCGAGCACGCTCATGGACGCGGTGTCCCCGGCCTCGGCCGCCCGGCGGTGGCGCGCCTCCGCCTCGGCGCTGTCCGCTGCGTCGACGGCGTCGGTGGTGCCCGCGCAGGCGTCCGTCGCGCCCGTGGCGGTGTCCGTGAGGCTCGCGTCCGGCGTGGTCACATCCGTGACGCCCATGGCGCCGGTGGTGTGGGCCGCGGCCGCGCGTGCGGCATCGGCGTCCAGGTGTCCCACCGTCGCGGCGGTCTCGCTCGTGGTACGCCCCCTGCCCCGGGACGTCGCCTCGACGGCGGGCCCCGCTTCACCGGCGGTGGTGGCGTCCCGTGGTCCGGGCGTGCTCGCGCCGGCGCCGACGATGACGGCAGCGAAGGCCGCATCTGCCACCTTGTCCGCCTTCTGGCCGCGCCGCTGCACAAACCGCCCTGTCTCCAACAGAGTTGCCCTGTCCCCCATAAATACCATCGTCGCACCACCTGTAACCCGCGTACACCTGGTATATCGCGGCCAGTGAGGTCACTTCAGCGTTTTGTCGACATGCCCACAGGGAGACAAGTCAAACACGTCGGAATCCAACTGGTGCCCAGCGAACCGCACTTCACGCCCACGGAACAAGAAAGAAACGACGACATGACGAAGGCCCGGATCCCATAGGATCCGGGCCTTCGTCTTCAGTAGCGGGGACAGGATTTGAACCTGCGACCTCTGGGTTATGAGCCCAGCGAGCTACCGAGCTGCTCCACCCCGCGTCGTTGTGTTCAAACCGTACCACGACGCGGGGTGGTGCTTACTCAGGTGCCCTGGCCGCCGCCTGCTCCGCCCCGGCGCCCTCATCGGGCTTCTCCTCGGGCTTCTTCGCCGGGTCGGCCCCGTCGTCCCTGTCCGGGGCAGCGGGCTTGTCACCCTCGGCCCCGGCCGTGGGCTGAGCCTTGGCCGCCCGCTCCAGAGCTTCCTGGAGCGCATCCTGGGCCTTGCCGTAGGCGGGCCAGTCCTGCTCCTTCAGCGCCGCCTCACCGTCCTCGTACGCCTTCTGGGCGTCCGCGATGGCCTTCTTGAGCGCATCGCTTCCGGTGGCCGGCGGCTTGGTGGTGTCACCCGGCGGATCACTGGGGTCGGGCGGTGTGGTGTCCGCGTCGCCCTCGACCCCGAAGACCGCGTTGAGCGCGTCTCCCAGGTTGTTCTCGAAGACGATCTTCGAGCCGAACGAGGCGGCCACCTTGCGCAGCAGCGGGTAGTTCTGGTTGCCACCGCGGGTGTAGACGGGCTCGATGTAGAGGAAGCCGCCTTCGAGCGGAACCGTCAGCAGGTTGCCGTAGTCGATGTCGGAGTCCGTGCCCTTGAGGTTCCTCACGAACTCGGCGACGTCGTCGTTGCCGTTGAGCTCACTCTGTACCTGGCCCGGGCCCTTCACCGTGGAGGTGACCCGGAGCAGTCTCATCGTGCCGTAGTCCTTGCTGGCCGCGTCCGCGTTCACCGCCATGAAGGCACCGAGGTTCGGCCGCCCCCTGGGGGTGAAGGTGGTCGTCAGCGAGAACGCCTGCTGGTCCTGGCCCGGCATCTTCATGGACAGGTAGTACGGCGGTACGGAGCCCGACTCCTTGGTGGTCGGGTCGGCCGGCACTTGCCACGCGTCGGAGCCGCTGTAGAACTGCGCGGGGTCCTCGACGTGGTAGCGGGTGAGCAGCTCGCGCTGGACCTTGAAGAGGTCCTGCGGGTACCGCAGGTGGTCCAGGAGGGTCTGCGGGATCTCCGTACGGGCCTTCACGGTGCCCGGGAACGCCTTGCGCCAGGTCTTGAGGACCGGGTCCTTGGTGTCCCACTCGTAGAGCTTGACCTTGCCGTCGTACGCGTCGACGGTGGCCTTCACCGAGTTGCGGATGTAGTTGACCTGGTTCTGCTGGGCGACGACCGCGCGCTGGTTGGTGGTCAGCGAGTCGGCCGTGGTGTCGCCGAGCGTCGTCCGGGAGGCGTACGGATAGCCGTTCGTCGTGGTGTACGCGTCGACGATCCACTGGATCCGGCCGTCGACGACCGCGGGATAGGCGTCGCCGTCGATGGTCAGCCACGGGGCGACCGCCTCGACGCGCTCCTTGGGCGTGCGGTTGTACAGGATCCGCGAGCCGTCACCGATGGCTCCCGAATACAGGATCTGCGGCTCGCTGAAGGAGACCGCGTACGCGGCGCGGTTGAACGTGTTGGAGAGGCTGACCCCGCTGTCACCCTTGTAGCTGGTGGTCCTCTCGCCGTCCTCCTCGTAGTCGAGCTCCTTCTGGGGCCCGCCGACGATGGAGTACTGCTCGGTCTTCTCGCCGTAGTAGATCCGCTGCTCGTACTTCCCGAACTCACCGGTGGACGGCAGGCCCGACTCGGTGAAGTCCGGGGACCCCGTCGGGTTGGTGCCGGTGCTGGTGCCGCGGGCCGCGATGGCGCCGTAGCCGTGGGTGTACGTGAAGTGGTCGTTGATCCAGTTCCGCTTGGGCAGGCCCTGGATGTTGAGCTCACGCAGACCGATGACGGTGTCCTGCTCCTTGCCGTCCTCGCCCTTGTAGCGGTCGACGTCGAGCGTCTTGGGGAACTGGTAGTAGTTCCTGCGCTGCTGGAGCTGCTGGAAGGCCGGGGAGACGACGTTGGGGTCCATCACGCGGTAGCTGGCGGCCGTGTTGGCGGCGGCCCGCAGCTTGGTGTCGTCGCTCGTGGTGGCCTGGCCCGAGTAGTCCTCCATCTGCGCCTTGTCGATGTCGTACGCATCGCGGGTCGCGTCGATGTTCTTCTGGATGAACGGGGCTTCCTTGGCCTGCTCGTTCGGCTGGACCTGGAACTTCTGCACGATCGCCGGGTAGAGCCCGCCGATCAGGATCGCGGAGAGCACCATCAGGCCGAAGCCGATGACCGGCAGCTGCCAGGTGCGGCGCCACAGGGTCGCGAAGAACAGCACCGCGCAGATCGCCGCAATGCAGAAGAGGATGGTCTTCGCCGGGAGATACGCGTTCGCGTCGACGTACCGCAGGCCGGTCCAGTTGTCCGCGGCCTTGAAGTCACTGGACTTCACCGCGAGCCCGTACCGGTCGAGCCAGTAGGCCACGGCCTTCAGCGAGACGAAGATGCCGAGCAGCACCGAGAGGTGGCCGGTGGCCGCGCCGGTCGCGCGGGCACCGGGGCTGGTGATGCGCAGCCCGCCGTACAGGTAGTGGGTCAGGGCGGCGGCGATCAGCGAGAGCACGGTGGCCGCGAAGCCGAAGCCCAGCAGGAAGCGGTAGAACGGCAGGTCGAAGGCGTAGAAGGAGACGTCCAGCTTGAACTGGGGGTCCTTCGTGCCGAACGGCACGCCGTTGACGTACATCAGCCAGGTGCGCCACTGGCCGGAGGCGGATGCTCCGGCGATCAGCCCGACGAGCGCGGTGACGGCGAGCAGCACCCACTTCTTGAAGGGGGCGACGCTCATCCGGTAGCGGTCCAGGCTCTGCTGCTCCAGCGACATCGCGCTCAGCGGCGGCCGGAGCCGGTGCGCGAGCCAGATGTTCAGGCCGATGGCCAGGGCCATCAGCAGTCCGAAGACGAGGAACAGTCCGATCTTGGTCCACAGGGTGGTGGTGAAGACGGAGGAATACGCCACCGACCGGTACCAGAGCCAGTCGGTCCAGAACCCGGCGAACATGACGAAGGCCATGGCGAGAACCGCCAGGACCCCCAAGGTCATGAGCAGGGTGCGGGCCCGCCGGGACGGGCGGCCGACACTGATCCGTGGCCCGGTGGGGCCTCCGCCGCGGTCCGGCATCTGGAAAGCCAACGTGCGCACCTCGAAGTTCGCGGTCGTGTGGAGCGGCCCCAGCGGTCGTAGAGCCCACCTATGCAACTTACTGAAGCTTTACCTAGTTCCCGATATCAGGGCCGAAGGAGGCAGGATATTGCCCATGCCCAACGTTTCTCCCGCAGGACCTCCGATGGCCGCGAGCCCGCTCACCGTCGCCGTCCTCGAAATCGACGCCTATGCCTCCACCCTCGGCTGGGACCAGCCCGCCCGGCTGTTCGCTCTGGTCGATACCGCCCGGCTGCGGGTCCAGGAGCCGGGTCTCGCCGCTCAGCTCGGCCTGGACGACGCCGCCTCCCCGACCGCTTCCCTCACCCCGATCGAGCAGGAGGAGCTGCCCGCCGGCACCGCCCTGGACGATTTCCTCGCCACCATCGCCTGGCCCGACTCCGTGGCGGGCTGCGCCATGACCGTCGAGCGGCTGATGCTGCCTCCGTCCGCCGAGGCCTCCGTTCCGGAAGGGCTCAGCGACCAGCAGCTCACGCAGTGGGTCGCCAAGCACCCCGACCGGCAGGAGGTGCGGATGACGGTGGCCGTGCTGCGGGACGGGGCGCGCGAGTCCGCCGTACGGCTGCGCGAGAAGGACTCCCCCACCGAGGTGCTGACCGGTGCGGGTCTGGTGCCGGGACTCGCCGAGGCCCTCTCGGCGACGTTCGAGTCCTGACGGGCCCGCCGTCCGCCTCCCGACGCGCTGTCAGCCGGCCGAGCAGCTCGGCAGCGCGTCGGTCTTGCCGGCGCTGATCTTCTCCAGCGACTTCCTGGCGTCGTCGAGGGTCTTGACCCGGACCAGCGTCAGGCCGTCCGGCGTGTCCGAGGCGGCGGCGGCGCAGTTGTCGTCGGGTGTGAGGAAGTAGCGGGCGCCCGCGTCCCGGGCGCCGACGAGCTTCATGTTGATGCCGCCGATCGGGCCGACCTGGCCCGCGTCGTCGATGGTTCCGGTGCCCGCGATGAACTTGCCGCCGGTCAGATTGCCCGGGGTGAGCTTGTCGATGATGCCCAGGGAGAACATCAGACCGGCGCTGGGGCCGCCGACGTCCGCGAGCTTGATGTCGATCGTGAACGGGAAACGGTGGTCCGTCCCGGCCCTGATGCCGACGACCGCCC
Organism: Streptomyces sp. NPDC101178; assembly: GCF_044767965.1. Classification (NCBI taxonomy): domain Bacteria; kingdom Bacillati; phylum Actinomycetota; class Actinomycetes; order Kitasatosporales; family Streptomycetaceae; genus Streptomyces; species Streptomyces sp. NPDC101178. Next base: position 640,084 of record NZ_JBIWOZ010000002.1, read on the forward strand.
GCTCCTTGCCGCCCTCTTCCGCCGGCGGCGCCTTCTCGGTGGTGATGGTGACCGGCCGGCCGCCTTCGGGGGCCCGGCCGGCCTTCTCGGAGGCGGCCGCCTCCTTGGCCGGAATGATGGTGAAGGTGACGTCCTCGCCGGGCTGGTGCCTGGTGACCAGCTCGGCGACGTCGCCGGGCTCCTTGACCGCCGTACCGTCGACGCTCTTGATCACGTCACCCGCGTGCAGCTTGCCCTCGGACGGGCTGCCCTTGACGACGCTGGAGACGATGACCTGGGTGGCGACCGGGATGTCGAGCTCCTTCAGGGCGGCCACCTTGGCGCTCTCCTGGGACTGGCTGAACTCCTCGGCGTTCTCCTGGGTGGACTGCTCCTCGGTCTTGCCGTCCGGGTAGAGCGTGTCGTGCGGTACGACGACGCTGTCGTGGGCCAGCCAGCCGTAGACGGCCTGGCCCAGGTTCATCCGGTAGTCCGCTCCGGTGACCCGGACCGTCGTCATGTTGAGGTGCCCGGTGGTCTCGTAGGTCTCGGGGCCCTCGATATGCAGGACGGGCTCGCCGCGCGCCTCACCCAGGGTGTTCACCGTCGGCCCGGGGGACATCTCCGAATACGGCACTTTGATCAGCATGCCCGCGCAGAGAAGCGCGATGAGGATGAGGGCGGAGGCGAGCATCGTCGCGGTGCGGCGTGGCATGGAACGACAGTACGGGAAGGGCCTGTCCGTCCACCTTCGGGGCCGGTCCGTCCGGGCACGGGCGGCAGCGCGGCGGAGAGGTGGTCACGCGGCGTTCTACGGCCTCAGAGTGCCCCGGAACCGGAGTGCGATTTCTCCATCGCGTCACGGAACCTGGCGTACCCGGCGAGCTCGGTGACATCGCCGGTCGTGCGGTTGCGAGCAGCCCAGCTCGCCCATATCGCACCACCGACAGCAGCGAAAAGTGGAATCAACAGCCAAGCGAGTGCCGCCATCACGACCTCCCTACCCCATGAGCGATCGAATGATCGATCTGCAGATTAACGATCCGGAAGACCAACGCTCACGGCAGGGGTGCGGTTACGCAAATCGGGGCTGATGCGGCCCGGTCCGGTTTGCGCTCAGCAGGCGCCGACCCACTCCTCCGTACCGTCGGAGAAACGCTGGTGCTTCCAGATCGGAACCTCGTGCTTGAGGTCGTCGATGAGCTTGCGGCAGGCGGCGAAGGCCTCCGCGCGGTGCGGGCAGGCGACGGCGACGACCACCGCCAGATCGCCTACCTCCAGTTCACCCACCCGGTGGACGGCGGCGAGGCCGCGGACCGGGAAGTCGGCGACGACCTTCTCCGCCACTCGGCGCAGCTCGTCCTCGGCGGAGGGATGGCAGGAGTAGCCGAGCGCGCCGACGTCCTGTCCGCCGTCGTGGTTGCGCACGGTGCCGACGAAGAGCGCGATGCCGCCCGCGGCGTCGTCCCCGACCGCACGGAAGACCTCGTCGAGGGAGAGTTCGCTCTCCCGGATCGCCAGCAGCCGGATGGGGTCCGAAGCCGCCTGCTCGCCGGGGTGGTCCTGGGTACGTGCCATGCCCCCATCGTGCCGTACGGCACCGACAACACGGAATTGCCTGTTCGACCGGCGGACGCCCGGCCGCGTTGGAGCCTCCTACAGACGGCTGCCGGGGCCCTGTGGACGCGGTCAGATGCGGCGGCGGGCCTTGCGGGCGCGGCGGACCAGGGCGGCCGTGCCGAGCAGGGCGACGGTGGCCCCGGCGGCGGTGGCGGAGACGGCGGTGGCGTCCTTTCGGCCGAGGCGGCGTCCGGCGACGGTGTGGCGTCCCTCGACCTCTTCCAGGAGCGCGCCCAGGACCTCTTCGTTGGTCCACCGCGGCCGCCATCCCGCGTCGTGCAGCCGGCTCACGCTGACCACCCAGGGGTGCATCGTGTACGCCAGGTCCCCGGCCGGGGACGGGGTGAGACCGATGCGGTGCAGCCGCGCGGCGGCCCCCAGGGCGACGGCGGAGGGCAGCTCCATCCGGCGTACACCGCTGAGCTCCTCGACCTCCTCCTGTTCGAGCCAGCCGTCGCAGCCGACCGCGAACTCGCCGTCGATCCTCTCCAGCGCGGCGTACTCCAGGGCCGTCACCAGGTCGTCGACATGGCAGAACTGCCAGGTGGGCCGGGAACCGGCGACAACCAGGAGACGCGGCGACTCGAAGTAGCGGGTCAGTGCGGTGTCGGTGCCGCCGACCAGGACGGTGGGGCGTACGACGGTGACGTTGAGCCCGGGGTGGGCGCGGGGCGCGCGGCGGCCGAGGCGTTCGATCTCCAGGAGGTCGCCGACCCCGGTGGCCTCGGCGGTGGCACGCAGCTCGGCGTCCTCGGAGAGCGGCACGTCGTTGTCGGCGAGCGCCCCGTAGACCATCGCGGAGGTGCACAGCACGACCCGGTGGACCCCGGCGGCGGCCGCGGCGGTGAGCACGGTCTGGGTGCCTCGCACGTTGTAAGCGGTGCGGGCGGCGGGGTCGGTCTCCAGGTCGAGATCGAGGGCCAGGTGCACGACGACGTCCGCGCCGCGCAGCTTCTCCGCGATCGCCGGATCGCGGACGTCCAGGATGTGCCAGGTCGCCTCGGAGACCTCTCCGCGGCGTTCGTCGATCGCGATGACCTGCTTGATCTCGTCGGATGCGGCGAGGTGGGCGGTCAGCAGCTCGCCGACGCCGGTCGCGGCACCGGTGACCGCGACGACGGGACCCCGGTTCCTGGGGTTCCTGGGGCGTTTCTTCTCGGGTGTGCTCTCGGGCGACGGGTCGGTCAGGTTTCGCGCTGCGCGAACCTGCGGATCTGGGGAACTCACCGGGCGTCTCCAGCGGTTGTCTTCAGTACGTACCCGAATGACGCGTACGTACCAGGTGGCGTCCATCCTGCCGCAGGCCGGGAGTCGGCGGAGCACTGAGGCCCGAAGCGGGCGTGGTGTCTACGCTGGATGGTGATGTCGGGCAGTCGCCGTCGGTTCGAGCCGGCGGCCCTACGAGCCGAGGAAACCCGTGAGTGACACCCCATTCGGATTCGGCCTTCCGCCGGAGGAGCCGGAGAACGGCGACGAGGGCAAGAAGAAGGACCCCACCGAAGGTGGGCAGGGCGCGGGCGGGCCGGGAAACCCGTTCGGTTTCGGGCCGGGGGCCGGCGGGGACAACCCGTTCGCCGCAATGTTCGGCTCCATGAATCCGAACGATCTCGGTGCGGCCTTCCAGCAGCTCGGCCAGATGCTGAGCTACGAGGGCGGTCCCGTGAACTGGGACATGGCCAAGCAGATCGCGCGCCAGACCGTCTCGCAGGGCACGGCCGACGGCACCAAGGACGCCAGTGTCGGCCCGTCCGAGCGGACGGCGGTCGACGAGGCGCTACGGCTGGCCGATCTCTGGCTGGACGGCGTGACGTCGATGCCCTCCGGCTCGGTCTCCACCGTGGCGTGGAGCCGCGCGGAGTGGGTCGAGGCCTCACTGCCGGCCTGGCGGCAGCTGGTCGACCCGGTGGCCGAGCGGGTGGGCCTGGCGATGGGCGATGTGCTGCCCGAGGAGATGCAGGCCATGGCGGGCCCGCTGATCGGCATGATGCGGTCGATGGGCGGCGCCATGTTCGGCCAGCAGATCGGGCAGGCCGTGGGCACGCTGGCCGGTGAGGTAGTCGGGTCGACGGACATCGGGCTGCCGCTGGGCCCGGCGGGCAAGGCCGCGCTGCTCCCGCTGAACGTGGCGCAGTTCGGCAAGGACCTCAGCGTCCCGCAGGACGAGGTGCGGCTGTATCTGGCGCTGCGCGAGGCCGCCCACCAGCGGCTCTTCGCCCATGTGCCGTGGCTGCGCTCGCACCTGTTCGGCGCGGTCGAGTCGTACGCGCGCGGCATCAAGGTCGACACGAGCAAGCTGGAGGACGTGGTCGGCCAGTTCGACCCCGCCAACCCCGAGCAGCTGCAGGACGCGCTTCAGCAGGGCATGTTCCAGCCCGAGGACACGCCGGAGCAGAAGGCCTCCCTGGCCCGTCTGGAGACGGCTCTGGCGCTCGTCGAGGGCTGGGTGGACGCGGTGGTCCATGAGGCCGCGAAGTCCCGGCTGACCTCGTCGGACGCGCTGCGCGAGACGATGCGCCGGCGCCGTGCCTCCGGTGGTCCGGCCGAGCAGACGTTCGCGACGCTCATCGGTCTCCAGCTGCGCCCGCGCCGGCTGCGGGACGCCTCGCGGCTGTGGGCCTCGCTCACCGACGCCCGGGGCCTGGAGGGCCGCGACGCCCTGTGGGCGCATCCGGACATGCTGCCGACCGCGCACGACCTGGACGACCCGGACGGCTTCGTCCACCACGAGCAGGCCGACTTCTCCGAGCTGGACAAGATGCTCGGCGAGGCGGCGAAGGGCCCGCAGAAGCCTTCCGATGCCTCCGAGGCCAAGGAGAGCGACGAGGACAAGGGCGAGGGCGGCACGGAGGACGGCAAGGACGGCCGCGACCGGTGACGCTGCACGACGACGCCGTCCTCGTGCTGAAGGGTTACGCCCCCGAGGGCGAGGCCGGTGGTGGCCAGGCTGAGCTGCGCCAGGCCTATCTGGACCATCTGGCGCTCCACGCCGACGGCATGTGGAAGGCGTGCGGGGCCGGGCATCTGACGGCCAGCGCGCTGGTGATCGATCCCGAACGGGAGAAGGTGCTGCTCACCCTGCACCGCAAGCTCCGGATGTGGCTCCAGATGGGCGGGCACTGCGAGGAGCAGGACGCCACCCTGGAGGCCGCCGCGCTCCGCGAGGCGACGGAGGAGTCCGGCATCACCGGGCTCACCCTGCTGCCGGGGGGCCCGGTCCGGCTGGACCGGCACCCGATCCCGTCGCCGTGCCACTGGCACCTGGACGTGCAGTACGCGGCGCTGGCCCCGGCCGGAGCGGCGGAGCGGATCAGCGAGGAGTCCCTGGAGCTGCGCTGGTTCGGTTACGAGGACGTGGCATCGGTGGCCGACGCCTCGGTCGTACGGCTGCTGGAGGCGACGCGCGCGCGGCTGTAGCGGGTGGATACGCGTAAGGGGCGGCCTCCGTAGAGGCCGCCCCTTACCGCTGTGCTCTGCGGGTGGAGGTCAGTTCCAGGCGTTGTTCTGGTTCTGGCCGTGCGAGCCGTGCTGGCCCATGCCGAACTGGGCGCGGGCGCCCTGGCCGATCTGGGCGTTCTGCGGGGGCATGACCTCGCTCGGCTGCACCAGCGCGAAGCCCTGGCCGAGGAAGCTCAGCTCCCAGCCCTCGCCGGTGTTGCCGCGGCGCCGGAAGACCCCGCTGGAGTGCGTCTGGGCCTGCATCTGCACCCGCAGGGCGCTGGACCAGGCCACGATGGCGTCGGCGTCCACGTTGACGTACTTCTCGGGCGTGACCTGCATCATCAGCGGCTGGCCGGAGGTCATGAGGGCGACCTTGCCGGTGCCGGTGATGTTGAGCTGGTACTTGCCGCTGCCGGAGATCCCGTACTGGCTGTCCACCGCGATGACCTCGGTGTGCAGCGAGGAGTCGAGCGCGAGGACGTAGGAGCTGTCCACGGTCATGCCCTCGCGGTCGACGTCCACGACATGGATGTACTGGGCGAGGTTGGCGAAGAAGACCGTCCCCTGGCCGGACACCCGCATCAGGTCGAGGCCCTCACCGGTGTGCGCGCGGGCGCGCCGCTGGCCCTGCGACTGGTACTCGCCGTCGAAGTCCATCAGACCCTGGTAGGCGACCATGGCGCCCTTGCGGGCCAGAATGTCGTTCTGCCCGGTCAGCGCCACCCGCAGGAGCTGCGGGTTCTGGATCGTGTAGCGGTCCTGGGACTGCTGCTCGGTGTAGTTGAAAAGCGGACTCTGCATGGTGTGTTTCCCTCCCCTCAGTTCCGGATCCGCAGGCGGTCCGTACTGTCCTCGCTCGGCTGGACGACGACGATGCCCTCCCCGGAGAAGGCCATCTGGTACGCCTCCCCGCTGCCGCGGCCGATCAGCGCACCGGCCTTGAAGCTGCGCTTGCCCTTCACCTTGAGGTTGGTGGACCAGGCGACCAGGGCATCAGGGTCGACATACGTCTCGTCGTCGCCGCGTCCGCAGTCGACGACGATCGGCGTGCCCCGGGAGGTGATGGCGACCCATCCGGTGCCCTGGACGACGACGTTCCACAGCCCCTGTCCGGCGAACTTGGCCATCCCCTTGACCTTCTCGACGCCCCAGGTGAGGTGCGCGTCGAAGGCGAGGAGATTGGTGCCGTTGACCGAGATGGCCTCGTTGTTCAGGTTGATGACGACGACGTCGGCACCGTAGTCGGCGAGGTAGAGCAATCCGTCGCCGGAGCACTTCATCACGGGTGCGCCCTCGCCGGTGATCCACTGGGAGGCGACCTGCCGGGCGGCGGGCGGATTGGGCTCGTACTGGATGAACCCCTCGTACGCCACCATCGAGCCGGTGCGCGCGTAGAGGTCCTGCCCGGAGGCCATGGCGACCTTGAGCATGGCCGAGCCGTGGTTCTCCATCCGGGCCGTGACGGGGGTCGGGGCGAAGCCCGCGAGTTGCTGGTTCATGACGGGCTCCCTCAGACCTCGTAGGGCTGGACGACGATGAAGTTGCCGGGCGCTCCCCGGAACTGGAGGTTCACGGTCTCGCCGCTGTGTCCCGGGTACGCGTTGCGGCGCAGCCGGACCTGGCTGGAGACGATCACCTGGGAGGCGGCCGACCAGGCGACCACCGCGTTGCAGTCGGCGAACGTGGTGGGGGTGACCGGCAGGACGACCGGGGTGCCGTGGGTCTTGATGATCACGGTGCCGGTGCCCTGGAACTGCATGGTGAACAGCGCGCCGCCGGGAATGCCGTGCCCCTCGACGCGGCGGATCTCGTACTGGAGGGACTCGTCGAAGGCGAGGACGCTCTCGGCGGAGACGCAGATGGCGTCGCCCTGGAGCTCGATCGGGTGCAGATACGAGCCCTCTTCGGCGAGGAACACCTGGCCACGGCCGGTACAGCGCATCAGCTGCATCTCCTGGCCGGTGGCGTTGCCCACGGCGCGGCCGACGAAGCCGGCGCCCTTGTAGCCGAAGTCGACCTTGCCCTGGTACATCACCATGCTGCCCTGGCGGGCCAGCACGCCGGCGCCGCCCATCGTCAGGTCGACGCGCATGAGCTGCTTGTTCTGCGGGGTCCAGCGCTGGCCGGTGGGCGTCTCCTTGTACAGCTGGAGGGCCGCGTGGAGACCGGGGCCGGCCGCCGGAGCACCCTGGGGCACGCCGTGCGGTCCGCCGGGGGGCTGCTGCCCGAAGGGGGCGGGCGCGGGCTGGCCGTAGGGCGGTGTGGGCGGGGCGCTCTGCTGGCCTGGGACCTGGCCGAACTGGGGCTGCGAGGGCTGGTGTCCGGGCTGGCCGTACGGGGACGGGGCCGGGGGCGCCTGCGGGGTGAGCGGGGCCGCGATCGTGGGCGCGGCGTGCATCGGCTGCTGCGGCGCGGGGCTGGGCGCGGGCGGGGCGCCGAAGGACGGCGCGGGCTGCGGGGCCTGGGGGGCGGCGGGTGGTGCCGCGAAGGCCGGGGGCGCGGTGGCCTGGGCCGGCGGGGCGAACCCGGGTGGAGCCTGCGGGGCGGCCGGCGCCTCTTCCTCTTCGGCGACCTCGCCGCCGAAGTTCCTCAGGAGCGCGTCGAGACCGCCGTCGAAGCCCTGGCCGACGGCGGCGAAGCGCCAGACGTCCTTCAGGTAGAAGTCACCGAGCATCACCGCGCGCTCGGTGGTGAACTCCGACCCGGTGAAGGCGTATCTGACCACTTCCTCGCCGCCCGCGACGATCCGGATGTACCCGGGGCCGACCTGCGACATCTGTCCGGCACCGTCGAGCGTCGCGGTGAAGGAGAGCTTGTGGATGGCGGCCGGGATGCGGTCGAGCGTGACGCGGAAGGACTCGGTGTCACCGGACTGCGGACCGAGCAGCTGAATGGATTCCTCGGGCGATTTCGGCTGGTTGAAGAAGATGAAGTACCGGTCGTCCGAGAGCTGTTCGTCGGCATCCAGGCCGAAGCAGCTGATGTCGAAGGTCAGTCCAGGGGCGGCGATCTGCACACCTACGTACAGATCTGTCCCTGGTGTGAGATCACTGATCTTGGCCTTGTGGCCTCGTTGGAATTCCCTGGCCATACGTAACGACCGTCCCCCATCCCGAAGGTGAATGCGTCGCGTCAGGCTAACCGCAAACCGCGACATCCGGCCAAGCCGGTACACACCCGGTACAGAACCACCTGTGGCGTCCCGCCGGGCTCACTCCTCGGGTGCGGCCGGCGGGCGGGGCAGCTGGTCGGCCGCCACCACCCCTTCGAGGTAGCCACGGGCCCGCTCGGTACGCGGATACGCCTCCAGCAGCCGCCAGAACCCCGGCCCGTGGCCGGGGACGAGCAGATGGGCCAGCTCATGGAGGAGTACGTAGTCGACGACGTACTCCGGCATGCCCTGGAGCCGGTGCGAGAGGCGGATACTGCCCTCGGCCGGGGTGCACGAGCCCCAGCGGGTGTTCTGGTTGGTCACCCAGCGGACCGATGCGGGCCGGGCCCGGCCGTCGAAGTACTGGGCGGACAGCCGCTCGGCCCGCTCCGTGAGCTCGGTGTCGCCGAGGACCCGCTTGCTCTCCTGGGCCGCGAGCTTGTCGAGCATCACGCCGACCCAGCGCCGCTCCTCCGCCTCCGACATCCGGGCGGGGATGAGCACGATCGTTCGGCCGCCCTCCCGGTAGGCGGAGACCGATTTCCTGCGCCGGGTGCTTCTGCGGACCTCGACCGCGCTGGTCGCCGGGGCGCGGGGCGCACGAGCGGCCGCGCCGGGCTGGCGGCTCACGGCGCTGCGCATGGGAATCTCCCCGGCGACGCCGGGTGACGGGTCTGCGGGCACGCCTCGACGTTACCCGCTGTCAGTGGAGGAAGTCCCGACTCCGGGTGCGTTCGCCACCGATCCTCTCCACTCCCCGCACCTCACTTCGCACCATGAGAAGCATTATTGAATGACTAATCCCGCTACCTGTGGATAACTCCGCGCACGCTTCGCCCCGGGCGCGCATTCTGGCAATGGCTCGACGCGGCCGGGAATCCTCCCGGGCACGCGGTCACGACACCGATCGGGGGAAAGCCGTGCGACTCGGGGGAGAAGTCCCGCATCCGATGTTGAAGCCCGCGCTGCGCCGGGCATGGCGCGGACGGAACACCGTGCAATTCGGGGTGACACCCGCGCACGCCGTGACACTGGGTCCGGTGGACATCGCGACGGGAAGCTTTCTGGAACTGCTCGACGGAACGCGCGGCCTGCCGCTGCTGCGCGAGGAGGCCCGGGCCCTGGACCTGTCGGACCGTCATGTGGACCTCCTGGTAGGGCGGCTGACGGAGGCGGGCCTTCTCGACGATCCGCGGTCGGCGGGAACGCAGGCGGATGTCCTGCGCCACCGGGCCGAGGTGATGGAGCGTCAACGTCCTGACGTGGCCTCGCTCTCCGTCGTCCACCCCGGTCCGGGCGAGGGGCTGCGGCGGATGGCGGCCCGGCGGGCGATGCGGGTCCAGGTGCGGGGCGCGGGGCGGGTCGGTGCGTCGATCGCCGCGGTGCTGTCCGGGTCCGGTGTGGGGCAGGTGGAGGTGCTGGACGGGGGCCGGACCGAGCCGGGGGACGTGGCGCCGGCGGGGCTGCCGCCCGCCGCCGTGGGGGAACGGCGCGATGTGGCGGCCCGCCGGCTGGTCCGCCGGGCCGCCGCCGGGCCCGCGCCCCGGTCGGCCGGGGAGGAGCGGGGCGCGGGCGAAGGGGTGCCCGGGCTGTCGCTGATCGTCGTCGCGCCCCGGGACGGCCTCTCGGTGTACGCGCCGGTCCCGGACACCGCGGCTCCCTGGATCGCGTCCGGCACGCCTCACCTCTATGCGGGCGTCATCGAGGCCACCGGAGTGGTCGGCCCGCTGGTGCTTCCGGGCGGGACCGGGTGCGCGGGGTGTCTGGAGCTGCACCGCGCGGACCGGGATGCGCAGTGGCCCCGGATGCTGGCGCAGTGGCGTTCGGGTCGGCGGGGCGTGGTGCCCGCCTGCGATCTGGGGCTGGCCACGGCGGTCGCCGGTCTCGCAGCGGCCCATGCCCTGTCCTTCCTGGACGGGGAGCTGCCGGCGAGCACCGGGGCACGCTGGGAGGCCGCGCTGCCGCTGCTGGACTGGCGGAGCGAGCGGATCGGCCCGCATGCCGACTGCTCGTGCGGAGCGGTGACGCGGGCCGAAGGGGAAGGGGGCTCCGGCCCCGTTCCGGCGCAGGACACAATGGCTGGGTGACCGCCGCCGCCGGAGAGACACCGGCGGCCCGAGCGGCACGGCAGTCTGGGAACTGGAGGGGCACATGTCTGATCTTCCCCGGAAGGCGGTTACGCGTACGGCCAAGCTGGCCGCGCTCCCGCTCGGCTTCGCCGGCCGTGCCACCTGGGGTCTGGGCAAGCGGATCGGTGGCAGGTCCGCCGAGCTGGTCGCCCGGGAGGTGCAGCAGCGCACGGCGGACCAGCTGTTCAAGACCCTGGGCGAGCTGAAGGGCGGGGCCATGAAACTGGGCCAGGCGCTCTCCGTCTTCGAGTCGGCGCTGCCCGAGGAGGTGGCGGGGCCGTACCGGGCCGCGCTGACCAAACTGCAGGAGGCCGCGCCGCCGCTGCCCACCGCCACGGTCCACGCGGTGCTGGCGGAGCGGATCGGCGAGGACTGGCGCGAGTATTTCCTGGAGTTCGAGGACAAGCCGTCGGCCGCCGCGTCGATCGGGCAGGTGCACCGGGGGGTGTGGCACGACGGCCGGGAGGTCGCCGTGAAGGTGCAGTATCCGGGTGCGGGCGAGGCGCTGCTCTCGGACCTCACCCAGCTCAGCCGCTTCGCCCGGCTGCTCGGCCCCTTGGTCCCGGGGATGGACATCAAGCCGCTCATCAAGGAGATGCGCGACCGGGTGTCGGAGGAGCTGGACTACGAGCTGGAGGCGGAGGCCCAGCGGGTCCACGCGGAGGAGTTCGCGGACGATCCCGATGTGGTGATCCCGGAGGTGGTGCACCAGTCCGACCAGGTGCTGGTGACGGAGTGGATGGACGGGGTCCCGCTGGCCGACGTGATCGCGGACGGTACGGCGGAGCAGCGGAACCGGGCCGGGCAGCTGCTGGCGCGCTTCCTCTTCTCGGGTCCGGCCCGCACCGGTCTGCTCCACGCCGACCCGCACCCGGGCAACTTCCGGCTGCTGCCGGCGGCGGCGCAGGCACCGGACGTCCGGGACACCTCGGAGGCCTCGGACGACCAGGAGATCCCGGAGGTCTCGGAGGTCTCGGACGAAGAGGGTGCCGAGGCTGGTGCGTGGCGGCTGGGGGTGCTGGACTTCGGGACGGTGGACCGGCTGCCGGGCGGGCTGCCGGGGACCATCGGTGAATCCCTGCGGATGACGCTGGAGGGCGACGCGGCGGGGGTGTACGGGCTGCTGCGTGACGAGGGCTTCGTGAAGGAGTCGGTCGATCTGGAGCCGGACGAGGTGCTCGACTACCTGCTCCCGATCATCGAACCGGCGCAGTTGGAGGAGTTCACCTTCACCCGGGGCTGGCTGCGGGACCAGGCGGGCCGGATAGCCGACCCGCGCTCCCCCGCCCACCAGCTCGGCAGGCAGCTGAACCTCCCGCCGTCGTACCTCCTGATCCACCGGGTCACGCTCAGCACGATCGGGGTGCTGTGCCAGCTCGGGTCGGCGGTGCGGCTGCGGGACGAACTCGAAGCGTGGCTGCCGGGGTTCGTCGCGGAGGCCCAGGAGAACGAGGAGGCCGAGGAGAACGAGGAGGCCGAGTACGCACCGCAGGGCGAGGAACCGGAGAAGGACCCGCGGGGCGACGCGTAGCCGGGTCGCCCCCGGCACGTAGCAGCCGGGTCACCACCAGAGGGAGTCGAGGCGGCTCTCGATCGCTCTGATGTGGAGGCGGGCGCAGGTCTCGCAGAAGTGGAGGAGGCGGCCGTCCTCCACGGAGGAAAGCCAGGTCACCGGGGCCGTGTCGCCTTCGGCGGCGGTGCCGCAGCGGGCGCAGACCACCGGTCCGATGGCGGGTTGTCCGGGGGGATGCGTGTCCTCGTCCACCTCGTGACGATATCCCCGTCTCCGGAACCCGGCAGCACAACGCACCGCGGGGCCGCCCTCGTCGGACGGCCCCGCGGTGGGGTGTGGTGGTGCTCCGGCGTGGAGCGGAGAGACCGGGCCTCTCAATGCGTTCCGGCCATCAGTGCATGACGGCCATGGCCAGCGCCCGGCGGGCACGCAGCGAGGCGCGCTCCGCTCGGCGCTGCATCCGGCGGGCGGTGACGAGGCGCACCGCCTGGCGGTCCACCTCGGCCTCCCGCAGGCGGTCGTGCATATGCGCACGAGCCAGGGCTTCGGGGATGAGTTGCATCTCGCGGGTCCTGTTCTGACGCGAGTCGTTCGCGCCGATGATGGTGACGTCGGGGGTTGCGGAGCCGACGGGCTCCTGCGTGGGGGTGATCATTGGTGCCTGATTCCGGGGGTCATGGGTCTGCGGGCGGTCGATGGTTCCTTGGCGCAGCCACCGCGTGGGGGCGGGGACGGCGGAGCCGGCGATCACGCTGCGACCGGGTTCTTGCGCGGACGGCCACGCGGCCGCTTGCGGGCAACGACGACACCCTGGACGAAGAGCTCGCCGCCCCAGACACCCCACGGCTCGCGCCGCTCCTTGGCACCGGCGAGGCAGGCCTCGACGAGCGGGCAGGTCCGGCAGAGGGACTTGGCGTATTCGACGTCGGCCGGGGACTCGGCGAAGAAGACCTCCGGGTCGTACGAGCGGCAGGGGACGGGTACGCCGAGGTTCTCGATGGCGTCGTCGAGCGCGGTGAGCGCGGTGAGGGGGAGCAAGGTGGAGTCCTCCGTGGAGCCGGGCGGGGAGATCAAGTCGGACTGCGGTACTGACGGGGCGTGCGTTTCGAGTTGCACGGTGGGTGGTGTCCTCGTCTGGTCGTGCCGGCCTGTTGGCCGATTGGCGGCTGGTACTGCTGGTCCGAGGCGCCTAGGGCATGTTCCGTCCGTTCGGACAAAACAAAAGGGCCGCGGATCCCGAGTGGGGTTCCGCGGCCCTGAGGCGCCGGCCTGATGCTGCATCAGGCTGGATCGCTCCAGGGTTCAGGCCCACGGAAGGCCCACATCGTGTGGTGCTGCTGCGTCTTCTTCTCGGCTCCGGCACCGGCTGCCGCAAAGGCATAGGCCTGAGCCTGTGCATCCTTCGCTACTGCTGCCGCCGGTGCCTCGATCGGTCGCTCATTGCGCTCCCGCATCACGGGGAGGTTCGCCAGGGACAGCGGGCTGACGGCGGAGATGCCGGACAGACCGGTGGCGCGGAGCGAAGCAGCCGAGGAGCGGGTGAGGCCGAGCGAGCAGGCGGAGACGACCGAAAGACCGGTCATTTTCTGGGTTTCGATGATGCTGATCACTTCAATCGCCTCCTCTCGGCGTCTAGGGTGACCGGCCGGAGCCGGTCGCGCGTATTCGGGTAAGTACAGCACGGATTCAGGGCTTCAGAGAAGTCGCTGTTCCCGTGGTTAAGAACCTATGGTGACGACTGGGGCGGGCGCAAACTATTTTCTGGACGAGTTTTTCTCAGTCCGCCGCGCCGCCCTCCTCAGTCCCCTCACCAACCGTCTCACCTGCGCAGATGGCGAGTACGTCGGCTCCGAAACGGGTCAGCTTCCGGTTCCCGACGCCGGCGATGACGACCAGCTCGCCCTCGGTGGACGGCACGGCCTCTGCGATGGCCATCAGGGTCTTCTCGGTGAAGACGCAGTAGTCCGGCTGGCTCAGCCGGGCCGCCTGGCCGGCGCGCCAGTCCAGCAGCCGGCCGTAAAGCGCCTCGTCCATGTCGGACGGGCACTCCTCGCACCGCATCAGCTTCATCTCGCCCGCGTCGGTGAGGGGCCGGCGGCAGACCCGGCACCGTGCCGTCTGCCGGGTCCTGGGCGCGACCGCCTCGGTCCGCCCGGCCGCCGCGGCGGCGGCCCGGCCGGTGCCCCGGTCGATACCGCCGCCGCCTCCGGCGCCGCCCCGGGCGCCGACCGCCGTGGAGCCCGGGCGCAGCCCGTTCAGGAACCGGGTCGGCCTGCGGTTCGCCCGGCCGCCGGGAGAGCGCGCCAGGGACCAGGAGAGCGAGAGGTGGAGGCGGGCGCGGGTGACGCCGACGTACAGCAGGCGGCGCTCCTCCTCGACCTGCTCGTCGGTCTTGGCGTAGGCGATCGGCATCATGCCCTCGGTCAGGCCGACCAGGAACACCGCGTCCCACTCCAGCCCCTTCGCCGCGTGCAGCGACGCCAGCGTGACCCCCTGGACCGTCGGGGCGTGCTGGGCGGCGGCCCGCTCGTCCAGCTCACGGACCAGGTCGGTCAGGGTCGCCCCCGGCCTGGCCGCCTCGAAGTCCTCCGCGAGGCGCACCAGCGCAGCCAGCGACTCCCAGCGGTCGCGCACCGCACCCGATCCGGCGGGCGGGCGGGTGGTCCAGCCCTTCGTGGAGAGCACCGCCCGCACCTGGGACGGCAGCCCCTCCGCCCCGTCGAGCAGGCGGTCGTTGCGCCCGGCGCGGGCGGCGCCGCGCAGGGCGGTGCCCGCCTCGCGGACCTCGGCCCGCTCGAAGAACCGCTCGGCGCCACGCAGCTGGTAGGGCACGCCCGCGTCCGCCAGGGCCTGTTCGTAGACCTCGGACTGGGAGTTGACCCGGTAGAGCACGGCGATCTCTCCGGCCGGGACACCTGCCGCGATCAGGTCGCGGATGCGCCGGGCGGTCGCCTCGGCCTCGTGGGGCTCGTCGGGGTACTCCGCGTAGACCGGCTCGGGTCCCTTGTCGCGCTGCGAGACCAGCTCAAGACGGTGGTCGGCGGCCCGGCCGCGGGCCTGGCTCAGCAGACCGTTGGCGAGATGGACGACCTGAGGGGTGGAGCGGTAGTCGCGGACCAGCTTGACCACCGTCGCGCCGGGGTGGCGGGTGCGGAAGTTCAGCAGGTGGTCGGGGGTGGCACCGGTGAAGGAGTAGATCGTCTGGCTGGCGTCGCCGACGACGCAGAGGTTGTCCCGGTCTCCGACCCACAGGTCGAGCAGCCGCTGCTGGAGCGGGCTCACGTCCTGGTACTCGTCGACGACGAAGTGCTGGTACTGGCCGCGCACGTGGTCGGCGATGTCCTGGCGGTCCTGGAGGATGCCGACGGTCAGCAGCAGCACGTCCTCGAAGTCGATCACCGAGCGGTCGCGCTTGAGCTGCTCGTACGCGGAGTAGATCTGGGTCAGGACCGCCGGGTCGCGCGGGGCGTCCCGCTGGGTCTTGGCGACGGCGGCCGGGTAGTCGGCGGGGACGGTCTGGGTGACCTTGGCCCATTCGATCTCGCCGGTGACGTCACGCAGCTCGTTGCGGTCGAGCCGGAGCTCGCAGCGGGCGGCCGCCTCGGCGACCAGCTGCACCTTCCGCTCCAGCAGCCGGGGCAGCTCGCCGCCGACTGCTTTCGGCCAGAAATACTGGAGCTGCCGGAGCGCCGCGGAGTGGAACGTCCGCGCCTGGACGCCGGTCGCGCCGAGCTGCCGGAGCCGTCCGCGCATCTCGCCGGCGGCCCGGTTGGTGAAGGTGACGGCGAGGATCGTGGCGGGTTGGAGGATGCCCGCCCGCACTCCGTACGCGATGCGGTGGGTGATCGCGCGGGTCTTGCCCGTCCCCGCACCGGCCAGCACGCACACCGGTCCGTGCAGGGCGAGCGCCACCTCGCGCTGCTCGGGGTCGAGCCCGTCGAGCACGGCGTCCGGGGTCTCGGGAACCTGCGGGAAGAGGGTGGAGTGCGTTGCTGCTGTCACCCCGCCATGCTGCCAGGTCCCACGGGACGGATGCGGCGGTTGTCCACAGGGGTGAGGTATTCGTCGTACTGATGCGGGCGGCGGCGGCCGCACTGATACGGGGGGACGACGGCTTCGGTGCGGTGGCGGGAATGGTGGCCGCCTCCCGTACGTTCCACCCGGTGCGGGAAGGCGGCGCAGGCCGCCGGGCCGCATGTGACGCTGCCGGTCGCGCAGCGGGACGGACGAGACAAGGGAGCGCCACCGACATGGCGGGCACTGTGACGATGTACAGCACGACCTGGTGCGGCTACTGCCGTCGGCTCAAGAGCCAGATGGACCGCGAGGGCATCGCGTACAACGAGGTCAACATCGAGCACGACGCGGACTCGGCGGCCTTCGTCGAGAAGGCGAATGGCGGAAACCAGACGGTCCCGACGCTGCTGATCGTTTCCGAAGCCGGCACCGAGTCCGTGATGACGAACCCGTCGCTCGCCCAGGTGAAGCAGGCTCTGGCCGCCTGACGCCCCGAGCTTCTGCCCAGGCCCCCGGCTGATGCCGGGGGCCTGGGTGTGTCCCGTTCAGTTCGTGCGGTTCAGGCTGCCCGGCCTCGGCAGCGGCTTCCCGTACCAGAGCTCGATCAGCCGGGCGGCGATCGAGATGCCGAACGGAGGCATCACCTCGCCCGACTCGAAGGCGGCGGCGAGGTCCTCGCGGGAGAACCAGCGGGCCTCCTCGATCTCCTCGCCGTCGACGGTGATCTCCGAGGAGGTCGCCCGGGCCATGAAGCCCAGCATCAGGCTGGAGGGGAAGGGCCACGGCTGGCTGGCGACGTACTCGACCTCGCCGACGGTGACGCCCGCCTCCTCGTAGACCTCGCGGATCACGGACTGCTCGATCGACTCCCCCGGCTCGACGAATCCGGCGAGCGTGGAGAAGCGGCCCTCGGGCCAGTGCACCTGGCGGCCGAGCAGCGCGCGGTCCTGGTCGTCGGTGACGAGCATGATGACCGCCGGGTCGGTGCGCGGATAGTGCTCGGCGCCGCAGGCCTGGCAGCGGCGGATGTGCCCGGCCGCCGCGATGACGGTGCGTTCGCCGCAGCGGGAGCAGAAGCGGTGGAGGCGCTGCCAGTTCTCCAGGGCGACCGCGTGCACCATCAGGCCCGCGTCGCGGGGGCCGAGCAGCAGGCCCGCCTCGCGCAGTCCGGCCGGGCGGGCCGACTGATCCATGCGGCCGGGCAGCGAGTCCTTCTGGAGCGCGAAGTAGCTGACGCCCTCCTCGTCGGTGCCGAGGAAGTAGCGGTGGGTCTCGGTGACCGGGGCCTCGAAGGCCGGGGTCATCACGATCGCGGTGCCGCCCTCGGGGGTGTCGTCGATCAGCACCTGCCCGCCGGAGACGACGAAGACGCGGGTCGTCGGGTGGCTCCACGCCACGGCCAGCCACGCCTCGTCGAGGCGGTGGTGCGCCGCGCGGTCGATGCCGCTGGGCGCGGTGAGGCCGATCGGGCGGTCTGCGGTGGCGTTGTCGAAGGTGCTCACAGGTACTTCCTACTCCCCCTGGGTGGATCGGGTGTGCACAGGTTCGTGGAGGGTGTGCAGAGGATGTTCGCGGAGGTGTGCAGCGGATTCAGCGGAGTGCCGTGGCCAGCTCGCCCCACAGGTACGCGGTCGTCTCCACGCCCTTCAGCAGCAGGTCCAGCTCGACCTTCTCGTTCGGCGCGTGCCAGCCGTCGGAGGGTACGGAGATGCCGAGGAAGAGGACGGGCGCGCCGAGCACGTCCCTGAGATCGGCGGCCGGGCCCGAACCTCCCTCACGGGTGAAGAGGATCTTCTTGCCGAAGGCGCGGCCCATCGCGCGGGCCACCGCTTGGAGGGCCGGGTGGTCCAGCGGGGTCAGACAGGGGCGGGTGGCGGGCTGGAACGTGATCCGGTGGCGGATGCCCGCCGGAAGGCGGGACTCCGCCCAGGTGCGGACGCTCTCCTGTACGCGGTCGGGGTCCTGGCCGTCGACCAGGCGGAAGCTGATCTTCACCATCGCGGAGGACGGGATGATCGTCTTGCTTCCGGAGCCCTGGTAGCCGCCGCCGATGCCGTTGACCTCGGCGGTGGGACGGGCCCAGACGCGCTCCAGCGTGGAGTACCCGGCCTCGCCGGAGGCCGCCTGCGACTTCGCCGTACGGAGCCAGGTCGCCTCGTCGAAGGGGAGCTGGGCGAAGAGGGCGCGCTCGGTGTCGGTGAGGTCGGTGACCCCGTCGTAGAAACCGGGGATCGCGACGCGGCCGTCCTGGTCGTGGAGGGCGGCGACCAGCCGGGCGGTCTCGGTGGCCGGGTTGGGGACGGCGCCGCCGAACGAGCCGGAGTGGATGTCCTGGGCGGGGCCGTGCAGCTCGATCTCGCACTCGGCGAGGCCGCGCATGCCGGTGCAGACGGTCGGCGTCCCCTCGTCCCACATGCCGGTGTCGGAGACGATCACGGCGTCGGCGGCGAGGCGGGCGGCGTACCGCTCGGCCAGGGCGCGGAAGTTCGGCGAGCCCGACTCCTCCTCTCCCTCGATCAGCAGCTTGAGGTGCACGGCGGGGGTGGTGCGGCCGGTGGCGGCGAGGTGGGCGCGGACGCCGAGGGTGTGGAAGAAGACCTGGCCCTTGTCGTCGGCCGCGCCGCGTCCGTACATCCGGCCGTCGCGGATCACCGGCTCGAACGGGTCGGTGTCCCAGCCGTCCTCGCGGGCGGCGGGCTGCACGTCGTGGTGGCCGTAGACCAGGACCACCGGGGCGTCCGGGTCCGCGCTGGGCCACTCGGCGAAGACGGCCGGGGCGCCGGGGGTCTCCCAGATCTCGGTGACCGGGAAGCCGGTCTCCTTGAGCTTGGTGCTCAGCCACTCGGCGCTGCGCCGTACGTCCCCGTCGTGCTCCGGCTGCGCGGACACGGACGGGATGCGCAGCCACGCGGCGAGGTCGTCGAGGAAGGCGGCGCGGTGCTGTTCGGTGTACGTACGGACGGCGCTGTCCGGGGTCTCGCTCATGCTCTTGAGCCTATCCGTCCTCGGAGACCGGCTCGTCCAGCAGGATCCGCTCCAGCTCGGCCCGGCCGGGCAGCCCCTGCGGGTGGACGGTCTCTCCGCTGCGTACGTAGAGGAAGGTGGCGGTGACCGCGGTGAGCGGCAGGCCGTGCAGCTCGGCCCAGGCGAGGCGGTAGACGGCGAGCTGGAGCGGGTCGGCGGTGCGATGGCGGGTGGTCTTCCAGTCGACGATCTCGTAGGTGTCACCCGTGCGGTACACGGCGTCGATCCGGCCCCGGATCACCCGGCCGGCCAGGGTGATCTGGAACGGGGTCTCCACCCGGTACGGCGTGCGCCGGGCGTACGCGGTGCGCTCGAACGCCTCCTTCAGCTCGGCCAGGTCCCGCTCGTCGGCGATCTCCGCGTCGCTCTCCTCGCCGCCGGGCAGCTCGTCGGGGCCGAGCATGGGCAGCGGCAGCTCCTCGTACCGGGACTCCACCCAGGCGTGGAACCGGGTGCCCCGGCGGGCGGCGGGCTGCGGCGGCCGGGGCATGGGCCGGGCCAGCTCCTTGGCGAACGCGTCCGGGTCCTCCGCCAGCCGCAGCAACTGGGTGGCGGAGAGCGAGGCGGGGACGAGGACGTCGTGCACGGTGGCACGGGCTCGGCGCAGCTCTCCGGCGAGCGCGTCGAGATCCCGGTCCCAGGAGGCGAGGGTGCGTGTCTCCTCCGGGGTGAGGTGGTCCGCCGGCTCTTCCTGGGGGTGGCGGGCGGCGGGGATGTGAGGGGATGCCTCCGGCGCGGTGTCGCGTACGGGCTCCGGGACCGTGTCCGGGGCGGCCTGGGTGTCCGGCGTACCGGCGGGGCGTTCGGCGGGGAGCGCGTCCCAGTCCCAGGCCTCGTCGGCCGGTGTCTCGTCGAGCGGAGGCTCGTCGTCCCAGGGGTCGTGCGCCGGTACGTCGTCGGGTTCGGGGGCGTACGCCGGTGCCTGCTCGTCCCCATGGAGGACCAGGCGCTCCAGGTGGGCGAGGACCGTGTCCCGGGCCGCGCGGCGGCGGGTGAGGGCCGTGGGGTCGAGCGGGAGCGGCCAGGCCTGGTCGGTGTCGGGCGCCGCGAGGGCCGGGTTCTCCTCGTCCTCTGCGGGCTCGTCGGCCCACGCCTCGATCTCGCCGTGGCCCGCCGCGCAGTGCTCGTACAGCGCCCCCAGGAACGCCGACGGGCCGCGCGTCCTCTTCTGGGACGGGCCCCACCAGTGGCCGGAGCCGAGGAGGAGGGAGCGCGGGCGCGTGAAGGTGACGTACCCGAGGCGCAGCTCCTCCGTGTGCTGGTGCTCCTTCATCTCCTCCTTGAACGACCTCATGCCCTTGGCGTCGAACGTGTCCACTTCGGGGAGCGTCGCCGCGTCGCCGCGCAGCGCGTGCGGGAGCACCTTGGCCTGAGCGGTCCAGGCGTCCCGGGACCGGTCGCTCGGGAACTGGCCGGTGACCAGTCCCGGCACGGCGACCACGTCCCACTCCAGGCCCTTGGACTTGTGCGCGGTGAGGACCTTGACGGTGTTCTCGCCGCCGGGCAGCGCGTTGTCGAGCCCCTTCTCGTACTGCGCGGCGGTCCGCAGGAAGCCGAGGAAGGCGAGCAGTGACGCCTCGCCGTCGAGCGAGGCGAACCGGGCCGCTATGTCCAGGAAGTTGGCCAGCGTCTCGCGGCGGCGGGCGGCCAGCGCCTGCGGCGACGCGGACAGCTCGACCTCCAGGCCGGTGGTGGCCAGGACCCGGTGCAGGACGTCCATCAGGGGGTCCGCGAGCGAGCGGCGCAGGTCGCGCAGCTCACGGGCTAGCCGGGCGAAGCGGATGCGGGCCTCCGCCGAGAACGGCAGCCCGTCGTCCGCCGCGTCCGCCGCGATCAGGAAGGTGTCCAGGGCGTCGGCGAGCGATATCACCTCGGCCGGGTCGGTTCCCTCGACGGCCTCCGCGAGCCGCCGCTCCGGGTCGGCACCGTCCCCCTGGGCGGCCCGGTGGACGAGGAGGCGGGCGCGGCGGCCCAGGAGCGCCAGGTCGCGCGGGCCGATGCGCCAGCGGGGTCCGGTGAGGAGGCGCACCAGGGACGCGTTGGCACCCGGGTCCTGGAGGACCTCGCAGACGGCGACCAGGTCGGCCACCTCGGGCAGATGCAGCAGCCCGGCCAGGCCGACCACCTCGACCGGGATGTCCCGGGCGACCAGGGCCGCCTGGATCTGCGGGAAGTCCCCGGCGGTGCGGCACAGGACGGCGATCTCACCTGGTGGGGTGCCGGTGCGCACGAGGTGGGCGAGGGAGTCGGCGAGCCAGTCGATCTCCTCGGTGTGCGTGCTCAGCAGCGCGCACCGGACCGTTCCGTCGCGCTCGGCGCCGGGCGCCGGGCGCAGCGCCTCGACGCCCTCGTGCATCGCGCGCAGAGGCTCCGCGAGGCCGTTGGCGAGATGGAGGAGGCGGCCGCCGCTGCGTCGGTTCTCGCTGAGGCTGTAGCGGGTGGCGGGCGTGCCGTCGGCGTGCGGGAAGTGCTCGGGGAAGTCGTCCAGGTTGGCGACCGAGGCGCCGCGCCAGCCGTAGATGGCCTGGCAGGGGTCGCCCACGGCGGTCACCGCGTGGCCGGTCGCGCCCGCCCCCGTACCGCTGCCGAACAGCGCCGACAGCAGCAGCCGCTGGGCCACCGACGTGTCCTGGTACTCGTCCAGCAGCACCACCCGGAACTCGTCCCGCAGGATCGCCCCCACCTCCGGCCGGGTCAGGGCCAGCTCTGCGGAGAGGGCGATCTGGTCGCCGAAGTCCAGGAGGTCGCGGCTCCGTTTGGCCGCCCGGTAGCGCTCGGTGAGGGAGAGGAGGGAGCGGCGGGCCTCGGCGGTCTCGGGGATCTTGCGCAGGTCGGCGTTGCTGAGCTTGGCGGTGGCCAGCTCGTGCAGCAGCTCGGTGTCGTATGTCTTCAGCGCCCCAGGGCGTACGAGATGTTCGGACAGCTCCCCGTCGAGCGCCAGGAGGTCGCTGACGAGGGTCGGGAAGGAGCGCGTGAGCGCCGGATACGGGCCCGGGGCCTCGCGCAGCACCTTCGCCGCCAGCTGGTAGCGCGTGGCGTCCGCGAGGAGGCGTGTGGAGGGCTCCAGGCCGATGCGCAGGCCGTGCTCGGTGAGGAGGCGGCCGGCGAAGGCGTGGTACGTGGAGATGGCGGGCTCGCCCGGCGGGTTGTCCGGGTCGACGACCTCGGGGTCGGTGACCCCGGCGGCGATCAGCGCCTTGCGGACGCGTTCGGCCAGCTCGCCCGCCGCCTTGTTGGTGAAGGTGAGGCCGAGGACCTGCTCGGGCGCCACCTGGCCGGTGCCGACGAGCCAGACCACACGTGCGGCCATCACCGTGGTCTTCCCCGACCCGGCTCCGGCCACGATCACCTGCGGGGCGGGCGGCGCGGTGATGCAGGCCGTCTGCTCCGGGGTGAAGGGAATCCCGAGGAGCTCCTTGAGCTGCTCGGGATCGGTGATGCGTGAGGACACGTGAGAAACGGTAACCGTAGCCACTGACAACCCGGTACGAACCGGATCCCCTGACAGCCCGGCACGAACCGGATCCCTCAGTCCACCACCTGCCGGCCCTCCGGCTGCGCGCTGCACGAGGCGCGGAAGGCGCAGTGGGCGCAGTGGGTGCCGGTGGTGGGCGTGAACCGTTCGTCCAGGACCTTTCCGGCTGCCGTCGCCAACAGGTCGGAGACCCACTCCCCGGCCGGCGGCTCCTGCGCCTGGACCTTCGGGAAGGCGTCGCCGCCCTCCTTCTTGGGGGCGGGCTGGCGGAGCTGGACCAGTTCGGCGCCGCCGGGCTCGGGCCGCCTGCCGTCGAAGACCTCGTCGACCGCGCCCTCGCGGACCGCCAGCTGGTAGACGGCGAGCTGCGGATGGGCGGCCACCTCGTCCTTGGTGGGCGCGCCCTTGCCGGTCTTGAAGTCGACGACGTAGGCCCTTCCCTCGGCGTCCTCCTCCACCCGGTCCATCGAGCCCCGGATGCGGACGGCGTACCCGCCCGCCTCCAAGGTCACGTCGAAGTCGTGCTCGCTGGCGGTGGGGGTGCGGCCGCCACGGTCCAGGACGTGCCACTTCAGGAAGCGTTCCAGGGCGGCGCGGGCCTGGTCCTTCTCCTGTTCGGACTTCCAGGGTGCGTCGAAGGCGAGGCCGTTCCAGACGGAGTCCAGGCGCTCCATGAGGACGTCGAGATCTGCGGGCGTACGGCTGGAGGCGACCTCGTCGGCGAGTACGTGGACGACGTTGCCGAACCCCTGGGCGGCCGTGGCCGGGGCGTCGGCCTTCACCTCGCGGCCCAGGAACCACTGGAGGGCGCAGGTGTTGGCGAGCTGGTCCAGGGCGGAGCCGGAGAGGGTGACGGGCTGGTCGCGGTCGCGCAGCGGGACGGCGGAGCGGGTCGGTTCGTCCAGGCCCCACCAGCGGGAGGGGTGGGCGGCGGGCACGAGTGCCTGGCCCTCGTCGTCGGTGAGCGCGGCGAGCCGGGCGAGGCGGTGGGCGGCGGCGTCGCGCAGGGCGTCGGAGGCCGCCGGGTCGACGGTGGTGGCCCGCAGCTCCGCGACGAGTGCGGCGACGGCGAGCGGGCGGCGCGGGCGGCCGGTGACATCGCGGGGTTCGACGCCCAGCTCGGTGAGGAAGCGGGAGGGCTGGTCGCCGTCGTCGGCGGGGGCCTTCACGGCGGTGACGACGAGGCGCTCGCGGGCGCGGGTGGCGGCGACGTAGAAGAGGCGGCGCTCCTCGGCCAGGAGTGCGCCGGGCGTGAGGGGTTCGGCGAGGCCGTCGCGGCCGATCCGGTCCGCCTCCAGGAGGGAGCCCCGGCGGCGCAGGTCGGGCCAGAGCCCTTCCTGGACCCCGGCGACGACGACGAGCCGCCACTGAAGGCCCTTGGAGCGGTGGGCGGTCATCAGGCGTACGGCGTCGGGTCGGGCGGTCCGCCGGGAGAGGGTGTCGGCGGCGATGTCCTGGGCGTCCACCTCCTCCAGGAAGTTGAGCGCCCCGCGCCCGCCGGTGCGCTCCTCGGCGCGCGCCGCCGTCTCGAACAGGGCGCACACGGCGTCGAGGTCACGGTCGGCGTTGCGCCCGCCCGCCCCGCCGCGCAGCGCGGCCCGCTCCAGCCTGCCGGGCCACGGAGTGCCGTTCCACAGGGTCCACAGGGCCTCCTCCGCCGTGCCGCCTCCCTCCAGGAGCTCGCGTGCCTTGCGCAGGAGCGCGCCGAGCCGCTGCGCGCCGTGGGCGTACGCCGGGTCGTGCGTGACGAGGCGCTCGGGCTCGGCCAGGGCGCGGGCGAGCAGCTCGTCGGAAGGGGCGGGGAGGCGGACTCCGGCGGCGCGCTCCTCGTCGCGCAGGGCCCGGCCCAGGCGGCGCAGGTCGGCGGCGTCCATGGAGCCGAGAGGCGAGGCGAGGAGGGTGAGGGCGGTCTCGGTGGTGAGCCAGGGCGGCGTTCCGGCTTCACCCGGATCCTCCTCGGGGAGGCGTTGCAGCGCCGCCGTCGCCACCGTCCGCAGGGCCGTCAGCAGCGGGGCGACGGCCGGTTCGTGGCGCAGCGGCAGGTCGTCGCCGTCGACCTCCAGGGGGACGCCCGCCGAGGTGAGGGCGCGGCGGACGGCAGGCAGCGAGCGGCCTCCGGCTCGTACCAGTACGGCCATCTCACGCCACGGAACCCCGTCCTCCAGGTGCGCGCGGCGCAGCAGGTCCGCGATGTTGTCCAGCTCCGTGGAAGCGGTCGGATAGGTGTACGTCTCCACCCGGCCGCCCTCCCGGACGGCCTGGAGCTCCCGGTGGGCGCGGACGGTGTCGGCGGGCAGCCGGGTGAGCGGCATCCGGCGGGTGAGCAGCCGGGTCGCCGTGAGCAGCCCGGAGCCGGAGCGGCGCGAGGTGGTGAGGACGCCGACGGGGGCCGGGGTGCCGTCGGCGCGGCGGAAGGTGTCCGGGAATTCGAGGATGCCGTTCACATCGGCGCCCCGGAACGTGTAGATCGACTGGTCCGGGTCACCGAAGGCCACCAGCGTGCGCCCGGCGCCCACGCCTGCCACGCGCCCTCGGCGCCGGGGGCCGCCCACCCGGTTCCCCGCCAGCGCGTGCAGCAGGCGCACCTGCGCCGGGTCGGTGTCCTGGTATTCGTCGACGTACACCGCGTCGTACGCCCCGGCCAGCTGCGCCGAGACCTCAGGGCGCTCGGCGAGCAGCACCGCGCGGTGCACCAGCTCGGCGTAGTCCAGGACCCCCTGCGCGTCGAGCACGTCCAGGTACTCGGCGAGGAACTGGGCCGCCGCGCTCCAGTCCGGGCGGCCCGTGCGGCGGGCGAAGGCGGCGAGCGCGTCCGGGCCGAGGCCGAGTTCGCGGCTGCGGGCGAGCACGGCGCGCACCTCGTCGGCGAAGCCGCGCGTGGTCAGGCAGGCGCGCAGCTCGTCGGGCCAGCGGACGTGGGCCAGGCCCTCCTTCTCCAGGTCGAGCTGGCCGGCGAGCAGCTCGCGGACGGTGACGTCCTGCTCGGGCCCGGAGAGCAGCCGCAGCGGATCGGCGAAGAGGTCGGCGTCCTGGTGGGCGCGAACCAGGGCGTAGCAGTACGAATGGAAGGTGGTGGCCTGCGGGCCGCGCGCCGCGCCGAGCCGGGCCGCCATCCGGTCGCGCAGTTCGACGGCGGCCTTGCGGCTGAAGGTGAGGACGAGGACGCGGGCGGGGTCGGCGCCCCGGTTCACCCGGGCCGCCACGGACTCCACGAGCGTGGTGGTCTTGCCGGTGCCGGGACCGGCGAGGACGAGCAGCGGTCCTTCGGTGTGATCAACCACGGCGCGCTGGCCCGCGTCCAGAAGAGGAGGCTCCACGGAACCCGGCGGGGTGCGCACCAGGCGGTACGCGCCCGTGGTCCGCGGCCGTGTCTCACGGTGCGGACTGTGCCGGGTGGAAGGGGAGGAGCTCACGTGGATCGCCGGTCCTGGTGGGTTCACGGGCGGTACAGGCCGTACCGCCCGAAAAGGGTCGTTCCTGGGGTCGTGGAAGGACGAGGAGAGGAGGCGCGCGTGGAGCGCGGTGACGACGACGCTACGCCAGCGGGCGCGCGGGAGGCGGCGGGTGCGCTGCGTCTCTCGTCACGCACCGGCGCGCGCCCGGCCGGGCGCGGTCACCGGCGGCCGCAGTCAGGTGTGAGTTTCCTCGCCCTGGCCGGCCGGATTGGAGGAGTCACCTCCGCTCCCGTCCCAGCGCGCCCGGCGCATGTCGAGCCGCGGAAGATGGCCGTCCGCCTGACGCGAGGCCTCACGCAACGGCGTCCCCTCCGCGCGGTAGTGCTCCACGGCCCGCAGCTCGTGGCCCGGCAGCAGCGCCCCGTCCGCCCGCACCACACGCCACCACGGCACGGCGGATCCGTACAGCGCCATGGCCCGTCCCACCTGCCGCGGGCCGCCGTCGCCCAGCCACTCCGCGACATCGCCGTACGTCATGACCCGGCCCGGCGGGATCAGGTCGGCGACATCGAGGACCCGCTCCGCGTAGTCCGGCAGCGCGCCCGGCTGCTCGTCGTCCGTCTCTTCCGTCTCGCCCTGGCTCATCCGCCCCATACTGCCGTACGCCACCGACAGCGCGGGCGGAACCGTCTCGGTACGGTCACCGAGCATGCGCGCAGGTGCAAAGGGGCGTATGTTGCGCATCCCGCGCCCGGGCGACGCACCCTGATGCCCCCCTCCGTCTCCGGGCCGTGCCACCATCATCCGGGCGGTGACCGGTGATACAAGACCACGAAGACGAACCAGAGGCGACGAAGGAGCAGGGCGTGCAGCCACCGAAGGCGGCGGACGCCTCCGATGCCGGAGAGCGCCCACCGAGTGCGCCGGAGCCCGCCGAGGAGCACCCGCCGCGTACGCCGGAGCACTCCGGAGCACGTCCGCCGTCTGCGCCGGAGCCCACCGGCGAGCGCGCCTCGCGTACGCCGGAGCCCGTCGGAGAACGTCCGGAGGAGACCCCGGACCCCGCCACCGTGCTCCGTACCGACGGCCCCTCCGCGGCCACCGCGTCCACCAGCGGCCATCTGACCGGCTCCACGCTCGCCTCCGCCGAGGCCGCCCTGAGCGACCGGGTCTCCGGCGACGAACCGCTGCTCCCCGCCCGGGTGCACCGCCCCTCCGACCTGATGCGGCTGCTCATCGGCATCACCGCCATCGCCGTGCTCTTCGCGATCGCCGCCTTCGCCCAGGGCACCACCACCGGCCTCGAGGACGACATCTCCAAGGGCACCGAGCAGGCGCCCGATCTGCTGATCAAGATCGCCGGGCTGGTCTCCAGCATCGCCGTGCTCCTCGTGCCGGTCGCCTTCGCCATCGAACGGCTGATCAAGCGGGACGGGCTGCGCATCGCCGACGGCGTCCTGGCCGCCGTGCTCGCCCACGGCGTCACCCTCGCCACCGACCTCTGGGTCTCGCGCTCCGCGCCCGGCACCATCCAGGAGGCCCTGACCCAGCCCCAGCCGGGCGCCGGACTGACCGACCCGGTGCACGGCTACCTCGCCCCGGTGATCGCGTACATGACCGCCGTCGGGATGGCGAGACGGCCGCGCTGGCGGGTCGTGCTCTGGGCGGTGCTGCTGCTCGACGCGTTCGCGATGCTCGTCGGCGGGTACACCACCCCGTTCTCGATCATCCTGACGGTCCTGATCGGCTGGACGGTGGCGTACGGAACGCTGTACGCGGTCGGCTCCCCGAACGTCCGCCCCACCGGCCAGCACCTGATGGCGGGGCTGCGGCACGTCGGCTTCCGGCCGGTCGCCGCGATGCGCACAGAGGACGCCGCCGACAGCGACACCGCCGACCCGAGCGACCGGGGCCGGCGGTATCTGGTCACCCTGGAGGACGGGCCGCCGCTGGACGTGACGGTCGTCGACCGGGAGCAGCAGGCGCAGGGGTTCTTCTACCGGGCCTGGCGCCGCCTCACGCTGCGCACGCTCACCCAGCGCCGCTCGATCCAGTCGCTGCGGCAGGCTCTGGAGCAGGAGGCGCTGCTTGCCTACGCGGCGATCGCCGCCGGGGCCAACGCGCCGAAGCTGATCGCCACCTCCGAGCTGGGGCCGGACGCGGTGATGCTCGTCTACGAGCACATCGGCGGCCGGTCGCTGGACCAGATGGAGGACGAGGAGATCACCGACGACCTGGTGCGCGGCGCCTGGCGTCAGGTGAAGGCCCTCCAGTCGCGCCGGATCGCGCACCGCCGCCTGACCGGCGACGCGCTGCTGGTGGATCGTTCCGGCAAGGTCTTCGTGACGGACCTGCGCGGCGGTGAGATCGCCGCCGGTGACCTGGTGCTGCGGATGGACGTGGCGCAGCTGCTGACGACGCTGGGCCTGCGCGTGGGGGCCGAGCGTTCGGTCTCCGGCGCGCTGGCCGTGCTCGGCCCGGACGCGGTCGCGGACTGTCTGCCGTTGCTCCAGCCGATCGCGCTGAGCCGCTCGACCCGCGCGACCCTGCGCCGGCTGGCGCGCGAGCGCTCGCAGCAGGAGCGGGACGCGGTGCTGGAGGCGTCGCGGGCGGCCAAGGAGGCGCGGGCCCGGGACGCGGCGGAGAAGGCCGCGCAGGCCGGGGCCGAGGCTCCCGCCGAGCCCAAGTCAGGTCACAAGGCCGAGCGGAAGTCGCTGCGGACCGAGAAGCAGGCCGAGAAGCGGGCCGTGGACGACGCGCTGGAGGAGGCGCGGGAGGGCGATCTGCTCGCGCAGATCCGCCGTCAGGTGCTGCTGATCCGGCCGCAGGCGCCGGTCGAGCCGGTCCGCCTGGAGCGGATCAAACCCCGTACGCTCTTCAGCTTCATCGCCGGAGCCATCGCCGCGTACTTCCTGATCTCCCAGGTCACCCAGGCCGACTTCGGCGTGCTCGTGGAGCAGGCGGAGTGGGGCTGGGTGGCGGCGGCGCTCGGCTTCTCGGGGCTCAGTTACGTGGCGGCGGCGATGAGCCTGCTGGGCTTCGTGCCGGAGCGGGTGCCGTTCCTGAAGACCGTGCAGGCGCAGGTGGCCGGTTCGTTCGTGAAGATCGTCGCCCCGGCCGCCGTCGGCGGCGTGGCGCTGAACACCCGCTTCCTGCAGCGCGCCGGCGTGCGCCCTGGTCTGGCCGTGGCGAGCGTCGGAGCCTCGCAGCTCTTCGGGCTCGGCTGTCACATCCTGCTGCTGGCCCTCTTCGGCTACCTCACCGGTACGGAGAAGACGCCGGACTCGCTCACCCCTTCCCGTACGGTGATCGCCGGTCTGCTGACGGTCGCGGTGCTCGTGCTGGTGGTGACGGCCATTCCGTTCCTGCGGAAGTTCGTGGTGACCCGGGTGCGCTCGCTCTTCGCCGGGGTCGTGCCGCGCATGCTGGACGTGGTGCAGCGGCCGCAGAAGCTGGTCACCGGGATCGGCGGGATGCTGCTGCTGACCGGCCTGTTCGTGCTCTGCCTGGACGCGTCGATCCGGGCGTTCAGCGGGCCGGACGTCACCCAGCTGAGCTATGCGAGCATCGCGGTGGTCTTCCTCGCGGGCAACGCGCTCGGCTCCGCCGCGCCCACGCCGGGCGGGATGGGCGCGGTCGAGGGCGCCCTGACGCTGGGCCTGATCGCGGTCGGGCTGCCGATGGAGGTCGCGGCGCCGGCGGTGCTGCTGTACCGCGTGATGACGCTGTGGCTGCCGGTGCTGCCGGGGTGGATCGCCTTCAACCAGCTGACCCGGAAGGGCGAGCTCTAGGTATCCGCAAGGGCGCACTGCAAGCATCCGGGAGGGCGCACCACCCGCTTGGACCGCGCCCCAGCGCGCTCCCCGGCGCCCCGCCGCACGATGGAGCCCATGAGGACTTCCCCCGCTCTGCGTGCTGCCGCCCTCGCCGCCACCGCCACCGTGCTGCTGCCCCTGGCGGGCTGCTCGGACGGCGGCGGCGGAGGCGGAGAGGGCCGCTCGACGCCCTCCGGGGCCTCGACCGCCTCCCCCACCGCCACCTCCGAGGAGCTGGCGTCGCAGAAGCTGGAGTGGTCGCCGTGCCCGGCGCCGAACGTGGCGCAGGGCGGTGGTGAGTCGCCGTCGCCGCTGCCGGGCGGCGCGGCCTGGGAGTGCTCCTTCATGGACGTACCGCTGGATTACGCGGAGCCGGAGGGCCGGACGATCGAGCTGGCGCTGATCCGGGGGAAGGCCAAGGACCAGAGGCGGCGGATCGGGTCGCTGCTGTTCAACTTCGGCGGGCCCGGCGCGTCCGGTGTGGCGACCCTGCCGGCCTTCGGCGCGGACTACGACCGGCTGCGCGGCCGGTACGACCTGGTGAGCTTCGACCCGCGCGGGGTGGGGCGCAGCGAGGGTGTGGAGTGCGCGGACGATGCCCAGCTGGACGCGATGTACGAGGAGGACTCCACGCCGGACGACGCGGCGGAGGAGAAGGAGTTCGTCGAGGGCCAGAAGGACTTCATCGCCACCTGTAAGAAGAACTCGGGCCCCGAGCTGCCTTATGTGGGCACCACGAACGCCGCCCGCGACATGGACCTGATGCGCACGGTGCTCGGCGACGACAAGCTGCACTACTTCGGCATCTCCTACGGCACCGAGCTCGGCGGCGTCTACGCCCACCTCTACCCGGACAAGGTCGGCCGGGCCGTCTTCGACGCGGTGGTCGACCCGACGAAGGACGCCGAGCAGTCATCCCTCGGCCAGGCGCAGGGGTTCCAGCTCGCCTTCGACAACTTCACGAAGGACTGCGCCGACCGCGGCGACACCTGCGCCCTGCCCGGCGCCACCGGCGAGGAGGTCGAGCAGTGGATCGCCGACCTCCTGGCGAAGCTGGAGAAGGAGCCGATCGACGGCCTCGGCGACCGCGCGCTGACGCAGACGCTGGCCACCACCGGCATCGCCTCCGCGCTCTACTCCAAGGAGACCTGGCCGCTGCTGGAACAGGCCCTGGACGAGGCGGACGGCGGCTCCGGCGCACTGCTGCTCGCGCTGGCCGACTCGCTGAACGGCCGCTCCGAGGACGGCCGGTACGACAACTCCAACGCCGCCAACATCGCGATCAACTGCGCCGACAACAAGCAGCGCTTCACCCTGGAGCAGACCAAGGCGGCCCTGCCCGCCTTCCGCAAGGCGTCACCGATGTTCGGCGAGTACCTCGGCTGGGGCCTGATGGGCTGCACCGGCTGGCCGGTGGCGGGCGCCTGGGTCACGCCCGACGTCAGCGCTCCCGGCTCCGCCCCGATCCTCGTCATCGGCAACACCGGCGACCCGGCCACCCCGTACGCGGGTGCGAAGGCGATGGTGGAGAAACTCGGCAAGGGAGTGGGCGTCGAGCTGACCTACAAGGGCGAGGGCCACGGCGCGTACAACAGTAAGAACAAGTGTGTCCAGGGAGCCGTCGACGGCTATCTCCTGAACGGTACGGTGCCGAAGTCCGGCACGGTCTGCGAGTGATCCGCACCCCGGCCAACAGCCTTTAGCATGGCGGGACATCGCAAGCGCCCGACGCTTCACCACCGGCTTCGGGCCACGGGGAGGGGATGCGGATCATGCGTGCGCACCGAGCGGCGGTACGGGCGGGAGCGGGCCTGCTGGCGGCGGGACTGCTGGCGGGCTGCGGCCTGCTGTCCACGGAGGCGGAGCCGGACGCGCCCGCGGACGGCCGCCCCGGCGACGCCTCCGCCTCACCGTCCCCGGGCTTGAAGGAGACGCCGAAGACCCCGCCCCTGCCCGCGGCGCTCACCTCGCAGCGCCCCGACTGGCAGCGCTGCAAGCCCCCGCGCAACGGCGGCGCGCCCGGCTCCGAATGGCGCTGTACGAGCGTCAAGGTGCCCCTGGACCACGCGAAGCCGTCCGGCGAGACGATCTCCATCGCGCTGATCCGCAAGGAGGCCCGGGACAAGGACCGCCGGCTCGGCTCGATGCTGTTCAACTTCGGCGGTCCGGGCGGCTCGGGCGTCGAGATACTGCCGCGCGCGGCCTCCTCGTACGAGAGGCTCAACTCCCGCTACGACCTGGTGGGGTTCGATCCGCGCGGGGTCGCGGCCAGCTCCGGGGTGAACTGCCGCAGCGACGAGGAGCAGGAACAGGCCCTCGGGAGCGTCGACCTGACCCCGGACACGGCGGCAGAGGAGACGGCGTTCCTCAAGGACGGCGCCGACTTCGGCGCGGGCTGCGAGCGCCGGTCCGGCAAGGTCCTCCCGCACGTCGGCACGTCCAACGCCGCCCGCGACCTGGACCTGATCCGCCAGGTCCTCGGCGACGACAAGCTGTCGTATTTCGGCTTCTCCTACGGTACGGAGCTGGGCGGGACGTACGCGCACCTCTTCCCGCAGAACGTGGGCCGCACCGTGCTGGACGCGGTCGTCGACCCGACGGCCGACGGCGTCGGGCACGCGCGCAACCAGGCGAGGGGCTTCCAGCGCGCCCTGGAGAACTACCTCAAGGACCGCGGCCAGGACCCGAAGACGGCCTCGGAGCGCATCGCCCGGCTGCTGGCCGGCATCGACCGGAAGCCGCTGCCCACCGCGTCCGGCCGCGAGCTCACCGAGTCCCTCGCCCTCACGGGCATCGTCACCCCGCTCTACTCGCAGTCCAATTGGCCCACGCTGACCGCCGCCCTGGACGAGGCGGAGAACAAGGGCACGGGCGACGGCCTGCTCCAGCTCGCCGACTCGTACAACGGACGGGACGAGAACGGGCGTTACGACACCCAGGCCCACTCCCAGCGCGCGATCTCCTGCGCCGACTCCAAGGCCCGCCCGACGGTGGAAGAGGCCCGCGCGCTGCTGCCGGAATTCCGCAGGCTCTCCCCCGTGTTCGGGCCGTTCCTGGCCTGGGACACGGCGGGCTGGTGCGCGCAGTGGCCGGTCGACGGCGAGCACGAGACACCGGAGACCAGCGCGCCGGGCGCGGGCCCGATCCTGGTGATCGGCACGACCGGCGACCCGGCCACGCCGTACGAGGGGGCGCAGCGGATGGCGGACGAGCTCGGCAAGGGCGTCGGCATCATGCTCACCAACAAGGGCGAGGGGCACGGGGCGTACGGCGAGGGCGACTGTGTGACCGAGGCGGTCGACAGCTACTTCCTGGACGGGAAGGTCCCGGAGGACGGCATGACCTGCGGGTGACGCGCACGGCAAAAAAGGGGGACCGGCCCCCCTGAGGTGGACCGGCCCCCCTTTACCTGAACCGCGTGACGTTCTAGTAGATCGGCTTCTCCGGCTCGATCTGGTTGACCCAGCCGATCACGCCGCCGCCGACGTGCACCGAGTCGGCGAAGCCCGCCGACTTGAGGACCGCGAGGACCTCGGCGCTGCGGACACCCGTCTTGCAGTGCAGGACGATACGGCGGTCCTGCGGGAGGTCCTGGAGCGCGTTGCCCATGAGGAACTCGTTCTTCGGGATCAGCTTGGCGCCCGGGATCGAGACGATCTCGTACTCGTTCGGCTCGCGGACGTCGATGATCTCGATCATCTCGTCGCCGTCGATCCACTCCTTCAGCTGCTTGGGAGTGATCGTGGACCCGGCCGCCGCCTCCTGGGCCTCCTCGGAGACGACGCCGCAGAAGGCCTCGTAGTCGATGAGCTCGGTGACGGTCGGGTTCTCGCCGCAGACCGCGCAGTCGGGGTCCTTGCGGACCTTGACCTGGCGGTACTGCATCTCCAGGGCGTCGTAGATCATCAGACGGCCGACCAGCGGGTCGCCGATGCCGGCGAGCAGCTTGATCGCCTCGGTGACCTGGATCGAGCCGACCGACGCGCACAGCACACCCAGCACGCCGCCCTCGGCGCAGGAGGGGACCATGCCCGGCGGCGGCGGCTCCGGGTAGAGGCAGCGGTAGCAGGGGCCGTGCTCGGACCAGAACACGGAGGCCTGGCCGTCGAAGCGGTAGATCGAGCCCCATACGTACGGCTTGTTCAGCAGAACGGCCGCGTCGTTGACCAGATAGCGGGTGGCGAAGTTGTCCGTGCCGTCCACGATCAGGTCGTACTGGGCGAAGATCTCCTTCACGTTGTCGGCTTCGAGCCGCTCCTCGTGAAGGACCACGTTGACGTACGGGTTGATACCCAGCACGGAGTCCTTGGCCGACTGCGCCTTGGACCGGCCGATGTCGGCCTGGCTGTGGATGATCTGGCGCTGCAGGTTCGACTCGTCGACCTCGTCGAACTCCACGATGCCCAGCGTGCCGACACCGGCCGCGGCGAGATACATCAGGGCCGGAGAGCCGAGGCCGCCGGCGCCCACACAGAGCACCTTGGCGTTCTTCAGGCGCTTCTGCCCGTCCATCCCGACATCAGGGATGATCAGGTGGCGGGAGTACCTGCGGACCTCGTCGACGGTGAGCTCGGCGGCCGGCTCGACCAGGGGTGGCAGCGACACAGGAACCTCAACAATGCAGCTGGTCGGATTTGCGTACATCGACTGCGCGTACATCGACTACGCACGGTTGTTCTTCCGGTAACACTGCCACGCCCCTTCTCATTCCGAGATACCGGGTCCGATCCGCGAGACGATTTCGTCCCAGTACCTGGGCAGCGCCGCGAATGGATCGCTTTGTCCGCTCCGTCCTTCGTGGCTCCGCCCGTCGCCGCTCCGCCCGCCCCGGTCCGTGAAGAAGATCGTCCCGGCGCCCTGCCAGCGGGCGACGCGCATCGCCTCGTCGAGATGGGTGCGCGGCACCCCGTGGACGAAGTGCGCGAACCGCTCCGGCGGATAGTCCGCCGTCCACTCGGCCACCTGTGACCAGCGGTAGTCGGTCCACGGCCCCTGGAAGGTGACCAGTTGGTCGGCGGCCTCGGCGTAACCGGGGTACGGGTGGGTCCCGTGGCCGAGGACGAGGCGGCCGCCACCGTCCGCGCTGTCGCTCTCCGACAGCAGGGCGTGCAGGGTGCCGGTGAGACGGCGTACGCCGGGGAGTTCGGCCCGGTCGGCGGGGCAGCGGGCGAGGTAGAAGCCGCCGACCCGGTACCAGTCGATGAAGGCCCGGGCATCCGCGATCAGCTCGTCGAAGGGCCGGTTGCCGTGGGCCAGGTCGAGGTGGCCGAGGAGCCGGCCGCCGCAGGCGCGTACGGAGTCGTCCGGGGCCTCGCCGTGCAGCGCGCGTTCCCGGGCGTTGCGGAGCCTTCCCGCCACCTCCAGGCAGTGCGGGTCGGGCCGGGTGCCGGGGCCCTCCGCGATGTTGAGGACGGCCCAGTGCAGCGGCGTGCCGGGGCGGATCAGCTCGGCCCACTCGGCCGGGGCGAGCAGCGGGTGGGCGTAGCCGGGGACGCCGAAGCCGAACTGCTCGCCGCCGGCGGTCCTGCGGGCGTCGGCGGGAGCGGTCAGATACGGCACGCCGCCTCCATCCAGATGTCCGCGAGGGACTCCTCCAGGTTGATCCGGGGGCGCCAGCCGAGCCGGTCCCGCGCGGTGCGGACGTCGGCCTGCTGCCAGGCCCCGCAGCCGTCCGGGTACGGCGACGGGGTGGCGGAGAGGTGCTCCATCACCGACTCGGCGGAGGTGCGCGGGGCTCCGATCGGCAGGCGGGCGGGGGGCGTGTCCAGTTCGTGGAGTGCGCCGGCGTATCCGGCGACCCTGGCCAGTACGGCGGCGGCGTCGCGGAGCCGGACGGCGCGCCCGGTACCGATGTTGACGACGCCCTGCGCGGC
The DNA here is from genome assembly GCF_044767965.1 of Streptomyces sp. NPDC101178. NCBI lineage: Bacteria > Bacillati > Actinomycetota > Actinomycetes > Kitasatosporales > Streptomycetaceae > Streptomyces > Streptomyces sp. NPDC101178. The sequence goes on from NZ_JBIWOZ010000002.1 coordinate 675,513, forward strand.
GGAGAGCGAGGCGGCGTGGACGGCCCGCGCCACGTCCCGTACGTCGACGAAGTCCCGCTGCACACCGAGGCCGCTCAGCTTGAGCTCGCCGTCGCCGGACTGCATGGCCCGGCGCATCGCCTCGGCGAGCCGGCCGAGCGGGGAGCCCGCCGGGGTGCCGGGGCCGACGGGCGAGAATACGCGGAGCACGACGGCGTCGAGGCCCGAGCCGAGAACCAGTTCGGTGGCGGCGAGCTTGCTGACGCCGTACGGGCCGCCGGGGCGCGGGATGGCGTCCTCGGCGGTGGAGGAGCCGGGCTGCGAGGGGCCGTACTCGGAGGCGCAGCCGACCTGGACCAGCCGGGCGCCGCAGCCGCTGCGGCGCAGGGCCTCGCAGACCGTGGCGACGGCGACGGTGTTGTGGCGGGTGAGGTCGCGGGCGCCGCCGCGGGTGGCACCCGCGCAGTTGACGACGACTCCGGGGTGGACGGCGTCCAGGAAGCGGGTGAGCGCTCCCGGGCTGCCGCCGGCGAGGTCGAACCGGACGTCGGCGTCGTCGCCGCGCCCGAGGGCCGTGAGGTGGACAGCGGGGTCGGCGAGCAGCCGGTCAGCGACGAAGCGGCCGAGGAATCCGTTGGCTCCGAGCAGCAGCACCCTCATCGCGCACCGCCTCGGTGCCGACGGCGGGCTGCCGGTGCGGGGGACTGGGGGGTCATGGCGGGTTTCTCCTTGGTGGTCGGTTCGCCGGACGGCGCGTTGTCGGACAGGGCCCACGGCGTCGGCTCCGTGGGGGTGGTGCGGTGGTGCGGTGGTGCGGTTCTGGTGGCGGCGGTCTTCCTGCGGGGGTACGGGGGCGGTCACGCCCGGCTGTGTGCGGAGGCGCGGGAGAGGGCGGCGGAGGCGTGGACCAGGAGTCCGAGCGCCGCCGCCCCGCAGGCGAGGGCGGGGACGGCGCCCGGGCCGCCCGCCGCCACGAGGGCGTGGACGGGCCAGGCGAGCGGTTCGAGGCCGGGCAGCCGGCCGGCGAGGACGAGGGCGGGGGCGGCGGCCTCCACGGCACAGGCGGCGGCGAGCGCGACGGTGCCAGGCTCGGGCAGTCCGTGCGCGGCGAGCAGCCGGGCCAGGAAGAACAGCACCCCCAGGGCGGCGGCCGCGACCGGCAGCCCCGGGGAGCCGAGGCCGAGGCCGGCCAGGAGCAGCAGGGGCAGCAGGGCGCAGAGGAAGAGTGCGACGGCCGCCAGGAGCAGGGGGCGCACTCCGGCGCCGAACTCCTCCAGTGCGCGGCTTCCGGTGAGTTTGCGGTGGGCCCGCACGGTGAAGAGGTGCGCGCACCAGGCCGCCGGGGCGATGGCGGCGGTGAGTCCGAGCAGCGGGGCCGGGTCGGCCTCCCACGGCCCGCCCGGACCGCCGCTGACGACCTGGCCGATCAGACCTTCGCCGTACACCGCGAAGCTGAGGAGCCAGCAGGCGTACATCCCGGCGCGGCCCGCTCCTTCGGGCGCGCGCAGCGGCCCGCGGCCCAGGCAGAGCCGGAGCGCCAGGCACGCCAGGAGTGCGCCGGTGACGGTCACGGCGGCCCGCACTCCCCCGCCGAGCGCCCCTTCGGTGACCCGGAGCAGCCCGGCGGTGGCGAGGCAGGCGGCGCCCGGGAGCAGCGCGAGCAGCGTCCACCCGGCGCGGGCCTCGGTGTCGGGCCCGGGCGGCGGAGGCGCGGCCGGTGAGGACCCGGCAGGGGCGCGGGCGTACAGCTCTTCGGCGAGCGCGAAGACGTCCCGGTGGCGGTAGCGGGCGGCGGTCCGGTCGGTGAGCCCGTGGACCTCAAGACCGGCGGCGATCTCCAGCGGACTCACGGCCCTTTCGCACAGGTCGCGGTGGTGGTGCATCAGGGACTTCACGGGGTCGGCGGGGCCTCGGCGCACGGGGGTTGCGGGCCTGCGGCGCACCGCACGCGGCGCGATCTCGGCGGGGCGGCCGCCCCCGTCGTCGGGGCGGCCGGACAGGGCCGTGGCGCGGGTTCCGGGCTCGGGGGCTTCCGGCGACGCGGCGGCGGGCTCAGCGGTCCGGGCAGGCACGGCGGTGTCCTCCGGACCGTCTTCCGGACGAGGCGTCGGGTGGTCGCCCCGGTCAGCGGGGCCGGCCGGGCGGTCACGCATCGCCGTCCTCCGGTCCGCAGACGGCCGCGCGGACGCACACGGGCTCGGCCCGCCGGGCCGTCTCCCCGCCGCACTCCCCCTCCGGCTCCGCCCCGTCGGCCGGGCTCGGCACCCGGGCGCCGGTCATGGAGGGCTGTGGCTGGGTCCAGTGGCCGAGGAGGCGGGACTCCGCCGGGGTGGCGAAGAGCAGGGGCTCGCCGTCGGCGTCCACCGTGTCGGCCTCCCGGCGCACCGGCGCGTGCGAGATCAGCTCCAGGTAAATGCCGCGAAATGCCGCGAGGTTCTGTTCGACGGTGAAGAGTTCGAGCGCGCGAGCCCGCGCCGCCGCGCCCAGCCGCGCCCGGCGCTCGGGGTCGCGCAGCAGCGCGATGCAGGCGTCCGCGAGCGCCCGGGGGTTGCGCGGGGGCACCACCAGGCCGGTGCCGCCGATGACCTCGACGACGGCTCCGACATCCGTGGAGACCGTGGCCCGGCCGCAGAACATCGACTCGACGAGGCTGATCGGGAAGCCTTCGACGACGCTGGAGAGCACGGTCACGCCGCCCGCCGCGTACGCCTGGGCGAGGCCGGGCACTTCGGGCCCGCCGATCTCCTCGAAGGTGACCGGGCTGACGCCCTCGGTGTGGGCGCCGGTGGCCTCGTCCGGGAAGAGCTGGGCGGCCAGCGCCCGGCAGTGTGCGAGGTACGGGGCGCCCTCGTCCCCGTCCGCCGGCGCGCCGAAGATCCGCAGCCGGGCGCCCGGTTCGGCGCGGCGGACCTCGGCGAAGGCGTGGAGCAGGGCGATCAGGTCCTTGGCGGGCTCGATCCGGCCGACCCAGACCAGCGTGTCCGGGCCGCCCGCGTCGTCGTCCTCGCCGACCGTCGCGAAGCGCCCGGCCGCCATGCCCGGGTAGACCGTGCGCTGCTTGGCCGGGTCGGCGCCGCACCGCTGCTGCCAGCGGCGGACGTGTGTGTTGCCGGGGGTGATGACCGCGGCCTGGCGGTAGACCTCGGCGGCCAGCAGACCGTGGAAGTGGGCGAGGAGGGCGCGCACCGGAGCGCCGAAGGGCGCCTGGGGCGCGGCGAGGTGGTGCGCGCGGAGCGGCACGCCGTGCTCGGTGACCAGGAGCGGCACACCGAAGAAGCGTTTGGCCAGCAGCCCCGGAATCGCGGCCGCTCCGCCGGACGCTGCGTGGCAGAGGTCGACCGCGCCGAGGCTCTCGGGGGCGTACCAGTCGAGCGAGAGCGGGCGCAGGACGCGCTCCAGTTCGGCGGCGAAGGCGAGGTGGTCCACGACGGTGGCGCTCTGCACGGTCCGGCCGGCGCCCCGGGCGCGGGATGCGGCCTCCAGGATCCGTACGGTGGTCTCGGAGCGGAGGGCCAGGTGGAGTCCGCCGCGCTCGCGGGCCAGCTCGGCCAGGCCGTAGAAGCCCTCGGTGAAGAGCCCTCCGTCGGTGGCCGGTTCCGTACCGGCGTCCTCGGTGGCGGAGATCGCGGTGGCCAGCGCCCGCAGATGGCCGGCGAAGCGCCTGCGGTCGCGGCGCCCGTAGGAGACGCCTCCGCCGGTCACCAGCCTGGCGAGCAGACCGCGTTCACCGCTGCCGCGCAGCGTGCCGTCCTCGGGGATCCAGAGCGGCGCGGTGCGCACCCGGCTGACGTGGTGCGGCAGCCGGACCCAGCCCTGGTCCTCCTGGTGGGCGGAGCGGCTCAGCGCGAAGAGGTCGAACTCGTGCTGCGGCAGCCCGCGCACCAGCCGGTCGCACCAGGGCCCGGACTCACCGGCCGCATACGGATAACCACCGTCGGTGAGCAGTCCGATCCGCACGAGTACACCCCTGATCTCCCTTGTGGGCGGCCGCCGTTGGAACGGCGACTCGCAGCGGGACGACCGTAAGCGGATACGCCGGTGGTGGGGGGGGGGGGGGGGGGGGGGGGCGCCCCCCGGGCGGGGGGGGGGGGCGAAGGGAGGGGGGGGGGGGCTGCGGGCCCCAGGCCGCGGCGGGGTGTCACGGGGGTGAGGGCTGGGGCCCG
>NZ_JBIWOZ010000002.1:679664-714261 GCF_044767965.1 Streptomyces sp. NPDC101178
TCCTGCCGGGGGGGGGGGGCGCGCGGCGGTGCCCGGCCCCCGCGGGGGGTCCGCAGTGATGGCGGTGCGGGGGGGGGGGGGGGGTTGGGGGCCCCCCCCCACCACCGAAAGGGGTGAACCGTCGTAACTTTCCGGTGCCGGTCGCGTTCCGTCGCGATACAGCGGTCGGTTGTCACGGAGGGTCAGGCTGCGGCCAGCCCTTGCGGGCCGCCGGACGGCCCGGGACCGGGCCCGGAGGGCGTCCTCAACTACCGGGATACACCCAGGGGTTGGGCTTGCACTTGATTCCGTCGATGTCCAGGGACTTGGTCTGCTGCTGCATCACCGGGGCCGGAGCGCCGGGCGTGCGGCAGCTCACGTGATCGTGTCCGAGCCGGTGGCCGACCTCGTGGTTGATGAGCATCTGACGGTAGGCCAGCATCTTCTCAGGGCCGAAGGTGGCGGAACCCTGGGCCCACCGATAGGCATTGATCATCACACGGTCGGTGGAGGCGGAATCGCAGGAGACGTTCTGGACGGTCGTGTCCAGACCGGATTTCGCACACCATTCGCCGGTCGTCCCGGGACTGGCGAGCGTGATCACGAAATCCGGGCTTCCGGAGGAGATCCGCTCGAAGGTCATCACACCGTTGTGCGCCCAGCTCCGGTCGTCGTTCAGCGTCTTCTGGACGGCTTCGGCGAAAAGGCCGGCGTCGAGGGAGAGGCCCTTCTCGACATCGATCCGGTAGCGGTACTTCTGCCCCTTCCCGGGCGCCTTCGCCAGTCCGGGAACGGCTTCGAACGCGCCGGTCGCCTTGAGGTCGGCGGCGAGCGGGAAGGTCTGAGCCATCTTGGCGGCGTACGACAGGGGCTTGACCTCGGGAGGCCTGGTGGCGGGCTGATCGGGCGTCGGGCGGGCGTCCGAGCGCGAGGCGCCCTCGCCGCCGCCCCGCTCCACACCGGCCGCCCGCTCCGCCGCCGCAGTCCGGCCGGCGGAGTCCTCGGCGACCTGGCCGGCCACCACGACCGCGAGCACGGTCGTCACCGCGGCCGCGGCGATCCCCGTGAAGGTCCGCCCCTTGCCGCCCCTGGGCTCGGGCCGTTCGGCGGGATCGCCGTCCGCGCCGTCGTCGGGCCCCGCCGGAGGCCCGGCGTCGGAGGTCCCGGAGGTGACGGCGGAAGCGGGCGCATCGGCGTCGAAGGCGTCGACGAACTCGCGGCGCGGGCCCGGCATCGCCCCGGGGTGGGCGGCCGGCTGACGCTCCGTCCGCCCGTCGGCGGCGCGCTGAGCGGCCCGCTGGGCGGACACCTGGCGGGTCACGGCCTGTTCGCGGGCCTCACCCTCCTGGTCCTGGCCGCCCGGTACGCCGTACGGCTGCCTCGGGGAGTGCGCGTGGGGCCCGGTGCCCCAGCCGCCGCCCGGCTCGTGCTGCTCGGGGTGGCCGCCGCGCACCTGGGGGGCGTCCTGGAAGGGCGCGGCCGGGTAGGGGGCGTCGAGGAACGCGGTGTCCGGGTGCGGTGCGTGACCGTCGGCGAAGGGCGCGGGGCCCTGGCGCCTGCGCCGGCCGCTGCCGGAGGCGGGGCGGGGTACGGCGCGGCGGCCGCCCGGATCCGCCGCTGCGGCGTCCGGGCGGGTGGCCTCTGCGCCCTTTCGGCTGTGTCGTCCCACGCCCCGGATCAGCTCCCGCCGCAATCGTCCAGCAGCTCCCGGAACGCCTGGGCGACCGTCTCCGGGTACTCCATCATCGCCACGTGCCCCGCGTCGGGCAGGGTCAGCAGCCGGGCGTCGCGGAAGGCCGCGGACGCCCTGCGCGCCATCCGGTACGAGACGAGCTGGTCCCGTCCGCCGTACACGAGCTGGGTCGGTGCGAGCACCCGCTCGGCCTGGCGCCACAGTCCGTGCTGGCCGCCCAGGGTGTACGCGTCCACGATGCCCCGGGCCGAACGCGTCATCGCGTCCCAGAAGTACGGCAGTTCCAGCCGGCGCTCCATCTCGGCCACCGCGTTGCGGAAGGCTTCGTCGGAGACCCGTTCCGGATCGCCGTAACAGAGTGCCATGACTCCGCGGGTCCGCTGCTCCGCCGTCCAGCCTTTCGTGAGCCGGGCGAACAGCGGAGCGACCCCCGGCACCGCCAGGAGGCCGGTCGGTACGGCGGGCCGCTGCACCCGCCACTCGGGCAGCGCGGGCGAGATCAGGGTGAGGGTGCGCACCAGGTCGGGGCGGACGGCGGCGACCCGGGTGGCGACCGCACCGCCCAGGGAGTTGCCGAACAGGTGGACGGGACCGCGCTCGCCGGCGTCGAGCAGCCGGATCACCGCACGGGCGTGCCCGGTGATCGAGTAGTTGCCGTCGTCCGGCGGCGGCGAGTCGCCGAATCCGGGCAGGTCGACGGCGTCGGGATCGACCACGTCCGCCAGCAGCGGCATCAGCGCCGACCAGTTCTGCGAGGAGCCGCCGAGCCCGTGCACGAAGAGCGCGGGGGCCAGTCCCGTCCGGTCGGCGGGCCGGGAACGGACGGTCAGCGTCAGCCCGGGAAGCGCCACGGAGCGCAGCCGCTCGCCCTCGGCGACCCGGACGGCGCTGACCGTGGGAGCCACCGCGGCGGCGACGGCCTGGGCACCCGGCAGCTCGGTCGAAGACATGCGCCAATGTTACGAGACGATCACGCCCCCGTTCATGTGTTCGCGGTCACAGGCCGCATCGCGGGGTAGGAGTGTTGCTCCTACGCTTCAAGAGAAGCGGCCACGGGGAAAGAAAGGGAGCCACCATGACGGTCGACCCGAGCGACCCGGATACCTTCGAAAGCGCCGAGCCGCCGACACCGGGCCCGGAAGCGCCGGAGGCGGACGCCGCCGAGCAGCGGACGGATATCCGGCCCGAGGGCGACGAGCAGGTGGCGGACGCGGACCTGGCCACCGCCAACGAGGCCGATGTGGCGGAACAGCGCAGGGTGATCCCGCTGGACGAGGACGATTACCGGTAGACCGCCCCGCTTTGTCCAGGGCCCCGAAGAACTGTGGCTTCCACCCGCGTCCGGTCCGTGAAATTCTGCGTCCGCGCCGCGCGCACCGGGGTTACCCAAAAGTACGATGGCTGTACGGCGCAGCGTGTACGGATCGGCTGTGCTGGAACACACATTTGGGAGGCGGCGTGAGCGCCATCGAGCAGACAGAGGCAGCGCGCCCGCGGGGCACGCGCCTTCCCCGCCGCGCCCGACGCAATCAGCTGCTGGGCGCCGCGCAGGAGGTCTTCGTCGCACAGGGCTACCACTCCGCCGCGATGGACGACATCGCCGAGCGGGCCGGCGTCAGCAAGCCGGTGCTCTACCAGCACTTCCCCGGGAAGCTGGAGCTCTACCTCGCCCTCCTGGACCAGCACTGCGAGTCGCTGCTCCAGGCCGTGGTGACGGCGCTGGCGTCGACGACGGACAACAAGCTGCGCGTCGAGGCGACGATGGACGCCTACTTCGCGTACGTGGAGGACGAGGGCGGCGCCTTCCGCCTGGTCTTCGAGTCCGACCTGACCAACGAGCCCGCCGTACGCGAGCGGGTCGACCGGGTCTCCCTCCAGTGCGCCGAGGCGATCTCCGACGTGATCGCCGGGGACACGGGCCTGTCCAAGGACGAGTCCATGCTCCTGGCGGTCGGCCTCGGCGGGGTGTCGCAGGTGGTGGCGCGCTACTGGCTCTCCAGCGGCTCCAGCATCCCGCGCGACACGGCGGTGCAGCTGCTCACCTCGCTGGCCTGGCGGGGCATCGCGGGCTTCCCGCTGCACGGCGTCGACCAGCAGCACTGAAGCCCTCCGGGCGGCGCGGCCACCCCGTCGTGGCCGTGTCCCGGAGCGTGTTCGCTGCGGGCGTTGCCGGTCGGGCCGTGAGCCGTGGTCCCACCGGGCTAATGTGGCTGCGTACGGCGCGGTTCGCCGCGCAGGGACTGACCGTCGGAGGGACATAGCCGTGGAGGTCAAGATCGGGGTGCAGCACACGCCCCGCGAGATCGTTCTGGAGAGCGGGCTTTCCGCCGAGGACGTCGAGAGCGCGGTCGCCGCCGCACTGGGCGGCAAGGCGGAGCTGCTGAGCCTCACGGACGACAAGGGCCGCAAGGTCCTGGTGCCGGCCGACCGGATCGCGTACGTGGAGATCGGTGAGCCGACCGCACGGCGTGTGGGGTTCGGCGCGCTGTAGTCCACGGGACGCGGTGAGCACGGGAGCGGCCCGGCGGAATCTTTCCGCCGGGCCGCTCCCGTGTGCCCTGCGCGGTCTCCTCGCCGGGCCGCTCCCGTATGCCCTGCGCGAAGATCCCTCATGCCGTGACGGGCCCGGCCGTACCCGTAAGGGTTCCGCCGGCCCGGCGGAGGGTTGTCCGGCGTGGGCCAGGGGTAGTACCGCCTACGACCGATTTGCCCGCCCCGCACACCCCCGCGAGGTGATCCTTAGTGATCTGGGAATCCTTCGGCGCCGCCGTGCTCGGACTCGTCCTGGCCTGGGCGGCCGTCCGCTCACTGGCCGGCCGGCTCCCCTCCGCCCGTGCTGTTTATCTCACCGGTGCGCTGGGGGCGGTGTTCGGAGCGTTCCTCACGCACTCGGCGCTGGGCCCCGGCCACGGTGTGGCGACCCTGATCGGCGCCGTCTTCGTCGGGGCGGTGACGCTGTCGCTGCTGATCCGCCCGCGCGGCCGCCGCCTCACGAGGTCGGCGGCGGCCCAGTAGGGCCCGGCACAAGGCCCGGTATCAGGCGGCCAGTCCCAGCGCGGCCATGCGCTTGGTGTGGGCCTCGGTGATCCGGGAGAACATCCGGCCCACCTCCGCCAGGTCGAAGCCGTCCGCGACGCCACCCACCAGCATCGTCGAGAGCGCGTCGCGGTCGGCGACCACCCGCTGGGCCTGCGACAGCGCCTCGCCCATCAGCCGGCGGGCCCAGAGCGCGAGCCGCCCGCCGAGCCGGGGGTCGGCCTCGATCGCGGCGCGCACCTTCTCCACGGCGAAGTTCCCGTGCCCGGTGTCGTCCAGCACGGCGAGGACCAGGGAGCGGGTGTCGGTGTCGAGCCGGGCCGCGACCTCCCGGTAGAAGTCACTGGCGATCGAGTCGCCGACGTACGCCTTGACCAGGCCCTCCAGCCAGTCGGACGGTGCCGTCTGGCGGTGGAAGTCGTCCAGCGCCTTGGCGAACGGCTCCATCGCGGCGGTCGGCTCCTCGTCGATCGCGGCGAGCCGGTCGGACAGCTGCTCGAAGTGGTGGAACTCGGCGGCGGCCATCTTCGCCAGCTCCGCCTTGTCCCCGAGGGTCGGCGCGAGTTTCGCGTCCTCGGCGAGGCGCTCGAAGGCCGCCAGCTCGCCGTAGGCGAGGGCGCCCAGCAGGTCCACGACGGCGGCGCGGTACTGCTCCTCCGTGGAGGCGGTGGCCCAGTCCTGGGCGGCGATTCCGGTCGCTCCGGGCGCTTCTTCGGGGTGGTCAGTGGCGTTGTCAGGCGTCTCCATGAACCGCACAATAGCCCGCCGGACGAGGGACGGAACGGCCCGGCGGGAAGCGGACATCACACCGATCCGATGAATTCGTCCAACACACATGCGCGAATCCGGGGTACAGTGGTATTGCGCTTACTGAGCATTTTCCTGTGCCAGGGGCGCGTCCTTTGAATGAGGATGCCCGGTCGGTGGCCCGATCGGCTCCGACCTGACAGCCCTCCACGCGGTGCGTACGCCACGTACGACTGCAGATGAGGGGCCCCCTCAGCGGCACGAGCGCTCGAGCGACGGCAGTGGTCCCGCGCCACCCGGCCCATCCACGGCCGGATGACCAACCCCGGCACGGTACGACCCCCAGCGTTCGCCTCGGACCGCGTCTCACAGAAGAGGCAGCACCCTGACTACGTTCCGCGACCTCGGCATTTTCCCCGAGACGGCCGAAGCCCTTGAGGCGGTCGGCATCATGTCCCCCTTCCCCATCCAGGAGCTGACGCTCCCCGTAGCGCTCTCCGGCTCCGACGTCATCGGCCAGGCCAAGACCGGCACCGGAAAGACGCTCGGCTTCGGACTCCCCCTCCTGGAGCGCGTGACCGTCCCCGCCGACGTCGAAGCGGGGCGCGCCACGCCCGAGCAGCTGACCGACGCGCCGCAGGCGCTCGTCGTCGTCCCCACCCGTGAGCTGTGCCAGCAGGTCACCAACGACCTGCTGACCGCCGGCAAGGTCCGGAACGTCCGCGTACTCGCGATCTACGGCGGCCGGGCGTACGAGCCCCAGGTCGAGGCCCTGAAGAAGGGCGTCGACGTGATCGTCGGCACCCCGGGCCGTCTGCTCGACCTGGCGGGCCAGCGCAAGCTCGACCTCTCCCACATCCGCGGCCTCGTCCTCGACGAGGCCGACGAGATGCTGGACCTGGGCTTCCTGCCCGACGTCGAGCGCATCATCACGATGCTGCCGCCCAAGCGCCAGACGATGCTGTTCTCGGCCACCATGCCCGGTGCCGTCATCAGCCTCGCCCGCCGCTACATGTCGCAGCCGACCCACATCAACGCCACCTCGCCCGACGACGAGGGCACGACCGTCAAGAACACGGTCCAGCACGTCTACCGCGCGCACAACATGGACAAGCCGGAGATGCTCGCCCGCATCCTCCAGGCCGACGGCCGCGGGCTGGCGATGATCTTCTGCCGGACCAAGCGGACGGCCGCCGACATCGCCGAGCAGCTGGAGAAGCGCGGCTTCGCCTCCGGCGCGGTCCACGGCGACCTCGGCCAGGGCGCCCGCGAGCAGGCGCTGCGCGCCTTCCGCAACGGCAAGGTCGACGTCCTCGTCTGCACCGATGTCGCCGCGCGCGGCATCGACGTCGAGGGTGTGACCCACGTCGTCAACTACCAGTCGCCGGAGGACGAGAAGACCTACCTCCACCGCATCGGCCGCACCGGCCGCGCGGGCGCCAAGGGCATCGCGATCACGCTGGTCGACTGGGACGACATCCCGCGCTGGCAGCTGATCAACAAGGCGCTGGACCTGAAGTTCCCGGACCCGCCGGAGACGTACTCCACCTCGCCGCACCTCTTCGAGGAGCTCGGTATCCCGGCGGGCACCAAGGGTGTGCTGCCGCGTGCCGACCGGACCCGTGCCGGTCTGCGCGCGGAGGAGGTCGAGGACCTCGGCGAGACCGGTGGCCGCGGCCGCAAGTCCGCCGCCCCGGCTCCGGCCCGTGAGGAGCGCGAGCCCCGTACGCGTACGCCGCGTCAGCGCCGCCGCACCCGTGGCGGGTCCGCCGAGGAAGGCGCCGCGGCGGTGCCCGCACCCGCCAAGGAGGCCGCGCCGGTCTCCCCGGCCGGTGACCGGGCTCCGGAGACTCCGCGCACGCCGCGCCGCCGTCGCCGTACGCGGAACAGCGCTGCCGAGACCGTGACCGAGGCGGCCGTGGCGGTCGCCGAGGCTCCGGCCCCGGTGGCTGCCGCTCCGGTGGCCGAGGCTGCCGAGACCGTGGCTGCCGTGGTCGAGGCCGAGCCGGTCGCGGAGACCGTCGGTGAGGCCAAGCCGCGCCGCCGTCGCAGCCGCGCCGCCGCGAAGCCGGTGGCCGAGGCCGTGGCTCAGGTTCCCGCTGCCGCCGCTCCGGTGGAGGCCGGGTTCCAGACCGTGGCAGCCGCCGCGGGCATCGCGGAGCCGGTCGCCGATCCGGCCGCGACGAAGCCGCGCCGCCGCGCCCGGATCGTGAAGCCGGCCGACGAGGTGGACTTCCAGATCGCCCCGGCCGCCGAGCCGGAGCCCGAGTCGAAGACCCGCCGCCGCCCGGCCCGCGCCACGAGCCGGCCCAAGGCGGAGTCGAAGCCGAAGGCGGAGGCTGCCCCCAAGGCGGCCAAGGCCGCCAAGGCCGAAGCCGGTACGGAGACCGCGTCGAAGCCGAAGAGGGCGTCGCGCGCGAAGGCCGCGGCCCCCGTCGAAGCCGTTACGCCAAAGGCTCCGGCCGCCGCCGAGGCCGAGGCCAAGCCGCGCCGCCGCCGGGCGACCCGCAGCGTCACCTCGACCGCGACCCAGGAGGCCGCCGTGGTCTCCGAGGCCGAGGCCGTGGTGAGCGAGGCCGCCGCCGAGGCGAAGCCCCGCCGCCGCCGCGCCACCCGCGCCGCGGGTGCGGCCACGGTGACGTCCGACAGCTGACCGTCCCGCGAGACCCACCGGGCCCCGGCCCCCGCACTCGCGGGGGCCGGGGCCTTCTCGCTGCCCGGTGATGCCCCGGTCCCGTCCCGGCGATAGCCTCGGGCCCATGAGCCGCCCGCCCACCTTCACGCCGCCCGCCTGCGCCACCTCCCGGGTCCTGCGCACCGAGCGTGGCGACTTCGCCGTCCTGGACGCCGTACCGGCGAACGCTCCCGCTCGCGCCACCGCCCTCCTGCTGCCCGGGTACACCGGCAGCAAGGAGGACTTCATCGCCCTGCTCGAACCGCTGTGCGCGGCCGGGTACCGGGTGGTCTCCGTCGACGGCCGCGGGCAGTACGAGTCAGAGGGAACGGACCGTCAGGAGGCTTACGCGCAAGGAGAGTTGGCCCGCGATGTGCTCGCCCAGGCGACAACCCTGACCGGGGGCGACGGGACGCTGCACCTCCTCGGGCACTCGCTCGGCGGCCAGATCGCCCGCGCCGCCGTCCTGCTCGACGCCACCCCGTTCCGCTCGCTGACGCTGATGTCCTCCGGCCCCGGAGAGGTCGTCGCAGCCCAGCGGGACAAGGTGAGGATGCTGAGCGACGCGCTCTCGGTGCTCACCATGGATGAGGTGTGGGAGGCGATGCGGGCCCTGGAGCCGCCGCAGGACGCGGACACCGGCGACGGCGAGGACATGCGCCGACGGTGGCTGCGCCACAACCCGGCGCAGCTGATCGCCACCGGTGCCCAGCTCTTGGCCGAACCGGACCGGGTGGGCGAGCTGGCCGCTGTCGGGCTGCCCGTCCACGTCCTGTCCGGCGAGCGCGACGACGTATGGCCGGTGGAGCAGTTCGACGCGATGGCCCGGCGGCTCGGCGCGCACCGCACCACGATCGCCGGCGCCGAGCACTCCCCCAACACCGCCCGCCCGCGCGAGACCGCCGAGGCGCTCGCAGCGTTCTGGGACGGTGTTCCGGCCTCCTGAGGCTCAGTACTGCGACTGCAGGTGCTGCCAGAAGCCGTCGCGCAGCGCCCGGCGCAGGTGCGCGTGGCCGCGCAGCGAGTGCTGGAGCAGGCGCTCGGCCTCCACCAGCAGGTCCTGGTCGACCGAGCCCGGCAGGTAGGGGTGGCCGGGCAGCAGGTCGGCGAGGGATTCGCGGCCGCGGGCGGCGAGCCAGGCGGCGGCGATCTGGGCGCCGACGAAGCGGACGTCGTCGCGTGAGGGTGCCGGGGTGTCGTCCTCGTACGTGGTGACCGGGCGCCGGGTGACGTACGGGCGGCAGAAGTCCAGGTCGAAGGTGCGCTGGCTGTCGACCTCCCAGAGCAGCGGTTCGGCCTGGTTGCGGCCCTCGCCGGCCTCGATGCCCCAGAGGTGGACACGGGCCCCGTAGCCCTGAGCCGCCTCGACCGCCGAGACCAGGTCCTCGTCGCCGCCGACGAGGGCCGCGTCACTGATGGCGCGGTGCCGGGCGAGCGATTCCAGGTCGGTGCGGATGAGGGAGTCGACGCCCTTCTGCTGGTTGTTGGCGTTGAGGTTGCCGAGCCGCACCTTGACGTCGGGGAGTTCGGCGATGGCCTGCTGCTCGGTGGTGTGGATGCGGCGTCTGGCCCCGTCGTACCAGTACACGCGCAGCAGCCGGCTGTCCGCGAAGATCGTGCGGGCCCGGTCGATGAAGGCCTCGATCAGCCCTTCGGCGTCGAGATCGAAGGAGCGGCGGTCCTCGGTGCCGGTGACGAGCAGTCCGGCCGCGGCGTACACATAGCCCGCGTCCACGAAGATGGCGTGGGTGGAAGGGGTCTTGGAGACCTCCACGAGCATGCGCTGGAGCAGCTCGTTGGTGCGGTCGAGACGCTCGACGATATCTGCCGGGTACTTAGACATCCAAAAAATTTCCTTAGCGTAGGGAATGTTTGTACCAGGCAAGCCGTTGTCACATGCAAGGAACCGACGAGACGAAGGGAAGCCCTGTGCGCTTCGAGATCATGCGACTCGACGACGTCGACGGTACCGCCGTGGACAGCACCGTCGTGGACGCCGCCTCCGTCAACCGGATCGTGCGGCAGGCCGCGGCCATCGGCCAGCGGATCTACATCCGGCCGGCCGAGAGCGCGGCTTCGTAACGCGCCACGCACCACCGAAGGCAGGCCGCCCCCGCACGGAAGAACCGTGCGGGGGCGCTGTGGTGTGCGGGGGGATGGGCTCAGGAGGTCTGGATGACCTGGGTGACGCCGTTGATGATCTGCTGTACGGCGATGGCCGAGAGCATCATTCCGGCCAGCCGGGTCACCAGGACCACACCGCCGTCCTTGATGATCCGGATGATCACCAGCGAGTAGCGCATCGCCAGCCAGAGCACCACGTGCATGGCCGCGATCGCCGACCAGACGGAGAGCTGGCCGCCGAAACCGTCGGCGTGCTGCACGGCCAGGATGACCGAGACGATCGCACCGGGACCGGCCAGCAGCGGCATGCCCAGCGGTACGAGCGCCACGTTGACGTCCTTGGTCTGCGTCGGCTCGTCCGTCTTGCCGGTCAGCAGGTCCAGCGCGATGAGCAGCAGCAGGAGACCGCCCGCGATCATCAGGGCGGGCACGGAGACATGCAGGTAGTCGAGGATCTGCTGGCCGAGCAGACCGAAGACGGCGATCACGCCGAAGGCGACCGCGACGGCCTGGAGGGCCATCCTGCGCTGCACCTTGGCAGGACGGCCCGCGGTGAGGGCCAGGAAGATCGGAGTGATTCCGGGCGGATCCATAATCACAAAAAGGGTGAGAAAAAGGGATCCGAAGACAGCGACGTCGAACACAGTGAGCCTTGCGAGAGATGAGCGGGCGGTACGGGGGCGCGCGAGCCCGACCGGCGGCCGTCAACGTACGACGGCAAGGGTGAGGGACGCGCGAGGAGTGGAACGTGGGGCGGTGGAAGCGGGGGCAAGACACCCCTAGCGGCGGTCGGTTCCGCCCGCGCCCGGCACCGGGAAGGCTCCCGTGGCGCGCCGGGTGATCTCGCCGTAGATCTCGGGGTCGGTGGTGTACGCGCCGAGCCCGACGGTCTTCCGGCTGCCGTGGTAGTCGCTGGAGCCGGTGGGCAGGAGCCCCAGCTCCCGGGCGAGGCCGCGCAGCCGGGCCCTGGTCGGCTCGTCGTGGTCCATGTGGTCGACCTCGATGCCGTCGAGGCCCGCTGCGGCGAGCGCGGCGATCGTGGTCTCGGGGACCGTCGCACCGCGTTTCGAGGCGCCGGGGTGGGCGAAGACGGTGACGCCGCCCGCCGCCTTGACGAGCCGGACCGCGTCGAAGGGGTCGAACTCGTGCTTCTCGGCGAACGCCCGGCCGCCGTTGCCGAGCCAGTCGGACGTGAAGGCGTCGGAGACCGTGTCCACGACGCCCGCTTCGACGAGGGCGGCGGCGACGTGCGGACGGCCGACCGAGCCGTCCCCGGCGATCCGGGCGACCTGTTCCCAGGTGATGGGTACGTCGAGCGCCCGGAGCTTGCGGACCATCTCCTGGGCGCGCGGCACCCGGTCGTCGCGGACCAGTTCGCGGGCGCGCTCCAGCTCGGGTTCGGCGGGGTCGAAGAGGTACGCCAACATGTGCATGCTCACGCCGTCGACACGGCAGGACAGCTCGGCGCCGGTGACGAGGGTGAGCCCCTCGGGCAGTGCGTCGATGGCCTGCTTGTGGCCGCCGACGGTGTCGTGGTCGGTGAGCGCGACGACGTCCAGGCCCGCGGCGGCGGCGTTCGCGACCAGCTCGGCGGGGGTGTCCGTACCGTCCGACGCGGTGGAGTGGGTGTGCAGGTCGATACGCACGACGGCTGACTCCAGGGCTCGCGGGCGGACGGGGACCGCTCAAGGATAACCGCCGCACACCAGGGCCCCGGCCGGGATCAGCCCTGTTCCGGCGTGATCCAGCGCTCGCCCGACCCCTGTCGCGGCGGCGCCTCCGGCGCGGCCAGCAGGCGCGGAGTCAGCGCGCCGCACGGGACGAGGTCCACCTCTCCCCCGGCGTCGCGCAGGTCGGTCAGCACCACCTCGTCGTACAGCAGCAGCCCCGACTGCTCCGGCCACAGGATCGCCCACAGCCACAGCCCGCGCGCCTCACCGGCGAAGACCGCCCGGTCCTCCGGGGCGTTCTTGACGTGCCAGAGCGGGGTGGGGCGGCCGGCGGCGTGCACCTTGGCGTCGGGCGCGGAGTCGACGTTCAGGTGGTGGCCCGGGTCGGGGCCCGCGATTCCGGCGTACCGCGCACCGAGTCCGACGCCCAGCTCCTCCGCGACGAGCAGCAGTTCACCCATGCCGCCCAACGGGCCCGGACCCGAGCAGGCCACCACGGTCGCGCGGCCGCCGCTGCGGTCGTCGCCCGCGCTGGCCACACCGGTGAACAGCCAGCCGACGGGGAGCGGCCACGGCATCCAGACGGGCACCTGCGAGCGGTGCACCACGACGCCGAGCGCCTCGACGCTCGGCGGGACGACCGGCTGCATCGGGTGCACCTGGCCATGCGCGGAGCACTGCCAGGCGTCGGCGAAGAGACCGGGCGCCCTGACCCGGCCACCGCACTTCGGGCAACTGGGTTCGCCCCTCATAGAGCCCCACGGTCCTCCCCGCCGCTCGCCGCGTCAAGGACGATCACCCGTCCGCAGCGTGGCTGCGAACGGGGAAAGTAGATGTAGTTTGCATTTATTAGCACGTCTAACTTATTCTCTGTATAACGCATCGAACCGGAGGAGAGAAGGAGTCAGCCCATGCCGGAAAGCCGGACCATGCCGGGAGCGGACCCGTTCGACGAAGGGGCCGCCCCACCCGGCATCCTGCGTCAGCCGAAGGCCGTCTGGGCCACGGCCGGCGCCTCGGTGGTCGCGTTCATGGGGATCGGCCTGGTGGACCCGATCCTGCCGTCCATCGCCCAGGGTCTGGACGCCTCACCGAGTCAGGTGTCGCTGCTCTTCACCTCGTACTTCCTGATCACCGCCGTCGCCATGCTCGTCACCGGCTTCGTCTCCAGCCGCATCGGCGGCCGCAAGACGCTGCTGGCCGGCCTCGCGCTCGTCATCGTCTTCGCGGCGCTCTCCGGCACCTCGTCCTCGGTCGCCGAACTCGTCGGCTTCCGGGCCGGCTGGGGCCTCGGCAACGCGCTCTTCGTCTCCACCGCGCTCGCGGTGATCGTCGGAGCGGCGGCGGGCGGCAGCTCCGCGGCGATCCTGCTGTACGAGTCGGCGCTCGGCCTCGGCATGGCGTGCGGGCCGCTGCTCGGCGCGCTGCTCGGGGACGCCAGCTGGCGCTACCCGTTCTTCGGTACGGCGGCGCTGATGGCGATCGGCTTCCTCTGCATCGCCGCGTTCCTCAAGGAGCAGCCGAAGCCCGCCCGCAAGACCTCGCTGCTCGACCCGGTGAAGGCGCTGGGCCACGGCGGGCTGGCCTCGGTGGCGGCCTCGGCCTTCTTCTACAACTACGCCTTCTTCACGATCCTGGCGTTCACACCGTTCGTGCTGGACATGACCCCGTACAAGTCCGGCGCGGTCTTCTTCGCCTGGGGCCTGCTGCTCGCGGTCTTCTCCGTGCTCGTCGCCCCGCGCCTCCAGCGCCGCTTCGGCTCGCTCAAGGTGCTCGGCGCCTCGCTGGTGCTGCTCGCCGCCGACCTGCTGGTCCTCGGTTACGGGAACCACACGACGGCCGTCGTCGCCACGATCGTCTCCGGCGCCTTCATCGGCATGAACAACACCGTCTACACCGAGCTGGCCCTCGGCGTCTCGGACGCGCCGCGCCCGGTGGCGAGCGCCGGATACAACTTCGTCCGCTGGTTCGCCGCGGCCGCCGCGCCCTTCCTCGCCCCGAAGATCGAGGAGTGGAGCGACGTCCACATCCCGTTCGTGGTGGCCGCGCTCGCCGCCCTCGTCGGAGCTGCCGTCGTGGGCGTACGGCGTACGGCGCTGGTCCACGAGGCCGAGGAGCTGGAGCCGGTCCACGCCCTGGAGGACGGTGTGAGCGTCTTCGCCGACCGGTGACCGGCGTGGAAAAGGATCTCAGTCCAGCGGTACGGACGTGCGCAGCGGGTCGCGCAGGTCCGTACCGTGCGTCAGCCACCGCTCCTGGAGCTCCTGCGCCCCGCGCACCCGCTTCCAGGCGGCCTCGTTGCGGGTCATCGGGAGCAGCGGCAGGAAGCGGACCGGGTCCATCGGCTCGTCCAGCTCCAGGTCCTCCACCAGCCCGCCGGACTCCGCGACCAGCACCGAGGTGAACGGCGCGCCGGGCCAGAGCGGATCGCCCAGGTCCAGCGACGCGCCCGGCGCGACGATGAGCCCCTCGACCTGCGGGGAGGCGGCCAGCACGGCGAGCGGCCGCAGCACCTGGTCGGTGTCGGCGAGCCCCGCCCGTACCGACAGGACCAGCTCGGCGCGCGGGCCCTTCACCGGGTCGGCGAGCGGCGAGGTGGGGTCGGCCATGGGCTGCGCGGACATGCCGAGCGTGGCGTAGCGCACCACATCGCCGTCGAGGAAGCGGAGCACCTCGATACGGTCCGTGCCGAGGAACGTCACATCGGCGCGGGCGTCCGGTTCTCCGAGGGCCGAGCGGAGCCGGGCTTCGACCAGAGCGAGAATTTCTGCCATCCGGCGAGCATAGAGTGCGCGCGGAATGGGCAAAGTAGGGGATTCACTCGGGACGGCTGATAGCCTGGCCGCCGGTCGGGACAGCACGCAGAAGCGTCGCTCTCTTGTCCCGACGACACGTCGTCCCCCACGGGGGACCGGCCGGAGGAGGTGGGGACTGCTATGGATCCAAGTCGACCGTGCAGTACCGATCACTCTTCCGCGCACCGCTGTTCCCTTTGAACTTCTCGCTGGACCTCCCGTTGAACTGACGCCTCGTCGGCCACCCCCGATGACCCGTCCGACGGTCGTTCGCACCGCGAAGAGCACCAGGAAACCCGCGGAAGAGTCTCTCGTTCTCTGCCTGTCCGTTGCGAACACCCTTTTGCCTGTCTGTTGCGAACGCCGTCATCGCGCCCGCGCGGTGGAGCCCGCTTTGCGGACGTGAGCGCACGTCCCCATTCCGGGCTGTTCCACGCCCTCGCCGACGGCCCTCCGTGAAGGAGCCAGCCATGTCGATGATCCGTGACCTGCGCGCTGCCGTGCGCCCGTCCCTGCGTCCCTCCCTCCGTAAGAACAGCGCTCCGCACAGCGCGTACGACACCACCCGCGACCCGTCCGCCTCCAGCGCCGTCGTCGACTGCGCGGTCTACCGCGACGGCACCCGGCTGGAAGGCGGCGCGACCCCGACGCCGCACGAGGCGATGCTGGAGGTACGCGAGAAGGGCGGCTTCGCCTGGATCGGGCTGCACGAGCCGACGGAGGAGGAATTCGCGGGCATCGCCCGGGAGTTCGGGCTCCACCCGCTCGCCGTGGAGGACGCCGTCCACGCCCATCAGCGGCCCAAGCTGGAGCGGTACGACGACACGCTCTTCACCGTCTTCAAGACCATCCACTACGTGGAGCACGCCGAACTGACCGCGACGAGCGAGGTCGTGGAGACCGGCGAGGTGATGTGCTTCACCGGCCGGGACTTCGTCATCACCGTCCGGCACGGCGGCCAGGGCTCGCTGCGCGCGCTGCGCCACCGCCTCCAGGACGACCCGGAGCTGCTGGCCAAGGGCCCTTCCGCCGTGCTGCACGCCATCGCCGACCATGTGGTCGACGGATACATCGCGGTGGCGGAGGCGGTGCAGGACGACATCGACGAGGTGGAGATCGATGTCTTCTCCACCCCGGCCAAGGGCGGCCGCCGCGGTTCGGACGCGGGGCGGATCTACCAGCTCAAGCGGGAGGTGCTGGAGTTCAAGCGGGCCGTCTCGCCGCTGCTGCGCCCGATGCAGCTGCTCAGCGAGCGGCCGATGCGGCTCATCGACCCGGACATCCAGAAGTACTTCCGGGACGTCGCCGACCACCTCGCCCGGGTCCAGGAGGAGGTCATCGGCTTCGACGAGCTGCTGAACTCGATCCTCCAGGCCAACCTGGCGCAGGCGACCGTCACCCAGAACGAGGACATGCGCAAGATCACCTCCTGGGCGGCGATCATCGCCGTCCCCACGATGATCTGCGGGGTCTACGGCATGAACTTCGACTACATGCCGGAGCTGGAGTGGAAGTACGGCTATCCACTGGTGCTCGGCCTCATCGGCACGGTCTGTTTCTCCATCCACCGCATCCTGAAGCGCAACGGCTGGCTGTGACCGCGGGAGGACCTATGCTCCGGCCCATGAGTGATGCTGCCGACGCACTGCTGGAGAAGGCCCTCGTCGAGGAGGCCACGAAGAAGTCCGGCCTCGTCTGGGTCCGTGCCACCGGGCCCGCCCGCGCGGTGTGGCACGTCTGGCACGAGGGCGCGGCCCACCTCGTCGGGGACGGTCCGGGCGAGCAGCCGCTGCCGGAGGGCCTGGCCGACGGCGGAAGCGCCGAGGTGACCGTACGCAGCAAGGACAAGGGCGGCCGGCTGGTCGCCTGGACGGCGGCGGTACGGGTGCTGGCGCCGCACTCCGAGGAGTGGGAGGCGGCCGTCGCCGAGCTGAAGGGCAAGCGGCTCAACGCGCCGGACGCCGAGGTGATGACGGAGCGGTGGGCACGGGAGTGCGCGGTGGTGCGCCTGACGCCCGAGGCGGTCAGCACGGCTCTGCCGGACACCTCGCTGGCCGCCGCCCCGCTGCCGACGGCGGCGACCACCCGGCGGCCCGTACCGGCCGGGCTTCCCCGGCTGCTGCTGAAGCGGCGCCGCTAGGGGGTGTCTTGTCGGTCAGGCCGGAGCAGGGAGCGGGGCCTGGTGCCGTGCGTCGCAAGGCGGAGGAGGGAGTAGACGCGGAGCGTCGGCGAGTGACGACAACGCCGCGAGGCGCGGCACCAGACCCCGCGAGCCCGGCATGATCGGCAAGACACCTAGAGGGTGTCGGAAGGTCAGCCGGAGGACTTCGGGAGCTTGCCGCCGTAGTCGACCGTGTCGTCGTCCTGCGGAGCCTCCAGCGCGACCGCGCGCCCCCAGTCGGCCAGCGTGACGGTGCCTCCGCCGCCGCCCCGCGCCACCCGTACCGGATACGGCTTGCCCTCCAGGGACACGTCCAGCGCGCCGCCCTCGCCCTTGCCGCCGAGGAGCTGGATGGTGCGGTGGCCGGTGACGGTGTCCCGGGCGCCCTTGTTCAGGGTGCCGTGCAGCGTGAGCAGGCCGTCCAGGAGGACCTTCTTGTCGGTGAAGCCGCGCAGCTGACGGTAGCTGGGGTCGTCCTCGGGCACCTTCACGTACTTGCCGCCCAGCTTCTCGGCGGCCTCCTGGTCGGAGCGGCCCGCCTTGCCGTCCTCCTCGTGGCTCCAGAAGTCGGCGTCGGCCTTGATGAAGAGTTCGTCCTCGATCCGCAGGAGGTCGAAGCTCCGCTTGCTGGAGGAGACCGAGCCCGTGCCGCCCTTGTCGCTGAGCTTCATGTTCAGCATGTAGGTGCCGCCCTTGCTGACCAGGGTGCCCGCCAGCCGTACGCCGTCGGCGCTGTCCGCCGCCGCCCGGGTCTTGGTGTCGATCTGCTCGGCCGAGAGTTTCCCGATCCCGTTGGTCCCCTGGTCCGGGTCCTCGCCCGCGCAGGCGGTGAGGGCCGCGACGAGCCCGCCGCAGAGCACGACGGCGAGCGCGGTCCGGCGATGATTCCGGACTGCCGGGGCAAAAGAGGTCACGGGTGAACTGCCTCTCAACGGCGATCGGGGGGCAGAGCGCAGCGTACCCGGGGTCCGCGCGCCGTCCGGCAGCCAGCCGTACGGACGGGTCCGCCGGGGCGCGCCACCACGGCAGGGGCTAGCCTGATCATGGCGTACGGCTGTCCGCGTACGGCGGAACCCGCTGTTCCGCGGCAGCGTCGGCCGGACCGGAGCGACGAGAGCGACAAGGAGGCGGAGGATGGCGGCAGGAGCCCCCAGGGTCTTCGTCTCGCACCTCTCCGGGGTGCCCGTGTTCGACCCGAACGGGGACCAGGTCGGCCGGGTCCGCGACCTGGTGGCGATGTTGCGGGTGGGCGGACGGCCGCCGCGCATCCTGGGCCTGGTCGTCGAGGTGGTCAGCCGGCGGCGGATCTTCCTGCCGATGACCCGGGTGACGGGCGTCGAGTCGGGGCAGGTCATCACGACCGGTGTGGTCAACATGCGGCGCTTCGAGCAGCGGCCCACCGAACGGCTCGTGCTCGGCGAGTTCCTCGACCGCCGCGTGCGGCTGGTGGAGACCGAGGAGGAGGTCACCGTCCTGGACGTGGCGATCCAGCAGCTGCCCGCCCGCCGGGACTGGGAGATCGACAAGTACTTCGTCCGCAAGGGGCGCGGCGGGGCGCTGCGCCGCAAGGGCGAGACGCTGACGGTGGAGTGGTCGGCGGTGAGCGGCTTCTCGCTGGAGGAGCACGGGCAGGGCGCGGAGAACCTGGTCGCCACCTTCGAGCGGCTGCGCCCGGCCGACGTCGCCAACGCCCTGCACCACCTCTCGCCGAAGCGCCGGGTCGAGGTGGCCGCCGCGCTGGACGACGACCGGCTCGCCGACGTCCTGGAGGAGCTGCCCGAGGACGACCAGGTGGAGATCCTCGGCAAGCTCAAGGAGGAGCGGGCCGCCGACGTCCTGGAGGCGATGGACCCCGACGACGCGGCCGACCTGCTTTCGGAGCTGCCCGAGGAGGACAAGGAGCGGCTGCTGACCCTGATGCGGCCGGACGACGCCGCGGACGTACGAAGGCTGATGGCGTACGAGGAGCGGACGGCGGGCGGTCTGATGACGACCGAGCCGATCGTGCTGCGCCCGGACGCCACGGTGGCCGACGCGCTCGCCCGGGTCCGTCAGCAGGACCTCTCCCCGGCGCTCGCCGCACAGGTGTACGTGTGCCGCTCACCCGACGAGACGCCGACCGGCAAGTACCTGGGCACCGTGCACTTCCAGCGGCTGCTGCGCGATCCGCCGTTCACTCTGGTCAGCTCCATCGTCGACAGCGATCTGGTGCCGCTGCCGCCGGACACCCCGCTGCCGACCGTGACCAGCTACCTGGCCGCGTACAACCTCGTCTCGGCACCCGTGGTGGACGAGAGCGGCTCGCTGCTGGGCGCGGTGACCGTGGACGACGTCCTGGACCACCTGCTGCCGGAGGACTGGCGCGAGACCGACTTCCACGGCGAGGAGGGTATCCGCCATGGCCGGTGAGGAGAGGGCGAAGGCCGCCTCGACGGGCTCCTCGGGCCTGATGCGCCCGCCGCGCACCCGGATCGACCAGCCGAAGTCGCCGCGGCGGCGGCTGATCCCGGAGTACGACCCCGAGGCGTTCGGCCGGTTCTCCGAGCGGATCGCGCGGTTCCTGGGGACGGGCCGGTTCATCGTCTGGATGACGCTGATCATCATCGTCTGGGTGGTGTGGAACGTCTGGGCGCCGAAGGAGCTGCGCTGGGACGAGTACCCGTTCATCTTCCTGACCCTGATGCTCTCGCTCCAGGCCTCGTACGCGGCTCCGCTGATCCTGCTCGCGCAGAACCGGCAGGACGACCGGGACCGGGTCACCCACGAGCAGGACCGCAAGCAGAACGAGCGCTCCATCGCGGACACCGAGTACCTCAGCCGGGAGATCGCGGCACTGCGGATGGGCCTCGGCGAGGTCGCCACCCGGGACTGGATCCGCTCGGAGCTCCAGGACATGGTGCGGGACATGGAGGACCGGCAGATCCTCCTCACGTCCGAGAGTGACGAAGGCGACCGCTGAGGGGCTACCCGCCCGTGGGGCCCGGCGCCGTAACATCGTCTGTATGGCTACGGAAGACGCGGTGCTTGAGGCACTGGCGACAGTGAACGACCCGGAGATCCACCGCCCGATCACCGAGCTGGGCATGGTGAAATCGGTCGAGATCGATCCTGACGGTGTAGTCGCTGTCACGGTGTATCTCACGGTCTCCGGCTGCCCGATGCGCGACACCATCACCAGGAACGTGACCGACGCGGTCTCCCGCGTCGAGGGAGTCTCCCGCGTGGAGGTCACCCTCGACGTGATGAGCGACGAACAGCGCAAGGAGCTGGCGAGCTCGCTGCGCGGCGGTACCGCCGAGCGCGAGGTGCCCTTCGCCAAGCCCGGCTCGCTGACCCGGGTGTACGCGGTCGCCTCCGGCAAGGGCGGCGTCGGCAAGTCCTCGGTGACGGTCAACCTGGCGGCGGCGATGGCGGCCGACGGGCTGAAGGTCGGCGTCGTGGACGCCGACATCTACGGCCACAGCGTGCCCCGGATGCTCGGCGCGGACGGCAAGCCCACCCAGGTCGAGAACATGATCATGCCGCCGTCCGCGCACGGCGTGAAGGTCATCTCCATCGGCATGTTCACGCCGGGCAACGCGCCCGTGGTGTGGCGCGGCCCGATGCTGCACCGGGCGCTCCAGCAGTTCCTCGCCGATGTGTTCTGGGGCGACCTGGACGTCCTGCTCCTGGACCTGCCGCCGGGCACCGGTGACATCGCGATCTCCGTGGCACAGCTCGTGCCGAACGCGGAGATCCTGGTCGTCACGACCCCGCAGCAGGCGGCGGCCGAGGTGGCGGAGCGGGCCGGCTCCATCGCCGTACAGACCCACCAGAAGATCGTCGGCGTCGTGGAGAACATGTCGGGCATGCCGTGCCCGCACTGCGACGAGATGGTCGACGTCTTCGGCTCGGGCGGCGGCGCCCGGGTCGCCGAGGGGCTGACCCGGACGGTCGGCGCCGAGGTGCCGGTGCTGGGCTCGATCCCGATCGACGTACGGCTGCGCGAGGGCGGCGACGAGGGCAAGCCCGTGGTCCTGTCGGACCCGGACTCGCCGGCCGGCAAGGCGCTGCGCGGAATCGCGGAGAAGCTGGGCGGCCGCCAGCGGGGCCTGTCGGGCATGTCGCTGGGGATCACCCCGCGCAACAAGTTCTGACCTCTTCGCCTTCAAGCCGACCTTTCCGTCTTCAAGCGCCGGACGAGCCCGAGCAGGACCCGGCCCGTCCGGCGCTTGAGGACGTCTTCGGCCTACTCGTAGGTCTCGATGTCCTTGATCACCGCGAACCCGAGGCCGTACGCGCTCATCCCCCGCCCGTACGCCCCGATGTGCACACCTTCGTGTGCCGACCCGGCGAGCACCCAGCCGAACTCGGACTCCCGGTAGTGGAACTCCACCGGAACCCCGTCCACCGGCAGGGAAAGCTTCGACCAGGGCGCGGAGCCGAGGTCGTCGGCGAGGGTGAACGCCGTCTCGGTCTGCTGGTCCAGCCAGTCGTCGCGCAGCGTGTGGTCCATCTGCGCCGGCCAGGTGTACGCCAGCAGGCCCGAGCCGGCCAGCCAGGCGGCCGAGGAGACCGTGGTGGCGTCGAGGACGCCCGTACCGTCACCGCTGCGTCTGACGGGGCTGGCGGCGACCGTGATGACGGCCGCGAACCGTTCCTTCTCGGCGGCGGAGCCGTCCGTCTTCACCGAGGGCTCGTCACCGTGTCCGGTGGAGCCGTGCTGCACGGTGCCGTCCGCCGCCGTGCCGACCTGCATCAGCCAGCGCGGCCCGGTGAAGGCCTCGTCCAGCCCGTACCAGGGGAACGGGGCCTCCAGATAGCCGTCGACGGTACGCCGCCGGGTCGCCGGCACCTCCTCCGCCGTGACCGTGCCAGGGGCACCGTCCGTATCCACCCGACTCGTCGTCTCCATCTGAGCGGCCGCCTCCTCGATCAGTCCTGATCCGGAGCGGCCCGCCCCCCGCGGGCGTGGGCGTCCTCGCAACCGGACAGATGGAGAATAGCCATACCGTCCGGACGAGTCGGGATTGACCTGGCGTCAGGTGGCGTCCGCGTCGAACGGCGGCCGCTCGGGCTGCGTCTGCTGCGGGGTCTTCTTCAGCAGGTCAGGGGTGGTGTCACCGGTCTTGGTGAGGCTGGGCGAGGTGGCGGCGGCCGACGCACCCGCCGATCCGTTCGCCGCACTGTTGGCGGAATCCTGCGCCGGCGTGCGCCCGTTCACCGCGTCGGTGACGTCGGAGAGCTCCTTGCGGAGGTCGAAGCTCTCGCGGATCTCCTTCAGCCCCAGGTCGTCGTTGCCGTCCATCAGCTGCTTGCGGACGAACGTCTTGGGGTTGAGGTCCTCGAACTCGAAGTCCTTGAACTGCGGGCCCAGCTCCGAGCGGATGTCGTCCTTGGCGCTGTCCGAGAACTCACGGATCTTGCGGATGGTGCGCGTGACGTCCTGGATGAGCTTGGGCAGCTTGTCCGGGCCGAAGACCAGCACGGCCAGCACTCCGAGCGTCAGCAGCTCCAGTGCGCCTATGTCATTGAACACCTAGCTGCTCCTTGTGTTCTCCGCGTGTTCTCCGCCGGTCCCGGCTGCTCCGCCCGGCCGGCCCCGGCCAGGTGGGACGAGCGCCCGGACCGCTCAACGGTACCTGGCCGACCTGTCCGGGCGGTACCTCGCCGTGTCGCTCACGTGCCGCTCGCCGAACCGAGCGTCAACATGACGGACATCTCCTTGCCCCCTCGGGTCAGCCGCAGCTCCAGCCGGTCGCCCGGCCGGTGGGCGCGGATCTTCACGATCAGCTCCTCGCCGCTGTGCACCCGCTGGCCCTGGACGTCGGTGATGACGTCGCCGGACCGGATGCCCGCCTTGGCGGCCGGGCCGTCCTTGGTGACCGCGGGGCCGTCGTCGGCGCCCTTCGTGCCGACCTTGGCGCCGTCGCCGGTGAACTTCATGTCCAGCGTGACGCCGATGACCGGGTGGGTGGCCTTGCCGGTGTTGATCAGTTCCTCGGCGACGCGCTTGCCCTGGTTGATCGGTATCGCGAAGCCGAGGCCGATGGAGCCGGACTGGCCGCCGCGCTCGGCGCCCCTGCCGCTGTCGGCGGCGCGGATGGCGCTGTTGATGCCGATGACATGGGCCTGGGTGTCGACGAGCGGGCCGCCGGAGTTGCCCGGGTTGATCGGGGCGTCGGTCTGGAGGGCGTCGACATAGCTGATGTCGCTTCCGTCGCCCTTCTCGCCGCCCGCGGTGATCGGGCGCTGCTTGGCGCTGATGATGCCGGAGGTGACCGTGTTGGACAGGTCGAAGGGGGCGCCGATGGCCACCACCGGGTCGCCGACCTGCACGTTGTCGGAGTTGCCCAGTGGCAGTGGCTTGAGGCCGGAGACGCCCTTGACCCGCACGACGGCGAGGTCGTAGCCGCTGTCCTTGCCGACGAGCTCGGCGGCGGCGGTCTCGCCGGTGCTGAACGTGACGGTGATGTCGCCGCTGGATCCGGCCGGGGCGACGACGTGGTTGTTGGTGAGGATGTGGCCCCGGCCGTCGAGGACGAAGCCGGTGCCGGTGCCGGACTCGGCGGTGCCGCTGACGTGCAGGGTGACCACGCTGGGCAGGGCGCTGGCGGCGATGCCCGCGACGCTCTCGGGCGCCCGGTCGCCGTTGTCGTGGCTCGCCTGCGGCAGCTCGACGGTGGTGAGGCCGCCGGTGCGCTCGACGTACGCGCCGACGCCGCCGCCGATTCCGCTGGCGACCAGGGTCAGCAGCAGCATTCCGGCGAAGGCGCCGCCGCGCCGGTTCTTCCGGCTCCCCGGCTCGCTGCCGGCCGGCGGCCCCGCCTGCGTCAACGGCTGCCCGGGCGCACCCCACGGGTCGTACTGCAGCCACTGTGAGGACGGCTGAGAACCCTGCGGTGGTACGGGGGTGGGGTGCGCTCCCTGCGGAGGTATGGGGGCCGGGGGTGCTGCCTGCGGAGGTACGGGGGTGGCCTGCGGCTGCGGCGGAGGTGCGGCCTGCGGGGGTACGGGGGTGCCGTGGGCCGGGGTCGGCCGCTGGACCGGCGGCGCGGGCGCCCATGGCCCGGGGCCGCCGTACGGCGGGGTGCTGTAGGCGTCGGGCTCGTGCAGCGGCGGCCCGGCGGGGAGGGAGGGGTGCGGCTCCTGGCCGGGGGCGGGCGCGGGGCCGGGAGCCGCCAGAGGCTCGGCGGTGCCGGTCGGGCCGGGGCGGTCGGCGGGCACGGACGGGGTCGTGTCCTCGCCGGTGGCCGGGCGGCCCTGGCTCTCCGGCTCGTCGCGGCCGGGGCGGGCCGCCGTGGGGCGGCTCCACCACTTCGCCTGCGGCCCGGTGGGCTTACCGTCGTCCATGCTCTCCCCGCAACTGGCCTCTGCACGCCCCACAGAGGCGTCCCTCCCCGGAATTCAACCAGGTTTGCGAATCCCCGCGCAGGGATCCCGTCGTGGTTCGGCCAGGTGCCGTCAGCGGCGGGGCAGGAGCGGGCCCGCCAGATCGCTGGTCGGCGCGGGCTGCGGCGGCGCGGACGGCACCGGCGGGGTGAGCGCCTTCGCCGTCGATCCGCCGCCTTGCAGCGCCGCGAGGAGCGGGGTGGAGCCACCGGTCGGGCGTATCAGCGGCGGCACGGACGCGTTCAGCACCGGGAGCGTGAAGGGGTGTCCGCCCAGGGCCGGGGCGGAGAACAGCGGCGGAGCCGTCGTCGCGGCCCGCGGCGACAGGGGCGGCTTCACCGCAGGGGCGGACGATGCCGGTGGAGCGGTGAGCGAGGGCGCGGAGCGGTGCGCTCCGGTCGACGACACGTCGGCCGCCGAGCGATTGACCGCCAGGCGGTCACCGCCGCCCACCGACTGGGCGCCGCCGCGACGGCTGACCGAGGCTTCGGAGCCACCGGCACGGGTCTCCGCGTCGAGCGGGATCACGCTGTTGCCGCTGCCCTCGGCGCGCAGGAGGGGGTCGGGTCCTGAGTCCAGCGGCAGGGTGCCGCCGAGCGCGATGGCCGCCAGGGAGACGGCGCCGGCCGCGGCGAAGGCGAAGCGCCGGCCGCGCCACGGCGAACGCTCGGCGTCCCGGGCCACGTCGTGGAAGCGGAAGGCGGAGCGGGAGCCGCCGGGCAGGACGGCGGTGGAGCCGTGGGGAGCCGGGAGATACCCGAAGCGGGCCGGCGGGGACGGCTCCACGGCGGAGTCGCGGCGGGTGGAGCCGGACGACCCCAGCGGGGAGAAGAACTCGTCGGCGAAGGGCCGGCCCGAGCCGAACGGCCGGCCGGAACCGGTGTCGTCGCCGCCGGGGCCCCCGGGAAGGCCCTGCAGACGGGCCAGGAACCCCTCGGAGGGCGAGGGTGCGGCGGACGTGGCGAAGGCACTCTTGAGGCGGCGCTGGGCGTCGGCCTCGACCTTGCACCGGGCGCAGGTCGCCAGATGGGCGAGGACCCGCTCGCGGGCGTCATGTTTGAGCTCGCCGTCGACCAGCGCGGCGAGCCGGTCCCCCAGGTGCGCTTCGGCAGGGGTGGGACCGGTCGGACCTGTGCCACTCACGCCAGTCCTCCCTCCCCCGTCAGGACCGCGTCCGCCAGCGAGCGCTGCTCGGCGCGGGCTTCGGGCGAACGGTGCTTGAGCGCCTTGCGCAGGTGCGAGCGGCCGCGGTGGATGCGGCTGCGCACGGTGCCGAGCTTCACACCCAGGGTCGCGGCGATCTCCTCGTAGCTGAGGCCTTCGATGTCGCAGAGGACGACGGCGGCGCGGAACTCGGGCGCGAGGGTGTCCAGCGCCTGCTGCACGTCGGCGTCGAAGTGGGTGTCGTTGAAGACCTGCTGCGGGGACGGCTCCCGGCTGGGCAGCCGCTCCGCCGCGTCGTCGCCGAGCGAGTCGAAGCGGATGCGCTGCTTGCGCCGGACCATGTCCAGGAAGAGATTGGTGGTGATGCGGTGCAGCCAGCCCTCGAAGGTGCCGGGCGTGTACGTCGACAGCGAGCGGAAGACTCTGACGAAGACCTCCTGCGTGAGGTCCTCGGCGTCGTGCTGGTTACCCGTCAGCCGGTAGGCGAGGCGGTACACGCGACCGCTGTGCGTGCTGACGATCTCTTCCCATGAGGGCGGGGTCCACGCCTGGTCCGCATCGGAGGCGAAGGTCGCGGTCGGTGCGGGGTCTTCGGAAGAACGGTCAGCAATGTTGGTCACGGATTTCGGCTCACCGGCCGACCTGAGAAGGCGCCGCAGCACCCCGCCCCGATCCACAGGCGCAGCCGCACCTCCCCTATCGGCTCTGGTGGTGTCCAGCGGAGCCCCTACCATAGCCACCTCGCCCGTTAGCTCCGGATAAGACTTTTCCCTGCTGGGGCCGGGCGTCGCCCGGAACGTCCTCGCAGCTCACCGGTCCGATCCGCGGGCCGGGTCACTGCGCTCTCCCCACTCCTTGCACAACGCCCGGTCCCATCTGCGGGTTCCCGGGTCCAGCGGATACAGTCACCGTTGCGCCAACTACGGGGACAGGAGAGGGTCATTACCGCCAACCGGCAGACGAGCTGGGGCCTCGCCGACGCCTTTGTCGCCGAGGACGAAGCTCTGCACCGGGCCAGGGAGCACTCCCGTGAGCTGGGGATCCGCTCGGTATCCCCGGGCACCGGTGCCGCGCTGCGCCTGCTGGCCGGTGCCGCGGACGCCAAGGCGGTGGCGGAGATCGGCACGGGCACCGGCGTGTCCGGCATCTACCTGCTGCACGGGATGCGGCCCGACGGCGTGCTGACCACGGTGGACCCGGAGCCCGAGCGCCAGCAGTTCGCCCGGGAGGCGTTCCGCGAGGCGGGCTTCGCCTCCAACCGGGCCCGTTTCATCCCCGGCCGCGCCCTCGACGTACTGCCCCGGCTCGCGGACGGGGGTTACGACCTCGTCTTCTGCGACGGCGACCGGCTGGAGAGCCTCGACTGCCTCGCTGAATCGTTGCGTCTGCTGCGCCCCGGCGGGCTGGTCTGCTTCGAGGGCGTCTTCGCCGACGGCCGCACCGTCGACTCCGCCGCGCAGCCCGCCGAGGTGCTGCGGCTGCGGGAGCTGCTGCGCGCGGTGCGCGAGAGCCAGGAGCTGATGCCGACGCTGCTGCCGGTCGGCGACGGGCTGCTCTGCGCGGTCCGGCGCGGCTGAGCCCCGTACCCGTATACAACGCCTCCGGACGCACCACTGCCCGGCACGGAGATCCGTGCCGGGCAGTGGTGAAGGTGATGGGCGTTCCGCGTCAGCCGACGACCTTCTTCAGCGCGTCGCCGAGGGCATCGGCCTCGTCCGGAGTCAGCTCGACAACGAGTCGACCGCCGCCTTCGAGCGGAACGCGCATGACGATGCCCCGCCCCTCCTTTGTCACCTCGAGCGGGCCGTCGCCCGTCCGCGGCTTCATGGCCGCCATGCTCGTTCCCCTTCCTGAAACCAGCTCATCGCAACCGGCGGCCCCATGACAGGCGCTGCCTCACCGGCATCGAACACATTGCTTCTTCGCCATTATCCCGCATCAAGGACCCCTATGACCAACATCGCTCTGCATCGCTTGCGCAACGCGCTCTCTCAAAACCACCCAATTCGGCGATCCGGCTGCGATACTGCGCCGCCCCGGAGCCCCAGGTGGGAGCCAATTGTTAGACGCAGGTCACACCTACGGGCCGCTCCGCGTCGGCCATGCTTGCCTCCAGGGGCAACGATGCCCGAGCAGTGAGGGGATGGACCGCAATGGCCGACGAGCCGGCGAACACCGTGCTGTACGACGTGAGCGAGGGTCTCGCGACGATCACGATCAACCGACCCGACGCGATGAACGCCATGAACACCGCGGCGAAGGTCGCGCTGCGGGACTCCCTGCGGGCGGCGGCCGCGGACGTGGCCGTACGGGCGGTTCTGCTCACGGCCACCGGGCGCGCCTTCTGCGTCGGCCAGGACCTCAAGGAGCATGTCGCCACGCTGACGGCGACGCGTGAGGCGGGCGACGGCAACGCGCTGAGCACGGTGCGGGAGCACTACAACCCGATCGTCCGGGCGATCACGGAGATGCCCAAGCCCGTGGTGGCCGGGGTGAACGGTGTCGCGGCCGGGGCCGGGTTCGGGTTCGCGCTGGCGGCCGACTACCGGGTGGTCGCCGAGACCGCCTCCTTCAACACCTCCTTCGCGGGTGTCGCACTCACCGCCGACTCGGGCGTGTCCTGGACCCTGCCGCGGCTGATCGGGCCGAGCCGCGCCGCCGATCTGCTGCTCTTCCCGCGTTCGATCTCCGCGCAGGACGCGTACGAGCTGGGCCTGGTCAACCGGGTGGTCCCGGCGGAGAAGCTGGCCGAGGAGGCCGCGCGGGTGGCCCGGGCGCTGGCGGACGGCCCGACGGTGGCGTACGCGGCGCTGAAGGAGTCGATGGCGTACGGCGCCGGCCACACGCTCGCCGAGACGCTGGAGAAGGAGGACGAACTCCAGACCCGGGCGGGCGCGTCGCAGGACCACACCATCGCGGTGGAGGCATTCCTGAAGAAGGAGAAGCCGGTCTACCTCGGGAAGTAGCCGGTCACCCGGCGGCGCCGCCGCCCCGGGCCACGCACTCGGCGAGGTGGTCGTCGACCAGGCCGCACGCCTGCATCAGGGCGTAGGCGGTGGTCGGGCCGACGAAGCGGATCGAGCGCTTCTTGAGCTCCTTGGCCAGCGCGGTGGACTCCGGTGTCACGGCGGGGACGTCGTCCAGGGTGCGCGGGGCGGGGCGGCCGGCGGGGTCGGGGGCGTACGACCAGATCAGCTCGTCCAGCTCCCCCGCCGGCCAGTCGGCGAGCACCTTCGCGTTGGCGAGGGTGGCGTCGACCTTGGCCCGGTTGCGGATGATGCCCGGGTCGGCGAGGAGCCGCTCCCGGTCGGTGTCGGTGAACTTCGCGACCTCGGCGATCCTGAACCCGGCGAACGCCGTACGGAACGTCTCCCGGCGGCGCAGGATCGTCAGCCAGGAGAGGCCGGACTGGAACGCCTCCAGGCAGAGCCGCTCGAAGAGGGCGTCGTCACCGTGGACCGGGCGGCCCCACTCGGTGTCGTGGTAGGTGAGGTAGTCCTCGGTGGACATGCCCCAGGGGCAGCGCAGCGTGCCGTCGGGGGCGGGCAGGGCTCCGGCGTCGCTCATCGGACCTCGTCCTCTCCACGGGCCGGGCCGGCGCTCCGGTCGCCCGGCTCGGCGGGCCGGTCGCCCGGCTCGGCGGGCCGGTCGCCCGGCTGCTTGAACAGATCGGCGCCCGTGCTCACCGCGGACGCCTGCGCTCCGGCCAGGGCGGACTCCAGCTCCGCGATCCGGGCGTCCCGCTCGGCCAGCTCGGCGCCGAGCCGGGACAGCGCCTCGTCGACGTCGGCCATCCGGTAGCCCCGCGCGGCCATCGGCAGGCGCAGCGCCTCGACGTCCGCCCTGCCGACCGGGCGGGTCGCGGGCAGCGGGTCGGTGAACCGCTGGGGCTCCACGTCCTGGAGCACGGCGCTCCCGCCACCGCCGACCACCGCGAGGGTGACCGCCGTGACGACCACGACCATCGTGAGCAGCAAGAACCAGAACACGCGCATCTCCCGGGGGGGGGCTGAGACCTCGACCGGCTCCGATCGTGCCATGCGGCACTGACAAAAGTCGGGGCCGACCGGATAAGGCCTTAGGGTCGCAGGCGAGCGATCCGCGGGCCGGCTGCGGGCTGTCGGCGGGCCGACGGCGAGCAATTCGAGGAGGAGACACGGGATGCGGAGCGGTGCACTCAGGCTGGGGCGGCGGGAGTTCGGGCCGCACGAGCCGGTGATCATGGCGATCGTGAACCGGACCCCGGACTCCTTCTACGACCAGGGCGCCACGTTCCGGGACGAGCCGGCGCTCGCCCGGGTCGAGCAGGCGGTGGCCGAGGGCGCCGCGATCATCGACATCGGCGGGGTGAAGGCCGGTCCCGGCGATGAGGTCAGCGCCGAGGAGGAGGCGCGCCGCACGGTCGGGTTCGTCGCCGAAGTCCGCCGCCGCCACCCGGATGTGGTGATCAGCGTGGACACCTGGCGGCACGACGTGGGCGAGGCGGTCTGCGAGGCCGGGGCGGATGTGCTGAACGACGCGTGGGGCGGGGTCGATCCGAAGCTGGCGGAGGTGGCCGCGCGGTACGGGGCGGGTCTGGTGTGCACGCACGCGGGGGGCGCGGAGCCTCGGACGCGGCCGCACCGGATCGCGTACGACGACGTCATGGCGGACATCCTGCGGGTGACGGTGGGGCTGGCGGAGCGGGCGGTGGCGCTCGGGGTGCGGACGGACGGGATCATGATCGATCCGGGGCACGACTTCGGCAAGAACACCCGGCACTCCCTTGAGGCGACGCGCCGGCTCGAGGAGATGGCGGAGACGGGGTGGCCGGTGCTGGTGTCGCTGTCCAACAAGGACTTCGTGGGCGAGACGCTGGACCGGCCGGTGAAGGAGCGGGTCATCGGGACGCTGGCGACGACGGCGGTGTCGGCGTGGCTGGGGGCACGGGTGTACCGGGTGCATGAGGTGGCGGAGACGCGTCAGGTCCTGGACATGGTGGCGTCCATCGCCGGGCACCGGGCTCCGGCGGTGGCGCGGCGCGGGCTGGCGTAGGTCTGCCGCCTGCCCGGCGGGCGGGGTGGGGGGGGGGGGGCCCGGGGCCCCCCCCCCCCCCCCCCCCCGGGCGGGGGGGGGGGGGGCCGGGGGGGGGGGGGGGGCCCCCCCCCCCCGGGGGGGGGGGGGGGGGGGCCCCCCCCCCCGCCCCGCTCCTCAACCGCCGGAGGGACTGGGTGCGGCCGGTCCGGCCGGAAAGGATGCCCTCAAGCGCCGGACGGGCGGCAGACTCCTACCGCCCGACCTCCTTCGTCACCAGGGTCACCGCTTCGTCCACGTCGTCCGTCACGTGGAAGAGCAGCAGGTCCTTCGCCGAGGCCTTGCCGCCCGCGACCACCGTTTCGCGGAGCCAGTCGACCAGGCCGCCCCAGTACGCCGTGCCGAAGAGGACGATCGGGAAGCGGGTGACCTTGCCGGTCTGGACGAGGGTGAGCGCCTCGAAGAGCTCGTCCAGGGTGCCGAGGCCGCCGGGCAGGACCACGAAGCCCTGTGCGTACTTCACGAACATCGTCTTGCGGACGAAGAAGTAGCGGAAGTTGACGCCGATGTCGACGTGCGGGTTCAGCCCGGACTCGAAGGGCAGCTCGATGCCGAGGCCGACCGAGACCCCCTTCGCCTCCCGGGCCCCCTTGTTGGCGGCCTCCATCGCGCCGGGGCCGCCGCCGGTGATCACCGCGAAGCCCGCGTCGACCAGCGCCTTGCCGATCGCCACACCGGCCTCGTACTCCGCAGAGCCGGCAGGCGTGCGGGCCGAGCCGAAGACGCTGATCGCGCTCGGCAGTTCGGCGAGCGCGCCGAAGCCCTCGACGAACTCCGACTGGATGCGCATCACCCGCCACGGGTCGGTGTGCACCCACTCGGAGTCGCCCTCGGAGTCCAGCAGCCGCTGATCGGTCGTGCCGGGCTGGACCTGCTCCCTGCGGCGCAGTACCGGACCCAGCCACTGTTCCCCGGGGGCCACCGCGCCCTCGGGGACCTCCGCACCTTCGGGGATCCGTGCGTCCTCGGCGTTGCCCATGTTCCGCTCCCTCCACCGACCCGCGTCGTCCTGGGTCGGGCCGTGTCGTGCTGCGTCCGGCCAGCGTAGATCGGCGGAGGTTACGTACGGGGGAATGCCGTGCGTCGGGCGGTCAGCCGGTCAGGCGGTGAGCCAGGAGCGGAGGCGGTCCTCGCAGTGGGTGATCTTCTCGACGACCACGTGCTCGTCGCGCTTGTGGGCGTAGATCGGGTCGCCGGGGCCGTAGTTCACCGCCGGGATGCCGAGGCCGCCGAAGCGGGAGACGTCCGTCCAGCCGAACTTGGGCCGGGCCGTGCCGCCGACCGCCTCCATGAACGCCTTCGCGGCGGGGTGGGAGAGGCCGGGCATGGCCGCGCCGGAGTGGTCGTCGATGACGATCTCGGCGACGCCGCAGTCGGCGAAGACCTCGCGGACGTGGGCGACGGCCTCCTCCTCGGTGCGGTCGGGGGCGTACCGGTAGTTGACGACGACGGTGCAGGCGTCCGGGATGACGTTGGTTGCGACGCCGCCCTCGATGCCGACCGCGTTGAGCCCCTCGTGGTACTCCAGGCCGTCGATGACCGGGCGGCGCGGCTCGTACGCCGCCAGCTTCGCCAGGATCGGGGCGGCCGCGTGGACGGCGTTGGACCCCATCCAGCTGCGCGCCGAGTGCGCCCGCTCCCCCGCTGTACGGAGGTGGACCCGGAGCGTGCCCTGGCAGCCGCCCTCGACCTCGCCGTCGGAGGGCTCCAGGAGGACGGCGAAGTCTCCGGCGAGCCAGTCGGGGTGGGCGGTGGCGATGTGGCCGAGGCCGTTGAGGTGGGCCGCGACCTCCTCGTTGTCGTAGAAGATGAAGGTCAGGTCGCGGTTGGGCTCCGGAACCGTCGCGGCGATCCTGAGCTGGACGGCGACGCCGGCCTTCATGTCGGTGGTCCCGCAGCCCCAGAGGATGCCGTCCGCGTCGAGGCGCGAGGGGACGTTGTCGGCGATCGGCACGGTGTCGATGTGCCCGGCCAGGACGACACGCTCTCCGCGGCCGAGGTCCGTGCGCGCGACGACGTTGTTGCCGTGCCGGTCGACGGTCAGATGGGGCAGGCCGCGCAGCGCTGACTCGATCGCGTCGGCGAGCGCCTTCTCCTCCCCGCTGACCGAGGGGAAGTCGACGAGCCGGGCGGTGAGCGCCGGGCCGTCCAGGGTCAGGTCAAGCGTGCTGTCGGACATGGCTACGACCCTAGAGGACCGGGACGAGGGCCTGGTAGCGCCCCTGAGGACCCGGATACCGGTTCCCGCGGACCCGGGCACCGGTCCCGGAGCACCTGGGTATCGGTCCCCGGCCGTACCCTCCAGTACGGTGGGCCCCGTGTCCCGGACAGCCAGCCCCGCCCGTCGTCGCCGCAGCCGCCTTCTCCGCTACGCGGCCGGCTTCACCGTGCTCGCCGCGCTGGGCGGTTATCTGGCCGTTCAGTACGACTCCTCCACCGGCGAGTCCGCGCCGCGCTGCGTGGTACGGGCCGCCGACGGCGACCACACGTACGAGATGAGCCTGCACCAGGCGGCGAACGCGGCGACGATCTCCGCCGTGGGGACCACGCGCGGGATGCCGGAGCGGGCGGTGACGATCGCGATCGCGACGGCGATCCAGGAGTCCACGCTCCGCAACATCGACTACGGCGACCGCGACTCGGTGGGCCTGTTCCAGCAGCGGCCCTCGCAGGGCTGGGGCACCGTGGCGCAGATCATGGACCCGGTGTACTCGGCCGGCGAGTTCTACGACCACCTGGCCGAGGTCCCGGGCTACTCGCGGCTCCCGCTGACCGTGGCGGCGCAGCGCGTCCAGCGCAGCGGGTTCCCGCAGGCGTACGCGAAGCACGAGCCGGACGCCGCGCTGCTGGCCGCCGCGCTGACCGGGCGCGAGCCCGCCTCGCTGAACTGCACGCCGTCGGCGAAGACCGCCGAGGGCCCGGGTGACGCGGCGCAGGTGCGGGCCGAGCTGGTGCGCACCTTCGGCAAGGACGTGCTGCCGGCCACGAAGGCGGCGGGCGCGTCGGCCGCCGCCACCGTCTCGGTGCCCGTACCGGCGTCGGCGCGGGCCACGGCGGAGGACCGGGCGCCGCAGCGCGGCTGGGAGCTGGCGCACTGGGCGGTGGCGCACTCCCAGGAGCTGCGGATCGAGCGCGTGAGCTACGCCGACCGGGTCTGGGAGGCCGGGCCGGGCTGGCGGACGGAACGCACGAAGGACAAGGAACCGGACACTACGGCCGTCGGAATCCGGGTCGCTCAGTAGTACGGCCCGTCACCCGTACGGACCTTTGGGACCGCTCCCCGGAAGCTCTCGGGCCGCCTCGCCGGCCTTCCGTTCATCCCGCACCGATTCCCTTGCCGCTCAAGGGAAGTGACGGTTCGCCGAACGGCTTCGGAATGGATCGTTTGCCCGGGTTCCTCCACTGCGGATTATCCGACGCATTACCTATTCTTTACCTTTGCTCGCCGCAACTTTCCCTCCCCTCGGCCCTGTTGTTCAGTGCGTCCGGCTCACCGGACCCGAATCACTGATCTCCCGTCGAAGGAGCACCATGTCCCTCCCCCTGACCCGTCGGATCGCTCGTACCGCGCTGCTGATCGCCGCGGGTGCGGCCCCCGTGGTCGGTGCGGCCGGCGCCGCGAGCGCCGCAGAGCTCCCGCAGACCCCGGACCTCGGCGGTCTGACCGCGCTCGACGGTGCCGGTCTCGGCAACACCGTGGACAGCGCCGCCCAGCAGGGCACCCAGGCCGCCGGTGAGACCGGCGGCCGCCTCGTCGGCACCGCCCTCCCGGCCGCGGGCCGGACCGCGGGCCAGACCGCCAAGGTGGCCGCCCCGGCCGTCCAGGACACCGCCGGCCAGACCGCGGGCAGCGCGGGCGAGGCCGTCGGCGGCGTCGCCGGTGCGGCGAGTGGCGGCCTGCCCACCGACGCGCTCGCGGGCGGCCTGCCCACCGATGGCCTGCCGCTGAACGGCCTGCCGATCGGCTGACCCACCGCAGCCTGAGCATGCGGGAGGGGCGGGGGGGGGGGGGGCGCCCCCCGGCCCCCCCCCCCCCCGCCCGGCGCCCCCCCCCCCCCCCCCCCCCCCCCCGCACCCCCCCCCGCCCCCCCCCCGCCCCCCCCCGCGCGG
>NZ_JBIWOZ010000002.1:714271-977809 GCF_044767965.1 Streptomyces sp. NPDC101178
GGGGGGGGGGGGTGGGGGGGGGGGGGGGGGGCCCCCCCCGGCGGGGGGGGGGGGGGGGGGGGGGGGGGGGCCGCCCCCCCCCCCCCCCCGCCCCTCCCCAACGCGTACGTCAGGAGCCCCTCCCGTACACCGTACGTCAGGACAGGCGCTTGACCGCCGCCGTCACCCGCTCGTCGGTCGCGGTGAACGCCACCCGGACGAAGCGCTCGCCCGCCGGGCCGTAGAAGTCGCCGGGTGCCACCAGGATGCCCAGCTCCGCGAGGTACGCCACGGTCTCCCAGCACGGCTCGTCGCGGGTCGCCCAGAGGTACAGGCTCGCCTCGCTGTGCTCGATCCGGAAGCCGTGCGCCTCCAGGGCCGCGCGCAGGGCCAGGCGGCGGTCCGCGTACCGGGCGCGCTGCTCGGCCACGTGCACGTCGTCCCCGAGGGCGGCGACGGTGGCGGCCTGGACCGGGGCGGCCGTCATCATCCCGCCGTGCTTGCGGATCAGCAGCAGCTCACCGAGGACCGCCGCGTCGCCCGCGATGAACGCGGCCCGGTAACCGGCCAGGTTGGAGCGCTTGGAGAGCGAGTGGACGGCGACGATCCCGTCGTAGTGACCGCCGCAGACGTCCGGGTGGAGCACCGAGACGGGCTCGGCGTCCCAGCCCAGCTCCAGGTAGCACTCGTCGCTGAAGACCAGCACGCCGTGCTCGCGCGCCCAGGCGACGATCCGGATCAGCTCGTCCTTGGCCAGCACCTTCCCGGTCGGGTTGGACGGCGAGTTGAGCCAGAGCAGCTTCAGCCCGGCCGGGTCCAGCTCGGTCGGGTCGTCGTAGACGACGGGCTCCGCACCGCAGAGCCGCGCGCCGACCTCGTACGTCGGGTAGGCGAGCCGCGGGTAGGCGACCCTGTCGCCCGCGCCGAGCCCGAGCTGCGTCGGCAGCCAGGCCACCAGCTCCTTGGAGCCGACGACCGGCAGCACGTTGGCGTGCGTCACACCGACCGCGCCGAGGCGGCCCTCCACCCAGCCGGTGAGCGCGTCGCGCAGTGCCTCGGTGCCCCACACCGTCGGATAGCCGGGACTGTCGGCGGCGGCCACGAGCGCCCGCTGGATCACCTCGGGCACCGGATCCACCGGCGTACCGACGGAGAGGTCCACGATGCCGTCCGGGTGGGCCTGGGCCGTGGTCTTGTACGGCGTGAGCCTGTCCCAGGGGAAGGCCGGGAGGCGGGAGGAGACTGCGGACACGGGGCTCTGCTTTCTCGGGGCTTTCTCAGGCTGCTCGGATACCGGCAGCGGTACGGGGGAACGCCTCGGTCCCGCACGGTGACATGCCGTACGGGACCGGGCTGCGCACGTGGTACCGCCGGTTACTGGTTCTGCGGCGGCAGTCCGGCGACGAACGCGTGGTCGCGCTCGATGAGACCGAGCTTGGAAGCACCACCCGGCGAGCCGAGGTCGTCGAAGAACTCGACGTTCGCCTTGTAGTAGTCCTTCCACTCCTCCGGGGTGTCGTCCTCGTAGAAGATGGCCTCGACCGGGCAGACCGGCTCACAGGCTCCGCAGTCGACGCACTCGTCCGGGTGGATGTACAAGGACCGCTGGCCCTCGTAGATGCAGTCGACGGGGCACTCTTCGATGCAGGCCTTGTCCTTCACGTCGACACAAGGCTGCGCGATGACGTAGGTCACGCTGTCGTTCCTCCTCGGTAGGGCGTTGGCTCTCGCGCGGGAGCGCGGCGTCGTCGATGCCCGCCCCTAGTATCTCCGTTCTCGGGCACGATCCGAACAGGAGGGGCGGACTGAGCTGTGGAATTCACCATGGGCGGACGGCTGGAAGTCCGGATCACACCGGCTGACGTGGGTAAACGCGTTTCGGTCCGGCGGCGTTCCGCGGCGGGCGACGCGGGCGCGGAGTTCACCGACACGGTCGGCGTTCTCACATCATGGAACGACGGTGTGGTCGCGATCACACCGAAGAGCGGGGAGTCCGTCCACATCGTGGAATCCTCCCTGGTGGCGGGCAAGGTCGTCCCCGCCGCCCCGGCCCGCAGGCGGGGCCCGGCGGCCTCGTTCGCGGAGCTGGCGGCCGTCACCGCGCGCGCCTGGCAGCCGGTGGAGAGCGAACCGCTGGGCGAGTGGCGGCTGCGCGCCGCCGGCGGCTTCACCCGGCGCGCCAACTCCGCGCTGCCGCTCGGCGATCCGGGTCTGCCGCTCGGCGAGGCGTTCGGGCGGGTCGAGCGGTGGTACGAGGAGCGGGGCCTGCCTCCCTACATCCAGACGGCGACCGGGGCCGAGGGCGCGCAGGAGGCACTCTGCGCGGAGCTGGAGGGGCACGGGTGGCGGCGCGAGGTCACGGCGGAGGTGCGGATCGCCGCGCTGGCACCCGTCGGTGACCTGGACGTGGACGTGTCGGCGGTGCGGCTGAGCCGTGCGCCGGCCGACGCCTGGCTCGCGCGCTACCAGCGCTTCTCCACGCCGGGCCCCGAGGTGCTGAAGGTGCTCGGCAGCGGTCCTTCGGTCTGGTTCGCGACGGTGGCCGGCGACGAGGGCGAGGGCCGGGACGAGGCGCCTGCGGCGATCGGGCGGTGTGTGGTGGACGGGCGGTGGGCCGGGTTCATGGCCGTCGAGGTCGCGCCCGGGCACCGGCGGCGCGGGCTGGCCACCACGGTGATGGCGGCCCTGGCCCGGCAGGCCCTGGACGAGGGCGCATCGGCGGCCTGGCTCCAGGTGGAGGAGGACAATGAAGGGGCGCGGGCGCTGTACGACGGCATGGGTTTCGCCGCGCACCACCGCTACCACCACTTCCGGCCCGCGGAGCGGAGCTGAAGGTTCCGCGGTCGCGCGGAGGCAGGCACGAGCAGGAGCATGGTTCGCATATGAGCGCGCGGGATTCCGGTACGGCCGACCGCCGGCGGCAGTTCGCAGAGGAGGCCCGGTCCGAGCGGCCGGATCTGGCTCTGCTCTGCCTGCTGCTGGGCGCGGAGGCGGGCCCGGTCGGGCCCGAGGAGCCGCGCCCCATCGACCCGGACGAGCCGTCCGCCGATCCGTACGGGATCGACGCGGCGCAGATCGAGCTGGACCGGCTGGCCGGGCTGCTGCCGTACGGCTCGCGCTCACCGGCCGCCTGGGCCTCGGCGCTGGCCGAACTGCTCGGTGACCGGCACGAGTTCTGCGGATCGTCGGCGGACTACCAGCGGCTGGAGTCCTCGCTCCTCCAGCAGGTGCTGCGCCGCCGCCGGGGACTGCCGATCCTGCTCTCTGTGGTGTGGATAGAGGTCGCCCGGCGGGCCGGCGCCCCGGTGTACGGGGTGGCGCTGCCGGGCCATTTCGTGGTCGGCTTCGGGGATCCGGGCCATCAGGTGCTCGTCGATCCGTTCACCGGCGGCGCGCCGTTGACCGGTGAGGACGCCGACCTCCTGGTCACCACGGCGACGGGCGCGCCCCTTGAGCCGTCGATGCTGACGCCCGCGCGGCCGCTGGAGATCGTGCTGCGGATCCTCAACAACGTCCGGGCCTGGGCCGCCGCCCGGCCCGAGCGCACGGACGTGGCCCTCTGGGCCGTGGAGCTCTCCCTGCTCCTGCCCTCGCACCCGGCACGGCTGCGCTACGAGCGGGCCCAGATCCTGGTCCGGCGCGGCGAGTTCCAGCGCGGGGCGGCGGAGATGGAGGAGTACGCGGAGGTGCTCGACACCATCGAGCCGACCACGGCCGAGTCGGTCCGGCACCAGGCCCAAGCGGCCCGGGCCCTGCTGAACTGAGCAGAATCGAACCCGAGCTGGACCGAACAGAACTGGACCGAACAGAACTGAACCGAGCTGAGCTGGACCGAGCTGGAATCTGAACTGAACTGAGCAGAACTGAGCCAACGGCCGGTCGGGACCTCTGGCACGAACGGAATAACGGCCGACCGACAGAGGTTCGCGGCTGAACTGAGCCAACAACCGCCGGAATCGGCTGGAATTGCGCGCTCCCGCCCGTCCGACCCCCCTCTCATGGAGCCGGATTCGGCCAGTCCGCCACGCCGTGCGCTCCCGCTGTACATCCGAACGCCCCCATCCGCGCCCATCAGGCACGGGAATCCGCCAATTCGTCGGCGTACCCGAATGCTCATGCGCTCCACTGGAGACCCGTCACCCGACGCGCACACGCCATCGCGTTCTGCGATACGTCTGTAGTGCGCGCGCCCGGAGAGAAATGCCGAGGGCAGCTTGATGACAACCGTTCTGCTGGTCCACACCGTGCCGCTGTGGCGTGCTTCGCTGGCTTCCCTGCTCGGCGCGGGGCAGGGAATAGACGTGACGACCGCCGACCGGGGCGCGATACGTTCGGCGCTCGCCGGCCTCGGTCAGGAGGCGGGACCAGCACCGGATGTGCTCCTCACCGACCTCGACTGTCCGGACGCGCTGGACGTCCTGGCGGAGGTGAGATCGCTGGCAGAACCGCACGGCAGGGGCTGTCCGCTGGCGGTGCTCACCCGCAGCGACCGGCCGCGCGGACTGCGCCGGGCGTACGAGGCGGGGGCCCGCGGCTATATCGACAAGTACCGGCCGGTGGACGACCTCTCCGAGGTCATGCACAAACTGGCCGACGGCGGGCGGCATATCGACGAGTCACTTGCCTTCAGCCTGTTGCAGGTGGCCGACATGCCCTTATCTCCGCGGGAATTGAGCGTGCTCTCCCTTGCCGAGAGCGGGGAGACGGTCTCCGGTATCGCGGGGCGGTTGCATCTGACGCCGGGGACGGTACGGAATTACCTCGCCGCCGCCATTCGGAAGTCCGGCGCGCGGAATCGGGTCGACGCGATCAGACGGGCGAAGGAGGCGGGGTGGATATGAACCCGCCCCCGTGAGGTGTGCTCTCCGCCTCGTGAGGTGTGCGCTCCGGCCCGTGGTCCACTGCCACTGGCTCGCCGTGGGCGTCGTCCGGCGCCCAGAGGCCCGCCAGGTCGCGGTAGAGCTCCGAGGTGCGCAGCAGCTCCGCCGAGGTTCCGCAGCGGGTGCGCGGGCCGTCCATCACGAGGATCCGGTCGGCGCGCCGGGCCGAGCTGAGGCGGTGGGCGACGACGACCAGAGCGCCCGGCAGCGCGGCGAAGGCCAGTTCGGCCCGGGTCTC
Organism: Streptomyces sp. NPDC101178; assembly: GCF_044767965.1. Classification (NCBI taxonomy): domain Bacteria; kingdom Bacillati; phylum Actinomycetota; class Actinomycetes; order Kitasatosporales; family Streptomycetaceae; genus Streptomyces; species Streptomyces sp. NPDC101178. The sequence continues at coordinate 719,369 of NZ_JBIWOZ010000002.1, forward strand.
GGCGGCCGGGTCGAGCCGGCTGGTCGCCTCGTCGAGCACGAGGAGCGGCGGGGCCGCCACATGGGCCCGGCCGAGCGCGATCAGCTGGCGTTCTCCCTGTGAGAGCCGGTCCGGCTCCAGCAGGGCGTCGAGCGAGCCGAGCCGGGTGAGCAGGGGGTCCAGGCCGAGCGCGTCGGCCGTGGCGGCCAGGTCGCGGTCGCTCGCGCCGGGGCGGAGGTAGCGGAGGTTGTCCCGCAGCGAACCGGTGAACACGTACGCGTGCTGCGGCAGCAGAGCCCGTACGGAGGTGGCGTCGGCCGCGCGTACCGGCCGCCCGTGCCACCGCACCGCGCCGCCGGTGGGCGCCTCCACCCCGGCGAGGACGGCGGCGAGCGTCGACTTGCCGCTGCCGCTCGGCCCGACGACGGCCAGCTGCTCGCCGGGTGCGACGGTGAGCGAGAGCCGGTCCAGCACGGGGTGCGCGGCCGGTCCGTACGCGAAGGTGACGGCGCGGAGCTCGGCGACGGGTGCGCGGCCCTGCGGGAGTGGCCGCCGGTCGTCGGCTTCGTCCTCGGCCGGGGGCGGCGGCGCGTCGGTGAACCGGTCCAGGACCACCAGCAGCCGGCCGCCGACCGTGGAGAGCATGGTCATCAGCGCCTGGACCGCCGGGGCCAGCGCCTGGGTGAGGTAGGTGAGTGCGCCGACCAGCGCGCCCGGTGTAAGGCCGTCGCGGAGTAGCCACGGGGCGCCGAGGAGCAGCAGGAGGGGCGGGAAGCGTCCGCAGACCGCCAGGGCCACCACCCGTACGCCGGACCAGCGGGCCAGTGCACGGGCCGCGCGGACCTGGTCCTCTGCCAGGGCCTCGGACTCCGCCACCGTGCGGTCGGCGGCTCCGGCGGCGGCGATGTCCCGCAGGTCGGCGGCGGTCCGCCCCGCGTGGGCCGCGTACGCCTCGTCGGCGGTGAGGTAGTCGCGCTGGCGGGCGGCCATCGGGACCAGGGTGGCCAGGAAGAGCGCGGCGCCCAGGACGAGCGGCGGCAGCACGAGCAGCAGGAGGCGCGGCTCCAGGGCCAGCAGGCCCACCACGGCCCCGGCCACCGTGAACACGAACGACCGCAGTGTCAGGACGAGTCCGGCCCAGCCGTCGCGGGCGATCTCGCTCTGGTGGGTGACCTGGGAGAGGGAGCGGGCGGTGGTCCCGGCGGGGTGCGCGAGGGCGCCTGTGAGCGCGCGGGAGACCGCGCGCCGCACGAGTCCGTCGCGCAGCGGCTCCACCAGGTCCGCGAGGCGTCCGAAGACCCCGCGGGTGGCGAGCTGCGCGGGGAGTACGGCGACGGCGGCGACGGCCAGCCAGAGGAGGCCGGTGAGCGGGCGTCCGGCGAGGAAGCCGTGGTCCAGCGCCCTGGCGACGCCGAATCCGCCCAGGAAGGTCTGGACGAACTCCAGCAGCGACCAGCCGGCCAGCCGCAGGACCACTGCGGTGCGGGCGCGGAGGAAGGGACGGGCGTCACGGGTGACGCGGGTGAGGGCGCCGTCGCGGCGGGCGGTTCGAGGTGCTTTCACCGGGCCTCCGCCTCCGTACTCCGGGCTGTCACTGCATCCCCGCTTCCGTACGGGCCCGTGGCAGCGCCTGCGCCTCCCCCGCCTCCGTACGGAACACCGCCCGGTACTCCGGGTCCGTCCACAGCTCCTCGTGCGGGCCCGTCCCCCGGACCCGGCCGTCCTCCAGCCAGAGCACCTGGTCCGCGCGGGCGGCCGAGGAGAGGCGGTGGGCCACGATCACCCGGGTGGAGCGCCCGGCCCGTTCGTCGAGCGCGCGGCGCACGTGGTGCTCGGTGACGGTGTCGAGGCCGGAGAGCGCGTCGTCCAGGATCAGCAGGCGGCCCGGGTGGGCGAACGCGCGGGCCAGGCCCAGGCGTTGGCGTTCACCGCCGGAGAGCGGGGCGTCGGTGAGCGGGGTGGCGTAGCCGTGCGGGAGGAGCCCGACGAACCCGTCGGCGCGGGCGGCGCGGGCGGCGTCCCGTACCGCCTCGGGACCGGCGGTCCACGGCCCGAGGGCGATCGTGTCCTCCACGGTGGTGCCGGGCAGGGCCGGGCGGGCGAAGGCGTAGGCGATCTCGGGGCGGAGGAGGGCCGGGTCCATGGCGGCCAGCGGTACGCCGTCCAGGAGCACGGTTCCGGTGTCCGGGTCGAGCAGCCGGCCCGCGACCGCCGCGAACACCGACTTGCCGGAGCCGGAGCGGCCGACGACGGCGAGGGAGGTACCGCCGGGGATGGTGAGGCGTACGCCGGTGAGCAGCGGCTCTCCGTCCTGTACGACGCCGACGTCCCGGAGTTCGAGGTGTCCGGGGCCGCCGGGGAGCGGGCCGAGGCCCTTGTGCGGCAGCGGGTCCAGGGTGAGGAGCGGGTCCAGCGTGCGAGCGGCGGCGCGGCTGCGGGCGAGGGCGCCGAGCGCTCCGGTGAGGGAGCCGATGCCGACGGCGAGGGCCGCGTACCGGGAGGCGGCGACCAGGTCGCCGACGCCGATCGCGCCCGTGTGGAGCCGGAGTCCGCCGACCGCGAGGACCAGCAGCATGAGGAGCGGCAGCAGCAGCGCGCTCTGGCCGGCGGCCCGCCCGTACACGGCCCAGGTGCGGCGGCCGTGGTCGGCCAGTGCGGAGAGCGGTTCGAGGATGCGGCGGTACTCGCGGGCGCCGGTGCGGGCGGCGCGGATGGTCTCGGCGCCGTCGAGGGCCTCGGTGAGGCGGTGGGCGATGAGCGACTGGGCGCGCTGGTAGTCGGCCCCGGCGTCGGCGGTGCGGCGGGTGAAGGTGCGCAGGAGGGCGAAGAGGAGAGGCGCGCCGAGCAGGAAAGCTGCCGCCGTCCACGGGTCGATGAGGAAGAGGCCGGTGACCGCGCCGAGCGGCAGCAGGACGCCCGCGACGGCTCCGGCCGCGGTGGTGGGCGCGGTCGCCGCGTCGGCGGTGCGGGCGGTGAGCCGGGCGGTGAGGTCGCCGGTCGGTACGGCGAGGGCACGGCGCGGTTCGGCGGCCAGGACCCGGGTGGTGGTGCGGGTGCGCAGGTGGGCGGTGAGCTGGGCGCCCGTGCGGGTGGTGAGCACGGCCGCGCCCGCGTCGAACCCGGTCTCGGCGAGGGTCAGTACGGCGCAGAGCAGCAGCCCGGACCAGGGGACGGGGCCGCCGCCGATGAGCCCGTCGACCGTGTGGCCGAGGGCGGCGGGCAGCGCGAGGGCGGCGAGCGCGCCGCCGGTGGAGCAGAGGAACAGGGCCAGGAGGGCGGCCGGGTGGCGCCGGGCGAGCCGGCGTGTGCCGGAGGGCGTCGGTGGGCGGGGCTTCAGCCGCACGTGGTCTTCCCTTCCGGACCCGCGTCGATCGCGTTCGGACGTGCTGGCGGTACGGACGTGCTCGCGTACGGACGTACGGACGCGCTCGCGTACGGACGGGCTGACGTACGTACGCCGCCGGTCCCGGGCGGACGAACCGCTCGGGACCGGCGGACGGGCCGCCCCGCCCACCGGTGAGGTCACCGGCGGGCCGGGCGGCGCTGCATCACGGGGTGCAGAGGGTCACGCTCAGCGAGCTGAACTCGCAGACCAGCAGCGAGACCTGGCTGCCCGTGGCGAGCTCGCCGAAGGCCTCCTCGGCCGGGGTCTCCATCGCCTGAAGGTCCAGAAGCGCCATGATGGTGTTTCCTTTCTGGGACGGTAACCGGAACCCGTTGCTCCGGCTGGGTGTTGAGCGGTTGTGGTGCTACGACCCCTGAAGGAGCCGGTCCGTGGGGCCGCTCGCGCGGCCGGGGTGCGCCACCGGTGGAGCGGCGGCGGCGAGGAAGGGAAGCGTGGTGGGCGGACCCGGCGCGGTGTCCAGCGCGCTGCCCAGGGCGAGCAGGCAGCCGGCGGTCCCGGTGGCCAGGTCCATCGACATCCGCATCAACTGCTCGCCGGCGAAGGCGAGTCCGCCTCCGTACGCGAGACCGTGACCGGCCAGGAGGCGGGTGTGGAGGCCGACAGCGCGCTGCCGGGTCTCCTCGTCGCACAGCGGCGTGGCCGCCAGGTGCATCAGGAGTCCGGCCGAGCCGCGCAGCAGTCCGGGCTGGATGTAGAAGGCGGAGAGCGCGGCCGGGAGCAGGGCGCGGCCCTTGGCCTCCAGCTCCGGATCGGGGCGGTGGGCGAGGTAGGCGTCGATGACGGCCGCGATGCCGGCGCTGCCCGCTCCGAGGTACGGCATCAGCCGCTTGCCCTCGACGACGAGGAGTTCGCCGTCGTCGCCCGCCCGGCACCGGTCCAGGTCGCGCCGGAGAGCGGCGGCGGCCAGGTCGAGCAGGGCGGGGTCGCCGGTGGTCTCGTACCGGCGGACCAGCAGCAGGGCGACGCCGGTCGCGCCGTGCAGGAGACCGGTGCGCGGTGAGGGCGGGCCGTCGACCAGGGCGCGTACGGCGAGGGCCGTGGCGCGGCCGGCGGCCGCGGCGAGCGCCGGGGCCTCGGTGGCGGAGGCGGTGCGGGCCAGGTCGTCGAGGGCGAGGCCGATACCGGCGTAACCGCTGTGCAGTCCGGGTGCCAGGCCTTCGAGCGGCTGGTCCAGGACGATCCGGACGAGGTCGGCGGCCTCGGCGGTGCGGCCGATCCGGTTCAGGGTCCAGGCGATACCGGTGAGGCCGTCGTAGAAGCCGAGCGGGGAGCCGGAGGCCGGGTCCTTGGCCTGCCGCACCAGCCACTCCTCGGCCGGCTCGCAGCGCGGGGCGCCGGTCTCGTGGAGGGCGTAGAGCACGCCGGCGGCGCCGTACGCGAAGGACTGGCCGCCGGTCGCGGTGGCGAACTGGGCGATGTCGCCGGGGAAACATCGGTCGTCGCGGTCGGGCGTACAGGAGGCGGCGATGGCGCGGGCCATCGCGGCGCGGCTCTCGGGCCAGTCGCCGGGATCGGGCACCGCCGTACCGGCGGTGTCGGCCGTCTCCGCACCCGCCCGCACCTCCGGTTCCGCACCGCGCCGGATCTCCTCCACCGCCGGCCGCAGGCTGTCCTCCGCCACCGGGAAGACGCGGGCGATCTCCCGGGCGAGGCCGGCGGCCTTCGTGCGGTCGATGCCGAAGAGCGTGGTGAGCGGCAGGTACAGCGCGAGCCGCAGACAGGCGAGCGCGTACCGGTCGATGTCGGTCCCGCGCCGGTCGGGCGGGGCGACGAAAGCCGGGTTGGCGACGATCTGGCGGCGGCGGTCGGCGGCCGGTGAGGCGGCCTCGAAGTCGAGCAGCGCGATCCGGCCGGACTCCTCGTCGACCATGACGTTGCTCATGTGCAGGTCACTGATGACGATGCCACGGGCGTGGACGGCCTCGACGGCGCGCTCGACCTGCCCGTACAACTCCTCGGCCCAGGCGGCGTGCTCGGCGAGCTGCTCGGGCGCCGGGTTCTGCCGGGCGAGCGGGAAGCGGCGGGCGAAGACGGTGTTGAGCGTGATGCCGGGCAGATACTGGAGGACCAGGAAGTGGTGGTCGCCGACCTCGAACGCGTCGTGCACGGCCGGTACGCACTCCAGTCCGGCCAGGTGCTCCAGCGCGGTCCGCTCCCGCTCAAGACGGGCGACGGCGTCCGCGCCGTCGGCGGCGAGCCCGGCGTACGGACGGGCCTCCTTGAGGACGACCTGCTCGCCGGTCCGGGTGTCGCGTCCGAGGTAGACCCCGCCGCCGTTGGAGAAGTGCAGCGCCTTCTCGACGGTGTACGGGAGGTCGCCGAGGCCGACGGCGGCGCGGGCTTCGAGGTGCGGGCGCAGGAAGTCGGGCGCGGTCACCCAGGCCGGTATCCGGAAGGCCGGCCCCCGGTCGTCCGGGACCAGGCGGCCCTGCGGATCGGCGACGGCGGGCACGGGCCGCCCGTCGGGGCCCGTACAGAAGCGGGCGGCGAACGCGCCGTACCGGGTGTGCACCGGGCCGTCGCCGCAGCGCAGGTCGCTGAGGATGTACGGGCCGTGCTCGCCCTCCAGCAGCTCCATCAGCGCGGTGCACACCTTGGGGAAGGTGTCCTCGGAGTGGGGATACACGGTGATGAACTTGCCGCTCCCGGCCCGGTCCGCGTACTTGGAGTTCCGCAGGGCCAACAGGCCGGGAGAGGGTATGCACTTGAAAGGCAGCCGGTGGGCCAGACAGTAGGCCGCGACCCGCTCCAGGACCGACTCGGCGTTGTCGGCGGCGGCCGATATGTGGATCTTCCAGCCCTGCGCCGGCAGCCGGAGCCCGTCCGGGCTGAAGGAGAGCCAGTCACCGCGCCGGGAACGGGTCCATCCGTCGGGTGCGGCGCCCTGGACCGGAGCGTAGAACGAGCGGTCCTCGGCGCCCTCTTCGAGGGAACGGTGGGGTGCGTCGTAGAAGCGGCGGCTCGCCTGGCAGTACGCGGCGTACTCCGGATTCACGACATTCCCTCCGCTCGGTCTTCGGTGGCGAGAGAGAAATTGTCATAACGATGAGCACCGCCAATAGTCACCGATGTCACGACTCATACATGCGCACGATCCATGCGGACCGCATCGCGCAATGGTGCTTTCCCTGCTGCGGGCGGGGGCGCGCGCGGGGCGCGTTCGGCAGGCGGCGCACAACGGCCCGTCCTCGCCGAGGTACGGATTCCGCCTGCGGAGCGCGGGCCGTGCGGTCACGGCCCGGCCCTCGCCGGCGGTGACGGTGGCGCTGACGCCGGGGCTGCGGGCGGGACGCGGACGGGAGGCGGCAGGCAGACTGCAGGGGAACGGATCACCCCGTACGAAGGAAACGAAGGAGACGACGACCTCGTGACCAGCCAGCACACGCCCGACTCCCCCGAGAACGAAGCGAAGAAGGCGCCGGGCAGCCAGCGGGAGGCCATGCTCGCGGGCGAGCTCTACCTCGCCGACGACCCGGAGATCGCGGCGGACGCCCTGCGCTCTGCGCTCCTCAACGAGCGCTTCAACGCCACGTCGGCCGGCGACCCCGAGGCCCGCCGCGCCGCGCTGGCCGAGCTGCTGGGCGAGCTGGGCGAGGGCGCCGAGATCCGGCCGCCGCTGCGGGTGGACTACGGGCACCGGACCACGGTCGGCCCGCGCACGTTCGTGAACTTCGGCGCGGTGTTCCTGGACGTCGCCCGCATCACGATCGGCGCCGACGTCCAGATGGGCCCGAACGTCCAGCTCCTCACCCCGACCCACCCGATCGACCCGGAGCCGCGCCGCGCCAAGTGGGAGGCCGCGCAGCCGATCACGATCGGGGACAACGTGTGGCTGGGCGGCGGAGCGATCGTCTGTCCGGGCGTGAGCATCGGGGAGAACACGGTGGTGGGCGCGGGCGCGGTGGTCACGAAGGACCTGCCGGCGAACGTGGTCGCGGTGGGCAATCCGGCCCGGGTGATCCGGAAGATCGGGGAGGGCGAGGAGGCGGGGCCGGCGGCACCGTGACCATGAACCCGGGGTCGTGGACCGAGCCTGCGCCACGGCCCCGGCGGCTCATCTCCTACGCTTCCCGCCTCTTACGCCTCCCACCACGCCTCCGTCGCGCACGAGACCTCGACGTGCCACCACCCCTCGTCCTCGCCCCGGACGAGCAGCTCCTTGATCGCGCCGAGGTCCGCGCCGCCCGGCACGGTGAACGCGACCAGCGGGAAGTCCGCGCTGAAGACCTCGCAGCCGAGCCCGAACGGGGCGAGCCGCTCGTGCACGGCGCGGGCGTCCCGGCCGAGCGGCCCGTCCGGCACGGGCAGCACGCGTACGGTGCAGTTGCCCGAGTCCGCCACCCGTCCGGCGGCCCAGTGCACGCCGTCCGCGTCGGTCGTGAACCGTACGGTCTCGCCCTCGGCCACTCCGTCCTGGAGGAAGGGCACGTTGTCGACCCGGGCGGTGTCGGCGCCGAGCCGGGTCGCCCACAGCCCCTCGGTGTCGTACGGCAGCCGGTCCGCCCGTGGGACGAACCGGAACCAGACCTTGATCCGCCGCCCGCCGCCCCGAGGCGGGCGCGGCGGACCGGCGTCGGGCGAGCTCATGACCCCATGGTCCCCCGTGCGCCGCGCACCCGCTCGTCCGGATCCGTACCGACGGCGACCACCGCACACAGGCGGGGCATCAGTTCATGAAGTCAACGAGCACCCCAACTAGCCACGAAATCGCTCAATCACCGCACCGCTGAAGTCAGTTGTTGCGAATCCGGCCGCTCCGACGAGACACCTCACGCACACCTCTTGACGCGTACAGGCCCACCGGGGAAACATCACCGTAACGAGAGAGCGCTCTCTCGCATTCTCCCCACAGGCGCTCTCCCGCCCGTCCGTCGTGCACACGTACCACGACCCAGGAGACGTACCTTCATGCATGTTCCCCCCACCGCACCAAGCACCGCACCGCGCTCCGCACCCCGCCGGCACCGCCGTTCCAGAGCTCTCGGGTTCGCCGCGCTCGCCGTATCGCTGCTCATGGCCGTCCCCACCGCCCAGACAGCGTTCGGCGAAGAGGTCCAAGGGGACCGGAAGGCCCAGGCCGCCGTCCCGGGCGGCGGTGACCTCGGACCGAACGTCCATGTCTTCGACCCGTCCACGCCCGACATCCAGGGCAAGGTCGACGAGATCTTCAAGAAGCAGGAGTCGGCGCAGTTCGGCCTGGACCGCTACGCGCTGCTGTTCAAGCCGGGCACGTACGACGACATCAACGCGCAGATCGGCTTCTACACCCAGATCGCCGGTCTCGGCCTCAACCCGAACGACACCACGTTCAACGGCGATGTGACGGTCGACGCGGGCTGGTTCGACGGCAACGCCACGCAGAACTTCTGGCGCTCGGCGGAGAACCTGACGCTCAACCCGGTCTCCGGCACCAACCGCTGGGCCGTCTCGCAGGCCGCACCCTTCCGCCGGATGCACGTCAAGGGCGGGCTGAACCTCGCGCCCGACGGTTACGGCTGGGCCAGCGGCGGTTACATCGCCGACTCCAAGATCGACGGCGAGGTCGGACCGTACTCGCAGCAGCAGTGGTACACCCGCGACAGCTCGGTGGGCGGCTGGGGCAACGGCGTCTGGAACATGACGTTCTCCGGCGTCGAGGGCGCACCGGCCAACAGCTTCCCGGAGCCTCCGTACACCACGCTGGACACCACCCCGATCTCGCGCGAGAAGCCGTTCCTCTACCTCGACGGCGACGACTACAAGGTCTTCGTGCCAAAGAAGCGGGAGAACGCGCGCGGCGTCTCGTGGGCCGACGGCACACCGGCCGGCGAGTCGATCCCGCTGGACCAGTTCTACGTCGTGAAGGAGGGCGCCGACGCGGCCACCATCAACGCGGCCGTGGAGCAGGGCCTGCATCTGCTCTTCACGCCCGGCGTCTACCACGTCGACGAGACGATCAACATCAACCGCGCGGACACCGTGGCCCTCGGCATCGGCCTCGCGACGATCATCCCGGACAACGGGGTGACGGCGATCAAGGTCGGTGACGTATCCGGCGTGAAGCTCGCGGGCCTGCTGGTCGACGCGGGCCCGGTGAACTCCGAGACGCTGATCGAGGTCGGCCCGGAGAACGCCTCGGCCGACCACGCGGCCAACCCCACCTCGCTCCAGGACGTGTTCGTACGGATCGGCGGCGCGGGCCCCGGCAAGGCGACCACGAGCATCGTCGTCAACAGCGACGACGTGATCATCGACCACACCTGGGTCTGGCGCGCCGACCACGGCGAGGGCTGGGGCTGGGAGACCAACCGCGCCGACTACGGCGTCCGCGTCAACGGTGACGACGTGCTGGCGACCGGGCTGTTCGTCGAGCACTTCAACAAGTACGACGTCGAGTGGTACGGCGAACGCGGCCGGACCATCTTCTTCCAGAACGAGAAGGCGTACGACGCCCCGAACCAGGAGGCGATCCAGAACGGCGACACCAAGGGCTACGCGGCCTACCGGGTCGACGATTCGGTGGAGGAGCACGAGGGCTGGGGCATGGGCAGCTACTGCTACTACAACGTCGATCCGACCATCGTGCAGGGCCACGGCTTCAAGGCACCGGTGAAGCCCGGCGTGAAGTTCCACAGCCTGATCGTGGTCTCGCTCGGCGGCAACGGCCAGTACGAACACGTGATCAACGAGGTCGGCTCCCCGACCTCCGGCACGGACACGATCCCCTCGCAGGTGGTGTCCTTCCCGTAGTTCACGGGACCTGTACGGAAGCGGGGCCCGGCTGCTGATGAGCGCCGGGCCCCGCTTCACTGCTTCTCCCGTGCGTACGGGCGGGAGGCTCAGCCCTCGCCGGTCAGGTTGATGGTGACCGTGCGGGCTTCCGGTGTAGTGCCGGTCAGGGCCGTCTTCATGGCCTGGGCCACGTCGTCGGCGTCGACCGGGTGCTTCGAACCGTCGGCCTTGACCGCCTCGATGCCGTCGAAGACGCCGTCCAGGAGGGTGTTGATCGCGTCCTTGTCGTAGACGTCGACCAGCCGGCCGTCGACGGCCTTCATGGAGAGGATCTGCGGCAGCGAACGCGCCGGACCGAACTGGATCTGCTTCGGACCCGCCTTGATGGTGATCAGGTCGGACATCGCGGGCTCGGCGAACTCCTTCATCGCCCGGGTCAGTTCGGCCTGGGTGATGGTGGGCTCCCTGGTGGCGACGGGCAGGTCGACCACGCGGGCCTGGCCGGTCTGCACCTGGGTGCGGTAGGCGTCGCGGACCGAGATCAGCGACTGGCCGACGTCCAGGGTCTTGCCGGGCTTGCCCGGCACCGCGACCGCCTTGTTCGGCTCGAAGCGGATCGTGCCGTCCTGGGCCGAACCGGCGACGCCCGCCAGGTCGGCCAGCGCGACGCCGAGCTTCTCCTCGTCCACCGGGATCACCGGGTCCGCGGTGCGCGCCCCGCCGAAGAGCGAGCCGATCACCGAGACCGGGTTGTAGTCGCTGCCGGCGGCACCGCGCACGGTCTCCTGGCTGTCCAGGACGAGACCGGCCTTTTCCGGGTCCAGCTTCTGCTCCTTGCCGTCCACGGAGAGCGTCAGCGGCGCCTGGGACCGCTCGCCGAGCGCGGCGTCCAGCTTGGCGACCGCCTCCTCCTTCGTGCCGCCGCCGATGTCGACGCCCAGCACCGTGGTGCCCTTGGGGACCTCGGAGTGGTTCAGCAGGAGTCCGGCGCCGTAGGCGATGCCGAGCAGCACGACCGCGGCCACGGCGAGGAGGACCAGCTTGGAGCGGCCCTTCTTCGCGGGAGCGGGCGCGGGGGCCGGAGGCGTCGGCGCCGGACGCGCCGCGGTGCGGCCGGCCACGGGCCCGCCTGCCTGGCCGCCGGGGCCGCCCGCGAACGGGTCGCTTCCGCCCGGGCCGCCCGGGAACGGGCCGCCGGGACCGCCCGGACCGCCCGGGAACGTCGAGCGGGGCTCGCTGGGAACCACGGGGATGCCGCTCGTCAGCGTGTCGCCCGAGACATGGCCGCCGGGGCCGGAGTCGGGTGCCGGGGACTGCGGCGTCAGGATCGCGGTGTCGTCGGAGAGCCGGGGCGGTACGCCTCCGGGGGCGCCGCCCGGAACCATCGGGCCGGGGCCGCCGAGGCCCGGGACGCCGTCGAGGTTCGGGGTCAGCGAGGAGGTGCCGGTGGCCGGGCCCGTCGTGGGGCCGGACGGGCCGGGCGCACCCGGTGTACGGACGCCGAGGTCGGGCGTGGACCGGGGGCCCGCGCCGGGGGGTTCGGTGCTGTAGCCGTCCAAAGCGCTGCCGGAGCCGGACGTTCCGGGGCCGGGGATGCCGGAGCCGGACGCTCCCGGGCCGCTGCCGGGGCGTGGTACGGCGTCGGAGAAGTACGGCAGGTCAGGGCGGGGCCGGCCGGTGGCGTCCAAGCCGCCACCGGGACCGCCGGGAGTGCCGGGGCCGCCGGAGGCACCCGGCCCGCCGGGATCGCCCGCGCCCAGCGGACCCGCGCCGCCGGAACCCGTACCGGGCGCACCACCGGAACCAGGCGCACCGTCCGTACCGGAGGCCGAGGCCGGGGGCGGGTTCTTGCGCGGGGCGAACCAGTCGCTGCCGCTCTTCCCCTTGGCCGGCTCGCCGGACGGGGACGGGTCGGCCAAGCCGCCGCCGTCCCGGGCCTGGGCCGGCGCGGACGAGGAGGCCGGGTCACCGGACGGGCCGGTTCCGCCCGAAGCTCCGTCGGCCAGGCCCGAGGGCGCGGACGGCGGCGTGCCGGGGCGCGGTGTGGAGCCGGTGCGCTCCGCGTCGGGGCGGCCGGTGGCGATGTCGCTCTCCGCCATCGGCGTACGCATCACGACCGGCGGGATCGGACGCGATCCGGGGATGTTGATCCGGATGCGCGTCGTCAGCGTCGTCTCGGTCTTCGGCTCTTCGGGCCGGGGCGGATCGACGGATTCCGGGGTCTCGTCCGAGCCGGCCGGCGACGCATACTGGCGGGATCCGTACGGCGGCGTACCCGACGGGTACGCGGCTCCACCGCGCCCCTGGGGCCCGGAGGACGAACTGTCAGTTTCACGACTCAAAGCAGGTTCTCCCGATTGGCTCCGCCGCCCGTACTTCCCCCATGCCGCAGGCCAGGGGACGGCTCGGCGCGCGCACCACCATACTGGCCGCCGCCGTAGGACACTCCGCGACCGGGAGAAACCTCCACCTCGGCATCACACCTGTGGGGGGCATTCCGGGCACGGACTTAGCACTTCAGATACCGGACCGGCCGTTACGCGTGGCCGATTGCGGCACTTTGGAGGTCGTGGCACACATCACAGCGACGGCGGTCCCGCCGAGCATGAAGAGCACCAGGCCGAGTTCGTCGCCGAAGACGTAGTCACCTTCCGGTCGGCCGGACAGCAGCAGGAACACCGTGATGAACCAGCCGACCGCGGGCGCGAGTGCGCCGATCTGGGTGCCGGTCAGGATGCGGCCGCCGTAGAAGAGGCCCGCCGCCCCGGCCAGCGCGATGATCAACCCGCCCGGGAACCAGGCCGCTTGGACCAGTGTCCCGGCGAGCGCGACGAGGGCGCCGAGCACCGCGAGCCCGAAGTAGGCCGCGATCCGGGCCGGGTTCGGCCGCGCGGTGAGGCCGGTGCCCTCCGGCACGCGCGGCGGTGCGTTGGTGCGCGGCGCGTTGCTGCTCGGCACACCGGAGCGCGCGCCCTTGGGTCGTGCCGCTTTGGCAGGCGCCGCCTCACCACCTCGCGCACCGGCGCGGTCACGGCCCTTGCCGGAGTTCCCGCTCATGCGCCCGCCTCCGAACCGGAACCACGCCCGACACCCGAACCGGAATCCGTCCCGGCACCCGAAACGGAACCGGAAACCCCGTCCCGTACGGCATCCGGCCCGGCCCCCGCGAACAGGTCGTCCTCCCGCGCTCCCCCGCCGGCCCCCGGCACACCCCGCACCAGCTGATAGCACTCCGTCGTCAGCAGCGGCTGGCCCAGGTCGTTGGAGAGCGCGAAGAAGGCGTCCTCGCCCGTCACCGCGATCTGCGTCGCATGGGCGCGCATGGCCGCCGCCTTCGCTCCGGCGTACGCCGATCCGTCGATCTCCGCCGTGATCGCGTCACCGTCCACCACACCCGGGACGTCGTCCACCGCCGCGATGCCCGGGAAGGCGTCCGGGGCCGTCGCGCGCAGGTGGTGGAAGGCAGCCTCCAGTACGGCCCGCTCCACGCGGTTCCAGTACACCTTGGCGATGGTGTGCGGGGTGCCGGTGCCGTACGCCGGGTCGGCGGCCAGATCGGTGGCGCGCATCGCGACCCGGTGGGCCTGGATGTGGTCGGGGTGGCCGTAGCCGCCGTCGGGGTCGTAGGCGATCAGGACCTGCGGGCGGACCTCGCGGATCACCTCCACGAGCGGGGCGGCGGCCTCGTCCACCGGGGTGGACCAGAAGGCGCCGGGGCGCTCGTTCTGTTCGGTGCCCATCATCCCGGAGTCCCGGAACCGGCCCGCACCGCCGAGGAAGCGGTGGTCGGTGACGCCCAGCTCCTTCATCGCCGCGGCCAGTTCGCCCACGCGATGCGGGCCCAGCACGTCGTCCCGGTCGGCGGCGAGGTGGGCGAGGGCGGGCGGGATGACCTCGCCCTCCTCGCCGAGCGTGCACGTCACCAGCGTGACGTGGGCGCCCTCGGCCGCGTACCTGGCCATCGTGGCGCCGTTGTTGATCGACTCGTCGTCCGGGTGCGCGTGCACCAGCAGCAGACGGCGGGCGGGGAGGTCCTTCATGGGGACCACCCTACGAGCCCGGCGGCCCCCGGTGTCCCCCGCTCCCCGCCGACCGCGTCAACGCCGGGCGTACCGGGTCGGAAAGCGGGTACACGCGGTCGGAAGGCGCGTACACACGGTCAGAACTTGATGCTCCCGATCATCCCCGCCACGTTGGACGTCAGGTCCGAGATGGTCGGCGCCACGGACGAACTCGCGATGTAGAACCCCAGCAGCACGCAGACCACCGCATGTCCGCCCTTCAGTCCGGATTTCCGGATCAGCAGGAAGACGATGATCGCCAGCAGCACCACCGCCGAAATCGAGAGCGCCACGGCGGTTCACCTCCATCAGTACGTTTGGGACGGGGACACGGGGATACGGGGAGCCGATGGGTTTCTTACCCACCGAGCGCTACGGATCATAACTATCCGTGCCAACGCATTGATCGGGGCACAGCAGCACGAGGGGCGCACGGACCGCTGCGCGAGGCTAAGTTCGGGGCCATGACCTCACCGAAGCTCTCCTTTCCCCGCCAGCACGCACGGACCCAGCGGTTCACTCTCGGCGCACCGCGCGCCTTCACCGTCTCACCGGATGAGACGCGCGTGATCTTCCTGCGTTCCGCCTCGGGCACCGACCGGACCAACCGGCTCTGGGTGCTCGATCCGGCCTCCGGCGAGGAGCGCCTGGTCGCCGATCCCGAGGCACTGCTGGGCGGTTCGGCGGAGCGGCTGTCGCCGCAGGAGCGGGCCCGGCGCGAGCGGACCCGTGAGGGATCGGCCGGGATCGTGTCGTACGCGGTGGACGCGGCGGCCGAGCTGGCCGCGTTCGCGCTGTCCGGAAAGGTGTACGTGGCCGAGCTGCGGGCCGGTACGGCGCGGGCGCTGCCGGTGCCGGGTCCGGTGATCGACCCGCGGCCCTCCCCCGACGGGCGCCTCATCGCGTACGTCTCCAAGGGCGCGCTGCGGATCGTGGGCGCGGAGGGCGACGGAGACCGGGCGCTGGCGGAGCCGGAGGACGCCCATGTCACCTACGGTCTGGCCGAGTTCGTCGCAGCCGAGGAGATGCACCGCTTCCGGGGCTTCTGGTGGTCGCCGGAGTCGGACCGGCTGCTGGTGGCGCGGGCCGACGACAGTGCCGTACAGCGGTGGTTCATCTCCGATCCCGCGCATCCGGAGCGGAAGCCGGCCGAGGTGGCCTATCCGGCGGCGGGGACGCCCAACGCGGAGGTGCGGCTCTTCGTGACGGACCTGGAGGGCGCCCGTACGGAGGTGGTCTGGGACCGGGCGGCGTTCCCGTACCTGGCCCAGGTGCACTGGTCCTCCGCCGGTGCTCCGCTGCTCCTCGTGCAGGCCCGTGACCAGCGCAGTCAGCGGTATCTGGCGGTGGACCCGGAGTCCGGCGAGACCCGGATCGTCCATGTCGACGAGGACCCGGTGTGGCTGGATCTGTTCGGTGGAGTGCCCGCGTGGGCGCCGGACGGACGGCTCGTGCGGATCGCGGACGAGGGCGGCGCGCGGGTGCTGGCCGTCGGTGACCGGCTGCTGACCGGGGCGCAGTTGCACCTTCAGGCGGTGCTGGACATCGGCGAGTCCGACATCCTGGTCTCGGCCGTGGCGGGCGAGGAGGCGGCGGCGCCGGAGACCGGTGAGAGCCATGTCTACCGGGTCAACGAGCTGGGAATCGAGCGGATTTCCGAAGGGGTGGGTGTGCACTCCGCCGTCCGCTCGGGAGGCCTGACCGTGCTGGTCTCGGCCACCCCGGACGAGCCCGGATCGGCCGCCTGGGTCGTCCGGGACGGCAAGCGGCTGGTCCGGATCGCGAGCCACGCGCAGGAGCCGGTGATCGCGGCGCGGGTGACGCTCACCGAGGGGGGCGCACGGCGGATTCCGTGCGCCGTGCTGCTTCCGTCGGAGTACCAGGAGTCGGACGGTCCGCTTCCGGTCCTGATGGATCCGTACGGTGGACCGCACGGCCGCCGCGTGGTCGCCGCCCACAACGCGTACCTCACCTCGCAGTGGTTCGCGGACCAGGGCTTCGCGGTGATCGTGGCGGACGGGCGGGGCGCGCCGGGCCGCTCGCCCGCCTGGGAGAAGGCCGTACGGGACGACTTCGTGCTGACCCTGGACGACCAGATCGAGGCCCTGCACGCGCTGGCCGGGCGGTTCCCGCTGGATCTGGAGCGGGTCGCCATCCGGGGCTGGTCGTACGGCGGATACCTCTCCGGTCTCGCGGTGCTGCGCCGCCCCGACGTCTTCCACGCGGCCGTGGTCGGCGCTCCGGTGACGGACTGGCGGCTCTACGACACGCACTACACCGAGCGCTATCTCGGCGATCCGGCCGCCCAGCCCGAGGTGTACGCGTACAACGCGCTGATGACCGACGACGGGCTCTCGCACGCGGCCGAGCCGGCGCGGCCGACGATGATCGTGCACGGGCTCGCGGACGACAACGTGGTGGTCGCGCACGCGCTGCGGCTCTCCTCGGCGCTGCTGGCGGCCGGCCGGCCGCACGAGGTGCTGCCGCTGAGCGGGGTGACGCACATGACGCCTCAGGAACAGGTGGCGGAGAACCTGCTGCTGCTCCAGGTGGACTTCCTCAAGCGGTCGCTGGGGCTGCCCCGAGCGTAGGACGTCACCGGCGGCGACGGAGCGCGGCCAACCGGCCGGAGCGACAAGACGACGCTCCGGCCGGTCCACGGCACCCGCACGGCCGTACGGTGTCCAGCATGAGCCGTCCGTATATCGGTGCGGCGACGGTCAAGTTGCCTGCTTGTTAACGGATATGAGGGTTGCTCGGCAGCCGGTGGGCGGTCGGTGCGCGGTCGGAGGATAGATTTCCGTACCGACCGACAAATCACCCACACGGGGGAAGCACGTTGACGAACGACCTGCGCGGGCCGCTGCGCCTCGCCGCCGCCCTGACCGCCTGTGCCGCCGTGGCCGCCGGGCTCGCCGGATGTGGCAGCGGCGACGGCTACACCCTCGTCAGGCCGCCCTTCTCGGACAACCCGGCGTGTGACACGTTCACCGGCGCGATCCCGGACAGACTCGGCGGCTACGTGCTGGAGAAGACGGACGTGGCCGGTGCGGGCGCCTGGGGCGACGGCGACGTCATCGTGTACTGCGGCATGCCCGAGCCCGAGGCGGGTGCGGAGTGCATCGACGAGGGCGGGGTCGACTGGGTCGCCCAGGCGCCCGCCGACGACCGGACCGCCAAGATGTTCGCCACCCACGGCCGCACCCCGGGCGTGCAGGTCCGCCTCCACCACGAGACCACCGACGCCGCGTCCGTCCTCTCGGCCCTCGGCCCGGCGGTGCAGAAGATCGAGGCCGGCGAGCCTTGCGCCGCCACCGGCAGCTGACGACGCAGGCCTTACGAAGTGCCTTCGGGCCCGGAAGGCTCCGGCGGCTCTCCCAGGCCCTCGGAGCCGTCTTCCGGGTCTCCCGGCCCGCGCACCTCCTCCACCGGACGCCCCAGGGCCTCCAGCTCCCCCTCCTGCGGCACCACCTGCTTCTCCTCCGCGAAGTGGCACGCCGAGTCGTGCCGGGCCGGGGTGTCGGCCAGCCGGAACTCCGCCGGGATGGCCAGCAGCGGCACCTCCAGCTCGCACCGCTCCCGCGCCTTCCAGCAGCGGGTGCGGAAGCGGCAGCCCGAGGGGACGTTGGCGGGCGAGGGCACGTCGCCGTGCAGGATGATCCGCTCGCGGTGGGCGCGGGCCTCGGGGTCCGGGACCGGGACGGCGGAGAGCAGCGCCTGCGTGTACGGGTGGGTGGGGTGGTCGTAGATCTCCGCGTCGGAGCCGATCTCCACGATCCGGCCGAGGTACATCACGCCGACCCGGTCGGAGATGTGCCGCACGATGGAGAGGTCGTGCGCGATGAAGACGAAGCTGAGGCTGAACTCCGCCTGGAGCCGGTCCAGCAGGTTGACGACCTGCGCCTGTACGGAGACGTCGAGCGCGGAGACCGGTTCGTCGGCGACGATGATCTCCGGGTTGAGCGCGAGGCCGCGGGCGATGCCGATGCGCTGGCGCTGGCCGCCGGAGAACTGGTGCGGATAGCGGTTGATGTACTCCGGGTTGAGTCCGACCACGTCCAGCAGGTCCTGCACCTTCCGGCGCCGGCTGCCCTTCGGAGCGACCTCGGGATGGATCTCGTACGGCTCCCCGATGATGTCGCCGACCGTCATGCGCGGGTTCAGCGACGTGTACGGGTCCTGGAACACCATCTGGATGTTGCGGCGCACCGCCTTCAGCGCGCGGCCGGAGAGCTGGGAGATGTCCTCGCCCTTGTAGCGGATGGCGCCGGCGGTCGGCTTCTCCAGGTGGACGAGCATCCGCGCGACCGTGGACTTGCCGCAGCCGGACTCTCCGACGATGCCGAGCGTCTCGCCCGCGTGCAGGTCGAAGTCGACGCCGTCGACGGCCCGGACCGCGCCGACCTGCTTCTTGAAGAGGATGCCCTGGGTCAGCGGGTAGTGCTTGGCGAGGTCCCGTACTTCGAGGATCGGCTCGCCTTCGACGTACGGCCGTGTGCCCTCCCCCGCCTTGGACAGCAGGGTCGAGCCAGCCGCGTTCCCCGTCCGGTCAGCGTCCATCGAGCGTCTCCTTCCAGAAATGGCAGGCGCTCCGGCGCCGCTCGTCCACCTCGTGGAG
The DNA here is from genome assembly GCF_044767965.1 of Streptomyces sp. NPDC101178. Lineage (NCBI taxonomy): Bacteria > Bacillati > Actinomycetota > Actinomycetes > Kitasatosporales > Streptomycetaceae > Streptomyces > Streptomyces sp. NPDC101178. The sequence goes on from NZ_JBIWOZ010000002.1 coordinate 738,144, forward strand.
CGGCGGCACATCGGTGCGGCACACGTCTTTGGCCATCGGGCAGCGCGGGTTGAACGCGCAGCCGGGCGGGATGTGCAGCAGGTTGGGCGGCAGGCCCTTGATCGCGTACAGCTCCTGGCCCTTCTGGTCCAGGCGCGGGATCGACCGGAGGAGGCCCTTGGTGTACGGGTGGGCGGGCGCCTTGTAGATCTCGTGGACGGGGGCGGTCTCCACGATCCGGCCCGCGTACATCACCGCGATCTTGTCGGCCACGTCCGCGACGACGCCGAGGTCGTGGGTGATGAGGATGAGGCCCATGTTCAGCTCGCGCTGGAGCTCGGCGAGCAGGTCCATGACCTGGGCCTGGACGGTGACGTCGAGCGCGGTGGTCGGTTCGTCCGCGATGATCAGCGACGGCTCCAGGGCCAGCGCCATGGCGATCATGATGCGCTGGCGCATCCCGCCGGAGAACTGGTGGGGATACTGGCCGACCCGCTCCTTCGCCGCCGGGATGCGGACCCGGTCCATCAGCTCGACGGCCTTGGCCCGCGCGTCCTTGCGGGACATCCCGCGGTGGACGACGTACATCTCGCCGAGCTGTTCGCCGACGGTGAGGACCGGGTTCAGCGAGGAGAGCGCGTCCTGGAAGATCATGGCCATCTCCTGGCCGCGGATCTTGCGCCGCTCCTCCGCCTTGAGCTTCAGCAGGTCCTGGTCCTTGAAGAGGATCTCGCCGCCGGAGATCTTCCCGGGCGGCATGTCGAGGATGCCCATGACGGCCTGGGCGGTGACGGACTTGCCGGAGCCGGACTCCCCGAGGACGGCGAGCGTCTCGCCTTCGGCCACCGAGTAGTTGACCCCGTTGACGGCCTTGGCGACGCCTTCGCGGGTGTGGAACTCCACGTGCAGATCGCGCACTTCGAGCAACATGGCAACCGGCTCCTCAGCGCAGCTTGGGGTCGAGGGCGTCGCGCACCGCGTCGCCGAGCATGATGAAGGCGAGCACGGTGATCGCCAGCGCCCCGGCGGGCCAGAGCAGCATGTGCGGGGCGTTGCGGATGTAGTTGGAGGCCGCGGAGATGTCGATGCCCCAGGAGACGGCCGGGTCCTTCAGGCCGACGCCGAGGTAGGAGAGCGTCGCCTCCAGCGAGATGTACGTGCCGAGCGCGATGGTCGCCACGACGATGACGGGCGCGATGGCGTTCGGGGTGATGTGGCGCAGCAGCATCCGGGAGTTGGAGGCGCCGAGCGCGCGGGCCGCCTGGACGTAGTCGTTCTGTTTGGCGGTGATCACCGAGCCGCGGGCGATACGGGCGATCTGCGGCCAGCCGAGCAGGATGATGAAGCCGACGACGGGCCAGACGGTGGAGCTGGTGACGACGGAGAGGAAGACCAGGCCGCCGAGGATGACGGGGATGCCGAAGAAGACGTCGGTGAGGCGGGAGAGGATCGAGTCCCACCAGCCGCCGAAGAAACCCGCGAGCCCGCCGAGGACGCTGCCGAGGAGGGCGACGCCGAGGGTGGCGCAGACGCCGACGGTGACCGAGGTGCGGGTGCCGTACACGACCCGGGTGTAGACGTCGCGGCCCTGCGGGTCGAAGCCGAAGGGGTGGCCGGGCTCGGAGCCCTTCTGGGCGTCGTCCAGGTTGGCCTGGAGCGGGTCGCCGCTCGCGATCAGCGAGGGCCAGATCGAAATGATCACCAGGAAGAGGATGACCAGCGAGGAGATGATGAAGACCGGGTTGCGCCGCAGGTCGCGCCAGGCGTCCGACCAGAGGCTGCGCGGCTTCCCGGCCGGTCCGGTGCCGTCGGGTCCGCCCGGGGTCCTCTCCAGGCTGGTGCCCTCCTCCATGGCGAGGTCCGTCGCGCCACCGGCGCCCGCCTGGGAGATCGCTTCGTCCGGGGTCTGCGGCTCAGGCATAGCGGATCCTCGGGTCGAGTACGGCGTACAGGAGGTCGACGATCAGGTTGGCGGCCAGGAAGACGAGGACCAGGATGGTGACGAACCCGACGACGGTCTGGGAGTTCTGGCGCAGGATGCCCTGGTAGAGCTGGTAGCCGACCCCGTGGATGTTGAAGATCCGTTCGGTGACGATGGCTCCGCCCATCAGGGCGCCGACGTCGGTGCCGATGAAGGTGACGACGGGGATCAGGGAGTTGCGCAGCAGGTGCCGTACGACGACCCGGCGCCGGGGCAGGCCCTTGGCGACGGCGGTGCGTACGTAGTCGGCGCGGGCGTTCTCGGCGATCGAGGTCCGGGTGAGCCGGGTGACGTAGGCGAGCGAGACCGAGGCGAGGACGAGGCCGGGGACGAGGAGTTCGTCGAAGGTGGGGTCCGGGGAGACGGAGGGCTTGATGATGCCCCACTTGACGCCGAGGAGGAGCTGGAGCAGCAGGCCGGTGACGAAGGTCGGGACGGCGATGACGACCAGGGTGAGGATGAGGACCGTGGTGTCGACGGGTCGGCCGCGCCGCAGGCCGGTGACGACGCCGAGGCTGATGCCGATGACGATCTCGAAGACGATCGCGACGATGGTGAGCCGGATGGTGATGGGGAAGGCGGTGGCCATCAGCTCGGTGACCTTCTGCCCGTTGAACGCGGTGCCGAAGTCGCCGGTGAAGAGGTTCCCCATGTACGTCAGGTATTGCTGCCACACCGGCTTGTCGAGGCCGAACTCGGAGCGCAGCTGGGCGGCGGTGGCCGGATCGCACTGGCGGTCGCCGCAGAGGCCCGCGATGGGGTCGCCCATCACGTTCACCATGAGGAAGATCAGCAGCGTGGTGCCGAAGAAGACGGGGATCATCTGCAGCAGCCGCCGGATCACATAACGTCCCATGAGGGGCTCCGGGGGTCGGGGGGTGCCTTGTCGGTCAGGCCGGACGGGCGGATGGGCTTGAGGGCCGGGGCGCTTCAGGGCGTGTCCGGCGGATCAGGATCCGCCGGACACGCCCCAGGCGCCCCGGCCCCCGGTCCCGGCGGGTCAGTTGACCGTGATCTCCGTGTAGACCGGCACGCTGAAGGGGTTCAGCTCGACGTTGTCGATCCGCTCCGAGTAGCCCGCGCTGCCGTTCTGGTACCAGAGCGGGATGGACGGCATCTGCTCGACCAGCACCTTCTCCGCGTCCTGGAAGGTGGTGATGGCCTTCGCCTTGTCGGTCTCGGCGTTGGCCTTGTCGACCAGGTCGTCGAAGTCCTTGTTGGTCCACTTGCCGTCGTTGGACGGGGCGTTGGTGTAGTAGAGCGGCTGCAGGAAGTTCTGGATGAGCGGGTAGTCCATCTGCCAGCCGGCGCGCCAGGGGCCCGTCATCTTCTGGGTGGAGACCTGGCTGCGGAAGTCGGCGAAGGTGCCGATCGGGCCGCCGACGCAGGCCTTGTTGTTGCCCATGACGTTGTTGATGCTGTTGCAGACGGCGTCGACCCACTCCTTGTGGGAGCCGGTGTCCGCGTTGTACGAGAGCTTCAGCTGGCCGCCGGGGATGCCGCCGCCCTCGTCGATCAGCTTCTTGGCCGCGGCCTTGTCGTACTCGCACTCCTTGCCGCAGAGCCCTTCCTTGAAGCCGCCGTCCTCGCCGAGGACCGGGGAGGTCCAGTCGGTCGCGGGAGTGCGGGTCTTCTGGAAGATCTGGTCGGTGATCTGCTTCCGGTTGATCGCCATGGAGAGGCCCTGGCGCACCTTGCGGGCGTTGTCCGTGTCCCATTCCTTGTCGTAGAACGGGAACGAGATCGTCTGGATGATGCCGGCGGGGGTGTTGATGTACCGGTCACCGAGGTCCTGCTCCACGTTCCGGAGCTGGGAGGCGGGCACGTCGTCGACCAGGTCGAGGTTGCCGGAGGTCAGCGAGGTGTAGGCGGTGTTGTTGTCGGTGAAGACCTTGAGGTCGACGCCGCCGTTCTTCGCCTTGTCGTCGCCCGGGTAGTCGTCCCACTTCCGCAGGCTCATCGCGGAGCCCTTGGCGTACGACTCGACGGTGTACGGGCCGTTGCCGACGGGCTTGGAGAGCCAGGCGTCGTGGTCGGTGTAGAACGCCTTGGGCAGCGGCGCGAAGGCCGCGTAGCCGAGGGTGTCGGGCCAGAGGGAGAACTTCTGGCTGAGCTTGGCGGTGAAGGTCAGGTCGTCGACGACCTTGAGGCCGGAGAGGGTCTCGGCGGAGGCGGAGCCGGACTCGGGGTGGACCTGCTCGTACCCCTCGATGTACTGGAAGAAGTAGGCGTTCTTCTGGTTGTTCTTCAGCGCCGCGCCGTAGTTCCAGGCGTCCACGAAGGACTTGGCGGTGATCTTCTCGCCGTTGGAGAAGGTCCAGCCTTCCTTGAGCTTGACCGTGAAGTTCTGGGCGTCGTCGGAGTCGATGGACTCGGCGAGCATGTTCTGCGCCTCGCCGGTCTTGGGGTCGTACCGGACGAGCCCCCGGAAGACCATGTCGAGGACCTTGCCGCCCTGTACCTCGTTGGTGTTGGCGGGCTCCAGCGGGTTCTGCGGGTCGCCCCAGGAGGAGCTCACGATCCCGTCGGCGCCGCTGCCGCCGCTGTCGTCGCCTCCGCCGCCGCAGGCCGTCGCTGCCAGGGCGACGGCCACCGCACATGCGGCCCACCGGGTCCGTGTGGCTCCGCGCATGAAGTGCCTCCTAGAGTCATCGAGTAGCTCAATGCCTCATATCACCCCATACCGCCACACATCGCATGTGGGCTTACCCCGTACGGGCACGGGCGCGGCCGGACGCACGGATGCCCGGCCCCTATCGAAGGGGCCGGGCATCCGACGTACAGCTACGCCGAGAGGTTACGCCGCGTGAACGACGTCCTTCTCCTCCGCGAAGTGGCACGCCGACTCGTGCGCGGCCGGGCCGCCCGAGGCGACGAAGCGCTCGGGGATCGCCAGCAGCGGCACCTCCGTGGCGCAGCGCTCCTCGGCCTTCCAGCACCGGGTGCGGAATCGGCAGCCCGACGGCGGGTTCGCCGGTGACGGAACGTCACCGGTGAGGATGATCCGCTCCCGGCCCTCACGCGCGGACGGGTCCGGCACCGGCACCGCGGAGAGCAGCGCCTGGGTGTACGGGTGCGTCGGGTGGTCGTAGATCTGCGTGTCCGTACCGATCTCGGCCATCTTGCCGAGGTACATGACGCCGACCCGGTCCGAGATGTGCCGGACGATGGAGAGGTCGTGCGCGATGAAGAGGTAGGAGAGGTTGAACTCGTCCTGGAGCTTCTCCATCAGGTTGATGACCTGCGCCTGCACCGACACGTCGAGCGCGGAGACCGGCTCGTCGCAGATGATGATCTCCGGGTTGAGCGCGAGGCCGCGGGCGATGCCGATGCGCTGGCGCTGGCCGCCGGAGAACTGGTGCGGGTACCGGTTGATGTACTCCGGGTTCAGGCCGACGACGTCCAGGAGCTCCTGGACCTTGCGCCGCCGGTCGCCCTTCGGAGCCACCTCGGGGTGGATCTCGAACGGCTCCCCGATGATGTCGCCGACCGTCATGCGCGGGTTCAGCGAGGTGTACGGGTCCTGGAACACCATCTGGATGTTGCGGCGCACCGCCTTCAGCGCGCGCCCGGACAGCTTGGTGATGTCCTGGCCCTTGTAGAAGACCTCGCCGGCGGTCGCCTTCTCCAGCATCATGAGCAGCTTGGCGACCGTGGACTTGCCACAGCCGGACTCGCCCACGATGCCGAGCGTCTCGCCCTGGAAGAGATCGAAGGAGATCCCGTCCACGGCCTTGACCGCGCCGATCTGCTTCTTGAAGAGGATGCCCTGGGTCAGCGGGAAGTGCTTGACCAGGTTGCGCACCTGGAGGATCGGCTCGCCCCGCTCGACCGGCGCCTCGATAGCGGCTACGGCCTCCGCTTCGGTGGCGGCGTCGACCGTCTCCACCTCGGTGACGTTAGGGGTGGCGTCCACGGACTCCTTGTCGAGCTCAGCCATGGATCGTCTCCTTCCAGAAGTGGCACGCGCTTCCGCGGCCCGGCAGGTCGGTGCCGTCCCGCTCGGTAACCGGGTGCAGCGCCGGGATCTCCGTACGGCAGATGTCCTGCGCCTTGGGGCAGCGGGGGTTGAACGCGCAACCCGACGGGATACGCGTCAGGTTGGGCGGCAGGCCCTTGATCGCGTAGAGCTCCTGGCCCTTCTGGTCCAGCCGCGGGATCGAGTCGAGCAGACCGCGCGTGTAGGGGTGCGACGGGCGGCTGTAGAGCTCGTGCACCGGGGCGGTCTCGACGATCCGGCCCGCGTACATCACCGCGATCTTGTCCGCGACGTCGGCGACCACGCCGAGGTCGTGGGTGATCAGGATGAGCCCCATGTTGTACTCGCGCTGGAGCTCCGCGAGTAGGTCCATGACCTGAGCCTGGACGGTGACGTCCAGAGCGGTCGTGGGCTCGTCCGCGATGATCAGATCGGGCTCCAGGGCCAGCGCCATGGCGATCATGATGCGCTGGCGCATACCGCCGGAGAACTGGTGCGGGTAGTCGTTGACCCGCTCCTTCGCCGCCGGGATACGCACCCGGTCCATCAGCTCGATGGCCTTGAGCTTGGCGTCCTTCTTGGACATGCCGAGGTGCGCGCGGAACATCTCGCCGAGCTGGTAGCCGACGGTCAGGACCGGGTTCAGCGAGGAGAGCGCGTCCTGGAAGATCATCGCGACCCGGCGGCCACGGATCTTGCGGCGCTCCTCCTCGGACATGGTGAGCATGTCCTGGCCGCGGAAGAGGATCTCTCCCTGCGGGATACGGCCCGGAGGCATGTCCAGGATGCCCATGATCGCCTGCGCGGTCACGGACTTGCCGGAGCCGGACTCGCCGAGCACGGCCAGCGTCTCACCGGCGTCGACGGTGTAGTTGACCCCGTTGACCGCCTTGGCGACACCCTCGCGGGTGTGGAACTCGACGTGCAGGTCACGCACTTCGAGCAGCGGGCCCTGGTGTCCGTCGTCGCTGCGGGGAGCGGGGACGTTCGCGGTTTTTTCGATCGTAGTCACGTACGCCTCCCTCAGCGCAGCTTGGGGTCGAGGGCGTCGCGCACCGCGTCGCCGAGCATGATGAACGCCAGCACGGTGATGCTGACGAAGCCGGCCGGGAAGAGCAGCGGGTGCAGCGACTCGCGGATCCGCCCCAGCGACTGGTTGATCATGACGCCCCAGGAGATGGTCGGCTCCTGAATACCGACACCGAGGAAGCTGAGCGTCGCCTCGGCCGAGATGATCACGCCGAGCGAGATGGTCGCCAGCACGATCAGCGGGGTCAGCGCGTTCGGCAGCACGTGCCGGAACATCAGCCGGCCGGTGGAGGCACCGAGCGAGCGGGCGGCGGTGACGTAGTCGGACTGCTTGGTCTGCATGGCGGTGGACCGCATGATGCGGGCCATGCTCATCCAGCCGAGCACGGTGAGCGCGGTGAGCACGCCCCAGATGCCGCCGATACGGAAACCGTCGTCGTCGCGGAAGCTGTTGAGGATGACGATGGCGCCGACGAGGAACGGAATGCCCATCACGATGTCGATGCCGCGCGAGATGATCGCGTCGACCCACTTGCCGTAGAACCCGGCGACGAGGCCGAAGACCAGGGCGATGAGGGCCGAGCCGAGGGTGGCGAGGACACCGACGGTGATCGAGGTGCGGGTGCCGTAGATCGTACGGGCGTAGACATCGCAGCCACGGGCGTCGTAGCCGAACCAGGCGTCGGCGCTGGGCTTCTGCAACGAGCGGCCCAGTTCGCACAGTTGCGGGTCGGCGCTGGCGAACAGCGACGGGAACGCGGCCATGGCGACCAGCACCAGGATGATGCCGGAGGGGATCAGGAAGAGCGGTCGGCGCACGAGGTCGCGGATCGCGTCCTGGAGGAGGCTGCGCGGCTTGGCCAGCTCCTTCACGGGAGCCTTGGTGCCCTTCGCCGATGCGGCCTTGGCCTCCTCGGCGGACTCCGGGGCTGCGGAGGTCTTGGTTGCGTCAGGCATAGCGAATCCTCGGGTCAAGCACGGCATAGAGCAGGTCCACGACGAGCGCCATCACCACGTAGACGATGACGAGGAGGGTCACGAAGCCGACGAGCGCCGGTCCGTCCTCGATCTGGATCGCCTTGAAGAGGTTGTAGCCGACACCGGGGATGTTGAAGATCCGTTCGGTGACGATGGCCCCGCCCATGAGCGTTCCGAGGTCCGCGCCGAGGTAGGTGACCACGGGGATCAGCGAGTTCCTCAGGACGTGGATGCCGGTGATGCGGGACGGGGAAAGGCCCTTCGCCTTCGCCGTACGCACGTAGTCCATCCGCAGGTTCTCCGCGACGGAGGCTCTGGCGAGGCGTGCGATGTAGGCGAGCGAGACGGAACCGAGCACGAGGCCGGGCAGAAGGTAGCTGGCGAAACCCTCGTTGGTCCCCGAGACGGGGAAGATGCCGGCCTTGACGCCCAGGAAGATCTGGCTGACCTGCCCGAGGACGAAGATCGGGACAGCGATGACGGTCAGCGTGGAGAGCAGGACGAGATTGTCCAGGAACTTTCCGCGCCGCATGCCCGCCATCACACCGGCGGCGACACCGATGATCATTTCGAAGACGAAGGCGATGCCGGCGATGCGGAGGGTCTCCGGCCACGCGTCGGCGATCATTTCGCTGATGGGACGGGAGCCGCTGAGGCTCGTCCCGAAATCACCCTGGACCAGACCCGCGAGGTAGTAGCCGTAGCGGATCGGCAGGGGGTCGTCCAGGTGGTACTGCGCGGTCAGCGCGGCTCTGGTCGCCTCCGGGACAGGTCGCTCTCCGTACAGGTTCTGTACCGGGTCACCGCCCATGGCGGTGACGAGAGCGAAGACCAGAAAGGTGGTCCCGATGATGACCGGGAGCATCTGGAGCAGCCGTCTTGCGACGTAGCGGCCCATGGTTCCTCCTCGTGGGAACGACGGGGGGCGGATTGGGTCCGCCCCCCGTCGTCAGGCCCTAATTTTTGCCTACTGCGTCATGCGAGGACGCAGGTCAGGACTTCTCGACCTTGGTGAGCTCAACCTGGTTGAACACGTTCAGCTCAACGTTCTTGACGTTGGTCGAGTGACCGAAGACGTTCTTGCCGAAGCGCAGCGGGATCACCGGCATGTCCTTGGCGAGGATGTCCTCGGCGGCCTGCCACTTGACGATGGCCTCTTCCTCGGTCTTGGCCTGACGGCCCTCGGAGACGAGGCGGTCGAAGTCCTTGTTGCTGTACCCGTAGTAGTTCGAGGAACCGTTGGTGGTGTACAGCGGGCCCAGGTAGTTCTCCATGGACGGGTAGTCCATGATCCAGCCCATGCGGAACATGCCGGAGAACTTCTTGTTCTCGACCTGCGTCAGCAGCTCGGCGAACTTCGGCACGGCCTGGCTCACGCACTCCAGGCCCAGGTTCTTCTTGAGCTGGTCACACGTGGCGTTGATCCACTGCTCGTGACCGCCATCGGCGTTGTGACCGATGTTGATCTTGTTACCGGCGATGCCGCCGGCCTCGGCGAGCAGCTTCTTGGCGGCGGCGGGGTCGAACTTGCAGGCCTCGCCACAGGTGTCCTCGCGGTAGCCGCCCACGACCGGGGAGACGAAGGAACGCGCGGAGGACTGCGAACCCTGGAAGACCACCTTGATGATCTCGTCGCGGTCGATGGCCATCGAGATGGCCTTGCGCACGCGCGGGTCGCTGTACTTCTTGTCGTACGTCGGGAAGGCGACGAACTGGAAGGTGGAGGCCGGCGACGTCTTGAAGCGGTCACCGAGCTCGCTCGGGGCGGTGCCCATGACCTCGGTCGGGATCTGGTCCACGATGTCGAGGTTGTTGGCGAGCAGGTCGTTGTACGCGGTGTTCTGGTCCTGGAAGATCCGGAACTCGACCGAGTCGACCTTCGGCTTCTCACCGAGCTTGTAGTCCGGGTAGGCCTTGACCTTCACGAACTTGTCGTGGTTCCACTTGCCGTCCATCTGGAACGGACCCTGGCCGATCGGGGCTTCCTCGTACGCCTTGACGTCGGCGAGGGCGGCCTCGGGCACGGGGTAGAACACCGTGTAGCCGAGGACCGACTTGTAGCCGGCGAACGGGGCCTTGAGGGTGACCTCGATGGTCTTCTCGTCGACGGCCTTGAGGCCGGTGAGCTCCTTGGCCTTCGGCGCGGCGGCCTTCTTCGGGCCTTCCTCGCCGTCCGGGTCGACGGGGTTCATCTCGTCGTAGCCCTGGATGGTGCTGAAGAAGTAGTTGCCGTCGGCCGTGTTCGGGCCGTAGGCGCCCCAGTTCCAGGCGGCGACGTAGTCCTTGGCGGTGACGGGCTTGCCGTCGTGCCAGGTGGCGTCCTTGATCTTGATCGTCCAGACCTTGTTGTCCGGGCTCTCGATGGACTCCGCGGCGGCCAGCACCGGCTCGTTCTTCGAGTCGAAGTCGACGAGCGGGGTGAACAGGCCCGACAGGACCTGCGAGCCACCGGACTCGGTGACCGACTGCGGGATGAGTCGCTTGGGCTCGGCGATGTTCATGCTGAACCCGCCGCCGGACGAGCCCTTGTCGCCCTCGTCGCTACCGCCACCGCCACAGGCGGTCGCAGCCAGGGCGACGACTATCGCGCACCCGACCATCTTGGAACCACGCATGGGTTCTCCTCCTCAAGAGTCCACTTTTGATCACTACGAGAGGGGCACTGGAACGTCGCCGACACCCCTGACGGCGATGAACAGTGACCCTGAAGTGTGCTCGTGAGTCGGCGCTCCCCACAGCGCGTGACCCATTGACCCGAGCTCAATGGAGCCAACTATTGAGTACGACCGGGCCGTAAACCACACTTAAAGGGTCTCGGTTTGACAACATCACCGGTCCTCGGATGCCCGAAATCCGGACAAAGTGATCCTAGACAGACGCCCGCGAAACGGACTGTTAACGCAACTTCCGGAGGGCGACGCCCGATAACCGGACACATGCATCAGGAAAATGGATTGCGTACCGACCTGTCCTGAACCGCATTCTCCCACCGGAACCAGGGCCCTGACAGGCGTATTGCCGACCCGGTCGGACCGGATGGTGACGCTCCATCAGGATGTTTCCGGCGGCACGTTCCGGCTGCGGCCGCGGGAAACGGGAAGGCCGGCGTACGGGACAAGCGAAAGGTCCGGCCTCCACAGGTCGTGGAAGGCCGGACCGATCTCGCCGTACTCGGTCCCCGTACCGCCGGGCGCCGAGAACCGTCCCAGCACCCGGCTACCGGGTTACGTGCCCGCTGCCGCGGGGCTGGCGTCAGCGCTTGGCGCGGGAGGCGGTGCGGCCGCGCTCCTTGGCGTCCAGGACGACCTTGCGGATCCGCACGGTCTCCGGGGTCACCTCGATGCACTCGTCCTCGCGGCAGAACTCCAGGGACTGCTCCAGGGAGAGCTTGCGGGCCGGGACCACGTTCTCCGTGGTGTCCGCGGAGGCCGCACGCATGTTGGTGAGCTTCTTCTCCTTGGTGATGTTCACGTCCATGTCGTCGGCGCGGGAGTTCTCGCCGATGATCATGCCCTCGTACACCTCGGTGCCGGCCTCGGTGAAGATGACACCGCGCTCCTGGAGGTTGACCATCGCGAACGGCGTCACCGAACCCGAACGGTCCGCCACCAGCGAGCCGTTGTGACGGGTGCGCAGCTCGCCGAACCACGGCTCGTGGCCCTCGAAGATGGAGTGCGCGATGCCCGTACCGCGGGTCTGCGTGAGGAACTCCGTACGGAAGCCGATGAGGCCGCGGGACGGGACGATCCACTCCATGCGGACCCAGCCGGAGCCGTGGTTCGTCATGGTCTCCATGCGGCCCTTGCGGGTCGCCATGAGCTGGGTGATGGCGCCGAGGTGCTCCTCGGGCGAGTCGATCGTCATGCGCTCGATCGGCTCGTGGACCTTGCCGTCGATCTGCTTGGTGACGACCTCGGGCTTGCCGACGGTCAGCTCGAAGCCCTCGCGGCGCATCTGCTCGACCAGGATGGCGAGCGCGAGCTCACCACGGCCCTGGACCTCCCAGGCGTCGGGGCGCTCGGTGTCCAGGACGCGGAGCGAGACGTTACCGATCAGCTCGCGGTCCAGGCGGTCCTTCACCTGGCGGGCGGTGACCTTATGGCCCTTGCCGCCCTTGCCGACGAGCGGCGAGGTGTTGGTGCCGATGGTCATCGAGATGGCCGGCTCGTCGACCGTGATCAGCGGCAGCGCGATCGGGTTCTCGGTGTCGGCCAGGGTCTCGCCGATCATGATGTCCGGGATACCGGCGATGGCGCAGATGTCACCGGGGCCCGCCACCTCGGCCGGCTTGCGGGTGAGCGCCTCGGTCATCATCAGCTCGGTGATGCGGACGTTGGACATGGTGCCGTCACGCTTGATCCAGGTGACGGTCTGGCCCTTGCGCAGCTCGCCCTGCTCGACGCGGCAGAGCGCGATACGGCCGAGGAAGTTGTCGGCGTCCAGGTTGGTCACGTGGGCCTGGAGCGGCGCGGCCTCGTCGAACTCCGGGGCCGGGACGTGGCTGAGGATCGTGGAGAAGAACGGCTCCAGGTTCTCGCTGTCCTGCGGGACGGTGCCGTCCTCGGGCTTGGTCAGCGAGGCGACGCCGTCACGGGCACAGGCGTAGACGATCGGGAACTCGATCTGGTCCTCGTCCGCGTCCAGGTCCAGGAACAGGTCGTACGTCTCGTCGACGACCTCGGCGATCCGGGAGTCCGGGCGGTCCGTCTTGTTGATGCAGAGGATGACCGGCATCTTCGCGGCCAGCGCCTTGCGCAGCACGAAGCGGGTCTGGGGCAGCGGGCCCTCGGAGGCGTCGACGAGCAGCACGACCGCGTCCACCATCGACAGACCGCGCTCGACCTCACCACCGAAGTCGGCGTGGCCGGGGGTGTCGATGATGTTGATCGTGATCGGGTCCCCGCCGTCCTTGGGGTGGTACTTCACCGCCGTGTTCTTGGCGAGGATCGTGATGCCCTTCTCACGCTCCAGGTCGTTCGAGTCCATCATGCGGTCGTCGAGCGACTCGGCAGCGTGCGCGGCGAAGGAGCCGGCCTGCTTGAGCATGGCGTCGACCAGCGTGGTCTTGCCGTGGTCGACGTGGGCGACGATGGCTACGTTACGGATGTCGTGGCGCGTGGGCATGGGTGGCTTGCGCTTCTCTCGGATCGTGGGATCAGGCGTCTCAGTCGGTCTTCGAGTCCTCGTACGCCCGCCGGGCGGCACGCCACGGCTCGTCCCATGGTACGGGCCCCGCGCACGCCGGGCTTCCCGGGCCGATCCGCGGAGGCGGTCTTCCCGTGTGATTCAGCCGATATTCAGCTCATGTCAAGAAGCGGCGACGGCCGGTGGAGGACCGCGTGGGGGGAGGGTGTGAGGAGGTCGGACGGCCCGGGTCAGGGCGGATACCACCTTGCCCGCCGGGGTCTCCGACGGGCAAGGGTTTTGAGCAGCATCTGAGCTTGTGCAAACCGTTGACCTGCTATTTTCTCCGCTGACCTGCTACTTCTTGCGGTCTGCGGGGGAACCTGCCGCTTGCCGGTCCGTGAACCCGATGTCCTGATAACGGGGGGCCGCGAAACCGAAGGCACCGATGTTCGCGAGCTTCTTGTCCACCGCGACGAGCTGCGGGCGCTGGAAGAGCGGAATCGATCCGGCGGCCGCCCAGATCCGGGCGTCCGCCTGCTTCATCAGCTCCCGTGAGGCCTTCTCGTCGAGCTCGGCGACCGCCTGGTCGAAGAGCTGGTCGATGTGGTCGGTGCCGACCCGGGTGTAGTTCTGCTCGACGAGGAGCGAACCGTCGGTGGCCGGCTCCGGCTTGGCGTAGATCGGGCGTCCGTCGGTGGCCGGGTAGGCCGTGGCGGGCCAGGAGTAGAGCGCCAGGTCGTAGTCGCCGGAGGCGATGTGGTCCTTGAAGTAGCTCTCGTCGGGGACCTTGGTGATCTCCGTACCGATGCCGATCTTCTCCAGCATCGCCGCGATCTTGTCGCCGACGCCGCGCAGCGACTGCGAGCCGGGCCCTGAGGGGAGCACGAAGCGCAGGGTCAGCGTCTTGCCGTCCTTGCCGAGCGGGCCCTGCACCGAGGCGGGTGCGGGTGCGGCGGTGCCCAGGGGGGCGTACGCGCCGGCGGCTCCGCCGGGCTGCTTGTCCTGGGCGTTGGCCTTGGCGGCGGTGTCGGCGGCGGAGCCGTCCTCGCTCAGGGCGCGCGCCTGGCGGAGCAGGGCGAGGCTCTGGGCGGCGGCGGCCTGGGAGGGGGCCAGGATGCGGATGGCGCCGGAGGCGTCCGGGCCCTGGACGGGTCCCGCGCCCGGCTTGTCGTCCTGGCCGACGATGTAGAGGCCTTCGGCGCGGGAGGCGGCGCTGTCGTCGGAGCCGGTGGCGGCCCGGTCGTCCGTCTCGCCGGCCTTCTTCTCCGCCTTCTCCTCGGCCTTCTCGTCCTTGTCGGTCTTCTCGGCCTTCTCCTCGTCCGCCTCGGTCTTCTCCGTGCCTTCCTTGCTGTCCTTGCTGTCCTTGCTGTCCTTCTCCTCCTCCTTGCTGTCCTTCTTCTCCGCCTCGCTGCCTGCCTTGGTGTCCTTCGGCTTCTCCGCCGCACCGCCCTGCGTCCAGCCCGCGTCGGCCAGCAGCGCCTGGGCCTCCTTGGTGTTCTGGTCGCCGAGCGCCCCGCTGCCGTCCTTGTAGCCGGGCTGCCCGGCCAGGGCCAGGTGGCTGCCGAGCGGCTTCGCCGGGAGCCCGAGCGGCTTCAGTACGGTCTCGGCGATCTCCTGCCGGTCCAGCGCTCGGGCCACCGCGCGGCGGACCCGGTCGTCCGCGAGCGGGCCCGACTCGCCGTTCAGCGCGAGCTGGGTGTAGGCGGGCTCCAGGGACTTGCGTACGGCATAGCCGCGCAGGGCCTTCTGCTCCGCCCCGTACGCGGCGACGGCCTTGCGGGTCTTCTCGCGGGCCGCCTGCGCGATCTCGGCCTGCTCCTCGTCGGAGCCGTGCGCCAGGGCCCAGGAGCGCAGCGCGGCGGCGGGAGTGAGGTCGGCGCCGGGGCCGTGGGTGAGCGGCTGGCCGTTGCTGCCGTCGCGGAGGGCGAGGGTGATGCGGTCGGCGGTGGTGGCGTCGATGTCGGCGATGTGCACGGTGCCGTCGGCGAGGGCCTTGGTGCGGTCCTTGGGCGCGACGGCCCGGAAGACGAGGCTGTCCAGCTTGGCCTTATCGCCCCACCAGCGGGGGCTGCGAACGAGGGTGACGGTCCCCTTGGCCTTGCTCACGCTCTTGAGCTGGAAGGGCCCCGCGGTGTTCTTCAGCGCGGTGCGCGCGCCGTCGTTGAAGGTGTCCGGCGAGCCGGTGATCTCCTTCGGGTAGAGCGGCGAGAAGAGCGAGCGCCAGTCCGCGTACGGCTTCGCGAACGTGACCCGGACCTGGAGGTCGTCGGCGCCGCGCTCGATCTTCTCGATCCGCTCGTAACCGGCGTTGCGGGCCGTCCAGAAGGCCGAGTCCTTGCCGCTGAGCGCCCGCCACTGGGCGACGAAGTCGGGGGCGCCGATCTCGCGGCCGTCGCTCCAGACCGCCTGCTGGTTGAGCTTGTAGAGGACGACCTGCTTCGGCTCGCGCTCGATGATCTTGGCGGACTCCAGGTAGTCCGGGTTGAGCTTGGGCTGCCCGGCCGCGTCCATCGCGAAGAGCGTGGGCAGCAGGGCCCCGGTGATCTTGGTGGTGGCGCTGTCGGCGTCCGCCTGGAAGGCGTTGAGGGTGGTGGGCATCGCGTCAACGGCCCAGTTCACCGTGGATCCGTCGGCGACCCGGTCGCGGGCGGCGGGCGCGATGTCCTGCGGGACCCCTCGGGAGGTGTCCTCGGTGTCGGAGCTGCACCCCGCCAGCGCGGGGATCGTGAGCACCCCCACCGTGAGGAGCGCGAGCGAGCGGCGCTTTCGTACCGTCCCGCGCGGGACGCCGACGTGGGACATGGCTGATACCTCCGGGGCCGTCCCGGACCACCCCGCACCGGAATGGACCGGATAGTGCGTATCTGATGGCATTTGCAGTTGATCACACTGATTCCTGTGACCCACTGAAAGCGCCCCCGCGCGGGAGGAACAGCCGACACGGCGGAAGGAGACCGCAAGCTCACCCACCCGGAGGAACGATTCCTCAGAAGCAGCGCACGGTCGGCCGGGTGCGCGCCCCCACGGTGTACGAGGACATCCGGCGAACCCGGCTGCGTACCCGGCGGCACTGAACCGGGGCAGGGAGGGCATAAGCACGTCCTACTGAGGAGGCTGTGGTGGCGGGTGACGGGATGGAACTGGCCTCGGTGCTGGCGGCCGCGCGGGATGCCGCACCGGTGAATTCGGTCGATGTCGTGGCGCGCGACCTGCGCACCCGGTTCGGTGCGCGGTACGTGTCGTTCCTCTTCGTGGACATGGTCGGCAACCGCCTGCTGCGGGTCAGCGACATGGCCGGCACCTCCCAGGAGCACCGGACCGAGCCGGTGCCGCTGGCCGGCAGCGGCATCTACGAGAAGGTGCTGCGGTCCCAGAAGCCGGTGCGGGAGGGGCAGGACGGGAAGGGGCAGCGCGTCCTCGCGCCGGTGACCAACCGCGGTGACGCCATCGGCGTGCTGGAGCTGTTCCTCGACACCGTCACCGACGACGTACTGGCCCAGGTCGCGGAGGCCGCGCACGCGCTGGCGTACATCATCGTCACCGACCGCCGCTTCACCGACCTCTACCACTGGGGCAACCGCACCACGCCGGTCAGCCTGGCGGCGGAGATCCAGCGCCAGCTCCTGCCCTCCGCTCCCTCCTGCGACGCGGTCGAATTCGCTCTCGCCGGAGCGCTGGTCCCGGCCTCCGACATCGCCGGGGACACCTACGACTACAGCCTCGACAACAGCGCCCTGCACCTGTCCGTCACCGACGCCATGGGCCACGACGTCAACGCCTCGCTGATCGCCACGCTCGCGGTGAACGCCTCACGCGGCGCCCGCCGCGCCGGAACCGATCTGGCCGAACAGGCCCGCCAGATGCACCAGGCCCTCCTCGACCACGGGACCAACACCTTCGCCACCGGCCAGCTGCTCCGCGTCGCCCTGGACGGGAGCCGCGCCCAGCTCGTCAACGCCGGCCATCCCGCACCGCTCCGGATGCGCGACGGCCAGGTCGCGGAGGTCGCGCTGCGGGTCGACATGCCGTTCGGCTTCCCTCCGCAGGGTGCCTACCGGATCCAGGACTTCGACCTGCGCCCCGGCGACCGCGTCCTGCTGTACACCGACGGCGTGCAGGAGCGCGAGGCGGAGACGGTCGACCTGCCCGGACTCCTTGCGCGGACCGCCGCGGAGCACCCGCGTGAGGTCGTCCGCACGGTGATCACCGCGGTGGCCGACGCCTACGGCGGCCGCCCGCCCAAGGACGACGCCACGGTCCTGTGCCTGGACTGGAACGGCCCCCGGAGCGAGACCGGCCGGCCACGCGCCTGAGCCCCGCACGGCCGGGACACCCGGGCGGCCCCGCGCCGATGACGTGCGTCGTACGACTCACCGGCGTCGATCCCGTGCGGCACCCGGTCCGACCCCCCGGGGCGCGGCCCGGGGCGGTCCGGGCCGGCCCGCTGTCACGCCCCGTCGGCTGCCGGCATGTCCTTGAGCGCCGCGCGGAGTTGATCCACCGAGCGCTCGATCGCCCCCGGCCGGGGACGGCCGCGGGCGGCGGACTGGGCGGCGAACCTCAGCGCCCGGGGCAGCTCCTCCCAGGCGGTCGAGACGGCCGCCGCCTTGTCGGAGTCGGCGGTGCCGGCCGCGACGTCGAAGGCGAGCCTGAAGGTGTGGTGGCGGGATGCCGCCCACAGGTCGTCGACGTGCCGCGTCACCGCGTCCGGGTCCGCGCACAGGACCTGGGACACGTGTTCCAGCGCGGGGTCGAGCCCGAGTATCCAGGTACCGGGTCCGGGTGTCCCGCCGGTCTGCCGGTCCGGTGGGGCGGGTGCGCGCGCGAACCAGCGGTAGTGGTCGTGCGGCGGGAGGGAGATCTCCTCGCCGAGGGCGAGACGGTCGCGCCGGGCGATCTCCGGTGCCGGCTCCCCGGTCGGGGCGAGAGCCGCCGCGAGCTGGGCGTCCTCGATCCAGCCGCGGAAGGGTTCCTGGTCGCCGTGGGGGGTGAGGGCGGCGAAGTGGTCGGCGATCAGCCAGCGGCCGTCACGGTGCTCCCGGACCAGTAACCAGTGCGGGGCGTCCATCTGACCGTACGCCGGCGACCAGGGCAGATGGCGGACGTTCCCGGCGGCGAGGACCCGGCCGTCCCGGCGCAGCAGGTGGTGCAGGGCCTCGCGCGTGCCGGCCCAGTCGGGTGCACCGGCCGCTTCCAGGCGGCTGCCGTCGTCGCCGGTGTCGATACGCGGATGGTGCGAGAAGGCCAGGTGCCCGGCCGGCAGGTCGGTGCGTACGGCGAGCCGGACGCCGCCGGCCAGCCGCCGCCGGACGTCGGGCAGGTCCGGCGCCAGGTGGGCCAGCAGGTTGGTGGTGTAGCAGCTGAGGCCCGGCATGGTGGAGGGGACATCGGTCAGGAACACAGGGTCTCCCGAGCATCGTCGAGGCGGGTGTAGGCACAGCTCAAGGGAGTGCGGGAGTGGTCGCGCAGGCTGATCCAGCGGTAGGCGCCCCAGGTACCCTGCCGGTGTCCGGGCGGCACGTCGATGGTCCAGGGGCTGCCGGACAGTCCGGTGCCGGCGGCTTTGACGCAGGCTTCCTGCACGGTCCACACCCAGGCCAGTTCGAGAGCGCGCCGCCGTGCGGGCAGGGTTCGTACGTGGTCGGCGTGCGGGCCCAGACAGCGGCGCAGCAGACCGTCGGGCACACTCCGCGACGGGAGTTGGACGTCCACGCCGACCCGGTGGCGGCGGCCCACGGCGGCCGCCACCGTATCCCCGTCGTGGGAGATGCTGATGCCGGTGTCCGGAGCGCCTTCGAGGTAGGGCCGCCCGTGCCCGTCGGTCCGCACGGAGGCCTCCGCGTGCTCGGGAACGGTGAGCCGGAGCAGGTGGCGCAGCAGGGCGCGGCCCGCGAGGTATTCGGCCCGGCGCGGGTGCGGCAGCGGTGCCGCGGCGGCCAGATCCTCGGCGTGTGCGGCGGCGGCGCGCCACCGGTCGCGCGTTCCGGTGGCGACCCAGACGTCCGGGGCGACGCGGGTGGGGGTCGCGGTCACGGGCTCAGCTCCCCGAGGATCTGGTCCGCGTGGTCGGCGACGGCGTCGAGGACGAGTTCGGTGACTCCGCCGCCGATGCCGAACACGGCGGCCTCGGCACGGATGCGCTGGGCCCCGTCCCGCGCCAGGCCGTCCGCCCCTTGCAGCTGTGAGCAGGCCGTGAGGACCGGGTCCACGGTGAGACCGACCGCGCTCTTGAGCAGGGCCGCCGCCGCGAGGTCCCGTTGCCGGGCGATCCGGTCGCCGAGCTGGTCGCAGAGCGCCCGCAGCTGTCGCACCTGTACGAGGCAGGTGGCGTAGCGCTGGCGTACGGCGGGGTTCTGCCACAGCGGGGTGCCGTCCACGGTGCGCAGCGTCAGTCGTTCCTTGGTGTCGGCGAGCACTCTGCCGGTGAGGGCGAGGGCCCACTGGGCTCCGGCGAGCCGTTCGGTGCCCATGTGGCGGGCGAAGGCGGCCATGCCGCGTCCGGGCCGGCCGACGACGTGACCGGGGGCCAGCCGTACGTCGGTGAACTCGACGTGTCCGGTGGCGGAGCCGGGCAGCAGATCGGTCTCTGCGGGGGTCACCCGGACCCCGGGGGCGCCGGACGGCACCAGGACCCAGGTGAAGCTGGTGAAGTGCCGGCCGGGCCGGTGCCGGGCGAGCACCAGGAACCAGTCGGCGGCGCAGGCGGTGGTGATCCAGCGTTTGCCGCCGCGCAGCACGAGCTCGTCGGGGCCGATGTCCACCGCCGTGGTGAGCCCGGCGAGGTCGGAACCGGCGGCATCCCTGTCGGTGGCGGCCAGGGCGAGGGTCTGCCGGCCGGAGCGGACCCCGTCCAGCGCCTGGCGTACCGGCCCCTCGCCGGGCGCTTCGGTGACCAGGACCGGCAGGGCGCTCGCCGCCTGCACGAGCACGCTGAGCGTGGCGCCGTTGTCGCCGCGGGCGTCGACGGCCGCCAGGAGGTCCGCCAGACGCCGTGGGACCACCGTGCCCTGCTCGTCGTAGAGTCCCCCGATCAGCCCCGCCGCCCCGCAGGCCTCCCACACGCGTGCGGCGGGGGCGTGCCCGGGCAGGGCGGCCAGGGCGTCGGCGGCCTCCGGTGGCGGGGCCGGGGGCCGCGGGGCCCGGATGGTGGGCAGGTCAGTCAAGACGCACCTCGGAGTCGAGCAGGGTGAGTTTGCCGTCGACGAGGTGGAGCCGGTCGTTGCTGTAGTTGAGCGCGGCGGAACGCAGGTCGCGCAGGCTCTGCTCCAGCCGGGTGGGCGAGTCCTTGAGGTAGCCGTGGCGCATCCCGACGGCCTCCACCAGCTCGTCGACGGCCCGGTGGCACTCCTCGGCGGCGGTGATCTTCAGTCCGTTCAGCAGGAGTTGCGTCCGGGGGGCGGTCACGTCCGGAGCCTGCTCCAGGGCGGTGCGGGTGTGCTGGAGCAGCGCGTGCACGGTGTCGATGCGCTGCCGGGTCCGCGAGAGCCGGGTGAGCAGCAGTTCGGAGTCGAGGTCGGCCCGGCCGCGGGTGCGCGGGGAGCGCAGGAGTTTCACCACGCGGGAGAGGGCTCCGGCCGCGGTGCCGAGCCAGCAGGCGGACCAGCCCAGGTGGGCCATGGGTCCGAACACGGAGGTGACGACGGTGTGGAAGTCTCCGTGTTCACCGACGACCTGGTGGGCCGGAACGGTCCCGGACAGGCGCAGGGCGACGCTGTGGCTCGCCCGCATGCCCAGGGGGTCCCAGTCGCCGGAGCGTTCGACGCTCAGCTGGTCGCGGTGGGCGTAGACCAGGGAGACCTCCTGCGCGTTCTCGGTGCCGGGGCTCTGCATCGTGACGAGGAAGGCGTCCGCGTGCTCGCCGCCGGTGACGATCGGCGCGAACCGGTCCAGGACGAGGCCGTCGTCGTCGGTGGCGAGGGCGCTGTGTGAGGTCAGCAGGTGGCCGCCCTTGCCCGCCTCGGTGGTGACGGAGGCGAGGTACTGCTGGCCGGCGGCGATCTCCGGGAGCACGTCGTCGCGCAGCCGGGGACCGGCGAAGCGGACCAGGGCGGCGACCTGCTGGCAGTGCATGACCAGGATCATCGCGGTGGACATGTCGACCCGGCCGAGGGCCACCCCGGCCCGGATCACGTCGGCGGTGGTGCCGCCGAGACCGCCGTACTCGCGCGGGACGAGCAGGCCGAGCAGGCCGGTGGTGCGCATCGCGGCCAGCGCCTCGACGGGGAAGTCGGCGTCGCGCTCGTGCCGGGCGAGGTGGTCGGCGGTGACGGCCGCGACCTCCGCGAGCCGTTCGTCGATGCCGAGCGTGCCGGGGCCGGCGGGGCGGGATTCCAGCAGCGCGGTGGGGGC
Organism: Streptomyces sp. NPDC101178; assembly: GCF_044767965.1. NCBI lineage: Bacteria > Bacillati > Actinomycetota > Actinomycetes > Kitasatosporales > Streptomycetaceae > Streptomyces > Streptomyces sp. NPDC101178. The sequence continues at coordinate 759,566 of NZ_JBIWOZ010000002.1, forward strand.
GGTCATGCGACGGCCGCCGTGGTGGTGCCCGCGCCGCCGTGCTGCGCTTCCAGCGCCTCGGACACGGCCCGCCACAGAGCGTCGGCGGTGGCGAAGGTGGCGTCGTTCATGGCGTCGTCGGGCAGCGTCACCTCGAAGGCGTCCTCCAGGGCGAACAGCAACTCGATGGCCTGCATCGAGTCCAGGCCGTATCCGCGCAGGGAGGCCTGGGGGTCGATCTCCTGGCCGTTGAGGAACTTGAGGAAGGGGGTGAGCGCTTCGGTGAAACGGGGGTCCATCACTTCACTCCTGAGGCGGGTTCGGCGGTGCGGGTCAGGTGGACACGGGTGAGTTCGGGGGCGCGGCCGGGGGCGTCGCCGTCGACGACGGCCTCCGTCGGCAGCGGGTGGCCGAGGAAGGCGACGAGGCTGGCGCTGAGGCCGTACGCGCCGACGTTGGGCACGGCGAGCACGTCCCCGGGGTGCAGCGGGGGCAGCTTCGCCGCGCGGGACCAGGTGTCGAGCGGGGTGCACAGCGGCCCGGTGACCAGGGTCTCCACGTCGGCGGGCCGCTCCTCGCCCGATGGGGCGACGAGGTGGGGGTTGAGCGGGGGCAGACGGCGCAGGCCGGGCATGCCGCCGAGGTGGTTGATGCCGGACTCCAGGGTCACGACGTCCTTGCCGTGCGAGCGTTTGACGTCCAGTACGGAGGTCAGCAGCACGCCGGCGGTGCCCACCAGGTAGCGGCCCGACTCGAAGACGACGCGGGTGCCGTCGGAGCCCCGGCCGGGCAGTTCCCGGTCGAGCAGCTCCGTCAGTTCCGGGCGCAGGGCGGTCAGGTCGATCCGCTCCCCGGCGGTGGCGAAGGGCGCGCCGAAGCCGCCGCCGAGGTCCAGGACCCGGATACGCGCGCCGTGCCGGGCCAGTTCGGCGCGCAGGGTCTTGGCGGTGTCGAGCGACCGGGCGAACTGGCCCAGGAGCGCTTCGGGCTGGGCCAGATTGGTGCCCATGTACAGGTGCAGGCCGGTCAGTTCGGCGTGCGGCCGCCCGGCGAACCGGGCCGGTTCCGCCAGCACCCAGCGGGTGTCCGCGCCGAACTGCGAGGCGACACCGGTCATGGCGAGACCCTGGCCGGGCACGGGCTGGTCGTCGTTGATCCGCAGCAGGTACTCGGCACGGACGCCGTGCCCGGCGGCGATCCGGTCCAGCTGCTCGATGGCGTGCGGCGAGTCGACGGAGAAGTGGCGCACCCCGGCGCGCACGGCCGCGTCGACCTCGGCGTCACGCTTGCCGGGGCCGGTGTAGAGGACCTCGGCGGCGGGCCAGCCCGCGGCCAGGGCGGCGTCGAGCTCGCCGCTGGAGCAGACCTCGGGGGCGGCTCCCTCGGCTCGCAGCGTGCGCAGGAGGGCCGGGTGCGCGTTGGCCTTCAGCGAGTAGTAGAGGCCGCTGCCGTCGGGGAGCGCGGCGCGCAGGGCGCTGTGGTTGCGGCGGACCTCCGCCAGGTCGTAGACGTACGTGGGGGTCGGGATGCCGGCCAGTACGGCGGGGTCCAGGCCCAGCGGCCGGGCGAGGGATTCAGCGGGTGCGGACACGGACGGCCTCCTCGGTCAGGGCGGCCAGCGCCTTGCGGTCGACCTTGCCGTTGCCGGTGAGCGGCAGCGCGTCCAGCGGGAGGCAGTGTCCGGGGATCTTGAACTCCTCGATCTGCTCGCGCATGCCGTCGAGCACCTGGCCGGCATCGACGTCGCCCACCACGAACAGCAGTGCCGGCGCGGTGGGTTGCGGAGGCAGCACGGCCGCGGCCGTGACGCCGGGCACCCTGCGGGCGGCGGCCTCGACCTCGGTGGCACTGACGCGGAAGCCGCTCGCCTTGTAGATGTCGTCGCGGCGGCCGTCGAAGAACAGGAAGCCGTCCTCGTCGACCCAGCCGTAGTCGCCGGTGTGCAGCTGCGGGAAGAGGCCCTCGACGCGGCGGAACCGCTGGGCGGTCAGCTCGGGGCGGCGCCAGTAGCCGGACATGACGTTGGGACCGCGTACGACGATCTCGCCGATCTCGCCCGGGGCCAGCCGGTTGCCGTCCTCGTCGAGGACGAAGACCTCGGTGCCCGGCAGCGCGCGACCGCTCGAACCGGGCCGGGTGAGGTCGCCGTCGGGCGGCATGATGGTGGCCCGCTTGCACTCGGTGAGTCCGAACATCAGCTGGACGCGCAGGTCGGGCAGGGCGGAGCGCAGGGCGGCGAGCGTCTCGCCGGGCATGGCCGCACCGGTGTTGGTGAGCAGCCGCAGCGGCGGGGCACCCCGGCCCCGGGCGCGCCGCAGCAGCCGGGCGAGCGCCTCGGCCACGGACGGGACGGCGGCCAGGACGGTGGCGTTCGCGCGCACCAGGTTGGTCAGGAGCGCCGGCCCGACCTCGGCGGGTCGGCCGAGGGTGACGTGGGCTCCGGCCAGGGTGGACAGGAACAGCTGGTAGAGGCCGTAGTCGAAGGAGAGCGGCAGGGGGCTGTAGACGACGTCGTCGGGCCGGTATCCGAGCACGGACTGGATGGCGCGGGCGGCGAACGTCAGCTGCTGGTGCGTGCTGACGACGGCCTTGGGCAGCGAGGTCGTACCGGAGGTGTAGATGAGGCAGACCGGATCGACCGCGAGCGGTCCCGGCGGCACCTCTTCCGGTACGGGGGTGTCGGCGAACGCCACCTCCGTGAGGGCCGTGGTGTCCACCGTACGCACGTTCCGCCGCTCGGCCGCCGCTGCCGCGTCGGCGTTGTCGGTGACCAGCAGCGCCGGTTCGCAGTCGTCGAGCACGTGGTCGAGCTGGATGCCGCGGGTCTGTTCGTGCAGGAGCGAGAAGGTGATGCCGGCGCGGGACGCGGCGTAGAGCAGGGCCGGCTGGAGGACGGAGCCGGGCCCGCACACGACGAGCCGGTCGCCGCGTTCGAGTCCTCGCTCCAGGAGCCAGCGGGCCAGCCGCCGGGAGCCGTCGTGGAGCGCGCGGTAGGTGAGGGTCTCACCGCCGCTGCTGACGGCGGGCGCGTCCGGCCGGTCGGCGGCCGTGCGGTCGAGGAAGGCGTGCAGAAGGTCGGGGTGTGCGGTCACCGGTTCCCTCCCGGTCGGACGGCGACGCGGGCCGGCACCGGTTGCGGTGCGGCGCGCAGGGCGGTGTGGACGATGCGGCCGATGCCGTCGAGGTGGTGGAGGTTCTCGGGGACGAGGTCGTCGGCGGCGCACTCGACGGACAGGTCCCGCTCCAGGCGCTCGATGATCTCGACGACCCGGAACGAGGTGAAGCGGTCCAGGTCGGCGAGGGAGCCGGCCCCCAGGACCGTGGCCGGGTCGGTGCCCAGCACGTCGGCGACGGTGTGCGCGACCTTCTCGCGCAGGGCGGCGGGCACCTCGGCGGGCTCGGTGCCGGCCGGTGCGGTGGAGCCGGTCGTGGTCCCGAAGGCCGTCCGGTCGGCATGGAGCTGGGCGGCGAGCCGGTCGAACGTGCCGGTCGGTTCTGGGCGCCCTCTGGCGACCCTGCGGTACCCGACGTACACGCTCTCGGCGAGGGATTCCCAGGCCCGGACGTGCGCGTCCCGCGCCTGGCCGCCGGCCGGGTCGCGGTCGTCGAGGAACCGGGCGTGCAGCTTGCGGGAGCGGGCCAGCAGCCACGTCTGGAGAGTGAGCCGGTCGAAGGCGACGGTCCGGTCCGGGTGCTCGGCGTAGGCGGCGACATACGCGTCGACCGCCGCGCCCCCGCCCAGGTCGGGTTCGGCGGCTGCCGGGGACGGGTCGGACGGGGCGAGGACGATGCTGGTCGCGGGTCCGGGGACGGCGGCGGCCAGCTCCTCTGCGGTGATGCTCCGGGTGAGCGGACGGGCGCTGCCCCACGGCGTCTCGTTGTGGTAGCCGTCGAGGACGACCGGGGCGTGCGCGTCGCCCTCCAGCAGGAAGCTGTGCTCCATGTGCCGGTGGCCCGCGTACGGCAGCCAGGGCAGGTGGTAGGCGTCGGCCACGACGTAGTGGCCGGGCTCGGGCCGGAGCGGCTCGCCGGGGTCGGTGCTCCGCTCGGCGACGACGCTCAGTCCGAGCAGCCGGCGGGCGTCGGCGAGGTGGTCGGCCACGGTCGGCTCCACGGAGGGCAGACCGTCGGCGTCGGGCCTCGGGGCGAAGCGCAGGACGGCGCCGAGCGCCCGGTGGGTGCCGGGGCCGTGCCAGCGGTCGGCGAGGACGGCGAGGTTGACCTGCACGCAGTCGAAGAGGGCGCAGTCCGCGGTGGTGGGAGGGGTGCCGCTCACGCGCTCGCTCCCGTCCCGGCGGATTCCTGGGCCGGCTCCAGTCCGGTCATGGCGCGGCGCAGCTGCTCGCTGTCGGGCGCGGCGTCGCTCAACTCGCCGTCCAGGAGCTGCTGGTAGGCGCCGAGGTCGAGGTAGCCGTGGCCGCTGACGCAGACGACGACACCCTTCTCGGCGCGCACCGGACCGCTGTTGGCGTCGGCTCCGCCGGCGGCCAGCCGGGCGGCGGCCGCGAGGGCGTGCCCGGACTCCGGGGCGGGCAGCACCATCTCGCTGCGCGTGAACAGCCGTCCCGCGTCGAGCGCGTCGACCTGGCCGATGGCGGTGGCGGCGATGCGGTCGCGGTGGCGCAGTGCGGAGAGGACCTTGGCGGCGCCGTGGAAGCGCAGCCCGGCGGAGTGCGAGTCGGGGATCGGGTAGGAGCTGCCGATCGTGTACATCGCCTCCATCGGACCGGTGCCGGTGGCGTCCGTGCGGTCGTACGCGTACGTGCCCCGGGTCAGTTTGGGCGTGGTCGCGGACTCGGCGGCGAGCAGCAGGGGCGCGTCGGTGCCGGCGGTGGCGGAGGCGGCGAGGAACGGCAGGGCGATGCCGCCGAAGTTCGAGCCGGCGCCCACGCAGCCGACGACGGCGTCGATGTCGGCTTCGACCCCGGCGAGCTGGTCGATGGCCTCCAGGCCGATCACGGACTGGTGCAGGATGCTGTACGTCTCGCCGCTGCCGATGCAGAAGGCGGCGCCCTCGGTGCGGCCGGCGTACTCGACCGCCTCACCGATGGCGAGCGAGAGGCTGTTGACGCCTGCCTCGCTCTGCGTCGCGACCTCGGTGAGCGTGCTCGGGCTGGCGTGCACGGTGGCACCGAGGGTACGCATCAGTGTTCCGCGGTAGGGCTTGCGGCGCAGGCTGCCGTCGACCATGAAGATGGTGCACTTCATCCCGAACAGGGCGCAGGCGGCGGCGAGCGCGGTCCCCCACTGTCCGGCGCCGGTGCCCGAGACCAGTTCCCGTACGCCGGCCTTGGCGTAGTAGTAGGCCTGGGCGAGCGCGGTGTTGAGTTTGTGGCTGCCGGAGATGTTGCCGCCCTCGTACTTGACGTAGATCGGCACCCGCGCGCCGACGGCGCGCTCGAAGGCCCGCGCCCGCCACAGCGGGGTCGGCCGGAAGGACCGGTAGGCGTCGGCGACCTCGGCGGGGATGTCCCAGTGCTCGCGGGGCAGGACGCTCTGGCGGACGAGCTCCATCGGCAGGTTGACCTGTACGCCGTCGCGGCCGGCGGAGGGCGGGGTGCGGTCGGGGGGCAGGGGTTCGTCGAGGTGGGGCAGGACGCTGCGCCAGGTGGTGGGCAACTGCGTGGTGATCATCGGCCCTCCTCCGCTCCGAGCATGACGACCTCGATGAGGTCGTTCACGGTGTGGAAGCTGCGGCCTACGAAGAGGTCGTCGGGCAGGACGATGTCCAGCTCGTCCTCCAGCAGCACCAGCATGCCGACGAATCCGAGCGAGTTGACCTGGAGGAGCTCCCCGTTGAGGGGCTCGTGGTCGTCGACCTCGGAGGGTTGCAGCGGCAGGCGGGACTCGGCGAGCACCACGCGCTTGACGGTGGTGGCGACCGCCGCCCGGTCCAGTCCTGTGATCATGAAAGAGCTCCGTGAGGGGTTGGGGCGGAGTGAGCGGTGTCAGAGGGAGGAGCGCAGGGTGCCGCGGGCCTCGACGACCCAGCTGTGGGTGACGAGCGCCGCCAGCGTCACGGGCCCCCTCACGTGCAGGCGGCCGGTGCTGATGGAGAGCTCGGAACCGAGGCCGAGCGTGGGGCCGTCGTGCAGGCGCAGCGAGCCGTTCACCACGATCGTGGCGGCGTCGACGTGGCGGGCGAACTCCCGGGTCACGTCCTCGTCGCGGGCCATGACGCCCTCGGTGTGCCCCGAGCCGTACCGGCGGATGTGGCCGGTCGCCTCGCTCAGGCCGGCGACCGGGTGCACGCCGATGGTGGCGTCGAGGAACTCGCGGCCGAAGTCGTGCTCGCGCAGTTCGCCGATCTTCCAGGGCCGGTCCGCCACGGGCTCGTGGGCGCCGTCGGGGCGTGGTGTGCCGGTCGACAGGCGGACGGTGACGGGGCGCCGGCCGCGCTCGGAGGCGCGCAGGACGGCCGCGACGAGGTCCGCGGCGACCTCGGCGTCGACGAGGACCATCTCGGCGGTGTTGCACGCGGTCGGCTCGGGGAGCTTGCTGTCGAGCGCGGCTTCGGCGGCGAGGTCGAGATCCGCGCTGCGGTGGACGTACAGGTGGTTGACGCCGCCACCGCTGGCGATGACGGGGATCGAGGAGGAGTTGCGGCAGTAGTCGATGAGGGACGGGCTGCCGCGCGGGATGAGCACGTCGATCGCGTCGGGACGCTTGATCAGGGCGCGCAGGGCGGAGCGGTCCGGGTCGTCGAGGACGCTGACCAGGCCGGCCGGCAGCCCGGCGGCCTCCAGCGCCTCGTGGACGACGCCGGCGAGGGCCTGGTTGGTGCGGGCGATCTCCTTGCCGCCGCGCAGGATGACGGCGTTGCCGACGGCGACCGGCAGCAGGGCTCCCTCAATGGTGACGGTGGGGCGGGCCTCGAAGACCATGAAGGCGACGCCCAGCGGTTTGGGGACCAGGTGGCGCGTCCCCCACTCCCCCGCCGGCACCGGGTCACCGGGCGCGCTGACGGCGGGGAGTTCGGCCAGGACGGTCTCGGCGAGGCGCTCCAGCTGTCCCAGGTGCGCGGGGGTCAGCCGCAGCCGGTCGAGGAGCACCGGGGGCAGCTTGCGCTCCTCCGCGCGGGCCACGTCCTCGGCGTTGGCCTCCAGGACCGCCGGCCAGCGGGCGGCGAGCCTCTTGGCGAGTTCCCGGCAGTAGTTCTCGTAGGCGAGGTCGCCGACCGGTGGGGCGGCGGCCACGGCTTCGCGGGCGGATACGAGCAGTTCGTCGGTCATGATCTCCTACCACATGAACTGGCCGCCGTCGACGATCAGCTTCTGACCGGTGACGTAGCGGCTGAGCGGGCCTACGAGGTATTCGAGGGCGTCGGCGATGTCGTCGGTGGTGCCGATGCGGTGCTGCGGGATCTCGGTCAGCACCGCCGCGCGGCGCTCCGGGTCGTCGAGCCCGAAGCGCTCGACGAGTTCCTGGGTCTCGGTCATGCCGGGAATCAGGCAGTTGACGCGCACGGTGGGGGCGAGTTCCAGCGCGAGGCACTTGGTGAGCTGGAGCAGACCGGCCTTGGACGCGGCGTAGTTGACGCCGTTGAGGCGGGGACGGATGCCGGTGGTGGCGCCGACGTTGACGATGGTGCCGCCGCCGGCATCGAGCATCGCCGGGGCGAAGGCCTGGGTGAGGTGGAACGGGCCGGAGAGGTTGGTGTCGATCACCTGGCGCCAGTCGTCCTCTGTGAGCTCCAGGAAGGGCCGGTCGATGTTGACGCCGGCGTTGTTGACGAGCACCTCGGGCGGGCCGTGTTCGGCGAGGATCCGGCGGGCGGCGGCGTGGACCGAGGAGCTGTCGGCGAGGTCGGCCCGGACGACCGTGAGGCCGTGCCGGTCGGCGGCCTCCTGGGCGGCGTCCTTGTCGGAGCGGTAGAGGGCCACGGTGCGGTACCCCAGGCGGCGGAGCCGGGCCGACAGGGCCAGGCCGATGCCGCGGGTTCCGCCGGTGACGACGGCGAGGGGGGCGTTGTCGGTCATCGGGGCGTCTCCCGGTCCACGTCGATGAGGGAGGGGAGGAAGCTGTCCAGGTGCGTGATGAGGTGCTCCTGGTGCCGCGGGGCGAACACCTCGAAGTGGCCGCAGTCCAGCTCCCGTACGGTCAGCCGGTCGTCCAGTTCCTGCCAGGCGGCGGTCTGCCGCTGCCGGTCGGGACCGGCGCAGGTGACGAGCAGGGCGGGGCCGGCGGCGCGGGAGCGGGTGCGGTGACCGGTGGCCGCCCGGATGTGTGCGTGGGCGGTGGTGCGGACGCGGGCGGCGTCCATGCCCGTGTCGAGGTGGCTGACGGACCGTTCGATGATGTCGGTGTAGTCCTCGTCGGTGGCGCGCGGGAGTCCGGCGAAGCTGTCGATCATGACGACCGCCGGCGCGGGTCCGTCCTGCGCCATGCGCGCGGCCAGCTCCCAGGCGATCACACCGCCCAGGGACCAGCCGAACAGCAGGCGGGGACGCTCGGGGAGGGTGCCGATCAGGCCGAGGTAGGTCCTGGTCATCTCCTCGACGTCGGCCACGGGCTCCTCATCGGGCAGCAGGCCCGCGGCGCGGATGCCGAACACGTCGCCGTGCCGGGAGAGGTGGGCGGCGACGGCGAGGTACTGGCCGAGGCCGCCGCCGGCCGGGTGGATCAGGACCGAGCTGAGCGGCCCGGGGCGGGTCGCGAACTGGACGAGCAGGCCGGCGTCCGGCGTCGTGGCGGTCATGACGCGGTCTCGCGCAGCTCGGTGATCCGGTCGGCCTGGGCCTGGATCGTCGGGGACCGGAAGAAGTCGAGGATCGGGATGCGGACCCCGTACCGCTCCTCGATCGTGGCGGCGGCGGACATGATGGTGAGCGAGTGCGCGCCGTGCTCCAGCAGGGAGCGGTCGACCGGGACGTCGGCGACGCCCAGCAGGTCCGCCCACAGCAGCCGCAGCTCCACCACGAGCGGGTCGTCGGAGACGGTCGCCGCCGGTGCGGTCCGGGTCTCCTCGGCGAGGGCCCGCTCGGCACGGGCGGCGAGCGCTGCCCGGTCCACCTTGCCGTTGGGCGTGGTGGGCACGGTGTCGAGGGCGAAGGTGCGGGTGGGCACCATGTATCCGGGCAGGACGCCCGCCACGTGGTCGCGCACCCGCTCCGGCTCCGGGGTGCGGTCGTTCTCGGGCAGGACGAACAGGGCGAGCCGCAGGTCGGCGGCGTTGCCGTGGACGACGGCCACCGCGCGCCGTACGTCCGGGTGGGAGACCGCCGCGGCTTCCAGCTCACCGAGCTCGACCCGGTAGCCGCGGATCTTGACCTGGTCGTCGTTGCGGCCGAGGAAGACCAGATCGCCGCTCTCGTCGCGCATGACCTGGTCGCCGGTCCGGTACATGCGGGCGTGCGGGTCGTCGGCGTACGGGTCGGGCAGGAAGCGCTCCGCGGTGCGTTCGGCGTCGTTGACGTAACCGCGTGCCGGGCAGGCGCCGGCGAGGTACAGCTCACCGGGCACACCACGCGGGGCGAGGTGCCCGGTGGTGTCCACCAGGTGCGCGGCGACATCGGTGAGCGGACGGCCGATGGGGACGTGGGAGGGCCAGGGCGAGGTGCCGGCGGTGAGCCGGTGGGTGGTGACGGCGTGCGTCTCGGTGGGCCCGTACAGGTTCACGAGGGTGAGGTGGGGACGTTCGGCGAAGAAGCTCCGCACCTGGTCGGTGATGAGGAGCTGTTCACCGGAGACGCAGACCTGGCGCAGCTGCGCGAGTTCGTCGCCGGTGTCCTGCGCGGCCCGGACGAATCCGGGCAGCGCGGCGACCGGGAGGTAGACGTGGGTGACCTGGTGGGCACGGATCCGCTCGACCACCGCGGGCAGGTCCCGGCGGTCGGCGGGTTCCCGGGAGACGAGGGTGCCGCCGGCGACGAGGGTCGGCAGGATCTCCTGGAAGGAGACGTCGAAGCCGAGCGGCGCGTACTGGAGGAACCGGGTGCGCTCGTCCATGTCCAGGGCGTCGAGCTGCCATTCGGTGAGGTTGCGCAGCGGCCCGTTGTGCATGAGCACGCCCTTGGGGCGGCCGGTGGAGCCCGAGGTGAACATGATGTAGACGCCGTCGTCGGGGCCCGTCGCGGTGGTGGCCGCCTCGTCCGGGACGGCCGCCTCCGGTGCCGGGGCGGCGGCGAGCTGCGCCGGGGTGATGAGGGCGACGCCGTCGACGGTCTCCTCGCCGATGACGAGGCGGCAGTCGGCCTTCTGTGTCATGTACTCGACCCGGTCGGCGGGCAGGCCGAGGTCGAGCGGGAGGAACACGGCGCCCCGGGCGAGGGTGGCGAGCACGGCGACGACGGTGTCCACGAGGGTGGTCGTGGTGAGCCCGACGACGGTGCCGTGGCCCACGCCACGGGCGGCCAGCGCGGTCGCGCCGACGGTGACCAGGCGGTCGAGTTCGCCGTAGGCGAGGTGCCGCCCGTCCTCCTCCACCGCGATCCGCCCGGGGTGCGCGGCCGCGACGGCCCGGACCGCGTGGGGCAGGTCGGGTTCGGCCAGGCGGCGCCGGTATCCGTCGTGCGCGTGGGAGTCGGTGGCCGAGGCGTCCTCGAAGAGGTCGGAGAGGGTACGTCCGGGGCTCTCGGCGGCCCGTGCGAGAAGCGTTTCGAGGGATGCGGCCAGGGCGTCCACCAGCGGCTCCGGCAGCAGTTCGCGGTCGCTCTCCAGCTCCAGGAGCCAGCCGTCGGCCGCGGGGGTGACGCCGAGCCACAGGTCGAACTTCGCGGTGCCGTTGCCGTGTTCCCGCACCTGCCGCACCACGGAGCCGGGTTCGGCTCCGGTGGCGTCCTGGAGGGCGAGCATGCAGGAGAACACCGGATTGCGGTTGGTCGAGCGGTCCGGGTCGACGTGGCGCACGATGCGGTCGAAGGAGACGGCGGCGTCGGCGCGCGCCCGGTCGGCCTCGGGCTGGACGCTCTCGCGCACGAAGCTGTCGAAAGGAGTGTCGAAGGGCACGTCGACGATGAGCGGCAGGGTGTTGACGAAGAAGCCGCACAGGTCGAAGGAGCCGAGGGTGCGGCGGGCCATGACCGGGCTGCCGAAGACGGCCGTGGAGTTGCCCGAGTGCCGGGCGAGTACGGCCGCGTAGGCGGCGGAGAAGAGGACGAACGGGCTGACCTTGAGGTCGGCGCACAACCGGTCCAGCGCGGCCGACCGCTGCGCGGAGAGGTGTATCTCGCGCCGGGCGCCGGTGAAGCCGGTGGTGGTGGGACGGTGGGGCCGCGGGTTGAGGACGGTCGCCGGAGCGGTACGCAGGCGCTCGGCCAGCACCTTCGCCGCCTGCTCCGCCTTCTCGTCGTCGGCGGCGCGCAGTTGGGCGGCCAGTTCCCGGTGCAGAGCGCGTTCTCGGGCGGCGCGGACGGTGTCGACGTCGAGTTCGCCCCGCACGGCGGCACCGAGGTCGCGGACGAGCTGGCGCAGCGAGAAGCCGTCGAAGACGAGGTGGTGCACCACGATCAGGAGGGTGGTGCGGGTGGAGTCGGCGGCGCGCAGCACCACCGCGCGGAGCAGTGGGGGGTCGTCGAGGTCGAAGGCGGTGGTGCCGAGTTCACCGAGCAGCCGGGCCCGTTCCCCGGCGAACGCGCCGGCGTCGACGGTGACCGTGTCGAGCGGTGGGGCGGCGGGGACGTCGCCCAGCACCGCGTGCGGCTTCGCGCCCCCGCGGATCGCCAGCCGCAGGGCCGGCTGGACGGCGAGCACCGAGGTCAGCGCGGCCCCGACGGTGTCCGGGGCGAGGCCGGGGTCCAGCTCCAGTTCGGCCGTGACGTTGTAGAGGTGGGGCACCGGCACGGTGTGGTGCACCACCAGCAGGCCCTGCTGGGCCGCGGTGAGCGGGAGGGTGCCGGTGGCGGTCTCGGGGGCGAGGGTCATCGGGCGTTCTCCTCGGGGGCGCGGAGTTCCTGGAGCCACTGCCGGAGATCGCCCACCGTCCGTACGGCGGCGAGGCCGCTGGGATCGATCTCCCGGTCGGGATCGGTGATCACCTCACCGGCGATGCGCAGAACGGACAGCGAATGCAGACCCACCTCTGCGAGAGGTGAATTGTCGTCGAACGACGTGCGAATGTTTCTCTCAAGAACGGAGTTGATTTCTCCATCGGCTGTCACGTCCGCGGGATTCATTTCTTGGACTCCTCGGAAAGTTCGCTTCCTGGCGCACCACAAATGATTCAGCAGGTCGCTCGCGAGGGTCAACTGCCCCTTCGGACTCCCATCGAAGGAACTGATGGAGGGTTTTTCCGGCCGGTGCCCATCAGAGATTTCAATACACGCAGCACGAAGGGGAGGCCGGAATTCCGGCCTCCCCTTCGTGCGGGACGAGCTGACGCGTCAGGTGCGCGCGGTGTCCCCGAACGCCTCGGTGAGCGCGGCCCCGGTGAGCACCTTGAAGAACGGCGGGATGGTGAGCACGACCGATACGGCGAAGACGCCGAAGGCGGTCTCCATGCCGAACCACTCGGCGATCAGGCCCATCAGACCGGCGCCGACCGGCATGGCGCCCCAGCTGAACAGCCGGCTGACCGCCCCGTAGCGGCCGAGCATGGCGTCGGGGACGATGCGCTGCGCCATGGTGCGGGCGTTGACCGTCCACAGGGTGCCGCCCATGCCGCCGAGGAACGCGGCGACGGCGACCACCCAGAGCTCGGTGGTGAGGGCGGGCACGGCCATCATCGCGAAGGTGCCCACCAGGTCGGCGAACATGACCCAGCGGCGGCCGAAGAAGCGGTTGAGCCAGGTGACGGAGAGCGCACCGGCCAGGCCGCCGATACCCAGGGCGCTGAGCAGGATGCCGTACTGGCGCGAGTCGAGGTTCATGACGGTGGTGGCGAACAGCGGCATGAGCGCGAGCCAGGCGCCCCAGCAGGCGCACAGGACGGTCAGGATCAGCGCCATCGTGCGCAGCAGGACGTGCTGCCACAGGTAGCGCAGCCCCTCCGCGATCTGCGTGCGGACGGTGGCGGGTGCCGCGTCCTCGGCCGCCTCGTCGCGCACCGCCCGGAAGCGGCCGACGAGCAGGACGATGATGAGCGAGGCCGCCAGGTAGGAGACCCAGGTGACGCCCAGGGCGATGCCGGTGCCGGCCGCGAGGAGCAGGCCGCCGACGAAGGGGCCGGCGAACTCGTTGCAGACGGTCTCCGCACCCGCGATCCAGGTGTTGGCCTTCTCGCGCCCCTCCGGCGGGGTCAGCGCCGGGATCATCGCGGAGGCCGAGGTCAGAGCGATGACCTCGGCCACGCCGAGGGTGATGCCGACGGCGCACAGCACGGGGATGGTGATGCCGTCGCTCGCCGCGAGCGGCATCAGGGAGCCGAGGGCGATCAGGCGCAAGGCGTTGGCCCCCCAGAGCAGCCGGCGCCGGTCGAGGCGGTCCACCAGGACGCCGACGTGGAGGGCGGCGAGCAGCCAGGGCAGCGTGAGCGTGAGGGACACCGCGGAGACCTGCGCCGGAGAGGCGGAGGCCTGGGTGGCGAGCAGGGGCAGCGCGATCTTCGTGACACCGTCGGCGAGGTTGGTGACCGCGGTGAAGGCGAGCAGGACGGCGGTGTTGCGGTTGCCGCGGCGCAGGCTCGGCTGCTCGGGGTCGGGGCCGGCCTTCGTGAGGGACGGTGCGGGCGGAGGGGGCTCCTCAGGCGCCTTCTTGGTGTCGAGGCTCTGCTCGGTCATCAGTCTCCCCTAACCGTCTAACGCTTTTACTGGTGATCCTCAGGAGGCCGATTCTGGCACGGCACCACACATGTTCGCTACCGGTAAAGACGATTGCCGGTTAGGCGATGTAGGCTGGAGTTCGATACCGGGAGGTGGCTCATGCGCGACACACCGGCGTCCGCCCAGCTCATCCAGGCATTCGTCAACACGGTCGATGTCGAGACCGGCACCGACGAGATCGACACCGTTCGCAAGTTCGACAGCTGGCTGCGCGGACAGGAGCTGCTGCGCGGCTCCCGGCTCGACGCGCGCGACCACGCTCTCGGCCTGCGCCTGCGGGCCGGTATCCGGGAAGTGCTCGGCGCCCACGTCGGCGACGAGCCGGACCCCGCCGTCCAGCGGGCCGCCGACGAGGCGCTGCGAGAACTGCCCGTCGTGGTGACGGCGGACGGCACCGCGCCCGGGACGCTGATTCCGGCCCCGCAGCTCCCGGCGCCCCGATCGGCGCTCGCGGCGCTCGCCGTCGCCTGGAGCGAGCTGACCCTCACGGGCGACGCCGTCCGGCTCAAGCGGTGTGCCGAGCACGCGTGCGCCTGGGTCTTCTGGGACACCTCGAAGAACCGCAGCGGCCGCTGGTGCTCGATGCGGGTGTGCGGGAACCGCGCCAAGGCACGCCGGTACGCGGCCCGGCAGGCGGCCGGGCCGGGCGTCAGCTGACCGCGACTCCCGAGGGCAGCAGCGTCGCCGCCAGTCGGGCGACCTCCTCGGCCGCCCCACCGGTGAGCATGCCGTAGTGGTCCGCCGGCACCCGCACGCTCGCGGCGTCCGGGACGAAGCGCCGCCAGCGGCCGACGGCCTCGTCCGTGAGGTCGGCGGCGACGAGCAGCGCGGGCACATCGACGACTTGGGCGTCATGGTGTGCCGCCATCGCCGCCACGTGCCGGGCGTGCAGGGCGTACCGCGCCCGCAGCGCCTCCCCCACCGCCTCGCCGGTGGCCAGGCTCAGCAGCACCGCGAGGGTCTCCATGGCCCGGTCATCACTCGGTCCGAGGCCGATCCGGTCGGGTGTCGGCAGCACGGAGTGGGCTCCGCGCAACGCGGCTCGGGCGAATCCGTCCGCGCCGCCCTCCGGCACGTCTCCGGGCACCGGCGGGTCGAGCAGCAGCAAGGGCGGGCAGTGCTCCCCGCGGGCGCGCAGTTCGGCGGCGATCCCGTGCGCGAGCAGCCCGCCCATCGACCAGCCGCCCAGCAGGTCCGGCACTCCGTCGGCCAGGAGCCGGTCGGTGTAGTGCCGGGCCATGTCCCCCACCCGGGCCGGTGCGACTCCGTCGTCCTCTGCGACCGTGATCCGCCAGTCGGCCGGGAGCGCGCCGGCCAGCTCGCGGTACGGCAGCACGCCCACGCCGGCGCCGTGCACGAGATGAAGGTGCAGGCCTCCGGGTGTCCCGGCGCGGAGCACTGTCGCCCGCGCCGCACCGGGCGTGGCCGATCCTTCGGCGTACGCGGTCCCCTCCAGCGGCTCCGGCGCCGTGAGCCGCTCCATGCGGGCGGGCGTCGGCTCCTCCAGCCAAGCCGTGACATCGAGCTCGCTCCCGGTGCTCTTCTCCACCAGGGCGACCAGTTCGAGGACCTGCAGGGAGTGCCCGCCCAGGTCGAAGAAGTCGTCGTCCGGGCCGACCGGGCGGCCGAACACCCGCTGCCAGTGCGCGAGCACCGTTCCGGTGGTCTCCGCCGCGTCACCGTCCGACGGGACGCCCGCAGGCCCGGCGGCGCGGGCCGGCCGGGCCGTCGCCCGGGTGGCCACACCGAGGTCCGCGACACGGCGGCCACCGTCGGCCGTTCCGACGAGCACGCTCTCGACATCCGCGAGGAAAGTGCGCACCGCGTCCTCGTCCAGGGCGGAGGTGTCGTACTCCAGCTCCAGGACGCTCTCGTCCCCGTCGTCGAAGACACCCATGAGCAGCTGGCAGCGGGCGCTGGTCGACGGGCTGGGCAGCAGCCGGGCGGGTTCGTCGCCGAGGACGACGCCGGAGCCGATCGCCCCGTGGTGGGTCACCAGGACCGGCGGGACGGTGCCGAGTGCGGCCCGGTCGTCCTCGGCCAGCGCCGCGAACACCTCCGGGTAGGTCACGTGCTGGTACGGCAGGCTCCCCCAGAGCCCGTCGCGGGCGCGGCCCACCACCTCGTCGAAGGTGTCCTGCGGGCTGATCTCGTCGGCGAGCAGCACCGTGTTCGCGCGGTAGTCGACGCTGCGCTGGTCCGCCGGGGTCAGCCGGTTCGCCACGACGGTACCGAGCACGGTGAGCCCCTCCGCACCGCCTCTGGCCAGCACGGTCCGGACAGCCGCGAGGTGCACGGCGAACTCCGTGCACCCCACGCGTCGGCCGGTGGCCTTCACGGCCGTACGCGCCCCGGCGGACAGGGTGTGCCGCAGGACCGCTCCGGAACGGGCGGCGGCGCTGGAGCGCACCGGGGCGAGTGCCGCCGGCAACGCCCCGCGCAGCCGCTCGGTCCAGTAGGCCCTCTCGTGCGGGGACGCTCCGGATCCCGCCGTCACGGCCGGGACGGGGACCGGTGCGGGGTCGAGCGCCGCGGCACCTTCGTCGCGCACGGTGGCGTAGGCGCTCCGGAGGTCGTCGAGGAGCAGTTGCATGCCCCAGCCGTCGATGACGGAGTGGTGGGCGGTGACCAGGAGTTCGTCGAGATCGCCGGCGCGCACCACCATCAGCCGGATCAACGGCGCCTCGTGCAGGTCGAAGGGCACCGCGTGCAGGCGCGCCGCCAGGTCGTCGAGCAGCGACTCCGCCTCGCGGTCCCCGGGAGCCCGCTCCCAGGTCACTTCCTGCGGCCGGGTCTCGACGGGCGCCGGGGTGACGATCCGTACGACACTCTCGCCCCGCCGCTCGAAGGCGCTGCGCAGCGCCTCGTGCCGGTCCACGACGTGCCGCCAGGCGGCGGCCAGGATCTCCGGATCGAGCCGGCCGGTCCGCAGCCGCCAGGTGAGGTTCATCAGGTCCTGGCGTCCGCCCCGGTGCTGCACCCACCACAGCGCTTCCTGAAGCGGCGAACTCGGCCGGATATCGAGCTTCTGCGTCATGGGTCCTCACCGGAAGGAAAGAGTTGTCCTGAGCGGGCCCCATCATTCCGACCTGCCCGCCGCCTCGGCAAACGGCGTATTCGGAAAATGAATCGCCTTCGTACGGCGCCGCACTCTCCTCTTGACGCACGGCCACGCGCGGAAAAACAATCTCTCCACGTCTCCGGCCGCCCATTTTCACCGCCCTTTCGCGAAGAGCCGGGACTTTCCCCTCATCACACCGCGCCACGGAAGAGGACCGGACTCATGAACGCCACCTGGACCATGTACGACTGGTTCGCCGACTCCGTTGCCCGCCACGGCGACCGGGAGATCGCGCTGGAGGTCGCGGGAGAGACGCTGACGTACAGCGGACTCGACGCACTCGCCGCCCGCATCGCGGGCGAACTCGTCGCCGCGCACGGCGGGACACCTCGGCGGGTCGGCCTGCTGGCCGCCCGCAGTACGGCCGCCTACGCCGGCTACCTCGCGGTGCAGCGGCTCGGTGCCGTCGTCGTGCCGCTCAACCCCGCCTGGCCGCCCGCCCGGAACGCGACGATCGCCGCCGACGCCGGGCTCGACCTCGTGATCACGGAGGACGGCACCGATCTCGGCACCTCGTCGGTGGATCTGCCGGCCGAGCGGATCGCCGCGCTGCGCACCGGCCCCGTGCCGGACCTGCCGCCGTCCGGCGCCGGCCCCGACTCCCTCGCGTACATCCTGTTCACCTCCGGCTCCACCGGCCGCCCCAAGGGTGTTCCGATCGCGCACCGCAACGTCTCCGCGTACCTGGGCCACGTCATCCCCCGCTACGAGCTGGGGCCCGGCTCCCGCGTCTCGCAGACCTTCGACCTCACCTTCGACCCGTCCGTCTACGACATGTTCGCGGCCTGGGGCTCGGGGGCGGCGCTCGTCGTGCCCGACAAGAAGGAACTGCTGACGCCGGTGCTGTTCGTCAACCGGGCCCGGATCACCCACTGGAACTCCGTCCCGTCGGTGGCGTCCATCGCCATGCGGCTGCGGGCCCTGCGTCCGGACTCGATGCCGACGCTGCGCTGGAGCCTGTTCTGCGGCGAGGCGCTGACCCTGCCGCACGCGCGGGCCTGGCACGCGGCGGCACCGCAGTCGGTCCTGGAGAACATCTACGGCCCCACCGAGATGACGGTCACCTGGACGGAGTTCCGCCTGCCGGCCGATCCCGCCGACTGGCCGGCCCCGGCCAACGGCACGGTCCCCATCGGTACGCCGTACCCGGGCCAGGAGCACCTCGTCCTCGACGAGAGCGGCCGGCCCGCGGACACCGGCGAGCTGGTGGTGCGCGGGACGCAGCGCTTCCCCGGGTACCTGGACCCCGCGGACGACGCCGGCCGGTTCCTGCGCATGGTGGACGGGGTCGCGGTCGTCCACGACGGTGAGGAGCCGCTGACGCGCGATCACTGGTACCGCACCGGGGACCGGGTGGGTCTCCTCGACGGGGCGCTCGTCCATCTCGGCCGCCTCGACCACCAGCTCAAGATCCGCGGCTATCGCGTGGAGCTGGGCGAGATCGAGTCCGCTCTGCTGGATCTGCCGGATGTCGTGGAGGCCGTCGTCCTGGCACTGCCCGGCGTGGCCGGCGAAGTGGAACTGGCCGCCGCCTGCACCGGAGGGCTCGACGACACCGCCGCCGCCCTGGAGCGGCTGGCCGCACGGCTGCCCGCCTACATGATCCCCGCGTCCCTGACGGTGCTCGACACGCTGCCGCTCAACGCGAACGGGAAGGTGGACCGCGCGTCCCTGACGGCCGAGCTCGGCAGCGCGCACACCGGCTGAGACCGTCACCGGCCGGGCCGTGAAGCGCTCGGCCCGGCCGGTGGAGCGGTCAGGACGCGGAACGGAGCACGGGGGCGTCGTGCGTCCGGTCCTCGGCCAGCACCTGCCCGGCCGCGTCGAGGACGGTCGCGAAGGACACGTCCTCCTCCAGGCCCGGACGCCACGCGCACTGCGAGTACACGTCGAACGGTGCCCACCAGCCGATCCGGCCGAGTTGTCCGGAGCGCAGCTCGTCGCGCACCGCGACCGTGGGCAGCAGCGCGATGCCCACGCCCTCACCCACACCACGTTTGACCGCGTCCACCGAACCGAGCGTGAGCACACCGGCCGGCGGCCGGCCGGTGGCGGCCAGCGCCGTCTCGAAGCACCGCTGATAGCCGCCGTTCCACCGGTGCGCGCACACGATCGTCTCCCCGGCGAAGTCCTCGGCGGAGGCGACGGACACTCCGGCCAGGGGATGCGACGGGGCGGCCACGAGGCTGAGCGACTCCCGCCGCAGCAACCGGTGGTGCACGGTGGGGCTGTCGAGGCGCGGGCCGATGAAGAAGGCGCAGTCCACCAGCTCCTGGTTCAGGAGGGCGACGGGATCGTCGTCGAGGCCGCGCAGGGCCACGCCGAGTCCGCCGTGCCGCAGGTGCAGGTACTCGATCATCGGCAGGAGCCGGTACGCCACGATGCACTCCGCGGCGCCGACGGACAGCGGCGGCTCCTGGGTCCCCGGTCCTGAGACCGAGTGCTGAGCGAGCTCGCTGAGCCGGACGATGCGGGAGGCGTAGGCGTGTAACTGACGCCCGGCGGGCGTGAGTTGTGCCCCATCGGCCGTACGCTGGAGCAGCACCGCGTCAAGGACCTGCTCCAGGGCCTTGATGCGGGCGGTGACGGTCGGCTGGGCGAGCCCCAGCAGACGGGCGGCCTTGGTGAAGCTGCGTGACCCGGCGACGGCGAGGAACGCGTCGAGCTGCTTGATGTTCATGCCGCCGCTCACTCTGGCCCCCGTGGCGAGCGCACCGCGGTTCCGGCCACGGGTGTCCGGCTCTGCCGGCCCGCCCGCGATCCCCCGTGCGACTTCCGGCCGTTGCGCGTCGTGGTGCACCTTGAGCTCCCATCGTCCGTCGTACGGGGTCGTCGCCGTCGCACGCCGGTGCGCTGTCGGGCGGGAGCAGGATCCGCTCCGCTGTGCGACCTTAACGACGCGCGACCCGCACCGCACCAGCTCTCGGTGTTGCCGTCACCAATACCACCGAGAGGCACTTCCCTCTCCCCTCGCGTCGGGCCGACGATGCCCTCATGTCCTCGTCAGTCGCGCCTCCACAAGTCCAGCGTCCGACCGACCTCCCGGCCCCCGGCCGGATCGATCCCGGCGAATTCCGCGCCACCCTGGGCAGATTCACCACCGGTGTCGTAGCCGTGACGGCCCTGCACGGACGGGATTCCGCTCCCGCGGGCGTCGTCGTGAACTCGTTCACCTCGCTCTCCCTCGACCCCGCCCTGGTGCTGTTCTGCATGGCCCGGACGAGCAGCAGCTGGCCCAAGATCCGTACCGCCGACCGCTACTGCGTCAACATCCTCGGTTCGCACCAGCGCGAGGTCAGCACCCGGCTCGCCACCCGTGGCGGCG
Source organism: Streptomyces sp. NPDC101178 (assembly GCF_044767965.1). Lineage (NCBI taxonomy): Bacteria > Bacillati > Actinomycetota > Actinomycetes > Kitasatosporales > Streptomycetaceae > Streptomyces > Streptomyces sp. NPDC101178. The sequence goes on from NZ_JBIWOZ010000002.1 coordinate 779,688, forward strand.
ACAAGTTCAGCGGCCTCGGCTGGCACACCACCCCGGCCGGCGCACCGGTCCTCGACGGCACGCCCGCCTGGCTCGAGTGCTCCACGGAGGCGGAGTATCCCGGCGGCGACCACGACGTGGTCATCGCCCGTGTCCACCGCCTCGGTACCCAGGGCAGCGGACCACCGCTGGTGTTCTACCAGGGGGCCTACGGCCGGCTGGCGGAGTGACCGGACGGCGGAACGGGCCCTGCCACCGCCGCGGGTGACGGGCCGTCCGGCTCCAGGCACCGCGACGGCAGCTCCCGCACACTCGCCCGCACCGGTCCGGCGGTCCTCAGGGCGGCGGACGCATGATGGTCCGGACCGCAGGCGACATCGAGGACCTGCCAGCCGTCCGGCCGACGCGCCGGGTCCGCGCCGAGGTAGTCGGCGGCGAGGGGGCGCGCCAGGCCGGTGCCCAGCCCTTTCAGGTACGCCTCCTTACGCGTCCAGAGCCGGCCGAAGGCGGTGGCGTACGTGCCTTCGGGTGCCGCGGCGAGCTCGGCCCGCTCGGCCGGATGCAGAGCGGCGGTACACGCCCGCGCGGTCCGGTGGGACGGGATGCGCTCGACGTCCACGCCGATGGGCACGGCGGCGACGCCGACGAGGGCCAGTCCGTCACCGTGCGAGAGCGAGAAGTGCAGGGGCACGTCCGGATGCGCGAGCACGGGCCTGCCGTGCGGCTCGCCGCAGCAGGGGCACGCGTCCCGTGACAGCCGTACGTCACGGGGATCGGTGCCCGTGTAGGCGCCGAGCAGCACGCGCAGCCCCACGTGGGCACCGACGTAGAGCAGTCGGGCGCCCTCGTCCCGGTACTCCGCGGCGCGGCGGCGTTCACGTGCGTCGAGCACCGCCGTATCGGGCCCCCGCGCCGCGCCGGTCGGAGGCCGGGGCAGCAGCCACAGATGCGTGGCCCCGTCCACCGGCCGCGGAAGGGTCATGACCGTACGACCCGGTGGTGGCGCGGGGCGCGGCATCGGTCACGGTTCACCGTCGCCCTCCCTTCTGCGGCGCGGAGACATATCAGGTACGGCGGAACAGGGCGCGGCTCATGTCGGCCGGGATCAGGCGGGCGCGACGACGTCCCGGGAGGCTTCCCGGCCCCAGCGCGCCAGGCGGTCGCTCATGGCACCGGGCTGCGTCTCCAGGAGGACGAGCTGGAGGCCCGGCCGCGCGGTGAAGTCGAGACAGATCTGCGTCAGGCGCACCGGCCCGAGCTCCGGATGGAGCAGTTCGAGACCGACCTCCGTGCCGTCGCTGAACCGGTGGCGGTTCCACAGGTCCGCGAAGGCAGGGCTGCACTCGCATAAGTACTGGGTGAGCGCGGCGAGCCGGGGATCGCCGAGGAACTCACCGCTCTGGGTGCGGAAGTGCGCCACGGCCTCCGTCGCCACGGCCTCCCAGTCGGCGAAGCGTGCTGGGGCGAGCGGGTCGAGGAAGAGTGATTCCAGGTAGTTGTGGTTGGCCCCTTCGAGTCCCAGGAGCCGCTCGGCGCTCCGGTTCGCCGCCACGATGTCCCAGTAGCGGTTCAGGAAGTAGGCGGGTTTGGGGAGGAAGCTGTCGACCACCCCGGCCGCGAGCCGCCGCTCGTCGTCGATCGGCCCCTGTGGCCGGTGGGCGACGGTGTAGCCGGCCAGGCGGGCCATGTAGAGGAATTCCATCTCGGTCAGACGCAGTACCCGGGCGATGGCTTTCAGTATCTCCAGGGAGACGTTCTTCGCGCGGCCCTGCTCGATCCACGCGTACCAGGAGGCGCCGATACCCGCGAGCATCGCCACCTCCTCCCGCCTCAGCCCGGGAAGTCTGCGTGAGCCTCCGCCCGGCAGTCCCACCTGCTCCGGTGTCACCTCGGAGCGACGGGCGGCGAGGAAGCTGCCCAGCTCGGCGACCCTCAGGGCCGACGGGCTGGCCGGCACGGCCGGGGTGGCGCCACTGCGCCGCCGGGACGCGCTTTTGCCTGCCAGGCGTCTGCCGCCGCTCCTGGTCGCGGTCTCTGTCGTCGCTGATCCCAGGGCGGTCATATCAGCCACCCCTCAGGCTCCGCCTCATTGGCGGTGACGGTGGCGGCCCCGGCCGGGACGGATCGTGCCAGGCGGCGTCGGCAATGGCATGTAGGGAGCATGACAGTATTCACGGCAGTCTCTCTGTGGGGTGAGGAGCTGAGGAGCGGGACTTGACGAGGCACCGCCTCTGCGGGGTGCCTTAAGGTCCTTCTCGTGGGGGGAGACCGGACAAGGCCGTCGACCGGGCGGCGGCGACAGCACGCGAGAGCGGGCGTCCGAGCAGGGAGCGGGGTGCGGCGCTCCGGCCCGCGGACAACCCGGCTCTCACCGGGTCACGCGAGTGGAGCTCGGACCGGAACGGAGTTCTCCACGCCTTGGCGCCAACATGCACGCCTCACGCACACACCTCCCCGATGGAGCACGCAGGTCTTCGCCACCCGAGCAGATCTCGGATCCGGTCGCACCGCATCATCCTCGCGCCGCGCCTCTCTGGAATGACGAATTCCGCCCCTAGAATCACAGCCCGTTAATATTTCACACAGGGTAATTCCACGGAATTTCCGGGCAATGACCTTCACATCAATGATCGAGTCACCCTTCGACGTCATCATCGGAGGCGGACGAAAGTGTCGCTGACACTTCCAGAGGCAAGTCATATGAATGTGACCTTTGACACATGCATGTCGGGCCTTTGCCGGGGCAGACGCTTGCGCCGCAGGCCCTGACCGCATCGGTCACGAGCGCCGTCGGCCCGGGCGATCACTACCCTTGGTGCGCCGCGAGCCGCTCCACCAAGCCGATCGCCCGCGACAGCAACTCCCGCTCCTGCGCGGTCAGTTCCGACTCGATCGCGTGGGCCAGCCAGTCCGCCCTGCGGCCGCGCTCCTCCTCCAGCAGCGCCTGGCCGGCGGTGGAGAGTTCGAGGAGCGCCTTACGGCCGTCGGTCGGGTGGGCGCGGCGGGTGATCAGGCCCTGATCCATGAGCAGGCCCACCGCCCGGGCCATCGACTGCGGGCGGACCCGCTGGTCGGCCGCCAGATCGCTGGTCGTCATCGCACCGCTGCGGTCCAGCGCACCGAGGACGGCCACCTGGCCGAGCGGCATCCGGTCCTCCAGCTTCACGCGGCGCGTGAGCTTTCCCGTCGCGGTGCGCAGCTCCGCGGCGACGGCGGAGGCGGAGGCGGATTCCGGAGGAGGCATACCGAAGGATAACGCAGCGTAGCCGACCGGAAGAAGTGGGCAGCCTAACTGAACAGCATTACTGCACAGCCTTGCTGTAGAGTTTTTGGTGTCGGGTTCCGCGCCACCGTCGCCGCGGCCGAACCCGGCCACTCGCGTGACAACGGGAAGGACTCCCATGACCGCCATCGCCTCCGTCACCGGCCGCACCGTCCTCGACAGCCGTGGCAACCCCACCGTCGAAGTGGATGTGGAGCTGGCCGACGGCTCCATCGGCCGGGCGGCCGCCCCCTCCGGCGCGTCCACCGGCGCCCGCGAGGCCGTCGAACTCCGCGACGGCGACCCGGCCCGCTGGCACGGCAAAGGCGTCGACCAGGCCGTACGCCACGTGAACACCGAGCTCGCGGCCGCCGCGATCGGGCGCGCGGCCGAGGACCAGGCCGGGCTCGACGCCGCGCTCGTCGCTCTCGACGGCACTCCGGCCAAGTCCCGCCTCGGCGCCAACGCCGTCCTCGGCGTCTCGCTGGCCGCCGCGAAGGCCGCGGCGGCGGCCCACCGGCTGCCGCTCTACCGCTACCTCGGCGGCTCCGACGCCCGCCTGCTGCCCGTACCGATGATGAACATCGTCAACGGCGGGGCCCACGCCGACAATCCGCTGGACTTCCAGGAGTTCATGATCGCCCCGGTCGGCGCGGCCACCTTCGCCGAGGCCGTACGCATGGGCTCCGAGGTCTTCCACACGCTCCGCCGCGACCTCCTCGCCGCCGGGCACTCCACCGGCGTCGGCGACGAAGGCGGGTTCGCACCCTCGCTCCGCACCGCCGAGGAGGCCCTCGACTTCGTGGTGGCCGCCGTCGAGCGCACCGGCTACCGGCCTGGCACGGACATCGGCCTCGTCATGGACCCGGCCTCGTCCGAGTTCTTCCGCGACGGGGTGTACGACTACACCGGCGAGGGCGTACGCCGCTCCCCCGCCGAGCAGGTCGACTACCTGGTGAAGTTGATCGACGCCTACCCCGTCGTGTCCGTCGAGGACCCGATGGCCGAGGACGACCTCACCGGGTGGCGCGACCTCACCGCCCGCGTCGGCGCGCGCTGCCAGCTCACCGGCGACGACGTCTTCTGCACCAACGAGGCGATCCTGCGCGACGGCATCGCCTCCGGTGTCGCCAACTCCGTCCTGGTCAAGGTCAATCAGATCGGGACCCTGACCGAGGCTCTCGCCACCGTGAACACCGCCCACCGCGCCGGCTACACCGTCGTCATGTCCCACCGGTCCGGCGAGACCGAGGACACCACCATCGCCGACCTGGCCGTGGCCACCGGCTGCGGACAGATCAAGACCGGATCGCTCTCCCGCTCCGACCGCACCGCCAAGTACAACCAACTCATCCGCATCGAGGAGCAGTTGGGCGCAAGTGCGCAGTACGCCGGATCGCGCGTCCTGTCGGGAGCCACCGGCCGCCGCTGAACGAGAACAGACCGGCCCGCCTGCTCAGTGAACAGGCGGGCCGGCCCGAACGGCTCAGCTGGCTCAGCTGGCTCAGTACGTGCGTCAGTTGCCGATACCGGAGCTGCCCACGCCCGTGTTGCCGATGCCGTGGCTGCCGAGGCCCGTGTTGCCGAGACCGGCGTTGCCGAGGCCGCCGTTGTGGAGGCCCGCGTTGCCGGCGCCCCAGTTGTGGATGCCCGCGTTACCCGCACCCGAGTTCTCGATACCCGCGTTGCCCAGGCCCCAGTTGGCGATCCCCGCGTTGCCGGCGCCCCAGTTGTGGATGCCCGCGTTGCCGACGCCCGAGTTCCCGATGCCGGAGTTGCCCAGGCCGTCGGCGGCGGCCGTGCCCGCGCCGAACACGGCCAGAGCGGCTGCGGCACCGAGCGCCGTCGTGACGCGGATAAGGGTCGTGCGCATCGTTGCATACCTCCCGTTTAGGAATTCTTGCCCGCTATGCCTAGCATGTGGCCCTTCCGGATACGGGGATGCCTGCCCGCCCGCCTTCGTGTCGCCGGCAGAGGCCTTGCGCCCCTACGGCCCGTCCGCCGGGTCCGGATGGCCGTCCAGGTGCGCGTCCATCTCCACCAGCGTCGGGTCCACCACGTCGAAGTCGTGCGCCGACGGGTGGCCGGCGAACAGCCCGCACGCGTCGCCGCTCCGCGCGTCGACCGCCGCGCACCAGGCCAGACCCGCCAGCCGGGCCCGCTCGCCACTGCGACTGCCGCCGCCACTGCCACTGCCGCCGCTGCCTCCGCCGTTCCAGCGCACCCAGACGCCCTCGCGGCTCGCGTCGACGTCCCAGAGCAGGGCCGCGTGCTCGGCGGTGTGGCGCTCGGCCAGCTCGCACAGGACGTACCCCGCCTCCGGCGGCTCACCGGGAACGGCGTTCCGGACCACATGCTCCGGAGGCGGTAACAGCGTCACGGCCGTGCACTGGCGCATCGGACCGGAACCCTCCGGCCGCCCGTCCTCAGGGCTCATCCACATCTCCGTCCGCGTCACCGTCCACATCACCGCCGACATCCCTTCCTCCTCCTCTCCTCCTCTCCTCCCGGTTCGCGACGATTTCACCCAGCGGATCGGTCACGAAGAACGAGTGCGGGCCCGGATGGTGGTCGAAGTACGCGCACGTTTCGACCTTGCCGGTGGCCAGGTGCCGCAGCCGCGCGGGACACACCGGACGGACCTCGAACCGGTAGACGCGGTGCGCACCGCTGCCCGTCCACAGCAGCCACAGGTCCTGGTCCTCCACGGTGTCGGCCGCCCAGAGGTACGCGGCGTGCTCGGCCGACTCGTCGTGCTCGCCCAGCTCGCACAGCAGGAACTCGTCCTCATCCAGGACCTCGGACGGACGCGCGGGACCGCCTTTCATGGTGGTGAGCGCCAGAAGCGCCTCGTAGTAGGGGACATCGGTTACGGCGGTGCATTGCAGCACGGATTCAGTTCTCTTCCCTGAGGTGCAGGGGCGGTGGGTCGCCGGACCCTACCGCCCACCCGGCGAGCGTGACGCACAGCCCCACTGCGGGGTCGGCCACGGTGAGCAGAGCGGGGAGCCCGCGCTCCAAGGCGGTTATGGCCTCGCCCTGGCGTCCTTCATCCCCCGCCCACGCCCGCAATCCTTCCGGAGCGTCGGAGCCGTGAAAGGTGACCTGCCGGACGTCCCTCGCCCGCAGCCACGGCGAGGCGGGCGGCAGGTCCCGGCCGTGTCCGTCGGCCAGGCGCAGCGCCTGCCGCCGGAGCCAGCGGAGTACGAGGCGGCGGTTCGGTACGGCGATCCCGCCGAGCCAGACCGCCCGTCCGCCGGCTGTCGCGGTGACGGCCGCCACGTAGACGAGGTCCCTCACGCCGCACGCTCCGGCCTCAGCAGGCTCCGCAGCCGGTCCGCAGCCGCGGCGACCTCCGCCAGCACGGCCTCGCGCTCCGCCTCCCGGTCGGCGATCGCGGCCTCCAGCTCAGCGAGGAACAGCGCCCGGAACGCCGGGTCGGACTCGATCCGTTGCAGCTCGGCGAAGGGGGCCTCACGCTCGGCCCGGCGCCACCTGAGCGCCCGCGCCACCCGGCCTCGCACATATACCGAAAGGCTCACAGCACCTCACCCCGACTACGCGCGTTGAGCCGTGCCGTACGGGCCCGCAGCTGCTCCATCACCAGCGCCGGTCGTACGTCGCCGGGCTCGGCCTCCCACTCGCGCCCGCCGCCCACCGGGCGCAAGGACCAGCGGGCGCCGGCCACTCCTCGGAACTCGCCCACGCGGTCGGCGCGGCTGGTGTCGACCACGAGGGCCCCGAGCACAGGAGGCTTCGGGTGTTCCGGAGGTTCCGGGATGTCGGGAGGCTCCTGGGCATTCGGGCACGCGTTCTCGCCGTACACCTGATAGCTCCTCTCCGTGACTGAACGGCTACCGGGGCGGCTCAGCGTGGCCTACCGTCGAGACAGACATCAACGTTTCGGATCTGGGGGGTACGTTGGCCAACCGCAAGAAGCTCAATGCGCTCGACAGCCCGGAGGCGGCCTACGGCGTGCGTCTGCGTGATGCGCGTGAGGCCCGGGGCTGGCGGCAGGACGATCTCGGCAGGCGGTGCGGATATTCCGGGCGCCACATCTCCGGGGTGGAAACCTGTAGCAAATCTCCAACTCTCAGCTTCTCGATCGCCGTTGACGGCGCACTGGGATTCACCGGAACCGCTGATTCGTTCGAGCGCGAGTGCCGGAAGATCAGGCACGGTGTGCTGTTGCAGGGCTTTCCGGAGTACGTGGTCCTGGAGGGCGCGGCGGCGGAGATCCGCATCTTCGAGGTCGGCGTGATTCCTGGCCTGCTCCAGACGCGCGAGTACGCGCAGGCTCTGGCCGGCGGAGCCGTCACCCGTGGAATCATCACGCCCCAGGCGGCCGAGGAACGCGTCGCGCTCCTCATGAAGCGTCAGGAGTCGTTAGTGCGGATCGTGCCGCCCGTGCTCATGGCGGTGCTGGACGAGAGCTGCATCCACCGCCCGATCGGTGGACCTGAGGTCATGGCGGCGCAGTTGCAGCATCTGATCGACCTTTCCGAACAGCCGGACACCACGATCCAACTCGTGCCGTACAGCATCGGTGAGCGCCGACCCTTCAACCGGCTGGTGAACCTGCTGACGCTGGACGACCGGTCCCTGGTCTCGTACGTCGAGTCGGAGACGCAGGGCTATCTCGACCGCGAAATCGCCTCTGTGCTACCGCTGGTGAGGGCCTACCATCAGGGACAGTCCATGTCTCTGTCGCCGATAGAGACCGTGGACATGGTCCGCCGGCATCGAAAGGGCATCCTGTGACAACCGCATCCCCGGCCCAGCAGTGGGTCAAGTCCTCCTACAGCGACAACGGCGGCTCCTGCGTCGAATGGGCCCCGCGCACCGCGACCACCACCGGCATCGTCCCCGTACGCGACTCCAAGAACCCGACCGGCCCGACGCTCAACGTCAGCGCCGCCGCGTTCTCCACCTTCGTGACAGGTCTCAAGTCCGAGGAGCTGTAACGCTCATGGCGACCGAATCTCCGGCCCGGCAGTGGGTCAAGTCCTCCTACAGCAACAACGGCGGCTCCTGCGTCGAGTGGGCTCCGGGCACCGCGACCACCACCGGCACCGTCCCCGTACGCGACTCCAAGAACCCGACCGGCCCGACGCTCGACCTCACCGCCGCCGCGTTCTCCACGTTCGTCTCGGGCGTCAAGGCCGGAGACTTCGGCACCATCTGACCACCGCACCAGCCGGAGGCCTCCGCCGAGCGCGGCGGAGGCCTCCGGACAGCACACACGTCCCGACACACAGGCGCACCAGACCCACACCACAGATAGTTGTCATGCCCTTGACAGCTCCGGCGGCGCGGCAGAGGCTCGGAATCACACCGGCCGGCCGACTCCCTCCCACGAAGAGGTGCAGCCTCATGCGATCACGCCCCACCGGATTCCTGCTCGCCACGCTCGCAGGCGCGGCGCTCGCCCTCGGCGGCACATCCGCCGTATCCGCGTCCGCCCCCACGTCACCGGACACCGCCACGACCACCGCCACCACAACTCCCGCGTCCACGGCTTCCGGAGACATCGGCACGGCCGACGCCTGCTACACCTGGGGCGGCACGCTCCGGGAAGGTGCGAGCGGCGAGGCCGTACGCCAGCTCCAGATCCGGGTCTCGGGCTATCCGGGCACCGGCAACCAGCTCGCCATCGACGGTGCGTACGGTCCGGCCACGAAGGCGGCCATCCAGCGCTTCCAGGCGGCGTACGGACTCGGCGCCGACGGCATCGCCGGGCCGCAGACGTTCAACAAGATCTACCAGCTCCAGGACGACGACTGCACGCCGGTCAACTTCACGTACGCCGAGCTGAACCGCTGCAACTCCGACTGGTCCGGCGGCCGGGTCAGCGCGGCCACCGCACGCGCCAACGCCTTGGTGACCATGTGGAAGCTCCAGGCCATGCGGCACGCGATGGGCGACCGGCCGATGACCGTCAACGGCGGCTTCCGCAGCGTCTCCTGCAACAGCGCGGTCGGCGGCGCCGCCAACAGCCGTCACATGTACGGCCACGCGGCGGACCTCGGCGCCGGATCGCAGGGCTTCTGCGCCCTCGCCCAGGCGGCCCGCAACCACGGCTTCACCGAGATCCTCGGCCCCGGCTACCCGGGCCACAACGACCACACGCACGTCGCGGGTGGCAGCGGCCGCTTCTGGTCCGCGCCCAGCTGCGGTATCTGACGCCGTCACGGCGGTGGTGGCCGGTGGCGCGTCGCCAGCGGCGCAGCCGGCCACCACCGCCGCGCGGAGACGGCACGGGAGCGGGCGTCCTACTCCGCCGAGGACGAGCGGCGGTTCTCCTCCGTCCAGTCGCCGTTCGTCTGCCAGGCGTACAGCGTGTGGTCCGCCACCGATACGTAGTAGGAGCCGCAGCGGCCCTGTGCCCGGCCCGCCGTGTCCGACGGGAACCAGGAGGCGCTGATCTCCGGGTCCGGAGCCTTCTTCTCCTGGAGCGGCTCGCAGGACGCGGGCAGTCGGTCGCCGCTGAGCCTGGCCTTGAGGATGCGCTCGCCGCCGGTGGTGCGCATGGCGTACTCGACGGAGGCGGCGTCGTCCGGGAGCCAGCGCGGGACGGAGTCGCGGTCGGCCTTGGCCGCCTTGCCCGTGGTGTAGGAGGAGGTCTGCTCGTGGCGGCCGTCGTACCACTCCTTGGCCTCCGGTACGACCACCGCGGCCGCAATGCCGAGAACCACCACCGTGCCACCCAGGGCACCTATCAGAACGCCACGCATCTTCGCTTCTCTCCTGCCGGTATCGCTGCCTCGTCTGCCGCGAGCCGGAGGAAGGCCCCTGCTCGCTTACGTCCAGTTTCGTCGCCGTTTGGCTGGAAAACGTCAGACTCTGAGGCGGGGCGGCCTACCTCTCCGGTCGCACACCCCTGACACCGTCCCGGACCCGGCGCCGCACTCAGCTGCTCACGGCGGCCGCCGACCCGGCCGCGATCGCCGCGACGGTCCGCAGCACGGCGGAGTTGACCGCCTCCGCGCCCCAGCTGGCCCGCTCCAGCTCCTTGGCCCGGTGGTAGACCTTGCCGGACCACGGGACGGTGCGGTGCAGGTTCGGCAGCGATCCGCTCGCGGAGAGCAGGCCGATCAGCGAGGCCGTACGCGCGTCGGGCTCCGCACCGTCGATCAGGACGGCCCGGACCCGCTCCAGGAGAGCCTTCTTGTACGCGGTGTCCGCGATGGTGGTCGATGTCGTACGAAAGAGGCCCAGTGTCTTCTTCGTCTCCCGGCGCAGCGTGCCCCGCTCCACGAGCCGGTCGAACACGGGCTCGCGCAGCCCGGTGCCGATCTCGATCAGCAGCGTCTGGACGCCCCGTACCTTCTCGGAGACCTTCTTGTACGCGTCGCGCAGCAGCGGATCCTCCGGCGGCCGGCCGACGACGGCGTGCACCCTGATACCCGTCAGCCCCTGGTCGCCCTCATCGACCCGGACATGACCGGCGAGCCCCAGCTCGACCAGGACCGCGCCACCTTGCGTGTAGTAGAGCGTGCCCGCCGTCGGGATGGCGCCGGAGGCGTCGTCCATCAGCAGCAGGGTCAGGTCTTCGACGATCAGCATCTCGCTCGGCATGTCTCTTCCCACCGTCGGACAGGGCCACCGTCGGCCAGGGGCCTTTCGGCCACGTTATCCGCGGCGAGGCGGAGCAGCGCGTGCGAGCTGTCACCGGTGTCGGTGACAGATGTCATGACCCACCGCCGTCCGGCCGCCGTGTCCGACTCATTGACAGCGAGGTGTCCCGCTGCCAACGTCTCGTCTGACGACGGCAGTTCCCGGACCCCGGCCCCCGAGGTCCATCGCGCGCACTCCCCCACCACACCCCACCTCGCGCCTCCCGCCCCCACAGCCCGGCCGCCGTCGAATGGGAGCGCTCCCAGAGAAGGGCCGCACTCGTGAGACGACTTCTTCGTACGCTCGCCGCCTCGGCGTTCGCCTGTCTGCTCCTCCCGCTCGGAGCCACGCAGAGCAACGCCACGACCGCCTCGGTCCAGGCGAGCCCGATCAGCATGACCAGCGGTTTCTACACCGACCCGCACTCTGGCCCCGCCGCCTGGGCCGCCGCCAACCCCGGTGACGGCCGCGCCGCCGCCATCCGGGACAACATCGCCAACCGGCCCATGGCCCGCTGGTTCGGAGCCTGGAGCGGGGACATCGGGTCGGCCGTCGGCTCGTACGTGGGCGCCGCCGCCTCCGTCAACAAGCTGCCGGTGCTCATCGCGTACAACATCCCGGGCCGCGACGCCTGCGGCGGCCACTCCGGCGGCGGCGCCGGGACCCCGGCCGCGTACCGCTCCTGGATCTCCGCCTTCGCCTCGGCCATCGGCACCCGGCCCGCGCTGGTGGTGATCGAGCCGGACTCGCTCGGCGACTTCAGCTGCCTGAGCCAGGCGCAGATCGCCGAGCGCAACGGGATGCTCCGGGGCGCGCTGTCCGAGTTCCGCAACCGCGCGCCGAACACCTGGACGTACCTGGACGCCGGAAACCCGGCCTGGATCGGCGCGGCCACCATGGCCCAGCACCTGGACGGCGCCGGTGTGCGCGAGGCGCACGGCTTCTCGCTGAACATCTCGAACTACTTCACCACCGGCGAGAACACCGCGTACGGCAACGCCATCAGCTCGGCGCTCTCGTCGTCGTACGGCTACACCAAGCCGTACGTCGTCGACACCAGCCGCAACGGCAACGGCTCCAACGGCCAGTGGTGCAACCCCGGCGGACGCCGGATAGGCACACCGAGCCAGACCGGCGGCGGCGCCGAGATGCTGCTGTGGCTGAAGACGCCCGGCGAGTCGGACGGCAACTGCGGCGTCGGCGGCGGGTCGGCGGCCGGACAGTTCCTGCCGGAGGTCGCGTACAAGATGATCTTCGGGTACTAAGGGCCGTGCGGGGTGAGCCGCCCGGCGCGGCCGTAGCTACGGAGCAGCCCGCCCCGCGCTCTCGATCCGGGGCCGCGTTCGATGGGCCGCCACACCGGCGCATCGAACGCCGCCATCGCACGCGAATCCCCGGGACCGCCGTGGAATCCGTCCACCAGAAGCTTCGCCCTTCCGTACATCCGTCCAACACGTAACCGGCGCCAACGGGTTGGAAAGGCCTCATCGGTCACCCGGTCTGCCCGGAGTCCGGGTCTGTGATCCAGCGCCCTTCGGCGGAGTCGTGCACGTACGCCGGCCTCCCCCTGGTCCCGCTCGTGCGGAACGGCTTCCCGCCATCCGTGATCCGCACCGTCCCCGTACGGCCCCCGGCGCTCCACTCCAGCTCCAGGTACCAGCGGCAGTCGCAGCCCGCCGTCCGCGCGGAGACCAGCAGCTCCTCGGGGTCGGAGGAGGTGACCTTGTACGGGAAGGAGACGGCCGGGATCTTCCGGACCTCGGCACCGGAGGCGTCAAGGCCGTCGACCGGCCTCGCGAGCGGGCGCGGCCGGTCGAGGTCCACGGCGAAGTGGCGCGGGGTGACGGCGCCGCCACAGCCGTTGTCCATCCGGTACGCGTTCCATGGCACCGGCGCGGCGCGGTCGACCAGGCGTACGTGCAGGCCATGGAGGACGACGGCGTCGGACGGCGACCGGCCCTGGACCGTGATCCGCACCAGCGCCTCCCCGCCGTGTACGGCACCGTGCGTCCCGGCCCACGCCCCGGAGTCGGCCGCGACCGGCGGCGGGGCGACCGCGCGGGGAGCCCGGTCCACGAGGTAGGTGTGCCCGCAGCCGCCCTCCCAGAGCTGGGAACCGATGCTCCAGGTGAAGGGGAGGGGGGCCGCGGTCCGCCCCTGAGCGGTGGAAACGGGAGCGGGGGCGGAATCCGTACGAGTGGGGTGGCCGAGCAGGGCGGCGGCGACGGCGATCATGACGAGGGCGACGGCGGCGGCGAGGAGGGCCAGTGCACTACGTCGGGGGCGGGCGCGGGGCGCCTCCGGCGCGGACGGATCTGCGGCGGACGGGACCGGCGCGGACGGTTCCGGGTTCGATTCCGGCGCGGCCGACACGGCCGGCGTGGGCGTGGGCGAGGCCGCTCGGCGGCGGGCGCGGTCCGCCTCGGTCCAGGCCGCCTCCAGGGCCCGCCGTTCCTCCTCGTCCGCCCCGCACAGAAGGGCGAGGCGGTCGACCACGGCGAACTCCTCCGGGACGGTCGCGCCCGAGCAGTAGCGGTGGAGGGTGGACCCGCTGACACTCAGCCGCCGGCCCAGCGCCTCGTAGCTCCTCCCGTCCCGCGCCTTCAGTGCGCGCACGAGCCCCGCGAACTGCTCGACGGCGGCGTCCTTCGGCATTCCATCCCCCTCGACCCTGCGTCCCATCCTTCACGTCCTTGCACGTCAGCAGGGATGGAATGGTTCCGGGACGGCTGGTGGGCGCGTGATCGTTGCAGCTGGCGGCCGCCGGCCCCACGCTGGTTGAGCACTGACCGAACGACCGACCCGACGGGGGATCCACCACCATGAACAAGCTCCGCACCGCGCTCGCCACCGCAGCCGCTGCCGCACTGGGCCTCGCGGCCTTCGCCACAGCGCCGGCGCAGGCCGCTGCCCAGCCCGCCTTCCTCGCCGCCTCCCAGATGCCGCCGTCGTCGACGCCGTGGACCGCCACCCAGGTCTTCACCGGCGTCCCGGAGAACGGCGGCGTCCTCTGCGCCCCGTACAAGATCCCGGCGCAGAACACCCGCTACCGCGAGTTCAGCACCGAGCTCGACACCAACGGCGTCCAGGTCACCACCGTCGCCCGTACCGAGGCCGACGCCGTGAAGCTGGTCGACACCCTCCGCGGGGCCCTCGCCGGCTGCGGCCCCCTGCTGGAGCGGCAGAACCCGGGCCTGCGGGCCACCAGCGCCTCCCACGGCAAGCTCGCCGTCGAGGAGGGCGCCTGGGTCTACAGCCTGGACACCGCCGAGCCGCAGATCGGCATCTCCGACATCCACCTGTTCTCCGTCGGCCGCGACGGCCGCACCGTCACCCTCGTCCGCTGGGGCCAGATGGGTGACTTCGAGGACGCCCCGCTGACCGCCTTCCGCGCTACGACGAAGACCGCCGTCAACAAGCTCCACTGACCCGGGGCTCCCCCGAGGTCTGACCACAGCTCGACTGCGGCGCGGCCGGTAACCCGGGCGCGCCACTGTCGTGCCCGGCTCCGTCGCCTGCCCCTGTTGACCTGTGGTGGGGCGAATCGGCCGCCCCTCGGAACTTATGCACCCCCTCGGGATCGAGCGTCCGAAAGGATGAATCAACCGTCGATCCCGACGCGCCCCGCGAGCAGAGGTCCGCCATGGGACGTCAGCTCGCCCCGGGACACCAAGAAAGATTCGCGACCGATGTCGAGAACCCGCACCCGGCTCCGTCCCCATAGTGAAAGCGACCACGAAGCGGACCCCGCCGGCCGCCCCACACCGAGGAGAACCCCATGGCCAAGTACCTGCTGCTCAAGCACTACCGAGGCGCTCCGGAAGCCGTCAACGACGTGCCCATGGACCGGTGGGCACCGGAGGAGGTCACGGCGCACATCCAGTACATGAACGACTTCGCCGCCCGGCTGGAGAAGAACGGCGAGTTCGTCGACGGGCAGGCGCTCGCGCCGGAGGGTGCCTGGGTCCGGTACGACGGGGAGGGGCGTCCGCCGGTGACGGACGGGCCGTTCGCCGAGACCAAGGACCTGATCGCCGGCTGGATGATCATCGACGTGGACTCGTACGAACGTGCCGTCGAGCTGGCCGGTGAGCTGTCGGCCGCTCCGGGCGCGGGCGGGAAGCCGATCCACGAGTGGCTGGAGCTGCGGCCGTTCCTGACCGCGCCGCCGACCATCGCGGAGTGACCTCACCGATGCCCATGCCCATGCCCATGGATGAGTCGCTGCTCCGGAGCATCGTCCCGGGCGTGCTCGGGGTCCTCGTCCGCCGCGGAGCCGATTTCGCGGCGGCCGAGGACGCCGTCCAGGAGGCGTTGATCGAGGCGGTGCGGGTCTGGCCCGGCGATCCGCCGCGCGATCCGAAGGCGTGGCTGGTCACCGTCGCCTGGCGGCGGTTCCTGGACGCGACGCGGGCCGAGTCCGCGCGGCGGCGGCGCGAGGACGCGGTGGAGGAGGAGCCGGCACCCGGCCCCGCCTCCGGCACGGACGACACGCTCCAGCTCTACTTCCTCTGCGCCCACCCGTCGCTCACGCCGTCGTCCGCCGTCGCGCTCACGCTGCGGGCCGTCGGCGGGCTCACCACGCGGCAGATCGCGCAGGCCTACCTGGTGCCGGAGGCGACGATGGCGCAGCGCATCAGCCGGGCCAAGCGCACGGTCTCCGACGTGCGGTTCGACCGGCCCGGCGATGTCGCCACCGTGCTGCGCGTCCTCTACCTGGTCTTCAACGAGGGCTACTCCGGCGACCTGGACCTCGCCGCCGAGGCCATCCGCCTCACCCGGCAGCTCGCCGCCGCGATCGACCATCCGGAGGTGGCCGGGCTGCTCGCCCTGATGCTGCTCCACCACGCCCGCCGGGCCGCCCGCACCGGGCCCGACGGCAGCCTGGTGCCGCTCGCCGAGCAGGACCGGGGGCTGTGGGACACGGCGGCGATCACCGAAGGCGTGGAGATCCTCCAGGCGGCGCTGGCCCGGGACCGGCTCGGCGAGTACCAGGCCCAGGCCGCCGTCGCCGCGCTGCACGCCGACGCGCCGACCGCCGCCGAGACCGACTGGGTGCAGATCGTGGAGTGGTACGACGAGCTGTGCCTGCTGACGGAGAGCCCGGTCGTGCGGCTGAACCGCGCGGTGGCGGTGGGTGAGGCGGACGGGCCGCGCGCCGGGCTCGCCGCGCTGGCGGAGGTGGACGGTGCGCTGCCACGGTACGTGGCGGTGTCCGCGTACCTCCATGAGCGGGATGGGGACCTGGAGACGGCGGCGAAGCTCTACGCGGAGGCCGCCCGCAAGGCGCAGAACGCTGCCGAGCGCGACCATCTGACGCGGCGGGCGGCCCGGCTCAATTCGCTGCCGTAGGACCGCGTGTTCCGTCGGTGACCCGCTCCAGGCCGTAGAAGTCCGCCACGCACCCGCCCGGCCAGTAGCTGGTGCCCGCCTTGCTGAACGGCTCCAGCATGCCGCTGACGACGAGCCGCCGGTACGGCATCACCTGCTCGCCGTCGGCCGCGCCCTGGCGCAGCCGCCGGTCCTGCGCGTCCCACTTGTCCGCGCGGGCCCGCATGGTGGTGTCCAGGTTGAGCAGCGAGATGGCCGGGCCGAAGCAGACCAGCACGCAGAGCGCGGCGCACACGGCCCCGACCGGTGCCGTACGGCGTACGTGCTGCCGCGCCGCGAGGCCGATCAGCGCTCCGGCGGCGACGAGGAGGATCACGTACAGCAGGAGGTAGTCGTTCCAGAGCCGGTTGGCGCTCGGGTCGCTCACGCGCTCCTGGAAGACCGGGTACGCGATCACCGTGCAGAGGTAGCCGGAGATCAGGAGCGTGAGGAGGCCGGTCCAGGCGAGGAGCGGCCGGCGGGGAGGCGGGGAGGGGGTGCGGCCGTCCTCGCGTCGGCACAGCAGGCCGAGCAGGACGCCGACCGCCACCGCGCCGGCGTACTGCCACGTCGTGACCGTCTGGACGGTGATCTCCGCGAAGGCGCGCAGCGAGGCGGCGAGCGAGTTGGGTGCGAGCAGTGAGGTGGTCTCGGCGCCGAACCGTTCGCGGCGGTTCATCGAGCCGGGTGAGGTGATCAGGACGAGCGCGCCCGCCACCGTTCCGGCGAGGCCCGCCCCGCACCAGCGGCGGACGAACGAGCGGGACGGTACGGGAACGATCCGGCCGCTGAGCAGCAGCGCGGCCAGCAGCACCACCACCATCACGACCGCCGTCTCCTCGGAGAGCGTGGCCACGAAGGCACCCGCGAACAGCGCGACGGCGAGCGCGAAACCTCTGCCGCGCCGGGTACGGGCGAGCAGCGGCGGGATCAGCGCCGCGCAGGCCAGGACCGGTGGCAGGGTGTGGGAGACGGAGGCGGCGGGCCAGTAGAACGTCTTGTACGTGTTCGGCGTGACGAACAGGAAGCACGCGGTCACCATCGCCGCCACCAGCAGCGGCAGGCCGCGCGGGACCGTGAGGCCGGCCCGGCGCAGCGCGAGCACCGTCACCGACCAGAGGACGGCGAGGATCAGGAGGCCGCTGACGGCCGGGTACCACTGGTGTCCGGCCACCTGGAACTTCGCGTAGGCGCCGACCAGGAGCGCGTTGGCGACGCGGCCGTTGTCGTCGAGGTAGAACTTCCCGACCAGGCCGGAGATGCCGTCGTCGCGGACGACCGGGAGGAAGCACCAGTCGTCGGCGCCGGGCCGCACCCACCGGCCGAACCAGGAGGCGGCGGCGAGCAGGGCCAGGGGCGGGAGGGCCAGGGCGGTGAGCCAGGGAGCGGTTCTCGGCCGGGTGGGGGGTGTCGGTGGAGGCGGAGGTGGCTGGAGGTTCGGGTCGGCGTCCGGTGTCGTCGTACCGCGGGTCTCCCCGGTCATCACTTCCCGCCCGTCCTCGGTGCGAACGTCCGGCCCGCCATCGGGCGGGCGGTCAGCAGTGGTTCCTGGCGGACCGCCGGGCTCTCCGGACTCCTTGCCGGCGCGGTCTGCGCCGTCTCCGCCGTCTCCGTGCGGCGGCCCGACATGATCGCCCAGCGGGCCAGCAGGAACGAGAACGGCGTGACGATGACCCCGGCCGCCAGCGCGGCCAGGTTCTTGTCCATGCCGAGAGCGGTGACCGCGCCGTAGAGCAGTGCTCCGGACGCCACCAGATTGGCCAGGCTGGAGACCGGATAGCGGACGAACCCACGCCAGGTCGGCCGCGTCCGGCAGGTGACGTACGAGTTGAGCAGGAACGAGCAGACGATGCTGACCGCGTAGCCGAGGACATGGGCCACGAGGTACGGGATCCAGCGGTTCAGCGACGCGTAGACGCCGAGGTAAACGGCGGTGTTCACACAACCGACGAGGACGAAGCTGCCGAACTGGCGGGCCGTACGCGTCCGTGGCGAGGCGCCGCCCACGACGGGCCCGTCCGGCTCGCCGATGACCAGCGGCCCGGTCGGCAGGCGGCGCTCCGGCAGGCTCCGGCGGGTCGCGTCGGTCTCGCGCACCACGTACGGCGGGCGGTGTTTGGCCTCGTGGTAGATCCGGCCCACGTATTCGCCGATGACTCCGAGCGTGACCAGCTGGATGCCGCTGAGCGCGACGACGGCGGTGAGGAGGGTCGCGTAACCGGGGGTGTCCGCGCCGTGCAGGACGACGGTGATCACGGTCCACAGCGCGTACGCCAGGGCCGAGACGAAGACCCAGAAGCCGGTGTAGATGGCGAGGCGGAGGGGCCGGTTGTTGAAGGAGAGGAGGCCGTCGATCCCGTAGTTGAGCAGGCGTCGGCTCCCCCACTTCGACCGGCCGGCGACCCGCTCGCTGTTGCGGTAGCGGAAGCTGACCGTGTCGAAGCCGATCCAGGAGAAGATCCCTTTGGAGAACCGGTTGCTCTCCGGCAGCGAGAGGACGCTCTCCACGGCCCGCCGGGACAGCAGCCGGAAGTCGCCGGAGCCGTCGATCAGCTCCACGTCCATGCATCGCCGCACCAGCGCGTAGTAGGTGTGGCTCAGCGTGGAGCGCACCACGCCTTCGCCGGTCCGGTCGCGGCGCGGGATGACCTGGTCGTAGCCGTGGCGGTGGAGTTCCAGCATGCGCGGGATCAGCTCGGGCGGGTGCTGGAGGTCGGCGTCCATGATGACCACCGCCGCGCCGCGTGACCTGCGCAGACCGGCGAGCATGGCGGCCTCCTTGCCGAAGTTGCGGCTGAAGGCGGTGTAGTGGACGCGCTCGTCGCGCACGGCGAGCGCGGCGAGGAGTTCGCGGGTGGCGTCGCCGCTGCCGTCGTCCACGTAACAGATCTCGAAGGGCGTGGAGAGCCCTTCGAGGACGGTGAGCAGCGCGGTGTGGAAGGTGCCGAGCACCTCGGCCTCGTTGAAGCACGGCACGACGACGGAGAGCTGAAGGCCGGTCATCTGACATCTCCAGGCTGCGGCCGGGTCACCCACGTGGGGCCTGTCTTATTGCGGTTTCTCTACATTTGCCCATGCCGTAGGAGGAGCCCGGGGCTTCCGAGCCCGGACGCGCGGACCGCCGCGGCCTTTCATCCGAACAGCGCAGACCCGTGCGGGAGGGCCGCCGAAGCTCCGGTCGCGGGTGCCGAAAGCCGGACATAGCCTCACGAACGTGACGCCATCCGTGGACCGTATCCGGGGCACCGGAACCGGCCGGGCCCTGCTCGGCGGCCCGCTCGCCGCGCTCCTCACCGTGCTCGTCGCCGTGTGCTGGCTCGCCGGACCCGCCACCGTGGAGGCGCGGGCGGAGGACCCGGTGGAGCTGTCCCGGGACGGCCAGATCACCGACCGGGTCGGCGCGCTCCAGGACCGGGACGCCGCCGTGGAGGACGCGCTCGACCGGCTCTACGCGGAGCGGCGGATCCAGCTCTTCGTGGTGTACGTACGCGACTTCTCCGGGCGCTCCGGCCAGACCTGGAGCGACGAGACCGCCGACCGCAACGGGCTCGGCCAGGACGATGTGCTGCTCTCCGTCGCCACCCACGACCGGCAGTACGCCTACTCCGTGGACGCGGACTCCGAGCTCACCGACGAGCAGCTGCGCACGGTGGCGTCCACCGCGATCGAGCCCGCGCTGCGGGAGAACGACTGGGCGGGCGCGGCGATCGGTGCGGCGGACGGCTACGTCTCCGTCCTGGACGGACGCCCGGTGACCGCCCCCGCCATCACCCCGGGCCCGGCCGACCCCGGCTCCAGTGCCTCCGGCCCCTCGTCCGGCGCCGGTGACCTCATCCTGCCGGTGGTCGTCGTCGGGGGCGCCGGAGCGCTCGCCGTGTTCGCGTACTCCCGGCGCAAGCGGCGCTCCACGACCCGCACCACCCCGGCCGCGACCGGCTGGGGGCGGTCCTCGGAGGCGGCGGACGCGCCGGTGCCGCTGGAGGAGCTGGACGCGCGGGCGAAGCAGGTGCTGGTGGACACCGACGACGCGGTCCGTACCAGCGAGGAGGAACTCGGCTTCGCGACCGCGCAGTTCGGCGAGGAGGCGGCGAAACCGTTCACCAAGGCGGTCGCCCGGGCCAAGGACGAGCTGACCCGGTCCTTCCGGCTGCGCCAGCAGCTCGACGACGCCTTCCCCGAGGACGACGCGACCCGCCGCCGGATGCTGGAGGAGATCCTCAGCCGGTGCGCGGCCGCCGACGAGGGGCTCGACGCGGTGGCGGAGGACTTCGACCGGCTGCGCGCCCTGGAACGCGACGCCCCGGAGGCCCTGGCCACGCTGGAGACCGCCTTCGCCACGCTCACCGGGCGCGTGTCGGGGGCCGAGGCGACGGTCGCCGGGATGCGGGAGCGGTACGGGGACGGGGCCGCCGCGCCCGTCGCGGGCGCCGTCGAGCAGGCCAAGGACCGGCTCGCCTTCGCCACCTCGGCCCTGGACCAGGCCCGCCAGGCGGTCGGGACCGCCGACCACTCCCGGGCCGCCGTCTACATCCGGGCCGCCGAAGGCGCGGTCGGCCAGGCGGGCACGCTGATCGACGCGGTGGACCGGCGCGCGGCCGAGCTGTCGGAGGCGGCCGGGAAGCTGCCCGCGGCCCTCACCGAGACGGAGACCGACCTCGCCGACGCGCGCGGCCTCCTCGAAGGCACCGCGCCCGCCACCTCGACCGCCGACCTCCGGGGCCGGATCGCCCGCGCGGAGGCCGTCCTCACCGACGTACGGGAGGCGACGGCCTCAGGCCCGTACGACCCGGTCGACGCGCTGCGCCGGGTGGAGGAGGCCGACGCGGCGCTGGACGAGGCGCTCGCCGGGGCGCGGGAGCGGGAGGAGGGCGGGCGGCGGGCCCGCTCGCTCCTGGACCAGGCGCTGCTCACCGCCCGCTCCGCGATCGCCGCGGCCGCCGACTACATCACCACCAGCCGCGGTGCGGTCGGCGCCGAGGCCCGCACGCGGCTCGCGGAGGCCCAGCGCCGCTACGAACAGGCCCGGCAGCTGGCCGACGGCGACCCGCAGGCCGCCTTGACCGAGGCCCAGCAGTCGGACGCGCTGGCCCGGCAGGCGCTGAGCCTGGCCGAGCAGGACGTACGCGGCTTCCAGGGCCCCGGCGGTCCGGGAGGCTTCGGCGGGCCGCGCGGGGGTGGCGGTGGCGGCGGGATGGGCGGGGCGGTGCTCGGCGGGATCATCCTCGGCGGACTGTTCGGTGGCGGCGGGCGGGGCGGTATGGGCGGGGGTTACGGGGGCGGGTTCGGCGGCGGGCGGTCCGGAGGGTTCGGTGGCGGGCCCGGCAGCTTCGGCGGAGGCGGCACGCGGGGGCGGCGGGGCGGAGGCGGGCGCTTCTGAACGACCGCTTCTGAACGAGCGTTTCTGAACGACTCGGCAGCCGGTGGACGACCCGGCAGCGGGTGGACGACCGGCGGAACCAGACCCGTACCAGCGATCCCGACATCCAAGGAGCCGTGCCATGACCAAGCAGACCATCCTCGGCCGCGTCACCCAGCTCGCCAAGGCCAACATCAACGCCCTGCTCGACCAGGCGGAGGACCCGCAGAAGATGCTGGACCAGCTGATCCGCGACTACACCGGCAACATCGCCGAGGCCGAGCAGGCGGTCGCCGCCACCATCGGCAACCTGCGGCTGATGGAGCAGGACCACACGGAGGACGTGGAGGCGGCGGCCGAGTGGGGCTCGAAGGCGCTGGCGGCCAGCCGCAAGGCCGACGAGCTGCGCGGGGCCGGGTCGGGCGCGGAGGCGGACAAGTTCGACAATCTGGCCAAGGTGGCGCTGGGCCGTCAGCTCCAGTCCGAGCAGGAGGCGAAGACGGCCGAGCCGACGATCGCCTCGCAGACCGAGGTGGTCGACAAGCTCAAGACCGGGCTCGACCAGATGAAGGCCAAGCTCTCGGAGCTGAAGGCCAAGCGGGACGAGCTGGTGGCGCGCGCCAAGTCCGCGCAGGCGCAGAACCAGATGATGGACGCCGTGAAGAACATCGACGTCCTGGACCCCACGAGCGAGCTGAGCCGCTTCGAGGACAAGGTGCGGCGCGAGGAGGCCCGGGCGCTGGGCAAGCAGGAGCTGGCCGCCTCCTCGCTGGACGCGCAGTTCGAGCAGCTGGACAGCCTGGGCGCCGGCGCGGAGGTGGAGGCGCGCCTGGCGGCCCTGAAGGCGGGGTCGTCGTAACCGCTCAGTACATGCTCAGCAGCTGCTCCACGGAGAGTTCGGCGGCCGGTGCCCCGGTCGGCAGGGCCAGTTCGAACCAGACGGTCTTGCCGCGCGGGGTGCGGCGTGCGCCCCAGGCGGCGCTGAGCAGGCCGACCAGCTGGAGCCCGCGCCCGCCCTCGTCGGTGTCGCGGGCCCGGCGGCGGCGCGGCTGGACGAGTCCGGCGTCCCACACCTCGCAGACCAGGGTCCGGTCGCGCAGCAGCCGGAGCCGGATCTCGCCCTCGCCGTAGCGCAGGGCGTTGGTGACCAGCTCGCTGACGAGGAGTTCGGTGGTGTCGACCAGGTCGTCGAGGTCCCAGGCCATGAGCTGCGAGCGGGCCAGCTCGCGCGCGCGGCCCACCGAGCGGGGTTCGCGCGGCAGCCGCCAGTCCCCGACGGCCTCCTCCGGCAGGCCCTGGATGCGGGCCATCAGCAGCGCGATGTCGTCCTCGCCGTGGCGGGTGTCGAGCGTGGAGAGGACGAAGTCGCAGGCGTCCTCCAACGGCATCTGCGGACCGGTGAGCACCGAGCGCAGCGCGGCCAGGCCCTCGTCGAGCGGCTGGTCGCGGGATTCGACGAGCCCGTCGGTGTAGAGGGTGAGCAGCGCGTTCTCGGCCAGCTCCACCTCCACCTCCTCGAACGGCTCGCCGCCGACACCGAGCGGCATTCCCGGCGGTACGTCGATGAGCCGGGCGGGCCGGCCGGGCTCGACCACGGCGGGCGGGAGGTGGCCGGCGTTGGCGAACGTACAGCGTCGGGTGACCGGGTCGTAGACCGCGTACACACAGGTCGCCAGATACACCTCGGAGAGGTCCGCCTCCCGCGACTTCTGCGCGGCACGGGAGGGCCACTGGGCGCCTCCGCTGCCGCCGAGCCCCTCGCTGCGCTCGCCGCCGCCCGGGGAGCCGAGGCCGCGTGCGACCTCGTCCAGGGCCGAGAGCACCTCGGCGGGCTCCAGGTCCAGGAGGGCCAGGGTCCTGACGGCGGTGCGGAGTTCGCCCATGGCGACGGCGGCCCGCAGGCCCCGGCCCATGACGTCGCCGACGACCAGCGCGGTGCGGTGGCCCGGCAGCTCGATGACGTCGAACCAGTCGCCGCCGACCTCGGTGGCGGTGTTGCCGGGGAGGTAGCGGCAGGCGATGTCGAGCCCGGCGGCCTCGGGGTCGCCCGGGGGCAGCAGGCTGCGCTGGAGGATCAGGGCGCGCTCGTGCTCGCGGCGGTAGAGGCGCGCGTTGTCGATGCAGACGGCGGCGCGGGCGGCCAGCTCGGTGGCCAGCGCCCGGTCGCGCTCACCGAACGGCTCGCTCCCCTTCGTACGGGAGAACTGGACGAGGCCGACGACGGTGTCGTGCGCGACCATCGGCACGGCCAGCGTCGACTGCACGAACCCCATGTCGTCACCGGGCACCGCCTCGACATGGCCCGAGCGCAGCGCGATGGCGCAGGGCGAGCCGAACGGGAAGCGGTGGACGGAGCCGAGCGCGGGGGGCAGGTCGCCGGGGCCCGGCGCGCCGCTGCCGGCCACGGCGGTCGGCAGGGCGTCGGCCACGGCGCTGGCGTGGGCGACCCGGCGCAGCTCGGCCGAGCCGCCGCCGGACTCGCGGTGCGGTGGGGCCCAGGAGCCGGGCGCGGCCTCCTCGCCGGTGAGCAGGCCCTGGTAGAGGTCGACGGCGGCCAGGTCGCAGAAGCCGGGGACGGCCACGTCGAGCAGCTCGCGGGCGGTGGTCTCCAGGTCGAGCGAGTTGCCGATGCGGGCGCTGGCCTCGTTGAGGAGGGCCAGGTTGCGGCGGGCGCTGGCGGCCTCGCGGGCGGCGATGTGACGGCGGGTGACATCGGTGGCGAGGCCCGCGACGCCGACCGGCCGGCCGGAGCCGCTGTGCACCCGGTAGAGGTTCATGGACCAGTGGCGGCGGCCGGTCCCGCCGGGGGTGGGGCCGACCAGCTGGAGGTCGGTGACCGACTCGCCGGTCCGCAGGACGCGTTTGAGCGTGGCGGCCAGCCGGTCGGCCTCCGGGCCGGGGAGGTAGTCGTCGACCGTGCGGCCCCGGTGGTCCTCGGCGGCGCCGCCGAAGACGGTCGCGAAGCGCTGGTTGGCGCGGACGACGGTGAAATCCGTACCGAACAGCACGAAGCCGAAGGGAGATTGGCCGAATATGGCCTGCGAGGCGGCGAGGTCCGTCTCGATCCTGCGCAACGCGCGGACGTCCACGACGATGCAGAGCGCGGCCCGCTCACCGTCCGCCGTCTCACTGGGCATCACATAGACCTCGGCGAGCCCGTGCGCACCGCCCTCGCCCGGCATCCGGAACGGGACGAGCCCCGTCCACTCCTTGCCGTCCAGGATCTCGCCGACTCTCCGGTGACCGTCGACGCGCAGCTCGGCAGGCATGAAGGCCTCGACCGGGTCTCGCCCGATCGCCTCGTCGGCGGCCATGCCGAAGAGACCGGCGGCCCGGCGGCTCCACTGCTCGATCAGACCGTCGGCCCCGATCGAGAAGGAGGCGACCCTGATGTAGTCGTAGATCGAGCCGGGCGGACTGCTCTGCCACACGACGTCGCCCGTTGTCCCAGGTATTTCGCTCACGCGACCGTCCCCTCCAGCTCACACACCGGACCGGTCCTGCCCGCAGTATTCAGCACTACGGCCCCGACCGACACGGCGTTCACGATCACAGCAAGGTCTCAGTCCCTTTCAGCCAGGTTCTGCCCGACCTCTGGTGATCGCTGTGCGTCCCTCCCCACTCCTAACCAGGGAGAGCGAGCTCGAACCACACCGTCTTGCCGCTTTTTCCGCGACGAGTCCCCCAGCGGCGTGCGGAACAGGCCACTAGCTGCAGTCCCCGGCCACCTTCGTCATCGGGTCCCGCACTGCGTTCGGTGGGTGGATCCGGAAGCGGATCGGAGACTTCCACCAGCAGTCCGGGGGTGGCCCGCCGGCGGTCGGTGGTGCGCGAGCGGCCGGCGGCGGCGAGCCGGAGGTCGGTGGAGAAGTCTCCGGTCAGCTCACCCGACCCGTTGCTCCCGGCGGCCGGGTGCGTGCGCTCCAGACGTACGCCGATGGGGCCGGAGGCGTACCGCAGGGAGTTGGTGACCAGCTCGCTGACCAGCAGAACCGCCATGTCACCGACCGCCGGGTCCAGGCCCCAGCAGTCCAGGGCGTCACGAACGGCGTGCCGGGCGCAGCGCACGGAACCCGGTTCGGCCGGGAAGGTCCACTCGGCGCAGTCACCTTCGGTCTCGGTCACGCCGATCACTTCCCAGGGCCGGCCACGGACTCACCCCATAGGCAAATGGGGACAATCAGCCCATACCCACCATTTATGACTTACTACCGCAGAGCCCGGGGTTTGGTGCAGACGGGCGTACCCGGTCCGGCCCGCCGCCAGGCCTCGGATCAGCGCAGTTCGCCCGCGGCCGCGAGGTCGTCGAAGAGCAGTTGGTCCACCGGCGGCACGAGCGGGCGGTCGGCGTAGGAGAACCACGCCACCTCCTCGATCTCGCTGCTGGCGGCCAGGGCACCGCGATGGTCGGCGTAGTAGCAGCTCATGCGGACGAGGGGGGCGCCGGGACCGTCATGGGCGTGCGCCTCGTACGTACCGGCGTGGACGACGGTCTCCGGGATCAGGCCGACCGTCAGCTCCTCCTCGATCTCGCGCAGGAGGGTCTGCAGGTCGGTCTCGGCGCCCTCGCGCTTGCCGCCCGGGATGTAGAAGACGTCCTTGCCCCGGGGCCGGGCGCAGAGGATCCTGCCGTCCTCGATCAGCACCCAGGCCACCGTGTCGATCAGCACCGCCATCACCGCTCCATGCTCGCTCGCCTCGCCTCGCCCGGAACGCTCCTGCCGGACGGGCGGGACCCTACCGCCTGCGCGGCCGGGTGCCGGAGGGGGCCGGTGGAGCCGGAGACGCGATGGCGGGCGTGCGGCGCGCGCGGCCCAGGAGGCGCGAGGGCGGGCCCCGGAGCGCGGCCCGTGCCCCCGGAAGCCCGGCCCGTAGCTCCCGAGCGTGACAGCGGGCCCTGGAAGCCCGGCCCGTGGCTCCCGAGCGTGGCAGCGGGCTCCTGAGCACGGTCGCGGCCCCGGAGCCCGGCGTGAGCGATTCAGGCCCTCAGGGCCGGCCGCCGCCCTGCCCCACGCGCTCCACCCGGTACACCTGGCGGTGCTTGCGGTCGTCGAGGCCGTCGGCGACCCTCTGCGCCTCGGCCTGCGTGGCGTATCTGCCGACGCGGTAGCGGTTGCCGCCGTCGTCCTGCCGTATCACCAGCCACGGGAGCACGGCGCCGCTGTCGCTCATCGTGTCGCTCCCCCGCATGTCGCCCCTCTCTCCGCCGGCGTGCACGACACCGGCATGCACGACACCGGCGTGCACGTTTCTAAGGATCCCCAGGAAACCGCAGTGCGCATATGCCCGAGCGTACGCCTGACCTTCACTCAGCGCAGGCGTCTTTGCACAAAGAGATACACATCCGGCCATGACGAAGGGGGCGCATCCGCTGGATGCGCCCCCTTCTCGACCCCGTCGCCCCAGCTCACGAAGGAGCGGGGCGGTCCGACGGGGCGTCAACTCATCTGACCGGCAAGTGATAAGCGACCCGGTAGCGGTCGGCGGGCACCACCACGTCGGCGGTCTCCACCGCGCGCCCCGAGGCGTAGTACGTACGCCCGATCACGATGACCACATGGCCGGGCACCCCGCCGAGCGCCAGCAGCTCCTCCGCGAGTCCGGGCCGCGCGCCGACCTCCTCGGCCACGTTGTCCACGACGATGTCGATCGCCGCCATCCGGTCGACCACACCGCAGCCGCCCAGCGGACCCTCCTCGGGGAGCATCACCGGCGTACGCCCGGTGACAGAAAGGGGCTCCCAGGAGGTGGAGAGCATGATCGGCTCGCCCGCCTCGCGGAACACGTAATGCGTCCGCATGACGCGGTCGCCCGGCTCGATGCCGAGCCGCTCGGCCACCTCGGCGCTCGCTCCCTCCTGCTCGCTGCGGGACTCCCAGGTCCCGCGCACGCCGTCGGCCGTCTGCTCCTGGCGGAACGGGCTGGCGCCCTTCTCCGGGCGGTATCCGGACCGGGCGATCATGCGGGGGACGGGGCGCTCGCGCACGTACGTCCCGGAGCCGGAGCGGCCCTCGACCAGCCCCTCGGCCATCAGGACCTTGCGCGCCTCCAGGGCGACGGTGTCCGAGACCCCGTATTCCTCCCGGATGCGGGCCTGCGACGGCAGGCGGGTATGGGGCGGCAGCGCGCCGTTCACGATCTTCTCCCGCAGATCGCTCGCCACGCGCAGATAGGCGGGCTGCTCACCGAAAGTCACAGGCCACTCCCAACAGGTTGACAGTCTGCAACAGCCTGACAACCGTGGGTTGCGCACCGCAAGCATGGGCCAGAGTTTCACTCAATGTGATGACACTGAAGCGGATCATGCATGGATCGACCGACGGCACCAGAGCGCTTCCCGGTCAGATCCTCGCCCGGATCCCCACCCTGAGTCCCTGCCCTGAACCCCGGCGACCGACACGACCGCGGCGGACCGCAACTCCCCACCTCTTGACCGTTTTTGGTCCAGACCAATACCTTCCTGTGCACAGCACGGCTCCGCACACCCCTTCCGCATCCGTACGTCCCTCCCGCACCGGATCACGCACAGGAACGAGCCTCATGCCCCGAAGAAACCTGTCCCGACTGACCATCGCGGGCGTCACCTTCGCCCTGCTGGCGAGTGCCGCCCCGGCCGCCGTGGCCGGCCCGGACCGCGGCCAGAGCAACGGCGACCGCTCCAAGGGCCACCACCGGCCCGCGTACAAGAACATCGGCTACTTCACCCAATGGGGCGTCTACGGGCGCGACTTCCAGGTCAACGACCTGCAGACCAGCGGGAGCGCGGCCAAGCTGACCCACATCAACTACGCCTTCGGCAACGTCAGCGCCGAGGGCAAGTGCTTCACCGGCAACATCGCCGGCCAGGCCGACGCCTGGGCGGACTACGCCCGTCCGCTCGACGCGGCGAACTCGGTGGACGGCGTCGCCGACACCGACACCCAGCCGCTCGCGGGCAACTTCAACCAGCTCCGCAAGCTGAAGGCCAAGAACCCCGGCCTCAAGGTCATGATCTCGCTCGGCGGCTGGAGCTGGTCCACGCACTTCTCCGACTCGGTGCGCACCGCGGCCTCCCGCAAGGCGCTCGTCGCCTCCTGCATCGACCTGTACATCAAGGGCAACCTGCCGGTGGACGGCGCGCGCGGCGGCCAGGGCGCGGCGGCCGGTGTCTTCGACGGCATCGACGTCGACTGGGAGTGGCCCGGCTCTGCGGCCAACGAGGGCACCGTCTTCCGGCCGGAGGACAAGAAGAACTTCACTGCCCTGATCAGCGAGTTCCGCGTCCAGCTCGACGCGTACGCCAAGAGCCAGGCGAAGGCCGTCAAGCACAGCGGGCATAAGGGCAAGGGCCACGGGCACCACAAGCCGAAGCCCAAGCACTACGACCTGTCGGCGTACGTCCCGGCCAACCCGAAGGCGATCGACGCCGGCTTCGACGTGAAGCGGCTCATGAAGGACTTCGACTTCGTCAACCTTCAGGGCTACGACTACCACGTGTCGGGCGAGAAGAAGACGGCCCAGCAGTCGGCGCTCTACGCGAAGAACGACTTCAGCGTGGACCAGACCGTGCGGGACTGGATCAAGCGCGGCGCGCCCAAGCACAAGCTCGTGGTCGGCATGCCGACGTACGGCCAGGGCTGGACCGGAGTGAGCGGCGGCGGCAACGGCCTCGGCCAGCCGGCCACCGGTCCGGCTCCGGCCACCTGGGCCAACGGCTACGAGGACTACAAGGTCCTCAAGAAGCTGGCCGAGTCGGGCACGTTCAAGGTCCACCGGGACACGAAGAACGGCCACGCCTGGCTCTTCGACGGGACCACGCTGTGGACGTACGACGACCCGCAGGTGCTGCGCGCCAAGACCTCGTACATCCGGGACAAGGGCCTGGGTGGCGCGATGTTCTGGTCGCTGGACGGGGACACGGAGGACGGTGAGCTGGTGACCGCCGTGGACCGCGGTCTCAACCGCCGCTAGGAGAAGTGAGGTTGGGGCGGTCGCGTGATGCGACCGCCCCAACGTCATGTCACCGCTTCAGTACCGCTCCACCGGGGTCAGAACTGCAGACCCCAGCTGTTGATCCGGCCGGTGTCGGCCCGCGCGTTGTCGGCGACCCGGAGCTTCCAGATGCCGTTGGCCGCGACGGAGGAGGCGTTGACCGTGTACGTGGTGACCACGTCGTCGGCGCTGCCGCCGGAGCCGAACGCCTTCAGGTTGAAGACCGTGCCGTTGGGGGCGACCAGGTCGATCCGCAGGTCACCGATGTAGGTGTGCGAGATGTTGACCGGGACCTTCAGCGCCGACGGGGCGTTGCCGGTGATCCCGGTGACGGTGACCGGCGACTCGACCGTGGAGTTGTCGTTGATCGGGTAGCTGGTGGTGTTCTCGAACTTCTTGCCCGGCTCCGGCGGGTTGGTGCTGCCGGTGCCGACGTACAGCAGGCGGTTCGGGGAGCCGGTGCCCGGGTTGCCGACGACGCCCGTGGTGGCCGCCGCGACGAGACCGGCGGAGACCTGGGCGGGGGTGGAGCCCGGGTTGTCGGCGAGGTAGATGGCGGCCGCGCCGGCGACGTGCGGGCTGGCCATCGACGTACCGGAGATCGTGTTGGTGGCGCTGTCGCTCGTGTTCCACGCCGAGGCGATCGAGGAACCGGGGGCGAAGATGTCCACGACGGCACCGAAGTTGGAGAAGCTGGAGCGGGCGTCGGTGTTGGTCGTGGAGCCCACCGTGATGGCGTCGGCGACGCGGGCCGGGGACTTGGTGTTCGCGTTGGTCGACTCGTTGCCCGCCGCGACGGCGTACGTGATGCCGGAGTTGATGGACCGCTGCACAGCCGCGTCGAGCACCGAGTCCGCGCCACCGCCGAGGCTCATGTTGGCGACGGCGGGCTTGACGGCGTTGGCCGTCACCCAGTCGATGCCGGCGACGACCTGCGCGGTGGTGCCGGAGCCCTGGTTGTTCAGCACCCGGACGCCGACGATCCGCGCCTTCTTGGCGACGCCGTAGGCGGTGCCGCCGACGGTGCCCGCCACGTGCGTGCCGTGGCCGTGGCCGTCCTGGGCGACGTTGTCGTTGTCGATGGCGTCGTAGCCGTTGAAGGCCCGCCCGCCGAAGTCGCTGTGGCTGATCCGTACGCCGGTGTCGATGACGTACGCGGTGACGCCCTCGCCGGCCTTGTCCGGGTAGGTGTACCGCTGGTCCAGCGGGAGGTTCCGCTGGTCGATGCGGTCCAGGCCCCAGGAGGGCGGGGTGTTCTGGGTGGCGGAGACCGTGAAGGTGCGGTTCTGCGAGACGGACGCGACGGCCGGGTCGGCGGCGAACTTCTTGGCCTCCGCGGCGGTGGCCTCGACCGCGTAGCCGTTGAGGGCCGCGCGGTAGGTCCGCTCGATGGACGCGCCGTACTTCTTCGCGAGGGCCTTGCCCTGGGCGGAGTCCGACCTGGCGGCCGAGTCCTTCAGCGTCACGATGTAGCTGTCGCTGATGGTGCCCGGGGCGCCGGCGTTCAGAATCACGCCTTCGGGTGCGCTCTCGGCCGCGGTCGCCGGGAGGGTGCCGGCGGTGGCGAGGGCGACTGCGGCTGCGGTGGCTATGACGGTCGCCGCGGCGAGTCTTCGACGTGCGTGGGGGGTGTGACGCATCACTGACATGTGAGGGGTCCTCCTCATAGGCGGTGCGCTGGTGGGGGGTGGTGCCGGAGCCGCGCGGGACTCCCGACAGGGGCATGACAAATCGGCGATCCGAACGCCCCGTTTTCTGCGTCGTCCGCGACCGGCATGCCCTGCTGCCAGCGAAAGATTGACCGATCCATGGCAAACCCACAAGGGTGCCTTGAGCCCCGCCATACGCGCGCCATTCACCTGCCATATGCCTGACATCCTGGCGACCATGACCACCTACCACTGCCCCCAGGACGGAACCCGGTCCCCCACTTCAGCCCTGACCTGGCGGTGCCCCACCTGCCGGGGCCCGTGGGACCTTGACTTCACACCGGCCTCAGGGCTCTGTGCGCAGGTGCTTTCCAGGCGTGCCAATTCACTGTGGCGTTACGAGGAGATCCTGCCGCTCGCCGCCCCCGAGGCCTCCCTCGGCGAGGGCCGGACGCCGCTCGTCGCACTCACGGAGACCGTCTCGGCCAAGCTGGACTACCTGATGCCGACGCTCTCCTTCAAGGACCGGGGCGCGGTGATGCTGGCGGAGCTGGCCCGGCGGCTGGGCCCGGACCGGGTGGTGGCCGACAGCAGCGGCAACGCGGGCACCTCGGTCGCCGCGTACTGCGCACGGGCGGGACTGCCCTGCACGGTGTACGTCCCCGAGGGCACGTCGGCCAAGAAGACCGAGCAGATCCGGGCCCACGGCGCGGTGCTGGTGACCGTCCCCGGCGGCCGGGAGGCGACGGCACTGGCGGCCCGCGCGGCGGCGGACGAGCCGGGAGTCTTCTACGCCTCGCATGTCTTCAACCCGTACTTCCTGCACGGCACGAAGACGTACGTGTACGAGCTGTGGGAGGACCTCGGCGGCCGGCTCCCGGACACGCTGGTGGTCCCGGTCGGCAACGGCACGCTGCTCCTCGGCGCGGCCCTCGCCACCGCCGAGCTGCACGCGCTGGGCCTGATCGCGGACCGGCCGCGGCTCGTGGCCGTGCAGGCGGAGGCGGTGTCACCGCTGGCGGAGGCGTTCCGGGCGGGGGCGGCGGAGCTGCTGCCGACGGGCCCGGTGGCCCCGACCCTGGCGGAGGGCATCGCGATCCCGCGTCCGCCGCGCGCCCGGCAGATCCTGGCGGCGGTACGGGCGTCGGGCGGCACGTTCCTGACGGTGTCGGAGGACGAGATCCGCGACGCGCAGAAGGACTTGGCGGCGCGCGGGTTCTTCGTGGAGACGACGGGGGTGGCGTGCTGGGCGGCGGTCCGGGACGGCGCGGCGAACCGGCCGCCGGGCAGCGTGGTGGTGCCGTTGTGCGGGGCGGGGGTGAAGACGGGGATGGCGGGCTAGGGGCTGTCCTCAGTGCCGTCGCGGGGCAGGCGGCAGTCTGACGACCGACCCTAGGGGCTGTCGCCGGGCGGGCTGAGCTCGCGCAGGTAGGCGTCCAGTTCCACGGCTCCCGCCAGCAGCGCGCGGCCTCGGGCGGCGAGCCGGGAGCGCCAGTCGGCGAGGGCGGCCTCCAGGGGCGCGAGGCCGCCGGCCGCCCGGACCTGGTCGAGCAGCGGGGCGATCTGTTCCAGCAGGTAGCCGCCGCGCCGGAGCTGGTGGACGAGCCGGGCGTCCCGGACGTCGGCCTCGCCGTACACGCGGTAACCGGTCAGCGGGTCACGGCGCGGGCGGACCAGCCCGGCCGCCTCCCACTTGCGCAGGGTGGCGGGCCGGACACCGAGCTGATCCGCCAGCGGCCCGATGAAGGTGGCGGAGGGACTTCCGGGCGGCCCGGACTGCCCCGCCTCGGGCCCCGGATCACGCGCTTCCGGCCCCGGACCGCATGCCTCCGGCCCCAGGTCGCGCGCTTCCGGCCCCAGGTCGCGCAGGGCGTTCTCCACCGCGCGCAGAGTCCGCCGGTCCTCCAGGAGCTGGGCGTGGCTCTCGTCGACGAGGAGGAACGCCTCGTCGGCCGCGCCCCGGTTCACGGCCCGCATGAGGGCCGTCGCCGTCCGGTGTCCATGGCCGGGCAGGAGAGCGAGGAAGGCGGCCAGGGCGCGCGCGTGGAGCGGGGTGTAGGTGCGGTAGCCGCTCGCCGTGCGCTCGGCGGCCGGGAGGACGCCCGCCTCCTCGTAGTTCCGCACGGCCTGGGTGGAGAGCCCGTACGGACGGGCCAGGTCGACCGGCCGAAGGCGTACCCGACTTTGAGGCTTTTCCTCCATGAAATCCACGCCCTCCAGGCCCTCACGGACAAAAGTCTCCACCGAAAGTTCAACGATACCGTTGAATGCATGACCCCTGGCACCGCGCGTATCGCGCACCTCACGCATGCCGTCGAAGCCTCCGCCGTCCGGAAACTCTTCCCCTCCCGCCCTCGTGTCCTCGCGCTGGGCGAGCCGACGCACGGCGAGGACACGTTGCTCGACGTACGCAACGAACTCTTCCGGCACCTCGTGGAGCAGGAGGGCTACCGGACGATCGCCATCGAGAGCGACTGCCTGGCAGGCCTGCGCCTGGACGCGTACGTGACCTCCGGCACCGGCACGCTCGACGAGGCCATGGCGCACGGATTCAGCCACGCATTCGGCGCGTCCGTCGCCAACCGTGAACTGGTCCGCTGGGCAAGGGAGTTCAATACCGGCCGGGACGCCTCCGACCACCTCCGCCTGGCCGGTTTCGACGGCCCCCTGGAGATCACCGGTGCCGCGAGCCCCCGGCAGGCCCTCACCGCGCTCCACACCTTTCTCGCCTCCTGGCTGGAAGTGGACCATCTGCTGCCCTGCACCGCCGCCACGCTCGACCGCCTCCTCGGCCCCGACGCCCGTTGGACCGAACCCGCCGCGATGACGGACCCGTCCCGATCCTTCGGCCGCTCCTCAGAGGCGGCGGAACTCCACCTCCTCGCCGCCGACCTGGTGTCACTGCTCGACGAGCGGACCCCGCACCTGATCGCGGCGGCCGGCCGGGGGGCCTGGGACCGTGCCCGGCTGTACGGCCGCACCGCCACCGGCCTGCTGCGCTACCACTTCTGGATGGCCGACACCTCGCCCGCCCGCCTGACCCGGCTGCTCGGCGTGCGGGACCGGATGATGGCCGAGAACCTCCTCGATCTCGCCGCCCGGGGCCCGGTTCTCGCCTTCGCCCACAACAGCCATCTCCAGCGCGAGAGGAGTTCGATGCGGCTGGGCGGTGAGCGGCTGGAGTGGTGGAGCGCCGGATCGCTCGTGAGCGCGCGGCTGGGAGCGGAGTACGGGTTCCTCGCCACGGCTCTCGGCACGATCCGGCACCAGGGTGTGGACGAGCCGCCGCCGGAGACGGTGGAGGGCCTGCTGTACGCGCTCCCGGCGGACCGCTTCCTCATCGATCCCCGCGCGCTGTCCGCCACCTTGGGCGAGCCGCTCCCGGCACCTCGCGTGTCCCCGTGGTTCGGCTACTTCGGCCTGGACCCGGCGCACCTGGCGGAGACGGACGGCCTGGTCTTCGTCAAGGACCTCGCGCAGAGCTGAAGCCGGGAGGGGGCCATCCGGCGGGCGCGTTCACGCCGAGTTCTCGGGGCGGGCGTGCCGTACCGCCCGCCCGTACGGCCGCCTCCCTACCTTCGTACCGTGAGCCTCTCGCGTATCTCCGTCCTCGCCTCCCTGGTCGCGGCCGCCCTGATCGCACCGCTGCCGCCCCTCCCCCACGCAACCGCCGCCACCACTCCGAAGCCGCCGCCGGTCTCCGTACCCGCCTGCGGCCGGACGGATGGCCAGGACCCCGCCTGGGCCCTGACCTCCACACGCTTCGAAGAGGCCGAGGGCTACGACGCGTACGTCGGGAACGGCTACCTCGGCCACCGCGTCCCGGCCGCCGGTACCGGCTACGCGGCCACCGGCGAGAGGACCGGCTGGCCGCTCTACACGCCGCGCTACGACGGCGCGTTCGTCTCCGGGCTCTACGCACGGGACAAGGCGGTCTCCGAGGGCCGCGAGGTGATCGCCGCGCTGCCGAGCTGGACGACGATCGAGGTGGGCGTCGGCAACGAGAAGTTCGGCGCGGACACACCGGCCGGCCGGGTCTCGCACTACCGCCAGACGGTCTTCCTCAGCTGCGGCGTCGTCCGCACCTCGCTGCGGTGGACCACGGCGGACGGCCGGGCCACCGACCTCACGTACGACGTCCTCGCCGACCGGTCCGACGTCCACACCGGAGCCGTACGCCTGCGGATGACACCGCGCTGGAGCGGTACGGCGACGGTCACCGGCCGCCTCGACGACCGGGGCGCACGCCGGATCACGCTGCGCGAGAACGGCACCTTCAGGACGCTCGGCACCGGCGTGGAGGGCGCGGTGGCGCAGACGATGCGCCGGGGCTCGGGGGTCGTGGAGACGCTGCGCCCCGAGTCGCGTACGGCCCCGAGGCCGACGCCGGTCCGCGAGGGCCGGACGTACACCTTCGAGAAGTACGTCGGCGTGGACACCGCCCTGACCTCCACGGCCCCCGCCGACGACGCCCGCGAGTCTGCCCACCGCGCGGCCCGCCGTGGCTGGGACCGGATCTTCGCGGCGAACGAGACGGCGTGGCGCGAGGCCTGGTCCGCCGATGTCCTGGTCCCCGGCCGCCCGGAGCTGCAACGCTGGCTGCGCTCGACCCAGTACGGGCTGCTGGCCAACACCCGGCGCGGCTCCTCCGACAGCATCGCCCCGGCCGGTCTGACCAGCGACAACTACGCGGGCATGATCTTCTGGGACGCCGAGACCTGGATGTTCCCGGGCCTGCTCGCCACCCGTCCGGAGCTGGCACGCTCGGTCGTCGAGTACCGCTACCGCACCCGGGGCGCGGCCCGTGCCAACGCCGAGAAGTACGGCCACCGGGGCCTGTTCTACCCGTGGACCAGCGCGAGCCGGGGCCGCATCGACTCCGAGTGCCAGAGCTGGGACCCGCCGCACTGCCTCACCCAGAACCACCTCCAGGGCGATGTGTCGCTCGCCGTCTGGCAGTACTACCTCGCCACCGGCGACCGCGACTGGCTGGCGGCCAGGGGCTGGCCGCTCCTTCGCGGGATCGCGGACTTCTGGCAGTCCCGCGCCACGGCGAACACGGACGGCAGCTACTCGATCAAGAACGTGGCCGGGCCCGACGAGTACAGCAACGGCGTGGACGACGCCGTCTTCACCAACGCGGTCGCGGCCACGGCCCTGCGCAACGCGACCCGGGCCGCCCAGCTCCTCGGCCACCGCCCCCCGACCGGCTGGAACCGGGTGGCGGACGGCCTCCGCATCCCGTACGACTCCGCCCGCAAGGTCTTCCTCCAGTACGCGGGGTACAACGGCTCCACGATCAAGCAGGCGGACACGGTCCTGCTGATGTACCCGCTGGAGTGGCCGATGGAGCCGGGCACCGCGGCCGCCACCCTCGACTACTACGCGGCCCGCACCGACCCGGACGGCCCGGCGATGACCGACTCGGTGCACGCGATCGACGCGGCGGCGATCGGAGAGCCGGGCTGCTCGACGTACACGTATCTCCAGCGGGCGGTACGGCCTTTCATGCGCGGACCGTACGACCTGTTCTCCGAGGCGAAGGGCGAGAAGTCGGGCGCCGAGGACCCGCTCTCCGGCTTCCCGGCCGAGGACTTCCTGACCGGGAAGGGCGGCTTCCTCCAGGTCTTCACGCACGGCCTGACGGGCCTGCGCCTGCGTGAGGACGGCGTCCACCTGGACCCGCTGCTGCCGCCGCAGCTGAGTGAGGGCGTGCGGCTGACGGGGCTGCGGTACCGGGACGCGACGTACGAGGTCGAGATCGGCGCCCGGACGAGCACGGTCCGCCTGACGTCGGGCACGCCGTTCACGGTCCACACGGCGGAGGGCGCACGCCGGCTCTCCTCGTCCCTCACCCTCCCCACCCGCCGCCCGGACCTGACCCCGACGGCCGACGCGGCCCGCTGCCGCCCGGTGACGGCCACCTCGGAGTCGCCGGGCCTCTACGCGGAGGCGGCGGTGGACGGTTCTCCGACGACGTCCTGGTCGCCGGAGGGTGCGACGGGGACGCTGACGGTGGATGTGGGCCCGCGCCCGCTGCGGATCACGGCGGTGACCCCGCGCTGGAGCGACGTACCGCCTGCCTCCCACACGGTGGAGACCTCCGTCGACGGCCGCTTCTGGCGCCCCTACCTGGCGGGCGACACGGCCCGGAAGGTCCGGGTGACGGTGGTCTCGGAGGACCCGGAGAAGCCGGCGGGAGTGGCGGAGCTGAGGGTGGAGGCGGGGCGGTAGGGGGCGTTGCGGGCGTGACCGCGTGCGCGTGCCCGGCCCTCGTCGTGCTGTACAGGACCGCGCTACGGATCCGGCGCGGCTGAAGTGCCTGAAGCGAGGGAGGCCGGGGCGGCGAACGCCCCGGCCTCCCTCTCGTAACCGCTCAACCGCTGAGCCGCTGAGCTCCTCAGCCGCCGGACGCCTGCCCCCGGCCCGGCATCTGCGTCTCGCCCGCCGCCTCCGCCTCGGCCTTCGCGTCGCTCACCGCGACCTCGGCCTGCTTCGCGGCCTCGTCGGCGGCCGCGGCGGCGTCCAGGGCGAGCGTCGGGTCGCCCTGGATCTCCTGCGTCGCGGCCTCGTCCGACGTACCGTCCGTACCGCCGTCCGCCGCGTCCGCACGCTCCGCGGCCACGGGGGATCCCATCGCCGACCGGTCGCCGAACGCGCTGGTGACGGTACGGACCGCCTCCGTCAGCTCGCCCGGGATCACCCAGAACGTGTTGTTGTCGCTCTGCGCCAGGTGCGGGAGCGTTTCGAGGTACTTGTACGCCAGGACCTTGGCGTCGGCGTTGTTGCGGTGGACGGACTGGAAGACGAGCTCGACCGCCTTGGACTCGCCGTCCGCCCGGAGGATCATGGCCTGCTGCGTGCCCTGGGCCTCCAGGATGTCCTTCTGCTTCGTACCCTCCGCCGTGAGGATCTTGGCCTGCCGCTCACCTTCGGCGTGCAGGATGGCCGCGCGCTTGTCCCGCTCGGCCCGCATCTGCTTCTCCATCGCCTCCTTGATGGTGTTCGGCGGATCGATGGCCTTGATCTCGACCCGGTTGACGCGGATGCCCCACTTGCCGGTCGCGTCGTCGAGGACGGCCCGCAGGCGGGCGTTGATCTCCTCACGTGAGGTGAGCGTCCCCTCCAGGTCCATGGAGCCGATGACGTTCCGCAGCGTGGTGACGGTGAGCTGGTCGATGGCCTGCAGATAGTCGGCGACCTCGTAGGCCGCCGCCCGTGGGTCGGTGATCTGGTAGTAGAGGACCGTGTCGATGTTGACCACGAGGTTGTCCTCGGTGATCACCGGCTTGGGATCGGAGGAGTACACCTGCTCACGGACGTCGAGCTTGGTGTTGACCCGGTCCGCCACCGGCAGGACGAAGTTCAGGCCTGGCTGCAGCGTCCGGCGGTATCTGCCGAATCGCTCGATGTTGTAGCGGCGCGCCTGCGGAACGATCCGCACCGTGGCGGCCACCAGAAAGACAACGACGATCGCCGCCACAAGAATCGGGATGACCACCGGATCCATGCGTCCTCCCTCGCTAGGTGTTCAGCCGTTCATGCGTTCACGGAAGAAGTTCGCGCGGGTACACGACGGCTGTGGCGCCGTCGATCTCCATGACGTCCACCAGCGCTCCCACCGGGATCACATGGCTTTCGTCGAGCGCGCGAGCGGACCATTCCTCACCGGAGACCTTGACCAGACCGTGGGTCGCGGTCACCTCCTGTATGACCTCGGCCCGCTTGCCGATCAGCGCGTCGCTGCCCTCATGGGTGACGGGTGAGCCGGTCAGGGCCCGCAAGGCGACAGGCCGCACGAGAACCAGCCCCGCAACCGCCGCCAGGGCCAGCGCCACGAGCTGACCGAGCAGGCCGATGCCCACACCTGCCACCACAGCGGCGACCAGCGCGGCGCCGGCCAGCAGCCCGAAGACCAGGGTCAGGGTGAAGAATTCCGCGACGCCCAGCGCCGCGGCGGCCAGCAACCATGCGAGCCAAGGCATCGAATCAGCCTCCCCAGGGGGACCTATATGTCACATACCCGCCGGCCCTGGGACGGAACCGCTTCCGCCCCTGCCCGATCCGCCACATCACTTCCGCCCGGGCAGGAGCGAACCGAGGTCGGGGCGTGGCTCGCGTTCGCGGACGCGCACCTCCAAAACCTCACCGAATCGGCCTCGGCGCCGAAACTGCCCACGCCGCCGAAACCCAGCGGCGACGACCTCAAGCCATTCCTCGGTCACGGGAGCCCCTACGGACCCCGCTCCTACTGAGCCGGACCAAGGGAAATCACACCGCCACGAGCCGGACCCACTCGCCGCACAGCTTGGCCATGTCGTCAATATCGGAAGTCAGCATGACCACGGGGCGGCGCTGTCGCAGCGCGGCCTCGGCGACGGCCGCATCGATCGCGTACTTGTGTCCGTGCAACCCGGCACTCATCAGCAACTTCGAGGCAGCCCTCGCCTCCTCGTCACCGACCGGGACGACCCTCAGCCCGGAAAGCACCCAGTTCAGGCGTGACTTGTTCGCACGGGCGTGGACGGCCTCGATGATGGTGAGCGCACTGATCACGACCTCCATGCCGCGCGAGCGCGCCTCAGCGATCAGAGCCACCACCTGTTCTTCGTCAGCGAGCAGCTTCGAGAGCCCCTCGCTGTCGAGGACGAGCGTCCCCTCGTGACTCAGTCTGCGGCGGGCCACTCGGCCTCCTCGGCGAACACCTCGTCGAAGACCTGCCGCGCCCGCTGACGAGCCGGCTCGGAGACCGGCCCCTTGCGGCTCTCGTAGTCCGCCAGGTACTCGTCCAGGACCTGCCCGCGCAGCTCACGCTCGACCGCCTGGGCGATGAACGCGGAGAACTCCCGCTTGCCCACCCGAGCCCGGATCGCCTCCGCGGTCCCCTCCGGCAGCGACAAGCTCACCCGCGTCGCCGGCCCTTCCCCGATGCTGTACGTTGCCTCAGCCATGCCCCCGATTGTGTCAAACGAGTAGGAAAAGCGCCGCATCCGCGCTACCTTCGCAGCTCGGTCAGCGCCCCGCTCACCCAAATCCCAGCACGGGCCCCCATCTCATCCCAACACGATCCCAGCACGGTACGGATGACCAGGGATGACGACAGGTGACGAGCGGTCAGCTATCCCAGCACCATCCCAGCACGGGAAGAAACCAAGGGCCCGACCCCGAAGAGTCGGACCCTATCTGACCTGCATGTTTGCCAGATCAGCGACGTAGTGATCTGTCAGCGGCTACACGTTGAAGCGGAATCCGTAGTGCAGAGCTCCCACCTGCGGAAACGCCGGGTTAGCAGGGGTCATCCCAGCACCATCCCAGCACGGGCGTTCTATCCCAGCACCACGCAGGGGAGACACCTGTCGCACCCCTATGCAGCTCGGTTGCCCGCGCTCCAGCCCACATGCTGGTCCGGAAGAGACATCGCATCCGGGGATGCGGGCCGCATAGCGCGCTGCAGAACTTCCCGGCAGCGATCCCAGGCGCCGGGCAGCAAATGCCCATAGATGTCGACTGTCGTCTTGACCGAACGGTGCCCCAGCCAGCGCGAGACCTCGTGGATCGGCACACCGTTAGCCAGGGCCGTGGATGCGAAGAAGTGCCGCAGGCTACGAGGCGTGTACTTGGCATTGCCGTCCAGATCGACCAGGCCGGCCGAGAGGCATGCCTTCTTGAACTGGTAGCCGTAGGACGCGATGGACGGCATCACGCCAGCTCCAGGCTGACGTGGAGCAAAGAAGGTCTCGAGTCGAATCCGTTTCCCCTTCTGCCCAATGAAAACGACGGGCACCGGCTTCCACTTCAGGAGGTGCGTGTCGATCTCCTGCTCAACGAACAGGGCGGTTGGGACGTCTCGACACTCCTTCTCCAGCCGATGCTTGAGCGGCACGAAGGGTGTCTGGCAGTCCTCACGGTGCGCCTTGGCACTGACCTGCCATCGAATCCTGACGTAGCCAGGCCGCCTGCACTCGGTGGAGAAGGCCAGGGCTTCACTGGGGCGCTGGCCTGTGCCGGACTGGAGGTAGACGGTGAGGCGGAAGCGTGGCGCGATGTGCGCAGCGATCAGATCGACCTCGGTTGACGTCGGAATTTCGTCCTCGTCCACCGCCAGCGCATCCCTCCGGGAGATCCGGATACCCCGGGCCGGATTCTCCGTGATGCGCTTGTCCACGACGGCCGCCTCCATGATGGCAGCCACCATCACCATCCGGTCGTTCACCGTCGATGCAGCCAGCCCTGCACCGCCTCGGTAGATGTCCTTGACGAACTACTCAAAGTCCCGGCGAACCAGCTCAGCCAGGGGCTTACGGCCAAGGCTCGGCCCGAGATGGTTGCGGATGAACCCTTCGTAGTTGCAGCGGGTTGCCTCACCGATGACTCGTCGCTCCAGCCACTCCGCAGCCCAGACCGACAAGGACATGGCGCCGCTCGCAGGATCGACGCAGACGCGACCCTTCTTGCCCTTCTCCACACCGGCGACGAAGGCGTCCGCACCGTCCAGGCCGATCCTCCGCGGAAACGACTTCTCCCTCTGCCGCCCCCGCCTTCCGCCCTGCTCCCGGTATCGCACGGTCCACGCGTGACCGCAGCGTGGACGCACGCACGGATAGTTCCGATCCCGGGTGTCCCCCTTGCACCTCTGAAAGACGCTCGCCATCCATGCTCCTTGCTACCTGAACCCAGCACTGAAGATCGTTGCCCGGCCCTCCCAACCAGACCAGACATTCGCTGCTAATCCACCTCTTTCGGCGAACCTCCAAGCCTGATCTGTGATGCCGCTCACGGCGGCCGCCAGTATGGAGACGTCTTGAACGGACTGGAGCACGCCGCCCTGAGCTGCGTCGCCAGCTAGAGCACGAGCAGAGACGAACCAAGTAGGTCGTGGCCGAATCCATTGGTGACGACCTTGCGCCGATGCGAAGGATGTGGCGTAGATCTGTACGAGACTGGACCACGACACACGTCTCCCTGATCCCCGCTATACGACGACGAAGCGAGCCTCCCGTGCCACCCCGCCAGAAGAAGCAAGCCAAGCCGGAGGACATGAAGTCCATCCTCTGGAAGTCCGCCGACAAGCTGCGTGGCAGCCTGGATGCGGCCGAGTACAAGCACTTCGTACTCGGCCTGGTCTTCCTGAAGTACGTGTCGGACGCGATGGAGGAGAAGCGGGAGCTGCTGGAGGAGGAGCTGCGGGGTGGCGGCATGCTCGCCGGGTTGGGACTGGAGGGTCCGGCCCCAGAAGAGCTGATCCGCAAGACGGTTGAGGACCCGCTCCAGTACACCGGGGCCGGCATCTTTTATGTGCCACCGACAGCACGGTGGAACGAGGTACTCAAGCACGCCAAGGTGAGTACAGACGGTCCGAGCGTCGGTGAGGTCATCGACGGCGCGATGGGGACCATTGAGAAGTTCAACCGGCCTCTGAAGGACACCCTCCCGAGGATGTACAACAGCGGTCGAGTCGACGAGCCCACTCTCGCCGAACTAGTGCGACTTCTTGACCAGTTGACCTTCCAATCGCAGATCTCTCTGGACGGGAAGCGAGTAGGCGCGCGGGACCTGATGGGAGAGGTGTACGAGTACTTCCTCGCGCAGTTCGCACTCGCCGAGGGGCGCAAGGGAGGCGAATACTTCACGCCGCCCTCGGTGGTAAGGCTGCTCGTCGAGATGCTGGAGCCGAAGGAACGTGAGCGGGTACTCGACCCCGCGTGCGGATCGGGCGGCATGTTCGTGCAGGCCGAGAAGTTCGTGGAGACGCACGGCGGCAACCGCTTCAATGTCTCGGTCTACGGTCAGGAACGGAACCAGACGACCTGGCGGCTCGCCAAAATGAACCTCGCCATCCACGGGATCGAGGTGGACCTGGGCGAAGAGCCCGCGGACTCCTTCCGTAACGACCAGCACGGTGACGTGAAGGCCGATGTGATCCTCGCCAACCCGCCGTTCAACATCTCCGACTGGGGTGGCGAACTACTCGCCGGCGACGAGCGCTGGAAGTACGGCACCCCGCCGACCAGCAACGCCAACTTCGCCTGGATCCAGCACATGGTCAGCAAGCTCGCGGTCGGCGGTCGAGCCGGAATCGTCCTCGCCAACGGCTCAATGAGCAGCAGGTCGGGAGGGGAAGGCGACATCCGGCGCGCGATGGTCGAAGACGACCTGGTCGCGTGCATGGTGGCGCTGCCGGGACAGCTGTTTCGGTCGACGCAGATCCCAGCATGCCTGTGGTTCCTGGCGGAGGGGAAGGGAAAGCGGCCTGCGCGATCGCCGTGGGTGTCGGCGGAACGGGCTGAGCAAGTCCTCTTCATCGATGCGCGAGAGCTCGGCTTCATGGCTACGCGGACGATGCGGGAGTTCAGTGAGGTTGAGCTGGGGCGAATCGCGGAGACGTTTCGCTCCTGGCGGGGCGTCGAAGGCGAAGCCGCGTACGACGATGTCGCGGGCTTTTGCCGCTCCGTCTCCCTGGACGAGCTGCGCGAACACGACTTCATTCTGACACCTGGGCGATATGTAGGGGCGACGGAGGTCGCGGACGCCCCTGACGCCGAGCCGGTCGAGGCGAAAATCTCGCGGCTCACGGCGCTGCTACGGGACCAGTTCGCGGAATCGGAGCGCCTAGCGAAGGCCGTGGACGAGCAGCTGAGTAGGATCTGATGAGGCAACAGCTCCTACTCGCCGACCTGTGCAGCCTAATCGTGGATTGCAAGAACCGCACCCCACCTCGCGCGCAAGAAGGCGAGAAGGCCGCCGGATACGCAATCGGAACTCCGCACGTGGCTGATGGTCGAATCAATTTGACCAACGCATACCAGGTAAACCGTGAAGTATTTGAGACATGGACGGCTCGCGCAACTCCGCAACCCGAGGACATCGTGCTCACCCGCGAGGCCCCCGTGGGCCGCGTTGGTGCAGTTGAAGAGGGCATGAAGGTCTGTCTCGGTCAGCGCACCATGCTATTGAGACCGAATACCGATCGGGTGTTTCCGCGATTTCTCCAATACCTTCTACTTGGGTCGGATGTCCAGAGGACCCTTCACTCTCGCGCCTCCGGATCGACTGTCGCCCATTTGCGTGTCGATCAAGTCCGGAATCTTCCGATTCCAATGGTTCCGTCGCTGCGCGAACAGCGATCCATCGCCGAGGTCCTCGGCGCACTAGACGACAAGGTCGCGGCCAATGAGCGCCAGCTCAACACGCTCAATGAGTACTGTTCAGCCTGGCACGAGCGCAGCATCATTCACGCCATTGCAGGCACACCCCACACGCTGGCAGAACTGGTGAAGCGCGGGTACGTGACTCTCGGAGATGGATACCGCACCAAACAGGCAGAACACGGCGAGCCAGGGCTCCCGATTCTTCGGGTGTCCGACGTCGGGCGTGGGGCCATCATTCCCAGTTTCACGCATTTCGTCAGCAACTCATACAGGTCAGCCATGGGGCCGAAGGTGTCCCAGCGAGGCGATGTCATCCTGACTACAAAGGGAACTGTC
Source organism: Streptomyces sp. NPDC101178 (assembly GCF_044767965.1). Lineage (NCBI taxonomy): Bacteria > Bacillati > Actinomycetota > Actinomycetes > Kitasatosporales > Streptomycetaceae > Streptomyces > Streptomyces sp. NPDC101178. The sequence goes on from NZ_JBIWOZ010000002.1 coordinate 824,376, forward strand.
GGCCGCGTAGCGATTATCGAAGCGGGCCAACCAGAGTTCGTCTACAGCCCACAGGTCTGCTACTTCCGCCTCACGAACAACAGCCCAGTCTCCCCTCTGTACCTGCTCCATTGGTTCCAGGGAAAGGAATTTTGGCGTCAAGCAGGCCGACTAAAAGGCCAGACAGACATGGCTGACTACCTTAGCCTGCGCGATATCCGCTCGCTCAAGATCACCGTACCCTCACCTACCGACCTCGCCGAGTTCAACAGGGTTTGCAACCCGATGCAGGAGCAGTCTGAAGTCCTCCGCCGAGAGAACCGCACCCTCACCACCCTCCGCGACACCCTGCTCCCCGAGCTCCTCACCGGAAAGATCCGCGTCAAAGACGCCGAACGCATCATGGAGGACGCCACATGACCACCGACGGGGGAACAGCCGCCACGGAAGCGGAGGTAGAGGCCAGGACAGGCATACAGATCGGCACGGCCGCCGGCCGCGCCATGTCCGAGCAGGAGTGGGAGCAACACGCACTCGAGCAGCTCGCTGAACGCGGCTGGCAGCACGTCCGGGGCAAGAACCTCCGCCCCCGGGATGGGCACCGGAATGGGTGGGACGACCTCATCCTCTACCCTCGCCTGCGCGCAGCCATCACATCGCGCTACCCCGAGCTGCCCTCGCCCGCAGTGGAGGACGCGATCGAGCGGCTGCTCGACACCTTCCCCGCAAATGAGGTACGCCTGAGCTGGAATTTCTACCAGCGTCTAAAGGCTGGCGTGAAGGTTTCCTACACCACCCCCGTCACTCAGCAGGAACGACATGTCACTATCCGACCTGTCGACTTCACCAACCCTCACGGCAACGACCTCGTCGCTGCGAACCAGGTTCGCGTCAAGGGAGCCCGAGGACGCGTCTTCGTATTCGACATCGTCCTGTACGTCAACGGAATCCCGCTCGCCATCATCGAATTGAAGAAAGCAGGCGGCACGGACGATTCCAGATCTGCATACGACCAGATCCAGAACTACCGCCGCGAACTCAAACTCGATCGCGTATTTCGTACGCTGCTCCTTTCGCTCGCGAGTGACGGGATAACCGCCCGCCTCGGCACCCCGCATACGCCCTGGCAGCACATGGCCCCCTGGCACGCGGAGGAGGACGGCACTCTCCTTCGCAAGCACGAGCGGAACGACGACCTCGCGCTCGACCGCATGATCCACGGCGCATTCGAGCCCGATCGCTTCCTTGATCTGATCGCGAACTTCCTCTCGTTCTCCGCCGAGGGGATGGGCGGCGAGGTCGACACCGTAAAACTTGCCAAGGCCCACCAGTATGTTGCGGTGAGGCAGGCGATCACCGCCACCGCCTCAGCCGTCGCCACTGACGGTCGGGCCGGCGTCATCTGGCATACCCAGGGCGCGGGCAAAAGCGAGGAGATGCTCTTCTACACAGGACTCGCTGCCACCATCCCCGAGGTCGCAAACCCCACTGTCCTGCTGCTCACAGATCGCATCGACCTGGACTCCCAGCTCTTCGACACCTTCGCACAGAGCAAGAGCCTAGAAATGGTCAGCGGCAGCCCGAAGAAGGCAACCAAGGCCAGCCAGTTGCGCGAGCTACTCACCCGCCGAGAAGACAGCGGGGGCATCGTCTTCTCTACGCTTCAGAAGTTCCGGGTGAGCGAAGAGGAACGGAAGGCCGGCGCCCGGCATCCCGTCATCACAGACCGACGTGACGTGATCGTTGTGGTCGACGAGGCCCACCGTAGCCACTATGACCTGGAAGATGGCTTCGCCCGAAACCTCCGCGACGCCCTCCCGAACGCCACTTTCATCGCCTTCACCGGCACCCCCATCGACAACCGGACTGGTTCCACTCACCAGGTCTTCGGGCCGACTATCCACACGTACGACCTCACACAGGCCGTCGACGACGGGGCGACCGTGCCCGTCTTCTATGAGCCGATCCTGCACAAGGTCAATCTCCCTGCAGGGATAGACCTGGACGAGCTAAACGCCAAGGCCGAGGGGCTCGTCGAAGGGCTCACTGCGGAAGAGCAAGCCCGGGCACGCAGCGTCTTCGCCCGCTTCGAGGATCTAATCGGTGCCCACGAACGGATTGGCTCCATCGCCGACACGATCCTCTCCCACTGGGACATCCGCCGCCAGGAGATGATCAAACTTACGGGCAGCCCCGGCAAGGCCATGATCGTCTGCTCCTCACGCCGTAACGCCGCCCGCCTCTTCCGAGCTCTGGCAGAACGCCGCGGGGAGTGGACCGGTACCCCCGACCCTGAGACCGAGCTCTACCCGGACGACTCCGGGAAGATCCGAGTGGTCTTCACCGGCAATCCCGGCAGGGACACGCCCGACGTTGCGGACTACGTGCGCACCCCGACTCAGCTCAAGAAGATCCAAGACCGTGTCGGCAAACCTGAAGACGAACTTGAGTTGATCATCGTTCAGTCCTTGTGGCTGACAGGCTTCGACGCCCCTCCCCTGCACACCATGTACCTGGATCGCCGCATGCGCGGCGCCGCCCTCATGCAAGCCATCGCGCGCGTCAACCGCACCTGGGACGAGAAACCCTCTGGCCTAGTGGTGGACTTCCTAGGCGTAGCTAGAGAACTCAAATACGCGCTGGCCACGTACTCGGAGGCGGACCAGGAGCAGGAGACCATCGGCGCGCACATCGCCGAGGCGGTCAAGTCTGTACGCGGCATGCACAGCAAAGTCGACGCTGTACTGCGGGACTGCTCCTGGCGCACAGCTCTGCGGGATGTCGGACACCGCGAAGCACTCCGTGAAGCCCTGGACCTTCTGGAGACCGCCGAGCCTGCTCTGCCACCGGGCGAGCCCACCCGCGCACAACGCTTCCTGCACTTCGGCCGCCTGCTCTCCCAGGCGTTCTCTCTCTGCCCCACCCATCCCGACGTGCAAGACCTGCTGCCCGACGTCCACTTCTTCGCGACCCTGCGTACGACTTATCAGAAGCTGGCCGCGGAACATCGGCAGCAGCTCGGCCTGGCCACCGAAGCGGATGTTCGCCGCATGATCGAGCAACTCAACGCTGAGATGGTGGCCGCGGACGGTGTCGTGGACATCTACGACGCCGCCGGCCTCACCAAACCCGATCTCTCTCACCTCGACGCGGGCTTCGTGCAGCAGTTGAGGGACAGCCGCCATCCGAACCTGGCGCTCAAGGCCCTGCGGGACGCCATCGCCCGCGAAATCCAGGAAGCGCACCCGAGCAACCTCACGCGGCAGAAGGAGTACTCCGAAGCAATGAAAGCGGTGATGAACCGCTATCACAACGGCCTCATCGGCTCCGCTGAGGCTGCAAGGCTCCTCGTCGAGATGGCCCAAGAGGTATCCGGGTCCCGCGCGCTAGCTGCCGAGCTCGGCTTGTCCGAACACGAGATGGCGTTCTACGACGCCATCGCTGCCAACCCGAAGGCTCTGGAAATGGGACAGGACATCCTGTCCAAGATCGCCCGCAAGCTGTACGAGCAGGTTGCGGGAGACGTCACTATTGACTGGCGCGTCAAGAGCCAAGCCCAGGATCGCATTCGCGCCAAGGTCAAACTGCTGCTCAACTTCTTCGGCTACCCCCCGGACGAGGAGCCGGGCGCGGTCGACCGCGTTCTGAAGCAGACTGAGGTCATCGCGGACGATCTGGCCTGACGTCCGGCCGCTACCAGCATGCGAACGCTGACTGTTAGGTCTGAATCTGGCCTTTTCAGAGGGCTGGGCGCGTCTCGGCACGGAGCTGTCCGAAGCATCGGAGCCGAGGCAGATGGCAGTGTCAGCAGCTCATGAGAGGCTGACACTGCCATCCCCACTGAGGGAACGGAGGATCGGTAAGGAGGGTTGTGTGTACGTTACAGAGTTCGGCCTCTCCAGTGTCCGGGGTTTCCATGGAGCCCGTGCTGTTGACACACTCGTCCTGCCCCAGCCCGGTGATGGAGGCAGTTGGACTGTAGTCGCGGGACGCAACGGCTCCGGAAAGTCCACGTTCCTGCGCGCCTTGGCCCTTGCGCTCGCCGGCCCGCGAGTCGCTCGTACCCTCACCCAGAACTTCAGCGGCTGGATCACTACTGGTGAGACAGCCGCCTGGTGTCAGGCTGCTGTCTCACCTGACTACGCAGTCGACCAGCTCACCGGCCGAGGCCGCGGACCGGACGGCCGCATGATGCTCGGTCTGGACTGGACGCTACCGAACGCCGACGACCTCCAGCGCAACGCCTTCGGCGGCGCCGTACAGCCCTCGCTATCCCAATACGACGGCATCAAGTACAGGTCTCCGTCAGCCGAGCGCGGCCCCTGGTCTGACAATCCGCAAGGTTGGTTTTGTGCCGCATACGGCCCCTTCCGACGCCTGATGGGGGGCAGCGGGGAAGCCCAACGGCTCATGCTCTCGCCGGGACCCGCGGGACGGATGGCCTCGCTCTTCCACGAGGACGCCTCGCTCGCCGAGGGCGTCAGCTGGCTCAAGGAGCTGCGGCTGCGGAGTCTGGAGGGCAGCGAGGAGGCCACGCAGCTTCTGGATACCGTTAAGGAACTACTCTCCGACGGCCTGCTGCCCAACAAGTATCGGGCACTGCGGGTCTCGTCCGAAGGACTGTGGGTGGCACCGGCCGACGCCCCAGACCGGGCCTATCCCCTAAGGGAAATGAGCGATGGTTTCCGAACCGTCGTGGCCCTGGTTCTCGACATAGTCCGACAACTCCAGACCGCTTACGGGACCCTCGATTCCGGGACCAACAGCACCGGCCGTCCAATCGTGCGGATGCCAGGAGTGGTCATCATCGACGAGGTGGATGCCCATCTGCACGTCACCTGGCAACGGGCGATCGGCGACTGGCTGAAGTGTCACTTTCCACGAATCCAGTTCATCGTTACCAGCCATAGCCCCTACATCTGCCAGGCCGCCGATCCAGGTGGACTCATTCGGCTGCCGGGACCTGAGGAACAGCGTGCACCTGAGGTCGTAGCACCGGACCTGTACCAGCGGATCGTGTACGGAAGCGGCGAAGATGCCGTGCTCTCCGAGCTTTTTGGCCTAGAGACCCCGTACTCCGAGCACGCAGACAACCTGCGAAAGAGGCTCGTGCATCTCGAAGAGAAGGTCTTCGATGAGGAAGCGAATGCCGACGAAGTCGCGGAGTACAAGGACCTGGCAGCCAAGCTGTCGAGTTCCCGCACCGCACGGATCTATGAGATGGCGGCGCACCTCGCAGGTGACGAATGATCCCCGTCCAACGCCTGCCTGCCACTGACGCGATGACCAAGCTCTGCAACTCCCGCACAAAGAAGATCCAGGACGCAGGAGCCACAAGCAACGCAGCCGATGCACAGTGGAAGGGTGCGCGAGCTGCCAGAAGACACATCAAAAGTCTGCTGGAGCAGATGGCCCCCGGTCGTATCCGTTGCATGTACTGCCTGGATAACCAGGGAACCGACATCGACCACTTCGAGCCGAAGGCTCTTTCCCCACTTCGGACCTTTTGCTGGGACAACCATCTGCTGGCCTGCTCTCACTGCAACAGCAACGAGAAACGCCACCTGTTTCCCTGCGACCCGGATACAGGCGCTTGCCTGCTCATCGACCCGACTGTGGACGACCCCGCGGATCATCTGAAGCTACTTCCGAGGACGGGCAAGCTAAAATTCCGTACGCCCAAGGGTAAACACAGCATCGAGGTCTTTGGACTGAACCGCGAAGAACTGCGGAAGGGTCGCGCGGATGCTTGCGAGATGTTCATCTCCGGCCTCATCCGATGGCACGATCAACTACAGCTTGGGAAGGAAGAAGCGGCTAGACGCACCGCTGTACGCCTGCGTCGTGCGGATTTCCCGGAGGTCCTTCGAACCCTCGAGGGTTTTTCCGGAACGCCTCTGGCCTCGATTCTAGAGGATCGCCATTTCCCTGCGGCGCTTTCTTTCTGGACGTCCTCCCGTGAGAGCATGAGAGCAACTCATACAATGCACACAGGTATCGACTAACATCATGGAAACGATTTTCACATCAGCGCCCCAATTGAAAATAGTGCAAAAATGCGCCGCCAAAATAGAATCCTGCCGCCTACAAGGCAACGGTGACTGGCGTTTCAATTAGCTCACGCAGCTTGACGCGCGTCGCGGCGTCAGTAGAATAGATAACTGTGCCAGCCATGCCGCGAGTCAACAACACCTTATACGTGTTGAGGATCAAGCGATGCACGTCGTTGTCCGCAATGACCTTCCGGAACACAGGGTCCTTGGACGCTGCGCGGTCAACAACCCATTTCCCGTTTCGCCACACTAGGTCCGGCCCAAGGATCACGCCGCTCCAGTCGTACTCGAATCCTTGCGCGGTGTAAACCGAACCCACCTGACTGAATCCGGCCGGATCGGTCGCCCATAGCGCGGCTGGTGGGGCCCCCATAACGGATCGGTCGCCCCGGAGGCTCCAAGGGCGGGCCCAGTCGCCGATCACTACATCCTTCGGCAGTGGCTCCCCCGGCTTGGCCTCCGACCATCGCCAGCAGTAGCCGGCTGTCATGCGTGCGCTGAAACCAAGGGTCCGCTGCTGATGGAGGAACTCTTCCAGTTCCTGGGGTGAGTCGGCGGTTCGGAGATCCATCCGTCGCTCAGGTTGCCAGGATTTTGGTCCCGCCTTCGGCGGGTCGAGCAATTGAGTTACCCAGCGCAGATACTCATCACTGCCACTATTTCTGAAATTTCCGCTGAGGGATACGATCCGACAGTCGATCCCCCTCTCCTCCGCAGTTTTTCGAATCATGTTTACCGTCCCTAGCTCTCCGGGACGTACAGCCTGAAACTCGTCCAGCAGGAAAACGGGAACGTGTGCCGCATCGATCAGCTCTTCAACCTGCAGCCTTCCAGTCCGATGAGAAGCTGGGGTGTAGCGGTTGGCGGAAGTTTCTCGAATTCGGTGAGCTTCGTCACAGATGAGGACGTCTACACTGTTAGGCTCGGCGGTAATAAAGCTGTTGAAATATGTGAAAAGGCTCTGCACTTCACGGCTGCGCGCCCCGGCAATCTTCCGCATGCTTTTCGTCAACGCAGCCGAGCCCGTGGCATAAAGCACAGTGGAGCCACTCCGGTGGAGTTCCCCTAGGAGCGCCAGCGCAATCGCACTCTTTCCAGAGCCCGGGTTTCCTGTAACGACCACGACCTCTTTGTTAGCGGAGCGTCGTGCCCGGCGGACCGCGTGCATAACCTCTTCATAGGCAACACGCTGCTCGTCCAGAAGAACGTACTGTTCTCGTTCTCGCACCTCATTGGCAGCCACTGTCAAGAGTGGCTTTGGAGGAGCAATGCTCCCGGTGAGCAACCCTTCAGCCGCCGCTGCACCGGACTCAGGCGCCAGTAGCTCACCTAGATATGCAATAAATTCGCCACGCCGCTCTGCGCTGAACAACCGTCCGCGTACGCCCAGCCTCCCTTCGCGCAACCCAGAGATACCGAACTCAGTTGCGTTGTATAGATAGGCCACACCTGCGATGCGCTCCGGGAATTCGGCGAGCGCCCCGTTAACGGATGCCAAATAGTCACAGTAACCGCGAACCTGCTCTATCGGATTAAGCACGGGCCGCGCATATGCATCGACCCGACACAGTAGCGGTTCCCCTTCTTCGGGCTTCGCCCTACTCCATTGTTTCAGCTCAATTACAACATACGAGGGCTGCCCGCTCACTGGGTGCACTCCGGCGAGGACCACGTCGGCGTACTTGGAGGTGAGTGGCAGCGCATATTCGATCATCATGTCGACGTGATCCAGCCCCGCATCCAGAAGCACGCCGGTCAGCACAGGAATGCTCTCTCCCCAGAAACGAAGCTCAGACGTGCTGGGCTCACGGCCATGCACGTGGATGAAGTTCCGACGCAGCCGAGAAATGAGCGAGCCTTCACGGACTTGTGCGGCGATTTCGTGTACCGGTGCATGAAACAGCAAGGAACGCCCCCAGGTAACGTACAGGGATTTGTGCAAGTTCAGAATGAGTTACTTTAAGCTGCTGCCTCAGCAGGGCATGAGCCCGGACGAGAACGTCCACAACGCTGCTCAACTGTATATCCACAAGTACCTCACGCCGATGGAGCCGGCCGGAGCGCGCGTACGCAGAACGCGCTCCGGCCGGCATGTGAGGGGATCGGTAAACAGCTTCTACTTGCGTCGCCACCAAGTCGACAGGAGCTGGCGGAAGACCCTGGCAAGCTCGCGGATGATCTCAGGGCGGTCGGCGGAGCGGCTGTTGCGAAGGGCCGCGTTGACGATCCTGCATGCAGTGACACAGATCGCCACACAGCAAGTAATCACAGTAAAGGCAGCCGTAGAAGCGGCGACGATGAGGGGGTCGGAGAGCAAGGCAGTCCTTTCGGCGCTACGCCGAACCGCGATGGGGAGGCACGCCCCTGGGTCCACCGCAGTCCGTCGGTAGGCGGTCTGCGTGTTAGACCGTTCGGTCGGAACTGGCCGACGATGCCGTGGAGACTGCCGTGTCCCAGCGTGCTGCGTAGCGCGGAACAAAGGCCACCGCTGTTGAACGACAGCTGAACGCGTGGAAAGGCATGGAGAAGCTCCGTTGGCTGTTGAGGACGTGTCTGCAGGAGCAGAAGTCCGGTGTTTGCCAGATGGGGCCGAATCCTACTCTCAGAACGCCCTTACGGGTAGCTAGCCCAGGCCCCGAACTGCCGCGCGGAGGCAAAACGCTCCGCGCAGGGCAGCGTGCAATCCGGGGACCACCCAGAGAACAGCATCTGCGCTCCGAGTGCTGGTCAACCTCGACACAACGTCAAGTAGGGACCGCCCTGGATCGACGGAGACGGCCCCTTCTTGGCCTACGCCTTCACAGACGCCATTTGATTGAAAGTTAAATTAGATGTTGAAGCGGAACTCCACCACGTCCCCGTCCTGCATGACGTACTCCTTGCCCTCCATGCGCGCCTTGCCCTTGGCGCGGGCCTCGGCGACCGAGCCCGTCTCGACCAGGTCGTCGAAGGAGACGATCTCCGCCTTGATGAAGCCCTTCCGGAAGTCGGTGTGGATCACACCGGCCGCCTCCGGGGCCGTGGCGCCCTTCTTGATGGTCCAGGCACGGGCTTCCTTCGGGCCGGCCGTGAGGTAGGTCTGGAGGCCCAGGGTGTCGAAGCCGACGCGGCCGAGGGTGGCGAGGCCGGGCTCTTCCTGGCCCATGGACTGGAGGAGCTCCAGGGCCTCGTCGTCGTCGAGCTCGATCAGCTCGGACTCGATCTTGGCGTTGAGGAAGATCGCCTCGGCGGGAGCGACCAGGGCGCGCTGTTCGTTCTTGAAGTCCTCGTCGACCAGCTCGTCCTCGTCGACGTTGAAGACGTAGAGGAACGGCTTGACCGTGAGCAGGTGCAGCTCGTGGAGGAGCTTGCCCTTCTCCGTGGCGGCGGTGATGCCGGCCGAGAAGAGCGTCTGGCCGGACTCCAGGATCTTCTGCGCGTCCTCGACCGCGGCGAGCACCGCGACCTTGTCCTTCTGGAGGCGGGACTCCTTCGTCAGGCGCGGGACGGCCTTCTCGACGGACTGGAGGTCGGCGAGGATCAGCTCGGTGTTGATCGTCTCGATGTCGTCCTTCGGCGAGACCTTGCCGTCGACGTGGACGACGTTCTCGTCCTTGAAGGCGCGGATGACCTGGCAGATCGCGTCGGACTCGCGGATGTTCGCCAGGAACTTGTTGCCCAGGCCCTCACCCTCCGACGCGCCCCGGACGATGCCGGCGATGTCGACGAAGTCCACCGTGGCCGGCAGGAGCTTCTGGGAGTTGAAGATCTCCGCGAGCTTGTCCAGCCGCGGGTCCGGGACGCCGACCACGCCGACGTTCGGCTCGATCGTGGCGAACGGGTAGTTGGCCGCCAGCACGTCGTTCTTGGTCAGGGCGTTGAACAGGGTCGACTTGCCGACATTCGGCAGACCGACGATTCCGATCGTGAGCGACACTTTGGCGACTTCCTGGAGTGAGGAGGGGGTCAGGGGCGTCCGCGGCCGGCTCGGCTGTTCGGGCCGGGTCGCGGAGTGGACCGATTCTCCAGTTTACGGGCGGGGGCGCGCCGCCCCGCACGGGTCCGCCGAAGGCCCTGGGCGCGGAGGTTCCCGTATGCCTCGGCACCGTACGTACACCGCCGAACAGGTCTGTTTCGGCCGTGCCGCATCGAACGCAACGCCAAGGTCGGCCAAAGCGCGTGTCCAACGCCTGATTCCTCCGGCCTCGCGACCTACGTTGTCCCCGTGGAGCAGCCCAGGACACGTCCCCCGCAGCGCAGGCCGGCCTCACAGGCCGCGCCCGTTCCTCCCGTCGCGCCCGTGCCGGGTGTCTTCGGTGAGTCCGCCACCGTCTACCGAGCGGCCGGGAGCTCCGGCGGGCGGGTCCGTGCCGTGCCGCCCGCGCTGCTCGCGCTGCGGCGGTTCCCCAACCCCCGGCTCACCGGGATCGGGGCCGGGCTGTTCGCCGCGCTCACCATGTTCGTGCTGGCCTGCCTGGACCGGCTGCTGTTCGACAGCTCCGAACTCGTCTACGGGCTGCTCTTCCTGCCCGTCAGCGCGCTCACCGCACTCTGGGTCCGGCCCGCCGACCTCGTCACCGCGCCCATCAGCGTGCCCATCGCCTTCGCCGTCGGGGTCTTCCCGATCTCCGGAGGGTCGGAAGGGTTCGGCGGGCAGGTCATGGGCCTGGTCACCGCGCTCGCCGTGCACGCGGGGTGGCTGTACGGCGGAACGCTGGTCGCCGGGCTCATCGCCTCCGTACGCAAGGTTCTGCACATGCGGGCCCGGCAGCGGTATCTGCTGGCCCAGGGGCGTACGGGAGCGGCGAAGGCCCCCCGGCCCGCTCCCCGGACGCCGAAGAAGAAGGTCGCCGGGGCGGGCGCGCCGACGGGCCGCGCCGAGCGGCCTCGCGCCAGCCGGTGAGACCCGGGGTCCTGGGGGGGTCCCCCAAGCCCCCGGCCCGTGCCCCCTTGACCTCTACCGCCCCGCCGCCGCCATCGCCGCGCCCACGATCCCCGCGTTGTTCTGCAGCTCCGCAGGGACCATCTCCGCGCGGACCTTCTCGATCAGCGGCAGGAACTTCTCCGCCTTACGGCTCACGCCTCCTCCGATGATGAAGAGCTCGGGCGAGAACAGCATCTCCACGTGCAGCAGGTACTTCTGCACCCGGTGCGCCCAGTGCTGCCAGCTGAGGTCCTCGTCCTCCTTGGCCTTCGTGGAGGCGCGCTTCTCCGCGTCGTGGCCGTGCAGCTCCAGGTGGCCCAGCTCGGTGTTGGGGACGAGGCGGCCGTCGACGAAGAGCGCGCTGCCGATGCCCGTGCCCAGCGTCAGCATGATGACCGTGCCCTTACGGCCCCGGCCCGCGCCGAACGTCATCTCCGCGACCCCGGCCGCGTCCGCGTCGTTCAGGATCGTCACCGGCTGACCGACCCGGTCGCCCAGCAGCGCACGGGCGTCCGTGTCGATCCAGCCCTTGTCGACATTGGCCGCCGTGCGCGTGGTGCCGTCCGTGACCACGCCCGGGAACGTGACCCCGACGGGGCCCTGCCAGCCGAAGTGGCCGACCACCTCCGCCACGCAGTCGGCCACGCGGTCGGGCGTGGCCGGGTGCGGTGTCAGCACTTTGTGGCGCTCCTGCGCCAGGTCCCCTCGGTCCAAGTCCACGGGAGCGCCCTTGATCCCTGAACCGCCGATGTCCACGCCGAAGATCTCCATGGAAACACCGTACGGGGAGGCAGGGCGCCGTGCCCTGCTACTCGGCCTACTCGGTGCCTGCCCGCGCCTACTCGGCGGAGAGGGCCGCAGCCTCGGCGCGCAGGTCCCGGCGCAGCTCCTTCGGGAGGGAGAAGGTGATCGACTCGTCGGCCGTCTTGACCGTCTCCACGTCCTCGTAACCGCGCTCCGCGAGCCACTCCAGCACCCCGTCGACCAGGACGTCCGGGACCGAGGCGCCGGAGGTCAGGCCGACCGTGGACACGCCTTCCAGCCACGCCTCGTCGATCTCGCTCGCGAAGTCGACCAGGTGCGCGGCGTCGGCGCCGGCGTCGAGGGCGACCTCGACCATGCGGATGGAGTTCGAGGAGTTCTTGGAGCCGACCACGATGACCAGCTCGGCGTCCTCGGCCAGCTTCTTCACCGCGACCTGGCGGTTCTGCGTGGCGTAGCAGATGTCGTCGCTGGGCGGCGAGAGGAGGTTGGGGAACTTCGACTTGAGCGCGCCCACCGTCTCCATCGTCTCGTCGACGGAGAGGGTGGTCTGGGAGAGCCAGACGACCTTCGACTCGTCGCGGACCTCGATGTTCGCGACGTCCTCCGGGCCGTCGACCAGCTGGATGTGGTCGGGGGCCTCGCCGGAGGTGCCGATGACCTCCTCGTGGCCCTCGTGGCCGATCAGGAGGATGTCGTAGTCCTCCTTGGCGTACCGGACGGCTTCCTTGTGGACCTTGGTGACCAGCGGGCAGGTCGCGTCGATGGTCGCGAGCTTGCGCTCGGCGGCCTCCGCGTGGACGGTGGGCGCGACGCCGTGTGCGGAGAACATCACGATGGAGCCCTCGGGCACCTCCGCGGTGACGTCCACGAAGATCGCACCCTTCTTCTCCAGGGTCTGCACGACGTACTTGTTGTGCACGATCTCGTGGCGGACGTAGATCGGGGCCCCGTACTGCTCCAGGGCCTTCTCGACGGCGATCACGGCGCGGTCCACGCCCGCGCAGTAGCCACGGGGTGCGGCGAGCAGGACACGACGGGCAGGCGTTGCAGTCATGTGTCCCATCGTAAGGCCGTACCCAGCGGGCGCCTCGACGGCCGGGTCGGGAGACTGATGGCTGCACGTGTGTGGCGGACAGTGACTGTGGAGGGTTCATGACGCCGGTCCCGGAGAGCGACAGCGGCAGCAGCGTGGCGGAGGGCGAGCTGCGGCGGACCCTCGGCTTCCGGGACCTCGTCGTCTACGGGCTCCTGTTCATCGCGCCCATGGCCCCCGTCGGCATCTTCGGCACCCTGGACGCCAAGTCCGGCGGTTCGGTCGCCCTCGTCTACCTGGTGGCCACCGTCGTCATGGGGTTCACCGCCTTCAGTTACGCGCAGATGGTGCGGGTCGCGCCCTTCGCCGGGTCGGTCTTCACCTACGCGCGCAAGGGGCTCGGCGAGGGGCCCGGGTTCATCGCCGGGTGGATGGCGATGCTCGACTACCTGCTGATCCCGGCCGTCGCCTACCTCTTCTCCGGGATCGCGATGAACGCGCTGGTCCCGGAGGTGTCGCGGTGGGTGTGGACCGCGATCGCGGTGCTGGTGACCACGCTGCTCAACCTGTGGGGCGTACGGGCGGCCGCGCGGGTCGGGTTCGCGGTGCTGGCCATGGAGATCGTGGTGCTGCTGGTCTTCGTGGTGTCGGCCGTGGTCGTCCTCGTACGGGACGGGGCGCAGCGCGGGTGGCTGACGCCGCTGACCGGGGACGCGGCGTTCTCCATGGCGGCGGTGCTGGGCGCGGTCTCTGTGGCCGTGCTGTCGTATCTGGGGTTCGACGCCATCGCCTCGTTCGCGGAGGAGGTGACGGGCGGGTCGCAGAAGGTGGCGCGGGCGGTGCTGTTCTGTCTGGTGCTCGCGGGGGTGCTCTTCATCGCCCAGACCTATCTGGCGGCGCTGCTGGAGCCGATGAGTTCGGCCGAGCTGGCGGCGGATCCGGCGGCGCAGGGGTCGGCCTTCTACGACGCGGTCGACGCCTCCGTGGGGAGCTGGCTGCATGACCTGGTGGCGGTGAGCAAGGCGATCGGTGCGGCGTTCGCTGCGCTGGCGGGGCAGGCGGCGGCCGGGCGGCTGGTCTTCGCGATGGCCCGGGAGCGGCGGCTGCCAGGTCTGCTGGCGAAGGTCGACCCCAAGTCGGGCGTGCCGCGCGTCGCGATCCTGGGTGCGGCGATCGTGACGCTGGTGGCAGCGGTGTGGGCGGCCCGGCGCGACGACGGGCTGGACCATCTGGTGTCGGTGGTGGACATCGGTGCGCTGACGGCGTTCGTGCTGCTGCACGCGTCGGTGGTCGGCTGGTTCGCCGTACGCCGGATGAGCGGGCCGCCCGTCTGGTGGAAGCACGTGCTCCTCCCGGTGGTCGGTGCGGGGATCCTCGTCGCCGTGATCGTGGAGGCGACGACGAGCGCGCAGGTGGTGGGGTTGTGCTGGCTGGCGGTGGGGTTCGTGGTGCTGGCGGTGCAGGGGGCGGGGACGCGTGGTGTGGGGAGCGGGCGGTGAGCGGGTCTTCTCCCGTACAAGCGGACAGGCGGGCGGTGCGGGGGCCTTCTCCGGTACGCGGGCCGGTCTCCGCTGTCCGTGCGTGCCGATACGCTCGATCGCATGGCTCTCAACACGTCCGCGGAAGCTCCGCTGCCCGTCGGTGAGGTGTCGCGCCTGATCGGCGGGTGGATCGACAAGCTCGGCGCCATCTGGGTGGAGGGGCAGATCACCCAGCTCTCGCGGCGGCCGGGTGCCGGGGTCGTCTTCCTGACCCTGCGCGACCCGGCCCATGACATCTCGGTGAGCGTGACCTGCTTCCGGCAGGTGTTCGACCGGATCGCCGACGTGGTGAGCGAGGGCGCGCGGGTCGTCGTCCTCGCCAAGCCCGAGTGGTACGCGCCCCGGGGGCAGCTGTCGCTGCGGGCCACCGACATACGGCCGGTCGGCATCGGTGAGCTGCTGGTGCGGCTGGAGCAGCTGAAGAAGTCGCTCGCCTCCGAAGGGCTCTTCGCGCTGGACCGGAAGAGGCCGCTCCCCTTCCTGCCCCAGCTCATCGGACTGGTCTGCGGGCGGGCCTCCGCCGCCGAGCGCGATGTCCTGGAGAACGCGCGCCGCCGCTGGCCCGCCGTCCGCTTCGAGGTCCGCAACACCGCCGTGCAGGGGGTGAACGCGGTCGGCCAGGTGGTCCAGGCGGTCGAGGAGCTGGACGCGCTGGCCGAGGTGGACGTGATCGTGGTGGCGCGGGGCGGCGGGAGCGTGGAGGACCTGCTGCCGTTCTCCGACGAGCGGCTGATCCGGGCCGTCGCCGCCTGTCGTACGCCGGTGGTCTCCGCGATCGGCCACGAGCCCGACTCCCCGCTGCTGGACCTGGTGGCCGACCTGCGCGCCTCCACGCCCACGGACGCGGCCAAGAAGGTCGTCCCGGACGTGGGCGAGGAGCTGGACCGGGTGCAGCAGCTCCGGGACCGGGCGCTGCGCACCGTACGAGGAATCCTGGACCGCGAGGAGCGGGGGCTCGCGCACGCGCTGGGCCGGCCCGCGATGGAGCGGCCGCAGCGGCTGGTGGACGAGCGGGCGGCGGAGGTCGACGCGCTCGTCGGGCGGAGCCGCCGGGTGCTGGGCCATCTGCTGGACCGGGCCGATTCGGAGCTCGCGCACACCCGGGCCCGGGTGGTGTCGCTGTCGCCGGCCGCCACGCTGGAGCGGGGGTACGCGGTGCTCCAGCGGCCCGACGGCCATGTGGTGCGCTCCCCCGCGGAGGCCGGAGCGCCCGGTGAGCCGCTGCGGGCGCGGGTGTCGGAGGGCGAGTTCACGGTGCGGGTGGACGGGGCCGGGGACGGGTGAGCCTCGGCGAAGAGGCTCGGCGCGTGGGACCGGAAGACGACAGACCTAGGGTGGATCACATGACGGACGACGGTACGGCGGCGGCTGCCGCGACGAGCACGCTCGGGTACGAGCAGGCGCGGGACGAGCTGATCGAGGTCGTACGCCGGCTGGAGGCGGGCGGCACGACGCTGGAGGAGTCGCTGGCCCTGTGGGAGCGCGGCGAGGAGCTGGCGAAGGTCTGCCGTCACTGGCTGGAGGGCGCCCGGGCCCGGCTGGACGCGGCGCTGGCCCGGCCGGAGGGCGAGTCCGGAGGGGGTCCGGCCTCCGACGGCTGATCACGCGGAGAGCCTGAGGAGCTGTGGAGTGGATCACTCCCCTCCAGTTTTAGTTGAAAGTTAACCTACCTCTCCGTTACGGTCGACGCATCGCCCCACGCGCCCTTTCGGAAGGTTTGCCCTCACATGTCCCTCGTTCTCGACCCCGCCGCCCAGGACCTCCTCTTCCGTGAGGCCCGCACCGCCAACACCTTCACCGACGAGCCGGTGACCGATGAGCAGGTCCAGGCGATCTACGACCTGGTCAAGTTCGGCCCGACCGCCTTCAACCAGTCGCCGCTGCGCGTCGTCCTGGTCCGCTCCGCCGAGGGCCGCGAGCGTCTGGTGCAGCACATGGCCGAGGGCAACCGCCCGAAGACCGCCACCGCTCCGCTGGTCGCGATCCTGGCCGCCGACAACGAGTTCCACGAGGAGCTCCCGGCGCTGCTGCCGCACTTCCCGCAGGCCAAGGACATGTTCTTCGCCGAGCGCCCGGTCCGTGAGTCGGCCGCCGGCCTCAACGCCGCGCTCCAGGCCGCGTACTTCATCATCGGTGTCCGCGCCGCCGGCCTGGCCGCCGGACCGATGACCGGTTACGACGCCGCCGGCATCCAGAAGGAGTTCCTGGACGGCGACCACACCCCGCTGATGGTCGTCAACATCGGCAAGCCGGGCGAGGACGCCTGGTTCCCGCGCAGCCCGCGCCTCTCCTACGACGAGGTCATCACCACCGTCTGAGCGACGCCACCCGGCCATGTGAAGGGGCCCCGGAACACCTGGTGTTCCGGGGCCCCTTCACGCAGGTGCGACCGGGAAGGCCCTGCACGTAGTCACGACCGCGAAGGCTCAGGACGCCGGAGAGGCCGGGGCCGACGGCACCGGCTCCGTCCTGAGCGCCTCGACCATCTCCACCAGCCGCTCCCGGGGCGCCGTGCCCGTCACCACGGTGGTGTGGCCCTTGCCGGGCAGGACGAGGGCGTCGTACTTCTCGCCCTCCCAGACCTGCCAGGTGCGGCCCGCGACCGTCTCGGTGGTGCCGGTGTCCTTGGCCTTCTGGCTGACCTGCGGGATGTACGTGCGCGCGTCGGCCGTGGACTGCTCGACCGCGACGTACCGGCCGTCCGGGTCGTGGAAGCCGAGGTGCCAGGCCTTGCCCGCGGCGCGGTCGAACGAGACGGAGGTCGGCTTCCACTTCTCCGGCAGGCCCTCCGGCGCGGCGACCGGGTAGGGCGCGGCGATGCGCACCGTCGCCAGTTCCACCGTGAAGTCGACGGCCTTGACCGGGTCGAGGTTCTCGTCGTGCGGAACGAAGATGTAGATGACGCCCGCACAGGCGGCGGTCACGATGGTCGACAGGAACATGTTCCTGGCCGTCTGCTTGCCTCGCTTGCTCTCTGCCACGGCATCCATGGTGGCACGCGGCCCGGCACGCCCGGCCGCAGGGTGGGGCCGGAGGCGGGTGCTGACCGTGGGTGGCGGCGGGGACACGGACCGGGGCGCTCATGCGTGACCCGCACTGCTCATTTTATCGACCTACCGATAGAGTCGCAGCACCCTCATATCCGGTCGTCGCCGTACAGAAAGGTGCGCTCCGATGTCCGAGCATCATCTGCCGTCCCAACTGGAGGTCTCCCCGGAGGCCCCCGACCGCAACCTGGCCCTGGAGTTGGTCCGGGTCACCGAGGCCGCCGCGATGGCCGCCGGGCGCTGGGTGGGCCGCGGCGACAAGATCGGCGCCGACGGCGCCGCCGTGAAGGCCATGCGCACCCTCGTCTCGACCGTCTCGATGAACGGCGTCGTCGTCATCGGCGAGGGCGAGAAGGACGAAGCCCCCATGCTGTTCAACGGCGAGCGGGTCGGCGACGGCACCGGCGCCGAGGTCGACATCGCGGTCGACCCGATCGACGGCACCACGCTCAACGCCAAGGGCATGCCGAACGCGATCGCCGTGCTGGCGGCCGCCGACCGCGGCGCGATGTTCGACCCGTCGGCGGTCTTCTACATGGACAAGCTGGTGACGGGGCCCGAGGCGGCGGACTTCGTCGACATCAACGCCCCTGTGGCGGTGAACATCCGGCGCGTGGCACGGGCGAAGAACTCCACGCCCGAGGACGTCACGGTCGTCATCCTGGACCGGCCCCGGCACGAGGGTATCGTCAAGGAGATCCGGGAGACCGGCGCGCGGATCAAGTTCATCTCGGACGGCGATGTCGCGGGCTCGATCATGGCCGCCCGCGAGGGCACCGGCGTCGACCTGCTGATGGGCATCGGCGGAACGCCCGAAGGCATCATCTCGGCGTGCGCCATAAAGTGCCTCGGCGGTGTCATCCAGGGCAAGCTCTGGCCCAAGGACGAGGCGGAGCGGCAGAAGGCGCTGGACGCGGGCCACGACCTGGACCGGGTCCTGTCCACCGACGACCTGGTCAGCGGCGACAACGTGTTCTTCGTGGCGACGGGGATCACCGACGGTGAGCTGATGCGCGGTGTGCGGTACCGCGCGGAGACGGCGACCACCGAGTCGATCGTGATGCGCTCCAAGTCCGGCACGATCCGGTCGATCTCCTCGACCCACCGGCTGTCGAAGCTGCGCGCCTACAGCGCCATCGACTTCGACCGCGCGAAGTAGCTGAGAGGTCAAGCCAGAGAGGGCGCGAGGGCTACGGTCCCCGCGCCCCCTCTGCCTTGCGCGGTCTCAGCCTGCCGCGGCTATGCGCTCCGCCGGTGCGGCGGCGGTCAGTTCGATGTCGCGGCGGCGACGGCGGGCCAGCGCGACCCGGCGCTCGGCGGCGGTGAGCCCGCCCCACACCCCGTACGGCTCCGGCTGCATCAGCGCGTGCTCCCGGCACGCCACCATGACCGGGCAGCGGGCGCAGACCCGCTTGGCGGCCTCCTCCCGGGCCAGTCGGGCGGCGGTCGGCTCCTTCGACGGGGCGAAGAACAGCCCGGCTTCGTCCCGGCGGCACACCGCCTCCGAGTGCCAGGGTCCCGCCTCGTCCTCCCGGGCGGGGGTCCGCTGGGCAGGAACGGCGGCGACCTGCAGAGGCTGATGCGGCGGTTGCAGCACGGTCTACTCCTGACGACGGCTACGGCTTCGCGAGCGAGAGACGATGCAGCAGTCCATACCCGTTGCGTGTACGCCTATGCACTGAGCGGCACCGGCGCACGGTGTGCGACAAGGGCTCCAGGAGGTGTTCTGGCTGATTCTCGAAGTGCGTCCGTCCGTGCCGTACTCAGTGGCCGAGGTGCTTGCGCAGCCGCCTCTGGAGGTCCGCGACGAACTTGCCGCGCTTCGGCTTGGCCTCCACGCCGCCGAACACCGCGTAGCCGTTCACCACGACGACCGGCGCCTCCGGGTCCACCGACTCCAGCGAGCGGATGTCGAAGCCGCCGAGGACTCCTGTGCCGTTGCCGCGCAGCGTGATGTTCTCCGGCACCCGGATCTCGACGCTGCCGAAGATGGCCGTGGCGTTGATGACGGTGAGTCGTTGGCTGAAAAGCGCCTCGGTCAGATCGATCTCCACGCTGCCGAAGAGCGAGAAGGCGTTCGTCCGGGGGCCGACGCGCCAACGGCCCTTGCGGGTGGCGCTGCTGAAGACCGCGACGAGGTTGTCCACCGGGCCGTCGGCGGCCTCGGGGCCGTACCCGTACGGCTGCGCCTCCGGGCGCGGGGAGGCGGCGCCGGAGGAGGCGGGCAGATCGCGGACCAGCGGCTGGAGTTCGCCGACGGTCTTGGCCCGGTAGACGAGGTCGACCCGCTCCGCGTGCTCGTCCGCCGTCAGGCGCCCCTCGGCCATCGCCTCGCGCAGGATGTCCGCGATCCGGTCGCGGTCGGCGTCGGAGGCGCGGATCGAGTCGCCGGGCACGGCCTCGGCGGGCGAGACCTGGGCGGGCGGGGCGGACGGCCGGGCGGGATGCTGGGGCTGCTTCTCTAGGTCCACCGCCCCAGCGTACCCAAACGCGATAGATCGCGACTACCCTCCGGGGCGGCGCGCCTGGAGGCGGGGCAGAGCACCTGGAGGCCGGGCGAGGCTCCTGGAGGTCGGCCGAAGCGCGGAAGGGCCGGTCTCCAGGTGAGCCTTACCTCACAGGATCGGACGAGGAGGCTCGTTCTACCCTGGTTGATGCGCTGCCCAAGGGAGGTCAGCCGCTGTCGCCGAGTGAGGAATGGCCGTAATGCCAGAGTTTGCGTACTCCGATCTGCTCCCGCTGGGAGAGGACACCACGCCGTACCGTCTGGTGACCGCCGAGGGTGTCTCCACCTTCGAGGCCGACGGCCGTACGTTCCTCAAGGTCGAGCCGGAGGCGCTGCGCACGCTGGCCGCCGAGGCGATGCACGACATCTCGCACTACCTGCGCCCGGCCCACCTGGCGCAGCTGCGGCGGATCGTGGACGACCCGGAGGCCTCCTCCAACGACAAGTTCGTGGCGCTGGACCTCCTGAAGAACGCGAACATCGCGGCCGCGGGTGTCCTGCCGATGTGCCAGGACACCGGAACGGCCATCGTCATGGGCAAGCGCGGGCAGAACGTGCTGACCGAGGGCGGTGACGAGGAGGCCCTGTCGCACGGGATCTTCGACGCGTACACCAAGCTCAACCTGCGCTACTCGCAGATGGCCCCGCTGACCATGTGGGACGAGAAGAACACCGGCTCCAACCTCCCTGCCCAGATCGAGCTGTACGCCACCGACGGCGGGGCGTACAAGTTCCTGTTCATGGCGAAGGGCGGCGGCTCGGCCAACAAGTCGTTCCTCTACCAGGAGACGAAGGCCGTCCTCAACGAGGCCTCCATGATGAAGTTCCTGGAGGAGAAGATCCGCTCGCTCGGCACTGCGGCCTGCCCGCCGTACCACCTGGCGATCGTGGTCGGCGGAACGTCGGCGGAGTTCGCGCTGAAGACCGCCAAGTACGCCTCCGCGCACTACCTGGACGAGCTGCCCGCCGAGGGCTCCCCCACCGGCCACGGCTTCCGGGACAAGGAGCTGGAGGAGAAGGTCTTCGAGCTGACGCAGAAGATCGGGATCGGCGCGCAGTTCGGCGGCAAGTACTTCTGCCACGACGTGCGCGTGGTGCGCCTCCCGCGGCACGGCGCCTCGCTGCCTGTCGCCATCGCCGTCTCCTGCTCGGCCGACCGCCAGGCCACCGCGAAGATCACCGCCGAGGGCGTCTTCCTGGAGCAGCTGGAGAAGGACCCGGCCCGCTTCCTCCCGGACACCACCGACGAGCACCTCGACGAGGCGGGCGGGGACGTCGTCGAGATCGACCTCAACCGGCCGATGGACGACGTGCTGGCCGAGCTGACCAAGTACCCGGTCAAGACCCGGCTCTCGCTGACCGGCCCGCTGGTCGTGGCGCGCGACATCGCGCACGCCAAGATCAAGGAGCGGCTGGACGCGGGCGAGGAGATGCCGCAGTACCTGAAGGACCACCCGGTCTACTACGCGGGCCCGGCGAAGACGCCCGAGGGGTACGCCTCCGGCTCCTTCGGGCCGACGACGGCCGGCCGGATGGACAGTTACGTGGAGCAGTTCCAGGCGGCGGGCGGTTCCAAGGTGATGCTCGCGAAGGGCAACCGCAGCAAACAGGTCACCGAAGCCTGCGGTGCGCACGGCGGCTTCTACCTCGGCTCGATCGGCGGCCCGGCGGCGCGGCTCGCGCAGGACTGCATCAAGAAGGTCGAGGTCGTCGAGTACGAGGAGCTCGGCATGGAGGCGGTCTGGCGCATCGAGGTCGAGGACTTCCCGGCGTTCATCGTCGTCGACGACAAGGGCAACGACTTCTTCACCGAGCCCGCCCCGGCGCCGACGTTCACCAGCATTCCGGTCCGGGGCCCCGGCCTGGGCTGACCGGCCGCCGGTCGCGGCACACGCGGCACACGGAGGGAGGAGGCGTCCGAACGGGCGCCTCCTCTTCCGCATTCGGAGCGCGTTCGGAGCACGTTCGGGCCGTGCCCGGCCGGCAGCCGAGCCGTGTCCCGGCACGAGGACCTCCGAACGTCGATTTCAAGCCAATCTCGCACCGGCGGACGCCACCGGCGCGACCGGGTCCGGAACAGGCCCGACGGCCTCCACCGCGCGCCCGTGGGCCGCCGCACAGGCCGGATGGCCGTCCCCGGCAGAGCGCTGTCAGCTCGCCCGAACGGACACCACACGCAAGGACGTTGAAAAACTCGCCCCCACCGGCCCCGGCCGCCCCCGGGCCACCGCAGCGGTCAGGTGGCCGGTCCCGCACCGCCGCTTTCCCGCAGCCCGCCGCCTTCCGGGCTTGCGCCGCGCCGGGCGCACCGCCAAAGGTTGCCGAACGTTCCTGACCATCTCACCGAGCTGACTCCACCGGCCTGATCCGCCGGGCGCCCTCGGCGCTCGGCGGCCCTTCGCCGCGCGACCACTGCCGCACTCCGGAAAGGCGGACGCCGCATGACCCCGGCCCCCCACCGCAGCCACACCGACGACCTGCTCGCCTTCATCGCCGCAAGCCCTTCGCCGTACCACGTGGTCGCGAGCGCCGCCCAGCGGCTGGAGAAAGCCGGATTCCGCGAGCTGCTCGGCACGGACGACTGGACCGGGGCGACCGGCGGCTGCTTCGTCAGCCGGGCCGGAGCGCTGATCGCGTGGTACGTCCCCGAGGGCGCGCCCGCGCACACCCCGTTCCGGATCGTCGGCACCCACACCGACTCGCCGAACCTGCGGATCAAACCCGCACCGGACACCGGCAGTTCGGGATGGCGTCAGATCGGGGTGGAGATCTACGGCGGGGTCCCGCTGAACACCTGGCTCGACCGGGACCTCGGCATCTCGGGCCGGCTGGCCCTGCGCGGCGGCCCGGACGGCAGCCCGCGCAGCCGCCTCGTACAGATCGACGAACCACTGCTGCGGGTACCGCAGTTGGCGATCCATCTGGACCGCACGGTCAACGACGGCGTGGCACTGGACCGGCAGCGCCACATCGCGCCGATCTGGGCGCTCGGCGATCCGCGCGAGGGTGAGCTGCTGCGGCTGGTCGCGGCGGCGGCCGGGGAGGACGCGGCGGACGTGCTGGGCTGGGACCTGATGCTGCACGACATCCAGCAGCCCGGATACCTGGGCGCGGAGCGGGAGTTCGTGGTGGCGTCCCGGCTGGACAACCAGGTCTCGGTGCACGCCGGGGTGAGTGCTCTGGTGGACGCGGCGACCGGGGTCACCGAGCCGTCCTTCGTCCCGGTGCTGGCCGCCTTCGACCACGAGGAGGTCGGCAGCGGTTCCGAGACGGGGGCGCAGAGCCCGCTGCTGGAGCGGGTGCTCTCGCGCTCGGTCGCGGCCCGGGGCGGCTGCGACGAGGACTGGTCACGGGCGCTGTCGGGCGCCTTCTGCGTCTCCGCCGACATGGCCCACGCGGTGCACCCGAACTACGCGGAGCGCCACGACCCCGACCACCGTCCGCTGCCCAACGGCGGCCCGACGGTCAAGGTGAACGTCAACCAGCGGTACGCCACCGACTCCACCGGTATCGCCATGTTCACGGCCGCCTGCGAGCGGGCGGAAGCGCCGTGGCAGCCGTTCGTCTCCAACAACGCGATGCCGTGCGGCACGTCGATCGGCCCGCTGACGGCGGCCCGTCTCGGCGTGACGACGGTGGACGTGGGCGTACCGGGCCTCTCGATGCACTCGGCGCGCGAGCTGTGCGGGGTGGACGACCCGGCGTATCTGGCGGCGATCCTCGGCGCGGTGATGACGGGGAACTGACGGCACGCGGTGGGTGGCGGACGCGCGCAGGGCCCGCCACCCACCGCACGGAGTTACGCGAAGCGCTGCTTCGCGCTGCCGTCGCACGTCTGGAGCTTGAGCGGGTCCTTGGCCCCGGCCAGCGTCAGACAGAGCCCGGTCGCGGCGGCCGGGCGGATGGTGCCCGCCTGGCGGACGAACTTCTGGTTGGCCGCGCCCGCGCAGTTCCACACGATGAGCGTGGCGCCCGCGTTGTACTTGGCGCCGGACACGTCCAGGCACCGGTCATGGCTGAGCGCGGTGCGCAGGGTCTGCGTACCGGTGTCGTACCACCAGTTCTGGTTGCGTCCGCCGTGGCAGTCCCAGCCGCCGATCGCGGTGCCGTTACGGGTCACCGAGGCGGGGACGTCGAGGCAGGTGCCGGTGGCCTCGTTCCTCACCGGCCGGAACAGGTCGTCCCAGGCGGCCCCCTGGAGGACCGGGTCGCCCGTGCTGGCCGGGTCGGCGCAGCTCGCCTCGCGGAGGCCGGAGCCGTACATCTGGGTCAGGCAGGAGGCGAAGGCGCGGTGGCCGGCCGCGTTGGGGTGGAAGGACTGGCGTACGGAGTTCTCGTCGGGCAGTCCGGGCTTGCTCAGGTCGATGTAGAGCCCGCGCGCCCACGGGGCCTCGCTGCACACCTCGTGGCCGTGGAAGAGGCGGGAGTTGTCCAGGTAGGCGGCTCCGGTGGAGGCGGCCGCCTTGCGCATGCCGGCCTGGAAGGCGGGCACGGCGGTGTTGCGGCCCCAGACGGTGTCGGAGTCGTAGCCGAGGCCGCCGCAGATGAGCTTGCCGGGGAACTTCGGGTTGTCGTAGAAGTCCGGGCCGATCGGGCTCGGGTAGCCCATCAGGACGAGCTTGTAGTCGTCGTCTCCGTATCCGGCGTCGGTCATGACCGTACGCAGATCGCGGACCGTCGCCTCGACCTTCGGGACCAGCGCGTCCACACGCGCCTGCCAGCCGCCCGCGTACTTCGGCTCGCACGGGCCCTGGAGCGTGATGTAGCGGACCACGCAGTCCGTCATGACCGGGCCGAACTGGAGGTCGTCGTTGGCGCCCGCGACCAGGACGACCATCTTGATCCGGGTGTTGCGGGCCTTGATGGCGAGGCTGTCGCTCTGGACCAGCTCATCGGCGTACTGCTTGTTTCCGCCGATTCGGATGTTCCCGGAGTAAGCGCCGGAGCAGGAGACGTTGTACGTGACGTCCGCCGCGATGCCCGTGCGGTGGATGGCGGCCTCCGGCGAGCGGTGGCACCAGTTGTCCGGCCCGTTGGTGCCGGGGTCGTAGGTGCCCACGCCTTCGCCGGAGATCTCGCTGTCGCCCAGGGAGATGAGCCCGGTCTTCCGTTCGGCGAGCGGCCGTTCGGCGGGGCTGCCGTACAGCCGGGTGGCTTCGGCCGCCCGGATCGTTTCCAGCGCGGGCGGGAGAGGAGTCGATGCGATAGTGCTGGTGCCGGTACCCGAATCGGCCGCGCCCGCCGGTCCGGCGACCGCCAACGTGGTGGCGGCCACCGCGAACGCGGCGGTGACAGCGGCCGTACAGCGGAGCCGGCGAAGGCTGCGGAGCCCTCGAAGTCTGAGCCTGGTGCGCCTCATTGCGCCTCCCGGGTGAGTGGTTACCCCGGGTATTTACTGGCCGGTAGGCGACTTGGGAATAGCTGGAACAAGACACGTGCTCATCTTTTGCGGGAGGTTTAAACACGATGGCCGACACGGCGGCAGATCCGAAGGACGGTCCGGAGTTCCGGATCGAGCACGACTCGATGGGTGAGGTGCGGGTTCCCGCCCACGCCAAGTGGCGCGCGCAGACCCAGCGGGCGGTGGAGAACTTCCCCATCTCCGGGCAGCGGCTGGAGCGGGCGCACATCGAGGCCCTGGCCCGGATCAAGGGCGCGGCGGCCAAGGTCAACGCCGAGCTGAAGGTGGTGGATCCGGAGATCGCGGCCGCGATCCAGGAGGCGGCCGCCGAGGTCGCGTCGGGCCGCTGGGACGAGCACTTCCCGGTCGACGTCTTCCAGACGGGCTCCGGCACCTCCTCCAACATGAACACCAACGAGGTCATCGCCACGCTCGCCTCCGAGCGGCTCGGCAGCCCGGTCCACCCCAACGACCACGTCAACGCCTCGCAGTCCTCCAACGACGTCTTCCCCTCCTCCATCCACATCGCGGCCACCGCCGCCGTCACCGCCGACCTGATCCCCGCGCTGGACCACCTGGCGGAATCGCTGGGGCGGAAATCGGCCGAGTTCGCGGAGGTCGTGAAGTCCGGCCGTACGCATCTGATGGACGCCACCCCGGTCACCCTCGGCCAGGAGTTCGGCGGCTA
This sequence comes from Streptomyces sp. NPDC101178, assembly GCF_044767965.1. Classification (NCBI taxonomy): domain Bacteria; kingdom Bacillati; phylum Actinomycetota; class Actinomycetes; order Kitasatosporales; family Streptomycetaceae; genus Streptomyces; species Streptomyces sp. NPDC101178. The sequence continues at coordinate 850,292 of NZ_JBIWOZ010000002.1, forward strand.
CGCGGCGCAGATCCGGTACGGCGTGGAGCGGCTGCGCGCCTCGCTGCCGCGCCTGGCCGAACTCCCGCTCGGCGGCACGGCGGTGGGTACCGGCATCAACACGCCGCCCGGCTTCTCCGCCGCCGTGATCGCGGAGGTGGCCGAGGCCACCGGGCTGCCGCTGACCGAGGCCCGCGACCACTTCGAGGCACAGGGCGCCCGGGACGGTCTGGTGGAGACCTCGGGCCAGCTCCGGACGATCGCCGTCTCGCTCACCAAGATCTCCAACGACCTGCGGTGGATGGCCTCGGGCCCGCGCACCGGCCTCGCCGAGATCAACCTGCCCGACCTCCAGCCCGGCTCCTCGATCATGCCCGGCAAGGTCAACCCGGTGATCCCGGAGGCGGTCCTGATGGTCGCCGCCCAGGTGACCGGCAACGACGCCACGGTCGCCGCGGCGGGCGCGGCGGGCAACTTCGAGCTGAACGTGATGCTCCCTGTCATCGCGAAGAACCTGCTGGAGTCCGTACGGCTGCTCGCGGGCGCCTCCCGGCTGCTGGCCGACCGCACGGTGGACGGCATCACCGCCAACGTGGAGCGGGCCCGCGCCTACGCGGAGTCCTCGCCCTCGGTGGTCACCCCGCTCAACAAGTACATCGGGTACGAGGAGGCGGCGAAGGTCGCCAAGCAGTCGCTCAAGGACGGCACGACGATCCGCGAGACCGTCCTGGCCTCGGGTTATGTCGAGCGCGGCGATCTGACGGTGGAGCAACTGGACGCGGCGCTGGACGTGTTGCGGATGACCCGGCCGTAGCGCGTGGGGCACCCTGGGGCTCGTGAGGACCCCGGGGTGACCCACGCCGGGCCGCCCGGGCACACCGGGTGACCTGAGTCGCAGCGGGCGGGGGCGGACGCTCCGTAAGATCCATCCATGACAGGTACGGGAGAGTGCGCACGCTGGGCGCCGGGGGACCAGATCCTCTGGCGCTACCGCGACAACGGCCGGGCCCACCGGGCGCCCGGGGCCCCGCCCGTGCACATCTGCCGCCCGGTGACCGTCGTCCAGGACAGCGCCGAGCTGCTCGCCGTCTGGATGGCGCCCGGCACCGAATGCGTACGCCCGGTCCTGGCCGACGGCACGCAGGTGCACGCCGAGCCGCTCGCCACCCGCTACACCGCGCCGCGCACCACCGCACGCTCCACCTGGTTCGGCACCGGCGTGCTGAAGCTGGCCCGGCCGGGCGACCCGTGGTCGGTCTGGCTCTTCTGGGACCGTGGCTGGCTCTTCCGGAACTGGTACGTGAACCTGGAGGAGCCGCACACCCGGTGGTCCGGAGGAGTGGATTCCGAGGATCACTTTCTCGACATCTCCGTGAACCCGGACCGGAGCTGGAAGTGGCTCGACGAGGACGAGTTCGCCCAGGCGCAGCACGTCGGTCTGATGGACCGTGCGACCGCCGCGGGGGTCCGGGAGGCGGGCCGGGCGGCGGTCGAGGTGATCACCGGGTGGGGCTCGCCGTTCCGGGACGGCTGGGAGCACTGGCGGCCCGATCCGGGGTGGCGCGTTCCGCCGCTGCCGGATGACTGGGACCGCACCCCCGCCCCCATGCCGTCGTGAGACCCTGGATACACCCCACGGGGGCCCGGTCGGCAGGCCCGGCTCTCCGAGGGACACACCGGATCTGACCACAAGTCATCGCACCGGTCGTGCGGCACGACGGGCCACGGACCCGGCCGGACCGCCCGGTCGAAGGACCACCACGAGGGGGTGGAGACGTGCTCGCTGCCCGCTGCCGCCTCACCGTGACCAGACCGGCGCCCGCACGGAACGTCGTCCTCCGGCCATCTCGCGGACGTACGGTTTCGGCCCCTCGTGCCCGGGCATCCGCAGACAGCCGTTGTCCTCATCGCGGTCGCCGGGGCACAGTGGCGCCCCACGAGGCGACTGCCTCATACAACCGGCCCGGACGGACGGAACCCCACGCGTGACGGAGCACCCCACCTCCCACGAAGGCCGGCAGCCGCTCGCGGCACGGCAGCAGGAGCGCACCCGGCCCCGGCAGCAGGACGCGGCGGCCGCGGCCGCCGCGGCCGCGATCCCGTCGCCGGCCGCCGCACCGAACCCCGGGCCCGGACCCGCCGCCGTCACCGAAGCGCAGGCGGCCACCCGCCGCGAGGGCGACCGGCTGCGCTTCGTCGGGGCCGCGACCCGGCGCATCGCGCGCGGCATCGACCTGGACGAGATCGTGCTCGGCCTCTGCCGGGCCAGCGTGCCGACGTTCTCCGACGCGATCCTCGTCTACCTGCGCGACCCGCTGCCGGTCGGCGACGAGCGGCCGGTGAGCCCGTTCGTGCTGCGGCTGCGCCGCTCCGACCGGCTCCGGCACACCGAGGAGGAGAGCGGCGAGACGGGCCCGGAGAGCGAGCGGCTGCGGCCGCTGCTCAGCGACCCGACGGCCGACCTGATGCCCGCCGCCGAGCTGTGCGAGGTCCGTGCGGGCGGCGCGCTGGCCGAGGTGCTGCGCGGCGTGCGGCCGGTCTTCGGCGACTCGGCGGCGGCCCGCGCCGCGCTGCCCGAGCTGCTCGGCCCCGGCCGTCCGGTCCCCACCGGCCACCGCGCGATCCTGGCCCCGCTGCGCGGCCGGCGGCGGGTGATCGGCGCGGCCGTCTTCGTACGGTCCACCGAGCGGCCCGCGTTCGAGGCCAGTGACCTGCTGGTGGCCGCGCAGCTGGCGACGCACACCGCGCTCGGCATCGACAAGGCCGTGCTGTACGGGCGCGAGGCCTACATCGCGGACGAGCTCCAGCGCACGATGCTCCCCGACTCGCTCCCCCAGCCCACCGGCGTGCGCCTCGCCTCGCGCTACCTCCCGGCGGCCGAGACGGCCCGCGTCGGCGGCGACTGGTACGACGCGATCCCGCTGCCCGGCAGCCGGGTCGCGCTGGTCGTCGGCGATGTGATGGGCCACTCCATGACCTCCGCCGCGATCATGGGCCAGCTGAGGACGACCGCGCAGACCCTCGCCCAGCTCGACCTGCCGCCGCAGGAGGTGCTGCACCACCTGGACGAGCAGGCGCAGCGGCTCGGCAGCGACCGCATGGCCACCTGCCTGTACGCGGTGTACGACCCGGTCTCGCACCGGATCACCATCGCCAACGCCGGCCACCCGCCGCCCGTCCTGCTCCACCTGGGCGGCCGGGCCGAGGTGCTGCGGGTGCCGCCGGGCGCCCCGATCGGCGTCGGCGGGGTCGACTTCGAGGCCGTGGAGCTGGACGCGCCGGCCGGCGCCACGCTGCTGCTGTACACCGACGGGCTGGTCGAGTCGCGGCTGCGGGACGTGTGGACGGGGATCGAGCAGCTGCGGGAGCGCCTGGCGGCGACCGCGCAGCTCACCGGCCCGGACCACTCGCCGCCGCTGGAGGCCCTCTGCGACGACGTGCTCGACATGCTGGGGCCGGGCGACCGGGACGACGACATCGCGCTGCTCGCCGCCCGCTTCGACGGGATCGCGCCGAGCGACGTGGCGTACTGGTACCTGGAGCCGGAGGACGCGGCTCCGGGCCGGGCCCGCAGGCTGGCCCGGCGGGCGCTCGCCCGGTGGGGCCTGGACGAGATGTCCGACGAGGTGGAGCTGCTGGTCAGCGAGGTGGTCACCAACGCGGTGCGCTACGCGGAGCGGCCGGTGACGTTGCGGCTGCTGCGGACGGACATCCTGCGCTGCGAGGTCGGCGACGACTCCCCGCAGCTGCCGCGCCAGCGCCGGGCGCGCGAGACGGACGAGGGCGGCCGCGGGCTCTTCCTGGTGAACCGGCTGGCCCGGCGGTGGGGCGCGACGCGGCTGTCGACCGGCAAGGTGGTCTGGTTCGAGATGGCGACGCGCTGACCGGACGTACGCGAAAGAGGGGCGGTGCCGACGTCGGCACCGCCCCTCTTTCGTCATCCGCGCGGGATCAGTCCCCCAGGAAGCCGGGGCGCTCTCCCGGCTGCCCGTCGTCCTCGCCGGGATCCGGCGGCAGCTCGGGGCTCTTCGTGGGCGGAACGGTCGGCGGTGTGATGGTCGGCGGCGGCGAAGGAGTCGGCGGCGACGACGGCGGCGGCGACTCGCTGGGCGGGGTGCTCGGCGTCTTGGACGGCGTCTTCGACGGCGTGGGCTCCTCGGACGGGGTCGGCTCCTCCGACGGCGTCTTCGACGGCGTGGGCGGCGGCGGGACCTCGCCGCGCTCCACGTCCTGGAGGTCGAACTTCGCGTCCGAGCCGCCGCCGAGGGCGCCGAGCGTGTAGTCCGCCCAGATCCGGGCCGGGAAGCCGCCGCCGTTGGCGCGGCCGGAGTTGGCCGTACCGGTGAGGGAGACCTGCCGTCCGCCCTTGGGCGACTCGCCGAAGAGGGCGACGACCGTGGTCAGCTCGGGGGTGTACCCGGCGAACCAGGCCGACTTGTTCTCCTCCGAGGTGCCCGTCTTGCCGGCCGCCCGGTAGGCGGAGGTGTTGGCGGCGCTGCCGGAGCCGGACTCGACGACGCCGGTGAGCGCGGAGGTGACGGTGTCGGCCGATGCGCGGCTGATCACCTGTTCGCGCTTGGGCGCCTCCGGCTTCACCGTACGGTCGCGGTGCTCGGCGGACTGGAGGATGTGCGGGGTGACCTTGCGGCCGTGGTTGTCGAGGGTCGCGTAGACGCCGGCCATGTCCCAGGTGGAGGCGTTCATGGTGCCGAGGGTGACGGCGGGGCGCTCGGGGAAGTTCTTGTCCGGTACGCCGAGGGCGAGCGCGGTCCGCTTGGTGGCGGCGGGCGTCACGTCCACGATCATCTGCGCGAAGACGGAGTTGACCGAGCTGTTCATCGCCTTCTGCACGGAGATCGGACCGTAGCTGCGGTCGTCCTCGTTCTGCGGGGCGAAGTCGGTGTCGCCGCCGACGACGGGCCGCTTGCTGGTGCCGTCGTAGATCGTGTTGAGCCCGATCAGGTTGCCGTTCTGCGTCTCGGACTCGTTCTCCAGGGCGGCGGCGAGCACCAGCGGCTTGAAGGTGGAGGCCGGCTGGTAGTCCTGGCGGGTGGCGTTGTTGACGTAGTGCTTGACGTAGTCCTCGCCGCCGTACATCGCGAGGACCTTGCCGGTCTTCGGGTCGACGGAGGTGGCGCCGGCCTGGACGGTGGCGTCGACCTTGTTGCCGTCGCGGTCCAGCTGCGACTCCAGCTCCTTGTCCACCGACTTCTCCAGCTGCTGCTGGCGCTTCTTGTCGATGGTGAGCGTGAAGGTCCAGCCGCCGGACTCACGGTCCTCGGCGGAGATGCCCTGCTTGTCGAGCTCCTTGTTGACCGCCTCGACGAGATAGCCGGTCTGGCCCTCCATGCCCTTGGCCGGCTTGGGCTTCTGCGGGACCGGGAACTCCTGCTTCGCCCGCTCGGCCTCGCTCAGCCAGCCCATCTCGACCATGTTCTTCAGCGTGTAGGCCCAGCGGTCCTTCACCAGGCGCTTGCCGGTGTCGGTCGCGGTGGCCCAGTCGTACTGGCTCGGGGCCTGGAGGAGGGATGCGAGGTAGGCGCCCTGCGAGACGTTCAGGTCCTTGGCGTCGATGCCGTAGTACGCCTGGGCGGCCGCCTGGATGCCGCTGGCGCCGCGTCCGTAGTAGGCGGTGTTGATGTACCCGGCGAGGATCTGGCCCTTGGACTGGTCCTGGTCGACCTTGAGCGAGATCACCAGCTCCTGGAGCTTGCGGCTGATCGTCGGGTCCTGCGTCAGGTAGTAGTTCTTCACGTACTGCTGGGTGATCGTCGACCCGCCCTGCTTGCCCTTGCCGCTGACCGTGTTGAGCAACGCGCGGGTCGTGCCCTTGAGGTCGATGCCGTCGTCCTCGTAGAAGGTCTTGTTCTCCGCGGCGACGAAGGTGTGCTGCACTTCCTTGGGCACCTGCGCCAGGTCGACGATCTGCCGGTTGACGTCGCCGTTGGACCGGGCGAGGAGCGTGCCGTCGCTGTACTGGTAGACGTTGCTCTGCCGCTGCGCCAAGGCGTTCGGCGCGGGCACGTCGACGTACAGGTAGAGCGCACCGAAGGCGCCCATGCCCAGCAGGACGATCCCGAAGAACGTGCCCAGCAGCTTCTTCCACGTGAAGAGTCTGCGTATGCCGCCGCTCTTCGCAGCCCGGCGCGACTCCTGCGCCCGGGCTCGTCGCGCATCCGCTCGACCCATCGCTGTGTTGCTCCCGCTTCTCTGCTCGACCGGCTCGCTCGGTTCACCCGATTCCGTTCAGACCTGCCAGCTAACACCGTCGGCACGGACGAAAGACAAGCGATCCGGTCTTTTCCGGACGTGACAATCAGCACCCGTTCCCCAGGGAACCGACTCCCCAGGGGTGCGCAAGGTTGCGAGAACCGTTAATGTGACATCACATTGATAGCGCGGCACGAGCCGCACGGAACGGGGGATCCCATGACCGGACAGCACGAAGGACACCGCCCGCAGGCCCTGTCGGCCGAGCTCGACATCGACGCTCCCGACATGCCCGAGCCGCAGGTCAGGGAGGTCACCGCACACTCGATCCCGGGCGGTCTGGGGCTGCTGCTGACGGTGCTCGGGGTGTTCGCCGGGGTCGGTCTCGCCATCGTCGGCGGGGTGATCGGGGCGGGCGGCAACAACGCGGTCGGCGTCCCGCTCTTCGTCTTCGGGGCGCTCCTGGTGATCACCTCGTTCTTCTGCATGAGCGGTGTGAAGATGGTCGCTCCGGGCGAGGCCCGGGTGATCCAGCTCTTCGGGCGGTACGTCGGCACCATCCGCGCCGACGGACTGCGCTGGATCAACCCGCTGACCTCCAGCCAGAAGATCTCCACCCGGGTCCGCAACCACGAGACCGCCGTCCTCAAGGTCAACGACGCCTACGGCAACCCGATCGAGCTGGCCGCGATCGTCGTCTGGAAGGTCGAGGACACCGCCCAGGCGCTCTTCGAGGTCGACGACTTCCTGGAGTTCGTCGCCACCCAGACCGAGGCCGCCGTCCGGCACATCGCCATCGAGTACCCGTACGACGCCCACGATGAGGACGGCCTCTCGCTGCGCGGCAACGCGGAGGAGATCACCGAGAAGCTGGCGATCGAGCTGACCGCCCGGGTGAAGGCGGCGGGCGTCCGGATCATCGAGTCCCGCTTCAGCCACCTCGCGTACGCCCCCGAGATCGCCTCCGCCATGCTCCAGCGCCAGCAGGCCGGCGCGGTCGTCGCGGCCCGACAGCAGATCGTGGAGGGTGCGGTGGGCATGGTCGAGATGGCGCTGGCCCGGATCGCCGAGCAGGAGATCGTGGAGCTGGACTCCGAGCGGAAGGCCGCCATGGTGAGCAACCTGATGGTGGTGCTGTGCGGTGACCGCGCGGCGCAGCCGGTCCTCAATACGGGCAGCCTCTACCAGTGACCGGCGAGCCCCCGCCCCGGCGGACCCCGGCGGACCGGCCGCGGCAGCGCAAGCAGATGGTGCTGCGGCTGGACCCGGCGGTGCACGACGCGCTGGCCCGCTGGGCCTCCGACGAGCTGCGCAGCGCCAACGCGCAGATCGAGTTCCTGCTGCGCCGGGCGCTGAAGGAGGCGGGGCGGCTGCCGGGAGCGGCGGCACCGATCGCCCGCCGGGGCCGGCCGCCCAAACAGCCGCCGGAGGAGCCGCCCACGCCGCCCGCTCCCGAAGCGTAGAAAGCGCCCCTGGCCCGCAACCGCGGGCCAGGGGCGCTTTCCGGACCCGTATACACGGCAGGTATACACACCGTGTACAGTGCTGCGCATGTCTATCGGTCACACCCTCCTAGGGCTCCTGGAATCCGGCCCCCGCCACGGCTACGACCTCAAGCGGACCTTCGACGAGAAGTTCGGCCAGGACCGCCCGCTCCACTACGGCCAGGTCTACTCGACGATGTCCCGCCTCCTGAAGAACGGGCTCGTCGAGGTCGACGGCATAGAGAGCGAAGGGGGGCCCGAGCGTAAGCGCTACGCCATCACGGACGCCGGGATCACCGATGTCTCGCGCTGGCTCATGCAGCCCGAGAAGCCGGAGCCGTACCTCCAGTCGACGCTCTACACCAAGGTCGTCCTGGCGCTCCTGACCGACCGCAGCGCCTCCGACCTGCTGGACTCCCAGCGCTCGGAGCACCTGCGGATGATGCGCATCCTCACCGACCGCAAGCGCAAGGGCGACCTCGCCGACCAACTGATCTGCGACCACGCCCTGTTCCACCTGGAAGCCGATCTGCGCTGGCTGGAACTGACCGCCGCCCGCCTCGGCCAGCTCGCCAAGGTGGTGGCCCCGTGATCCCCGACGGCTCCCTGCTCGCCGCGCACGACCTGCGCAAGACCTACGGCTCGACGCCCGCCCTGGACGGCGCCTCGTTCTCCGTGCACCCTGGCGAGGTCGTCGCCGTGATGGGCCCCTCCGGCTCCGGCAAGTCGACGCTGCTGCACTGTCTGGCCGGGATCATCACGCCGGACTCCGGCACCATCACCTACGCCGGCCGCGAGCTCTCCGCCATGTCGGACGCCGAGCGCAGCGCCCTGCGCCGCAGCGACTTCGGCTTCGTCTTCCAGTTCGGCCAGCTCGTGCCGGAGCTGACCTGCGTGGAGAACGTGGCCCTGCCGCTGCGGCTCAACGGGGTGAAGCGCAAGGCCGCCGAGCGCACCGCCCGGGAGTGGATGGAGCGCCTGGAGGTCGAGGACCTCGGCGCCAAGCGGCCCGGCGAGGTCTCCGGCGGCCAGGGCCAGCGCGTCGCCGTGGCCCGCGCGCTGGCCGGCTCGCCGAAGGTGATCTTCGCGGACGAGCCGACCGGCGCCCTGGACTCCCTCAACGGCGAGCGGGTCATGGAGCTGCTCACCGAGGCGGCCCGCTCCTCCAACGTGGCGGTCGTCCTGGTCACCCACGAGGCCCGGGTCGCCGCCTACTCCGACCGTGACGTCACCGTGCGCGACGGCCGGGCCCGCGACCTGGAGCACGCCGTATGACGCTGCTCGACTCCCGTACCGCCCCCGCCGCCGGACAGGACCCCCCGAAGCCGCCCTCGCGCGGCGCGGCCACCCTCCGGGACCTCGGCCTCGGCATCCGGTTCGCCGCCGCCGGGGGCCGCGAGGGCTGGATCCGTACGCTGCTGACGGCGGTCGGCGTCGGCCTCGGGGTCGCGTTGCTGCTGCTCGCCTCCTCCGTACCGCACATGCTGGACCAACGGAACGGGCGCGACCAGGCGCGCAAGGAGGCCCCGATCTCCGGAGTGCCCGGCGCGAACGCCCCGAAGTCCGACACCTCGGTGGTGGTGGTCGACACGGGCACCGAGTACCACAGCCAGTCCGTGGCGGGATACCTGATGCGCGCCGACGGTACGGCTCCGGCCCGCCCGCCGGGTGTCGACCGCTTCCCCGGGGCGGACGAGATGGTGGTCTCCCCCGCGCTCAAGGAGCTGCTGGCCGCCCCCGGCAACGACCTGCTGCGCGAGCGGCTGCCGTACGAGATCACCGGCACCATCGGCGACACCGGGCTGCGCTCTCCGAACGAACTCCGCTACTACGCGGGCAACGACACCCTCGCACTCGCCTCGGGCGGCCACCGGATCGCCGGGTACGGGGACACCCGCGAGGCCCCACCGCTGTCGCCGCTGCTGGTCATGCTGACCGTGATGGTCTGTGTCGTCCTGCTGGTGCCGGTCGCCATCTTCATCGCCACCGCCGTACGGTTCGGCGGCGAGCGCCGTGACCGCAGACTCGCCGCGCTGCGCCTGGTCGGCGCCGACATCCGCACGACCCGGCGGATCGCCGCCGGGGAGGCGCTGTTCGGAGCGGTCCTCGGGCTGCTGGCCGGGCTGGTCTTCTTCGGGGTGGGACGGCGGTTCGCGGGCTCGGTGGAGGTCTGGGACGTCAGCGCGTTCCCGGCGGACCTGGTGCCCGATCCGCTGCTCGCCGCCCTGATCACCGTGGCGGTGCCGCTGACCGCCGTGCTCGTCACGCTGGTCGCGATGCGCTCCGTGGCGATCGAGCCGCTCGGCGTCGTACGCCGGGGCCGCGACCAGGGCCGCCGGCTCTGGTGGCGGCTGCTGATGCCGGTCGCGGGGCTGGTGGTGCTCGCCTCCACGGGCCGGGTCAGCACCTACGAGTACGCGCCCTTCAACCCGTACTTCATCGCGACCGGTGCCGTGCTCGTGCTGGTCGGGCTCGCCCTGCTGCTGCCGTGGCTGGTCGAGGCGTGCGTGAGCCGGCTGCGCGGCGGCCCGGTGCCCTGGCAGCTCGCCACCCGCAGGCTCCAGTTGAGCAGCGGGGCCGCGTCCCGCGCGGTCAGCGGGGTCACCGTGGCGGTGGCGGGAGCGGTCGCGTTGCAGATGATGTTCGCCGCGATGAACGCCGACTTCAACCGGATGACCGGCCAGGACCCCACGCGGGCCCAGTTCGCCGGGTACTCCGAGAACGTCACGGGCGAGGCGGCCACCTCGGCCATCGCGCAGTTCCGCGCCACCAAGGGCGTGGAGGCCGTCATCGGCTCGGTTCAGGCGTACGCGTCCAAGCCGGGTGTCTACGCCGACGACGACATCCCGCCCACCACCTCGCTGACCGTCGGCACCTGCGCCACCCTGCGCGAACTGGCCCGGATCGGCGCCTGCCAGGACGGCGACACGTTCGTCGTCCACCCGCCGGGTGACCAGGAGATGTCGGACTGGATCGACGAGACGGCCCGCAAGGGCGAGGTCGTCGAGATCGGCTCCGGAAGCGGGAAGCCGGTGCGGTGGACCCTGCCCGCCGACTCCCCGACCGTGCAGGGCCGCACCGACCCGATGGGCGACACGCACTACGGGATCATGGCCACCACCGGGGCGATCGACGCGGGCACGCTGCCCGGCGCGCAGATCACCGCCCAGATCCGGGTCGACCGGAGCGTGCCGGACATCGCCGAGCACGTGCGCAACACGGCGGCCCGGATCGACCCCACGATGCGCTTCGTCACCTTGGACGCGGTGGAGCGCGACCGGCAGTACGAGAGCATCCAGACCGGCCTCAAGGTCGGGGCGACCGTGGTCCTGCTGCTGATCGCCGCCTCGATGCTGGTCTCCCAGCTGGAGCAGTTGCGCGAGCGGAAGCGGCTGTTGTCGGTGCTCGTCGCCTTCGGCACCCGGCGTACGACGCTGAGCTGGTCGGTCCTGTGGCAGACCGCCATCCCCGTGGTCCTCGGCCTCCTGGTGGCGGTCGCGGGCGGGCTGGGGCTCGGCGCGACGCTCACCTGGATGATCGAGAAGAGCGTCTCCGACTGGTGGCTCTTCCTGCCGCTGACCGGGGCGGGGGCTGGGCTGATCCTGCTGGTAACGGCGTTGTCGCTGCCTTCGCTGTGGCGGCTGATGCGGCCGGACGGGCTGCGGACGGAGTAGCGCGGTGCAAGCCGGTGCGGCCAGGAGGCTCCCTCCCGGCCGCACCGGCTTCCGTTCATACGAGACGTACCGGCAGCGGCTCCATCGCACCGCGCAGCGCGGCGCCGAACTCCGCGAACTCGCCGCCGCGCGCGGAGCCCGTACGCATCGCCAGCGCCACCCGCCGGGTCGGTGCCGGGTGGGCGAAGTAGCCGGTGGCCAGGGCGTCGTTGCGGGCGGTCTCCACCGTGACGGCGGTGCGCGGCAGCAGCGTCACCCCGAGCCCACCCGCCACCAGCTGGACCAGCGTGGAGAGCCCGGCGGCGGTCGTGGTGACCGGCGCCCCCTCCGTACGGCCTGCCTCCCGGCAGATGTCCAGGGCCTGGTCACGCAGGCAGTGGCCCTCGTCCAGGAGGAGCAGCGGCAGCTCGCGCAGCGCCTCGCGCGGGATGTCGGCGCGGCCGCCGAGCCAGTGGTCCTGCTCCATGACCAGCACGAAGTCCTCGTCGAAGAGCGGGATCTCGCTCACTCCGGGGACCCCGAGCGGCACGGCGAGGAGCAGCAGGTCCAGCCGCCCGGCGGAGAGCCCCTCCAGCAGCGAGGAGGTCTGCTCCTCGTGGACCTGGAGGTCGAGGTCCGGGTAGCGGTCGTGGACCAGGCGGAGCACGGTCGGCAGGAGGTACGGGGCGACGGTCGGGATCACGCCGAGCCGGAGCACTCCGGTGAACGGCGCGCGGGCGGCCTCCGCCTCCTCCATCAGCGCGGCGACGGCCTCCAGCACGACGCCGGTCCGCGCCGCGAGCCGCTCCCCGGCCGGCGAGAGCAGCACCTTGCGCGTCGTACGCTCGATGAGCTGGACACCCAGTGCCTCCTCCAGGGTGGAGACGGCTCCGGAGAGTGCCGGCTGACTCATCCCGATTGCTGCCGCCGCGTCCCGGAAGTGCAGATGTTCCGCCACGGCCGCGAAGGCGCGCAGCTGCGACAGGCTGGGCTGCCTGGCGGTCGACTTACCGGATGGCTTCGGGCGTATGCCCTGTTTTCCCTGCGCCACTGATAGGCACCTCCGATCATCACGACCGAGTGTAGCTATTTCACTGATCAATGCACTCTGTGCCAAGGTGGATCTCGTCCAACCCTCAGGAACTCCCCCAAAAGGGGAGTTCCAGACGCTGCAAGGAGAGCGCGTGCTCACTGTTGGTGACAAGTTCCCCACGTTCGACCTGACCGCCTGTGTCTCGCTGGAGAGCGGCAAGGAGTTCGAGCAGATCAACCACAAGACCTACGAGGGCAAGTGGAAGATCGTCTTCGCGTGGCCGAAGGACTTCACCTTCGTGTGCCCCACCGAGATCGCCGCCTTCGGCAAGCTGAACGAGGAGTTCGCCGACCGGGACGCACAGGTCCTCGGCTTCTCCGGTGACTCCGAGTTCGTGCACCACGCCTGGCGCAAGGACCACCCGGACCTGACCGACCTGCCCTTCCCGATGCTGGCCGACTCGAAGCACGAGCTCATGCGTGACCTCGGCATCGAGGGCGAGGACGGCTTCGCGCAGCGCGCCGTCTTCATCGTCGACCAGAACAACGAGATCCAGTTCACGATGGTGACCGCCGGTTCCGTGGGCCGTAACCCCAAGGAGGTCCTGCGGGTCCTCGACGCCCTGCAGACCGACGAGCTGTGCCCGTGCAACTGGACCAAGGGCGAGAACACCCTCGACCCGGTCGCGCTCCTCTCGGGCGAGTGAGCTGATACCTATGGCTCTCGATGAACTGAAGTCCGCCATACCGGACTTCGCCAAGGACCTGAAGCTGAACCTCGGTTCGGTCATCGGCAACAGCGACCTCCCGAAGCAGCAGCTGTGGGGCACCGTGCTGGCCTGCGCGATCGCCTCGCGCTCGCCGAAGGTGCTGCGCGAGCTGGAGCCCGAGGCGAAGGCCAACCTCTCGCCGGAGGCGTACACCGCGGCGAAGTCGGCGGCCGCCGTCATGGCGATGAACAACGTCTTCTACCGGACCCGGCACCTGCTGTCGGACCCGGAGTACGGCACGCTCCGCGCGGGCCTGCGGATGAACGTCATCGGCAACCCGGGCGTGGAGAAGGTCGACTTCGAGCTGTGGTCGCTCGCCGTCTCCGCGATCAACGGCTGCGGCCAGTGCCTGGACTCGCACGAGCAGGTGCTCCGCAAGGCCGGTGTGGACCGCGAGACCATCCAGGAGGCCGTCAAGGTCGCCTCGGTGATCCAGGCGGTCGGTGTGACCCTCGACGCCGAGGCCGTACTCGCCGAGTAGTCACCCGCACCACCCCTGACACGAGGAAGAGCCCCGAGGACGACCGACCGTCCTCGGGGCTCTTCTTCTGCCGTTCCGCCTACGGCTGCTTCTCCGGCGGCTCACCCTGCGACGGGTCCCGGCCCTCCGGCGGATCGGGGAAGACGACCGGGGTGACCGGCTCGGGTGGCGGTCCTTCCAGCACCGCGTCCGGGGCGGCCGGTGGCCCGGTCGGCGCGACCCCCAGCGCGGTGGCCCCGTGCTGGCCGCCGACCGCGCGCGGGGCACCGTAGGACCGCAGGTAGCCGACCACCGTATTGGTGACCGCGACGAGCGGTACGGCGACCACCGCACCGCCGATGCCCGCGACCAGGCCGCCCGTCGCCACCGCGAGGACCACGGCCAGCGGGTGGACCCGGACCGCCCGGCCGAGGATGAAGGGCTGGAGGATGTGGCCCTCGATCTGCTGCACCGCGAGCACCACCACCAGCACCATCAGCGCGGTGAACACGCCTTCGGTGACCAGCGCGACGACCACCGCCAGCGCTCCGGAGACCACCGCGCCGAGCAGCGGGATGAAGGCGAACAGGAAGATGAACACGGCCAGCGGCACCGCGAGCGGCACATTGAGGAAGTAGAGGCCGAGGCCGATGAAGATGGCGTCGATCAGGGCGACCAGCACCGTGCCGCGTACGTAGGCGGTCAGCGTCCGCCAGGCGCGCGGCCCGGCCCCCGCGACCCCGGGACGGGCCGCGGCGGGCACCAGCTTCAGCGACCACTCCCAGATCCGCCGGCCGTCGTAGAGCAGGAAGAGAGTGGAGAACATCGCCAGCAGCAGGCCGGTGAGGAACTCCACCATGAAGGTGACGCCCTGGAGGCCGGCGGAGGTGATCTCCTCCGTGTTGGTGCCGATGGTCTCGTTGAGGTTCTTGGCGATGTCGTTGATCTGCGACTCGGTGACGTGGAAGGGGCTGTCCAGCAGCCAGCGCTTCAACTCGTCGATGCCGTCGAGGACCCGGTCGGAGAGCGTGTCGAGGTTCTCCATCACCTGCCACACCACGAACCAGCCGACCAGGCCGATGATGACGAACCCGAGCACCGCCGTGACGGCGGTGGCAAGCCCGTGCGGCAGCCCGTACCGCTTGAGCCGGACGACGGTCGGCTGGAGCATCGCGGTGACGAGCAGCGCGGCGGAGAAGGCGAGGACGACCAGTTGGACGGCGCTGATCACCTGCATCAGCACCCAGAGCGTCCCGGCGAGGACGAGCAGCCGCCACCCCGCCTCGGCCGCGACCCGCATCCCCCACGGGATCGCGGCGACCGGATCGGGCTTGGCGGCGACGGAGGGGGCGTACGTGGGAGGCGCGGGAACCTGTCCGGAGTCCGCGGCGTCCGAGGACCCGTGAGGGTCGTCGTCGCCGTGGGCACGCTCCCGGCGCTCTTCCAGGCGTGCGCCCAGCTCCGTCAGTTCGGACCCGAAGCGGCCCAGCCAGCCTGGCAGTTTTGACATGTCTCTTTCCCTTCCCCCAACTTCGCTCCCCAGCGCTGCCAGGTTCGCCGGATGCGACCGTACACGCGCGAAGCCCCCCACCGCGTGCGCGGTGGGGGGCTTCGGGAGGGCTGTTCGCCCCTAGTACCAGTTGTTGGCCTGCCAGAAGGACCAGGCGCCGCACGGGGAGCCGTAGCGGCTGTCCATGTAGCTGAGGCCCCACTTGATCTGGGTGGCCGGGTTGGTCTGCCAGTCGGCGCCGGCGGAGGACATCTTGTGACCCGGGAGGGCCTGCATCAGTCCGTACGCCCCGGAGGACGGGTTGGTCGCGCGGTAGTTCCAGGTGGACTCGTGGTTCACGATGTTGCTGAAGCACTGGAACTGGTCCGCGGGAACCATCTGGCGGGCCATCGCCTGCACATCGGACACGGAGTACGAGCCCTGCGCGGAGAACGAGGAGGCGTCGCGGACGGAGGACCGGCTGGCGCGCTCGGCCTCTTCCTTCTTCTCCTTCTCCGCCTTCTCCTTGGCCAGCCGCTCGGCCTCGGCCTTCGCCTCGGCCGCCGCCTTCTTGGACTTGGCGTCCTTGGCGGCCTGGAGACGGGCGGACTCCTCGGCCGACTTCTTCGCGACGGCGTCGGCCGCGGATGCCTGGGCATCGGCCTGCTGCGTCAGCGAAGCGATCTGGACCTGGGCCTGCTGGCCCGCGGGGATGTCTGCGAGCAGCGTGGTGTCGGCTGCGGCAGCCTCGAAGTTGTTGTCGTCGGCGGCAGGTGCGCCGCCCGCGGCAACGCCTACGACGGCGCCGACGGTGGTGACCGCGGTGGCAGATGCCACGGCGAACCCCCGGACCGAGATCCGGCTCACATGGTGTCCTTCCAGCATCGTCCGCTTAGGTGACCTCGCGGGCGCGTTCGTGCCCCTGGCACTGGCCTCCCTACTGCGTGGGTCACGGGAGGCACGGGCCCGATGGGCGACCCCGGTGAAGGGATCGCCGCGTGGTACTCGCGGGCGGCATACGGCGGTTGCGTGTGGAGTTGTGTGGTGCGTGGCGCCTCTGGAGGTGCCCAAGTGCCGTATGCGGGGCCTGACGGAAGCAAGACTCTGCCGGACGGGGATGCCACGGGGCAATTCTGTGTTGCGTGGGAAAGGTCACACCCCGTTTGGGCCATCCGTTTGACGGAAATGACGGCGCAACACAAGGCCGCCCGGCTAAGCTCTTTGGCTCGCCGGGCGGCACGAACAAGGACATGCAGGTCAGATGTGGCCTTCCTCCAGCATTTCGGTCACCAGTGCGGCGATCTGGGAACGCTCCGAACGTGTGAGCGTCACATGCGCGAAGAGCGGATGCCCCTTCAGCTTCTCGACCACGGCGACGACTCCGTCGTACCGGCCGACCCGGAGGTTGTCCCGCTGGGCCACGTCATGGGTGAGCACCACGCGCGAATTCGCCCCGATCCGGGACAACACGGTCAGCAGCACGTTCCGTTCGAGGGACTGCGCCTCGTCCACGATCACGAACGCGTCGTGGAGCGAGCGGCCGCGGATGTGGGTGAGCGGCAGGACCTCCAGCATCCCGCGCCCCAGCACCTCCTCGATGACCTCGCGCCCGGCGACCGCCGAGAGCGTGTCGAAGACCGCCTGCGCCCAGGGGCTCATCTTCTCGGCCTCGCTGCCGGGGAGATAGCCGAGCTCCTGGCCGCCCACCGCGTACAGCGGGCGGAAGACCATCACCTTCTTGTGCTGCTGGCGCTCCAGCACCGCCTCCAGACCGGCGCAGAGCGCGAGCGCGGACTTTCCGGTGCCGGCCCGGCCGCCCAGCGAGACGATGCCGACGTCCTGGTCGAGCAGCAGGTCCAGCGCGATCCGCTGCTCGGCGCTGCGGCCGTGGATACCGAACGCCTCCCGGTCGCCCCGCACGAGCCGCACATTGCCCTCGGCCGTCACCCGGCCGAGCGCCTTGCCGCGCTCGGACTGGAGGACGAGCCCGGTGTGGACGGGCAGCTCGGCGGCCTCGGGGACGTAGAGCGTCTCCTCGGTGAAGAGCAGGTCGACCTGCTCCCCCGAGAGGGACAGCTCGGTCATCCCGGTCCAGCCGGAGTCGGTGATGGCGAGCTCGGCCCGGTACTCCTCGGCGAGGAGGCCGACCGAGGAGGCCTTGATCCGCAGGGGCAGGTCCTTGGAGACGACCGTGACGTCGTACCCCTCCGCCTGGAGGTTGCGCGCGACCGCGAGAATCCGTGAGTCGTTGTCCCCCAGCCGGTAGCCGGCGGGCAGGACGCCGGGGTCGGAGTGGTTGAGTTCGACGCGGAGCGTCCCGCCCAGATCCCCGAGCGGGATCGGGGCGTCCAGCCGGCCGTACCGGATCCGGAAGTCGTCCAGCAGGCGCAGGGCCTGCCGGGCGAAGTATCCGAGCTCCGGATGGTGCCGTTTGGCCTCCAGCTCCGTGACCACCACGATCGGCAGCACGACTTCGTGCTCGTCGAAGCGGGCCATGGCTCCGGGATCGGCCAGCAGGACGCTGGTGTCGAGAACGTATGTGCGCCTGTCGGGCATGCGGCGCTTGCTACTGGTCACCACGGAAGGACGTACCCCCTCGGACGAGGTCGGGGAGTGCGACGGACGGTCGCGGAGCTTCCCGAAGGAGAGGACGGACCGGGATCGGGCCCCTGTGCGCGGGCCGGACCACGGCCACCACGTCGGCCGCAGGCTGTCTGCGTCCACGGCTACGGGCCTTCGTGCGCAAAGGACCTCCCGGGCGAGCGGACTGGGTGCCGCTCACTTGGATGCGACATCCGCCTGGTTGGTGACCGGATGTCGACCTGCCAGGGGTATTCCCTGTTCGACCCGAAGCCATGCCGCTGCATATGACACGGTGTGGAGAAGTCCCGGTGGACGCACGATGACGCCGTACATACGCGATGGCTCCTCTATATAGAGGAGCCATCGGGCCGTACGGGTGCAGGGGCCGGTTCAGGCCCCGTAGCGGCGGTGGCGGGCGGCGTAGTCGCGCAGCGCCCGCAGGAAGTCGACCTTGCGGAAGGCCGGCCAGAAGACCTCGCAGAAGTAGTACTCCGAATGGGCGCTCTGCCAGAGCATGAAGCCCGACAGGCGCTGCTCGCCGCTCGTCCGGATCACCAGGTCGGGGTCGGGCTGGCCGCGGGTGTAGAGGTGCTCGGAGATCAGGTCGGTGGAGACGATCTCCGCCAGCTCCTCGAAGGTCGTACCGCGCTCCGAGTGCTCCAGGAGCAGCGAGCGCACGGCGTCCGCGATCTCCTGGCGGCCGCCGTAGCCGACGGCGACATTGACGATTATCCCGTCGACATGGGACGTCGACTGCTCGGCCTCCTTGAGCACCGTCTGCGTCCCGGCGGGCAGCAGGTCGAGCGTGCCGACGTGGTGGACGCGCCAGCGGCCGTCGGAGGCGAGGTTGCGCACGGTGTTCTCGATGATGCCGAGGAGCGGTTTCAGCTCGTGTTCGGGCCGGTCGAAGTTGTCCGTGGAGAGCATCCAGAGGGTGACGACCTCGACATCGGTCTCGCTGCACCAGCCGAGCAGCTCGGAGATCTTGTCCGCGCCGGCCTGGTGGCCCTGCACGGCCGAGCCGCCGGACGCCTTCGCCCACCGGCGGTTGCCGTCGAGGATGACCCCGATGTGCTTCGGCACCTGATCGTGGTCCAGGCGGCCTTCCACCCGGCGCGCGTAGAGCCTGTACACCAGGTCGCGGAAGTTCACTGAGTTCACCCTCTCGGTTCCGTACGGGCCCCGGGGCCCGCCCTCCCCGTCGCCGGGGGTCGTCCGGGGTCAGCCCCCGCAGGGGAGCGCCGCGCGGTCCGCACGGACCCGCGCGGGTATGAGCCGCGCCGCACGGCGGCTTTCCCGAAGCCGCCACATTACTGCGATCGGGTCACGGGGGCCCAACCCGGTCTGTCACAACTCCGTGATAAGGAGGGAAAGTGACTGATTACCTCTCCCCAGAGCTCTACTACCGCGCTGCCGACACGCGCTACGACACCATGGAGTACCGCCGCACCGGCCGCAGCGGGCTCAAGCTGCCCGCCCTCTCGCTGGGTCTGTGGCACAACTTCGGCGACGACCGTTCGCTGCACTCCCAGCGGGCGATCCTGCGCCGCGCCTTCGATCTCGGGGTGACGCACTTCGACCTGGCGAACAACTACGGCCCGCCGCCCGGTTCGGCCGAGCTGAACTTCGGCAAGCTCTTCGCCCAGGATTTCGCGCCGTACCGGGACGAACTGGTCCTTTCCACCAAGGCCGGCTATCTGATGCACCCCGGCCCGTACGGCGAGTGGGGTTCGCGGAAGTACCTGCTGTCCTCCCTGGACGCCTCGCTCAAGCGGATGGGCGTGGAGTACGTCGACGTCTTCTACTCGCACCGCTTCGACCCGCACACCCCGCTGGAGGAGACGATGGGCGCGCTGGCGTCCGCCGTCCAGCAGGGCAAGGCGCTGTACGTCGGTGTCTCCTCGTACAACGCCGAGCAGACGGCGGAGGCGGCCGGGCTGCTGCGGGAGATGGGCGTCCCGGCCCTGATCCACCAGCCGTCCTACTCCATGATCAACCGCTGGATCGAGGACGACGGCCTGCTCGACACCCTGGAGGCGGCCGGCATGGGCTGCATCTCCTTCGTGCCGCTCGCCCAGGGCCTGCTCACGAACAAGTACCTGAAGGGCATCCCGGAGGGCTCGCGCGCGACCCAGGGCAAGTCGCTGGACCCGGGCCTGCTCTCGGACGAGGTCCTGCGCCGGCTGCGCGGCCTGAATGACATCGCGCAGGGCCGCGGCCAGTCGCTCGCCCAGCTGGCCATCGCATGGGTGCTGCGTGACAGCCGGATGACGTCGGCGCTGATCGGCGCGTCGAGCGTGAAGCAGCTGGAGGAGAACGTGGCGGCGCTGGCCGGCCCGGCGCTGACGGCGGCGGAGCTGAAGGAGATCGACACCTTCGCGGTGGACACCGAGGGCACGAACATCTGGGCGGGGCGCGGCTGACAGCGGGTCAGGGGGCGAGAGGGCGGATAAGGGATCCGGCGGGACGAGTCCCGTTACCGGCCCAGAAAAAACGGGCCGGTCCGTGGGGGGGGGGATACGGACCGGCCCGAGGGGGGGGTTTCCACTGTAACCCTTCGTAAGTCCTGACGCGTGCCACGCCACTCCACAACTACTCTCCGGATTCACCGGACTCCGTAAGGGGGCCGGTCGGAGGCGCTGCGGACGCCTCGCGCGGGCCCGGATTCGTCCCCGGTATCGAGGGGGCGTGGAGTGGCGCGAGCTTGACGGCATGAGATGCGTGACGACCCTCCGCGCACTTGCGGACAGGATTTGTCCTGATGAGCTTCTAGGTTCGTCCTATGACGAGCCGAGCCCGTAGGACCGTGACCGTGAGCTGGCCCGAGGCGAACGCCCGCAGAATGGAGCGCCAGCACCTGTCGGGCCCGGCGCCCGGCCTCTCCCCCGCCGACGTGGCCGGCGCGATGCTCGGTGCGCACGCCCAGGTGCTGTCGGCGGCCGAGCTGTCGGTCGGGCTGCGCGGCGAGGGGCTGACGCGCGCGGACGTGCGTACGGCACTGTGGGCCGACGACCCGGCCCGGCGGACCCTGGTCAAGACGTTCGGGCCGCGCGGCACGGTCCATCTGCTGCCGGCGGCCGACCTGCCGCTGTGGACCGGCGCGCTCTCCGCCGTACCGACCGGCCCGAACCCGTTCCCCAAGGACACCCGGATGACCCCGGACCAGGTGGAGGAGGTCGTGGCGGCGATCGGGACGGCGCTGACCGGGACGGAGCTGACGGTCGACGAGCTCTCCGAGGCGGTCGTCGCGCGGACCGGGCCGTGGGCCGGGGACCTGGTGATGCCCGGCTTCCAGGAGATGTGGCCGCGCTGGCGGCAGGTCCTGCACCTGGCGGGACACCGGGGCGCGCTCGCCTACGCGCCGAACCGGGGCCGCCGGGCGACCTACACGAACCCCGGGTACACCCCCTTGCCGGGCCCGGAGGCGCAGGCGGCGCTGGTGGAGCGGTACCTGCACGCGTACGGTCCGGCCACTCCGGCCCACTTCGCGCGGTGGCTCGCCGCGCCGAAGCGGTGGGCGGACGGGCTGTTCGCCTCGCTGGCCGGTTCCGGCGCGATCGAGGAGGTGGCGTTCGCGGAGGCCGGGCCCGCCTGGGTGGTGGCGGGCGACACGGACTTCCCCGCCGGTCCGGTACGGGGCGTGCGCCTGCTCCCGTACTTCGACGCGTTCACCATCGCCTCGCAGCCCCGCGAGCGGCTCTTCCCCGGCCGGGCGTACGAACGTGCGCTCGGCGGCGGCCAGGCGGGGAACTACCCGGTGCTGCTGGTGGACGGCACGGTGGCGGGCGTCTGGCACCAGCGCCGCTCGGGCCGACGGATCGCGGTGACGGTGGAGCCATTGGAGCCGCTGTCGGCGGCGCGGCTGCGGGCGCTGGAGGAGGAGGCCGAACGGGTGGGGGCGGTCATGGAGGGGCGGGCGGAGCTGACGGTGGGGACGGTGTCGGTGGGGCCGCACGCGTAGAGGGCGTGCGTGTAGGGGGCGTGCGTGTGGAGGGCGTACGTGCGGAGGGCTCTCGGGCGGGGGCGCTCTCAGTGCGGGTTGAAGCGGACCGCCAGGGTGTCTCCCGCCGCGACCACGAAGTCGCCCTGCTCGCAGCGGATGACCGCCTCGTGGACCTCGCCGTTGCCGTCTCTGCGCTCCAGCGTGCCGACGACCGTCCAGGCGCCCCCGTACGGCACGGGCGGCAGCTGCGTCAGGGGGGCGTGCTGCCACTGGTTGGCCGGTACGCACCAGTCCGGCAGCAGCGGCCAGGCGCCCGGGGTGACGCGTAACGTCCAGTCGGAGGTACAGGTCAGCAGGACGGACTGGTCCCGGTCGATCACGAACTCCACGGCCTCCGGCTCGCCGGCTCGCCCTTCGGGCCGGTAGAAGATCCCGTGCACGGCGGTGATCCGGGACCCCGTGAGCCAGTCGGCATTGCCGCTCCGGGCGCGTCCGGCCGGAGCTCCGTGCTCTTCCCTCTCCACCCTCATGGCCGCTCCCCGTCTCCCTCGCTGGGCCTGCTCCCGCCGTGTAGGACGGCTGCTCGTGCGATCGCGTTGCCTGCCGGGCAAGGCTGAACTGGCTTTCGGGGTAAGCAGGTTGACACTCGTCGGTACGTCACAGGGGCTTGCGGGCCTCAATCAGGAAGCGGGTGGTGTGGGCGAGGAACGGGCCCTCTTCTTCGATCTTCCGGTGGAGCGCGGCCAGTTGGGGCCGGTACTGCTCGACGGTGAAGCCGGGCACCATCCAGATCACCTTGCGGAGGAAGTAGACGACCGCGCCGATGTCGAAGAACTCGGTACGCAGCCGCTCCGGCCGCAGAGCGACGACCTCAAGGCCGGCCGCCTCGGCGGCGGTGCGCGCGTCCTCGGGGCCGCGGGCGCTGCGGACCCCGGGCGGCTGCGGGCCGAGGAAGAACTCGACGAGCTCGAAGACGCTGGCGGGTCCGACCTGCTGCGAGAAGTACGTACCGCCGGGTGCGAGCACGCGGGCGATCTCCTCCCACCAGGTGGTCACCGGATGCCGGCTGACCACCAGGTCGAAGGCCGCGTCACCGAAGGGCAGCGGCGGCTCGTCCGCGTCCGCGACGACGACGGCACCGAGCGGGTGCAGGAGCGCGGTGGCGCGGGCGATGTTCGGCGGCCAGGACTCGGTGGCCACCATGACCGGCGGGAGGACCGGCGCGGCCGCGAGCACCTCGCCGCCGCCGGTCTGGATGTCGAGCGCGGCCCGCGCCTCACCGAGCCGGTCCGCCATGGCGCGCGCGTATCCCCAGGAGGGTCGCTGCTCGGTGGCCCGGCCCTCCAGCCAGGAGAAGTCCCACCCGTCGACGGAGACGGAGTCCGCCTCGGCGACGAGGGCCTCGAACCGGTCACGGGAGGCGGCGGAGGCGAAGGACGGGGCGGAGCGAGGGGCCGGGCGGGACG
The DNA here is from genome assembly GCF_044767965.1 of Streptomyces sp. NPDC101178. Classification (NCBI taxonomy): domain Bacteria; kingdom Bacillati; phylum Actinomycetota; class Actinomycetes; order Kitasatosporales; family Streptomycetaceae; genus Streptomyces; species Streptomyces sp. NPDC101178. Next base: position 873,361 of record NZ_JBIWOZ010000002.1, read on the forward strand.
GAGGGGGCGGAGGGGACTGTTCGGACATACAGGGATGGTGTCAGGCCGGGGGTGGGTCGCGCGAATGGATTCCGGGGCGTAGAAGGGACGGGGCGTGCGGGCTGCCAGGCCTGTTCACCGGCTGAGCCCCGGGGCTCAGACCGCCAGAGCCCCCAGCAGTACGCCGACCAGCGCGCCCGCGATCATGAACGGCCCGAACGGGATGCCGGTCTTGCGCCCCGCGCGTCGGAGCAGGACGAGCCCGAGTCCGTACGCCGCGCCGAACAGGAACCCGGCGAACCCGCCCAGGAACAGCACCTCCCAGCCGTACCAGCCGAGGGCGAGGCCCAGGGTGAGGGCCAGCTTCACATCGCCGAAGCCCATGCCGTCCGGGTTGATGAGGAAGAGCAGGAGGTAGAAGCCGCCGAGCACGAGCCCGCCGAGGAGCCCGGAGGTCCAGGATCCGGCATGACCGGGGAGGAGGGCGGCGCCGCCGAGCAGGAGCACGGCCGCGGCGGCGAGAGGCAGGGTGAGCGGGTCGGGCAGCCGGTGGACGCGGCGGTCGACGGTGGCGAGGAGGACGGCGGGCGGGGTGAGGAGCAGCCACGCGGCCAGCTCGGGCCGGGCCCCGGTGGCGGCGGCGAGCGCGAGGCAGGCGAGGACGGTGACGAGGGGAGCGAGGGCGCCGGGGGCGTAGGGGACGCGGCCGGGACGCGGGGAGCGGGGAGCGGCGGTGCCTTCGGCCGCCTGCGGCTGGGGGGCGTGGCCTTCGTCTCCGTACGGTACGGGGCCGGGCTCCTCGTCTCCGTACGGTACGGGGCCGGGCTCCTCACCTCCGTACGGTACGGGGCCGGGCTCCTCACCTCCGTACGGTACGGGGCCGGGCTCCTCACCTCCGTACGGTACGGGGCCGGGCCCTTCGCCTCCGTGCCGTACGGGGGCTTGCGTGCCGGGGAGGCAGGAGGTGCAGCGCGCCGGGCCGAGCCAGCCGGCGAGCGGGCCCGTGAGCGGGTGGCCGGCGGGGCAGGTGGTGTGCCAGGGCTTCTCGGGGTCGACGGCGAACCGGTACGCGGCGCGCGGGATCAGCAGTCCGGTGACTCCACCCCAGACAGCGGCGACGGCGAGCAGCGCGAGGTCCACACCACGACCCTAATCGGCCGCGCGGACAGGGAGCTTGGGCCCTGGGGCCCACTCCGGGCCGTTCGGGACCCAGGGGCGTGCGCCGGCGGCTACGGTCGGTGGCCATGAGGACCTGGCGGGATGGCGACGGGACACTGACGGTCGACGGGGACGCGGGGGCCCGGGGGGTGCCGCTGCGGATCGCGGCCTCGTACCGGTCCCGTACGCGCGGGCTGCTGGGGCGGGACGGGATCGACGGGGCGTTGCTGCTCACGCCGGCCGGGAGCGTGCACACGTTCCGGATGCGGTTCGCGATCGATGTGGCGTACCTGGACCGGAAGTTCACCGTGCTGGCCGTCCGCACGATGAAGCCTGGCCGCCTCGGTCTGCCGCGCCTGCGCTCCCGCCACGTGGTGGAGGCGGAGGCGGGGGCGATGGAACGGTGGGGGGTGCGGCCGGGCGTGCGGGTGGAGCTGCGGGCGGCGGACGCCCGATAGGTCCTACGGCGGGCCCGCGCCGAGCAGGGTCCAGGCGCCGTAGGCCGCCGAGGCGCAGGCCAGTACGGCGATGACGGCGGCCGCGCGTCCCGTGCTCCGCAGCCGTACCAGGGCGGCGGCGGGCGGGAGGAGCAGCGGGAACGCGGGCATCATCAGGCGGGGCCGCGAGCCGAAGTACCCGGCGCCGATCAGCGAGATGACGACGATCGCGATCCCGTAGACGAGAAGGGGCAGCGGCTGCCGCTGCCGTACGCAGAGCACCACCAGCCAGCCGAGCAGCCCGAGCGCCGCGCAGAGCCCGAGGGCCGCGGGCAGCGGCAGCCCGGCGATGAAGGCGGCGAGCGCGCGGCCGCCGTCGATGCTGTTGCCCCACTGCGCCTGGACGTCGAAGTACGCGACCGGGCTGCCTTCGCGGACGGCCACGAACACCACGTACGCCAGCCAGCCCAGCGGCGCGAGCACCACCCCGGCGATCATCCGGGCGTTGCGGCGGAGCAGCGGGCCGGGACGGCTGTCGGCGCGGAACTCCCGTACGAGGGTGACCGCGGCGGTGATCGCCAGGGCCGCGATGAGGGCGGCGGCGGAGGGCCGGGTGAGCCCCGCCAGAACGCAGAGGGCGCCCGCCACGAGCCAGCGGCCCTTGAGGACGGTGTACAGGGCCCAGGCGGCCAGTGCGGTGAAGAGCGTCTCCGTGTACGCCATCGACTGGACGAAGGCCGTCGGGTACACGCCCCAGAGCGCGGCCAGCGCCACCCCCGTACGCCGTCCGTACAGTTCCGCCCCGACGGCGAAGATGCCCCAGGCGGCGAGCAGCCCGGCCGTCCAGGCGACCAGGAGCCCGGCGCCGCCGAGGGTGAGCGGGGTCACCTCGGCGAGGCCGCGCTCCAGGGCCGGGAGGAGCGGGAAGAAGGCCAGGTCGGAGTGGAGGGCGCCGTCGGGGAGGGTGGCGGTGTAGCCGTAGCCGTTCTCGGCGATGCGCTGGTACCAGACGGAGTCCCAGCGGCCGGTGAGCCGTACCAAGGGGTCCTTGCCGGAGGCTTGTGCGGCCGCCCAGAGCACCAGGAGCCCCAGGGCCCGTACGGCGGCGTAGACCGCGAGCGCGGGCGCGGCGGCCCGGAGCGCGGCGGCCGCGCGGGGGGCGGGGTCGCGGGGGTGCGGGGCAGGAGTGCCGGGCATCCGGGCGCGGAGCTGGTGATCGGACATATGGCCGATTATCTCCCCCGGGGCGGGTGCTCCTGGCCGCGATGGGCGGTGCGTGGCGCCTCTGTGACGTCTGGCGCCTCTCCGCGAGCCTCCCCTCTGCCCTTACCTCTGCCGCCTGCCCCCTGCCTTTGTGCCTCTCCACGGGCACCTTGGGCCCGTGGACCTATGCCCAGGGCACATGTCTCCCTTCAGGGACTGGGCACCGCACTCCCGAACACCTTCCACGGCGAGACCGTGACCGACTCCATCACCGTCAACTGCGGGTGCGCGGAGGCGATTTCCTCCCGTACGGCGACGGCGTCCGGCCAGGAGTCGAGGGACGCGGAGCCGTCGATGACGACCCCGTCCCAGTCGGTGCCGGCCGTCGCGCCACTGCGGTCGACGACGAAGCCGATGCAGAGCACGGAGGCCCGGCCGACGGTCCGCCGTATGGCGCCCACCGCCCGCTCCCGCTCCTCCGGTGGCAGCTCCCCCACCGAGAACTCGACGGCGACGACTCCGCCACGAGCCCGCCGTATGCGGACCAGGAGGTCGGGGCCGCGGTCCACCCACAGCCGGAAACCGACTTCCTGGAGCCTTTGCAGACCGGAAAGAGAGAGAAGCTGCTCCCGCGTCACAGGCGACCGGGCACCGCTCGAAGGGAAGTCCAGACTGACGAGCATGGTCCTCCCGGTCACCGGATGGACCGGGCGAAGCCCCTCCGATTCCAGGTCACCGAGGAGTGTCGCGGCGTCCAGCCGGGTCCAGCCCAAGTGGTACGAGGAGAAGAACCCGGCACTCATCGACGCCGCCCCGCCCTCATCACGACATGAATCCCATCATTCGCGTGCGCCAATAAATGAGTAGGCGACCACCGATGGATCCGAGCGTACCGAGCGGCGGTGAGTGCGGCGTGGGCCCACGGACCCATGGGCGGCCCAAAGAACGGGCCGGGCAGCCGCACCCGGCCGTCTTGGGCCCGACTTTGGGGCCGGGGGCCCGCGCCGGGGACGTGTTCCGGCCGTACGCTCACGGCCGGAAGGCAGCAGCACGCGCGCCGTTCGGATGTTGTGCGGGCCGTACGGGGTTCCGTGCGGGCGCAGTCCGGGTGCCGGCTTACGCGGGCTCCGTGCCACAGGCTTCGGGCTTCGGGCTTCGGGCCACAGGCTTCGGGCTTCGGGCCACGGGGCTACAGGTTCGGGGAGAGGATGCGCCGTGAGCGGTGGCGGGAGCACGGAGGGCAGGAGCGCGGGCCACATACCGCCAGGTCGCCGGGGTGCAGGGGGCTCCGGCGCCCTGGCACGCACGGAACCGGGCGGCCGCTTCTTCGCGTTGACGCGGAGCTGGGCCACGGGCTCGCTGGTCTACCTCGCCGCCGGTTTCCTGTCGAGCCGGATCCTGCTCGAACTGCTGGGCAGCGAGGCGCGGTTGGAGTCGTTCGGGTGGCGGCTCGCGCTACTGCACATCCCCGCGCTCACCGTCACCCTCCTCACCGTCCTGGCCGCCGCCCGCATGCTCCCGGACGAACACCGCCCCTCCCGCCCGCTCTACCTGCTGGCCGCGCTGGCCGTGCCGGTGGCCGGTCTGGCGTACGGCTTCGCGGTCTCGTGGGAGGCGGTGGGGATCGAGGGCGTCCTGATGCCGGTGGCGTCGCTGGCCGCGGGCGCGGCGTCGGGTGTGGCCGTCGACCGGCTGGTGGAGGAGCGCGCGACCCGGCCCGCGCCGCCGCCGACGTACTCGTACAACTGGCGTGACGGCGGCGCCACGGCGACGGAGTACCTCGGCGTCGTGGTCCTCGTCGTGACGCTGATCGGCGCGATGGCGATGGCGGGCGTCGGCGGACAGATCGGGGAACGCATCCGCTGCGCGATCAGTGCGCTGGCCGCCGCCGGTGGAGGTGGCGGGTCGTGCTCCACGGGTGGCGGGACCCCTGAGGCGCAGCCGAGGACGGATGCCGACTACGAGCCGAAGATGTGCCAGATCTCGTCGATCTCGGACAAGGCGGGTGGCAAGGTCAAGATCGGCTGGTTCGAATGGGGCGAGGAGTACGGCTTCCAGCAGAAGGTCTCCCAGGCCAACACCGACGTCAACGGCGACGGCAAGGTCGACGGGAACGACCAGGTCGTCTCCATGACCTTCACGGACGCGGCCTCCGCCGGTGTCACGGCGAGCACGCCGGGCGTGAAGCTGGGGAAGCTCGGCAAGGCGGATGTCGACATCGGCGGTGGCATCAAGATCACCAACGGTGACACCTGGATCTTCGCGAGCGAGGCAGAGGCGCAGCAGATGCGGGACGACATCGAGGAGATGAAGATGTGGGAGACCGCCACCAAGCACGGCGGCGGGTACGGCGGGAACTGGTACTCCGGCATGAAGTGGGCGGAGAAGAAGGAAGACATCGAGCGGAAGATAGGCGACAAGAAGATCTCGTACGCGACGGTCGGCCTCAACGCCTATGCCGACGGCGGCCTTTCGGTGAAGGGCGGCGACGAGGACGAACTCGGCGCGAAGCTCGGCGGGAAGGCCACGTTCTCGCCCGAGGTGACGATCACCAAGGACGACGTGAGCGGCAACGAGTCGTACACCTACACCGCCAAGCTCACACTCGAAGGCAAGCTGAGCGGCAACGCGGGCCCGTTGAAAGGCACGTTGAGCGACCAGCAGAACCGTACCGGCGCCATCACCGTCACCCGCGACCAGAAGACCGGGAAGATCGTCCGCATCGACATGACGCAGACGGTGGAGAACGGTTCGCCGTCCGGCAAGGTCGAAGTCGGCGGCGACAACGGCGAGTCGGGCGCGGACAAGCGCGGCGGCAAGGGCAGGGTGTCGGACCCGTCGGGCGAGAGCGGCATCGACGTGGTGACCAACTCGATCGTCTTCGGCAAGGAGACGGACGCGGCCACCGAGGCGAAGCGGGCCGTCGCCGAACAGTGGCTGGACGGCTCCGGCAACAACACGGCGCCCTTCGAGTACCTCTTCGGCGACCGCGGCATGGAGACACGTCCCACGGGCAACGACCCTTTCGGGAAACTGATGTTCGAGGACGGGCTGTCCAGCACGATGCGCTACCTCGGCCAGAGTGACGCGCAGGAGTTCGGCTTCGAGATCTCGCTCGGGATGAGCCTCGGGTTCTCGCTCTCCGGCGAGCAGAAGCAGGAGACGCTGACCGACGCCCGGTTCCTGGGGGCGCCGCGGGGTGACGGCCGCACGTATCTTCCGTACAGCTACTGCGCGAACTGACGAGGGATGACGATGGTGAAGAGGCCCCACGCGAGAAGCAGGCGGACCACGGCGGCGATATCGGGGCTGCCCCTCTGCCTGGCACTCTGCCTGTCACTGCTGGCAGGGTGCGGCAGCGACACGGACGGCAAGGCCTCGGTCCCAAAGGGCTGGTCCACGCTGGACACGGACAGCCTGAGCGTCGGCTACCCGAAGAACCAGGGGTACGCGGAGCAGCCGGCGGCCGAACGCAGCGAGAGCAACGCGGCGGTGGCGCTGAAGGTGGAGAACGGCATCCGCACGGGCATGGTCTCCGTGCAGCTGGACTTCGCCACGGGCGTGAGCGACGCGGCCGGGGCGGCGGCCGCGGCAGGCGCCGGAATCGGCCTGGGCGCCACCCGCAAGTCGACGAAGGACGTCCGCCTGGCGGGCCCTTCGAGCGCCCGGGACGCCCGCCGCATCGACTACGACTTCACGGCCGACGGCCAGAACGACACACCGAACAAGGGCACCCCGATGACGGGCGTGCTGGTGGCGGGCGTGGACTCGGGGGGTGTGCCGTTCGTGGTGCGGCTGAACGCGGTGAAGAGGGCGGTGGAGGGGGCGGAGCTGGACGCGTTCGTGGGGTCTATCGCGGTGAAGTAGAGGCAGGCCTACCAACCTCGCAGGTCAGAAAGCGCGGTCCCCGCGCAGGCGGGGGTGTTCCGTCCGACGGCTCCAGCCCGCCTCCCCGGGCCTTGTGGTCCCGCGCATGCCGTGAGGCCTCCGGCAACCAGCCGTCGGCGCCCGAAAGCGTCGTACCGGATAAAGCCGCATCAGCCCGGCCCATACGGACCGTAATACGGCACCAACCGGCTCAGCGCAGGTCACTACCCACAGAAAGCAACAGGGCGCACACCCACGGGATACACCTGTCGGTAATTTAATGTCCCTGCCGAAGATCTCCACCGCGAACGCGCAGCGTTCACATTCCGTCCCGCTTTCCGTTTCCGTTCCGCTTGGAGTCGGAGGCGGGGCGGATACGGGGAGCGCGCCTTCGGTGCCGGTCGCCGGGGGGATTGGTTTCTCACCTGGGGGATCGTGTGAAGAGACACCACTTTCCCCATGACCACCTCTTCACCGCAGGCCAATTACCTCTCGTTTTTCACACCCTTCCGCTTCGATGCGATTGGCCGCACGGACGGAGGGCGTGCTTTGATCCATCGCACTGCGGCAGTCGGCCCGGCTATTTCGCTTCAGGGAGCCGCACAAGGGATTTCGTGAATCCTGCTCAGCTTTCCGTTGAATGCTCCGAGCCGACCACCGCATCCCCCGAACCTCGATATATCCATGTGAAGGGAAGCTCCTCATGAACTCCACCCCCCAGGTCCCGACCCAGGTCATCTCCGACGCCGACCTGGACAACGTGTCCGGTGGCATCCTCAACGGTTCCCTGAACAACAACGCCCTGGGCCTGTCCGCCGACGCCCCGGTCTCGCTGTCCGGCGCCCTCCAGGCCGCCACCGGCACCGTCGACGCCGCCACCGGCCTCAACCTTCAGGGCGTCTCGGGTCTCGTCTCGGGTCTCTGAGCCGGCCGTGTGCCGTTGAGCGGCACACCCCACGGCAGTGATGCCGGGCCGCCGGTTCTCCCCATACCGGTGCGCCCGACCGTGTGCCCCGGATCCCACCAGATCCGGGGCACACGGGGTACTCCCCCTTTTGAGGAAGCGTGGCGTGCACTTTCGTCAACAGGCCCTTTCGAAGCTGCGGTCCCCCGAAGACATCGATCTCCCCGTGCGCTACGCCCGCCCGCGCGGCGGGCTCGTGCTCGTCGTCACACTCGCGGTCATGCTCGGCGCGGCCTTCTGGGCGGTGACCGGCACCGTGTCCTCCACGCTGAGCGCGTCCGGCGTCCTCACCCACGCGCAGGGCAGCTACGTCCTGCAGAGCCCGGTCGCCGGTCAGGTGACCGACGTACTCGCCGAAGAGGGCGAGCGGGTCGCCGCCGACACGCCGCTCGTGAAGGTCCGTACGGCCGACGGCAGCACCGTCGTCCGTACCCTCGCCGCCGGCCGGCTCACCGCGCTCGCCGCCACCATCGGCTCCGTGATCACCCCGGGCGCGGACGTGGCGGCCGTCGAACGCGTCGCCAAGGCCGACGACCCGCTCATGGCCCTGCTGTACGTCCCCGCCGGGGCCGGCGCGACCGTCCCCGTCGGGGCCTCCGTCGATCTCACCGTCCAGTCCGTGCCCACCCAGCAGTACGGCGTGCTCCGCGGCACGGTCGAGTCCGTCACCCGGACCGCGCAGACCCGCCAGCGGATCTCCGGCTTCCTGGGCAGCAGCCAGCTGGGCGAGCAGTTCTCCCGGCAGGGGCCGCCGGTCGCCGTGCTCGTCCGCCTCACCACCGACGCGGACGGCGGCGAGTCCGGTTTCGCCTGGTCGTCCTCGCAGGGCCCGCCCTTCCCGCTGGACTCCATGACCCTGGCCGGCGGCTCCATCGAACTCGCCGAGCAGCATCCGATCGAATGGCTGCTTCCATGACCGCTCCTCCCCGCCACGTCACCGGACACAAGCCCCACAAGGCACCCAGAGCCCGCAACCCCCGCAGAGCCGCGCCGGCGAAGCGGCCGAGGCGCGTCCGTACCCCCACCGTCCTCCAGATGGAGGCCGTCGAGTGCGGCGCCGCGGCCCTCGCCATGGTGCTCGCGCACCACGGCCGCCATGTGCCGCTGGAGGAGCTGCGCATCGCCTGCGGGGTGTCGCGCGACGGTTCCCGCGCCAGCAACGTACTTAAGGCCGCCCGCAGTTACGGCCTGCGCGCCACCGGCATGCAGATGGAGGCCACCGCACTCACCGAGGTCCGGGCGCCCGCCGTCCTGTTCTGGGAGTTCAACCACTACGTCGTGTACGAGGGGCCCGGCCGGCGCCTGGGCCGGCGCGGCGTGTACGTCAACGACCCCGACAAGGGCCGCCGCTTCGTACCGGACGAGGACTTCGACACCAGCTTCACCGGCGTCGTCCTCGTCCTGGAACCGTCCGGCGACTTCCGCCGCGGCGGCCGCAAACCCGGCGTCCTGCGGGCCATCCCCGACCGGTTGCGCTCCACCCGGCCCACCCTGCTGGCCGCTCTCCTCGCCAGCCTGCTGCTGGTCGCCGTCGGCGCGGCGGTGCCCGCGCTGAGCCGTACGTACATCGATATCTTCCTGATCGGCGGTCAGACCTCGCTGCTGGGACCGCTGTTCGCCTCGATGGCGGGCATGGTCGTCCTGACCGCCGTCCTCACCGGCCTCCAGCAGGCCAATCTGCTGCGTGGCCGGATCATCTCCTCCACCCTCGGCAGCGCCCGCTTCCTGCGCCATCTGCTGCGGCTGCCGGTCACCTTCTTCGCCCAGCGCAGCCCCGCCGACCTCGTCCAGCGGCTCCAGTCCAACGACTCCGTCGCCGAGACGCTGGCCAGGGACCTCGCAGCGGCCGGCGTGGACGGCGTCGTCGTCATCCTCTACGCGCTGCTGATGTGGACGTACGATCCCCAACTCACCCTCGTCGGCGTGCTGATCGCCCTCCTCAACATCGTCGCCATGCGCGTCGTGATCCGGCTGCGCGCCGCCCACACCCAGAAGCTGCGCGCCGACACCGCCCGGCTGACCAACACCTCGTACACCGGCCTCCAGCTCATCGAGACGATGAAGGCCACCGGCGGCGAGGACGGCTACTTCCGGCGGTGGGCCGGGCAGCACGCCACCACCCTGGAGGAGCAGCAGCGGCTCGGCGTGCCGAGCGCGGCGCTGTCCGTCGTCGCGCCGACGCTCGCCACGCTCAACAGTGCGCTGATCCTCTGGATCGGAGGGCTGCGAGCGGTCGACGGCTATCTGTCGGTCGGCCTGCTGGTCGCCTTCCAGGCGCTGATCACGCGGTTCACCGCGCCGATCACCCGGCTGAACGGCGTGGCGGGCCGCATCCAGGACTTCGCTGCCGACGTGGCGCGCCTCCGGGACGTCGAGAACTTTCCCGTCGATCCGCTGTACGCACGCGATGTGCCGGAGGCCGGCACCCGGCGGCTGACCGGGCACGTGACGCTGGAGGACATCACCTTCGGCTACAGCCCGCTCGACCAGCCGCTGCTCACCGGCTTCTCGCTCTCCGTGGGGCCGGGCCGGCAGATCGCCCTCGTCGGCGGCTCCGGCAGCGGCAAGTCCACCGTCTCCCGGCTGATCTCGGGCCTCTACACCCCTTGGGAGGGGACGATCCGCATCGACGGACAGCGGCTGGACGACATCCCGCGCGGCTCGCTGGCGGCCTCGGTCTCCTTCGTCGACCAGGACATCTTCCTCTTCGAGGGCACGGTGCGGGACAACGTGGCGCTGTGGGACCCGTCGATCACCGACGAGGCCGTGGTCACGGCGTTGCGGGACGCGGAACTGTACGAGGACGTCATCGCCCGGCGCCCGGAAGGCATCCACGGCCGGGTCGAGCAGGACGGCCGCAACTTCTCCGGCGGCCAGCGCCAGCGGCTGGAGATCGCCCGCGCGCTGGTGCGGCGGCCGAGTGTCCTCGTCCTCGACGAGGTGACCAGCGCCCTGGACGCGCGGACCGAACAGGCCGTCATCGCCAATCTGCGGCGCCGCGGCTGCGCGTGCGTGGTCATCGCGCACCGGCTGAGCACCGTGCGGGACAGCGACGAGATCCTGGTCCTGGACCACGGGACGGTCGTCGAACGCGGCCGGCACGAGGCGCTGGTCGCGGCCGGCGGACCGTACGCCGAACTGGTCAGGGAGCACTGAGCGCCGCCGTGACGTACGTTCCACCTCCGGGCACCTCTGTGGCGCCTGCCTCCGACCCTGTGGTCCATGCGCTGGGCGGGCTCGGCTCGCCGGTCGAGGGCGCGGGCCTGCGCAGCCTTCCGCTGGAGGGGCCGCAGGTGCTCTGGCTGGTGGTGGAGGGCGCGCTCGACCTGTTCGCCGTCGACGCCCTCCAGGAGGGCCACTGGCACTTCCTGGGCCGGCTCGACGCGGGCGGACTGCTGCTCGGGCCGGTGGAGGGCCCGCAGCACACGCTCCTCGGCCGGCCCTCCCAGGACTGCCGGCTGCGGCGGATCGCGTTGCGGGAACTGTGGCGGCCGGAATCGTACGGGGATGGGTACGGTGATCGGCCGTACGACCATTCGTACGACCTCTCTTACGGTGCCCCGCACGCCCCCGCCGGGCCGACGCCGCTCGAACACGCGGTCTCGCTCGGCGCCGGGCGCGGTACCGGTGTCCTCTCCGCGGCGCCGCTGGACGGCCGCCCCGCCGCTGCCTCCGGCGCGGCCGTGTCCGACGACGATGTGCTGTGGCTGCCGGTCCCGCCGGGCAGCGTGCGGTACGGCGCGTCCTACGGCGCGGAGGCCGCCGCGGACCTGCTGATGGACGCTGAGCTGTGGCAGCGGATGGTGGACCAGCAGTACCGGCTGCTCACCGCCGTCGACCGCTGGATCGAGCAGGTGGAGCGCGCCCACGAGGACCGTACGGCCGCCGGGTTGCGCGCGGGCGAGGCGGTCCGGGAGAGCGCCGACCAGGCGCTGCTGGCCTCGATCGGGCGGCCGGGCGGCGGCGCGGTGGCCGGTGGCGGGACGGGCGCCGGCGTGGATGCCACGTACGCCGTGTGCCGGCGGGTCGCGGAGGCGGCCGGGATCACGCTGACCGAGCCGCCGAAAGGTGCGGCCGGTGACGGCGACCGCATCGGTGCGGTGGAACGCGTCGCGCTCGGCTCCCGGGTCCGCACCCGTGCCGTACGGCTCGACGGGGCCTGGTGGCGCAACGACGCCGGACCGCTGGTCGGGCAGCGTGCCAAGTCCGGCGCGCCGGTGGCGCTGCTGTGGCGGAGGGGCCGGTACGAGGCGGTCAACCCGGCCACCGGCAGCCGGATCCGGGTCGGCGAGGAGAACGCGGAGGACTTCGCGGAGCGGGCGGTGATGTTCTACCGGCCGCTGCCGGAGAAGCCGCTGCGTACGGCGCGGCTGCTGCTGTTCAGCCTGCGGGGCACCCGGGCCGACCTGCGTAACCTCCTGATCAGCGGGCTGGTGACGGTCGGACTCGGTGCGCTGGTGCCGATCGCGACCGGGCAGGTGCTCGGTACGTTCGTGCCTCGGGCGCAGACGGATCTGATCGCACAGGTGTGCCTGGTCCTGATGATCACGAGCGTCGTCGCCGCCACGTTCATGCTGCTGCAGAGCCTGACGCTGCTGCGGATGGAGGGCCGGATCGAGAGCACACTGCAACCGGCCGTCCGGGACCGGCTGTTGAGGCTGCCGACGACGTTCTTCACCGAGCGGTCGACAGGTGAACTGGCCAGCGCCGCCATGGGGATCAGCGCGATCCGGCGGGTGTTGGCCGGGGTCGGGCCGGTGGCCGTGCAGGCAGGGACGGTCGGCACGGTGAACCTCGGGCTGCTGCTGTTCCACAGTGTGCCGCTGGCGTTGGCGGCGATCGGCATGCTGGTCGTCATCGCGGCCGTGTTCCTGGCGTTGGGACTATGGCAACTGCGCTGGCAGCGACGGCTGGTGGAACTGAACAACCGGCTCAACAACCAGGCGTTCCAGACCCTGCGCGGGCTGCCGAAGCTGCGCGTGGCAGCGGCGGAGAGCTTCGCGTACGCCGCCTGGGCGCGGGAGTTCGCGCGCTCGCGGGAGATGCACCAGCGGGCCGGGCGGATCAGGAACATCACCACGGTGCTCGACTCGGTGTATCTGCCGCTCTGTTCGCTCATCATGTTCATGCTGCTGGCCGGTCCGGCGCGCGGGACGATGTCGGCCGGGGCGTTCCTGACCTTCAGTACGTCGGTGACGATGCTGCTGACGTCGGTCACCCAGCTGACCGGCGCCCTGGTGTCGGCGGCGGCCGCACTGCCGATGTACGAGCAGGTCAGGCCGGTGCTGGAGGAGATGCCCGAGGTGAAGAGCGCGAGCGCCCGGCCCGGCGTGCTGTCGGGCGGGATCGAAGCACGGAAGCTCTCCTTCCGGTACGCCGAGGACGCGCCGCTGGTCCTCGACGACGTGTCGCTGGAGATCCGTCCCGGCGAGTTCGTGGCGGTGGTGGGCCCGAGCGGCTGCGGGAAGTCGACACTGCTGCGCCTCCTCATCGGCTTCGACCGGCCGGAGTCCGGCAGTGTGCTGTACGACGGCCAGGACCTGGCCGCCCTCGACCGGTCGGCCGTACGGCGTCAGTGCGGGGTGGTGCTGCAGAACGCGCAGCCGCTGACCGGGTCGATCCTGGACTGCATCTGCGGTACGGAGTCCTTCACGCAGGAGGAGGCGTGGGAGGCGGCCGAGATGGCAGGGCTGGCCGAGGACATCCGGCGGATGCCGATGGGGCTGCACACGATGATCGCCGGGGGCGGGGCGATCTCGGGCGGCCAGCGGCAGCGGCTGATGATCGCGGTGGCGCTGATCCGGAGGCCTCGCATCCTCTTCTTCGACGAGGCGACGAGCGCGCTGGACAACGAGACCCAGCGCACGGTGATCGAGAGCACCCAGCGCCTGGACGCCACCCGCCTGGTGATCGCGCACCGGCTGTCCACGGTGATGGACGCGGACCGGGTGGTGGTGATGGCGGAGGGGCGGATCGGGGAGGGCGGGGGGCCATCTGCGTGAGCTGGTGCGGAGGCAGTTGGCGTGACGGCGGGAGGGCCGGCACCGCGATCGCGTCGCGGTGCCGGCCCTTTGCCGTGCGTGTCTCCCGGCGGAGGTCAGGAACCCTCACCGCGCGGGAAGGAGACCTCCACGCGGCGGTTCTTCTTCCGGCCCTCTTCGTTGCTGTTGCTGGCGATCGGATACTGCTCGCCGTAGCCCCGGATCTCGTACGTGATCGTGGGGCCGAGCGCCTTGGAGAGGACTCCGTGCACGGCGTCGGCGCGCTTCTTGGAGAGCACGTCGCCGTGGGCGGAGGAGCCGAGGTCGTCGGTGAAGCCGAAGACGCGGACCTTGGTGGCGTTCTGCTTCTTGATCTCGTCGGCGATGGCGGCGATGCGGGCGTTGGCGGCCGAGCTCAGCTTCGCGCTGTCCTTGCCGAAGAGGACTTCGGCCTGGAGCGCGAGCTTGATGTCGGCGTTGCTGTCCTCGCGGCGTTCTTCGCCGCCTTGCTCCTCAACCACTTGAACGATGTCGAGGACCCTGCCAGGCGCGAGTGTCCCGCCCTCAGGCATCTTCAGATCAGGGTCGTTCGCATCGATGGGAACGGGAGCCTCGGATGTCGCCTCCGTGCCTGGTGGCACGCTGGGTCCGTCGTCGCCGTAGGAGACGGACGTGCCCAGGACCGCACTGCTCACCACGAGCACGGCAACGGCCATCAGGCGTCCGGCGCTGCGCTTGGTCCCAACACGTCGGGTGGTGTTCATGTCCGCAGTCACCCGGAGATCTTGAGTGAGGTAGTGGCGAAAGTCGGTAGGGTGAGGTCGACTTCCGTCGTTTCCTGAGGAGGCGCCGGGAACTGCATGAAGATCGAAGCGGAATCACCCGGTGACAGCGGGACGATCGCTGTCGTACACAGACACCGGCCATCGGTGTCACGCAGCACGTAGTAGTTCTTCTTGCCCGTCTTGTCCACCAAGGTTGCCCCGGCAACCGAGTTGGGGTTCTTCGCTACGAGCGCGGACTCCTGTCCCACCCAATTGGACGTGTTCTCGGTGGTGTCGCCGCCGTTCTCGATCACAGCCTGCACGGTCACGAAACCGCCGGAATCACGCTCGACCTGGTTGACGATCAGCTTCAGACCGTTCTGCCCACGGGCTTCCGCGAGCTTGGCATCCGGGTCGACGGGATCGCCGGCAGCGGTGTCGTTCTGCTGCTCTCCCTTGTCCTCGGGCGAGGGGCTGGCCGGAGCGGACGTACCTGCGGAACCTGTGCTCGGCGCGTCGCCGCCGTCATCGCCACCGCAGCCGGCAACGGTCAGGCTGAGGACCGCGGCCATCGCCGCTGCGACCGTCGCCCTTCTGGCTGTTGTGGTCCACCGCATGGTCATGGTTCAGAATCCTCTGCTCATCGTTCGCTTCACTGTCACTGGTCGACCAGCCGGACATCGAAGAGAGTCCTACTCACGCTCTCCCACGGTGGAGGGCTGGCCAGCGTGATCTCGATGATTTCGCCGTTCCGGCACGTGAAGACGTAGAGGTCCAGGACTCCGTCACCGGTGAGATCCACCGCCTCGGGGTTGGGACAGCGGAACTCGACGACCGCGGTGGCCTTGGCCTCAGCCCTCCTGTTCTCCGAACCGGGGAGAACCGAGGAGTCCACCGTCTTGCGCCCTTGGACCTCGACCGTGACCCGGTCGCGCAGGTATCCGGGGGTCGAGTAGCAGAGCTGCTGATCGGAACCGTTGGCGTCGGCCAGTCGCTGGGCCTCGTGGCAGGGTGCCACGAACGACCCGCCGAGGAAGGCATCCAGCATATCGAGAGGAAGCGAAGCGAGGAATCCCGTCCCGAAGTCGTCGCGGGCCTGCTGAGCAGCGGCCAGCGCGGCGGCATCGGCCGCGCCTTGGGATTCGTTGCGCAATGCCGAGGCCTTGCCGACAGCGAAGAAGGCCAACGCAAGGAAGAGCAGGCCCGCCACCATCATCACGTAGATGGGAAAGGCCTGCCCTTGCTCCTTGCGCAGGATACGAGTCACTTCGCCGTGATCGAGTTCACCAGTCCGCTGATACGCGCCGAGATCGCCCCACCGATCCCCGTAGCCACGATCGCCCCGATGATCGCCACGACCACCAGAATGATCCCCAGGTACTCGAACGCCGTCTGCCCCCGGTCCTTCGCCGCGTACCGCTTCCGGATGGCCGTGACGGCCGTGTTGGCCCAGCCGTTGACGCGGACGGCGGTCTTCAGGGTGATGTCCGACATGGTGTTCCCCTCCTGGTTCGGCCGGTCGTCCGCCGGCCGGCTCGGGCGTTTCCGCGGTGCCGTCCCCGGTACCGGCTTCCTCCTGGCCGGTGCCATGGGCGACGGGAGAAACATAAGAGGGAACCGCTGTGCGGTCAGAGGGTCCGTGGGCCCATTCTCGGGCCCAAAAGGCCTCATGGGCCCCCGTGGGTAACGTCCGGTTCGCCTTCCGGGCGGTCATGGGCGCCGTCCGGGGTCCCGGGGCGCCGTGCCGAGCCAGCGGGCTATGGCCTCGCTGCGGCTGGCGCTGTGGAGCTTGGTGAAGATGCGGTTGATGTGGTTCTTGACGGTCTTCTCGCTGATGAAGCAGGTGGCGGCGATCTGCTGATTACTCATTCCGGACGCAATCAGCTCCATGACCTCCACCTCCCTCGAACTCAGCCCGTACTGCTGCCTGTTGGGGGAAGGGACCGATCCCCCGTTTACAGAAGACTGTCCCACAACAGGTTGCAGTTGCGAAAGGCTTTCGGAATGTTCGCGCTGTCGCGAGGGCACTTGGGCGGGTGCCTGAACGGGCTTGCGCCCAGTTGCCGTTGCCAACGCCGCGCCCAGCCCGTCCGGCAGCGGCGCCCGCTCCGGGCCCGTGCCGTGGCGCATGTGGGCCAGCAGCGCGTCGGCGGCCGTGGCGGTGAAGTGGGCGCGGCCGTTCCTCGTGTCCCGTACCGCTTGCACCAGCTGGTCCGCCGTGAACTCGCCGTGCACCAGATAGCCGCCGGCACCCAGGCGCAGGGCCTCGTGCACGATCTCGCTCTCGCGGCTGTACGTCAGCATGAGTACGGGGGCGATGCCCACCAGGTGCGGCAGCGCGGAGATGCCGTCCACGCCGGGCATGCGGACGTCCAGCAGGACCACGTCCGGGCGGTGGTGGAGCGTCTTCTCGTACGCCTCCCGGCCGTCCGCCGCCTCCGCGACGACCTGGATGTCGGCCCGGCCCGAGAGCAGGACGCCCAGGCCCGCGCGGACCACGGGGTTGTCGTCGGCCACCACCACCCGGAGCCGGGCCGTGGCGGGAGCGGGGGGCAGGGCGGGGGGAACGGTCGCGGGGTGCGGGGGGCCTGGTTCGAAGACGTCGTCCGGCATGTTTGCGGCCTCCTCTCCGGGTCGGGGAATCAAGGAGCGGGGATCAGAGCGGTCTGGGGGTCTGAGGATCTGGAGGTCAGAGGGTCCGAGGGTCTGGGGGTTGGGAGGTCCGAGGGGCAGAGTGGTCATGAGGATCACGGGGATGACATGTGGGCGGCGGGGACAGACGTGGGTCTGGCCGGTACCGGGGCCGCCGGTGCGAACGGTGGTGGTGGCGAAGGGGCCAGTGCCGCCAGCGGGAGCTCCACCCGCACCTCCGTCCCCCGCTCCGCCCTGCCCCGGCCGATCCGGATCCGGGCCCCGATCGACGCCGCCCGCTCCACCATGCCGACCAGGCCGAAGTGGCCCGCCAGCCGCAGGCCCTCCAGGGTGGTTCCGGCGGGCAGGCCGCGGCCGTCGTCGTACACACTCATCCTCAGTACATCGCCCTTCACCCCGGCCAGGACGACCAGGTACGTAGGGCCCGCGTGCCGGTGCGCGTTCTCCAGGGCCTCCGAGGCGACCGTGAGGAGCTGGCGGGCCACTGCGTGCGGGACGGGCGGGACCGGGGTGTCCTCGGCGAGGCGGCGGAACGTGGCGGTGAGGGAGTGGCGAGCGGCGAAGTCCGCCACCTGGGCCGCCAGTTCGGCGATCACGTCCACGCCGCCCTCCAGGCCCTGTTCGCGCCGCAGGTCCGTCAGCAGCTCCCGTGACTCGGCGGCGGCCCGGCGCGCGGCCCGGGCGACCAGTTCCGCCTGGTGCCGTACCGTCGGCGGGTCCATCCGGTCGGCCGAGCACGCCAGGCCGTCGGCGGCCAGCGCCAGGCCGTGCAGCGTCTTGGCCACCGAGTCGTGCATCTCCCGTGCCAGGCGGGTGCGTTCGCCCTCCACCGCCTCGTTCACCGCCAGCCGCGCCCGGGTCTCGGTGAGCGCCTGCGTGGCCGCCCCGAAGCGGAGGAGCAGGTTGCGGAGCGTGACGCCGACCGCTCCGGCGATCACACAGAAGCCGGGCAGCAGCAGCGCCGCCGCCCCGCCCGCCTCCAGCTTCGGGACGCTCGCGTACACGCCGAAGACGATCACCACCTGGAGCGCAGCGAAGACCGCGGCCCCGCGCCAGCCCTGGACCAGGCCGGCCAGGAGCGGGGTGCAGACGGTGACGTACGCGAGGGTCGACTCGGGGGTCGCGGTGATCAGCAGGAGCGCGCCGAAGAACACGTCGACGGCGAGCAGCCAGGGGTGGCGCAGGAGGATGGGGCCGAAGCGTTCCCAGTCGCGGAAGAGGACGTACGAGCCCATGAAGGTGACCAGGATCGCCGAGCCGATGAACCAGGTGGGCAGGCCGGGCGCGGTGTGGGCGATGGCGAACGGGGTGGCGATCGCGATCATCGCCAGGCGGAAGCCGAACACCTGGCGGCACATCGCCTGGAGCG
This sequence comes from Streptomyces sp. NPDC101178, assembly GCF_044767965.1. Lineage (NCBI taxonomy): Bacteria > Bacillati > Actinomycetota > Actinomycetes > Kitasatosporales > Streptomycetaceae > Streptomyces > Streptomyces sp. NPDC101178. The sequence goes on from NZ_JBIWOZ010000002.1 coordinate 891,735, forward strand.
CGTTGACCTGGATGGCGAAGGCCGGGGCCGCCGGGGTGCCGGTGTGGGCCCGGGTCAGGTCGGTGGTCAGGCCGGGCCGGGACCCGGTCAGTTGGTATGCCATGCGCCTGTCACCTCCGCCTCGTTCCCCGCAGGGCCCCGCTGTCCCCGTCGTCCCCATCCCGTACGCCGTTCATGTCAGCCGCCCGTGAGAAACGAGAAGTCGACGTCGGCTCCGTACACGAACCCGACCGTGAGGAGGACGAGCGTGCCGGGCAGGAGGAACGTCGTGACCGCGAACGTCGCCTTCGGGACCGCCTTGGCCGCCTTGCGGCGGGCGTTCTGGGCGTCGGTGCGGCGCATGTCGTTGGCGATCTGGATGAGCGTCTCGACGATGGGCGCACCCAGCTCCTCGCCCTGCTGGAGCGTGGTGACGAACATCGCGACCTGCTCCGAGTCGTTGCGTCTGCGCAGCTCCTCGAAGGCCTGGCGGCGGCTGACGCCCATGTCCATCTGGCGCAGGGTGATGCGGAGTTCGTCGGACCACGGGCCCTCGTACTTCTCCGCCACCCGGTCCAGCGCCTGCCGGAAGCCGAGGCCGGCGGAGACGACGACGGCGAGGACGTCGAGGAAGTCCGGCAGCGTGCGTTCGATGTGCTCGCGGCGGACCCGGATCGCCGACCAGATCCCCGCCTCCACCCAGAACAGGCCGAACGCGATCATGAGGAGCGCCAGGAACAGCTGGCCCTGGAGGAGCATGGAGAAGGCGCCCAGGAGGCCCAGTGCTCCGTAGACCGCGCGGCGGGCCGCGTAACGGTCGATGGTGAGGCCGCCCGGGTTTCCGGCCAGGTCGATCTGGCGCCGCTTCTTGTTGACCGCCTTCGGGCCCATCATCCGCAGCACCATCGGGGCCCAGCGGATGCCGAGCCGGTCGATACCGGAGCCGACCGCGCCGGTGCGCGAGGCGCCGGATTCGAGGGCGATGGCGAGGTCACCGGGGAGCTTGGCGTCGGCCCGGTAGATCCGGATGCCGTGGAGGGCCCCGTAGACGGCCAGGCCGACGACCAGGGCGAGCAGCAGGTCCATGGCGTTCTTCTCCCAGCCGGTCAGACGTCGATACGGGACAGGCGGCGGATGACCACGAACCCGACCGCGTACAGGGCGAGGGCCACGACCACCGCGGCCTGGCCGATGAAGGCGCCGGTCATCCGGTCCAGCGCTCCCGGCATGACCGCGTTCATCAGGAGCATCGCGCCGACCCCGAAGACCGGTACGGCATAGGCGGTGACGGTCACCTGCGAGAGCTGGGTCTTGACCTCGCGGCGGGTCTCCTTGCGCTCCTCCAGCGTCTCGGTGAGGTTGCGCAGCGAGCTGACGACCGTACCGCCGGCCCGGTTGGAGAGGACCAAGGTCGTCACCAGGACGACCAGTTCGCGGGAGGGGAGGCGGTCGGTCAGTTCGCTCAGCGCCTCGTCCAGCGATTCGCCTACCGCCAATCGCCTGGCCACGCGCGCCAGTTCCTCGCCCGCCGGGTCCTCCAGCTCCTCGGCGGCCATGGAGAGCGCGGTGCGCAGCGCCAGGCCCGCCTGGGTGGCGTTGGCCAGGATGCGGGAGAGTTCCGGGAGTTGGTTGATGAACTTCTCGGTGCGCTTGGTCCGCTGCCAGTTGAGGAAGGCGTTGGTGCCCCAGAGTCCGATCAGCGCGGCGACCGGGCCGAAGAAGGACGCGAGCATGGAGGAGGCGATCATCCACAGCCCGGCCATCGCGAGGAGCGCGTAGACGAAGAACTCGCCGGGCGTGAGTTCCATGCCGGTCGCCGCGAGTTTCAGCTGCAGCTTCCGGCCGAGCGCGGTGGCCCGCAGCCGCCGGTCCAGGCCCTTGAAGCGGCGCCGGCGGCCGGTCTCGGGGACCTGGCCGACGTAGGAGAGCCGCTCGACCAGCGCGTCGCGGTCGGCCTTGCCGCCGGAGTAGGCGTACAGGCCCATCACGCCGAGCACACAGGCGATCAGCGTGACGCCGACGGTGAGCAGGGGGAGGTTGACGTTGTCCATGGCGCGTACCTAGTTGGCCTCTCGGGTGGCGAGCTGTTCGGCGCTCTGCGCGATGCCGAACGCCTGCGGGATGGGCTGGCTCGCCATGTAGAGGCGGTCGGCGACCCTGCGGGGCAGCGGCAGGTACTGGAAGCGGCCGTAGATGCGGCCGTCCGCCGCCATCGGCTGCCCGTTGAAGCGGGCCACCGTGACGATCCGGTACGGGTCGCGGCCGTGCGAGTCGAGCACCGCGATCTCGGTGATCTTCCTGGTGCCGTCGGCGTGCCGGGTGAGCTGGACGATCACGTCGACGGCGCTGTTGATCTGGTCGTGCAGCGCCTCGAACGGAATCTCCACCTCGGACATCGACGCCAGGGTCTGGAGTCGCATCAGCGCGTCCTCGGCGCTGTTGGCGTGGACGGTGGCGAGCGAACCGTCGTGGCCGGTGGACATCGCCTGGAGCATGTCGAGCGACTCGCCGCCACGGACCTCACCGACGACGATGCGGTCGGGCCGCATACGCAGGGAGTTGCGGACCAGGTCGCGGATGGTGATCTGGCCCTTGCCCTCGACGTTGGCCGGGCGGGACTCCAGCCGGATCACATGGCTCTGCTGGAGCTGGAGTTCGGCGGAGTCCTCGATGGTCACGATCCGCTCGGTGTTCGGGATGAGGCCGGAGAGCGCGTTGAGGAGCGTCGTCTTGCCGGTGCCGGTGGCGCCCGAGACGATGATGTTGAACTTGGCCTGGACGAGCCCGGCCAGCAGGACCAGCATCTGCTCGTCCAGCGAGCCGAAGCCGATCATCTCCTGGAGGGTGAAGGAGCGCGGGAAGCGGCGGATGGTGAGCGTGGCGCCGGTCAGCGAGAGCGGCGGGATGATCACGTTGACGCGTTCGCCGCTCGGCAGCCGGGCGTCGACCATCGGATTGGACTCGTCCACGCGGCGGTTGACGGTCGACACGATGCGCTCGATGGTCTGCATCAGCTGCTCGTGCGAGCCGAAGCGCAGCGGCAGTTGCTCGACCTTGCCGCTGCGCTCGACGAAGATCTGGTCCGGGCCGTTCACCATGATCTCGGTGATCGACGCGTCCTCCAGGAGCGGTTCCAGGATGCCGAGGCCGAGCGCCTCGTCCACGACGCGCCTGATCAGCTGCGAGCGCTCGACGGTGGAGAGGACCGGGCCCTCGCGGCTGATGATGTGGCCGAGTACGCGCTCCAGCCGGGCCCGCCGGTCGGCGGCGGCCAGCGAGGACATCTCCGCGAGGTCGATCTCCTCCAGCAGCTTGGCCCGGTAGGTGGCCACCAGGTGGCCGTCCTCCCGGCCGCCACCCTGCTCGTCCGGGGCGGTCATGCGTGCCCGCAGGCTCATCGGCGTAACTCTCCTCGGTGTGACGGGTGGTGCGGGGCCGGGTCGGCGTGGGCCGTGCGTGGCGCTACTCGCGCGGCATCGTGGCGCTCCGGGTCGCCACCCAGCCGTCCAGGCCGGGGACGACGGACGGGACCTTGACCTGGACCGTGGCGGTGATGTCCTCGCCGCCGCTCTGGCTGTACCCGAACCCGTCGCCGCTCAGCCAGCCGCTCACCGAGCTGCGGGCCACGGACGCCGGGTCCCCGTGGGCGTCGTAGCTGGCCGCCGTACGGGCTCCGGCGCGGGCGGCGGTGCCCGCCTGGTTGGCGGCGTACGCGGCGATGCCGAGCTGGACGGCTCCCATGGCGACGAGGAGCAGGAGGGGGAGGAAGCCGAGGTACTCCAGGGCGACCTGGCCCCGGTCCCGGCCCTTCCCGGCCCGTCCGGCCCTGACGCGTGCGCTGTACGGCATGGTCGTCATCGCTCAGTCCTCCAGCGCCGATCCGGCTTCGCCGTCGATGTCGATGTCCAGGTCGAAGAGGCCCGGCACCAGGACCGGGACCTTGAGCGTCACCTTCGCCTCGTACAGGTCCGAGCCCCGGCCGCAGCTCACCCGGGCCGCACCCGCCCAGGCGTCGGGCAGGTCCTCCTCGGCTCCCGCCCGGCACGCCGCGTCGGCCCCGTACTCCGCACCGCTCCCCTTCCGCGCGCCCACGTCGGCCGCGTTGCCCGCGAGACTGAAGGTGTAGCCGATCAGTGCGCACTCCCAGAGCACGAGCATGATCAGGATGATGAAGGGGGTCATGCCGAGGAACTCGATCGCGGTCTGCCCGCGATCGTTCCGCCGGAGCTGCCGGGTCCGTCCTCGGCCGGCCTCCCGGAGCTGCCAGGTGTGTCCTCGGCCGGCCCACCGGAGCTGCCGGGTCCGACCGCGATCAGCCTCCCGGAGCCGCCAGGGTCCCCGGAGCCTGCGGAAACTGCGAGGCAGCCTCCTCGTGGAGCGGCCAGCCGTCCTTCCGGTCGTCGTCGTCATCGCTCAACGTGTCCCCTCGGCGTCGGCGGGCCCGCCGCGCCGACGGCGCGGGCGTCCGATCGAGCCCTGGTCGTTCTTGAAGGTGCCGCTGTTCCTCCTGGCCAGAACGCCGCCGGACTTCTTGGCGGCCGCGCCCGGCTTGACGATGCCCAGCTCTCCGGCCAGGCCCCACAAGGCCTGCTTGACCGTGCTCCTGGCGTCCAGTTCGTGCAGGCGGCCGGAGTCGACGGCGGCCTGGAGCTCCTTGAAGTTGGCGGGGACCGCCGCGTTGGCGACCCGGGTGCCGGTGATCTTCTGGATCAGCGGCGGCTGGATCTCGGTGTTGCGGGTGAAGCGGTTGACCAGGGTGACGGTCTCCTCGGCCTTGCGGATCTGGAGCCGGTCCCACATCCGTACGATGCGTTTCGCACCGCGCACCGCGACCACGTCCGGGGTCGTCACCAGCAGGGCCGTGTCCGCCATCTCGATGGCCGCCGCGTTGGCGCCGTTCATCTGGCCGCCGCAGTCGATGACGACGATCTCGTACCGGGAGCGCAGCGCGCTGACGATCTGGCGGGCCGAGCGGTCGCTGACCTCCTCGCCGCGTTCGCCGTCGCCGGGGGCCAGCAGGAGGGCGAGGCCGGTGGAGTGGGAGAAGACGGCGTCGGCGAGGACGCGCGGCGAGATGTCGGTGATCAGCGCGAGGTCGACGAGCGAGCGGCGGAACTGTACGTCGAGGAAGGAGGCGATGTCGCCGGTCTGGAGGTCCATGTCGACCAGCGCGACGGTGTGGCCCGACGCCTGGGCGGCCAGGGCCAGTTGGATGGCGGTGACGGTGGCGCCGACGCCGCCCTTGGCGCCGGTGACCGTGACGACGGTGCCGCCGGGGCCGGTGAAGACGTCTCCGGCCGAGGAGAGGTGGCGGCGTACGCCGGTCGACCACTGGGCCGCCGCCTGGACCCGGTTGGCGAGCTCCTCGTACCCCACCGGCAGGGTGACCAGGCCGCGGGCGCCGGAGTCCATCGCGTCGGCGAAGAGGTGCGGGCCGGCGTCCGTGGTGATCATGACGACCCCGACGGACGGGAACCGCAGGGAGACCTCCCGGATCAGCTCCAGCGCCGGGACCGGGCCGATCCGCTCGTGCACCAGCACCACTTCGGGCAGCTCGTCCAGGGCCTCGCCGGCCAGGCGCGCCAACGTGTCGATCAGCTGGGTGGAGTCGGCGACCGGGACCGCGGGTTCGGCGTCCGGCAGCTGGCTGAGCAGGGTGGTGAGGGAGCGGGCCGCGTCCGGGTCGCCGACGGCCGGGAGGATTCTGGTGGTCATCCGACCTCACTTGTCCTTGTCGAGCGTGTAGGTGCGGTCGCCCGGACGGATCGTGCCGTCGCTGCCGGGGGCGACGAGGGCGAGACGTACGTGCTCCGCGAAGGACTCGGCGTAGGCGATGCGCTGGGTGTCCAGCGTGTTGAGGGCGAAGGTGATCGGCACGGCCTCGGTCACCTGGGTGCGCCGGTCGTCGCCGCTCGGGTTGAGCGGGGTGAGCTTGCCGACCTCCAGCACCTTGGCGTTGGAGACGATGACCTTGGACTGGGCGGGGGCGCCGTCCTCGCGCTGCTGTTCGCCGGCGAAGGTGGCGTAGATGTTGACGGTGGCGCCGGGTGTGATCTTGCCCGCGACACCGGTGGCGGCGTCGATCATGATGGCGATCTCCTGCTCCCCTGCGCGGAGTTCGGGTTTGCGCACCATCATGTCCGACTGCAGGAGCGAGCCGCCGCGCAGCTCGGTGACGGCGATCTTGCCCTCGACCTCGCGCAGGTCGGTGACGGCGTTCTCCGAGAGCCAGCGCTTGGGCATCGTGATCTTCTCGAACTGACCGCTTTTCAGGGCCGTGTAGGGGGCCACATCGGATTTCAGCTGGTAGGCGGTCACTTCGGGACCGACCTTGGAGTTCACATCGCTGATCACCGAGAGGACGCCGGCGAAGGCACCGAAGGCACACAGGACCGACAGGAGCAGGAGTATCACGCCGCGGCGCTGGCGGGAGTTCATGGGCCGGACAACCTCGTTCGAATCGGATGCGTGGGGCAGCGGACGGAGAGGGAGGCCCGGTGAGGCGGTACGGGCCCGGGGGCCGGGTGCCTGGGCCGGGCGGGCCTAGGGGCCGGAGGGCTTGCCGGCTTCCAGCTGGAGGACACCGGTGGACGGTGTGCGGTTCTCGGGTGCGGCGAGCGGTGAGGAACAGAAGGCGCAGCGGTCACCGATGAGCTCCATCGCGCACCAGTGGCATCTCTCCCGGCGGACGGAGGCGACCAGTTGGTACAGCACGGAGATGTCCGGGAGATGGGCGGCGAACTCCACCAGCTTTCCCGTGCCCCACCAGCGCGGCGAGTCGGCGGGTACGGGCGTCTCGTGGACGGCCTGGACCTTCCAGGCGGGCGCGAGGGTCTCCTGCACCCAGTCCGACGGCAACTGCCCCTTCGCGACGAGGAGATGCGTACGGAATTCCGGTCCGGCCAGTGGTTCGGCGGCCGGGCCGACCTTGATGAGCTGCGGTTCGGGACCGGCGAGTACGGCGAACTGGGAGCCGGGTACCCAGGACTTGGCATGGCTCTTGAGGCTGACCGGGACCCGGTCGAGCCTGGCGACGGAGTTGAGCAGGGCGCCGGCGTAGATGTAGTGGGACAGCAGGCGGGCGGCGGAGGCGATGACGCCGGGGCTGAAGTCACAGACGGACAACTGCCGTAGCTGGCGGACCAGTACGGCGAAGCCGAGCGGCGGGAGGTCGGCCTTGACCAGGGCGATCCGGTCGCTCTCCAGGACCGAGCGGATGGAGTGGAGCCGTCTGACGTGCTCGGGCCGGGTGCCGGACGGATAGAGGGCGATCACATATCCGTGCTGTTCGAGCAGGAGATGCATGTCGCCGATCGCCAGCTCCAGGGCCTGGGCTTCGGGGGCCTGGAGCAGGGCCGCGGTCGGTGTCTGCTGATCGGTGGGCGGCAGCACCAGATCTGCACTCGTCACTGCTATCGCGGTCGGCACGCTCTTCCCCGTTCGGCTCCGGCCACCGTCGAGACGTCGGCCGCAATCGCTCCTGCTCCGTGCTCCTGCCCCAGCACTTTAGCCACGTCTCATCAGGCAGAGAACAGTTATCGGAGACCAGTGCGTCATCATGCGAACACCGTTCGTACGGGGATCGGGTGCTAAACGGGATGAAATCGATTTCGGTCAACTCCACCGTCATTGCGCTGCGTTACCGAACCCGCCATCCGGAATCCGGTCATGCTTCCATTACCGCACGTCAGGGCCGAGAGAGGTGCGTACCGGACCAATGCGGCGGGCGGCTCTCGTCACGGTACGAAGACCTTCGGCAAGATCACTCTTGTGGGTAGCGGAGCGTGGACGCCGGGTCACCGTCCGGCAAAGAAATTCCGGCCCCGACCTCTCCGTCGGGCGTCAGGCGGGCGGCCGGAGCCGGTGCGCGCCGACGCTCCACGACGTCCCTTTCGCTGCCAGAGGTCTTGACAACTTGATTGGTCTGGACCAGTTTATCCGCCAGCGGTGACGACCGCTTCCGCCCCACCCGCGCGGCCCCTTCCGCATCCCCATCGCCGCGCGCCCGCCCCTCCGCCGTGCCCGCACCGCCGCACCACCCCCGCCACGCACCACCAACTCCCCACCGGAGGAACCCGTGCAACGCTCCACAGGCAGCAGAAGACGCAGAAGGAACACCTCCCGTCCGTTCCTCGGTGGCGCCATGGCCGTCATCGCGGCGGGCGCCCTGACCGTCACCGGCCTCGTCTCCACCGCCCAGGCCGCCGACGTCAACAACGCCAAGAACGCGGGCTTCGAGTCGGGGCTCGCCAACTGGTCCTGTTCCGCCGGGAGCGGCGCCACCGTCTCCACCCCCGTGCGCAGCGGCACCTCCGCGCTGAAGGCCACCCCGGCCGGCCAGGACCACGCCAAGTGCACGCAGACCGTGGCCGTGAAGCCCAACTCGACGTACGCGCTGAGCTCCTGGGTGCAGGGCGGTTACGCCTACCTCGGCGTGACCGGCAGCGGCACGACCGACGTCTCCACCTGGACGCCGGGCTCCTCCACCTGGACCAAGCTGTCCACGAGCTTCAAGACGGGCGCCAACACCACCTCGGTGACCGTCTACACCCACGGCTGGTACGGGCAGTCCGCCTACTTCGCCGACGACGTCGAGGTGACCGGCCCGGACGGCGGCGGTGGCGGCGAGCAGCCCCCCGTCCTCCCGGGCACCCCCGCCGGTCTCGCCGCGGGCGCCACGACGACCTCCTCCGTCGCCCTGTCCTGGAACGCGGTCTCCGGCGCCACGGGCTACAAGGTCTACCGCAACGGCGCCCAGGCCACCACGGCCACCGGGACCTCGGCGACCGTCACAGGGCTGACCGCGGACACCGCGTACCAGTTCTCCGTGAGCGCCACCAACGCGGCCGGCGAGTCGGCCAAGTCGGCGGCCATCACCGCCCGTACGGCCAAGCCCGGCACGGGCCCCGGCCCCGGCCCCTCCGTGCCCAAGCACGCGGTGACCGGCTACTGGCAGAACTTCAACAACGGCGCGGCCGTCCAGAAGCTCACCGATGTGCCGGCCGACTACGACATCATCGCGGTCTCCTTCGCGGACGCCACGCCGACGCCGGGTGCGGTCACCTTCAAGCTGGACACGGCCGGCCTGAACGGCTACAGCGACGCCCAGTTCCGCGCGGACATCAAGACCAAGCAGGCGCAGGGCAAGAACGTCATCATCTCGATCGGCGGCGAGCTCGGCACGGTCCGGGTCGACAACGACGCCTCCGCCACCGCGTTCGCCAACTCGGTGTACGCGCTGATGCAGGACTACGGCTTCAACGGGGTCGACATCGACCTGGAGAACGGCCTTAACGCCACCTACATGACGAAGGCGCTGCGCCAGCTGTCGGCGAAGGCGGGCAGCGGGCTCGTCATCACGATGGCCCCGCAGACCATCGACATGCAGTCGACGTCGGGTGAGTACTTCAAGACGGCGCTCAACGTCAAGGACATCCTGACCGTCGTCAACATGCAGTACTACAACAGCGGTTCGATGCTCGGTTGCGACGGCAAGGTGTACTCGCAGGGCTCGGTGGACTTCCTCACCGCGCTCGCCTGCATCCAGCTGGAAGGCGGCCTCGACCCGAGCCAGGTCGGCATCGGCGTCCCCGCCTCCACCCGCGGCGCGGGCAGCGGCTATGTCTCCCCGTCGATCGTGAACGCCGCGCTGGACTGCCTGACCAAGGGCACCAACTGCGGTTCGTTCAAGCCCTCGAAGACCTACCCGTCGCTCCGTGGCGCGATGACCTGGTCGACCAACTGGGACGCGACGGCCGGGTTCGCCTGGTCGAAGGCGGTCGGCCCGCACGTCCGCAGCCTGCCGTAACCGTAGACCGGTACCGCCACCCCGAAACCTGCAGCGCCGCCGCTCCCCCGGCGGCGCTGCGGCGTTTCGTAAGTCCTGTCCCTCACCAGGGAAGTTCGCGCACCTGCTGCACACACAGCACGATGAACAGCAGCCCGGCGAGGGCCAGCATGCCGTTGCTGACCCAGCCGTTGCGCCATTGGCTGGGCGTACGGGAGGAGTTGAGCAGCCAGAGCAGGGTCAGGGCGAGGAAGGGCATGAAGAACGCGCCGAGCACGCCGTAGGCGATGACCAGGCCGAAGGGCTCGTCCAGCCAGAGCAGGGTCATCGGCGGGAAGGTCAGCCAGAGCAGGTAGGCGCGGAACGGCAGCGACCGCTGCTGGCGGGCGACGACGGCGGGACCGGCATGCTCCTCGCCCGGGTCCACGGGGGCCCGGAACCGCTCCACGAAGTCGGCGAACATCAGGCTCACCCCGTGCCAGACCCCGATCAGCGACGAGAACGAGGTGGCGAAGAAGCCGACCAGGAAGAGCTTCGCGGTGCCCGCGCCGAACCGGTCCTCCAGTACCTTGCCCAGGTCGATCAGCCCGCGGTCGCCGGAGGTCAGGGCGATCTGCGAGGCGTGCAGCAGCTCGGCACCGACGATGAGCATGGCGACGACGAAGATGCCGGTGGTGACGTAGGCGACCCGGTTGTCGAGCCGCATCACCTTCATCCAGGAGGAGTTGCTCCACCCCTTGGCGTTGACCCAGTAACCGTAGGCGGCCATCGTGATCGTGCCGCCGACGCCGCCGATCAGCCCGAGGGTGTAGAGCAGCGAACCGTCCGGCAGTACGGGGACGAGCCCGGCGAACGAGGCCCCGACGTCCGGCACGACCCGGACTGCCACGTATACGACCACCACGAACATGATCCCGATCAGGACCGTCATGACCTTCTCGAAGACGGCGTACCGGTTGAACCAGACGAAGGCCAGCCCGATCAGCCCGGTGACGATCGCCCAGAACTTCAGCCCCGGCCCGTCCGGGAAGAGCGCGACGATGGGCAGGGCGCTGGAGGACATGGCGGTGGCGCCGTAGATGAAGCCCCAGACGACGACGTAGATCGCGAAGTAGACGGTCGTCCACGCGCCGATACTGCGCCAGCCGTCGAAGAGCGTGCGCCCGGTCGCCAGATGCCAGCGGCCGGCGGCCTCGGCGAGCGAGATCTTGACGACACAGCCGATCACCGCCGCCCACATCAGTGTGTAGCCGAACTTGCTGCCCGCGATGAGCGTCGCGACCAGATCCCCGGCCCCGACCCCGGTCGCCGCGACCACGATCCCGGGCCCGATGTACTTCCAGCTGGACTTACGCGGTCGGGAGGCCGGCTCCCCTGTCTCTGTGGTTGCGCTTGTCTCGGACATGCCGATCAAGGAAGCGCAATCGGCGGGGCGGCACAAGGGGGCGTGCGGGGATTGGGTGGTGGGGCCGGCGCCGTGGGCAGCCGGAGGTAGCCCTTGGTAGCTTCAGCCAGCCTGAGGCAGCCTTAGTTGGTCCACCTCTTGGTCCACCCCTTCTCCTCTGGTGAGGCATCCGTGGAAACAGCCCGGCAGTACAACGTGCATGAGGCCAAGACGCACCTCTCCCGGATTCTGGAGCAGGTCGCCACCGGCGAGGAGGTCGTGATCAGCAAGGCGGGTGAGCCGGTCGCCAAGGTGGTACCTCTGCGTCCGAAGGTCAGGAGGACCGGACGCGGGTCACTGGCGGGCCGTATCCACATCGCGGACGACTTCGACGAGCTGCCCGACGACATCGCCGACGCCTTCGGGATGCGCTGATGCGCCTCCTGCTCGACACCCGTGATCCTCTGGTGCTCGGGGACTCCGACGAGCTCTCCGACCAGGTGAAGGATCTCCTCGACACGGAACCCTCCGTCCACCTCAGCGCGGTCTCCGCGTGGGAGATCGCCATCAAGCAGTCCCTGGGGAAGCTGGATGGCCGACGACCTGGCGGAGCGCGTACGTGACAGCCAGTTCACCTCGCTGCCGATCACCGCGGGACACGGGGTGCGGGCGGACAGACTGCCTGCCCTGCACCGCGACCCCTTCGACCGGATACTGATCGCCCAGGCGCAGGTCGAGGGGATGACCATCGTGACCCGCGACCAGTGGATCCCGCGGTACGACGTCGCTGTCATGGCCGTCTGAAAGGCAAGCCCTTCGGGAACCCGCCGGCCCCCAGGGCCCCAGGGACTGACGGCTCCTAGATCACCAGACTCAGCAGCGCCGCGACCGCGAAGCCCGCCACCGACAGCACCGTCTCCAGGACCGTCCAGGACTTCAGCGTGTCGCGTTCCGAGATGCCGAAGTACTTCGACACCATCCAGAATCCGCCGTCGTTCACGTGCGAGGCGAAGATCGAACCCGCCGAGATCGCCATGATGATCAGTGCCAGGTGCGCCTGGGACAGGTCCTGGCCCTCGACCAGCGGGACCACGATTCCGGCCGTGGTGACGATCGCGACGGTGGCCGAGCCCTGGGCCACGCGGAGGACCACCGAGATCAGCCAGGCGAGCAGGATGACCGGCAGGCCGACGTTGTTGAACGTGTCGGCCAGCGCGTCCGCGATGCCGCTGCCCTTGAGGACCGCGCCGAAGATACCGCCCGCGCCGACCACCAGCAGGATGTTGCCGACCGGCTTGAGCGAGGACGTGGAGACGGACTCCAGGGACTTGCGGGACCAGCCGCGGCGGATGCCGAGCAGGTAGTACGCGAGGAACAGCGCGATCGTCAGGGCCACGAACGGGTTGCCGAAGAACTCCACGACCGAGCGGAGAGTCGAAGGGTTCAGCGCGATGGAGGAGAACGTCGCGGCGAGGATCAGGATCAGCGGCGTGCCGATGATCGCGAGGACCGTGAGGAGCGGGACCGGCTTCTCGTGCGGGGTGACGCCCGCCGCCCGCTGCTCGGCGGCGACGGCCTCCTTGGCCTCGGCGGCCGCATCCACCATGTCCTGCGGTACGTCGACGAAGATCCGCTTGCCGATCCAGGAGGCGTACGCCCAGGCGGCGAGGACCGACGGGATGCCGACGACCGCGCCCATCAGGATGACCCAGCCCAGCGACACGTTGAAGAGTCCGGCGGCGGCCACCGGACCCGGGTGCGGGGGCAGGAACGCATGGGTCATCGACAGCCCCGCCAGCAGCGGCATCGCATAGAGCAGAATCGATTTTCCTGAGCGCTTGGCGGCGGCGTACACGATGGGCGCGAGGACGAAGATGCCGACGTCGAAGAAGACCGGGATGCCGAAGACGAGGCCCGTCATCCCCATGGCGAGCGGAGCGCGCTTCTCACCGAAGGCGTTCAGCAGGCGGGCGCTCAACACCTCGGCCCCGCCCGAGACTTCGAGGATCGCGCCGAGCATCGTCCCGAGTCCGATGATGATCGCGACATGGCCGAGGATGCCGCCCATGCCGGACTCGATGACCGAGACGGCGGCGGATTTCTGCACGGTGCCGAAGAGTTCGGTGACCGAGAGCCCGGCGCCGAGGCCGACGGCTATGGAGACGGCCAGCAGGGCGACGAACGGCTGGAGTCTGACCTTGATGATCAGGAAGAGGAGGAGCGCGATACCGAGGGCGGCGACGGTCAGCAGACCGGCGGTGCCGTCGATCAGGAGGAGCAGGCCACCGGTGTGCGGTGGTGTCTCGACCGGCGGTGGGGTGGCGGCGAGCGGCATGGGGAACTCCGGTGGTGCTGGAGGGAGGGCAGGGCGGAGCGCGGCACGGCGCCCCCGGGGGACGGGGCGCCGTGCCGTACGGCGAGTTGGAGAGTTGCTGCGGGTGGTACAAGGCGATGAGGTGGCGAGACGTCCGGACCGTCAGCTGAGACGGAACCGTCAGCTGGGCCGGAAGCGTCAGCCGAGCACCGCGAGCGCGTCGATCTCGATCAGCAGGCCCTTCGGCAGGCCGACGTAGACCGTCGTACGCGCCGAGGGGGCCTCCTTCAGGTTCTGCTCGGCGAAGTACGCGTTGTAGATCTCGTTCATCTCCGCGAAGTGGTCCACGTCCGTGAGGTAGACGCGCATCATCATCACGTCGTCCCAGCTCGCGCCGCCCTCCTCCAGGATCGCCTTGACGTTGGCGAAGGTCTGGAGGGTCTGCTCGCGCAGCGTCGGGCCGGCGGGCGTCGGGGCCTGGCCCTCGACGGCCGGGAGGAAGCCGACCTGGCCGGCGACCTGGAGGATGTTCCCCTTCCGCACCCCGTGCGAGAACTTCGCCGGCGGCGTGGTGTGGGTGGAGGGGGTGAGGGCGGTCTTCTCGGTCATGGCTGATCAGACTTTCTTGGGTCGGTTGGTGCCGGATCCTGAGTACTCCCGGCTGATGGTCTCGGCGGTGCGCCGGACCAGCGGGAGAAGGGTGAGGAGTTCCTCGGCCGTGACGACCACGTTCGGTGCGGACACCGACATGGCCGCGACGACCCGCCCGTCCGCGCCCCGGATGGGGGCGCCGATGCAGTTGATGGACTCCTCGTGGCCACCGAGGTCGGTGGCCCAGCCCTGTTCGCGCACGACGGCCAGCTCCTTGAGGAAGGCGGCCGCGTTCGGCGTCGAACGGGACGTGTACATGGGGTAGTCAAGCTTTTCGGCGATCGCGCGCCGCTCGGGCTCGGTGAGGTCGGCCAGCAGCAGCTTGGCCACGGCGGCCACGGTGATCGCCACGGGCTTGCCGATCCGCGAGTACATCCTGACCGGGTAGCGGCTCTCGACCTTGTCGATGTAGAGGACTTCCTGCTCCTCGTAGACCGCGAGGTGCACGGTGTGCCCGCAGCGGTCGTTCAGCTCGACCAGGTGCGGGTGGGCGATCTCGCGTACGTCGAGGTTCTCGACGGCCTCCTGCGCGAGCGCGAAGAGCCGGGCGCCGAGGCGGTAGCGCTGGTCCTGCTGGCGGTAGACGAGCCCGTGCTCGTGCAGCGTACGCAGCAGGCGCAGCGCCGTGGACTTGTGGACGCCGAGCCGCTCGGCGACCTGGCCGAGGTCGGCGGGGCCCTGGGCGAGCAGCGGCAGGATGCTGAGTGCCCGGTCGACGGTCTGGCTCATGGCGTGCGTACCTCCTCGGCGGCCGGGTCGGCTGCGGTCCAGCCGGGGCCGAGACGAAGTCTCCCCCAGGCCTCGTCGTCGAGGGCGACGAGGCGGTCGGCGTGGTGCCGGGCGGGCGGTTCGGTGAGGTCACCGGGGACGGTGAGGGCGGCGGCGGCCATGAGGTGCCCGTGCCGGACCCGGTCCCGTACGGGGAGGTCGCGCAGGGTCGCGGAGAGGAACCCGGCGGCGAACGCGTCGCCCGCACCGACGGCGGCGACGACATCGACGCGGAGGGCGGGGACGTGGGTGACGGTGTCGGGGCCCCCGGCCTCGGTGGCTTCCGTGGAGCGCGAGGCCTGGGCAGTCTCAGCCCCTCCGCCGTCCGAGGAGCGGGGCCCGGGGCGGAGCCCCGAGGCGAACACCGTCGCGCCCGCACTCCCCCGCTTCACGACCACCACCGACGGCTCCGGCAGCGCCGCCCGGATCGCCTCCGCGCCGACGATCCCCCACGCCTCCTCCGCCTCGTCCTCCCCGACGAACACCAGGTCACACCGCCGAGCCAGCTCCAGCAGCACCGACGCATCGCCCCCGCCGCGCCACAGATGCGGCCGGTGGTTCACGTCGAACGACACCAGCGGGCGCCCCGGCCGCGCGGCCGTCAGCTCCCGCAGCAGCGCCAGGCAGTCACCGGACAGCGCCGCCGTGATCCCGGAGAGGTGCAGGACGCGGCCCGCGAAGACCTCCTCGTACGGCACATTCGCCGGCGACATCGCGGAAGCCGCCGACCCGGCCCGGTAGTAGGCCACCTCGTGCGCACCCTCCCCGCGATCCGTCGCCGTACGGAAGTAGATGCCGGTGGGCCGGACCGGATCGCGGCGGACCGCCGACGTGTCGACCCCGTACGCCCCGATCGTCTCGACGAGGTGGTCGCCGAATCCGTCCGCCCCGACCCGCCCGACCCAGGCCGCCCGATGCCCGGCGGCGGCGAGCGCGCAGGCCACGTTGGACTCGGCGCCCCCGATCCCGCGCCCGAAGGACGGTACGTCGGCGAGGCGGCCGGGCTGCGAGGGCAGGAACGTCACCATGGACTCGCCGAGACAGACGACCTCGGTGGTCGTGTCGGCGCGGGCCGTCCCTGCTGCGGGTCCGGACACTGAAGGCTCCTCGCTGATCGGCGTGCGGGCCGGTGGTCACCATTGACCGGGCATCGGCTCGGATGTTAGACAGCGTTGAGCGATATACGCAATGGGTGTTGCATATGTTGCAACAGACTTCGAGGAGCTCCCCTTGGCAGCCGAACGTCCCACCGCCCCCACCACCTCACCCGCCTCCCTCACGGCCGGCCTCGCCGAGGAACGCGTCGACCACCGCTTCAAGGCGCTCCCGCCCGACGCCGAAGGCCTGACCGTCGGAACGCTCGCCGCCGAGCGCCGCAACCTCTTCACCGGCGGCTTCACCACGCCCGTCCTCGCCCTCTCCGCCGAGTCGGTCGAGCACAACCTCGCGCTGCTGGAGACGTACGCCGAACGCCACGGCCTCGCCTTCGCCCCGCACGGCAAGACCTCCATGTCCCCGCAGCTCTTCGCGGACCAGCTGAAGCGCGGCGCCTGGGGCATCACGGCCGCCGTGCCGCACCAGGCCCGCGTCTACCGTACGTACGGGATCGGCCGGATCTTCCTCGCCAACGAGCTCGTCGACCCGGTCGCGCTGCGCTGGCTGGCCGGCGAGATGAGCGCCGACCCGGAGTTCCGCTTCATCTGTTACGTCGACTCCGTGCGCGGGGTCGAGCTGATGGAGGAGGCTCTGAGCGCGGCGGGCGCCACCCGTCCCGTCGACGTGGTGGTGGAGCTCGGCGCGGGCGAGGGCGCGCGCACCGGCGCCCGTACGGAGGCCGACTGCGTGGCGGTGGCCGACGCGGTGGCGGTGGCCGGGTCGCTGCGGCTGGTGGGCGTCGCCGGGTACGAGGGCGAGGTGCCGGACGCCGATCCGGAGCGCGTACGGGAGTGGTTGCGGCGCCTCGTCGCGCTCGCGGCCACCTTCGACGCCGAGAAGCGGTTCACCGGCGCCGAGGAGATCGTGATCAGCGCGGGCGGCAGCGCCTGGTTCGACGCGGTGGCGGACGTCTTCGCCGAGATCCCCGAACTCATCTCCCCCGTACTGAAGTTGCTCCGCTCCGGCGCGTACGTGTCGCACGACGACGGCCACTACAAGCACCTCACCCCGTTCAACCGGGTGCCGGAAGAAGGCGCGTTGGAGCCCGCGTTCCGCCTCTGGGCTCAGGTCGTCTCGCGACCGACCGGCGAGCAGGCGTTCCTGAACGCGGGCAAGCGGGACGCGGCGTACGACCTGGACCTGCCCGAGGCACAGGTGGTCCGCTCCGGCCGGGACGGCTCGGTCCGCCCCGCCACCGGGATCACGGTCACCGGCCTCTCCGACCAGCACACCTGGATCCGTACGGAGGCGGGCGCCGAACTGGAGGTGGGCGACTGGGTCGGCATGGGCCTCTCGCACCCGTGCACCAGCTTCGACAAGTGGCAGCTCATCCCGCTGGTCGAGTCGGACGGCACGGTCACGGACTACATCCGCACGTTCTTCTGAGCCGCCAACTCCCCCGCTCCGAAAGGCCATCCATGGACCTGGTCCTGCGCGACGCGCTCGTCGTCGACGGCACCGGCGAGCCGTCCTACCGCGCCGATGTGGCGGTCGACGGCGGCCGGATCGCCGAGATCCACCGCGAGGGCTCCCCCGGCCCCCGCCCCACCGCCACCCGCACGGTCGACGCCGACGGCCTCGCGCTGGCCCCCGGCTTCATCGACATGCACGCCCACAGCGATCTGGCGCTGCTGCGGGACCCGGACCACAGCGCGAAGGCGGCGCAGGGCGTCACGCTCGAAGTGCTCGGCCAGGACGGCCTGTCGTACGCCCCGGCCGACGACCGTACGCTCGCCGAGGTCCGCCGCTCGATCACCGGCTGGAACGGCGACGGCTCCGACATCGACTTCGACTGGCGCACGGTCGGCGGCTATCTGGACCGCCTAGACCGCAACTTCGGCGGCCAGGGCATCGCCGTCAACGCGGCCTACCTGATCCCGCAGGGCACGGTCCGGATGTACGCCGTCGGCTGGGACGACCGCCCGGCCACCGACGCCGAACTGGCCCGGATGAAGGAGATGGTGGACCAGGGCATGCGGGAGGGCGCGGTCGGCATGTCGTCCGGGCTGACCTACACGCCCGGGATGTACGCGGACGATGCCGAACTCACCGAACTCTGCCGGGTGGTGGCCCGCCACGGCGGCTACTACTGCCCGCACCACCGCAGTTACGGAGCCGGTGCGCTCGAAGCGTACGAGGAGATGGTGCGGCTGACCCGCACCGCCGGCTGCGCGCTCCATCTCGCCCACGCCACCATGAACTTCGGCGTGAACAAGGGCAGGGCGCCCGACCTCCTGGCCCTGCTGGACGACGCGCTGGCCGCCGGGGCCGACATCTCGCTCGACACCTACCCGTACACGCCCGGCTGTACGACGCTCGTGGCGATGCTGCCGAGTTGGGCGGGCGAAGGTGGTCCGGAGTCGATTCTCACCCGGCTCGCGGACCCTTCGAGCGCCGAGAAGATACGGCACCACCTGGAGGTGCTCGGCTCGGACGGGTGCCACGGGGTGCCGATCGAGTGGGACACCATCGAGATCTCCGGCGTCAGCGTGCCGCACCTGGCCGAGTACGTCGGCCGTACGGTGGCGGAGTCGGCGAAGCTGCGCGACGAGGAGCCGTGGGTGACCGCGCGGCGGCTGCTCACCGAGGACCGGCTCGGGACGACGATCCTCCAGCACGTGGGTCACGAGGAGAACGTCCAGCAGATCATGCGCCACCCGGTGCACACGGGCGGCAGTGACGGCATCCTCCAGGGCGACAAGCCGCACCCGAGGGCGTACGGCACGTTCCCGCAGTATCTCGGCCGGTACGCAAGGGAGTTGGGCATCCTCTCGCTGGAGGAGTGCGTGGCCCACCTGACCTCGCGCCCGGCCGCCCGGCTGCGGCTGGCGGACCGGGGTCTGGTGCGCGAGGGCTACCGCGCGGACCTGGTGCTCTTCGACCCGGAGACGGTGGCGGCGGGCTCCACGTTCGCGGAGCCGCGCACGTTGCCGGTGGGCATTCCGCACGTCCTGATCGACGGGCGGTTCGTCATCGAGGAGGGCCGGCGCACGTCGGTGCTGGCGGGACGGTCGGTCCGGGGAGCCGGGGCGACAGCCGCCTGAGAGCTCACGGGCGAACCGCCCGCCGCGATCCAGGTCCTACGAACCGTCCGCCGCGCGAGGCACTACGAGGCATCCGCCGCGCGCTCGGCCGCCCAGGCGAGGTGCTCCTCGGTGAGGGCGTCGTCCTGGGCGAGCGCGCGTCGCCAGTAGCCGCTGAACTCGACGGCCGCCTTGGAAAGTTCGCGGTCCACGACCAGGTGGCGGCGGAGCGCCCGCACGGCGGACGCCTCGCCCGCCACCCAGGCCGCGTCCACCCCGTCGAGGTCCGCTCCGGCGTCCCGTACGGCGTGCACCAGCGAGCCGCCCCGGTCGCGGTGCACCCAGCGGACCTCGGCGCCTCCCGCCGCGGCCGGCGGTTCCCGTTCCTCCGCCGCGTAGGCGACCTCGGCGTACACGACGGGCCCCGGTCCCGGCGGGCAGCGCCTCCAGCACCGTGGCGATGGCCGGGAGCGCGGTCTCGTCCCCGGCGAGGAGCATCCGCCGAGCGGCGGGCAGCGGGCGGAGGGCGCAGAGCCGGTGCCGTATCCGGAGCGGGAGGCGCGCGAGACGTTCCGGGTGGGTCTCGGGGTGCTGCTGGACGGGATCGAGGCGGCACGCGTCGGCCGGACCTGACCGGGTCCGGCCGACGCGCCTATGCGCCTATGCGCCTATGCGCCTATGCGGCGGGGCGACTACGGCTTGGGCAGCCCGCAGCCCTCGCGGTCCAGGTCGATCTTGTTGCCGGTGCCGATGCACGGGACCATGTTGTACGTCTGCTGGGCGTAGTTGATGCCCTCGCGGACGGTCACCTTGCCGTTCTCGTCGACCTCGCACGGGTTGTTGTCCGTGCACTCCTGGCCGCTCTCGTTACCGGTGTTGTTGACGGCGACCACCTTGCCGGTGGCGTCGTCGATCACCGGCGAACCCGACGTACCGCCGACGGTCCGGCACTCCGGGGTGTAGCGGACCGAGTCCTTCCAGGTCCACCGCCCCTCCTTGAGCTGGTGGACGAAGCCGTCGATGTCGCAGCTGTAGGTGCGCTTCCAGTAGCCGGAGGCGACGGTGATGGCGGTGCCCGCGACCGGGTGCGCGGTCTCCAGCTCCAGCGCCTCGATGCCGTAACTGCTCTCTATCTGCTCGTAGGTGGAGGTGAGTTCGTAGAGCGAGAGGTCGGTGTCGGTCATCGTGCCGTACGCGATCTTGCTCGCCTTCAGCGTGCCGAGCCCGTTGCCCGAGGCGTCGAGCAGCGTGAACGTCCGCGTGGACGGCCGGTCGACGAGCACCTCACCGGGGCCCGGGAAGCCGGTCTCCAGGCAGTGCCCGTTGGAGAGCACGAGTGCGGGGTCGGTGGGCGCAGAGTCGGGTGAACGGACGACGGAGCCCGAACAGTTGCTGAGTGCGACGGTCCCGGCGAAGGTCACGGCCTTCACGGCGGGAGCCGTCTCGGTGGCGGATTCTCGCGCCTGTGCGGAGTCGGCCGCGACGGCGGGCGCGACGCCCGCCCCCAGGAGCAGGGCAGCAAGAAACGCACCGATGAGAGGCTTGTTCATGTGGGGGGTCCCCTCCAGTGGCGCCAAGGGCCGGAGATCTTCCGGTTGTTGGCATGGGCATGGTGGCCCAGATGTCCGGCCATCACAAGGGGTTGTTTCCGGCCACGACTCTCCGTCCGGGACGCCGGGATCGCCTCCGCGCCCCGACCCGGTCGGCGGTCAACGGGTAACACCCACTCGTATGTGCGTACTTGATTTCCGCCGGTCCGGTCGAGCGGCCCGGCCCCATGTCCGACACCACGCGTCGGGGGACGCGACGCCGCGCCGTACGGCCCGGGAACAGGGCGGCGACACGGCGCTGCTGATCGCGTCGGCGGGTTCGACGGACGGTATGTGACGGTCCGGGACGGCGATGCCGACCGGGCGACCCGCTCGGGTCAGGCCTCCGCCCCACCCGGGTCAGGCCTCCGCCCGCCTCGCCCGGGTCAGGCCTCCGTCGCCGCGGCCTCCTTCGCGTACGTCACCGCCTGGAGCAGCGACAGTCCGGGCTCGGCCTGGCGCAGGATCTTGATGGCCTCCACGGAGTCCGCCGGCCCCTCGTGCCCGGCGGCGGCGAGCCGCTGGCGCACCCACCGGCCGCGCAGCTCCGCGTCCGGGCGTGCGGCGGAGTCCTCGGCCAGGGCGAGGGCGCGCTCCAGTCCGGGGCGCTCGGCGTCCGTGGCGCTCTCCAGCGCGCGCCGAAGACCGGCGACGACATCAGGGGCGTCGCGGACGACGAGTACGGCGAGGGGCTGGGGCTTGCGGAACAGACTCACGGTCCTCCGCTACCCGGGCCGGCCCGGCTCTCACCGGAGTTGAGCAAGATCTGAGCAGCCCCGCGGAGGGTCTCGGTCCAGGGACCGAAGCCCTCCGGCCGCACACGTCGGTCCGCAGCCGGAGGCGCGCCCGCGCCCCGGCTGCGTACGGTCGGCGTATGACACTCGACCTCGACGCGTACGTCGCCCGTATCGGCTGGACCGGGAACCTCCGCCCCACGCTGGAGGTGCTGCGGTCCCTGCACCGCGCCCACCTGTCCGGCATCCCGTTCGAGAACCTGGACGCCGTCCTCGGCTCCGCCCCGTCGCTGGCGCTCGACGATCTGGAGGCGAAACTCGTGCGCGGCGAGCGCGGCGGGTACTGCTACGAGCACAACACCCTCTTCTCCGCCGTGCTGCGGCAGATCGGCTTCTCCGTGACGCTGCTGACGGCGCGCGTGATGCTGGGTGCGGCGCCGGGTGACATCCGGCCCCGTACGCACATGCTGATGCGGGTGGACGTGGAGGGTGAGCCGCACCCGTATCTGGCGGACGTCGGTTTCGGGACCACCGGCGCGCTGCTGGAGCCGATCGAGCTGGTGGAGGACGCCGAGCTGTCCGACACACCGCGCCACCACCGGCTGGTCCACGTCGCGCACGACGGCCCCCTGCCGATGTGGGAGCTGCGGGCGGAGAAGGGCGGCGGGTGGGAGCCGCAGTACGCGTTCACCCTGGAGCCGTTCGAGGCACCGGACTACGAGGTGATCAACTGGCACATCGCGACGCACCCGCGCTCGCCGTTCCGGCAGGCGGTGTACGCGCAGCGCACCCTGACCGGCTCGCACCTGCTGCTGGCCGGGCTGGACCTGGTGGAGACGGCCGACGGCGGCACGGTCAAGGAGCGGCGGCTGACGGACGGCGACGAGGCGCTGCGGGTCCTGGCGGACGACTTCGGCATCCGGCTCCCGGAAGGCGTCCGACTGCCGGAGTGACCGCACCGGCGGCTCCCGTACGAACGCCATACCGCTCCCCCGGCGGCTCCCGTACGAACGCCATACCCGCTCCCCCGGCAGCTCCCGTACGAACGCCATACCGCTCATCCGGCGGCCTCACGTTCGTACGCCAGACCGCCCCCGGCGGCCTCACGTACGAACGCGGTGGCCGGATGAACCCTCGCGTGGCGCATCTCACCCGCCCTGACCGCCCACGCCCGTTTCCGGCCTTTCCAAGCCGCACCCCCGCCCCGACCGGACGATCCCACGGTCCGGGGCCGGGGCGGCCTTGCCGATGGAAGCCGGAGCGTGGCGGCGGGCCGGTGCGGAGGTCGCGAGGACGGCGCAATCTCCGCGCACCGCGCGAAACGCGGCCGTAAGCTCGCGGACATGCAGGTCATCCAGTCCACCAAGCTCGCCAACGTCTGCTACGAGATCCGGGGCCCCGTGCTGGAGGAGGCGATGCGGCTCGAAGCGGCCGGTCACCGCATCCTCAAGCTCAACACGGGCAACCCGGCCGCGTTCGGGTTCGAGTGCCCGCCGGAGATCCTTGAGGACATCCTGCGGAACCTTTCGGGCGCGCACGGCTACGGCGACGCGAAGGGCCTGCTTCCGGCACGGCGCGCGGTGGTGCAGCACTACCAGACCAAGGGGATCCACGACCTCGACGTCGAGGACATCTACCTGGGCAACGGCGTCTCCGAGCTGATCCAGATGTCCATGCAGGCGCTGCTCGACGACGGCGACGAGGTCCTCGTACCGGCTCCGGACTATCCCCTGTGGACAGCGTCCGTCTCGCTGGCCGGCGGGACGGCCGTGCACTACCGGTGCGACGAGCAGGCCGACTGGATGCCGGACCTGGCGGACATCGAGCGGAAGATCACCGACCGCACCAAGGCCCTGGTGATCATCAACCCGAACAATCCGACCGGCGCGGTGTACGACGACGAGATGCTGCGCGGTCTCACCGAGATCGCCCGCCGCCACAACCTCATCGTCTGCTCCGACGAGATCTACGACCGGATCCTGTACGACGGCGCCACCCACACCCCGACGGCGGCGCTGGCCCCGGACCTGATGGTACTGACGTTCAACGGGCTCTCGAAGAACTACCGGGTGGCCGGTTACCGCTCCGGCTGGCTGGCGGTCTGCGGCCCGAAGGCGCACGCCACCTCGTACATCGAGGGGCTGACGATCCTGGCCAACATGCGGCTCTGCGCCAACATGCCCTCCCAGCACGCGGTGGCCACCGCGCTCGGCGGCCGGCAGTCGATCGAGGACCTGGTGCTGCCGGGCGGCCGGATCCTGGAGCAGCGGGACACGGCGTACGACCTGCTGACCTCGATCCCGGGCGTGACCTGCGTGAAGCCGAAGGGGGCGCTGTACCTCTTCCCCCGGCTCGACCCCAAGGTCTACAAGATCAAGGACGACCGGCAGATGGTCCTGGACCTGCTGCGGGCCGAGAAGATCATGGTCGTGCAGGGGACGGGGTTCAACTGGCCGGAGCCCGACCACTTCCGCATCGTGACGCTGCCGGCGACGGAGGAGCTGCGGGACGCGGTGACCCGGATCGGCTCGTTCCTGGACGGCTACGGCCAGCCGTAGGCCCGCCCTCCTCCCCTAGCATCAATGACCGGATCGGGCACAAACTTAGACTCGATCCAATGTAGGATGGATACCCAGCATCACCGGGAGGCCATCCATGTACGAGCCGATCCGCACCCCATCGGTCCACAGCCCGGCCGACGACGCGGACTTTCCGCACCGCAGCCGCGAGGAGGAGCTGGACATCCAGCTCGCGGGGCATCTCGCCGCGCTCCTCGCGGTCACCGACGAACTCGGCCTCGGCCCGGCGGGCGACCGCATCGCCGAGCAGGTGGCACGCCTGCGCGGCGCCCCGCCCGCCCGGCACGCGGCCCTGACCGACGCCGCCCCGGCGTCCCTGCACCGCCGCGCACACGCCTTGGCGGGCCGCGCGCTGGTGGTGGCCGCGTCGCGCGCCGACACCACCGCCGCGATCCTCTCCGCGCAGCGGATGGACGCCCACACCGAGGCCCTCGCCTCCACCGCCGCCGAGCAGCTGGTCGGCGCCCACTGACGGCCCCGGTCCGCGTGCCGGCAGGGCGCGCGGACCGGGCGCCACGACGTCCTCCCCCGAGAACGAGGCCGGCCCCCGGAACCGTGAGGGGGTTCCGGGGGCCGGGCGGGCGTCCTTGGTCGGGGACACCCGGGGGCCGTCTGCGACGACAGGCCCCGTACCGCGGCGGATCGTCGATTCCACAGGTCAGGGCGGATCTCCGATGGACCCGGCCGCGGGGTTCAGGGGTCCGAGCCGTACGCGGCTCGGAGCGGTCGTACGGGGCTCAGCCCAGCCGCTCCACCAGCGCGCGGTACTCGTCCCACAGCTCCTTGGGCGTGTGGTCGCCGAAGGTGTCGAGGTGCTCGGGGACCAGGGCGGCCTCCTCGCGCCAGACCTCCTTGTCGACCGTGAGCAGGAAGTCGAGGTCGGCCTCGGAGAGGTCCAGGCCCTCGGTGTCGAGTGCGCCCTTGGCCGGCAGGATGCCGATCGGGGTCTCGACGCCCTCGCCCTTGCCCTCCAGGCGCTCCACGATCCACTTGAGCACGCGGCTGTTCTCACCGAAGCCGGGCCAGACGAACTTGCCCGCGTCGTTCTTGCGGAACCAGTTCACGTAGTAGATCTTCGGGAGCTTCGACTGATCGGCCTTGTCCGCACCGACCTTGACCCAGTGGTTCATGTAGTCGCCCATGTTGTAGCCGCAGAACGGCAGCATGGCGAACGGGTCGCGGCGCAGCTCGCCGACCTTGCCCTCGGCGGCGGCGGTCTTCTCGGAGGCGACGTTGGCTCCGAGGAAGACGCCGTGCTGCCAGTCGAAGGACTCGGTGACCAGCGGTACGGCGGAGGCGCGGCGGCCGCCGAAGAGGATGGCCGAGATCGGCACGCCCTTCGGGTCCTCCCATTCGGGCGCGATGATCGGGCACTGCCCGGCCGGGACGGTGAAGCGGGCGTTGGGGTGGGCGGCGGGCGTCCCGGACTGCGGGGTCCAGTCGTTGCCCTTCCAGTCGGTGAGGTGCGCGGGCGCCTCCTCGGTCATGCCCTCCCACCAGACGTCACCGTCGTCCGTCAGCGCCACGTTGGTGAAGACGGAGTTGCCCCACATGGTCTTCATGGCGTTGGCGTTGGTGTGCTCGCCGGTGCCGGGCGCGACACCGAAGAACCCGGCCTCCGGGTTGATCGCGTAGAGCCGGCCGTCCTCGCCGAACCGCATCCAGGCGATGTCGTCGCCGATGGTCTCCACGGTCCAGCCGGGGATGGTCGGCTCCAGCATGGCGAGGTTGGTCTTGCCGCAGGCGGACGGGAACGCGGCGGCCACGTACGTCGACTCACCGCGCGGCGGCGTGAGCTTGAGGATCAGCATGTGCTCGGCGAGCCAGCCCTCGTCGCGGGCCATCACGGAGGCGATGCGGAGCGCGTAACACTTCTTGCCGAGCAGGGCGTTGCCGCCGTAGCCGGAGCCGTACGACCAGATCTCGCGGTCCTCGGGGAAGTGCGAGATGTACTTGGTGGTGTTGCAGGGCCACGGGACGTCCTCCTGGCCCTCGGCCAGCGGGGCACCGAGCGTGTGGACGGCCTTCACGAAGAAGCCGTCGGTGCCCAGCTCGTCCAGGACCGCCTGGCCCATGCGGGTCATGGTGCGCATGGAGACGGCGACGTACGCGGAGTCGGTGATCTCGACGCCGATGGCGGAGAGCGGCGAGCCGACGGGCCCCATGCAGAAGGGGACGACGTACATGGTGCGGCCGCGCATGGACCCACGGAACACACCGTCCTCACCGGTGAAGATCTCCCGCATCTCGGCGGGGTCCTTCCAGTGGTTGGTCGGGCCCGCGTCCTTCTCCTCCTTGGAGCAGATGAACGTACGGTCCTCGACGCGGGCGACATCGCTCGGGTCGGACGCGGCGTAGTACGAGTTCGGCCGCTTGATCTCGTCCAGCTTGGTGAACGTGCCCTTGGCGACGAGCTCCCCGCACAGGCGCTCGTACTCGGCCTCGGAGCCGTCGCACCAGACCACCCGGTCGGGCTGGGTGATGGCTGCGATCTCGTCGACCCAGGAGATCAGCTCCTGGTGGTGGGTGGGGACAGTGAGGGGAGCCGCGATGTCGCGCGCCACGATCGCTCCTTGATGAGGGTGGGTGTTGTCAGGTGCCCCGTGGGGGCTGCGACCCGGATGCTTCGTACCCTTCGATCCCCTGGCGCTCATCCGGTGCCGACCGCACTCATTTGATCATCCGACCGTTTCGCCCATCTGTCCAGGGGGCCTCACACGTGAGCATGGCCACTTATATTCGTTACCTACGGTTGCGTAGGTAGCATGCGGATATGACTGACGCCGCTGCCGCCGCGACCACCGATCCGGTCGGGGCGATCCCGGGCCCGACCGGGGCGACCACAGGCCCTGTCGAACTCGACCCCGTTCCCGTCAAGCCCCGGATGCGCGGCTGGCTGCACGCCGGCATGTTCCCGGCGGTGCTGATCGCCGGAATCACCCTGATCGCCCTCACCGACAGCACCCGCGGCCGGATCGCGTGCGCCGTCTACATCGCGACCGCGTGCCTGCTCTTCGGCGTGAGCGCGGTCTACCACCGCGGCACGTGGGGCCCGCGCGGTGAGGCGGTGCTGCGCCGCCTGGACCACGCCAACATCTTCCTGATCATCGCGGGGACCTACACCCCGCTGACCCTGCTGCTCCTGCCGGAATCCACCGGACGGCCGCTGCTCTGGGCGGTCTGGGCGGCAGCGGCGGCGGGCATCGCGTTCCGGGTCTTCTGGGTCGGCGCCCCGCGCTGGCTCTACACGCCGTGCTACATCGCGATGGGCTGGGCCGCGGTCTTCTTCCTGCCCGACTTCATGCGGACGGGCGGCATCGCGGTCCTGGTGCTGGTCATCGTCGGCGGGCTGCTCTACAGCGCGGGCGGCGTGATCTACGGCATCAAGCGGCCGAACCCGTCGCCGCGCTGGTTCGGCTTCCACGAGGTCTTCCACTCGCTGACGCTGGCGGCGTTCGTGGCGCACTACGTGGGCATCTCGCTGGTGGCGTACCAGCACGGCTAGGACGTACAGGGGCCGGCCGCACGCGACGGCCGGCCCCTGGCGCCTCTCTGCTCTCAGCCGCCGAGCTTCACCGCCAACTCCCCCGCATCGGTGGTCGGCGCGTCACAGACGAAATGCCGGCAGACGTACGCGGTCGGCGCACCGCCCACCAGAGGCCGGTCCACCAGCAGCGGGAACTCGTCCCCGGCCCCCGGCCCTTCACCCGCCGCGACAACGGCCCCCGGCGCCCGGCCGAGCAACGCCGTACGGTGCAGCTCACCGCCGACCGGCCCGGCGACGGCCACCTCACGCGGCCCGTCCAGCAGCGCTTCGGCGACGGCGAGCCCCCAGCCGATGAACCGCGGCGCACGCGGCCCCAGCGCCTTGACCACACCGAGCGCACCCTCTGCGGCGGCACGATGGGCTTCGGACCCGGTGTAGGCGGCGTACGAGAGGAGGGCCCCCGCAGCGGCTGTCCACCCGGCCGGAGTGGCGCTGTCGGTCGGATCCTGCGGCCTCCGGATGAGCTTCTCCGCCTCGTGCGCGGTGTCGTAGAGCTGCCCGCCCTCGCCGGTGAACTGCTCCAGGACGACGTCGAGCAGGAACCCGGCGAACTCCAGCCAGGCCCCCTCACCCGTCACAGCGGCCAGCGCGAGGAACCCCTCGGCCACATCGCCGTAGTCCTCCAGCACCCCGGCGTTGTCACCCGCGCGCCCGTCCTTGGAGGTCCGGGTCAGCCGGGCGACTTCACCGAGATGGACCCGGACCAGCAGATCGGCGGCCTCGGTGGCGCGCTCCACGAGGTCGGGCCGGTCGAAGTAGGCCCCGGTCTCGGCGAGGGCGGCGATGGCGAGCCCGTTCCAGGCGGCGACCACCTTGTCGTCCCGCCCCGGACGCGGCCGCTCCTCACGCGCCGCCAGCAGCCGGGCCCGTACGTCGGCGACGCGCCCGGCATCCACGGGCCGCGCGTCACCGGAGAGCTGAAGAACAGAAGCACCCTCCTCGAAGGTGCCCTCCTCGGTGACCCCGAAATACGCGGCGGCGAAGTCCCCGTCCTCCTCACCGAGCACCGCACGCAGCTGCGCGGGGGTCCACACGTAGAAGGCACCCTCGACATGCCTGCCGTCCGCGTCCTCACTGTCGGCGTCGAGCGCGGAGGCGAAGCCGCCCTCGGTGGTACGAAGCTCCCGCACCATGAAGTCGGCGGTCTCCAAGGCGATCCGGCGGGCCTCCTCGGACCCGGTGGTCCGCCAGAGGTGGGCGTACACGCGGCAGAGCAGCGCGTTGTCGTAGAGCATCTTCTCGAAGTGCGGGACGACCCACTCCCGGTCCACGGAGTAGCGGGCGAACCCGCCACCGAGCTGGTCGTAGATCCCGCCCCGGGCCATGGCGGAGCAGGAATCGGCGGCCATCTGAAGAGCGCCTTCCGCTCCCGTACGGGCGTAATGCCGCAGCAGGAACTCCACCGCCATGGACGGCGGGAACTTGGGCGCACCCCCGAACCCGCCGTGCTGCTCGTCGTACTCCCGGGTCAACCCGAGCAGCGCCTGTGCCACCTCCGCCTCCCCCGGCACCCCGTCACCGCCATGCGCCAGCGACCGCCCGGCCAGGTCGGCAACGATCCGCCCGGCCACCTCGGCGACCTCCTCCCGCCGATCGGTCCACGCGGCACTCACCCCTTCGAGCACCTGCCGGAAGGAGGGCGAGCCGTGCCGGGGCTCGGGCGGGAAGTAGGTCCCGAAGTAGAAGGGTTCGGCGTCCGGCGTGAGAAACACGGTCATCGGCCACCCCCCGTGCCCGGTGGCCGCCTGCACGGCCTCCATGTACACGGCGTCGACGTCGGGCCGCTCCTCCCGGTCGACCTTCACGGCGACGAACCGCTCGTTGAGGTAGGCAGCGACGGTCTTGTCCTCGAACGACTCGTGCGCCATGACGTGGCACCAGTGGCAGGAGGCGTATCCGACGCTGAGCAGCACGGGCACATCCCGCTTCCTGGCCTCCTCGAACGCCTCGGGCGACCAGGGCCACCAGTCGACGGGGTTGTCGGCGTGCTGGAGCAGGTACGGGGAGGTGGTCTGCGTAAGTCGGTTGGCCATGGCCCCAATCCTCGCGCACCCGCCTCCACGACACCCGCGCGCCACGGGACGGAAGGCGAACGGGCAGGTGGGACGGGGGTGCACCGCCGAAGCCGGGCGGACCGGCAACGGCGGACAGTGGGCCGGCTCCAGGACCATGAACCCGGGTGCCGTCCGGCCCCGCCCTGTTCCTCGGTCAGGTCTGTCCGGTCAGGGCGGCGTAGACGACGACGTTGTCGGCGTAGCGGCTGTCGGCCTCGGAGTAGTCGCCGCCGCAGGTGATGAGGCGGAGGCCGGCGTGGTCGAGGTTGCGGTAGACCTCGACCGTCGGGAACTCGTTCTTGGGGTAGACGGCGGTGCGCTCGACGGTGAAGACCGCGGTCGTGCCGTCCGCGCGTCTGACGTCGATGCGGTCGCCGGGGTCGAGTTCGGTGAGCTTGAAGAAGACTGCTGGTGCGCCGTCCCACGTGACGTGCCCCGCGATGATCGAGGGGCCGAGAGCTCCGGGGGTGACTCCGGGGCGGTACCAGCCGGCCTTGGCCGGGTCCTTCGGTGTCTCCATCGCTCGGTCCTTTCCCAGCCCGAGCTGTTCCAGGTCCAAGGTGACCTTGAGGGACGGGATCGTGATGCTCACCGGGCGGGAGGGGGGCAGGGATTCGGCGCGCGGCGCCCCGGACGGTGGTTCGGTCCGGGGGTCGGCCGGGGTGGCGGCGGCCGGGCCGCCCTTGTTCGCGGCGGGCGGCGGGGCGGGCTGCTGGCGGCTGGTTCCCAGGGCCAGCAGCAGCCCGCCGGTCAGGAGCAGGGCGATAGCGGCGATGAGCGGGACACGTCGCCGCCGGAGTGTCCCGCGGCGCTCCTCCGTGTCGGGTGTGTCGGGTGTGCCGTTCATCGCCTCACCTGTCTCTGTTGCTTGCCGTTGCCCAGCGTGCGGAGCGGTCGTACGTCAGCCCTCGTGCCGGACGTCCGAGGTCCGCGTCCGGCGGCGCACGGCGAACAGTCCGCCGGCCGCGAGGACGGCCGCGCCCCCGGCCGCCAGCAGGCCGGGCGACTCCACGCCCGCGGTGGTGGCGGAGCCGGTCTCGACGCCGCCCACCGGCACGGAGCCGACGGCGGCGCCCTTGACCATGCCGCAGTTGGCCGGGGCGGTGGCCTCCTGGGGAAGCTTCGGGTCGAGTTCGCTCTTGCCCGCGCCGAAGTCGTACTTCCCGTCGTTGTTGCGGTCGATGCCGTGCTGCACGATGTGCAGGTCCTTGAAGTGGTCCGCCACGTCCTGCGAGACGGTGATGGTCCGGGAGTACGTCAGCTTGCCGTCCTTGTCCGCGACGGGCATCCGGTCGACGGCCAGCCCGCTCTCCTTGGACGTGTCGCCCTTGGTGGTGAGGGAGATGTTGATGTCCCCGTACGTCGGCAGCCCCTCGGCCGTGGTGACGATGCCGTCGCCGTCCTTGTCGGCGCTCTTGTCGGGGCAGCGGAAGTCGTGTCCGTCGGTGGAGCCGTGGATGTGCTGGGCGTGCGGCTGTCCGGGCACCAGGCCGCGGGCGTCGATCTTCACGGTCAGCTTGGTGCCGTCGAGAGTGACCAGGGCGGCGCCGGTGGCGCCGGAGTCGTTCAGCGGTTCCAGGTCGATCTGGTACGTGTCGCCGTCGGCGGCCTTCGTCGTGGCTCCGGCGTGGCCTTCGTGCGCGAAGGCGGGTACGGCGACGCCGAGAGTGAGCGCGGCGGGCACGACGAGCAGTGCGGTGAGGCGAGTCGTACGACGGGCTATCACAAGAACACATCCCCTTCCGGCGGTTCCGATCGGGACCGGAGCCGCGTGCGGTCGCTGATGTCCTGTGTTCGGTGCCGGTCACGGGAAGGATTGGTCTGGCCACGACAAAATTCCCTGCGTGTACGCCTCCTCGGCCCTCAGCGCCTGAGCATCAGGGCCAGCAGGAGCAGGAGACCGCCGGCCAGGGCCAGGACGATCGACAGGCGGAGCAGCCAGTGTTTGCGCCAGGCGATGTGGCTGTTGACCACGATGGACCGGGTGACCACGGGCAGCACGTCCTGGTGCAGGGCTTCGGCCAGGCGTACGGGATCCCAGAGGCGCAGGTGGCCGAAGTAGACGAAGTCGGCGGCGACTTCGTCGCGTACCTTCCGCGCTCTCATCCGGGGCATCAGGACCAGGACCGCGCTCACCACAGCGGCCACGAGGAGGCAGGCCGGCCGGCCGCCCGCCGCCCGGGCCAGCAGCTCCGCGAGCCGGGGCGTCCGCGCCGCACCGCCCGCCAGCAGCACCGCTTCGGGTGGTACGCCGGTGGCGAGCAGCTCCGCCAGAGCGTCGCCCGCCCGGGCCAGCGGCTCGTCGGCCGCCTCCTCGAACTCCGCTCTCCGCAGCAGGAGTTCCGCACCGAGGCCGGGTACGACGAAGGGGACGCTCGTCGTCGCCGCCAGGGCCTCGCGCACGCCCGTCACGTCCTCGCGCAGCTGCGCCCGGGCCCGCAGGCCCTCCGGCCCCTCGGCGTTCAGCAGCCGCTCCCACCCCTCGGGCCCGGCCGCCCGGGCGCGGCCCTCCACCAGCCGGAAGAGCGCCTCGTCGAGATCCGCGCCGCCGCACGCCACCTCGTCCCCGGCCTCGTACGCGAACCGGTCCAGGTCGACCAGGGCACATCGCAGCCCGGTGCCGCCCGCGTCGCAGACGGCCACCCGTGCGCCGTCGGGCGCCCGACGGCGCGCGGCCCAGCCCGCCGCCACGGCCACCGGGGCCGGCAGCCAGGCGGGCTCCGGCAGGCCCGCGGCGACGGCGGCGCGCGCGAGCACAGCGCGTTCCGTCCCGCCCCAGCCGGTCGGCACGATCAGCGTCAGCGCGTCCGGCCGCGCCCGGCCGGACCCCGGTCCGGCGTCCTGGACCACTCTGGCCAACAGGGCCGTCACCAGCTCCGCCGGGGCGGCCGGCTCTCCGCCCAGCAGCAGGCCGTCCTGGCCGGCCAGGGCGCGGGCGGGCATCGCCTCGGCCCGGTCGGGAGCGGTCCGGGCGAGCCGGACCGCCTCCGGTCCCGTCAGCAGCCGCCCGTCCAGATCCCGGTGGACCGTCGCCGGAAGCACCGGCAGCGTGCCGACCTCGCCGTACCCGTCCCAGTAGGCCGCCTTGACGAAGGCCCCGCCGATGTCCACGGCCAGCCCCCACCCGTCCGTACCCCGCATCGCCCCCGCCTCCTTCGCCGCCGGCCGCCCGTGGCGGAAGCCCGGCGACCCCCGCACGTCCTTGGACGACGCCGGTGAGGCTTTCGTGTCGGCGCGACTGCCGCGCGTTCCGGACGCCCTCTCGTCGCATGGTGGGAAACGTTTGATTATTGGGTGTTCCTGAGCGATTCCGTTTGAGTATGTCTCGTGTTACGTTCCCCGTGCCCCAGTCCCAACTCCCCTTCAAGGGGCCGGACATGGGCGTTCCCTCCCCGCGTTTCCCCGCACGTCCAACCCCGCACGGAATGCCGCACGCTGCCACGGCTCACTCCGCCGGGGCGTCGCGCCTCACTCCGCGCGCCGTCCTGCCTGGAGGAGATCGATGCGACGCGTCGTCGCTTGTCTGGTGGCCCTGCTGGTGATGGTGGGAGGCCCGCTGTTCACCGGGACCGCCACCGCCGCCGTCGTACCCAAACCGCCGCCGTTGACCACGCCGTGGACCGGTCAGGTGTCCACCACCAACCCGCTGCCGGACTATCCGAGACCGCAGATGACGCGGCAGGCCTGGCAGTCGCTCAACGGTGAGTGGGAGTTCCTCAACCCGCCGGTCGACGGCTCCGGGAACGTCAACCGGAACGCCGCGCCGCCGTTCGGCCAGACCCTGCCCGAGCGCATCCTCGTGCCCTACCCGGTCGAGTCGGCCCTGTCCGGCATCATGCGCAACGACAACCGCGACCTGATGTTCTACAAGCGCGCCTTCACCGTCCCGCAGAGCTGGAACGGCCAGCGCGTCCAACTGCACTTCGGCGCGGTGGACTACGAGGCCACCGTCTGGGTCAACGGCACCCAGGTCACCACGCACAGGGGCGGCTACGACCGGTTCGAGGTCGACATCACGCCCCAGCTGCGGGCCGGCTCCAACGAGCTGCTCGTGCGCGTCTACGACCCGACCGACGGGCGCGGTGAGAAGCAGCCGGTCGGCAAGCAGACCAACAACCCCACCGGGATCTTCTACACGCCCAACTCCGGCATCTGGCAGACCGTCTGGCTGGAGCCGACCCCCGCCTCCTCGCTCTACTCCGTCGACATCCGGCCCGATCTGGCGACCAGCACCGCCCGCGTGCGGGTCTTCACCCGCGGCAACGTCAGCGGCCACACCGTCCGCGCCGAGGCGCTGTCCGGTGCCACCGTGGTCGGCGAGGCCACCGGCGGCTTCACCGAGTTCTCCGTACCCGTGCCGAACGCCCGGCACTGGTCGCCCGACGACCCGTTCCTGTACGACCTGCGGGTGACCCTGCGCAACGCCTCCGGCGCCGCCGTCGACAGCGTGACCAGCTACTTCGGGATGCGCGAGGTCGGCAAGAAGATGGTCGACGGGGTCCTGCGGCCCACGCTGAACGGCGAGTTCGTCTTCCAGATCGGCACGCTCGACCAGGGCTACTGGCCCGACGGCCTGTACACCGCGCCCACCGACGCGGCCCTCGCCTTCGACCTCCAGAAGCACAAGGAACTCGGCTTCAACATGGTGCGCAAGCACATCAAGGTGGAGCCGGCCCGCTGGTACTACCACGCCGACCGGCTCGGGCTGCTGGTGTGGCAGGACATCCCCTCCACCCCGGCCTTCGACCAGAACCGCAGCCCTGCCCAGATCTCCCAACTGGAGACCGAGGCGCGCGAGATCATCGACGAACACCGGTTCTCCCCGGCGGTCATCTCCTACGTCCCGTTCAACGAGGGCTGGGGCGAGTGGGACCTGAACGCCACCCGGCGTATCGCCGACGAGCTGAAGAACTACGACCCGTCCCGGCTGATGAACGCCCACAGCGGCTACAACTGCTGCGTCTCCAAGGGCGACCCGGGCAACGGCGACATGCTCGACTGGCACGTCTACACCGGCCCGGACGCACCACGCCCCACCGCCACCCGGTTCTCCGTACTCGGCGAGTTCGGCGGCATCGGACTCCGCACACCGGGTCATGAGTACAGCCCCGACAACAGGTTCTTCGCCTACGAACAGGTCTTCAGCAACGCCCAGCTCAACGACCGCTACACCGGCATGGTCCGCGACGTGCAGCAGTTGATGACCACCAAGGGCGTCTCCGCGTACGTCTACACGGAGATCACCGACGTCGAAGGCGAGTACAACGGGCTGCTCACCTACGACCGGCGCGTCCAGAAGGTCGACACCAACCAACTACGGTCGGCACACGGCGCGTTGATCGGCGCCTCCCGCAACCTCAACTCCACGCCGCAGCACACCCTCGGCCACGTCCGTTCCTTCCGGGTCACCACACCCGGTTTCACCGACCGCTATCTGCGCCACGCCGACTCGGCGGCCCGCACCGACGTCCTCTCGCCCGCCTCGTCCGACACCGCCCGCCAGGACGCCTCGTACCGCACCGTGGCCGGTCTCGCCGACCCGCGCTGCGTCTCCTTCGAGTCGGTCAACCAGCCCGGCCGCTACCTGCGCCACGCGAACAGCCGGGTGCGGGTCGACGCGAACACCGGCGGCCCGTTCGCCGCGGACGCCACCTGGTGCGCCCGGGCCGGCCTCGCCGCCGGCGGCACCACGTACGAGTCGTACAACTTCCGCGGCTCCTACCTCCGGCACCATGCCGACAACGTGTACCTGGCCCGCAGCGGCGGCCCCAACTCCTGGGACACCGCTGCCGGTTTCGCCGCCGACGCCACCTGGAACACCACCGAGCCGGCCCTGTGGCGCAGCTCCGTCGTGCTCCCGACCGACGTACGCCGCTCGCTGCGGGTCACCACGTGGGGGCACACCGACCGGTATCTGCGGCACGCCGACAGCCTCGCGTACACCGAGGTCGTGAGCGCGGGCAGCAGCGCCGCGCTCAAGCAGGACGCCACGTACACCGTGCGGCGCGGACTGGCCGACTCGTCCTGCTACTCGTTCGAGTCGGTGAACTTCCCCGGTCAGTTCCTGCGCCACGCCGACAGCCGGGTACGCAACGCGCCGAACGAGAACACGGCGCTCTACCGCCAGGACGCCACCTTCTGCGCCCGGCCCGGGGTCGGCGGAACCGGCGTCACCTTCGAGTCGATCAACCTTCCGGGCTCGTACCTCCGCCACTTCGACTCGGCGGTGTACATCGCCTCCGGCAGTGCGGGCGACGGCTTCAACCGGCCGCAGACCCTGACCGCGGACAGCAGCTGGACGCTCGCCGCTCCCTGGGCGCCCTGACCCGCCGAGGGCCGGAACAGCCGAGGCCCGTACCGCGATGTTCCTCGCGGTACGGGCCTCGTGCCGTCAGGAGTGCCATCAGGACTGCGGTCAGGACTGCGGTCGCGGCGGAGCGGTGCTGGCCCGGGCGATCAGCTCGGTCGCCATCTCCAGCCGCAGGTTCTCCACGTGCTCGCCGTCGATGATCCGGAGCAGGGTGGTGGCCGCCATCGCGGCCATCTCCAGCAGCGGCTGGCGCACGGTGGTCAGGGCAGGGTGGGTCCAGCGCGCCACCGGCAGGTCGTCGAAACCGACGACGCTCACGTCCTGCGGGATGGCGAACCCCCGGTCCCGGAGCACCTCGAAGGCGCCGAGCGCCTGGAGGTCGCTCGCGGCGAAGACCGCGGTCGGCGGCTTCTCGCCGCGGGCCTCGGTCAGGTCGAGCAGGCGCGCCATCTCGGCCCGTCCGGAACGGTCGTTGAACTCGCCGTACGCCACCCAGGCCTCGGGCACGGGGAGTTCGGCCCGCTCCATCGCGGCGTGGAAGCCGTCGGCCCGCGCCCGGCTGCACAACAGCTGGCGGGGACCGGCCAGATGGGCGATCCGGGTGTGGCCGAGGCCGATGAGGTGCTCGCAGGCGCTGACCGCGCCGGCCCAGTTGGTGGCGCCGACCGTCGGCACCAGGGCGTCGACGCTGCCGACCGGGTCGACCAGGACGAACGGGATGTCCATGGCGACCAGGCGTTTGCGCTGCTGCGGAGTGAGTTCGGAGACGACGAGGATCGCCCCGTTGCTGCGGCGGGCCGCGAGCTGGTCGAGCCACTCGCGGGTGTTGGCGCTGCGGCCGTGCACCGCCGAGACCACCATGCCGGCGCCCGCCGCGTCGAGGACCTCGTCGACACCGCGCAGGATCTCCACCGACCAGAGGCTGTCGAGCTCGTTGAGGACGAGGTCGATCACGCTGCCCCGGCGGCGCGTCGGGCGGCGCTCGTAACCGAGGTCGTCCATGACCGATTCGACGCGCTCCTTGGTCCCGGCGGAGACGTCGGAGCGGCCGTTGAGGACCTTGGAGACGGTGGAGACGGAGACCCCGGCCACGGAGGCGATGGCGCTGAGCGTGGTTCTGCCGCCGGCGCCGGTGCTGTCCGCCGTGTCCGCCGTCATCCCTGCCGCCCGTTCCGCCTCGTCGTATCTCCGCTGCCGTCCGGGGAAGCGTAGCGGCCGGGGGCCGGGGGACGCGTTCACCCTCCGTGGGGGCGGTCGGCGCCACCGGGCCGCTCGTCGCCGGGGTGCCAGGGCTCCGGCCGCTCGTCGCCCGGCTGTCGGTACTCCGCCCAGGAGAACGTGGCCGTGGCGCCCGCGCCGGTGAGGTCCTGGGCGCACAGCCCGACGAAGGCGCCGGTGAACCCCCAGGAGGTGAAGTGCCCGGTGGCCGGGTCGCCCCGGGTGGCGCTCTCGTCGGAGAGCCGGGTGGTGTCCAGCCAGGGGCCGATCGTCTGCCAGGCGGTGTGCGGGCCGGTGCGCCAGGAGAACCGGGCACGGGCGCCCCGGCCGGTCAGCCGCAGCTCGACGGGGCCGTCGCCGACCGGGACCGGGTCGCACGGTTCGGTGTAGTGGCCGTGGTCGCAGACTCCGACGCGCAGGACCCGGCCCAGCTCCTCGTCCCGGGTGAGGTGGAGGTAGTGCCAGAGCGTGGAGTTGTAGTAGTGGACCAGGCCGGACATCTCCAGCGGTGAGCACGGATCGGCGTGCAGCCGGGTCGCGAAGGTGAAGTCGTGGGCCTGCTGGCGGCGGGCGACCAGGCTCTGGCGGTGGGTCGAGCCGAGCGACTCGCCGCCGCGCAGCCGGAGCCGGCCGGGGTCTTCGGTGAGGCTGAGCCAGGAGGGGTCCGGGTGGCGGCGCAGGGTTGCCCAGGCGGGGCCCAGCTCCGGCCCCGCGAAGATCTCGCACTCGGGTTCGGCCGGGAGCGGGTCCGGTGCCAGGGCCGGTCCCGCGACGACGGGCCGGGGCAGGGCCGCACCGCCGGCCGGGACGGGCGGTGCGCCGCCGAGGCGGGGCCAGCCCTCGTCGTTCCATTCGATGCGCTGGATCGCCGACTCCCGGCCGAGGACGCAGGCGCCGAGCGGGCTGAGCGGGCGGGCCATGAGGTGGGCGAGGAACCACTCGCCGGCCGGGGTGGCGACCAGACTGCCGTGGCCGGCCTTCTGGAGCGGCAGATCCTCGTGCCCGTGGGCGGTGAGCAGCGGACCGGCGGGATCGGCCTCGTACGGGCCGGTCAACTGCCGGGAGCGGGCCACGGTGACGGCGTGCGCCCAGGAGGTGCCGCCCTCGGCGGTCAGCAGGTAGTACCAGCCGTCGCGGCGGTAGAGGTGCGGCCCCTCGGTGTGGGCGAGGGAGGTGCCGGTGAAGATGCGGTGGAGCGGGCCGGTGACCCGGCGGGCGGTGCGGTCCCACTCCTGGAGCAGGATCCCGCCGAAGGGATGGCGGCCGGGCCGGTGGTCCCACTCCATCCACAGCGCCCAGCTGCGGCCGTCGCCGCCCTCGCCGTCGTCGTGGAAGAGGGACGGGTCGAAGCCGTGCGAGGGAAAGGGGGCCGGCTCGGACCAGGGGCCGGTGAGCGACGGCGCGGTGACGACGTGGTTGCGGACGTCCTTGAAGGCGCCGGAGAGGTTGGTGACATCGCTGTAGACGAGGTGGAAGAGCCCGCCGGTGTACGAGAGGCAGGGCGCCCAGACCCCGCCGGAGTCCGGGCGTCCGGTGAGGTCGATGAGGCGCTCCTCGCGCAGCAGCCCGCCGAGCGGACGCCAGTGGACGAGGTCGCGCGAGTGGTGGACGGCGACGCCCGGCAGCCATTCGAAGGTGGAGGTGGCGAGGTAGTAGTCGCCACCGACGCGGAGGATCGAGGGGTCGGGGTGGAACCCGGGCAGTACGGGGTTGACGATCGTCCCGTACGTCTCCGGCGTCGCGGCCCGCGAGTCGGTCGGCCGGGTGGGGCCCCCGCGCTTGTCCCGGGGGCGTTCCGGGTCGCGGAGGCGCTGCACGGCGGTCATGGGTACTCCGTTGGTCGTGGGGTGGCGGGCCGGGTCAGCCCTTGACCGCGCCGGCCATCACTCCGGAGACGATCCGGCGGGCCAGCAGGGTGAAGACGACGAGGACGGGCAGCACCGAGACCACGACGCCGGCGAGCATCAGCGTGTAGTCGGTGTAGTAGCCCGCGGCGAGCTGGTTGAGGGCGATCTGTACGGTGCCGTTCTCGGGCGGAAGCGCGATCAGCGGCCAGAAGTAGTCGTTCCAGGCGAACATGAACGTGAACATGGCGAGGACCGTGGCGGTGGTCCGTACGCCGGGGACGACGACGTGCCAGTACGTACGCAGGAGCCCGGCGCCGTCCATGCGGGCGGCCTCGATGAGTTCGTCCGGGATGTTCTCCTCGATGGCCTGGCGCATCCAGAAGACGCCGATGGCGGAGACCAGCGCGGGCACGATGAGCGCCGCGAGCTTCCCGTACAGGCCCATGTCGGTGACCAGCATGTACAGCGGGATGATGCCGAGCTGGGTCGGGACCATGACGGTGATGACCACACAGACCAGCAGCACGTTGCGGCCCGGGAAGCGCAGCTTGGCGAAGGCGAATCCGGCGAGCGAGGAGAGCAGGACGTTGGAGACGGCGGTGGTGGAGGCGACGATCAGCGAGTTGCCGAGCGCCTGCCAGAACGCGGAGAGCTCGAAGACCCGCTGGATGTTCTCGATCAGGTGGCCGCCGGGGACCAGGGGCGGGGTGGAGCCGGCGAGGACGGAGTTGTCGTCGTGGGAGGCGACGACGAAGCTCCAGTAGAGCGGGAAGACGGAGGCCGCGATGACGGCGGCGAGCAGGCCGTACGCGACGGGCCCCGCCTGGTCCGGGCGCCGGGGCACCCTGCGCAGCAACGCCCGTGGCCGCCCCTCGCGGCGGTCGGGCCGTGCGGGCGGGAGGCGGGTGGGTGTGGTGACAGCCATGCGTGTTCTCCTGATGACCTCGGTGACCGGGTCAGTTGCGGCCGGAACGGCGGGCGAGCAGGAAGTTCACCGCGGCGACGAGCGCGATGACGAGGAAGAGCACCCAGGAGACGGCGGAGGCGTATCCGGCGTCGTTGTTGATGAAGCCGTACTTGTAGAGCATCAGCGTCAGCGTCTGGAACTGGTGCTCGGCGCCTCCTTCCGCGTTGCCCTGCTGATCGAAGAGGAAGGGTTCGGCGAAGAGCTGGAGGCCGCCGATGGTGGAGATGACGACGGTGAAGACGACGGTGGGCCGGATGGCGGGCAGCGTGATCTTTCGGAACGTCAGAAGACGTCCGGCGCCGTCGAGCTGTGCCGACTCGTACAGGGCACGCGGGACGGCCTGCATGGCCGCCAGGTAGATCAGCGCGTTGTAGCCGGTCCAGCGCCACATCACCATGAAGCTGATCGCGAGGTGCGAGCTCCAGGTGTCGGCCGTCCAGTCGACGGGTGCGCTGATGATGCCGAGCCCTTCGAGGGCCCAGTTGACGATGCCGAAGTCGCGGCCGAAGAGCTGGGAGAAGACGAGCGCGACCGCGACGACGGAGACGTACTGCGGCACCAGGACGAGCGCGCGCCAGACGCTCGGTGAGCGCAGGTGCCGGTCGAGGAGCCAGGCCAGGGCGAGGGCGGCGAGGAGCTGCGGGACGGTGGAGAGGACGAAGATGCTGAGCGTGTTGAAGGTGGCGGTGTAGAAGTCGGAGTCGGAGAGCAGGCGGGTGAAGTTGTCGGCGCCGACCCATCCGCCGGGCCCGGCGAGCCGGTCCCAGTCGTGCAGGGAGACCCAGAAGGTCTGGATCAGCGGGTAGAGCCCGAAGATCCCGAAGACGACGAAGAAGGGGGCGATGAAGAGATACGGGAGCAGCTGCCGCCGGACGGGCGGCCGGCCGGTGCGGTGTCCGTTCGCCGTCCGGCCCGGGGTGGTGCGGAGCGGGAGCGCCATGCTCGTTCTCCGATGAGGGTCGCGTAGGGGTGGTGGTGGGCCCGGGGTGGCGGCGAGCCCGGGGAGGGGCCCGCCGCCGGGGCCGGTCGGTGGGGTTCCCGGCCGGTCAGGGATGGTCAGGTCGGGGACGGCCCGGTCAGCGGAGGTTCTTGTCCGCTTCGCTCAGCGCCTTGTCCCAGGCCTCCTGAGGGTCGGCCTTGCCCTGTTCGACCAGTTGCAGCGCGTTGCCGAACGGGATGCGGGCCTGCTGGTCCTTGGTGCCGCGGTAGTTGGGCTGGAGGCTCTTGGCCGACGCGGCGAAGATCTTGCCCGTCGGGGCGTCGCTGAAGAACGGCTGCGCGGCGCCCTGCACCTCCGGGTCGTCCAGGACGGAGACGAGGGAGGGCAGCGCCCCGACGGGGCCGGTGAAGATCTTCTTCTGCGAGGCGGCGGAGGTGAGGAAGTCCGCCAGCTCCGCGGCCTCCTTCACGTGCTTGCTCTGCTTCGGTACGGCGAGGAAGGAGCCGCCCCAGTTGCCTCCGCCGCCCGGCACCGTGGCGATGTCCCACTTGCCGGCCGCGGCCTCGCCCGCCGCCGTCTTGATCTGGCCGGTCATCCAGGCGGGACACGTCATGGTGGCCATGCGGCCCTGCTTGATGCCCGCGTTCCACTGCTGGCTGAAGGGCTGGAGGTTGGCCGACTGCTGGTCGGCCGTGGCGTCGGCGGTGGCGCGGAAGAACTCGCCGACCTTCGGGTTGGTCCTGCCGATGTAGGCGTCGTCCGCGTCGAAGAACCCGTACCGCGTCTGGTTCATCATCGCGGTGAAGATGTTGCCGGAGCTGTCGAACCACGCCTTGTCCTTGACCTTCGCCCGGAAGGTCTCCCCGGTGGCGAAGTAGTCGTCCCAGGTGGGCCAGAGCTTTCCGACCGCGTCGCGCTCGGTGGGCAGGCCGGCCTGGGCGAAGAGGTCCTTGCGGTAGCAGATGGCGAGGCTGCCGACATCGGTGCCGTACCCCATGACGAAGTCGCTGGTGCCGAGGGTGCCCTGCTCCCACTTCCAGCCGAGGTACTCGCTCTTGCGCTCCGCCGCTCCATGGTCGGCGAGGTTGGTGAACTTGTCCTTCACCGAACGGAACTTGGGCAGGTAACCCTCCTCGATCGCGACGACGTCG
Source organism: Streptomyces sp. NPDC101178 (assembly GCF_044767965.1). NCBI lineage: Bacteria > Bacillati > Actinomycetota > Actinomycetes > Kitasatosporales > Streptomycetaceae > Streptomyces > Streptomyces sp. NPDC101178. Next base: position 933,732 of record NZ_JBIWOZ010000002.1, read on the forward strand.
GCGGCTCCGCTGCCGGAGGCGATCTGTGTGGAGAGCTGGTTGTGGTGCTGGTCGAACTGGGAGATGCGCTCCTTGACGACGATGTCGGGGTGGCTCTTGCGGTACTCCTCGATCAGCGGCTTGTAGCCGAAGTCGCTGAACGTGGCGACGGTCAACGTGATCTTCCCGCCCGACTCCCCCGCGCCCGAGCCGCAGGCGGGGACGGCGACGAGCGCGACGGCGGCGGCGAGCGCCGCGGCGGTTCTGCGGGCACGCGTACGGCCCATGGTGGTCCTCCGGGAGAGGTGCTGGGAGAGGTGCTGGACGAGTGGGCACCAAGGTCGCGGGCTTCGAAAATAGTGTCAAGAGTTTCGCGAAAATCACGAGCGGATTCCCGAAACCCCACTACCGCATACACCACGAAGCGGGCGAATCCAGCCGTCCAGGCCTGCTCATCCAGCCAACAAACCCGCCTGCACGGAACCGAGTTGGCGTTTTCGTGCGACCACCACGGCTGACCTGCGCAGCTTTACGAAACTTTCGGCGACTGTTGTCCTCGCCGCCGCCCGCCTCCATCATTCGAGCGCTCACCTCACCGCGTCGCGCCGCAGCCGACGCCGTAGCCGAATCCGGAGCCGCCATGACCGTCCGCTGGCATCAACGACCGCTGCACCGAGCCTTCGTGGCGGGGGCCGTGGCCCTCGGGGCGCTCGTCGCCCTCGCCGCACCGAACACTCCCGCCGGGGCCGCCGCGCCGGCCGGGCGGGGCGTACCCGCCGACGGCAAGGTCATGCTGGTGATGGGGCAGGACAGCGACACGCTGTCGGACTACCGCACCGACGTCCTGGCCAAGCCGGCGCTCGCCGCCCCGGCCCCCGGCGGCGTCACCCTCTACACCAACCTCGTCCTCGGCGGCTCCCCGGCCCCGCTCGCGGGAATGACCGGCCCGGCCAACTGGGGTGCCGGAACCGTCGACTTCGCCCGCACCCTGCGCGAGTACCCGGGCGCCACGCTCGCCGTCGGCCTCTACCTCTCCGACGCGACCAGCGGATGCGGCAACCAGCCGCTGCGGGCGATCATCGGCCGCGACGACGCGGACGTCACCGCCGGGAACCCGAACCTGATCACGCAGTACCAGGCCAAGGTCGACGAGATGGTGAACCGTCTCAAGGGCTACGACCGGGACGTCCTGCTCCGCATCGGCTACGAGTTCGACGGCCCCTGGAACTGCTACAACTCCGACTTCTACAAGGAGGCGTTCCGCTTCATCAAGGGCCGCATCGACGCCCTCGGCGCGGCCCGCGTCGCCACCGTCTGGCAGAGCGCCGCCTGGCCGGTCAACACCCACCCCGACCGCCCGGACTACCACTACATCGTCACCGACCCCCGCCACTTCGACACGTGGTATCCCGGTGACGCCTACGTCGACTGGGTCGGCACCTCCTCCTTCTACAACTCCCGTTCCGTGCAGTCCCAGTGGGGCTGCGGTACGTACGACACCGACCCGGTGGGCCTGCAGAACCGCCTGCTCGACTTCGCCCGCGCCCACGGCAAACCGGTCGCGGTCTCCGAGGCGGCGCCGCAGGGTTCCCGTACCGGCGCGAAGACCAGGAGCTGCATCTTCCGCAACAACCCGGCGGGCTCCAGCGGCCAGGCCATCTGGGACGGCTGGCACGCCGGCTACTTCGACTGGGTCGCCCGCAACCGGGACGTGATCCGCTCCGCCGCCTACATCAACACCAACTGGGACGCCCAGACCCAGTGGCAGTGCCAGCCCGGCGCCCAGGCCGGCGGACCGGGCTGCGCGAACGGCAACTGGGGCGACTCCCGGGTCCAGGCCGACCCGACGGTCCTGAACAACTTCCTCGCCGAGATCCGGAAACCGCAGTGGACGAACGGCAGCGGCGGTACGACCCCGACGCCGCCTCCCACACCGACACCCACCCCGACCCCGAAGCCTACGCCCACTCCCACCGACCCCGCCCCGGGCGACTTCACCCAAGGCGTGACCGGCACCCCCGCCGCCACCGTCTGGTTCCGGCCCAGGGGCTTCACCGCCACCTTCGTCACCGTCCAGTACCGCCTCAACGGCGGCTCCCCGCAGAACCACTTCCTCACCTACGACCACGGTGACGGCCGCTGGGAGTTCCCGGTGACCGTCCCGGCCGGCTCGACCCTCACGTACTCCTTCAACTACCAGCCCACCACCGTCACCCACCAGACCACCACGCCCACCTACACCTGGACCGCCCGCTGACCCGTGCTCCTCTCCGCACCGGCCGCCGTACGGCCCCTCCCTCCGTACGGCGGCCCCGCATCTCCCCCTCACCCCCTCCCCAGGAGGCCCCCGTGTCCCCCGAACGCCCCCGCAACCGCCGCCGCGTCCGCGCCGCTCTCACCTCCCTGACCGCGGCTCTCACCGCCGCACTGCTCCTGACGACCCCCGCCACCGCGACCCCCGCCACGATCCCGACAGCCGCCACCGCCGCCGCCGCGCCCGAACTCCTCCTCGGCCAGTCCACCAAGGGCGCCCTGGACGACTTCTCCACCTTCGCCACCGGCGCCGACGGCGGCTCGGTCTACTACGAGTTGCGCAAGGGCGACTGGGTCGGCCCGGCGCACCGCACCTTCGCCGAGCACGTGGCCGCGCGGGGCGGGACCGTACAGGTGGGCATCAGCTGGAAGGACAACCCGCCCGGCTTCGACGGCGGCGACGAGTCGGCCAAGGCGGCCCGGTCGCGCGCGGTCACCGCGGAGATCGCCTCCGGCGGCCACACCTCCTCGCTGGACCGGCTGGTGGCCTTCGCCAACGCCTACCCGAGGGCCACGTTCAAGCTGCGGCTGGACTACGAGGTCAGCAGCTTCTACCACTGCACCGACGCGAGCTGCTCCTCGTACAAGAACGCCTTCAACCGGCTGGCCGGCTACCTCGAAGGCCGCTCCACACCGCGCAACCTCCAGTTCGTCTTCCACCCGGTGCGGGGCGAGTTCGAGGCGATGTATCCGGGTGACGCGGCGGTGGACTGGATGGGCGTCTCCGTCTTCGCCCATGAGCTGTGCCTGCCGATCCACGACCGGGGCTACCTCTACAACGGCACGCCCCCGCAGAACTACGACATCGGGACCAGCCAGTGCCGCAACGCCTACATCGGCACCGACGCCCACGGCAACCCGGCCGCCGTCTGGCGCACCTTCGACCATGACGCCAACGTGCTCAAGCTGGTCAAGTTCGCCCGTGACCACGGCAAGCCGGTCGTGCTCGCCGAGGCCGGGATGATGAACTTCACCGCCGACAACGGCTCCACGCGCGGGCTGGAGGAGCAGCGCGGCGACCAGTGGGTCAAGCGGCTGTTCTCGCTGATGAACTACCGCGGCCCGATCCCCAACCTGCCGGGCGAGCACGATCTGCGCGGCGTGATCAGGTCCGTCGTCTACATCAACCTGGACTTCCGGTACGGCTGGGACGGCATCGACGACGGCAGCTTCGACTTCGCCCCGGACACCACCTGGTTCGTCGACGGCAGGCTGTCCCGCTACACCGCCGCCAGGGCGTCGTTCTGCCGGGGCCTCGCCGACAACGGCTTCACGGCCCGCTGCCGCTGACACCGCTGCGCCCCCCCGGGCCACTCGCGCGCGAGCGCCGTCCGCAGCACACTTGAATCCGGCGCCGGTCCTCCCACGGCCGGTGCCGGACGCCGGGACGCCGCTGACGGAGGGGGACACACATGCGGGACAGCCATCGGGCGGAAGCGAAAAGGCTGTTGGTGCGGGCCGTGGAGGAGGAGGCGCGGCGCACGGGTGGCCGGACCGATTCCGGGGTGCTGATGGCGCGGGCCACGGCGGCGCTCGACACCATCGCGGCGGGAGCGCGCGAGGAGTACGCCGCGTACACGCAGGCACTCGACGCGACGGCGGCCGGTGAGCGGCCGCTGTCGGAGCGGCTCACCAAAGAGACGCTCGGAACGCCGTTCCTGGTCACCGGAGTTGCCGCCGTCGCGGCGTTCGGAGCGGACCTGGCGTTCGGTACGGCCGCCGGTCCCGCGCTCGGCGCCGGCGCGGTCGTCGCGGTGGCCGGTGCCGCGACGACCGTGGCGAGGGCGACCGCCTCGCACTGGCCCGCCGCTCACCGCCGCGCCGGAGCGGCCGGACAGCCGGGCGGGGCCGAGCAGTTGCGGCTCCAGTGGCTGACGGCGCTGGAGGTACGGGGCATCCGCCCGTACCTCGACCAGCAGCGCATGCTGACCCCCACCACCCGCGCCGCCAAGACCCGGAAGGCTCCGGTCGTACGGCAGTTGCGCGGCGGGGACCGCAGCGCCGCCGCTCGTACCCGGGTCGTGCTGGAGCAGTCCTTCGGCCATCTGCCGAGCGCCGACGGGCCGTTCACCGGCCGCCGGGCCGAACTCGCCCAGATCGCCCAGTGGGTGCATGCCGCCCGCGCCTCCACGCAGACCCGGCCCACCGTCGTCGTGCTGCACGGCGATCCGGGCTCCGGCCGCACCGCGCTCGCGGTGCGGGCGGCACACGCGCTCAAGGACCAGTTCCGGGGCGCCTGCGTGGTCGACCTGCGGGGCCAGGTCGACGGCGAGAGCCCGCTGCCGACCCGGGACGCGCTGCTCCACCTGCTCAACCGGCTCGGCGCACCGCGTGAGCAGCTCCTCTTCCGGGACGGCACCACACCGGGAGCCTCCGGCGCCACGCAGCCGTACGGGAAGTCCGCCGCCGAGCAGCACGTACGGCGCCTCGGCGAGCTGTACCACCAGCACCTGACCGGCACGCCCGTCACCATCGTGCTCGACGACGCGACCGACGCCGGACAGGTCCGCACCCTGATCCCGGAGCGCTCCGACAGCCTCGTCATCGTCACGGCCCGCGAGCCGCTGGAGCTGCCGGAGGACGTTCCGGCCTGGGTCCACCACCTGCCGGTCGGCCCGCTGGACGCGGGAGGCGCCGAGGAGCTGCTGCGCGAGGTGGCCGGCGGCGAGGAGGCGGGGCCGTACGACTATCCGGCCACCGAGGCCGTCGTGGAGCTGTGCGGCGGGCTGCCGCTGGCGCTGCGCGTGGCCGCATCCGCGCTCGGAGCCCGTACCCGCGGCGCGCTCGCCGAGGATCTGCGCGCGTACGGTCCGGTCTCGCCGGTGGACCGGGCCCTCTGGCTGCGCTACACCGACCAGCGCGAGCCGGCCCGCCGGCTGCTGCGGCGGCTCGCGCTGGCGGGCCGGGCCAGCCTCGGTACCGCTGCCGCCGCCGCCCTGCTGGCCGCCGACGAGCAGGAGGCCGAGCGGCGGCTGGCCGAGCTGACCCGGGCCGGGCTGCTCACCCACGTACGCGGATCGCGCTACCGGCTCCACGACCTCGTCCGCGGTTTCGCGCTGGCCCGGCTGCTCGACGAGGAGGAGCCCGCAGAGCGGGCCGCCGCACACGAGCGGCTGCTGACCAACTACGCGGAGCTGGCCAACGCCGTGATCCGCATGGTCGACGGGAAGATGTCGACGCGGGCCGGACAGTTCGGCGCACACGGCTTCGGCTCGCTGGACTCGGCGCTGCGCTGGCTGGACGACGAGTCGAGCTTCATCACCTCCGCGCTGCGCCACAGCGAGGGCGTCGACCAGGCCACCGTGCTGAACCTGCTGGGCGCGCTCTGCGACTACTGCCTGCTGCGCGGCGACCTCTACCGCCTCGGCGAGATCAGCGAGCTGACCCGCTCCGTCGACCACGGGCTGCTCGAGCGGTCGGTGCAGTGGCGTACGGGGATCGCGGCCCGGCAGCTCGGTGAGCTGGACAAGGCCCGCACCACGCTCTCCTCGGTGGTCGGCCTCTACCGGGAGGCGCACAACGACGCGGGCGCGGCCCTGGCGCTCTGCTCGCTCGGCATCACCCTGCACCACCAGGGCAACCTCACCGAGGCCGCCGCCCGGCTCGGCGAGGCGCTGGAGCTCCAGGCCTCCGACGCGCAGGCCGAGGACCGTGCCTGGACCCTGCACGCGCTGGCGGCGGTCGAGCGCGACCGGGGCAACCTGGCCCGCGCGCTGACCCTGCTGGACACCGCGCTCACGCTGCACCGCGAAGGCGAGTCGCTGCACGGGGAGGCGTGGACGCGCTTCCAGCTCGGCCAGGTCCGGCTGCGTACGGGAGAGGTCGCTGCCGCCGAGGAGGCCCTGTCCACCGCCCTGGAGCTGTACGGCCGCACCCGCGACGGCCGCGGCGAGGCCTGGGCGATCACCCAGCTCGCCCGGGCCCGGCTGCTGGACGGCGACCCGGGGGCCGCCCTGGAGCAGCTCCGCGACGCGCTGGCCCGCCACCGGGACAACGAGGACGCGCGCGGCGAGGCGTGGACGCTGTACTACCTGGGCCAGGCGCTGGAGGAGGACGGCGACGCGGTGGAGGCCGTACGGGAGCTGGAGCGGGCCCGGACGATGTTCTCCCGGATGCGGGACGTGTACGGGCTCGCCTGCGCCCGCCACCACTCGGGCCGGGTCACCCGCGACCAGCGGGCCGCGCAGACCGGGAACCTGCGCAACTCCGGCTTCGCCCGGCAGCTCCTGATGGACGCGCGGGCCGACTTCCGGCGGATCGGGGTCGCGCACGGCGAGGCGTGGGCGTGCCTGGAGCTGGCGCTGATCGACGCGGGCAACGGGCGGGCGCCGCAGGCGCTCACGCTGTGCGGCGAGGCGGCGGAGCTGTTCGCGTCGTACGGGGACGAGCGCGGGCGCGACTGGGCCCGGTTCCTGCGGTGCACGCTGCTGCCGTACGCCTCACCTGGCGGCAGTGAGGTGGGCACGGTGGTGGCGCAGCAGGAGCTGGCGGAGCTGGCCGCCGAGCACCACCCGGCCCGGGACGGCGGGCTGGGGCGGTGCACGGAGGCCCTCGCGGTGGCCCTGGCGCGCGGCGTGGACCTGGAGGACGGCTGGCAGGCCTGGCGCCTGGGCCTGACCCCGACCCGCCACTCCCGGGAGGTGATGGGCGTACCGGCCCCGACCAGCCCGTCCGGCGTTTGAGGACGGAACCCCGCGCCCGGGGCTCCGGGCTACTTCTCGGCCCGAGCCCCCGGGGCGCCTTCGGCGGCCTCGGAGGCGGCCGGGTCGGGCGCCTCCTCGAAGTTCACCCGCCCCATGTGCCGGTTCATCGACTTCATCAGCTGCCACACGCCGACGGCGAGGGCCGCGAAGACGAGGAAGCCGAGAACGCCGGGGGTGACCTTGTTCTTGTCGAGCTCGGCGGCGAGCGGGACGACGTGCGTCAGTGCCTGGGTCGCGTACATATCAGGCATTGTCGCGGATGCCCGCGAAGAGGTCGCTCTCGGGGAGGGAGGTATCGACCAGGGACTTCGCCAGCTCGTACTCCTCGGTCGGCCAGACCTCCCGCTGGACCTCCATCGGAACCCGGAACCAGCCGCCCTCCGGATCGATCTGCGTGGCGTGCGCGATCAGCGCCTTGTCACGGATCTCGAAGAACTCGTCGCAGGGAACGTGCGTGGTCAGCGTGCGCTCGACCCGCTCGAACTCCTTCCACCGCTCCAGCCACTCCCCGTACGGCGACTCCAGGCCGCGCGCGAGCAGCGCCTCGTGCAGCGCGACGGTGCGCGGCCGGTTGAAGCCCTGGTTGTAGTAGAGCTTCTTCGGCTCCCAGACGGGCCCGAACTCGTCCTCCGGGAAGGCCTCCGCATCCGCCGCACCGTCGAACGCGATCATCGAGATCGTGTGCGTCATGATGTGGTCGGGGTGCGGGTAGCCGCCGTTCTCGTCGTACGTGGTGATGACCTGCGGCCGGAACGCGCGGATCTTCGCCACCAGCCGGCCGGCCGCGACGGTGGGGTCCTCCAGCGCGAAGCAGCCCTCGGGCAGCGGCGGCAGCGGGTCGCCCTCGGGGAGGCCGGAGTCGACGAAGCCGAGCCACTCCTGCTGGACGCCCAGGATCTCCCGGGCCTCGTCCATCTCCTTCTTGCGCACTTCGTGGATGTTCTTCTCGATGTACGCGTCACCCTGGAGCTTCGGGTTGAGGATGGAGCCGCGCTCGCCTCCCGTGCAGGTCACGACCAGCACGTCCACCCCCTCGGACACGTACTTGGCCATGGTGGCCGCGCCCTTGCTCGACTCGTCGTCGGGGTGGGCGTGAACGGCCATCAGTCGCAGCTGCTCAGTCAAAGCTCGATCCTCGGTGTCGTAGATCCTGCTGTGTCGGTGTCGGGGCGCGGTCGGGTGACGAACGGGCGACTTCTATAGTGACCGAACGGGAAGGTGGAAAATTCCTCGTTGCCCGGACCGGAGGGAAAGATCATGACGGCGGTTCGCGAAGCCACGCCCCAGGGGCGGTACGGCAGGGGCGACGATCAGCGCGCGGACCACAAGCTGAAGATCATCGGTTCGGTGCTGGGCGTCGCACTGCTCGGCCTGGTCGGCTGGATCGGCTGGGGATACGTGACCGGCCAGGGCATCAACGCCGAGCTGATCAAGTTCGACATCGTCTCCGACACGCGGACCGAGGCCCACCTCGAAGTGCGCAAGGGCAGCGAGACCGACGGCTACTGCACCGTACGGGCGCTGAGCAAGGACGGCAGCGAGGTCGGCCGCAAGGAGACCCGCTTCGCCCCGGGCGCGAGCCGGATCGACGAGCTGGTGGTGATGCGGACCCGGGCCCGGGCCACCGCCGTCGAGCTCACGGGCTGCACGGCCGGCGACTCTCCCACCGGCTGACCTCTTCCCTCCCCTCCGTACCGCCTCCGACCTGCGCTCTTACGGCGGCGATGCGGCCCACCCGGAGCCCACCCGGACGTGTGACGGTTTACCTTCTCCCCCTTTTCCTGGGGAATTGTTAGGCTCGTGGTTTCGCCCACCCGAAGAAGCACATGCTTCCGGGTAGGGCGATGCTTTGTATTCCCAGTACCGACGAGGAGCACCTGTGACCCAGACCAGCGAAAACGTCACCTGGCTCACGCAGGAGGCGTACAACCAGCTCAAGGCGGAGCTGGAGTACCTGTCTGGTCCCGCGCGCACGGAGATCGCCGTCAAGATCGCGGCGGCCCGTGAGGAGGGTGACCTCCGGGAGAACGGCGGGTACCACGCGGCCAAGGAGGAGCAGGGCAAGATGGAGCTGCGCGTGCGCCAGCTCACCCAGCTCCTGGAGCACGCGAAGGTCGGCGAGGCGCCGGCCGACGATGGCGTGGTCGAGCCCGGCATGGTCGTGACGATCGCCTTCGACGGTGACGAGGACGACACGACCACGTTCCTGCTCGCCTCCCGCGAGTACGCCAGCGGCGACATCGAGACGTACTCCCCGCAGTCCCCGCTCGGTATCGGCGTGAACGGCAAGCGGACCGGCGACAACGCGGAGTACGAGCTGCCGAACGGCAAGACGGCCACGGTGAAGATCCTGGCGGCGAAGCCGTACACGGGCTGACGTCCGGCCCACCACGACGGAACGACGCACAGGAGCCCCGGCCTTCTCGACGAAGGCCGGGGCTCCTGTGCGTCGTCGGTCGGTCCCCGCCGCCTCAGGCGGTCGCCGAGCGGTACTTGCGGACCGCCAGGGTCCGGAAGACCACGATGATCAGGATCGACCAGAGGACCGAGGCGAGGACCGGGTGCTCCATCGGCCAGGCGCCGGTGACCGACTTCGGCACGCCCGGCATGGTGTTGCCGAAGAGCTCACGGGCGCCCGCCACCGTGGCGCTGAACGGGTTCCACTCGGCGACGTGCTGGAGGAACGTCGGCATGTTGGTGACCGGCACGAAGGCGTTCGAGATGAACGTCAGCGGGAAGAGCCAGATCAGCCCGCCGGAGGTGGCCGCCTCCGGGGTCCGTACGGAGAGGCCGATCAGCGCGCCGATCCAGGAGAACGCGTAGCCGAGCAGGAGCAGCAGCAGGAAGCCGCAGAGCACCTTGCCGATGTTCTCGTGGGCCCGCCAGCCGACGATCAGCGCGACGCCCGCGAGGACGACGAGCGTGAGCGTGGTCTGGACGAGGTCGGCGAGCGTCCGTCCGGTGAGGACCGCTCCCCGGGCCATCGGCAGCGACCGGAAGCGGTCGATGAGCCCCTTGTGCATGTCGTCGGCGATGCCGGCTCCGGCGCCCGCGGTGGCGAAGGTGACGGTCTGGGCGAAGATGCCCGCCATCAGGAATTCCTTGTACAGCTGCGGGTCGGTGGAGCCGCCGATGCTGATCGAGCCGCCGAAGACGTAGGTGAACAGCACCACGAACATGATCGGCTGGATAAGTCCGAAGATCAACATCTCCGGAATCCGGGCCATGCGGATCAGGTTCCGCTTGGCGACGACGAGCGAGTCCTTGGCCGACTGGACCATACCGCCGGAGGGCCGTGAGGTCAGGACGGGAGCGTCCTTGGTGGTGGTGCTCACGGGGTCTCCTCCTTGTCTGCGTGGTCCCCGTTCTCCTCCGCTTCGGCCGCGTGGCCGGTGAGCGAGAGGAAGACGTCGTCCAGGGTCGGGCGGCGCAGCGCGATGTCGTCGATCTCCACTCCGCTGCCGTCCAGCTCGCGGATGATCTCGGCGAGCAGCTTGGCCCCGCCGCTCACCGGGACGGTCAGCTTGCGGGAGATCCGTACGACGGCGACCTCGCCCTTGCCGAGCGAGGCGAGCACCGAACGGGCGGGCTCGATCTCTTCCGGGCGGTGCACGACGACCTCGACGCGCTCGCCGCCGGTGCGGGCCTTGAGCTCGTCGGAGGTGCCGCGGGCGATGACCTTGCCGTGGTCGATGACGCAGATGTCGTTGGCGAGGTGGTCGGCCTCCTCCAGGTACTGCGTGGTCAGCAGCAGCGTCGTACCGCCGGCCACCAGGTCCTCGATGACGTCCCACAGCTGCTGCCGGTTGCGCGGGTCGAGCCCGGTCGTCGGCTCGTCCATGAACATCACGGGCGGCGAGACGACCAGCGCGGCCGCGAGGTCGAGCCGGCGGCGCATCCCGCCGGAGTACGTCTTGGCCGTACGGTCGGCGGCGTCGGCGAGGTTGAACCGCTCCAGCAGGACGCCGGCCCGGGCCTTCGCGTCGCGGGCGCTCATCTGGTAGAGCTGCCCGACCATCTGGAGGTTCTCGCGGCCGGTCAGATACTCGTCGACCGCGGCGAACTGTCCGGAGAGTCCGATCGAGCGGCGTACCTCGTTGGGCTTCTTCAGTACGTCGATCCCGGCCACGAACGCACTTCCGCTGTCGGGCCGCAGGAGGGTGGTGAGGACCCGGACGGCGGTCGTCTTGCCCGCGCCGTTGGGTCCGAGCAGCCCGAGGACGGTGCCCTCGGGCACATCGAGGTCGACTCCGTCCAGGGCTCGTACGTCGCCGAAGGTCTTGACCAGACCTTCGGCATGGATGGCACCTGGCATAGAGGGACTCCCCCGTCGCTCACGGATGACGTACATGTACGTGGTTTCGGGAGCGATCCTAGGATTCACCGGGCCTCACCGCGCGCTGAATAACGCGATTCGGCCATCCGGCAGGAACCGGACGGTCAGCCGATGACCCGGTACCCCTCCGCGCGCAGCGCCGCCTCGACCTCTTCGCAGTGGCGGGGGCCCTTGGTCTCCAGATGGAGGTCGACCTCCACCTCGGTCAGTCCGAGGCGCGGGTCGGTGCGCACATGGCCGATATCGAGCACATTGGCGTCGGCGACGGTCAGCGTGGCCAGCAGGGTGGCCAGCGCGCCGGGCCGGTCGGTGAGCCGCAGCCGCAGGCTGAGGTAGCGGCCGGCGGCGGACATGCCGTGGCGCAGGACGCGCTGCATCAGGAGCGGGTCCACGTTGCCGCCGGAGAGCACCGCCACCACCGGGCCGCGGAACGCCTCCGGGTCGCTGAGCAGCGCGGCCACCGGGCTCGCCCCGGCAGGCTCCACCACCAGCTTGGCCCGCTCCAGGCAGAGCAGCAGCGCGCTGGAGAGCTCGTCCTCCGTGACGGTGCGGACCTCGTCGACCAGCTCCTCGATGAACGTGAACGGGACGTCGCCGGGGCGGCCGACCTTGATGCCGTCGGCCATGGTGGCCGGGTTGTCCAGCGAGACCGGGTGTCCGGCGGCGAGCGAGGGCGGATAGGCGGCGGCGCCCTCGGCCTGGACGCCGACGATCCGGATGTCCGGGCGCAGCGCCTTCACCGCGACGGCGATCCCGGCCGCGAGGCCTCCACCGCCGATGCCGACGACGATGGTGCGGACCTCCGGGCACTGCTCCAGGATCTCCAGGCCGACCGTGCCCTGGCCCGCGATGATGTCCGGGTGGTCGAAGGGGTGGATGAAGACCGCGCCGGTCTCCTCCGCGTACCGCTGCGCGGCCGCCAGCGTCTCGTCGACGACCTGGCCGTGCAGCCGCACCTCGGCGCCGTAACTCTGGGTGGCGGCGACCTTCGGGAGCGGTGCGCCGACGGGCATGAAGACGGTGGAGCGGACGCCGAGGAGGGAGGAGGCGAGGGCGACGCCCTGGGCGTGGTTCCCGGCGCTGGCGGCGACGACCCCGGCGGCCCGCTCCACCGGGGTGAGGCCGGAGATGCGGACGTAGGCGCCGCGCAGTTTGAAGGAGCCGGTGCGCTGGAGGTTCTCGCACTTGAGGTGGACCGGGGCGCCGACCAGCTCGCTCAGGTGCCGGCTGCCCTCCAGTGCGGTGACCCTGGCCACCCCGGACAGCATTTTCTGCGCGCCCCGGACATCGTCGAGGATCAGGGCCGGGTGCCGGGAGGTCGCGCGGAACATCATGTCCGCAAGTCTTGCAGCTCCGGGCGGTCGCGGCAGACTTGTCTCATGGCGGCCTGCGGTGGTGTCCGCAGGTTTGTGCGGCACTGGTACGCGTTGCCCCGGGGCCGCGTACTCTGTCCCCCACCCATCCGACACCGCACGAAGAGAGCTTCCAGCCATGCCCCCTCAGGACATGACGACTGCTGCGTCTCCTTCCGGGGGCGCCGCCCCCGAACACCCGGGTCCCGACCGCCTGCTGGACTCCCTCCAGCACCAGGTGGCGGTCTTCGCCCGCCGTGCCGAGCAGACCCGCCTCGGCGGTGTCGGCCAGGTCCGCAACTCGATGGACCGGGCTGCCTACCTGCTGCTCAACCGCCTGGACAAGGAAGGCCCGATGGGCGTCAAGGCGCTGGCGGCCGGGATGGGGATCGACTCCTCGACCGTGACCCGGCAGGTCGCGCCGCTCGTCGACACCGGCCTGGTCAAGCGCACGTCGCACCCGGAGGACGGCCGGGCCGTCGTCCTCCAGCTCTCGCCGCGCGGCCAGGCCCGCCTGGAGGAGGTCCGCGCCTCACGGCGCGAGCTGATGTCCCAGGTGACGGACGGCTGGACGCAGGAGGAGCGGGACACCTTCTGCGCGCTGCTCACCCGGTTCAACGGTTCGCTGGCCGCCCGCCAGGCCGCGCACCAGCCGCCGCAGAGTGACTGAGCCCTCATCCGTACGCCCCTCCTCGGGCCCCTGTCCCCGCCGGGCGGCAGGGGCCTTGCCGTACGCTTCGCGAAGAGTTGCCAGAGGGATACTTTTTATCTTTAAGGGGCGCGGGCGATGGCCAAGCAGGACAGCAAGAGCGATCTGGCGGGACTCCTGTCCGCCGACCGCGAGCGGGTCGAGGGAGAGTGGATCGACGGCGTCGCGGGTTCGCTCAAGGGCCGCATCAGCAAGGCCGAGGTCGACCGGGAGCTGCGTGAACTGTACGCGGCGCTCGCGGACGCGTTCGCCGCGGGCGGCGAGGACGCGCGCGGCGACAACTTCTCCGAGACCCGGGCGCTGCTGACCGAGCTGTCGCGCAACCGGGCCCGGCAGGGTTTCACGCCCAGCGAGACGGCGATCAGCGTGCTGGCGCTCAAGCGGGCGTTCGAACCGGCGCTGGCGGACGGATCGGGTCAGGACACCGCCGGGTACCTGCGGCTGAGCCGCGTCCTCGACGACCTGGCCCTCTTCACCATCGAGACGTACACCCGCACCCGCGAGGAGATCATCAGCTCGCAGGCGGCCCAGCTCATGGAGCTGTCGACGCCCGTGGTGAAGCTCTGGAACGGGGTCATCGCCGTGCCGCTGGTGGGCACCCTGGACTCGGCCCGCACCCAGGTGGTGATGGAGAAGCTCCTCCAGGCGCTGGTGGACACCGGCTCCGAGCAGGCCATCATCGACATCACCGGCGTCCCCGCCGTCGACACCCAGGTCGCGCAGCACCTGCTCAAGACGGTCGTCGCGGCCCGGCTGATGGGCGCGGAGTGCACGGTCTCCGGTATCCGTCCGCAGATCGCGCAGACCATCGTCGCGCTGGGCATCGAGTTCGGTGACATCGTCACCAAGGCGACCCTCGCCGACGCGCTCCAGCACGCGCTGAAGAAGTCCGGCGTCGACCTCGTCGCCCACCAGGGACCGCGCCGATGAGCGAACGCGTACCGGTCCTGCGGATCGGTGACATCCTCCTCGTCTCGATCCAGGTGGACCTGGAGGACCAGACGGTGCTGGACCTCCAGGAGGACCTGGCCGATCAGATCGTGGCGCGGGCGGCCCGCGGGGTCGTCATCGACATCACCGCGGTCGAGATCGTCGACTCGTTCGTCGGCCGCATGCTGGCCACGATCGCCTCCATATCCCGGCTCCTCGACGCCGAGACCGTGGTCGTGGGCATGCGGCCCGCCGTGGCCATCACCCTCGTCGAGCTGGGACTGTCGCTCGGCGGCGTCCGTACCGCGCTCGACCTGGAGAAGGGACTCGCGCTGCTGCGCCGGTCTGCGACCGGTGCGGAACTGCCGTGACCGTCCCCTGGGCGGTGGAGGCACCACCGCAGACGCAGCCGATCACGCAGAACGACGACGTCGTCCGTTCCCGCCAGCAGGTCCGCACGTTCGCGCAGGCGTGCCGGCTCTCCCTGGTCGACCAGACGAAGTTCATCACCGCCGCCAGCGAACTCGCCCGCAACACCCTGGTGTACGGCGGCGGCGGGGAGATGCGGGCCGGACCGGTGGAACGGCACGGGCGGCGCGGGGTCGCGGCCGTCTTCGCCGACTCCGGGCCCGGTATCCCCGACACCGAGCTGGCCCTCACCGACGGCTGGACCTCCGGCGGCGGTCTGGGCCTCGGGCTGAGCGGGGCGCGGCGGCTGGTCGACGAGTTCTTCCTCGACACCGAGGTGGGCCGCGGCACCACCGTCACCATCATCAAGTGGGCGCGATGACGACGTTGAGCGTCCTGGACCAGGAGGACGTGGAGTGGTTCCGCGCCGCCGCCGAGATGCCCTCGGCGGCCCGGGGCGCCGCCGCCACCCTGGCCCGGCGCATCGGCATGGACGCCTACCGGTCCTCCGAAGTCGCCCTCGCGGTCACCGAGGCCGCGACCAACCTGGAGCGCCACGCGAGCGACGGCGCGCTGCTGCTCCGCGTCCTGCGCACCCCGGAACAGGCGGGCGTCGAGTTCGTCACCGTGGACACCGGCCCCGGCATCGCCGATGTGGAGGCGGCTCTGTCGGACGGCGCGTCCTCCGCGGGGACGCTGGGCATCGGGCTCGGCGCGGTGGCCCGGCTCGCCGACGCCTTCGACATCCACTCCCTGCCGGGCCGGGGCACCGTCATGGCCGCGCAGTTCTGGGCGCGCGAGGCGGGAGCGGCACCCACCGGCGGTGTGCCGTCGGTCGCCTCGGGGCTGACCCGGCCCATCAGCGGCGAGACGAGCTGCGGTGACGCCTGGGCCGTACGCGTGGACGAAGGCGGTACGGAGGGGTCCCGCCCGTTCGCCGGCGGCTCCGCCCCGTCCGCGGAGCCGGCGGTCCTGGCCATGCTCTGCGACGGGCTGGGCCACGGGCCGCTCGCCGCGCTCGCCGCCGAGGCCGCGGTCGCGGCGTTCCGGCGGAGCACCGCCCGCCACCCGGAGGGCCTGCTCCGCGACATCCACGCGGCGCTGCGCGGCACCCGGGGCGGCGCGGTGGCGGTGGCCCGGATCGAGCCGGGCCGTAAGCGGCTCCTCTACTGCGGCATCGGCAACGTGAGCGGCGTCCTGCTCGGCCCCGAATCCCGTAACGGCCTGCTGTCCGCACCGGGCATCGTCGGGCAGCAGATGCGGAGCCTGCGCACCTTCGAGCTGCCGCTGAAGCCGGGCGGCGCGCTGGTCATGCACTCCGACGGGCTGACCGAGCGGTGGAAGGCCGACGACCTGCCCGGCCTGCTCCGGCACAGCCCGGCCGTGATGGCGGGCCAACTGCTGCGCGAGGCCGGGGTCCGCCGCGACGACGCGGGGATCCTGGTCGTCAAGGGGGCCTGGTGAGCGGAGGCGTACCGGACCCGGCCACCCTCGCGGCGTACGAACTCACCACGGCGCGGGACGTCTTCGCCCTGCGCCGCACGGGGCAGAGCGCGGCGGCGGCCCTGGGGATGGACCGCCAGGACCAGGTGCGCATCGCCACCGCGCTGAGCGAGCTGGGCCGCGACCGGCTCGGCTGCACGGGCCTGACCGTGTCCTTCGCCGTGCCGGCGGGCCCGGAGGCGGTGCTCTCCGTCGTCTTCGTGTGGACAGGCGGTACGAAGGCGGCCCCCGATCTCGAACCGGCCGCCCGGCTCCTGCACCGTGTCCGCCACGAGCCCGCCGCCCCGGGGGGTCGGATCGTCGCCGAGCACCCGCTGCCCGCGAGCTGGGCGGACGGCCCGGACGCGCGGCGCGGGGTGCGGGAGGCGCTGAGCCGGCACGCCTCGCCGACCCTCGCCGACGACCTGCGGGCCCAGACCCGCGACCTGATCGCCGCCCTGGAGGAGACCCGGGCCCAGCGCGAGGAGATGCGCCGCCTCAACGAGGAGCTGGAGGAGACCAACCGCGGCGTCCTGGCCCTCTACACCGAGCTGTCGCAGGAACTGGAGGAGACGAACAGCGGGGTCGTGGCCCTCCACTCCGAGCTGGAGGAGAAATCCGCGCGGCTGCGCGAGACCAGCGAGGCCAAGACGCGGTTCTGGCGGAACATCAGCCATGAGCTCCGCACCCCGGTGAACGCGGTGGTGGCCCTCACCCGGCTGCTGATGGCCCCCGGCTCCGCCCCGCTCACCGACGAGCAGCGCCGCCAGCTCTCCCTCATCGACGCCTCCGGGCAGTCCCTGCTCTCGCTGGTCGGCGACCTGCTGGACGTGGCCAAGGCGGAGGCGGGCCAGCTGGAGATCAGCGCGGCGCCGACCGATCTGCGCGCGCTGCTGGCCCAGTTGGGTGCCGTGATGCGCGGTACGGGAGCGCCCGGCGTCGTCCTGCTGATGCCCGAGCCCGCCGCCTTCCCGGTGGCGGTCACCGACGAGGCCCTGCTGACGCGGATCCTGCGCAACCTGCTCTCCAACGCCCTGAAGTTCACCGAGCAGGGCGAGGTCCGGCTGGAGTTCCGGGTGGACCCGCCGTGGATGGCCTTCACCGTCACCGATACCGGCGTCGGCATCCCGGAGGACGAACTGGCCCGGGTGTTCGAGGAGTTCTACCAGGTACGGGGACCGCTCCAGCGGGTCCACCGGGGCACCGGCCTCGGACTCCCGTACGCCCGGACCCTCACCGAACTCCTCGGCGGCACGCTCCGGTTGTCGAGCACCCTCGGAGCGGGTACCCGGGTGGAGGTCGAGCTGCCCTTCGTGCCCGCGCCCTCGCCGTCCGCACCCGCCCCGGAGACCGACCCGTGAACGAGACCGCCCGCGTCGACAGTGCGCCAGGAACCGTCCTGGTGATCGACGACGACGAGACCAACCGCTACATCCTCACGAGCTGGCTCACCCGGGCCGGGCACACGGTCGTCGGCGCGGCCGACGGCACCGAGGGGCTGGCCCTGCTCGCGTCGGCCGGCAGCCCGCTGCCGGAAGCGGCCGTCATCGACGTACAGCTCCCGGACATGACCGGCTTCGAGGTCTGCGAGCGGATCAAGGCCGACGCGCGCACCGCCTATCTGCCGGTCATCCACGTCTCGGCCGTCGCCGTCAACGCCGAGGACCACACGGAGGGGCTCAGCCGGGGCGCGGACGCCTATCTGGACCAGCCCATCGACCCGGGCGAGTTCCTGGCCACCGTGACGGCCGCGCTGCGCTACGCGCGGGCCCGGCGCCGGGCGGAGCTGCTGACCCTGCGGCTGGCCGTGCTGAACCGGGCGACCCTGGACGTCTACCGAGCCGTCGGCTTCCACTCCTTCAGCGCCGCGGCGACCGGTGGCGCCGCGGCTCTGATGTCCGCCCCCGCCACCGCGGTCTTCCTGAGCCCGCAGGGACAGCCGGTGCACAGCCACGCCGCAGGACCCGACGCGGTCCCCCGTTCCGCGCCGGCGGGCGCCGAGCTGCTGGACCGGCTGGCCGACTTCTCGCTCGGCGGCGACACCGGCATCGAGGTCACGTCGGTACCGCACAGCCGCTGGAGGGCGCTGCTGCCGCTCGACCCGATCGACGGGGACGTCGTGCTGGTGGTGGCCCGGACCAAGCGCAACCGGCCACCCGTCTGCGTCGCCGTACCCGCCGGCGCGGCCCGCACCACCGACGAGCGGGAGCTCCTCCAGCAGCTCGTCAACGCCTGCGCGCTGGCCCTGGAGGCGCTGCGTACCTTCAACGAGGAGCACGCCCTCGCGCTCGCCCTCCAGCGCACCTTCCTGCCGGACCGGCTGCCGGCGGTGCCGGGCGTCTCGCTCGCCGTGCGCTACCTCCCGGCCTCCGACCACGCGGAGATCGGCGGCGACTTCTACGAGGCCCTGGAGACGCCGGACGGGCTACTCCTGGCCATCGGCGACGTGGCCGGGCACTCGCTGGTGGCCGCGACGGTCATGGGCGAGATCCGCCACGCGCTGCGCGCCTACGCCCTGGAGGGCCACCCGCCCCACCATGTGCTGGAGCGCCTCGACGCCCTCCTCGCCCACACCCGGCCCGGCCTCACCGTGACGCTCTGCCTGGTCCTGGTCGACGCGGACGGCAGCCGGATCCGCGTCGCCAATGCCGGTCACATCCCACCCCTCCTGCTCGCCCCCGACGGCGCCGCCGTCTACCTCCACGAGCACGGCCCGCTGCTGGGCCTCCGGCTGCCGCACCCGCCCGCCCGCGTCCACCAGGTCGCCCCGGGCACCCGGGTCCTGCTGATCACCGACGGCCTGGTGGAGGTGCGCACCCAGGATCTCGACGACAGCCTGGCGGCGTTCCGCGCCGCGACGCTGGAGGGTCCCCGGGAGCTGGAGGCCCTCTGCGACGCCCTCCTCGGCGCGTTCGGCGAGGACAAGGACGACGACATCGCGCTGCTCGCACTCCAGCTGGACGACGCCCCGGACCCGTCACGTCGGCCCTCTTGACCGCACCCGGGTGCCGGGGCTCGGATGTGCTGCATGCGAGAGCGGCAGACCCACCGGGACCGGCTCCGCGCCCAGGAGTTCGAGGCCTTCGTGGCGGGCGCGGGCGGCCGGCTGCTGCACACGGCGACGCTGCTCACCGCCGAGCCGGCCGCACCGGCGGCCACCGGCGTGCGGGCGGAGCGGCTGCTCTGCGCGGCGCTGGCACGCACGTACGCGGAGTGGGACCGGCTGCGCGGCGAGGACCCGTACGACCGCACCCGCCAGGAGCTGGCGGTCCGCTTCGCGCGGGAGGCCTGGCGCCACCGGCGGCCGCTCGGCGGTGTGCTGGACCGGCTCGCGCCGCTGGAGCGGCTGGTGCTGGTGCTGCGCGTGTACGAGGAGGTCGGCGAGGACCAGGCGGCGGCGCTGCTGGGCCTTCCGCCGGACCGGATCCGGGCCGTCTGCGACCGCTCGGTCGCGGCGATGCGCGCGGGCACTCGGGGGGCTTTCGGGGTGGCGCGGTGACCGGGGGCCGGGACCGCAGGGCGGAGGAGGTCCGGCGGCTGCTGGAGGGCCCGCACCCGGCGGTGCCGGCCGCGCTGGCCGCCCGGGCCGCGCGGCGCGGGACCCGGCTGCTGCGGGTGCGGCGCGCGGTGCGGCGTACGGCCTGGTGGCTGGCGGCGGCGGTGTTCGCCGCGTTCCTGGTGTGGGCCTGGGTGGAGCAGCCGTGGCTGCCGGACCCGGCGGAGGTGACGCCGCCGCTGGAGGGGCGGTGAAAGGTGCCGGGGGCCCGCCCTGCGCCGGACGGGCCCCCGGGGCTCTGTTTCCCGGTCAGCCCAGGGCCTGGGTGAGGTCGGCGGCCAGGTCGTCGCCGTTCTCGATGCCGACGGAGAGGCGGACCAGGTCGGCGGGGACCTCCAGGAGGGAGCCCGCGACGGAGGCGTGCGTCATCCGGCCGGGGTGCTCGATCAGCGACTCGACGCCGCCGAGGGACTCGCCGAGGGTGAAGAGCTCGGCCCGTTCGCAGACCTTGAGCGCCTCCGCCTCGCCGCCCGCGACCCGGAACGAGACCATGCCGCCGAAGTCCTTCATCTGCTTGGCGGCGATGTCGTGGCCGGCGTGCTCGGGCAGGCCCGGGTAGTAGACCTGGGAGACCTTGGGGTGGCGGGTCAGCAGGTCGGCGATCTTGGTGGCGTTCTCGGAGTGGCGGTCCATGCGGACGGCGAGCGTCTTGGTGCCGCGCAGCACCAGCCAGGCGTCGAACGGGCCGGAGACCGCGCCCATCGCGTTCTGGTGGAAGGCCAGCTCGTCGGCGAGCTCCTGGTCGCCGACGACGAGCGCGCCGCCGACGACGTCGGAGTGGCCGCCCATGTACTTGGTGGTGGAGTGCACGACGACGTCCGCGCCGAGCGCCAGCGGCTGCTGGAGGTAGGGCGAGGCGAAGGTGTTGTCGACGACGAGGCGGGCCCCGGCGTCGTGCGCGACCTGCGCGACGGCCGCGATGTCGGTGATGTTGAGCAGCGGGTTGGAGGGCGTCTCGACCCAGACCGCCTTGGTACGCGGCGTGATCGCGGCCCGGACCGCCGCCACGTCCGAGGTGTCGGCCACCGAGAACTCCACGCCCCAGCGTGCGGCGACCTTGGCGAAGAGCCGGAAGGTGCCGCCGTAGGCGTCGTTCGGGATGACCACGTGGTCGCCCGGGGTCAGCAGCGTACGGAGGAGGGTGTCCTCTGCGGCGAGGCCGGAGGCGAAGGCGAGCCCGCGGCGGCCGCCTTCCAGGGCCGCCAGGTTCTCCTCCAGGGCGGTCCGGGTCGGGTTGCCGCTGCGGCTGTACTCGTAGCCGCCGCGCAGTCCGCCCACGCCGTCCTGCTTGTACGTGGACACCTGGTAGATGGGCGGGACCACGGCACCGGTGAGGGGATCGGCGGTGTTCCCCGCGTGGATGGCGAGGGTCTCGAAGCTGTGCTGGTCGCTCATGGGCCCGAGCGTAGTTCGTCACGAGGGTCCGTACCGGCCACTCGGGGGCTCCGGGGACAATGGGTCCATGGAGATTCTGTTGTTCCTGCTCGCGATGTGCATGCTCGCCGCGATCGTCGGCCCCTGGGTGATGCGCCGGCGGGGCGGTATCCGCCAGGTCGCGCCGGGCTCGCCGGACGCCGCCGACCCCGACACGTACGGCTTCGCCCGCCAGGAGGAGCTGGACGTCCGGATGCCGGGCCCGGACCAGGACCTCCTGGACGTCCTCGACGTCGTCCAGGCCACCCAGGAGTGGCGGGCCGCCTCGCAGCTGCTCGCGGGTACGCCGAAGGAGGGCGAGGTCCGCTGGCAGCGGGTGCAGGCCTTCGCGGGCGCGGCCTCGCTGGAGCTGGCCCAGCAGCCGGGCAAGGGCGGCTCCTGGCTGCGGGCCTGGCGGGCGGAGGCGCCGAAGGACGCGGGCGGGGCGGCGGTGCACGCGGAGTTCCTGGTGCAGCAGGCGTGGCGCTCCTCGTCGGCCGGGACCGACGACTTCCGGATCATCCTGGAGGAGGCCCGTACCGTCTGCGGCGAGGCGGCGCTCCTCGCACCCGGTGACCCGGTGCCGTACATCGTGGAGCTGGCGGTGGCCCGGGGCCTGGGCTACACCCCCGAGCAGTTCGACCAGCTCTGGGCGAAGATCATCGACCGGGCCCCGGCGCACATGGGCGCGCACATCGCGGCGCTGCACTTCCACTCCGAGCGGTGGCACGGCTCCCGCAAGGACGCCGAGGCCTTCGCCACGGCCGCCGCCGCCCGCGCCCCGCAAGGTTCGCTGCTGGCCGCGCTGCCGTTGTTCGCGGTGTACGAGCACCTGCCGGAGGTCAACCTCGTGCAGGGCTTCTACCGCAGCCAGGTGGTGACCAGGGCGGTGGAGGGCGCGATGTTCGCGGTCCACGCGGCCCGCCCCGACGACCCGATGCTCGCCCACGTACGCCACCTGCTGGTCCTCTTCCTGGTCCACATGGAGCGGTGGTCGGAGGCGATGCACCAGCTGGTCCTGATCGACGGCCATGTCGGCGCGCTGCCGTGGACGGCAGAGGCGGACCCGGCCGCGCAGTACGCGGTGTACCGGGCGCTGGCGGTGGCCGGCTACGAGGCGAACGGCGGCTCTCCGGCGACGCTGCCGCACTGAGGCGGGGCACCGCCCGCGACCTGCGGCGTATCCGCGTTGCCGCCGCCCCGCCCGGTACGGCATACTCCGGTTCCCCTCACACGCACGTTCGACTCCTGCCGTCGACGCGCGTCTTGCCCACTTCGTTCCCGTGGGGGGAAACCGGCCGATGGACAACCGCGGTCCCTCACAGAGAGAGACCACGTGACCATCCTGCTGTGGGGCGTTCTGGCCCCCATCGGCCTCATCGTCCTGGCCGTCGGGCTCTGGTTCCTGAAAGCCATCGTGCAGGGCTGGCGGGAGGGCTGGCGGAGCGACGGCTCGGACGGGCCCGACGGCGCGTACGAGCTGCCGGAGGAGAGCGCGGCGCTCGGCCTGCTCCCGCCGGACCGCCAGGACACCGGCAGCGCGAGCCCGGTGCCCGCCGGACTGGCGGCGGCGCTCGACGCGGTGGCGCGCGGGGAGTGGGAGACGGCCGCCGGGCTGATGGCGCGTACGGCCGTCGAGCGCGACTGGGAGAACCGGTCGGGGTACGCGTACGAGCTGGGCTCCAGGGCCGCGCAGGACGACGCCTGGCTGCTGGCCTGGGAGACGGCCCGCCCGGACGACCCGGACGCGGCGGTGGTGCGGGCCCGCAGCACGGTCTGCCTGGCCTGGGACATCCGGGGCGGGAAGCGGGCGCAGTACACGACGGGCGAGCAGTTCCGGGGCTTCCACGCCACGCTGCAGCGCTCGCGCGCGGAGACGGAGCGGGCGGCCGGGCTGAACCCGCAGGACCCGACCCCGTACATCACCGGGATATGGACCGCGCTCGGCCTCGGCCACCCGCACACGGAGATGGAGCGGATCTGGTCCGCGATCACCGAGCGTGCGCCGTACCACTACGAGGCGCACTTCTCGGCGGTGCAGTACTGGTGCGGGAAGTGGCGCGGTTCGCACGAGCTGGCCGAGGCGTTCGCCGCCGAGGCCGCCGCGAAGGCGCCGCCGGGCAGCCTGCTGACCGCGTTCCCGCTGATCGTGCACTTCGAGCACGACGAGACCACGGACCAGGACGCGGACCGGACACCGGAGATGATCGCCCTGGTCGACGCCGCCCTGGCCGACGTGGCAGCCGCCGATCCGGCCCACCCGCGCCTGGCGGAGGTGCGCCACCTGCTGGCGTACTACCTGTCGCTCCAGGACCGCGACGAGGCGGCGGTGGAGCAGTTCAGGCTGGTGGACGGCTATGTGAACGCGCTGCCGTGGCGCTACCGGGTCGAACCGGCGGAGGAGTACTGCGCCTTGCGCGACCAGTCGGTGCGGGCGATTGGCTGAGTTGGGGTGAGGCGGCCGGGACCTGAGGCCGGCTCGGGGCCGGGACCTGAGACCGGCGCGGGCCCGGCGGCCACCGGGATCCGGCCCGGCCCCTGGCCCGGCCCCTGGCCCGGCCCCGCCTCGTCCGGAATCCTGGTGGCCGCTCCCTTGTTGTAAGGGGACGACCCCGACCCCGGAGGAGCCCCCGCATGTTCCTGAACCGCCGCACCCCCGAGCTCCCCACCCCGGAGCAGGCCCTGCGCGGCCGCCCCGTCCCCGAATTCACCGTCCCCTCCCGCCACACGGTGCTCGGCAACCCGCTGGTGGGCCCGTACCCGGAGGGCCTGGAGGTGGCGGACTTCGCGCTCGGCTGCTTCTGGGGCGCGGAGCGGAAGTTCTGGCAGACGGAGGGCGTCTGGACGACGCTGGTCGGCTACCAGGGCGGCTACACCGAGAACCCGACGTACGAGGAGGCCTGCTCGGGCCTGACCGGCCACACGGAGGCGGTCCGCGTCGTCTTCGACCCGGCTGTGGTGTCGTACGAGGAGCTGCTGAAGCTCTTCTGGGAGTCCCACAACCCGACCCAGGGCTTCCGCCAGGGCAACGACGTGGGCACCCAGTACCGCTCCGCGGTCTACACCCACTCCCCCGCCCAGGCAGCGGCGGCCGACGCCTCCCGCGAGACGTACCAGAAGGTCCTGACGGCCTCGGGCCACAAGGAGATCACCACGGAGATCCTCCCGGCCGACGGCCGCCCGTTCTGGCCGGCGGAGGCGTACCACCAGCAGTACCTGGACAAGAACCCGGGCGGTTACTGCGGGATCGGCGGTACGGGAGTCTCCTGCCCGATCGGCGTGGCGCCGGTCGAGGGCTGAGGGGGCCTATCCCTGGGGGCGTCGACCGACCTCTCGGGGCGGCGGCCGAGCGTACGCCTCGGGGCGGCGGCCGACCGGCGCGCGGACGTCAGCCGAGCATCGCGGGCAGCAGTCGGCGCAGCAGCCGTTCGAACAGGGCGTCCCGCTCGGCCGGGCCCACCGGGGGTGGCGGGCCCGCCGTCTTGAGGGCGGCCAGCAGGTGCGGGTGGCGGCCCTCGGCGGCGACGGCGGCCAGGTGGGCCGCCTGGGCGGGCGGGTCACCGGCGCCGGTGGCCCCGTCGGCGGCCGTCGCGGCCCCGCGGCGGGCGAAGAGCGTGGCCAGGCCGCCCAGGAGGCCGATCGCCTCCAGCTTCTGCCGGCTCGTTCCGGGTGCAGGGGCCATCAACGCCAGGGCGTGGTCCAGGTAGTCGATCGCGTGCGGGCCGAGTACCTCGCCGCGGCGGTCGTTCAGCTCCGCGAGCCAGGGGTGGCGGGTGTGGGCGGCCTTGGACCGGAGGGCCAGGGCGACGAGATCGCCGAGCCAGTCGCCGCCGGGGGCGGCGGAGAGGTCCAGCTCGCCCGCGACCGCGTCGGCCATGAGATCCAGCAGTTCGTCGCGGCTCCCCACATAGCGGTAGAGCGAGGCGGGCCCGGTGCCCAGCCGCTGCGCGAGTGCGCGCATGGACACGGCCGCCAGTCCTTCGGCGTCCGCCAGGGCGACGGCGGCGGCGGTGATCTCGTACCGGCTCCGCTCGGGCGCTGGTCCGCGCGCGCCCCGCTCGGGGCGTGACCACACGGTCGTCGGCCGGGTCTCGCCGTCTGCCACGGCCCGCCACCTTCCCTCGCACCTCAGCTCTTCGGACGGCTGTAGTCTAATACTGCGAACATCGATCGCAGTATTAGGCAGTCAGCAGCATGAGGCAGTCAAAGGAGCCCGCCATGGCCTGGACCGAACGCCGCTTCGCCCGCAACGGTGCGGTCGAGCTCGCCCACGACCGGCTTCAGGAGGGCACGGACGCCGAGCCGCTGCTCCTGGTGATGGGGCTGGCCGTCTCCCGGCACTGGTGGCCCGGGGAGCTGTGCGCGGCCTTCGCCGACGCCGGGTTCGCCGTCGCCCGCTACGACCAGCGGGACGCGGGCGAGTCCACCCGGCTGCCGAAGCCCGCCGCCCGGGGCAACCCCTTCGCCGCCCTGGCCGCCGGCCGTGGTGCCGCCTACACCGCCGAGGACCTGGCCGACGACGCCGTCGCCGTCATGGACGCGCTCGGCTGGGAGTCGGCGCACCTCTTCGGGCACTCGCTCGGCGGGGTCGTCGCCCAGCGTGTCGCGCTGCGCCACCCGGACCGGGTGCGCACGCTCACCTCGTCGGCCGCGCTGCCGAGCGATGTCGGCGGGCTCGGCGCCTTCCGCCACCTGCGCCTGCCCACCCTCGCGAAGTTCGCCCGCATCAAGCCCGCCGGGGACCGGGAGGGCCGGATCGCGGCGGGGCTCGCGGTGGCGCGGCTCTGCGCGTCGCCGGGCCACCCGTTCGACGAGGCGGAGGCCCTGGAACGGATCACCGCCGACGTGGACACCGGGATCGCGGACCCGGACGCCCAGTCCCGCCAGATCGGCGCCCGATGGAGCGGCCCACTTCTGGCCGAACTGCGCGTCCCCACCCTGGTGTTGCACGGTACGGACGACCCGCTGCTCAAGCCCTCCGCCGGACGGGCCACCGCCGCCGCGATCCCCGGCGCCCGCCTCGTACTCCAGCCGGGCGTCGGCCACGACATCCCGCGCGAGCGCCACGCGGCGGTCGCGGCAGAGGTGCGGGCGCTCGCGGACCGGGCGAGGGCGGGCGGACGCCCGTAGAGGTGCGGGCGCTCGCGGACCGGGCAAGGGTGGGCGTCGCGGCCGCCGGACGGAAACCCGGATGCCATGGGGTGGCACGCGCAATTACGCTGCCCGGATGGCAACGCTCAGGAAAGTCCAGGTCACCTTCGACTGCGCGCGGCCCGAGCGCCTCGCCCGGTTCTGGTGCGAGGTGCTGGGGTACGAAGTTCCACCGGTACCCGAAGGGTTCGCGGCCTGGGACGACTACAACAGTTCACTGCCGCCGGAGGACCGGGACGCGTGGTTCGCCTGTACCGACCCGTCGGGAGTGGGCCCGCGCCTGTTCTTCCAGCGCGTCCCCGAGGGCAAGGTCGTCAAGAACCGGGTCCACCTGGACGTGCGGGCCGGCACCGGACTCGTCGGTGCGGAGCGGCTCGCCACGCTGGAGGCCGAGCGCGACCGGCTGGTGGCGCTCGGCGCGGTGTGTGAGCGCGTGATGGTCGCCGACGAGGAGAACGAGTCGTGCATCGTGATGCAGGACATCGAAGGCAACGAGTTCTGCCTCGACTGAGGCGGAGGCACGTGCCGTCGGCGCAGAGCCTTTCCGGGCTCTGCGCCGACGGCACGTGTCGTTCTTCGGCTACGGCGCCCAGGGGCCGAGCATGTCCGTCATCGCGTCCGTCAACGCCATCTGCAGCAGCGGGCCGTAGGTGATCCGGCCGACGCCGAGGCGGCGGAAGCGATCGAGGTCGTGCTTGACCGGGTGGGCCGTGGAGTTGACGGGTACGGAGACGGCGGCCGTCACGGCCGCGAGCAGCTCGTCGTCGTCCTGGATCTTCACCGGGTAGACGCTGTCCGCACCGGCCTGCTCCAGGGCCAGCAGCCGCTCGATCGCCTCGTCGAGGACGGCGGCGGCGTCCTCCGCGTGCGCGAAGAGGTCGGTGCGCCCGTTGATCCAGACCGGAACACCCGCGTCGTCGGCCGCCGCGCGCAGGCCCGCGATGTAGCTCGCGTGTTCCTGCGTGGTGCGGACCCGGCCGCCCTCCGAGTGGACGGTGTCCTCGATGTTGAGGCCGACGCCGCCGACCTCGACCAGTCCGGCGACGAGATCCGCGGGCTTCTGCCCGTACCCGGCCTCCAGGTCCACGGAGACGGGGATGTCGACGGCCGCGATGATCGGCCGGACGGCGGCGAGCACCTCCTCGAAGGTCTGCCCCTCCTGGTCCTCGGCCCCGCGCGAGTCGGCGAGCGGATGGCTGCCGACTGTCAGCGCGGAGAACCCGGCGGCGGCCGCCGTCCGCGCGGACCAGGCGTCCCAGACGGTCGGCAGCACGAGCGGCTGGTGGTCGGCGTGCAGCTGCTTGAGGCGCTGAGCGCGCTCAACTGTGGTGCGAAAGTCCATGCCGAGGACCGTACCCCCGGATCGGCCCGGCATCCGCTCAAGCGGCGAGCCGTACGGTGCCCGTCGGAGGGCCGGCGCGGCGGGCGCCGAGGCTCTCGGTCCGGGACCGTGCCCCGGAGAGCCTGATCAGCTCCCCCTGGGCCAGCGCGAGGACATCGGCGAGGCTCAGCCCGAGCGCCTGCGCGGCGGCGGCCAGCACCTCGGACGAGGCCTCCTTGCGGCCGCGCTCCACCTCGGAGAGGTAGGCCATCGATATCCGCGCGGCGTCGGCCACGTCCTTCAACGTCCGCTCCTGGGACAGCCGTTCTCTCCGGAGTACGTCCCCGACGAGGTCACGCCAGAGCGGCTCCCGGGCCGGAGTGGGCCCGGGCGTCGCCGGGAACGGGCGCAGCGGGACGATGCGGGCCTGGTTCGTCGCTCGGATGGTCACCGCTCCAGCCTAGGAGCCGTACCCCCGGCAGGCACGGCTCAGGCGTTGCGCTCCGGGCGGATCCGCTGAGGGCGAAGTGGCGTGACAGAGCGGCCGCTGGAAGAGGGCGAAGTGCCGTGCCGGAGCGGCCGCGTGGGAGAGGCGCCGGCGGGGGTTCCCACACGGGCCGGCGCCTCTCCCGTCATGCGTCAGATCAGCCCTTGCGCCAGCATCGCGTCCGCCACCAGCTCGAAGCCGGCGATGTTCGCGCCCACCACATAGTTGCCGGGGCTCCCGTACCGCTCGGCGGTCGCGAAGCAGGAGTCGTGGATGTGGCGCATGATCTCGGCGAGGCGCTCCTCGGTGTGGGCGAAGGTCCAGGAGTCGCGGGAGGCGTTCTGCTGCATCTCCAGCGCGCTCGTCGCGACGCCGCCCGCGTTGGCCGCCTTGCCCGGGGCGAAGGCGACGCCCGCCTGCTGGAAGACGTCGACCGCTTCCGGCGTGGTGGGCATGTTGGCGCCCTCCGCGACGGCCTTGACCCCGTTGCGTACGAGTTCCAGCGCGTCGGCCTCGTGCAGCTCGTTCTGCGTGGCGCAGGGCAGGGCCACGTCCACGGGGACCGACCACACTCCCGTACCGGGAACGAAGCGGGCGTGGGCGCCGCGGCGCTCCGCGTACTCGGAGACCCGGCCCCGCCCCGCCTCCTTGATCTCCTTCAGGAGGGCGAGGTCGATGCCCTTCTCGTCGACGACGTAGCCGCCGGAGTCCGAGCAGGTGATGACGGTCGCGCCGAGCTGCTGGGCCTTCTCGACGGCGTAGATGGCCACGTTGCCGGAGCCGGAGACCGCGACGGTCTGGCCCTCCAGCGACTCGCCCCGGCTGCGGAGCATCTCGGCGGTGAACAGGACCGTGCCGTAGCCGGTGGCCTCCGTACGGGCCTGGGCGCCGCCCCAGCCGAGGCCCTTGCCGGTGAGGACGCCGGACTCGTACCGGTTGGTGATCCGCTTGTACTGGCCGAAGAGGTAGCCGATCTCGCGACCGCCGACGCCGATGTCACCGGCGGGGACGTCGGTGTACTCGCCGAGGTGGCGGTGGAGCTCGGTCATGAACGACTGGCAGAACCGCATGATCTCGGCGTCCGAGCGGCCCTTGGGGTCGAAGTCCGCACCGCCCTTGCCGCCGCCGATGGGCATGCCGGTGAGGGCGTTCTTGAAGATCTGCTCGAAGCCGAGGAACTTCACGATGCCGAGGTTGACGGAGGGGTGGAAGCGCAGGCCGCCCTTGTAGGGGCCGAGCGAGCTGGAGAACTCGACGCGGAAGCCGCGGTTGACGTGGATGTCGCCGGAGTCGTCGGCCCACGGCACCCGGAAGATCAGCTGGCGCTCCGGCTCGCATATGCGCTCGATGATGCTCGCGTCCACGAACTCGGGACGCTGCGTCAGCACGGGGCCGAGCGTCTCCAGGACCTCGCGGACCGCCTGGTGGAACTCCTTCTCGCCCTGGTTGCGCCGCAGGATCTCGGCGTAGAGCGACTCGATGACCCGGTGGGCGGATGCGGACAGAGGAGCGGGGTCAGGGGTGAGCGGCATCTGATCAAGACCTTCCGTGGGTCGGCTCGTGCGCGTCGGCGCCCCCGTCCTGGGAGCGCCACCGTCGTACGTCCCGATTGTCCCGCGTCGCCTGATGATCTTCGACGCGCATCCACATGCTGGCCATCCGGGCCCCTACCGCGCCTCCTCGGAGAACGGCGTGTCGCTCCACCGGAACCAGGCCCGGTCGCCCTGGATGTGCAGCAGGAACTCGGCGACCGCCTCACCCTCCGGACCGGCCAGTGCGAGCGTGCTGTTCACCTCGCAGCAGACCCGCTCCCACGCCTCCGCGCTCTCGTCGCTCTCGTCCTCGTCCAGCCTTTCCATGAGGGCCAGTTCGCGGTCGAAGAGCTCGCGTAGGGCGGTGTCGAAGGCCGGGCCCGGGATGAACCGGCCGCGCAGCCAGGGGAAGTCGGGGTCGTCCACCGCGATCTCCCCGACGAGTTCCGTGCCGCGCCGCAGCCTCCATATGGTGCCGTCGAACCCCATGGTCGCCCCCGTACGTACTCGTGCATCCGTTCCCGTCACCGTAAGGGATTGGTGAAAGCTGCCAGAGGCCAGGGAGTTACCCGCCAGGAACCGCGACACCTCGCCTGACGATCAGTCATGATGCTCCCCATGACGAAGCCGCGGGGGCAGCGGAGAGTGCAATCTCCTTATCAGCCAAGGTTGTTGTACGGAACCGGCCGCGCTCCTGGGGAGGTGCGACAGCCCCGTCTCCCCCGGGGCACGGGCGAGACGCGCCGCTACCTGGCGGTCGGGCTCGACTGCTACCTGTGCCTGCTGGTCGTCGGCCTGCTGGTGCACTCCTGCCTGGGCGCGCCGGGCGCGGGGGCGGGCCGGACGGCGGCGGTGCTCGTCGCCCAGCTGACCGTGCTGTCCTTCGCCAACCAGGTGCTGCTGACGATGGCGGTACGGGCCAGCGCCGGAAAGCTGATCATGGGCGTACGGGTGATCCGGCTGCCGGACGCGGGCCGTCCGGAGTTCCGCCGCCTGGTCCTGCGCTGGCTCTACGGCCTGCTCTGGCTGCCGCTCCAGCCCTGGCACCACCTCCGCCGGACAGCCGCCGCACCACCGCCCCGGGAGCGCCTCGGCGGCTGCCCCCGGGCCGCGGCCCAGCACACGGACCTGGCGGGGGTCCGCCAGGTCCACCGCAGCGATCTGCGGTACTACCGGGAGGCGGTGGAGGGGCGGGCGGGCTGACCCTGCTCCGTGCGGTCCCGGGCCGCCCTCATCGCCGCCGCCGTCGCCGACGCGTCGTACTCCGGGCCGACGCCGGGCACGATGATCACGTCACCGTCGATGTGCCGGGTGCGCAGCGGCAGGATCTCCTGGTAGGCGGGGGACGCGTACCAGGCGCGGATCTCCTCGGTGCCGGGGAAGGCGATGACGACCAACGCGCCGGGCCACTCCCCCTCCACCACCTCCACCTCGGCCCCGTGCACCAGGAAGCGGCCGCCGTAAGGCTCCATGGTGGACTGGATGCGCTCGATGTAGCTCAGCACCTCGTCGTGGGCGGGGCCGTCGACGGGGCGCAGGTGGGCGAGGGCGTACGCGGTCATGGTCCGGTCCTCCGGGGTGGGCGTGGCGTGGTCCTTCGGTACGCCTCCGATGCTGCCGGGCGGGGCGCAGGGCGTCGATTACCTCGGAGGTCATGGCGGTGGTCCATGCGCCGGAGCGTGCTGGTTCTGCACTGTTTCTGTGACCACGACTGCGGCTGCCTGCGTTGTCCGGGCCGGTGCGGCGCTTCCCGGACCTCCGGCTACCGCGCTGCCCACGCCAGGCCATCGACGTGCTCACCGACCGAACCCCCGTGTGGGCCCAGGTGGCGGACCGCCCGTCCATACCGCAGCGGCCGCCGAGGCGCGAGCGTCGCGGGACAGGAGGTCCACGCACGCCGAAGGCGGCGGCACCCCGGATACGTTCCGGGGTGCCGCCGCCTTCGGACGGGGACGGGGGTGGTGGGGCAGGGGGCAGCGGATCAGGCGGCGGAGCCGGCCTTCCACTGGGCCCAGTCCATGTTCCAGCCGTTCAGGCCGTTGTCCGGCTTGATGGTCTTGTCCGGGGAGTTCTTGACGATGACCACGTCGCCGACCATGGAGTTGTCGTAGAACCAGGCACCCGGCGCGTTCGGGTCGTTGGCGCCCTTCACGTCCGCCAGGCCCACGCAGCCGTGGCTGGTGTTGGCCTGGCCGAAGATGCCCTTGCCCCAGTAGTTGCCGTGGATGAAGGTGCCCGAGGTGGACAGGCGCATCGCGTGCGGCACGTCCTTGATGTCGTACTCGCCCTTGCCGTCGTCATCGGTGAAGCCGACGGTGGCGCCGTTCATCCGGGTCTCCTTGTGCTTCTCGGAGATCACCATCTCACCGTTGTACGTGGGGTTCTCGGGCGCGCCCGCGGAGATCGGGATGGTCTTGATCGTCTTGCCGTCGCGGGTGACCGTCATCATCTTGGTCTTCGCGTCGACGGTGGAGACCTGGTTGCGGCCGACCTTGAACGTCACGGTCTTCTGCTGCACGCCGACGACACCGTCCGCGCCCTCGACGCCGTCGAGCGCCAGCTTCAGCGTGACGGTGGAGCCGCCCTGCCAGTAGTCCTCCGGGCGGAAGTCCAGACGCTGGCTGTTGAACCAGTGGCCCACGACCTCCTGGCCGCTGCTGGAGGTCACGGTGATGCCGTCCTGGACGGCCTTCTTGTCCGTGATCTCCTTGTTGAAGTTGATCGAGACGGGCATCCCGACGCCGACGGTGGAGCCGTCCTCGGGCGTGAAGTTCCCGATGAAGCTGTTGTCGGGCGAGACGGTGGTGAAGGAGCTGTTCTCGTGGGCCTTGCGGCCCTTCGCGTCCTCCGCCGTGGCGTCGATCTTGTACGTGGTGGAGCGTTCGAGCTGGCCGGCGGGCTTCCAGCTGGAGCCGTCGGCGGCCAGCGTGCCCTCGACCGCCTTGCCCTCCGCCGTGGTCATGACGACCTCGGTGAGCTTGCCCTTGGTGACGGAGACCTGGGCGGCGTTGTTGATGCTGGCGTTGGTGGCGCCGTTCTCCGGCTTGATCGCTATCTGCGCCTCGGACGCGTCTTCGGCGGCGGCCTTGTCGACCTCCTGCGCCTGTGACGACTCCGAACTGGCGGCGCCCGTCTTCTTCTCACCGCCGTCGTCGGTACAGGCCGAAAGCACCAGCACGCCGCCGAGCAGTGCGGACGCGGCCGCGAGGCCCTTGCGCCGCTTGCTGTCCGTCATCACACGCTTCTCCATCGTTGCCGATTCCCCAAAATCCCCGAACGGGGCTGCCAGGCGGCGATTCCCCGTCAATGTTCCAAGAACACCTGGAACGAACGCTCCGTTCCACATCCACCGAGGATGTGGGGAACACCACTCATCGACGCGGTCGCGGCAGCGGCGGTTCCCACTGCCGGGTCCGGATACGGAGCCGCCGCACAGCACGGCCCCGGTCCGCGGTGAAGCAGGGCCGGGGCCGGTGTTCTCACACGTCAGACCCGCTGCGCGAGGTCACCGTCCTCGCCGTCGTTCCTCCCATTGTGCGCGACCGCGCCGCCGTACCCCTCCTCCTCGTCCCCGGTCCCGGCCAGGAACGGACCGTCCTCGTC
Source organism: Streptomyces sp. NPDC101178 (assembly GCF_044767965.1). Lineage (NCBI taxonomy): Bacteria > Bacillati > Actinomycetota > Actinomycetes > Kitasatosporales > Streptomycetaceae > Streptomyces > Streptomyces sp. NPDC101178. Next base: position 967,007 of record NZ_JBIWOZ010000002.1, read on the forward strand.
GTCCTCGTCCTCGTCCCAGCCCTCTTCGTCGGGGTCGTACTCGACGCTCTCGCTGCTCCAGGACGCCTGTGCCAGCTCGACCCCGGGCACCTCGCTGACCAGGTCGAACGGATCGATCAGCGACGCGAGGGCCTCTGCTCCGTCTGCCCGGACGGTGGCCTCGGCATGCATCCGCTCCTCGGCGGTGTCGCTCTCGGTGATACCCGATACCGGTTCCCCGTACTCGGCGGCGATGGATTCGAGCGCGGTGCCGGTGAGGGCGTCGAGGTCGGTGATCTCCAGCACCATCTCCACGCGAACGCGAACAAATCCGGATGTCTCTTCAGTGCTCATACTCCGGAGCGTATGGCTCCTGGCAGCCACGACTTTCCTCCGACCCGCTGCTTTGCTTAGCATCGGCCCACGGGGCTAACTCATGGTTGTCGCAAGGGGATCGAAACTGTGTCCGTCACTCGCCGCACACTCCTGACCGCCACCGCCGCGGGCACGCTGCTGGCCGCACTCTGGTTCGTCCCGTCGGCCAACGCGACCGTCGAGACCGCTGCCGACCCGGCGATCCGGAGCGTTCAGCCGGCCGCCGCGTCCGACGACACCGACGCCGCACCGCAACTCGCCGAGACCGGCGTGGGTGTCGACACCACCCCGTATCTGATCGGCGGCACGGCGCTGCTGGGCCTCGGTGCCGGCTTCGTGACCTACTCGGTACGCCGTTCCGGGGGCGGAGCCCGCCCGGCGCTCTGAGCCCGTACCCGCGAAAGGGCTGCCACACCCCCCGGTGCGGCAGCCCTTTCGTGCGCGTACGGGACCGGCTCCTCAGGCCAGCGGCCCCGAGACCGGCTCCACCGCCGCCACCAGAGCGCCTTCCCGTACGAACGTGTCCGCGGCGGCCAGGTCCGGCGCCAGGAAGCGGTCCGGGCCCGGTCCCTGCGCACCCGCCGCCCGCAGCGCGGCCACGGCGGCCTGTGAGGCGGCTGCCGGGACCAGGCCCTCGGCGGCCCGGATCTCCACCGCGCGGGTCGCCGCGTACAGCTCCACGGCGACGATCCGCGCCAGGTTGTCCACCGCCGTGCGGAGCTTGCGCGCCGCCGACCAGCCCATGGAGACGTGGTCCTCCTGCATCGCGGAGGACGGGATCGAGTCGGCGGAGGCGGGGACGGCCAGCCGCTTCATCTCGCTGACCAGGGCGGCCTGCGTGTACTGGGCGATCATCAGTCCCGAGTCGACCCCGGCGTCGTCCGCGAGGAACGGCGGCAGGCCGTGCGAGCGGTTCTTGTCGAGGAGGCGGTCGGTGCGGCGCTCGCAGATCGAGCCGAGGTCGGCGGCGACGATGGCGAGGAAGTCCAGGACGTACGCGACGGGCGCGCCGTGGAAGTTGCCGTTGGACTCCACCCGGCCGTCGGGCAGCACCACCGGGTTGTCCACGGACGAGGCCAGCTCGCGGCCCGCGACCACGGCCGCGTAGTCCAGGGTGTCGCGGCCCGCGCCGTTGACCTGGGGGGCGCAGCGTACGGAGTAGGCGTCCTGCACCCGGGGCGCGTCGTCCTGGTGATGGCCCGTCAGCCCGGATCCCGCCAGCACCCGCAGCATGTTGTCCGCGCTGGCGCCCTGGCCGGGGTGCGGGCGGATGGCGTGCAGCTCGGGCGCGAGGACCTTGTCCGTGCCGAGCAGCGCCTCCAGGGAGAGGGCGGCGGTGATGTCGGCGGAGGTGTAGAGGGTACGGAGGTCGGCGAGGGCCATGACCAGCATGCCGAGCATCCCGTCGGTGCCGTTGAGGAGGGCCAGGCCCTCCTTCTCGCGCAGCTCGACCGGGGTGATGCCGTGCGCGGCGAGCAGCTCGCCCGCCGGGCCGACCGTGCCGTCGGGACCCTCCGCATCGCCCTCGCCCATCAGGGTGAGCGCGCAGTGCGAGAGCGGCGCGAGGTCGCCGGAGCAGCCGAGCGAACCGTACTCGTGGACGACCGGCGTGATGCCCGCGTTCAGCACGTCCGCCATGGTCTGCGCGACCTCCGGGCGTACGCCGGTGTGGCCGGAGGCGACCGTCTTGAGCCGGAGGAACATCAGCGCGCGCACGACCTCGCGCTCGACGCGGGGGCCCATGCCCGCCGCGTGCGAGCGGACGATGTTGCGCTGGAGTTGGGCGCGCAGCTCGGTGCTGATGTGGCGGCTGGCGAGGGCGCCGAAGCCGGTGGAGACGCCGTAGACCGGCTCGGGCTTGGCCGCGAGCGCGTCCACGATGAGGCGGGAGGCGGCCAGCGCGTCCACGGCTGCGGTGGAGAGCTCCACCCGGGCGCCGTGGCGGGCCACGGCGACGACGTCCTCGGCGGTGGTTCCGGACGTCCCCACCACGACAGTGTGCATATCCATATTCAGCAGCGTACGGATTGAAACCCGCTATGTCACTAGCGGTTCCGCGCAGAGACCCTTACCCGCCTGTCCGTACGGTCACGGGCGGTTGCCGCGCAGCCTGCGGCGGTCGTGCGCCGACTTCGGCGGCGAGTCCGCGAGCCGGATGACCTCGCCGTCCCGCCCGGCCACCACCGGCCGCAGCGAGCGGGCCGCCTTGGCCCGGTACTGCGCGGCGTCCGCCAGCCGGAACAGCCGGCGGGCCGAGCGCACCGGGCCGATCGGGTCGCCGGTCGACGCGACCCCGCAGGCGACCCCGTCGCCGAGCTCGATCACCGCCGCCCGGTCGCACAGCTCGGTGGCGACGCCCACCACGTCGTCCGCCTCAGGCCCGTCCGCCACCAGGCAGAACTCGTCGCCGCCGAGCCGGGCGGCCAGCGCGTCCGGGAGCATCGCGCCGCAGAGCGAGAGCACCGAGCCGAAACGTTCCAGCAGACGGTCACCGACCGCGTGGCCATGGGTGTCGTTCACCGTTTTCAGGCCGTTGAGGTCGCAGACGACGAGGCTGACGACGACCCCGGCGGTGCGGTGCGCCTCGATCGCCTCGTCGAGCCGGATGTCGACGGCCCGGCGGTTGGCGAGGCCGGTCAGCGGGTCGGTGAAGGCCAGTTTGCGGACCTCCTCCAGCCGTTCGGTCTGGGCGATCCCGGAGGCCACGACGGCGGCGAGCACGGTCGCGAAGTTGGCGTCGTCCCGGTCGAACACCGGCTTTCCCGCCTGCCGCGCCACATACAGCTCGCCCCAGGCCCGCCCGTGCAGCACGATCGGCGCGACCACACAGCAGCTACGGCCGCGCCGGCGCAGCGCCGCCACCCGCTGGTGGCAGTACGGGCGCGCGCCGCGCGCCGGGCCGCCCGCGCCGGGCAGGCCGTCGGCGGTCTCGACCCAGGCGTCGGGCTCACCGCCGCCGGCCCAGCGCTCGTGCAGGAACTCGGTGATCTCCGGGAACTCGTGGACCGGGTAGGCCTCCTCCTCGGGGAACTCCTCCTCCCCCTCGGCCCGCTGCCCCGCGTTGACCAGGACCCGCAGCCTGCCCCGGTCCCGCTCCCACACCGACAGTGCGGCGAAGCTGCCGCCCAGCGCCTCGCAGGCCCCCAGCGCGGCCGCCCGCCACGAATCGCGCGGCGTGTAGGCCGCGGCCATCGTCTGCGCCAGCGAAACCACGGCCCGCAGCCGAGCATCGTCTTCACCCATTTATCCAGCTTATGTAGTTTTTTTGCCTTTTGATCAGTTTGATGAGCAACTAATTTCCGGCGTCACCCGGCGGGCGGCCCGGGGCACCCAGCGGCGGTCACTCACCCGGCCACCGCGGGCTCCGCTTCTCGTTGAAGGCGGCCACACCCTCCGCCCGGTCACCGGAGAAGGCCACCGACCGCCAGGCCGCGTCCTCCACCTCCAGGCCCGCCCGCAGGTCGAGCCCGTGCCCCAGCCGGAGCGCCTTCTTGGCCGCCCGCAGCCCGACCGGCGAGTTGGCGGCCATCCGGGCCCCGAGCGCGAGCGCCTCCTCCCGGTCCTGCCCCGCCGCCACCAGCTCGTCCACCAGCCCCAGCTCCCGCGCCTCGGCCGCCTCGACCCGCCGCGCGGTGAACACCAGCTCGGCGGCGCGCGCCGCCCCCACCCGGCGCGGCAGCAACTGCGTACCGCCGCCGCCCGGGATGACGCCCACCGACACCTCGGGGAGTCCGACCACGGCGGTGGCGTCGGCGACGATCACATCGCAGGCGAGGGCCAGCTCGAAGCCGCCGCCGAGGGCGAAGCCGTGCACGGCGGCGATCGTCGGCATCGGCAGCTCCAGGACCCCGGTGTAGGCGGCCCGGGCGGTGGGCCGCTGGCGTACCAGCTCGGCGTCGGTGAAGGAGTTCCGCTCCTTGAGGTCGGCGCCCACGCAGAAGGCCCGCTCATGGCTGGAGGTGAGAACGGTGACGCGGACGTCCCGGTCGGCGCCGAGCGCCTCGCAGGCGGCGGCGATGGAGCGGGCCATGTCGGTGGAGACGGCGTTCATGGCCTTCGGCCGGTCGAGGACCAGCTCGGCCACATGCTCCTGGCCCGCGTGCCGCCGTACGACGACGAACTCCCCGAACCGCTGCTCGGACGTGACGGTCATGGCTGCACCCCTGTCGGTCGACTGCCGGTGAACGCCGGTTAACCGGCGTCGTCGACAGGGATCCTAGACAGGGCGCACCGGGAACCGACAGGGCGAGCCCGTGAAGCGGTAGGGCTCAGGATCCCGTCTTGCCGCGCCGGGCCAGCAGCCACGGCTCCACCACACCGAGCCCGCGCACCGGCCGCTGCCACATCGGCTGGAGTCCGAAGCGGTACGTCGGCAGCGGCGGCTCCTCCGCCGCCTCACGGCCCTCCTTCTCGGCCAGCCGCGCCCGCTCGGCGGCGGCCGCGACCTCCTCGGCGGCCTGGGCCTCCGACTCCGGGGCGTCCCCGTGCCGGACCAGCTCCTTGGCGAACGCCCCGTCCACCAGGACGGCGTCCTTCGGAGCTATCGAGGTGAGCCGGCTGGCGAGGTTCACCGTGGTGCCGAAGACATCGCCCATGCGGGTGGTGACCGTGCCGAAGGCGATGCCGACGCGCAGCGAGGGCATCGCCTCGTCCTGGGACATCGCCTCGATCAGCCGGAGCGCTATCTCGGACGCCGTGCCCGCGTCGTCGGCGGCGAAGAGCACCTCGTCGCCGAGGGTCTTGATGAGCCGGCCGCCGTGCGCGGCGACCAGGTCGGCGGCGGTCGTCTCGAAGGACTCGACCAGCTCGCCGAGCTCCTCCTCCTCCAGCCGCCGGGTCAGCCGGGTGAAGCCGACGAGGTCCGCGAAGCCGACGGCCAGGCGCCGGTCGACCATCTCGTCGTCGTCCGCCGCCTGCACGACCCGGCCGGTCGCGGCGGCCAACTGCCGCCGCCACACGTAGACCAGGAACTCCTGGAGCTCCGGCAGCAACAGCTCGACCAGCGGATACGTGACTTCCGTACGGGTCATCCCCGGCTCCGGCGGCTCGGTGAGCCCCTCCAGGAACGAGTCGATCTGCCACTCCGCCAGCCGCGCGGTGGTCTGCCCGGTCGAACGGGCCACCTGGATCGCCATCGGCTCACTGAGCAGCCCGGCCTCCACCAGACCGGCGAGCCGGCGCAGGGCCAGCACGTCGGCCTCGGTGAGCGCCTTGGCCTGGCCGATGTCGGCGAAGCCCATGGCCCGCCAGAACCGGGAGGCCAGGTCCATGGAGACGCCGGCGGTACGGGCGGCCTGGAAAGGCGTGTAGCGGCGGTCGGCCCCGAGGATCAGGGCTTCGAGGCGGATCGCGAGCGGGTCGTCGGTCGGCTCTGCCGTGTGGTCGACCTCCAGATGCGGCGTGGCATGGACCGAGGAGTCCGACGGGGGCTCCTCGCCCGCGCCGGACGTCGTGTCGCCGACGGTCACCAGCCGCCTCCTGCCCGTTCCCTGCGCACTGCCTGCCGATCTGTCGCTGATCGCCTCGGCGCCGATCTGTAATGATCTGTCGCCGGATCGCCTCAACAATACGGCAGATGTGCCCTAGCTCACGTCGTTGGTTGCCCGATACGGGTGCGTCGCGCGTGACATCTACCGGCTACGCGGTATCCACCCCGCCCCACGCCCTTCGCGGGCTCCTCCCGGGTGAGCCCGCCCGGCCCGCCTCAGGTGAGCCCGCCCGCCGCGCCGCGCAGGTGCACGATGTCGCCGGCCGAGACCGGTTGCTGGAGCCCGTCCTCGGTGGAGAGCACCAGCCGGCCGTCGCCGTCGATCGCGACGGCCTGTCCGACCAGCGCGTCACCGCCCGGCAGCTCGGCCCGTACGGTCCGGTCGAGCGTCGCGCACCCGGCCGCGTACGCCGCCTGGAGCCCGCTCGCCGCCGCGTCACCACCTGCCGCCTTCCACCCCCCGTACCAGTGCTCCAGCGAGCGCAGCACGGACCTCAGCAGGGTCTCCCGGTCGGTGGAGACGGCTCCGGCGAGCGCGAGCGAACCGGCGGTGGGTGCGGGCAGCTCGTCGGCGCGGAGCGAGACGTTGATGCCGAGGCCGACCACGATGCCGTCTCCGGCGAACTCGCCGAGGATGCCGCCGGCCTTGCGCTCCTCGCCCGGTGGGGTCTCCCCCGGACGGAGCTCGCCGGAGCCCGTGGGGACCGTGACCAGCAGGTCGTTGGGCCACTTGAGTGCCGTGTCGACGCCCGCCGACTTCGCGAGGCCGGTCGCGGCGGCCACTCCGGCGAGCAGCGGCACCCACCCCCACCGCTCCACCGGCACGTCCTCGCCGGGCTCCAGGTAGACCGAGAAGAACAGCCCGGAACGCGGCGGCGCGGTCCAGCTCCGCTCCAGCCGGCCGCGCCCGGCGGTCTGCTCCTCCGCGACCAGGACCGCGCCTTCGGCCAGGCCGCCGGAGCGGGCCCGTCCGGCGAGGTCGGAGTTGGTCGACCCGGTGGTCTCCACGACCTCCAGCTCGCTCCAGAGCGACTCCGGCCGCAGCAGCCCGCGGCGCAGGGCGGTCGCGTTCAGAGGCGGCCTGTCCAGGTCCGACCAGCGATTGTGTGGCGCATCCGGTGGTGTCATGCAAGCCACCCTAGGTGTGGCAAAGGACGCACTGCCTTTCCGCAGACGCGCCGATACGCTACGAGTCAGTAGCCGAGGAGTGACGGACCAGAGTTGCCTGACCCGTTACGTACCAGCGTTGCGCAACCACAAGTTACGAGCCAGTAGCCGCAGAGCCGGACAGACGACCGCCCGTCCCCCCGTGACCGTTCACCGGTCGTCGTCCCCGTGACCAGGCAGGGAGCCGCCCCCCGATGTCCGAGCCGCAGAGCGACATCCACACCACCGCGGGCAAGCTCGCGGACCTGAGGCGCCGCATTGACGAAGCGACGCACGCGGGTTCGGCCCGCGCGGTCGAGAAGCAGCACGCCAAGGGCAAGCTGACGGCCCGTGAGCGGGTCGAGCTGCTGCTCGACGAGGGCTCCTTCGTGGAGCTCGACGAGTTCGCCCGGCACCGCTCCACCAACTTCGGCATCGAGAAGAACCGCCCGTACGGCGACGGTGTCGTCACCGGATACGGCACGGTCGACGGCCGCCCGGTCTGCGTGTACTCGCAGGACTTCACCATCTTCGGCGGATCGCTCGGCGAGGTCTACGGCGAGAAGATCGTCAAGGTCATGGACTTCGCGCTGAAGACCGGCTGCCCGGTCATCGGCATCAACGACGGCGGCGGCGCCCGCATCCAGGAGGGTGTGGCGGCGCTCGGCCTGTTCGCCGAGATCTTCCGCCGCAACGTGCACGCCTCCGGCGTGATCCCGCAGATCTCGCTGATCGTCGGCCCGTGCGCGGGCGGTGCGGTCTACTCCCCCGCCATCACCGACTTCACGGTGATGGTCGACCAGACCTCGCACATGTTCATCACCGGGCCCGACGTCATCAAGACGGTCACCGGTGAGGACGTCGGCTTCGAGGAGCTGGGCGGAGCCCGTACGCACAACACCACCTCCGGGGTGGCGCACCACATGTCGGGCGACGAGAAGGACGCCATCGAGTACGTCAAGTCGCTGCTCTCCTACCTCCCTTCGAACAACCTCTCCGAGGCGCCGGCCTTCCCGGAGGAGGCGGATCTCGCGGTCACCGACGAGGACCGCGAGCTGGACACGCTGATCCCGGACTCGGCGAACCAGCCGTACGACATGCACACCGTGATCGAGCACGTCCTGGACGACGCCGAGTTCCTGGAGACCCAGGCCCTGTTCGCGCCGAACATCATCACCGGCTTCGGGCGGGTGGAGGGCCACCCGGTCGGGATCGTCGCCAACCAGCCGATGCAGTTCGCCGGCTGCCTGGACATCGACGCGAGCGAGAAGGCGGCCCGCTTCGTCCGGACCTGCGACGCGTTCAACGTGCCGGTCATCACCTTCGTGGACGTGCCGGGCTTCCTGCCGGGCGTGGACCAGGAGTACGGCGGCATCATCCGGCGCGGCGCCAAGCTGATCTACGCGTACGCGGAGGCGACGGTCCCGCTGATCACCGTCATCACGCGCAAGGCGTTCGGCGGCGCGTACGACGTGATGGGCTCCAAGCATCTGGGCGCCGACCTGAACGTGGCCTGGCCGACCGCGCAGATCGCCGTCATGGGCGCGCAGGGCGCGGTGAACATCCTGCACCGCCGCACCATCGCGGCCGCCGAGGACCCGGACGCGACGCGCGCCGAGCTGATGGCGGACTACGAGGACGCGCTGCTCAACCCGTACGTGGCGGCCGAGCGCGGCTACGTCGACGCGGTGGTCATGCCGTCCGAGACCCGGGCCCACATCGTGAAAGGGCTGCGTCAGCTCCGTACGAAGCGGGAATCACTGCCTCCGAAGAAGCACGGCAACATCCCGCTGTAGCCGCCCGGCCCGTCACAGAGAGGTCTGCCCATGATCAGGGTCGTACGGGGCAACCCGACCCCCGAGGAGCTGGCCGCCGCCCTGGCGGTGGTCCAGGCCCGCGCCGCGGCGAGCGCCGCCGTCTCGTCCGGCGCGCCCGTCCCGCCCGAGCAGTGGTCCGACCCGGGCCGCATCGCCCGTACGGACCGCCCGCGGCCGGGCCCGCGAGCCTGGGCCCGGACGTACTGGCCGGCCTGAACCGGACCGGGCGCCGCCGCTTCTTGAGTACCCGTACTCAGGCGCGGCGGCGCCCGGCGCGGGCAGGATCGGAGGCATGCTGTGGTCCGACCCCGAGAACAAGCCGCCGAAGGACCTGCGCGACGCCCAGGACATGATGCGCCGCGCGGGTTTCGTGCTCGCGCTGGCGATGGTGGTCGCGATGTTCGTGCTCGGCACCCGCTGAACCTCTTCGGTACGGGGCCGGCTCCGGCCCCTTCTACGATGGCCGGTATGACTGATCAGCGCCGCCTCGTGCTCGCCTCCGCCTCCCCCGCCCGCCTCGGCCTGCTGCGCCAGGCGGGTTTCGCCCCCGAGGTGATCGTCAGCGGGGTCGACGAGGACGCCCTGTCCGCACCGACCCCCGCCGAGCTGGCCCTGGTGCTGGCCCGGGCCAAGGCGTCGGCGGTCGCGGAGCGGCCCGAAGCGGCGGGAGCACTGGTCATCGGCTGCGACTCGGTCCTCGAACTGGACGGCGAGGCGCTCGGCAAGCCGGCCGACGCCGAGGAGGCCACTGCCCGCTGGAAGGCGATGCGCGGCCGGTCCGGCGTCCTGCAGACCGGCCACAGCGTGATCGACACCGCCTCGGGCCGCCACGCCTCGGCGACGGCGTCCACCGTCGTACGGTTCGGCGAGCCGACCGACGCCGAGGTCGCCGCGTACGTCGCGTCCGGCGAGCCGCTGCACGTGGCCGGGGCCTTCACCCTGGACGGCCGCTCGGCTCCGTTCGTCGACTCGATCGAGGGCGACCACGGCAATGTGATCGGCCTCTCGCTGCCGCTGCTGCGCCGCCTGCTCGGCGAACTGGGCATCTCGGTCACGGAGTTGTGGGCCTGAGACAGGCTTCCGGGCGTTCCGGTCTCTCCCGGCGGCGGCTCAGGCCGCCGCCGGGGCCGCCGCGTCGCCGACCCGGTCCTCGCCACGGTCCTCGGGCCCGTACGCGAGCAGGGTGAGGACCAGCAGGGCCAGCACCACCATCATGAAGGCGAACGCGGCCCACCCGACCAGTCCCACGGTCACCGCGCCGAGCACGCCGTGCACCACCGCGCAGCCGATCAGCACGATCCGCCCGAACCGCCCCGGCGCCCGGTCCCGGACCCCGGCCAACAGCGCGATCAGCCCGCACCCGATGAGCAGCACGGCGGAGACCCCGCCCAGCACCCAGGTTCCGGCGGTCATGGCCTTCGGGTCCATGCCGGCCAGCGACATGTTCTGGTTCTCGGTGACCGTGGCGAGGACGGCGTTGATCACGAAGATGCCCACCGCCTCCCCGAACAGCACGAGCGCGGTCACGGTCGCCACCGTTCTGCGCAGCAAGGCGCCACCCCCTGTTACTCGTGGTACGCGTGTGGGGCGGACCCTACTCACCGGTATTCCTCCGGACAAGGGGTCGGGCCGTTCCGCACGTCCGGCAAAGAATCCGTCGGCCGTTCGTAGGGACTCCACAAAGAAACGCCGTGAGGCGTTGACCCCTCAGACAGAGACCTGCACCACACCGGATGATTACTGTGCGGTTGTAGAACCCGGCGTACCGTGGTGCCACAAGGGATTTCCCTACTGAGGCAAGCCTCGAATCACACTCCGTGTGGGCAAGCTCACCATTGGGGACGGGTCGTAGCGCCGTGTTGGTAGTCCCTAAACTCAGCTTGTTTCCAGGAGGGAGTCATCGTGCGCAAGGTGCTCATCGCCAACCGTGGCGAAATCGCTGTCCGCGTTGCTCGGGCGTGCCGGGATGCGGGGATCGCGAGCGTGGCGGTCTACGCC
>NZ_JBIWOZ010000003.1:0-536260 GCF_044767965.1 Streptomyces sp. NPDC101178
TTCGGTCCCGTATCACCGGGGCCCTCCGGGCGCTTCCCTTCATTTACTTCTTTTGTCTCGCTGTCTTGCGTTTCCGACTCTATCAGACACTTTCCAGTGTCTGACTCCCGGTCGAAGCGGGCCGTGCAGTCTTGCTTTCCAGGTTCTTCGCTTTCGCGTTTTCCCTTTCCGGCGAGTCCGACTCTATCAGATCCTTTCGGGCCTGATCCCCAGTCAGCGGGGCTTGTCCTTCCAGCCGTTGGGCCGTTCCGACGCTCAAACTCTAGCGGATTCTCCCGGTGGCTCATAATCGGGCCTTCGAAATGAATTCCGGCATACCGAAATTATCCCGAGTGGGAGGTCGTACTGAAGTTTGGTGGCCGCGTTATGCGGCGGGATCGGCTGTCGCGGAACCGCTGCGGCTCCGTGACAACTCGAAGTACCTTACGGACCGGGCGGGTCCGTGTCAACCCCGCCCCAGCGCCGGGTCCGGCCCCCTCAGTCCAGGTCGGTGAGGCGGCCGCCGGCGTCCGGCTGGGCGTGCTCCACGCGGCGCAGGAGGCGGATCAGGAGTTCGCCGAGGACTCCGCGTTCGTCACCGGAGAGGTCCTGGAGAAGGTCCTCCTCGAAGTCGGTGGCCATGCGCATCGCCTCCAGCCACTTCGTACGGCCCTCATCGGTGAGCTCGACGATGACGCGGACCCGGTTGTTCTCGTCGCGGTCCCGGGTGACCAGGCCCTCGCCGGCCATGCGGTCGATGCGGTGGGTCATGGCGGCCGGGGTGAGGCCGAGGCGCTTCGCCAGCTCGCCGGGGCCCAGGCGGTACGGGGCGCCCGACAGGACGAGGGTCTTGAGGACCTCCCACTCGGCGTTGCTGATGCCGAGGGCGGCGACCTGCCTCCCGTACGCGACGTTCATCCGGCGGTTCAGGCGGCCCAGCGCGGAGACGACCTGTTCGACCTGGGGGTCGAGATCGCGGAACTCGCGCTGGTAGGCGGCGATCTGTTCGTCGAGGGTCGGCTCGCGGGGGCCTGGCTCCTCGGTGCTCTCAGACATGGCGGGCAGTATGGCACGCTCTCGCCACCCTTGAAGTCCTTCAGGCTATAGTTTTCACCTTCTAAGTTTAGTGCTAAAGTCTTCGAGTCTGATTCGTTCGGGACCTGTGAGTCCTTCTAGACCTTGAGGCAGGTGAGTGTGACCAGGGAGATGGGCGCAGCGCTGCGGCGGATCCAGCTGGGCAGCGCGCTGAGCGCGTTCGGGCTCGGGTTCACCGTTCCGTATCTGTACGTCTACGTGGCGCAGGTGCGGGATCTGGGCGCCGGTACGGCGGGAGTCGTGCTGGCGGTCTTCGCGATGGCGGCGCTGGCCGTTCTGCCGTTCACCGGGCGGGCCATCGACCGGCGCGGGCCGCTGCCCGTGCTGGTGGTGGCCGCCGGTCTCGCCTCCGTCGGCGCCGCCGCTCTGGGGTACGCGAGCAGCGTTCCGGCCGCCGTGTTGTCGGCCGCGGTCCTCGGTGCCGGTACCGCCGTGATGCAGCCCGCCCTGGCCACGATGCTCGTCTGGTGCTCCAGCACCGCCACCCGTACGCGCGCCTTCGCCATGCAGTTCTTCCTGCAGAACCTGGGGCTCGGGCTCGGTGGGCTGGTCGGCGGGCAGCTCGTGGACGTGAGCCGTCCGGCGAGCTTCACCATGCTGTTCCTGATCGAGGCCGGGATGTTCGTGGTCCTCGGTGCGGTCGCGGCGACCGTGAAGATGCCGCGTACGGCTTCCATCGGCGGAGCCCGGCCGGCCGACGGCTCGGCCAAGGGCGGTATGCGGGCGCTGCTCTCGCACCGGGCCATGGTCCAGCTGTGCGTGCTCGGGTTCGTGCTCTTCTTCGCCTGCTACGGGCAGTTCGAGTCCGGTCTCGCCGCGTACGGCACCGAGGCCGCCGGGATCCAGCCGTCCACGCTCGGTCTCGCGCTGGCCGCCAACACCGCGGTCATCGTCATCGCGCAGTTCGTCGTGCTGCGGCTCGTGGAGCGGCGGCGGCGCAGCCGGGTCATCGCGGCCGTCGGGCTCATCTGGGCCTTCGCCTGGATCGTGGCGGGGTACGCGGGGCTCGGGCACGGCAGCCAGACCATGGCGACGGCCGCGTTCATCTCGACGTACGCGCTGTTCGGGCTGGGTGAGGCGATGCTGTCGCCGACCGTGGCGCCGCTGGTCGCGGACCTGGCGCCGGAGTCGATGGTCGGGCAGTACAACTCGGCGTTCGCGCTGTGCAAGCAGCTCGCGCTCGCGGTCGGTCCGGCGGTCGGCGGGCCGATGGGAGCCTCGCTGCACGGGCCGTACATCGTGACGTTCGTGCTGTTCTCGCTCGGGATCACGGTGCTCGCGCTGCGGCTGGGGCGCCGGCTCACCCCCGTACAGGATCAGCCGTCGCTGGCCCCCGCGCCCTCGCGTGTGGTGGCGGTGTCGCTGCCCGAGAGTGGGGAGAGCTCTGCCGAGGCGGCCGATCGGGCCGTGTCCGTCACGGCGCCGACGGCCGCGGCCACCACGGCCGCTGCCACTGCCGGTCGCTGAGCCGGCGGCGGGAACTCAGCGGGGCAGGGCGAACTCGCACCAGACCGCCTTGCCGCCGCCCGGGGTGCGGCGGCTGCCCCAGGAGGTGGCGATCGACGCGATGATCTCGATGCCGCGTCCCGCCTCGTCGGCCGGTTCGGCCTGGCGGCGGCGCGGCAGGTGGTCGTCCCCGTCGGTCACCTCGATGATCAGCCGCCGGTCCGTGCGGCGCAGGCCCAGGCGCATCGGCGGGGTGCCGTGCTGGAGCGAGTTGGCGACCAGCTCGCTGGCGGCGAGGACGCCGAGGTCGCGGAGCTCGGCCGGGAAGCGCCAGGAGGTCAGGACGCCGGTGGCGAAGGAGCGGGCGCGCGGGGTGGCCTCGATGCCGCCGAGGAGGTCGAGCGCGGCGTTGTGGAACAGCTCCGCGTGCGGTCCCGTACGGGCGGGGTGCTGGACGACGAGGACCGCTACGTCGTCGTCGTGCTCGGCGGTCACCCCCAGCGAGCGGATCAGCCGGTCGCAGACGACCTGTGGTGATCCCTTGGCGCCGGAGAGCGCGCGGGCGAGGGAGGCGACGCCCTCGTCGATGTCCTCGCTGCGGCGCTCGACCAGGCCGTCGGTGTAGAGGACCGCGGTGGAGCCCGGCGGCAGCGCGATGGTGCCCGAGGTGTGGACCCAGCCGCCGGTGCCGAGCGGCGGTCCGGTGGGGTCGGCGGCCCGGCTGACCGTGCCGTCCTCGTCGCGGACGAGCATCGGGAGGTGGCCGGCGGAGGCATAGACGAGCTGTCCCTCGTTCGGGTCGTGGACCGCGTAGACGCAGGTGGCGATCTGGGTCGCGTCGATCTCGGAGGCGAGGCCGTCCAGCAGCTGGATCACCTCGTGCGGCGGGAGGTCGAGCCGGGCGTAGGCGCGGACGGCGGTGCGGAGCTGGCCCATCACGGCGGCGGCGCGGACCCCGCGGCCCATGACGTCGCCGATCACCAGGGCGGTGCGGCCGGCGCCGAGGGTGATCACGTCGTACCAGTCGCCGCCGACGGCCGCGTCGGTGCCGCCGGGCTGGTAGGTGGCGGCGATACGGAGGTCGTCGGGCTGCTCCAGCTCCTGCGGGAGCAGGGAGCGCTGGAGGGTGACGGCCGTCTCGCGGTGGCGGCGCTCGCTGGTGCGCAGGCGCTCGGCGGCCTCGGCGTGGTCGGTGACGTCGGCCGCGTAGACGAGGACGCCGCTCTCGGCCCTGCTCTTCTCGCCGTCGCCCTCGGTGTCCTCCGTGCCGGTCCAGGCCGCGACGGGCGTGCAGGTCACGGTGTACGAGCCGCCCTCGGCCGTCCGGCGGGACTTGACCGTACGGGCGGTGCCGCTGCGCAGGACCTGGTCGAGCAGCGGCAGCACGCTCAGCTCGGCGAGCTCCGGCAGCGCCTCGGCGGCGGGGATGCCGGAGGGGCGGGGGCCGAACGCGGTCTCGTATGCCTCGTTGACGTACGCGACGCGGTGGTCCGGGCCGTGCAGCAGCGCGACGGCGGCGGGGAGGCGGCCGAGGATCTCGCGGGAGGGGAGGCCGTCCAGGGCGGGCCCGGGGACGGCCGGTGCGGCGGTTTCGGGAGGTTCCGGAAGCGTGCCGTCCGGGACTGCGGCCGCGGCCTGCGCCTGGGCGTACTCGGCCCGGGCGGCGGGCACGGGACTGCGGTCCTCCCGCGCGGCGGCTCGACGCTGCGTTCCGGGAAGGCGGGCGCTCCAACGCGTGAAGTTCACGGAATTTCTGGCCTCGTGTGTCGGTTCGGTGCGTCGCTGCTGGTCACTGTCGGTCACTGCCGGCCGGGTCACTCTGTGCAGGTGTGGGCCCACCTATGGTCACACGTCCAGTGTGACCGACCGTACTGACAGTCGCCGTCCGGACGCCGTCCGGTTGCCGTACGGCCGCGGTCCGGACGGCGTCCGAAGGGTGTGCGCGGGCGGTGCGGTCGCGGTCGCGCCGCTGGTCAGCGCGGAGGGCGGGGCGGCAGGCCGCCCGGCGGGTCCTCCGGGGTCCCGTCGGTGTCGGGGCGGGGGAGAGTGCCGGGGCGCTGGGGGGCCACCGAGCCGCCGGCCGCGAGTTCGAACTCGGCCCGGGGGTGTTCGAGCGAGCCGAGGGAGACGATCTCCCGTTTGAAGAGTCCGGCCAGGGTCCATTCGGCAAGGACGCGCGCCTTCCGGTTGAACGTCGGCACCCGGCTGAGGTGGTACATACGGTGCATCAGCCAGGCGGGGTAGCCCTTGAGCTTGCGACCGTAGACGTGGGCGACGCCTTTGTGCAGGCCCAGGGAGGCGACGGATCCCGCGTACCTGTGGCGGTACTCCGCGGGCGGGCGGCCCTCCAGCGTCGCGAGGATGTTGTCGGCGAGGACCTTGGCCTGGCGGACGGCGTGCTGGGCGTTGGGGGCGGTCTCCTTACCCGGTTCGGCGGCGGTGAGGTCCGGGACGGCGGCGGCGTCGCCCGCGGCCCAGGCGTGCGGCATGCCCGCGACCGAGAGGGTGGCGGTGCACCGGAGCCGGCCGCGTTCGGTGAGGGGGAGGTCGGTGGCGGCCAGGAGCGGGGCCGGTTTGACGCCCGCGGTCCAGACGAGCGTGCGGGTCGGGAAGCGGGAGCCGTCGCTCAGCACGGCGACGCGGTCCTCACAGGTGTCCAGGCGGGTTTCCAGGCGTACGTCGACGCCGCGGCCGCGCAGCTCGCCGACGGCGTACCGGCCCATGGCCTCGCCGACTTCGGGGAGGATGCGGTCGGAGGCCTCGACCAGGACCCATCTCAGGTCCGTGGGCTTGATGTTGTGGTAGTAGCGCGCGGTGTAGCGGGCCATGTCCTCCAGCTCCGCGAGCGCCTCCACGCCCGCGTAGCCGCCGCCGACGAAGACGAAGGTGAGCGCGGCGTCGCGGATCGCGGGGTCGCGGGTGGCGGAGGCGATGTCCATCTGTTCGA
The DNA here is from genome assembly GCF_044767965.1 of Streptomyces sp. NPDC101178. NCBI lineage: Bacteria > Bacillati > Actinomycetota > Actinomycetes > Kitasatosporales > Streptomycetaceae > Streptomyces > Streptomyces sp. NPDC101178. The sequence goes on from NZ_JBIWOZ010000003.1 coordinate 5,468, forward strand.
TGACGTGGTTGCGCAGCCCGATGGCCTCCTCGACCGTCTTGAACCCGATGCCGAAGTCCGCGAGGCCGGGGACCGGCAGGGTGCGTGAGACGGATCCCGGGGCGATGACGATCTCGTCGTACGCGATCTCCAGGGCGCCGGTGCCGTCCTCCGCGGTGGCGAGCGTGGTGACGGCGGCCGTGCGTTTGGCGTGGTCGACGCGGTCGGCCTCGCCGATGACGATGGTGCAGTGGTTCAGGACGCGGCGCAGCGGTACGACGACGTGGCGCGGCGAGATCGAGCCGGCGGCCGCCTCGGGGAGGAACGGCTGGTACGTCATGTACGGCTCGGGCGTGACGACCACGATCTCGGCGTCGCCGCTCCGGAGTCTCTCCTTCAGCTTCCGTTGGAGACGCAGCGCCGTGTACATCCCGACGTAGCCGCCGCCGACGACGAGAATGCGCACACCTGGCCGGGTGCCGGGGGTCGTCCCCCGGGAATCTGGAGCCATCACCACCCCATGACGCAACGGAGTCGGTGGTTTGTCCACAGGCCCGGCAAATTGTGTGACCGGAGGGTTCTGCGGGGCGGTCCCGGCCGATCGGCCGGGCGATGAGGAAGCGGTGCAGGTCAGGCACTGTGTGGAGGGCGAACGGGCGGGTGCGGGAAGGGGGTCGGGGTGCTTCTGCTCCGGTCGGGGGGCTCGCCATGCGGAACTACCCCCTTCTGAATTGACGCGGGCTCAACTATGTTCGTTACCCGTCGGGAGTCGGTGCGGATTTCGTTGTGCTCGCTCCCCGACCTACATGGCGGGGAAGTCTCCGGGGGGAGACGTCATAAACCGGGGGAAGTTATGCAGATTCAGGATTCGCATGGGCAGTCCGCGCGCTCGCACACGGCCAAGGACCACGGACGGCTGGGCTCCGTCGGCGCGCTCGGCGTCATGAGCTCGGCCGACGCGGTGCGCTCCGCCGCGGCGATGAGCGCGGCGGCGATCGGTGCGGTCACGGCGGGAGCGGTTCCGGCCGGCCCCGCCGCGAGCAGTCCTGCGCCCAACCCACCTGCGGGCTCGACGCGTTCGGCGCCGCTGCGGGTGGACGCGCAGCGCAATCTGGAGCATGTGCTGCGGGCCGCGCGTGAGGTGTTCGGCGAGCTGGGGTACGGGGCTCCGATGGAGGACGTGGCACGCCGCGCCCGGGTCGGCGTCGGCACCGTATACCGGCGGTTCCCGAGCAAGGACGTGCTGGTGCGGCGGATAGCCGAGGAGGAGACCTCCCGGCTGACCGAGCAGGCGCGTACGGCTCTGGGTCAGGAGGAGGAGCCCTGGTCAGCGCTCTCCCGCTTCCTGCGGACCTCGGTGGCATCGGGCGCGGGCAGGCTGCTGCCTCCGCAGGTGCTGCGGGTCGGGGTCGACGCGGAGGAGGCGGGCGCGCCGGTGGCGGCGGACGCGGGCGACGAGACCCGTGTTCCGCAGCAGCGGCAGGGCGTGGCCCAGGCCGACTTCCGTGTCGTCGGCCAGCGTGCCGGTGGCGGGGACGAGTTCGACGGCCTGGTTGAGGATTCGGGCGCGGGCGAGCTGCTGGAGGTCGTGGGCCGGCTGGTGGACCGGGCGCGGGAGTCGGGCGAGCTGCGCGGCGATGTGACGGTGGCGGACGTGCTGCTGGTCATCGCCACGGCCGCCCCGTCCCTGCCGGACGCAGCCCAGCAGGCGGCGGCCTCGGCCCGGTTGCTGGACATCCTGCTGGAGGGGCTGCGGTCGCGGCCGTCGGTCTGACGTCACCGTCCGGGGCCCGCTCGGAGGCCGGACGGAGTCCGGTCGAAGCTCGTTCGGTCAGCCTGACCGCTCCACCGCCCGTGCATGGTGCGGGCGGCGGGTGGTGGCTGGTTCGCAGAACAACCCGGATGCATTCCCTGAAAGAAGGCTCTCTAGCACTCGTATTCGAGAGAACACCCCGGATGAGTGGTTGCCGGTACTGAGGCTCCATCGCGATTGAGCCATGTGGCACTCTTGGCCGGTATTCGGGTCCGAGGGTGTATACGGGGGCTTCCGCGATGAGCGGTAACGAGCAGCAGGAAGAGCCGCTCGGCGAGATCGCTGCGGCGGGCGGGTACACGAAGGCCGACGGGACGTCCTCGGTCCATGTCCCGGCCCAGGCGGGGCGTGGACCGTCGGACGGTTCGGGCGGCGGTTCTGGCGGTTCGAGCGGTGAGGAACAGGGCGGCACCGTTCTGCCCGGGCCGTGGCCGGCCGTCGTCGAGACCGATGGCGGAGACGGTGTCCCCGGTGCGTACGCGGTGCCCTCGCAGCGCGAGGGGCGCGTCGGGTCGCCCGACACCGGGCTGTCCGACGCCCAGTTGATCGAGGGCATGCGCGAGGGGGACAACCTCGCCTACGAGGAGCTGTTCCGGCGCCACTCGGGCGCGGTCCGCCGGTACGCCCGCACCTGCTGCCGGGACGGGCACACCGCCGACGATCTGACCGCCGAGGTGTTCGCCCGCACGCTCCAGGCCGTACGGGGCGGCAAGGGGCCGCAGGAGGCCGTCCGGGCCTATCTGATGACCGCCGTCCGCCATGTCGCCGCCGCCTGGACGAAGAGCGCCAAGCGGGAGCAGCTGGTCGACGACTTCGCGGTGTTCGCCGCGCAGGCATCCCGCACCTCGGAGCTCTCCGACGACGACACTCTCGACCTCGGTGCCGATGTGCTGGCGATGCACGAGGCCGAGCAGTCGATGGCGATGGAGGCGTTCCGGAGCCTGCCCGAGCGCTGGCAGGCGGTGCTCTGGCACACCACGGTGGAGGAGGAGTCGCCCAGCGAGATCGCCCCGCTCTTCGGCCTGACCGCCAACGCCACCGCCGTCCTGGCCAGCCGGGCCCGCGAAGGGCTCAAGCAGGCGTATCTCCAGGCCCATGTGAGCCAGGCGCTCACCACCGGCGGCGACTGTGCGCAGTACGCGGACCGGCTCGGCGCCTACGCGCGCGGCGGGCTGCGGATGCGGGCCGAGCGCGGGCTGCGCAAACACCTGGACGAGTGCGCGAAGTGCCGGGTGGCGGCAGGCGAGTTGCAGCACGTCAACGCCGGGATTCCGGCGCTGCTGCCGATCGCGGTCATCGGCTGGTTCGCCGCCGGGTACTCGCTCAAGGCGGCGGGTGTCGTGGCGGGCGGTGCCGCCGGGGCGGCCGGAGCGGGGGCCGCCGCCGCGGCCACCGGATCGGGCACGACCGGCGCCGCCGCTGGTGGTGCGGCGGGAGGGTCCTCCTCCGGAGCCGCCGGAGGTGCCGCGTCGGAAGGGCTCGGTGCGCCCGCCAAGGCCGGGATCGCGGCCGCCGTCGCCGTGGCGGCCGCCGCCGGGCTGGTGTGGGCGCTGGTCGGCGACGACCAGCCGAAGCCGGATCCCCAGCCGGTCGCGAAGCCGCCTGCGGTGGCGCCCGAGGTTCCGTCGCCGGAGCCGCCCGCACCGGAGCCCGAACCTCCGGTCGTGCCCGCACCCGACCCCGTACCGCCCGCGGCAGGCTCCGAGCCGGACCCCGCCCCGGAACCGGAGCCGGAACCTCCGGCCCCGGAGCCCGAGCCGACTCCGCCGCCCGCCGAGCCCACGCCCTCCCCGGAGCCACCGCAGCCCGAGCCGCCCGCTCCGAGCCCGACGTCGCCCCCGGAGCCCGGTCCCAGCCCGGAACCACCGCCTCCGCCGCCGCCCGCGCCGACGGTGTACCAGGTCAGCGAGCTCCCGTACTCCCTGCTCGGCGACCACACCGAGCCTGAGGTGGTGACGGGGCGGAGCAGCTGGATCTGGCAGCGGTCGAACGTGTCGATCGCCGAGAAGCGGTACGCGCACGGGGTCACCGTGCACGCCCGGTCCTCGGTCACCATCCAGCTGAACCGCCCGTGCACCCGCTACGAGGCGATGGTCGGCGTGGACGACCTGACGATGGGGCTCGGCGCGGTCCGCTTCTCCGTCTACAACGGCGACGGGGCGCGGCTGTGGCGCTCCCCCGTGATGGCGGGCGGGGCGCCTGCCGTCCCGGTCAGCGTCGGGATCACCGGGCAGTCGTCGATCCGGCTCGTGGTGGAGCCGGAAGGGCCGCTCGGCGGGGTGGCGCTGGCCGACTGGGCGGAGTCCCGGATCAGCTGCGCCTGAGCCCGGCACGCCGTGGTCCTGTGCCGTGGTGCTGGTGTCCGGTGCCGTGGTGCCGTGGTCCTGTGCCCTGGTGCCGGTGTCCGGTGCCGTTGTGCCGTTGTGCCGGTGTCCGGCCTGGTGGACCCGGTGGTGCGTCAGGGCTGGAGCGTGCGCCGGGACGGGACCACGCCGCCCGCCACCGCGCGCTGGCGCGGCGCCGCCGTCCCCGTCCAGCAGGTGCCCCGGCGGGCCAGCAGCCGGCGCAGCCACAGCTCGGTGGAGGCCAGTTCCGCCAGGCCGTCCAGCGGGAGCGGCTCGCCCTCGGAGGCGGCGCGCAGGGCCTTGCGGACGACGCGGGCCTCGACCAGGCCCGCGTCGGCGAGGAGCGGTGCGTCGAAGAGGGCCATCAGGTCGGGCAGCGCGGTGCGCAGGCCGGTGCGGGTGACGGCGGTGGAGGTGGCCTGGGAAGGGGTCCCCCAGCCGGGCGGCAGGTCGTGGATGCCCGCTCCGCCGAGGACCCGGCGCAGGATCGCGGCGCGGGCTCCGGGCTGGACGCGGAGGGATTCGGGGAGCGCGCGGGCGGCCCGGACGACCTGGTTGTCGAGGAACGGGGCGTGCAGGCGCTGGCTGCGGATCTCGGCCGCCTGCTCCAGGATGCGGTGGTCGGCGGCGGCGCGGGCGAGGGCGGCGCGGGCGCGGGCCTCGCCGGGGCGCTGGACGGAGGTGGGCCGGATCGCCGCTTCCTGGAGGCGAACCGATACTTCGGCGAGCGCCTCTCCGGTCAGCCAGCGGGCCGCCGGTCCCGGGCGCGACCAGGCGAGGGCGGCGAGCGAGGCGTCGGCGGGGGTGGCGAGGTCGGGGGCGTGCCGGTTGGCGTCGGGGAGGAGTCCGGCGGCGGTCTCCAGGCCGGTGCGGTACGACGTACGGGCCAGTCTTCGGGCGGCGCGGTAGACCGTCAGCGGGACGAACAGCGAGTGCGCCGAGGGGCCTTCGGCCTTGGTGAGCGCGGCGACGGGGCGCAGGAGGTGGCGTCTGCGCCGGTCCATCAGGAGGTCGGCGAGGCGGGCCGGGTGGGCGTCGAGGACCTGCCGGGCGCCGTGGCCCACCAGATGGTCGGCGCTGCCCGCGGCGAGGCGGCGGCGGTGGCGTTCGGCGACGACGAGCGAGGGGCCCGGTTCGTCGGTGAGCGGTCCGGTCCCCAACGAGGCGTACGGGAGGGCCTCTTCGCCCGCCGCGACGACCACGTGGTGCAGGCGCGGGTTGGCGGCGATGGCGCGGGCGCGCTCCAGCTCGTCCTCGTGGCCGCGGGTGGTGAGGTCGTTGAAGGTGACGGCCAGCAGGCGCTCCCCCGCCCCCGTGCCGTGACCGAGGAGGGTGCCGGGCAGTCCGGGCAGCCCGGCGGCGAGCAGCGCGAGGGTGGCGGAGGCGCTGCCGCCGGAGAGGTCGGCACCGATTCCGGCCACCGGGCCGCCCCGGGCCGCGCGGCGGTCGGCGGGGCCCATGCCGGGGACGGGCCCCGGGTCCTGCGGCAGGGTCTCGGGGGCGTGGCGGGGCGCGGTGAGCCGGGCGCGTACGGCTTCGACGAGCGCGTCCCGTACGCCTTCCACCGCGTGCACCGGGTCGGCCTGGGGCGCGGCCACGGCGAGGGAGGCGACGGCTTCGTACCCGGTGATCTCCCGCGAACCTTCCCGCAGGATCAGCGCGTGGCCCGGCGGGACCCGCTTCACCCCGGCGTACGGGGTGCCGTCGCCGAGCGCCTCGGGGCTCTCCGGGCAGGCGAGCAGGGCGGCGAGGTGGCCGATGTCGAGCTGGGCCTCGATCAGGTCGGCGAGCGGCAGGGCGGCGGTGGCGTAGGCGGTGCCGTTGGCCCACGGGGTGTGGAAGACGGGCCGGGCGCCGGCCAGGTCTCCGGCGACGGTGATGCGGCGGCCGATCTGGACGACGGCGGTGTAGCTGCCCGGCCAGGCGGTGAGGTGGCGCATCGCGCCGCCGCGCGCGGCGAGCAGTCCGACGCGCAGCTGTTCGTCGGTGGCCCCGCAGCAGCCGAGGACGGCGAGGCGCGCGGTGGGGGCGCCTTCGGGCGTGGCGACGCCGATGACGCGGATCTCGTCGGGCCGCCAGTCGCCGACCGCCCAGAGCGGATCCGGGTCGCCCCACAGGAGTTGGGAGCCCACCGGATGGACCGTGCGCCCCTCACCGCCGTTGCCGACGGCCCCGACGGTGCCGAAGCTCGCGGCGATACTGCTCCATCCCACCAACCAACGCATCGCCGCCTCCACAGGCTGTGGACAAGCGGCGCACTGTGCTGATCGCATCGCCGCTGCGGGACATGCTGCCACGACAGGGCCGCAGGAGAGGGGGTACGGGCAGCGCACGCCGGATGAGCATGCGCCCCTGGCAAAGGCCGGACACCCGGCTCGCGGTCGCCTTCACCGCATCCCCGGCAACGGAAGTGCTGATTCCGGGAGTTAACGCCATGGGCGCGGTCGCCGGTCGCGCGGCACACGCATCGGACTCCACCATCGCCCGTGGAGCCACCGCAAGGGAAGAGCGGCCGAAATCCGGCCATAGTCGGACCGTTGGCCAGACCGTCACCGGACAGTCGTTATTCAGCCATTCTCGTCAGGCTCCGCCGCCCGCGCATACCCGTCCGCGCCCCCGCGGCGGACCCCTCCACGCACAGTCCGGGAGGTGGGCCTCACCTCCCGGACCGGTCCGCCGCCCGCGGGGAATGGAGCGGCGGTATCCCCCAGCCCACTGAGTCCAGTGCAGTGAGCCGACCCACGCGGTACCCAGCCAAGCCGCTTCCGTACGGGCCGGGCCAGAGCGCACGGCCGGGCGCACGGCCACACGCCAGGGGCACGGACCGCTCCGGCACGCGCACCCCCGGAGCGCGGACGCCGCCGCCCGCACGGACAACAATCCCGCCATACGGACGTCTGCCCCTTAACGGTAGGGATGGGGAGAACTACGCTGTGTTTACTGGTGTTCTCAGCAGGGGGGCATATTCCTCGGGGCTCGGCCACATGCGTGTGCAGGCGGAGTACGGGGTTCGAACCTGGGGAGCATCGGTACGAATGCCGCGCGCCGTCCTCGGTGACGCGGCGGCTGTCTGTGTGTCGAGGGGTGGCGCATGTCCAGGGAGCAACGCGGGCCGAACGAGAAGCTCGGCACGGTTCTCGCCCTCGCGGGAATCAGTAACGCCGGGCTCGCCCGGCGGGTCAACGACCTCGGAGCACAGCGCGGTCTGACACTTCGCTACGACAAGACCTCGGTGGCCCGGTGGGTCGCCAAGGGGATGGTGCCGCAGGGCGCGGCGCCTCATCTGATCGCGGCGGCGATCGGGGCCAAGCTCGGCCGGCCGGTCCCGCTGCACGAGATCGGTCTCGCCGACGCGGATCCCGCGCCGGAGGTCGGCCTCGCCTTCCCCCGGGACGTGGGCGAGGCGGTCAGGTCGGCGACCGAGCTGTACCGGCTGGATCTGGCCGGGCGCAGGGGCGGCGGCGGGATCTGGCAGTCGCTGGCCGGTTCGTTCGCGGTGAGCGCGTACGCGACCCCCGCGTCCCGCTGGCTGATAACCCCCGCCGATCCGTCGGTCGCCCGCGACCCGGCGGCGGCACAGGCGGCGATCCTCGGCGCCCGGAGCGGCGGCCAGGACTCCCCAGGCGCGCCCGGTCCACGCGGACCACAGGGCGCGGCGGACGGCCGCGGCGCACACAACCCGCACACATCCCCGAGCGCGCCGGGCGGCTCCGGGGCAGGCCCGGGCTCCGGTTCCGTGCCCGTGCCCGGTTCCGGTTCCGTGCCCGTGCAGCCCGGCCCGGAGTCCGTCGCGGACGCCTCGCCGCTGCGCGTGGGCCACAGCGACGTCATGAAGCTGCGCGAGGCGGCCCAAGACGCCCGCCGCTGGGACTCCAAGTACGGTGGCGGCGACTGGCGTTCCTCCATGGTCCCGGAGTGCTTACGCGTCGACGCCGCACCTCTGCTCCTCGGCTCGTACACCGACGAGGTGGGCCGCGCGCTGTTCGGCGCGTCGGCGGAGCTGACCCGGCTGGCGGGCTGGATGGCGTTCGACACCGGTCAGCAGGAGGCCGCCCAGCGCTACTACATCCAGGCTCTGCGCCTGGCCCGCGCCGCCGCCGACGTACCCCTCGGCGGCTATGTCCTCGCCTCCATGTCCCTCCAGGCGACCTACCGCGGCTTCGCCGACGAGGGCGTCGACCTCGCCCAGGCCGCCGTGGAGCGCAACCGGGGCCTGGCGACCGCCCGCACGATGAGCTTCTTCCGGCTGGTGGAGGCCCGCGCCCATGCCAAGGCCGGAGACGCACCGGCCGCGGGAGCCGCGCTCAAGGGCGCCGAGAGCTGGCTGGAGCGGTCCCGGTCGGGCGACGCCGACCCGCCCTGGCTCGGCTTCTACAGCTACGACCGGTTCGCCGCCGATGCCGCCGAGTGCTACCGCGACCTCAAGGCCCCGCGCCAGGTGCGGCGCTTCACCGAGCAGGCGCTCTCCCGGCCGACCGACGAGTTCGTCCGCAGCCACGGGCTGCGGCTCGTCGTCTCGGCCGTCGCCGAGCTGGAGTCGGGCAACCTGGACGCGGCCTGCGCGGCGGGCACCCGGGCGGTCGAGGTGGCCGGCCGGATCTCCTCGGCGCGCACCACCGAGTACGTACGCGACCTGCTCCACCGCCTGGAGCCGTACGGGGACGAGCCGCGCGTCGCCGAGCTGCGGGAGCGGGCCCGCCCGCTGCTGGTGACCCAGGCCTGAGCCGGACGTCGGGAGCCGGGGCGTGCCCGAGGTGCGCCACGCCCCGCCCGGGTGTGCGCCAGGTCCTGACCGGATGTGCGCGACGCCCCGCCCGGATCGGGTTTGAGCCCGTTGTCAGTGGGTCAGTGCACTATCGGGGTGGGAGGTGGCGTGATGATGACGCACGCGGCGTACGACTGCGATGTGCTGGTGATCGGCGGTGGGATCGTCGGTCTGTCGACCGCGTATGCGCTGCAGCGGTCCGCGCCGGGCACCCGGGTCACGGTCCTGGAGAAGGAGCACGGCCCTGCCCGCCACCAGACCGGCCGCAACAGCGGAGTGATCCACAGCGGGATCTACTACCGCCCCGGTTCGCTCAAGGCGCGGTACGCGCTGCGCGGCTCCGCCGAGCTGGCCGACTTCTGCGCCGAGCACGGGATCGCGCACGCCACCACCGGCAAGCTGATCGTCGCCACCGACCGCTCCGAGCTGCCCCGGCTGCACAGCCTGGTCCAGCGCGGCCGCGAGCACGGACTGCCGGTGCGGGAGCTCGGCCCGGCGCAGATCGCGGAGTACGAGCCCGAGGTCCGGGGCCTCGCGGCGATCCGGGTCGGCACGACCGGCGTCTGCGACTTCACCGCCGTCGCCACCCGCTTCGCGACCGAGGTCACCGCCGCCGGCGGCATCGTGCGGTACGGGGCGGAGGTCGTGGCGATAGACCGGCGTGCCTGGGGCGTGGCGGTGCGCACGGCGGACGGCCTGGTGGTCCGCGCCCGGACCCTGGTCAACTGCGCGGGGCTGCACTGCGACCGGGTGGCCCGGCTGGCGGGTGACGACCCGGGGGTGCGGATCGTGCCGTTCCGGGGCGAGTACTACGAGCTGGCCCGCCCCGAGCTGGTGCGCGGCCTGGTCTACCCGGTGCCGGACCCGGCCTTCCCCTTCCTCGGCGTCCACCTGACCCGGGGCTTCGACGGCACGGTCCACGTCGGCCCGAACGCGGTCCCCGCCCTGGCCCGCGAGGGATACGCCTGGCCGGTGGTGCGCCCCGCCGAACTGCTGTCCACGCTGAGCTGGCCGGGCACCTGGCGGATCGCCCGCAGACACTGGCGGTACGGGGCGGGCGAGGTGCACCGCTCGCTCTCGAAGTCCGCCTTCACCAAGGCCGTCCGACGGCTGCTGCCCGCCGTGCGGGAGGAGGACCTGCGCCCGTCGCCCGCCGGGGTCCGGGCCCAGGCGGTGCTGAAGGACGGCACACTGGTCGACGACTTCCTGATCCGCGAGGCCCCGCACACCGTGCATGTGCTGAACGCCCCGTCGCCCGCCGCGACGGCGTGCCTGCCGATCGGGCGGGAGGTGGCGCGGCTGGCGCTGCGCCGGGCTCAGGAGACGGGGTGGAGGCCGCCCGCCGTAGAATCGGGTCATTGTGTCTGAGCAGCCCTTGAACCACGCCCCCGCCCCGGCCCCGGAAGAGGCAGCCGAGGCCACCGTGACCGGCTCCGCACCCGCCGCGGCTCCCGAGCCGGCGGCGGCGGCGCCTGCGACCGGATCCGCGACCGGGTCCACCGCCGCCGACGTCACCCCTGAGGAGGCCGCCGCGCTGCGGGCCGCCTCCTTCGAGCGGGCGCGCCGGCTGCGCCAGGAGCCCCGCTTCCCCGGCGGCCCCGCCGCCGACCCGGCCGGCTCGCACCACGAGCGCCGGATCCGCAGCTTCCAGCCGCGCCGCAGCCGGGTCACCACCGGCCAGCAGGAGGCCCTGGAGCGGCTGTGGCCGAAGTGGGGCCTGGACATCGACGGCAAGCGGGTCCTGGATCTGGCCGGGCTCTTCGACGGACTGCCGGTCGTCCTGGAGATCGGTTTCGGCATGGGCGAGGCCACCGCGCAGATGGCGGCCGAGGACCCGGGCACCGGCATCCTCGCCGTCGACGTCCACACCCCGGGCCAGGGCAATCTGCTGGGCCTGGCGGACAAGGCGGGCTCGACCAACGTACGGGTGGCCAACGGCGACGCGGTGATCCTGCTCCGCGAGATGCTGGCCCCCGAGTCGCTCGACGGCCTGCGGGTCTACTTCCCGGACCCGTGGCCCAAGGCCCGCCACCACAAGCGGCGCCTCATCCAGCCCGAGTTCCTGGACCTGGTGGCGCCGGTGCTGAAGCCCGGTGCGATCGTGCACTGCGCGACGGACTGGGAGCCGTACGCGGAGCAGATGCTGGAGGTGCTGACCGCGCACCCCCGCTTCGCGAACACGGCGGCGGACGGCGGATACGCGCCGCGTCCGGCGTTCCGGCCGCTCACCCGGTTCGAGGGCCAGGGCCTGGACAAGGGCCACGTCGTGCACGACCTGTTGTTCGCCCGGATCTGACACACCGCCGGGCAGACCGCCGCCGGATGACGGGCGGTCCGCCGCCGGGTGAGCCGTGTCCTGGCCGAACAGCGAACCGTCCTGGCCGGATGCACCGTCGCCGGGTGTCAGTGCTCCTCGTTAGGGTCGAGGGGTGTCCGACGGTTCCGTGCAGTACCAGCAGCGGCAGCCGGCGGTCCCGGTCCTCCACGAGCAGCGGCCCGAGGAGGTGTTGGGCGCCGTGCTGGAGCGCGACCGGTGGCAGTACCGGCCGCGCCGCGTCTCCCTGGTCTGGCGCAGCAAGGTGTTCCGCCTCGGGACCGTGATCGTGGCGCTCGCGCTGTGCGGGCTGGTGATCCTCGCACTGGTCCGCGAGCAGACGGGCCCGGAGGGGTTCCTCGTCGGGCTCGGCCTGGCGCTGCTGCCGGTGCCGCTCCTGATGGCCGCCTTCCGCTGGCTGGACCGGGTCGAGCCGGGCCCCTGGCGGAATCTGATCTTCTGCTTCGCCTGGGGCGCGTGCGCCGCCGCACTCGTCGCGATCATCGCCAACTCGTTCGCCATGCGGTGGATAGCCACCGCGACGGCCGACCCGACGAGCGCCGACACACTGGGCGCGACGGTGATCGCCCCGGTCGTGGAGGAGAGCGCCAAGGCCGTCTCGATCCTGCTGATCTTCATCTTCCGGAGGCGGGAGTTCCGGGGCGTGGTGGACGGCATCGTGGTCGCGGGCTTCACCGCGACCGGCTTCGCCTTCACCGAGAACATCCTCTACCTGGGCAACGCGTTCGACGAGGACCAGCAGCTCGGCAGCTCCGGGATCGCCTCGGTGACCGCCGGGACGTTCTTCGTACGGATCGTGATGTCGCCGTTCGCGCATCCGCTGTTCACGGTGCTCACCGGTCTCGGCTTCGGCTTCGCGGCCATCAGCGCCCGCCACCACCGGGTCCGCCGGATCGCCCTGCCCGTGCTCGGCCTGCTGCTGGCGATGGGCCTGCACGCCCTGTGGAACGGCTCGTCGGCCTTCGGCCCGTACGGCTTCTGGGCGGTGTACGGGATGGTGATGGTCCCGGTCTTCGGGCTGGCGACCTGGCTGGCGATCTGGTGGCGCCGGCGCGAGCTGCGGACGCTCGCCGCCGAACTGCCCGCGTACGCCACGGCCGGCTGGCTGACCCCGGTCGAGCCGCTGGCACTCTCCTCGATGCGGACCCGGGGCGTGGCGCGCGATCTGGCCCGCCACTGGCACGGGAGGCAGGACCGGTCGCGGGGCCGGGCGGCGGCGCGCGCGGTGGCGGAGTACGAGTCGTTCGCGACGACCCTGGCCGGCCTGCGCCGCCGCGCCCGCCATGACGCGGTGGGACCGGACTTCGCCGTCCGGGAGCGGGAGCTGCTGCACCACCTCTGGCAACGCCGCGCCATCGCCGCCCCGGCCCTCACCCACGCGGCGCGGATGACCGGCACCGGCCCGCGCCCACACCCGTACCGACAGCCGACGCCGTACGGACAGCGACAGGAATACGGGCAGGGCCAGACGCAGGCGCAGGCGCAGGGCTACGGGTACGGGCAGGGTTACGGCTACGGGCAGGGGCATGGAACCGTGTACGGCGGCCCGCCCCCGCAGCCGTACCCGTACGGCCGGCAGAGCCCGTCCGGCCCCACCCCGCCTCCCTCGTAAGGCGGTTCGGGCGAGCCCGCTCAGGCCGACGCCTCCGTGAGGGCCGCCAGCTCCGCCTCCGTCAGCTCCAGGTCCGCGACGGCCAGCAGCGCGGGGAGCTGTTCGACCGTGCGGGCCGAGGCGATCGGGGCCGCGACCGTGGGACGGGCGGCGAGCCAGGCGAGGGCCACCGTCGCGATCTCGGCACCCCGCTCCGCGGCGACACGGTCGAGGGCGGCCAGCACCATGCGGCCGCGCTCCGACTCCAGGTGCTCGCCCGCCTTCGCGGAGCGGGCGCTCTCCACGGTGGCGCCGGGGCGGTACTTGCCGGTGAGGAAGCCCGAGGCCAGCGCGTAGTACGGGACGGCGGCGAGGCCGGCGCGGGCGGCGGTCTCCTGGAGCGGGCCCTCGTAGGTGGCGCGGGAGACCAGGTTGTAGTGCGGCTGGAGTGCGGCATACCGGGCCAGGCCCTCGCGCTCGGAGAAGTCCAGCGACTCCTGGAGGCGCTCCGGGCTGATGTTGGAGGCGGCGATGTGGCGCACCTTGCCGTCCCTCACCAACTGGTCGAGGGCGGTGATGATCTCCTCCACCGGGACGGTCTCGTCGTCGAAGTGCGTGTAGTAGAGGTCGATGTGGTCGGTGCCGAGGCGGCGCAGCGACTGCTCGGCCGCGCCCTTGATGGTGGCGGCGGAGAGCCCCTGGAAATCGGGGTGGGCGCCGACCTTGGTGGCCACGACGATGTCGGAGCGGTTGGCGCGGGAGGCGAGCCAGGCGCCGATGACGGTCTCCGACTCACCGCCCCGGTTGCCCTCGGCCCAGGCGGAGTAGGCGTCGGCGGTGTCGACGAAGTTGCCGCCGGCCGCGGCGTACGCGTCCAGGACGGCGAAGGACCGGTCCTCGTCGGCGGTCCAGCCGAAGACGTTGCCGCCGAGGGCGAGGGGGAAGACCTGGAGGTCGGAGCTGCCGAGCGTGCGGAGAGAAGTCATGTCCGGGTTCAACGGCGGCGGCGGAGCGGCGTATTCCATCCCGGAGCCGCGCATTCCGTGCCGGTGCGGCGCATTCCGTGCCGGTGCGGCGCATTCCGCGTCGGAGTTCCGTATTCCGTGCCGGAGCGACGCGTTCCGCGCGCCGGAGCCGCATATTCCGCGCCGGAGCCCTCTGTTCCCGCCCTGGACCCGCCGGACGGACCGGCAGCCCTGACGTCGGGGGGTGAGCGTCAGGGCTGCCGGGGTTTCGGGTCCTACGGGCGCGGGTGCCTCAGACGGAGAGGCCCTTGCTGTTCAGCCATGCGACCGGGTTCATCGCCGAGCCGCCCGCGGTGTGGACCTCCAGGTGGAGGTGGACACCGGTCACGTTGCCGGTAGCGCCCATGCGGCCGATGGTCTCGCCGGTGCTGACCTGCTGGCCGACCGAGACGTCGATCGAGGACTGGTGCGCGTACCAGACCTCCGTGCCGTCCTCCAGCTGGAGGACCGTGCGGTAGCCGTACGAACCGGACCAGCCGGCCTCCGTGATGGTGCCGCTGTGCACGGCCTTGAGCGGCGAACCGGCCGCCCCGGCGAAGTCCAGGCCGGTGTGCTGGCCGGAGGACCACATGGCGCCGGACTGGCCGTAGGTCGAGGTGATCGTGTACGAGGAGGCCGGCAGCGTGTAGCTGGCGCGGAGCTTGGCGAGGCGCTCCTCCTCGGCCTTCTTCGCCGCGGCCTCCTCCGCCGCCTTCTTCTCGGCGGCGATCCTGGCCTTGACCTTGGCCTCGGCCTCGTCCTGCTGCTTCTTCGCCTCGGCGGCGGCCTTCTCGGCCGCGGCCTTCTCCTCGGCTGCCTTGGCCTCGGCGTCGGCGTTGGCCTGCTGCTGCTCGGCCTGCTGGAGGATCCGGGCGCGCAGGGCCTCACCGGCGCCGGTGGTGCCCTGCTCGGCCTCGGCGGTCGTGATGCCGGCGGAGGTGAGCGGAGCGGCGGCGAGGACCGGTGCGTCCTCGGCGTCGTCGGACATGAAGGCCCCGACGCCGGGGAGGGACTTGGCGTCGGGGAGGTTGTCCGCGATGGAATCGGGAAGAGAGATGGAGACCGGTGGCTTGCTCTGAGCGGTGGCCATGCCACCCGCACCGACGGCCGCTATGACGCCGACCCCGAGGACGGTGGAGCTACGGGCGAGACCCCGCTGCTTGGCCACGCGGTGCTTACCGCGCACGGGACGGACGGACTCCGCGGTGGGATTCCACTCCTCCCACGTCCGCTCCGGACCACCGAGGCCATCGGCAGTGAAGGGTGACGGGGCCTCAGGGGCAGGGTGATTGGACGCCACGTGGGCGCACTCCTTTCCTTCCTTCTCGCCTACCGGGTTAGCTGACGGGTTCGGAGCAGGAAGGTCTCCTACGGGCCCCTCTGCCTCACGATGGAGACACAGGCGTCCGATTCACCCCATGTAGGTGGTTCCCCGGTTCCCTTGCGGAATTCGGCGCTCGCGCACGGCGCCGTCTCTGACGACGGCTGGGACGACCGCACTGCGTTATCGAACGTTAATAGACAGACGGGCCCGATTCCAAGCTGTTCCTGTTGATCATTAACGGCTTCGACGGGGACTTACCGCCCACAAGCCGCCCGAATCGGACGACTTGGCGATCTCCCGCCCACACCTCTTTTTCTGATGGTGTGTCAACTGTTATGCGGAGCGGTGCTCATCGATTACGCACCGTGTCATCGCCCCGGCCGACGATCTTCACCGTCGTCCGCCGCGGCGGCTGCCCCTCCGCAGGCCGGCTGACCGCGAGCAGCGCCATGTCATCCGTCGACCGGCCGCCGGTGTGCAGCCGTACGTCGTCGGTGAGCGCCGAGAGCAGCTCCTCGGGGCCGGGAAAGATACGGCCGCGCAGCCGGGCCGCCGGGTCGTAGAACGCGCCGTTCGCGTCGCGCGCCTCGGAGAGGCCGTCCGTGAAGGCGAGCAGCGTCGAACCGGCGGGCAGCTCCCACTCGTCGGACCGGTCCGGCCACACCCCGAGGTCCATCCCCAGCGGCATCGCGGGCACGCTCGGGGCCAGGACTTCCAGGGCCCCGTCCGCGTGCAGCAGGATCGGCTCGGGATGGCCGCGGTTGACGAGGCGCAGCGAGGCCGAGCCGGGCGGGATCTCGGCCAGGACGGCGGTGATGAACCCCTCCATGGCGTCCAGCCCGTACCGCCGCGTCCCCTCCCGCGCGAGCGCCCGCTCCAGCCGCTGCGCCACGCCCTCCAGGGACCGCTCCTGCTCGGCGGCCTCCCGGAACGCGCCGATGATCACCGCCACCGCCTCCACGGCGTCCAGCCCCTTGCCGCGCACGTCGCCGACGACCAGGCGTACCCCGTACGGAGTGTCCGCCACCGCGAACAGGTCCCCGCCGACGAACTCGTCCGCCTGCGCCGCCTCGTACCGCGCCGCCACCTGGAGCCCGCCGATCCGCTCCGCCGGCGTCGGCAGCACGGCCCGCATGGCGGTCTCCGCGATGACCCGCGCCGAGGCCAGCTGCTCGTTGCTGCGGCGCACGACCCCGTTGATGACGAGGGCCAGGGCCGCGGCGGTGAGGACCGTGATCATCTCGATGACCGGGACGACCTGGGTGGAGGTGCCGTCAAGGATCCGCATCGCGATGACGGAGAGGACCGAGGCCACTCCCGTACGGATGGTGCTGGCGAGCGAGAAGAACGGCGCGGCGATCAGCGGCGCGGCCACGAACAGCGGTACGGCGGTGAAGTTGGGCGGCGCGAGCGAGTCGAAGAGGAGCCCGCCGCCGATCAGCAGCACCGGCAGCAGCCGCACGAACCGCCGCGTCCCCTTGCTCCGCGCCACCACCGGCTTCCCGCGCCCCGTCGAGCCGGGCGCGGCCCGCCCGGGGATCCCGAGGCTCGCCTTCACGAGCCCGCGCCCCTTCTCCGCCATCCCCACCACCTGTGCACTCCTGCTGCCCGGTCCGGCCACGGCTGCGGACGGTACCGCGCCCCGCCCAGGCTTCCCGGAGCCGCGCCGTGCGGCGACCCGTCATCGGCCGAATAGGGGGAAGCGGGCCTGGTGCCGAGGCCCTCCGTGGTCAGTCGGAGAGCCGGCGTTCGGCGTAGATCGTCAGTGCATCCCGTACGAAGGCGGCGGTGCCGTCCCCGTAGCGATCGTAGTTCTTTCCGAAGCGGGGATCGGCGACATACATCTCGCCGAGTCCGATGACGTAGGAGCGGCCGGGCTCCTTGTCCGCCGCCCGGCCCGGCACGCGGCCCGACGCGCCGCTCGCCGCCGTGGACGACGACAGCCACGCACAGTGCCGCCGGGCGATCTCCTGAGCCTGCTCACCACCGGCATCGGCCCCGGCCTCCCGGGCCCGTCCCCAGCCCCGCGCGATGGCTTCGTGCTCGGCGAGGAAGGCCTTCCGCCCCTCCTCGCCGAGCGCGCGCCACCACCGGTCGCCCTCCTCGTACGCCGCGCGCCCCCAGCGCTCGGTCACCTCCCGCTCATGAGCGGTGTGGTCGAACCCGTCGAACACTTCCTCGGCCATGAGTTCCGTCCCCTCCTCCGTCTTGTGGAGAGTGGTCCGCACCGAGGCGATCTGCCGCCCGATGCGCGCCTGCTCCTGTTCGAGCAGCCGCAGATGCGCCCGCAACGCCACACCCGTGTCCCGCTGCCCTTCGAGCACGTCCTTGATCGCGGGCAACGACAGCCCGAGCTCCCGCAGCAGCAGGATGCGCTGCAGCCGGACGAGGGCGTCCTGGTCGTAGTAGCGGTAGCCGTTGCTCCCGAGCCGGCTCGGCACGAGAAGACCGAGGTCCCCGTAGTGCCGGAGCGTGCGGCTGGTGGTGCCGGCCTTTCTGGCGATTTCCTGGATGGACCACTCCATGCCGGAAACGCTAGATCTTCACGTTGCGTCAAGGTCAACCCGGAACGCGCCGGGGAACGACTCGGGCCCGGCACGCAGTCGGCGTGCCGGGCCCGGATCTTCAGTAGCGGGGACAGGATTTGAACCTGCGACCTCTGGGTTATGAGCCCAGCGAGCTACCGAGCTGCTCCACCCCGCGTCGGTGAACACAACTCTACGCCATCGGAGCGGCCGCCCCGACCACCTTTCCGGCAGCGCTGCGGCGTCTTCGATCAGCGGCACCGCGCCGCAGGCGAGTACCTTATTGCACATAGGTTGCAGTAACGACTGATGTGCGAGAAGAGGAAGCCGTGCGGACTCCGGTGGTGCTGGGCATCGAGTCGTCGTGTGACGAGACGGGGGCGGGGATCGTCTCCGGCGGCCGGCTGCTCGCGCACGTCGTGGCGTCGAGCATGGACGAGCACGCCCGCTTCGGCGGCGTGGTGCCGGAGATCGCGGCCCGCGCCCACCTCCAGGCGTTCAACCCCGTGGTCAAGGAGGCCCTGGCCCAGGCGGGGCTGGGTGTGCGGGATCTCGACGCCGTCGCGGTGACCACCGGCCCCGGCCTGTCCGGTGCCCTCCAGGTCGGCCTGGCCGGGGCGAAGTCCCTGGCCTACGCGGCGGACGTACCGCTGTACGGGGTGCACCACCTGGCCGGGCACGTGGCCGCCGACACCCTGGAACACGGCCCGCTGCCCGACCCGTGCGTGGTCCTCATCGTCTCCGGCGGCCACACTTCGCTGCTGCTCGTACGGGACCTGGTGCGCGATCCGATCCTCCACCTCGGCGACACCGTGGACGATGCCGCGGGCGAGTGCTTCGACAAGGTGGCCCGCGTCTTCGGCCTCCCCTATCCGGGCGGCCCGGCCATCGACCGGGCCGCGCGCGACGGCAACCCGTGCGCGGTCGCCTTTCCGCGGCCGCTGCTGACGTCGAAGGACGACCCGTACGCGTTCTCCTTCTCCGGTCTGAAGACGGCCGCCGCCCGCTGGGCCGAGCAGCACCGGCAGCGCGGCGAGGAGATCCCGTTGGCCGACGGAGCGGCTTCGCTCCAGGAGGCCGTGGCGGACGTCCTGACGCGGAAGGCGCTGGCCGCCTGCCGCCGGTACGACGTCCGGACGCTGGTCGTGGTCGGCGGTGTCGCGGCGAACTCCCGGGTCCGGGCGCTGGCGGAGGAGCGGTGCGCGGCGGCGGGCGTCGAGCTGCGGGTGCCGCCGCTGACGCTGTGCACCGACAACGGGGCGATGATCGCGGCCGTCGGCGACCTCCTGGTGCGGGCGGGCGCGGACCCGGCGCAGCTGAACGTGTCCATCGACCCGTCGGCACCGCTGGAGTACGCCGCGCTGCACCCGGCGGCCGCACCGGCGAGGGCCGCGTGAGCGCCGCACCACCCGTCACCCTCCCTCGGTGACCGACCGAAGGACTTGAGAGGACTCCCTGTGCGTACCGCCGACATCCGCAACCGCTTCCTGGACTTCTTCGCCGCCCGGGACCACACGATCGTCCCCGGCGCACCGCTGCCGACCCCGGACCCGACCCTCCTCTTCGTCAACGCCGGCATGGTGCCGTTCAAGCCGTACTTCACCGGTGAGGCGTCCCCGCCGTGGGAGCGGGCCACCAGCGTGCAGAAGTGCGTACGGACGCTCGACATCGAGGAGGTCGGCCGCACCACCCGGCACGGCTCGTTCTTCCAGATGAACGGCAACTTCTCCTTCGGCGACTACTTCAAGGAAGAGGCCATCGCCTACTCCTGGGACCTCTCCACCAGCCCGCAGGCCGAGGGCGGCTACGGGCTCGACCCGGCCAGGATCTGGGTCACCGTCCACCACTCCGACACCGAGTCGCGCTCCATCTGGCGCCGGGTCGCGGACCTGCCCGACGAGCGGATCGTGGAACGCGGCGACGAGGACAACTTCTGGTCCATGGGCGTCCCCGGACCGTGCGGGCCCTGCTCCGAGCTGTACTACGACCGCGGCCCGGCGTTCGGCCGGGAAGGCGGTCCGGCGGTCGACGAGGACCGGTACATGGAGTTCTGGAACCTGGTCTTCATGCAGTACGAGCGTGGCGCGGGCCCCGGCAAGTCCGGCTACCCGATCCTCGGCGAGCTGCCCCGCCGCAACATCGACACCGGCATGGGCCTGGAGCGCATGGCGGCCCTGCTCCAGGGCGTGGACAACCTCTACGAGATCGACGAGACCCGCCCGGTGCTCCAGCGCGCCGCCGACCTGGCCGGGATCCGCTACGGCGCCGACCCGGAGGCCGACGTACGGCTGCGGGTCGTCGCCGACCACGTCCGTACGGCCCTGATGCTCCTCGCCGACGGCACCACCCCGGGCAACGAGGGCCGCGGTTACGTGCTCCGCCGGATCCTGCGCCGCGCCGTCCGCTCCATGCGGCTGCTCGGCTACGAGGACCTGGCGCTGGCCGAACTGCTGCCGGTGGCCCGCGACTGCATGGCGCCGAGCTACCCGGAGGTCACCGACGCCTATCCGCGCATCGCCGACCAGGCCGGGGCGGAGGAGACCGCCTTCCGCTCCTCGCTCAGGCAGGGCACCACGGTCCTGGACACCGCCGTGGCCCAGGTCAGGGAGAACGGCGGCCGCTCCCTGCCCGGCGCGCAGGCGTTCCTGCTGCACGACACGTACGGCTTCCCCATCGACCTCACGCTGGAGATGGCCGCCGAGCAGGGCGTCGAGGTCGACCGCGAAGGCTTCACCGCGCTGATGAACGAGCAGCGCGAACGGGCCCGCGCGGACGCCCGCGCCCGCAAGGCCGGCGGCGCCGTGGACACCACCGCCCTGCGCACCGTCCTCGACGCGCACGGGCCCACCGACTGGCGGGCCTGGGACACCCTGGAGACGGAGTCCCGCGTTCTCGCGGTGCTCGGCCCGGCCGGCCCGGTGCCGGTGGCGCGTGCCGGAGACGTCGTCACCGTCGTCCTGGACCGTACGCCGTTCTACGCCGAGTCCGGCGGCCAGGACAGCGACGCCGGGCTGCTGTCCGGCGCCTCGGCGGAGGCCGAGGTCCTCGACGTCCAGCGCCCGCTGCCCGGCCTCGTCGCCCACCAGGTCCGCGTCACGGCGGGCGAACTCGCCCCCGACGACACCGTGCACGCCGCCGTCGACCCCGAGTGGCGGCTCGGCGCCCGCCAGGCCCACTCCGGCACCCACGTCCTGCACGCCGCCCTGCGCGAGGTCCTCGGCCCCCACGCCCTCCAGGCCGGCTCCTACAACCGCCCCGGCTACCTGCGCCTCGACTTCCCCTGGCGCGGCGCCCTGTCCACCACCGTCCGCAGCGAGATCGAGGAGGCCGCCAACCGCGCGCTCCGCCGCGACCTGCCGGTCGGCGTGCGGTGGATGACCCTGCCCGAGGCCAAGGAACTCGGCGCACTCGCCCTCTTCGATGAGACGTACGGAGAGAAGGTGCGGGTCGTCGAGATCGGCGGGCCCTGGTCCCGCGAACTGTGCGGCGGCACGCACGTGGACCGGTCCGCGCAGATCGGAACGGTCGCGCTCACCTCGGAAGGCTCGGTCGGCGCGGGCATGCGCCGCCTGGAGGCGGCCGTCGGCATCGAGGGCTTCAACTACCTGGCCCGCGAACGGGACCTGGTGGCACGGATCGCCGAAGAGCTCGGGGCCCCGCGCGCCGAACTGCCCGACCGCGTCTCCGCCCTCCTGGACCGCCTGAAGACCGCCGACCGGGAGAACGCCCGCCTCAAGCAACAGGCCACCACCGCCCGCGCCACCGAACTCGCCACCACCGCAACCGAGGTGAACGGCGTGCGGATCGTCACCACCACGACGGGCGGCAACGCCCAGGAGGCCCGGGCCCTGGCCCTGGCCATCCGCGACCGCTTGCCCGACGGCCTGCCCGGTGCGGTGGCGGTCGGCACGGTGGACGGGCAACTCGTCCTCACCCTCAACAGGGCGGCACAAGCCACCGGCCTGAACGCCTCCCAGCTGGTGAAGCAACTCCTCGGCGGCCGAGGCGGCGGCTCGGCGGAGGTCGCGCAGGGCGGCGGTCTCGGGCCCGACGGAGTCACGGCCGCACTGGCGGCTCTGCCGAAGGCGGTCGTCGCACACTGACGGCTGCCTGTGACTGACCTGGTCGCTGCCGCGCGACAAAGGAGTGCCCCGGCCGGTTCCACCGGCCGGGGCACTCCTTTGCAGGCTGAAGGGTTTTCGGCCCCTGCTGTCGGTAGGCCGTGTGGGACTCGAACCCACAACCAACGGATTAAAAGTCCGCTGCTCTGACCAATTGAGCTAACGGCCCCTGCAACATCACCCCCGAGCATAGCCCGCCCGATCCCGGCAGCCGATCCGGTATCGGTGTCGGGCCCTGTCGCGCCCCCGCTACGCCCCCACGGTGTCCGTTTCACGCCGGTTCACGCCCCGGAAGGCGGCCAGGGGAACAGCAACAGGGCCCGTACGTCACCGAGTCGGTTCGGTGGCGTACGGGCCCTGCCGGTCTGTCAGGCGGACCTGCCCGGCCGGAAGTCGGCCGGGGCGGGGTCAGCCGTTGCGCTTCCAGCGCGGCTTGTCGTCGCGGCGGCCGAAGGTGCCGGTGTTGGTGCCGGTGTTGGCGCCGCGGTGGTCGTCACGACGGCCGGTCGGGCGGTCGCTGCCGCCCGAGCGGAAGCCGCCCGCGGGGCGGTCGTCGCGACGGTCACGGTTGAACGGGCGGTCGCTGCCACCGGAGCGGAAGCCGCCGGAGGGGCGCTCGTCGCGACGGTCGCGGTTGAACGACGGACGGTCGTTGTCACGGCGCTCGAACGGACGGCCACCACGGTCGTCACGACGGTCGCCACCGGAGCGGAAACCACCCGAGGGGCGGTCGCCGCCGCCGGAGCGGAAACCACCGGAGGGGCGGTCGTCACGGCGGAACGAGGGGCGGTCGTTGTCGCGGCGCTCGAACGGACGGCCACCACGGTCATCGCGGCGGTCGCCACCGGAGCGGAAGCCGCCCGACGGGCGGTCGTCACGGCGGAACGAGGGGCGGTCGTTGTCGCGGCGCTCGAACGGACGGCCACCACGGTCGTCCCGGCGGTCGCCACCGGAGCGGAAACCACCCGACGGGCGGTCGTCACGGCGGTCGCCGTTGCCACGGTAGCCACCGCGGTCGCCACCGCGGTTGTCGCGGCGCTCGTAGTTGCCCCGCTCGTCGCGGCGCTGCTCGTCACGGGCGGCCGGCTGCTCGGGCACGGAGATGGCGGCCACCAGAGCGGCCTCCGCCTCGGCGGTGACCTCGGCCACCGCCGCCTCCGGGTCCTCGCCCCGCTCGCGCGCGGCACGGGCGACCAGGCGGTCGGCCTCCTCGCGGAGCTCGACGGCGCGGCGCTGGACGCGCTCCAGCTGCTTGGTCAGGTCGGCGGCCTCGCGCTCGGCCTGCTTGGCGGCGTTGTTCGCGGAGTCGGCCTGGACCTCGGTGAGCGAACGGGCGCCGGTGATCTCGGCGACCTCCGGCTCGAAGACGCCCGCGCCCTGGACGATGTGGCGCGAGGCGTCGACGCCCGCGTCCTCCATCAGCCGGAAGATCTGGCGGCGCTGGTGCGGCAGCGCCAGCGAGACGACGACACCGGAGCGGCCGGCCCGGGCGGTACGGCCCGAACGGTGCAGGTAGTCCTTGTGGTCGCCGGCCGGGTCCACGTTCAGGACCAGGTCGATGCCGTCCACGTGGATACCGCGCGCGGCCACGTCGGTCGCGACGAGCGCGTTGACGTAACCCTTCTTGAAGTCCTCCAGGACCCGCGTACGGGCGCCCTGGGTCATGCCGCCGTGCAGCGCGTCGGCCTTCACACCGGACTCGATGAGCTGCTCGGCGATGCGGTCGGCGCCCAGCTGGGTGCGGACGAAGATGATGGTGCGGCCCTTGCGGGCGGCGATGGCGGCCGTGACCGGCGCCTTGTCCTTCGGCTTCACGACGAGGACGTGGTGCGACATGGTCGTGACGTTGCCCTGGGCGCTGTCGACCTCGTGCGTCACCGGGTTGGAGAGGTAGCGCTTGACCAGCGTGCCGATCTCGTTCTCCATGGTGGCGGAGAAGAGCATCCGCTGACCGCCACCGGGGATCTGGTCGAGCAGCTCGGTGACCTCGGGCAGGAAGCCCAGGTCGGACATCTGGTCGGCCTCGTCGAGGACGGCGACCTGGACGTCCTCCAGGGAGCAGGCGCCGCGGTTGATGATGTCGCGCAGACGGCCCGGCGTGGCGACGAGGACGTCGACACCGCGCTCCAGCGCGTAGATCTGGTTGCCCATCGACGTACCGCCGCAGACGACCTTCATCTTGAGGCCGAGCACGTCGCCGTACGGCTGCAGCGCGTCCGCGACCTGCATCGCGAGCTCACGGGTCGGGGTCAGGATGACCGCGCGCGGCTTCTTCTTCTCGGTGCGGCCACCGGCCAGCGCGGCCAGGGTTGGCAGACCGAAGGAGAGCGTCTTGCCGGAGCCCGTACGGCCACGGCCGAGGATGTCCTTGCCGGCCAGGGCGTCCGGGATGGTCGCGGCCTGGATCGGGAACGGGGTGGTGACGCCGTTCTGCGCGAGCTTGCGGACGATGCCGTCCGGCAGGCCCAGGTCGCCGAAGGTGACGGTCGGCTCGGCGTCGGCCTCGGGGGCCTTGTCAGCCTCGGGGGCCGTGTCGGCCTCGTCCGAGTCCGCCGGCTTGTTGTCCTCGGTGATGAAGTCGGCGACGGACTTCTCGGCCGCCTTCTCCGCCACCGGAGCCTGCTCGGCCGCGGCAGCGGCCGCACCTGCCGGGGCCTCGGTCACAGCGGACTCGACGAGCTCGGTGAGCTCGGCGTTGTCGATGTTCTCGGGCATGACGGTGCGGTCAGAACTGGAAATTGACATGCGAAATGCGAAACCTTCCGGAGTCTCGGCACGCGCCCATAACTCCGTGATTCGCAATTTCGACCGCCTCAATGCGGTCCAGCCACGGCAAGGGAGAGTACGCGCCACACGGCGCTCTTCTGTGTCGGCGCCGGGCAATGGGATCAAACGATCTACTACCATACGCACTCCCACCCACTTTGCGCAACCCGACCCCCTCTCCGCCGCCGCTACACCGGCCTCACCTGCGGTGATGCCTCCGGTGTCCGCAACGGCCGGCTCTCCTCCGCACCGTCCATCGACTGCGTACGGAACTGCGCGGCGGGCGAGGCGGAGGGAGGCGGCTCGGGAGGTTCGGTGGGTGCGGGTGGTTCGGGTTCCGGGTCCGGATCGGGCGCGGGCGGCGGAGCGGGCGGCTCCGGAACGACCGGCGGCGGCTCACCCGGGCCCGGCGCGGACGGCGCCGGGGCCGGCGGGCGGCCGGGGCGGGAGGGCTGCGGGGCGCCGGGCTCGGGGCGTGGGCCGCCGCTCTTCGCTGAGGCCGACGGCGCGGCGCCGGACGCTTTCGGGCTCGGCGTGCCCTTGGGGTTCTTCGGGTCCGCGTCGGCGGCCCCGGCGGTGTCGGAGTCGGAGTGGGTGTGGGCGTCACCGCCGCGGTGGCCGGCGCCGCCGGATCCGGCCACCGTCCCACCGTCCGGCTCGACGGCCCGGCCCTTCGAGCCGGAGGAGCCCGAGCCCGAGGGCCCCGGGTCGGCGCCGCCGTCGCCGACGCTCATACAGCCGGTGGACGCGACGATCGTCAACGCGGTGACGGCTGCCCAACGGGCAGGAACGGACAGCTTGTGCACGGGTGGCACCTCCGGGGCGAGGGGAGCGGGGGCGGAGAAAGGGCTGGGCGGGGGAGCCGTACGGCACGGAGTACGGGAGTGCGGAGCACGCACCCCGTACGCGGTGGCGGTTTCCGTGCCCAACTCCCCGTACGCGGTGGCGGTTGCCGTGCCCAACTCCCCGGACCCCGCCGGAGACACGCCCGCAGCGCCTCGGACCGAGCCCGGAAGCCCGAAGTCCCGGCGCCACAGGGCCGGCGCCCCTACCCCGCCCAGCCCCCCACCAGCTCAGCCCCCAGAAACACCGCCCCCAACGCCACCAGCAACGACGCCAGCACATTCGCCACGGCCAGGAAGGCCCGGCCCGTCTCGGCCAGGCGCAGGGTCTCGTACGAGAGCGTCGAGTACGTCGTCAGCGCCCCGCACAGCCCCGTCGCCAGCAGCGCGTACGCCGGCGAGGAGACCGCGGCCCCGGTCAGGATGCCGAGCAGCAGGCTGCCCGCCGCGTTGGCCGTGAACGTGCCCCACGGGAAGGCGTACGCGACGCCCCGGCCCTGATGCGCCTGGACCGCCCGGTCCGTCAGATAGCGCAGCGGCGCGCCGACCGCCCCGCCGGCCACCACCAGCAGCCAGTTCACGCGACCGGACCCCCCTCCCGTACGCCCGGGGCGCCCCGGTCCAGCAGCCGCCTCGTCGCCACCGCCGCCACCCACACCGCCGCCAGCGCCGACACCGCCGTCCCGGCCATGTACGCCACCGCCGCCACCCGCTCCTGACGGACCAGCAGGCCCGAGACATCGGCCGCGTACGTCGAGAAGGTCGTGAACCCGCCGAGTACGCCGACCCCGAGGAACGGCCGGACCAGCGGATGCGTCACCCGGCCGCGCTCGACGGTCAGCACCATCAGGACGCCGATGAGGGCGCAGCCGGTCACGTTGACGGTGAACACCGTCCACGGGAAGCGGCCGCCTGCCACCGGCCAGAGCACCAGCGCCCCGTACCGCGCGAGCGCCCCGAGCGCGCCGCCCGCCGCGACCGCGCCCAGCACCCGGGGCTGCGCGGCGGCGGGCGGTCCGGGCTCCGGAAGTTCCTCCGGCGCCTGCTCGCTCACCCGTACCCCAGGGCGTGCAGCCGCTCGTCGTCGATGCCGAAGTGGTGCGCGATCTCGTGGACCACGGTGATCTCGGTCTCGGCCACCACGTCCTCGTGCGTCTCGCACATGCGCAGGGTCGGGCCGCGGTAGATGGTGATCCGGTCCGGCAGCACCCCGGCGTACCACTCGCCGCGGTCGGTGAGCGGCGTGCCCTCGTAGAGCCCGAGCAGGTCGGGGTCGCCGGGCTCCGGCTCGTCCTCGACGAAGACCGCCACGTTGTCCATGAGCCGCATCAGCTCCGGCGGAATCCGGTCAAGTGCCTGGCTCACCAGCTCTTCGAACTGCTCCCGCGTCATCTCCAGCACACCGCCATTGTCACGTACCGGGGCCCGCCACGGGCAGGTGGCGGTGGACCGCGCCCGGCTCTCCGCATGGCCGGGCCCTGACCGGGGCATACGCGCCCAATGGTCCGCGCCCCGTTCCGTGCCGCAGCCGACCGCGTACGGCACCTCCTCAGCCCGTCCGCCCGCCCGAAGGCCGCGTCACGCAAGCCCGCCACCGGCGACCTGACGGAATCCGGCCATCGGAGGCCGTACGTACGCGCCCTCTCGATGCTCGCCGTCGTCGTGCTCGGGGCGTGGCTCGGGCTGCTCGCCGTCGGGTCCATCCGTACGCCGGTCGGCCCCATGGACACCGACATGACCCTGCGGCCGTCCCTCACCGGCGGCAGCAAGATCAACGTGTCGCCGCTCGGTGCGCTGGAGCTGGACTCGCACATCGCGCCGCTCCGCCTCGACGTGGACGTGGACCGTCTCGACCCGGTGCGCTCGCAGGCCCTGGTGGACCAGCCGGAACGGTTCTCCGGCCTCCAGGACGAGGTCACCCGGGACGTCGCCGCCGGCACCCGTGAGCTGGCGTTGCGCTCCTGTGTCGCCGTGATCTCCGGCGCGACCGCGCTCGGCCTCGTCGTCTACCGCCGCCCGCGCCGCGCCCTGGCCGCCGGCGGCCTCGCGCTCACCCTGCTGGCCGCGTCGGGCGTCAGCGCGTACGCCACCTGGAACCCGAAGTCCGTCCTGGAGCCCAAGTTCTCCGGCCTGCTCTCCAGCGCCCCGTCCCTCGTCGGCGACGCGCGCTCGATCGTCACCGAGTTCGACATCTACCAGCAGGAACTGGCCCGCCTGGTCACCAACGTCACCCGGCTGTACGACGCCACCTCGACGCTCCCCGTCTACCAGCCGGACCCCGGCACCATCCGCGCCCTGCACGTCTCCGACATCCACCTGAACCCGGCGGCCTGGCACATCATCGCCTCGCTCGTCGAGCAGTACGAGATCGACGTGATCATCGACTCCGGCGACACGATGGACCACGGCTCGGCGGCGGAGAACGGGTTCCTCGACCCGATCCGCGACCTCGGCGCGCCGTACGTCTGGGTGCGCGGCAACCACGACTCCAAGGTCACGCAGGCGTACCTGGAGAAGTTCCGGAACGTACGCGTCCTGGACAACGGCCGGGCCGTGAACGTGGCCGGACTCCGCATCGCCGGCACCGGCGACGCCTCCTTCACCCCGGACCGCACCCGGCCGGTCGGCGGCAAGGCGGCCGCCGAACTGGAGGGCGCGCGCCTGGCGACCTCGCTCCGCGACCAGGAGCAGGCCGGCACCCCGGTCGACATCGCCGTCGCCCACGACCCGGCCACCGCCCGCCAGACCGACGGCACCGTCCCGCTGGTCCTCGCCGGCCACCTCCACAACCGGGTCAACAAGCAGCTCGCGCTCGGTACGCGGCTCAAGGTCGAGGGCTCCACGGGCGGCGGCGGGCTGCGCGCGGTGCAGAACGACAAGCCCGAGAAGGTACGCGCCTCGGTGCTCTACCTGGACCGCGAGACCCGCCGCCTCCAGGCCTGGGACGAGATCACGCTCGGCGGCCTCGGACTGACTACGGCCGAGGTCAGCCGCCATCTCCCGGAGGAGAACCTGAAGAAGGACACCCCCGCCTCCCCCTCCCCCACGCCCTCTCCGAGCGGCTCTCCGGGGCGGCCGACGCCCTCGCCGTAAACCGTTTTGGCGATAGCTCCACCCATCCCATATGCTTCTCACGTCCCCGACGCGCTGCGAAGCGAACCGGCGGGCCAATAGCCCTCATCGTCTAGTGGCCCAGGACGCCGCCCTTTCAAGGCGGTAGCACGGGTTCGAATCCCGTTGGGGGCACGTTTCACCATGTGCGAGACTTGTTTCGCACATTGCTTGGTCCTGTGGAGCAGTTTGGAGTGCTCGCCACCCTGTCAAGGTGGAGGCCGCGGGTTCAAATCCCGTCAGGACCGCTGCAGTCTCTGTGACTGCGTGGCTGGGTAGCTCAGTTGGTACGAGCGATCGCCTGAAAAGCGATAGGTCGCCGGTTCGATCCCGGCCCCAGCCACCAATGAGAACGTCCCGGACGGTATACCGTCCGGGACGTTCTCGTTATGTACCCCGCCAGGCACGTCCCGTCAGCGCCCTGGCGGCCCCAGGGCTTCCCGCGCCGCCAGGGCGCTGACGTGTCGCCCGGTACATGACATCTACCCAGAGCCGGCCGGCCGGACGCGACGGGCGGCACCGGCCGAGGCGGCGTTCCTCCGACGCGGGACCGCCACAGCCGGGCGCGCGCGCGGCTGTCGTGCACGGCCTGTTCGAACCAGGGCCGGTGAACCTCCTCGGCGAGCCGTACGGCCCGCTCACTCTGCTCCACGCCCACCTCCCGATGCCCGTGGAGCAGTTCCGCCGGCGCGAAGGCGCGCTGGAGAGCGAGCGACATGCCGCGCCCGTACAGCGGGTCGGTGACGCAGGCGGCGTCCGGGCCAGGGCAACCTCGAACAACTCCACTCCGACCTGGTCCTGCTGGACCGGCTGGGCGCCCAGTACGTCGGGCTCGACACCGAACTGGGCGACCATCAGCGGCGACGCCCGGCCGAGGACGACTGGGCCGTCTTCGAGCACCTGGCCGATACGGTGCTCGACACCACCGGTGAGTCGCTCCGCTGACCTGGACCCGTTCTCACCTCTTCCCGGTCTCCTCCACCACCGGCTCACGCCGCCGCCAGGCCCGTAGGCCGATAACCAGCAGCACCACCAGCACCACCGACCCCAGCAGCACCGCGTCCGGCACGCGCTCGCCGAGCTTCTGCGCCCACTGCTCCACCGCGAACGAGCTGTCGACCCCGAGCAGGCCGGGCAGGGCGGTCGTTCCGTCGTACACGAGGAAGAGCGCGCCCAGGCCGATGAAGAACAGGCCCGAGAGCAGCGAGGTCGTGTGCAGCTGGAACCGGCCGCCGAGCTGGACGGTCCGGCCGCGCAGCCAGGTGCGGCGGCCCAGGTCGAAGCGCTCCCAGAGCAGGGCGAGGACGAAGAGCGGTACGGCCATGCCGAGCGCGTAGACCGCCAGCAGCAGCCCGCCGTAGACCGGGCTGCCGCTGACCGCCGCCACGGTGAGGACGCCGCCGAGGATCGGGCCGGCGCAGAAGCCGGCCAGGCCGTAGACCGCGCCCAGCGCGTAGACGGAGAAGGCGGTGGTCGGGCGGATGCGGCCGCTGATCTCCGCCATCCGCTTCGACGCGAAGCCCAGGCCGACGATCTGCGCGACGCCGAGCGCGATGATCAGCCAGCCCGCGCCCGTGACCAGGGCGTCGCGGTGGCCGTAGAAGAGCCGGCCCGCGTACGAACCGGCGGCGCCGAGCGGGACGAGGGTGGTGGCGAGCCCGGCGTAGAAGATGCCGGTACGGGCGAGCAGGCGCGAGGTGGAGTCGATGGAGTACGCGAAGAAGGCCGGGAGCAGCAGCGCGCTGCACGGGCTGACCAGGGCGAGCAGCCCACCGAGGAAGGCGGCGAAGTAGCCGATGTCCGGCGTCACTTGGCGGAGCCCTCGGAACCCTCGGAGTCCCCGGAGCCCGTGGCCGTGTCCTCGGTGGCTCCTGCCCCCGCGGTGGTCCTCGCCTGCTCCGCCGCCGCCTCGATCGCGCGCGTGAACGTCTCCTTCGGCTGCGCTCCCGCGATCGGGCGGCCGTTGATCAGGAACGACGGCGTGGACGTGGCACCGATCCCGTACGCCTGCTCCTGGTCCTTCGCGACGGCGGCGCGGGCGGCCTCGCCGTCCAGGTCCTTCATGAACCGGGCCAGGTCCTTGACCCCGGCCTCCCGCGCGAGCGCCTTGACCCGGTCCTTGGAGAATCCCTTCTCCTTCGCCCCTTCGGCGTAGGCGGCCGCGTGGAACTCCCAGAAGCGGCCCTGCTGACCTGCCGCCCAGGACCCGCGCGCGGCGTTCTCGGACTCCTCGCCGAAGATCGGGAAGTTGCGCCACTCGATGCGCAGCGTGCCGTCCTCCACGTACTCCTTGATCAGTTCGGGCTCGGTGTCACGGGCGAACTTGCCGCAGTAGCCGCACTTGAAGTCGGCGTACTCGATCAGCACGACCGGCGCGTCCGCGCGGCCGACCGCCAGCTTGTCGCCGGCGTCGCGGCGGGCCAGCTTCGCGAGCTCCGGGTAGACGCCCGCCTGCGGATCGGCGGAGACCTCGGCGGCGGAAGCGGTCTCCGTCGAGGGGCTGTCGGGAACGGTGGCCTTGTAGGAGGCGAAGCCGAGGAGCGCGGCGGCGGTGACGATCACCGCGCCGTAGACGAGAGGCTTCTTCGATCCGGCGGTGGACTTCTTGGGCGTGGGCATGCGGGACTCCGTGCGAAAGGTGAGCGAAAGAGAGGGTGCGGGTCAGGCGGTGGGCCGGCCTACACCCTCAGCACGGAGAGCTCGACGGGGGTCGGAGTGGCGCGGACCGGGGCCCGGACCCGTATCCCCGGCGTCTCCTCTGCGGACAGCGCGCCCGTCGCGGCGGGCAGGCCCCACGGGGCGAGGCCAGGAGCCTGGTCGTACGTTCCACGGGCCCGGGCCGGAACGGCGGGCGCGCTGTCGTGGTCGCCGGGCTTCCCGCAGCCGGGGACGCCGGGGTCGGGAATGGCGGCCGCCCGTACGGCGCTGGCCGGCGTGCCCGCGTCGACAGCCTTCACGGCGGGAGCCGGAGCCGCGTGAGCCGGAGCCGCGGGAGCCGGAGCCGCGGGAGCCGGAGCGACGTGAGCCGGAGCGGCTGCCCCTGTAGCGACCGCGACGCTCTCAGAGGGTGAGGCGTCAGCATAAGAAGGAGCCAGGCCCACCGGTCCGCACAGCAGCCCCAGCACGATCGCGAGCAGCGCCGTCAGGCAGCACCACTGCGTACGGGACACGGGACCGGCACCTTTCGTGCGGGGAGGCTGAGCGTTCGACTGCCCGAAATGGTACGTGGCACGTGACGCAGTCCGCCCGAAATGCGGTCGCCACTCCTCACGCCCGGGTGAGATCCTGGGATCCGTATGTCTACTTCCTTCGCCGATCTCCAGTCCCAGCTCGGACAGCTCTCGCTCCGCGACGCGAACCGGCTCGGCCGGCGCCTCGAAGGAGCGCGCCGCATCCGCAAGCCCGAGGCCCGCCAGTCCGTGCTGGACGAGATCGCGGCCGAGGCGGGCAAGGCGGCCGAACGGCTCGCCACGCGCGCGGCCCGGCTGCCGGCCCTGTCGTACCCGGAAGAGCTGCCGGTCTCCCAGAAGAAGGACGAGATCCTGGAGGCGATACGCGACCACCAGGTCGTGATCGTCGCCGGTGAGACCGGGTCCGGGAAGACCACGCAGATCCCCAAGATCTGTATGGAGCTGGGACGCGGCGTACGGGGGATGATCGGGCACACCCAGCCCCGCCGGATCGCCGCGCGCACGGTCGCGGAGCGCGTCGCGGACGAGCTGAAGACGCCGCTGGGCGAGACCGTCGGCTGGAAGGTCCGCTTCACCGACCAGGTGAACCCGGAGTCGACGTATCTGAAGCTGATGACGGACGGCATCCTGCTCGCCGAGATCCAGACGGACCGCGAGCTGCTGGCGTACGACACGATCATCATCGACGAGGCGCACGAGCGGTCGCTGAACATCGACTTCCTGCTCGGCTATCTGGCCCGGCTGCTGCCGAAGCGCCCCGATCTGAAGGTCGTCATCACCTCGGCGACCATCGACCCGGAGCGGTTCGCGCGCCACTTCGGCGAGGCGCCGATCGTGGAGGTCAGCGGGCGGACGTACCCCGTGGAGGTCCGCTACCGGCCCCTCCTCGAAGAGGACAGCGACGACTCCGACCGCGACCAGATCACCGCGATCTGCGACGCCGTCGACGAGCTGAGCCACGAGGCCCCCGGTGACGTGCTCGTCTTCCTCTCCGGCGAGCGCGAGATCCGGGACACGGCGGACGCGCTGAACAAGCGCAACCTCAGACATACCGAGGTGCTCCCCCTCTACGCGCGTCTCTCGCACGCCGAGCAGCACCGCGTCTTCCAGCGCCATACGGGACGCCGCATCGTCCTCGCGACGAACGTCGCCGAGACCTCGCTGACCGTTCCCGGCATCAAGTACGTGATCGACCCGGGCAACGCCCGGATCTCCCGCTACAGCCACCGCACCAAGGTCCAGCGGCTGCCGATCGAGCGGATCTCCCAGGCCAGCGCCAACCAGCGCAAGGGCCGCTGCGGCCGTACGTCGGACGGCATCTGCATCCGGCTCTACTCCGAGGACGACTTCGTCACCCGGCCGGAGTTCACCGACCCGGAGATCCTGCGGACCAACCTGGCCTCCGTCATCCTCCAGATGACCGCCGCCGGGCTCGGCGACATCGAGAAGTTCCCCTTCATCGACCCGCCGGACCACCGCAACATCCGCGACGGTGTGCAGCTGCTCCAGGAGCTCGGTGCGCTGGACCCGGCGGAGAAGGATCCGAAGAAGCGGCTCACCCCGCTCGGCCGCAAGCTCTCGCAGCTGCCCGTCGACCCGCGGCTGGCCCGGATGGTCATCGAGGCCGACAAGAACGGCTGCGCCCGCGAGGTCATGGTCATCGCCGCCGCGCTCTCCATCCAGGACCCGCGCGAGCGGCCCCAGGAGAAGCAGACCCAGGCCGACCAGAACCACGCCCGGTTCAAGGACGAGACCTCCGACTTCCTGGCCTACTTGAACCTCTGGGCCTACGTCCGCGAGCAGCAGAAGGAGCGTGGCTCGTCCTCGTTCCGCCGGATGTGCAAGCAGGAGTATCTGAACTTCCTGCGCATCCGCGAATGGCAGGACATCTACGCGCAGCTGCGTACGGTCGCCAAGCAGATGGGCATCACCGTCGAGGAGCCCAAGGGCGACGCGTCGATCCCCGAGCAGGCGGTGCACACCTCGCTGCTGGCCGGGCTGCTGTCGCACATCGGGCTGAAGGACACCGAGAAGAACGAGTACCTCGGCGCGCGCAGCGCCAAGTTCGCGATCTTCCCGGGCTCGGCGCTGTTCAAGAAGCAGCCGCGGTTCGTGATGTCGGCGGAGCTGGTGGAGACCTCGCGGCTCTGGGCGCGGGTCAACGCCAAGGTCGAGCCCGAGTGGATCGAGCCGCTGGCGCAGCACCTGCTGAAGCGCACCTACAGCGAGCCGCACTGGGAGAAGGACCAGGCCGCGGTGATGGCGTACGAGCGGGTCACGCTCTACGGCGTGCCGATCATCGCCCAGCGCAAGGTCAATTTCGGCCGCATCGACCAGGAGGCCTCGCGGGACCTCTTCATCCGCAACGCGCTGGTCGAGGGCGACTGGCGCACCCACCACCAGTTCTTCCACGACAACCGCAAACTCCTCGGTGAGGTCGAGGAGTTGGAGCACCGCGCGCGGCGCCGGGACATCCTGGTGGACGACGAGACGCTCTTCGACTTCTACGACCAGCGCATTCCGGAGCACATCGTCTCCGGGGCGCACTTCGACTCCTGGTGGAAGAACAAGAAGCGCGAGGAGCCGGACGCCCTCGACTTCGAGCGCTCCATGCTGATCAACGAGAAGGCCGGGGCCGTCACCAAGGACGACTATCCGGACTCCTGGCGGCAGGGGAAGCTCAAGTTCAATGTGACGTACCAGTTCGAGCCCGGCGCGGACGCGGACGGCGTGACCGTCCACGTCCCGCTCCAGGTTCTGAACCAGGTCACGTCCGAGGGCTTCGACTGGCAGATCCCGGGGCTGCGCGAGGAGGTCGTCACCGAGCTGATCCGCTCGCTGCCGAAGCCGATCCGCCGGCACTACGTCCCCGCGCCGAACTACGCGGACAAGTTCCTGGACCGGGCCGTCCCGCTCCAGGAGCCGCTGCCGTTCACGCTGGCCCGGGAGCTCCAGCGGATGGTCGGCGTCCCGGTCACGGCGGACGACTTCGACCTCTCCCGGGTCCCGGACCACCTGAAGATCACGTTCCGGATCGTCGACGAGCGGCGCCGCAAGGTCGCCGAGGACAAGGACCTGGAGGCGCTCAAGCTCCAGCTGCGCCCGAAGGCCCGCCAGGCGCTCTCCAAGGCCGCCGCGGCGACCGCGGGACCGTCCGGCGAGTCCATCGAGCGCTCGGGCCTCACGGACTGGACGATCGGCACGCTGAACAAGGTCTTCGAGACCAGGCGCGCCGGGCAGCCGGTGAAGGCGTACCCGGCCCTCGTGGACCAGGGCGACACCGTCGCCGTACGCCTCTTCGACACCGAGGCGGAGCAGCAGCAGGCGATGTGGCGCGGCACGCGGAAGCTGATCATGCTCAACATCCCGGTGAACCCGGCGAAGTTCGCATCGGACCGGCTGAGCAATCAGCAGAAGCTGGCGCTGTCCCGCAATCCGCACGGCTCGGTGCAGGCCCTCTTCGAGGACTGCGCCACCGCCGCCGCCGACCGGCTGATCGCCGCGTACGGGGGCCCGGCGTGGGACGAGAAGGCGTTCCGGACGCTGTACGACAAGGTGCGCGCGGACCTGGTGGACCTGACCGTCCGCACGATCGACCAGGTGCAGCAGATCCTGGCCGCCTGGCAGGCCTGCGAGCGGCGGCTGAAGTCGACGAACAGCCTGACGCTGGTCGCCAACGTCACCGACGTACGGGAGCAGCTGGCCCGGCTCGTACCGCCCGGCTTCGTCACGGCCACCGGACTGCGGCGGCTGCCCGACCTGATGCGGTACCTCGTGGCGGCCGACCGCCGGCTCCAGCAGATGCCGACGGCCGTCCAGCGGGACACCACACGGATGGCGAAGGTCCACGAGATGCAGGACGAGTACGCGTGGCTGCTCGAACAGCTCCCGCAGGGACGGCCGGTGGGCCAGGAGGTGCTGGACGTCCGCTGGATGATCGAGGAACTGCGGGTGAGCTACTTCGCGCACGCGCTGGGCACCGCGTTCCCGGTCTCGGACAAGCGGATCGTGAAGGCGATCGACGCCCTCGCGCCCTGAGGAGGAGGCCCGGGAGGCGGTGACGGTGTCGCCACCAGGAGTGAAGTCGACCTGGACCTCCCACCTCCTGTACAGTCTGGTTTCGCAGCAAGCCGCAAGGCAAGCGGCGAAAACCTGGTCCTGTGGAGCAGTTTGGAGTGCTCGCCACCCTGTCAAGGTGGAGGCCGCGGGTTCAAATCCCGTCAGGACCGCAGTGACGAAAGCCCGGATCGTTTCGATCCGGGCTTTCGCGCGTCTTGACGGCGCCTTCCGCCGCCGGTACCCCGTAGAGACGAGGCTGCCCCTGTTTCCCTCGGCGAGGGGCGGCCGGGTCCACCGGGAGGTGGCTCGCATGTCCGCGTCCACGGCACGACACGAGACCCGCGCACTGCTCCGCGCCCATCTGGCGGCCGCCTACGGCTACGGGCACCTCACCCGCCACTGCCCGGTCTGCCACCGGCTGCTGCGCCTCGCCATGGAGCCGGGAGAGAGCGGCGAAGGCGGCGAAGGGACCCGGAAGGCCGCCGGACCGGCTCCGGAACCTCCCTACGAGCCCCAGGGGCCCCGGAGCCTCTCCGGCGGCCCCACGACCGCGGAGAGCGGCTCCGTGCCGCCGGAGAGGTACGAGGACGGGCGCGAGGACACGAACGAGGCCCGGGCCGGGGGCGCCGATGGGGCCGAAAGGCCCTCCACTCCATGACCATCGGCCGGATGATTTCGCGTCCGGACAGTGGCACGCTCGGAGTTGGCAAGCATCAGGCAGTGTGACGGGTGTCACCGAAAGAGTTTTCAGACCGGGGTAGTTTACGCCTCCCCTACAACTGGCGAATTTAATATGTGCAATTGCACTGCCCCGACCCTCCGGTCGGACCGTTCCGTCCGGGGCTGTCCCACCGCGTCCGGGACGCTCACCCACACTCCCGCACAGACCCGCTCACAGACCCACGAACGGCGCCTGGACGGACGGCGGGGCGGTCGGCCGGGCGGGCCACGGAAGCCCGGAAGCCGACCGACCACCCGGTTATCGCCCGCCCGTTGCCGGGTCCCCCGCGGGGCGTGGAAGGGGCGCACGGGGGCACGAGAGGCCTCGGTGGCGCGATGCCGGCCCAGGTCTTCCCGGGCATGAAAAGATCGCGCTGGACCCGGCGGAGTCCAGCGCGATCGATGCCGACGTACCCGTACAGGCGTCCCGTACATAGGTATGACGCCCGTTGGGGCAGGCGTCCGTCGAGTGGAGCTGTATAGGGGCGGCCTGGGGTTGGGGGACCTGGCGGCTGCCCTGTTGTGATGCGGTGCTGCTACTGCGTTGAGCTGCGAGGCAGGGGTGTGTCAGGCCTCGCTGCGCTGCTGCGGAATACCCGCAAGCAGTGCGCGGACCTCTGCCTCGCGGTACCGGCGGTGTCCACCGAGCGTGCGGATGGACGTGAGCTTGCCAGCCTTGGCCCAACGGGTGACCGTCTTCGGGTCCACGCGGAACATCGTGGCAACCTCAGCCGGGGTCAGCAGCGGCTCGGCATCAGGGGTGCGAGCGGTCATGAGCGGCCTCCTCGGGAGAACCGAACCTTCTCGGTTCTTTCCTCTAAATTCTGCACCTTGACCCGCGTTGCCCGAAATGGCGGACGCGGGCCGAGTCGGTTATAGGACGAACGGCTTGTCCTCGGCACTACAACTACACCATCCGTCCAGCCGCGTCGGCCAAACCGATGGAATTGCCCTCCCAGGTGTTCATCAGCGACGGAAGCCGATGGACCATGCCATAGCGGACAGTCACACCACCGTGACGATCAGTCACAGAGCGATCAGGAGTCGTCAGACCCCCCATAGAGTGCAATGCTGAGTATTCCGCCCTTACTTGGACGGAAGGAGCCCTCCCCGGACTCCTTGTCCTATTTTGGCACGAGGAGTAGGGATGGGCGCAAGGGCCCCGTTAGTGCTATCCATCACGCTTGAGGCAAAGGCCCGGTTCGGGACGTAGGTCCTGGGTCGCGAGGCGTACCCTTCCGCCCCACCCACCACACGCGTCCCACGGGACGCAGGTTCACGGCCCGTCAGCTCTCCCCTCCTTCCTGCACTCCGCCCGGTCGGGCCGCCGTTCCGCCGGCCCGTCCGGCCCTCCGGTCCGTCCTGGATGAAGGATGCCCCGGTTCCGTCCTGTTGATGCCGCTGTGGGTCTTTTCACGTCAATTGGTGAACTGGCGATCACGCACGGCCCGCCACCGCTCCGCGAGCCGCGCGTACGCCTCCCCGGCGCCCTCGGCGTCACCGTTCCCGAGCGCGGCGAGCCCTTCCGCCACATCCGCCGCGGACCGGTCCGCCGCGAGCTGCCCGGCCGGGAGCGCGTGCACCAGGCCCCCGTAGTCCAGCTCCACCAGCGAGCGCGGGTGGAACTCCTCCAGCCAGCGCCCCACCTCCACCAGCCCCTCGGTGAGCGGCCCGTCGGCCACGTTCTCCCGCAGCGTCCGCAGCCCCCGCGCCAGCCGGCGCCGGGCCTCCACCATCGGCGTCCGGTAGCGGAGCACCGGCTCCCCGCCGTCGCCGTCCGCCGCCGCGTACTCCCGCTCCTCGTCCCGGAAGAGGACGAACCACCGCACCGGCACCTGCCACACCGTCGTCCGGATCCACGGGCGCGCGTCCGGGTTCCGGCGCAGCCAGCGCTCGTGGTCCGCCCGCGCCTGACCCCGCACCACCTCGGGCAGCAGCGCCTCCAGCACGTTGGCCGGAAACATCCCCTCCCGCGCGCCCGCCCCCTCCAGCTCCTCCAGCGCGAGCCACCCGCGCAGCCGGGTCCGCCACGGGCAGACGCACACCACCCCGTCCACCTCCGCCACGAACGCGTCACCGCTCTCGTGCACCGGGACCCCGACCGGCGGCGTCGGCACCAGGTCGGCCAGCGCGCGGCGGAGTTCGTCCTGGGCGGTCGGGAGCACCGGGCGCTCCGCGTAACGGGCCCAGTGGCTGCGCTCGGGCTCCGCGAAGGCGGCGAGCGGCTCGTACACCCGGAGGTAGGACGTGTAAGGGACGAACACCGAAGACACCACCGACATGCAGCGCATCGTGCCACGCGCGCGCACCCCCTTGGGGTGATCCTCGGCACGAGGGCAGATCCCCGCCGCCGGAGGACTTACGCTCTTGCCCATCGGACCGGCCGTGCCGGCCGGTCCGTGGCCTGTCCGACGACAGGTCCCGGGGCCCTCCCCACCCCTAGGAGGGCCTCCCGCCGCTTCGTACTTGGGAGTCACCACAGTGACCGATGTGACCGGCGCGCCTGTTGATGTACTGCACACCCTGTTCCACTCGGACCAGGGGGGCCACGAGCAAGTCGTCATCTGCCAGGACCGTGCCACCGGCCTCAAGGCCGTCATCGCCCTCCACAACACCGCCCTCGGCCCCGGCCTCGGCGGCACCCGCTTCTATCCGTACGCGACCGAGGCCGAGGCCGTCGCCGACGCGCTGAACCTGTCGCGCGGGATGTCGTACAAGAACGCCCTCGCCGGGCTCGACCACGGCGGCGGCAAGGCCGTCATCATCGGCGACCCGGAGAAGATCGAGGCCTCGCAGAAAACTGAACTCCTGCTGGCCTACGGCCGGTTCGTCGCCTCGCTCGGCGGCCGGTACGTCACGGCCTGCGATGTCGGCACCTACGTCGCCGACATGGACGTCGTGGCCCGGGAGTGCCGCTGGACCACCGGCCGCTCCCCGGAGAACGGCGGCGCCGGCGACTCCTCCGTCCTCACCGCGTTCGGCGTCTTCCAGGGCATGCGGGCCTCGGCCCAGCACCTGTGGGGCGACCCGACGCTGCGCGGCCGCAAGGTCGGTGTCGCCGGCGTCGGCAAGGTGGGCCACCACCTCGTCGAGCACCTGCTCTCCGACGGGGCCGAGGTCCTGATCACCGATGTCCGCGAGGAGTCGGTGCGCCGCGTCACCGATCTGCACCCCGAGGTCACCGTGGTGGCCGACACCGAGGCGCTGATCCGCACCGAGGGCCTGGACGTCTACGCTCCCTGCGCGCTCGGCGGCGCGCTGAACGACGCGACCGTGCCGGTGCTCACGGCGAAGGTGGTCTGCGGAGCGGCCAACAACCAGCTGGCCCACCCGGGCGTCGAGAAGGACCTGGCCGACCGGTCGGTTCTCTACGCGCCGGACTACGTGGTCAACGCCGGCGGCGTGATCCAGGTCGCCGACGAGCTGCACGGGTTCGACTTCGACCGGTGCAAGGCGAAGGCCACGAAGATCTTCGACACCACGCTGGAAATATTCGCACGTGCGAAGGCTGATGGGATTCCGCCGGCCGCGGCGGCCGACCGGATCGCCGAGCAGCGGATGGCCGAGGCGCGTCACCGCTGACGCGCACGCGCACGGCCCGGCGGCCGGCGGGAGACCCGCGGAGGAGCCGTGAGGCACCGGCGGGAGACAAGACTCACGCCGGTCGGCGGGTCGTGCGCGCAGAAGAGGTTAAAATCGCAGTTGACCAGCGAGGACAGGGCTCCCCACTGGTCTGCACCGGGGCGCAAGACGCGGGCGGCGTACCGTATGGCCACGGAAGCAGGTACCGTTAAAGCCCTACGGGCGCGGTCTCTCTGTCGAGAGTCCGTCCTGAAACATGAACGCGTGTCAAGACTCTGGGGCCGTCGAGCCCCGTCACCGAGGGGGTCGAGCCATGGGGCGCGGCCGGGCAAAGGCCAAGCAGACCAAGGTCGCCCGCCAGCTGAAGTACAGCAGCGGCGGGACGGACCTGTCGCGTCTGGCCAATGAGCTGGGCGCATCGCCTTCGAGTCAGCCACCGAACGCCGAGCCGTTCGAGGACGACGACGAGGAAGATGACCCGTACGCACAGTACGCGGATCGCTACAACCAGGACGATGACGAGGATCAGGACGATCAGTCCGGTCCGTCGTCACAGCGCCGCGGCGCTTGACCTCGCGCTGACACATCAACCCGGTCCGGGCCTGCCCCGGGCCGGGTTCTGTGTGTCCTGACCCGGATCAGCTCCGGCCCCCGCCGTGTCCTGACGCTTCGGCCCCGGTGTGTCCCGATCCGGTCCGGTCCCGGTGTGCGGTTCGCCGGGCGCGGCCCCGGTGTTCGGTGCGCCGGACGGGGAGCCCGGCGCACACACCGTACGTACGGTTCAGCGGGCGTAGCTGCCGGTCAGCTCGGCGCCCGTGGCGTGGTCACCGCGGGCGGTGATCTCACCCGCGACCCAGGAGTCGACGCCACGGTCGGCCAGGGTCGTCAGCGCGGCGTCGACCGAGTCGGCCGGGACGATCGCGATCATGCCGACGCCCATGTTCAGCGTCTTCTCCAGCTCCAGCTGCTCGACCTGACCGGCCTTGCCGACCAGGTCGAAGACCGCGCCCGGCGTCCAGGTGGAGCGGTCCACCGTGGCGTGCAGCCCGGCCGGGATGACCCGGGCCAGGTTGTTCGCCAGACCGCCGCCGGTGATGTGGCTGAAGCCGTGCACCTCGGTGGTGCGGGTGAGCGCCAGGCAGTCCAGCGAGTAGATCCGGGTCGGCTCCAGGAGCTCCTCGCCGAGCGTCCGGCCGAACTCCGCGATCTCGCGGTCCAGTGTCCAGCCGGCCCGGTCGAAGACCACGTGGCGGACGAGCGAGTACCCGTTCGAGTGAAGACCGGAGGACGCCATCGCGATCACGGCGTCGCCCTCGCGGATCCGGTCCGGGCCGAGCAGCCGGTCCGCCTCCACCACGCCCGTACCGGCGCCGGCGACGTCGAAGTCGTCCGGGCCGAGCAGGCCCGGGTGCTCGGCGGTCTCGCCGCCGACCAGCGCGCAGCCCGCGAGGACACAGCCCTCGGCGATGCCCTTCACGATCGCCGCGACACGCTCGGGGTGCACCTTGCCGACGCAGATGTAGTCGGTCATGAAGAGCGGCTCGGCACCGCAGACGACCAGATCGTCCACGACCATGCCGACGAGGTCGTGGCCGATGGTGTCGTACACGCCCAT
The DNA here is from genome assembly GCF_044767965.1 of Streptomyces sp. NPDC101178. Classification (NCBI taxonomy): domain Bacteria; kingdom Bacillati; phylum Actinomycetota; class Actinomycetes; order Kitasatosporales; family Streptomycetaceae; genus Streptomyces; species Streptomyces sp. NPDC101178. Next base: position 47,156 of record NZ_JBIWOZ010000003.1, read on the forward strand.
CTGACGCGCCACGTCCACCTTGGTGCCGACACCGTCGGTGGCCGAGGCGAGGAGCGGACGCTCGTACCTCTTGAGCGCCGAGGCGTCGAAGAGGCCGGCGAAGCCGCCGAGCCCGCCCAGTCCGGCGACCTCGGGACGCTGGGTCTTCTTCACCCACTCCTTCATCAGCTCGACGGCGCGGTCACCGGCTTCGATGTCGACGCCGGCGGCCGCGTAGGAAGCACCTGTTGTCTCAGACATGGCCTGGGATCTTTCGTGTGGAGAAACGGGGCTGGTGGGAGGGGCGGCGGCGCGTCCGGGTCACGGACGGCGCAGCGCGTCGGCCGCGGCGGTGGCCGCGGGCCCTGCCGCCAGCTCGGTCTCCAGCAGCTGCTTGCCGAGCAGCTCCGGGTCCGGGAGCTCCATCGGGTACTCGCCGTCGAAGCAGGCGCGGCACAGGTTGGGCTTGTCGATCGTGGTCGCCTCGATCATGGAGTCGATCGAGATGTACGACAGCGAGTCGGCCCCCATCGACGTGCAGATCTCGTCCACGGTCATGCCGTTGGCGATCAGCTCGGCGCGGGTCGCGAAGTCGATGCCGAAGAAGCAGGGCCACTTCACCGGCGGCGAGGAGATCCGGATGTGGATCTCGGCGGCCCCGGCCTCGCGGAGCATCCGGACCAGCGCGCGCTGGGTGTTGCCGCGGACGATCGAGTCGTCGACGACCACCAGGCGCTTGCCCTTGATGACTTCCTTCAGCGGGTTCAGCTTGAGCCGGATGCCGAGCTGGCGGATGGTCTGCGAGGGCTGGATGAAGGTCCGGCCGACGTAGGCGTTCTTCACCAGTCCGGCGCCGAACGGGATCCCGCTGGCCTCCGCGTACCCGATCGCGGCGGGGGTGCCGGATTCCGGGGTCGCTATGACCAGATCGGCTTCGACGGGCGCCTCGGCGGCCAGCTTGCGGCCCATCTCCACGCGGGAGAGGTACACGTTCCGGCCGGCGATGTCGGTGTCGGGACGGGCCAGGTAGACGTACTCGAAGACACAGCCCTTGGGCTTCGCTTCTGCGAAGCGGGAGGTGCGCAGGCCGTTCTCGTCGATGGCGACGAGCTCACCCGGCTCGATCTCGCGTACGTAGCTGGCACCGCAGATGTCGAGTGCGGCGGACTCCGATGCGACCACCCAGCCGCGCTCCAGGCGGCCGAGCACCAGCGGGCGGATGCCCTGCGGGTCACGGGCGGCGTAGAGGGTGTGCTCGTCCATGAAGACGAGGGAGAACGCGCCCTTGACGTCGGGGAGCACCTTGGCGGCGGCTTCCTCGATGGTCAGCGGCTTGTCGTCCTCGTCACGCTGCCCGGCGAGCAGCGCGGTCACCAGGTCGGTGTCGTTGGTCGCGGCGACCTGGGTGGCGCGGCCGTCCTTGCGCGGGAGGTCGGCGACCATCTCCGCGAGCTGGGCCGTGTTGACCAGGTTCCCGTTGTGACCGAGGGCGATCGAGCCGTGCGCGGTGGCACGGAACGTCGGCTGCGCGTTCTCCCACACCGAGGCACCGGTGGTGGAGTAGCGGGCATGACCGACCGCGATATGGCCCTGGAGGGAACCCAGAGACGTTTCGTCGAAGACCTGCGAGACCAGTCCCATGTCCTTGAAGACCAGGATCTGGGACCCGTTGCTCACTGCGATGCCCGCGGATTCCTGTCCGCGGTGCTGCAGGGCATACAGTCCGAAATAGGTGAGCTTGGCGACCTCTTCACCCGGAGCCCAGACACCGAAGACGCCACAAGCGTCCTGGGGGCCTTTCTCTCCGGGGAGCAGGTCGTGGTTGAGTCGTCCATCACCACGGGGCACGGCACCGAGTGTAGGCGAGATCGACCACTGGTCCGAATTGGGGACCGGTGGGCGGAGGCGGTACGGAACACGGGGAACGGCCGCGGCCACCGCGGCGGGCGGGTGATTCGCGGGACTTCGAGCGGTGACGCTGTGTGACGTACGGGTGGGGTCGGCGGGGGCCGGCGGGCAGGCCCGAGGGCTCACTGCCGGGCCGCGAGGCCGGTTACCGGCTGGTAATGGCTGTACGGGGCGGCCCGGCGGCGGCCGGCCGGCCGTGGCGCTCGGTGAACCCGGCCCGAACCCGCCACGGCCGCTGGCCGAACGCTCGTTTCGTGGTGAGACTCACACCGGTGGCCGGGATTCAGCCATGCCGCTCGGCGCCCTCGGCCTGCCGCTCCAGGCCGTCCCCGGCCTGCCGCTCCCGGTCACTCCTCGCTCCGCCGCTCCTGAGTGCCCCGGTCCGCCGCTCCGGGTCACTCCTCGCTCGTCGCCGGAGCGGCCGTCGCGCCGAGGCCCTTGCCGTCGTCGGCCGTGATGGTGAGCGTGGAGCCCTTGATCGTGTACGTCGCCGGGCCGTCCAGCGCCGCGAGGACCGCGCGCTCCGTCGCCATCTCCGCCTCCGGACACATCTTCCGGGTCCCGGCCGGCGGGCCGAAGGTGATCGTGGAGCCCTTGACCGTCGCCTTGCCGTGGAAGGAGTTGCAGCCGGAGTTGCCGTGGACGGTGCCGTCCTCGCCGAAGGTCAGGTGCGGCACCCGCCCCTTCGGGAGGTCGGCGGGCACGGACATCGCCGTCTCGCCGCTGAGCAGGGTGTTCACCGCCCACCGCGTGCCGACCAGCTCGGCCGGCTTCTCCTCGCTGAGCGCGATCGTGTCGCCGCCCTCGGTGGTGAGGGTCAGCTTCTCGCCGGTGAGCTTCGCGGTGAGCTCGCCGTCGAGGGCGGCGACGGCGGCCTTCTCGAACCTGTCGACGCCATCCCCGCAGGCCATCGACGTGGAGACGGTCCGGCTCACGGTGATCCGGTCGCCCTCCACGCGGGCCTCGCCGCCGATGCGGTTGCAGCCGAAGTCGGCTTTGACCCGGCCCTTCGGGTCGATCTCCAGCCGGGAGCCGTCCGGGGCCCCGGTCCTCTTCCCGTCGACGGTCATGGACTCCACGTTCCACGCGACCCCGGTGACCGGCACATCGCTCTGCACGGTGTCCCCGCCGTCCCCGCCACCGCCGCCGGAACCGGAACCCGGTTCCGTACCGCAGGCGGCGAGGGTGAGGAGGGCCAGGACGCTGACGCTGACTGCCATACGTTGTGTGTGCATGGCGATGGGACGGAACGGCCCCCCGATCCGGTTCCGTCGCCTCCGGTTCCGTCGCGTGCGCTGCGAGGCGGCTCAGCCCATCAGCGGCAGCAGCTCCGCCAGGTCGGCGCGCTCGCCACTGGCGCTGACCTCGGCGTCCGCCAGGGCCCGCGCCCACTCCGTACGGCCGGTGGCGAGCCGGATCCAGGTCAGCGCGCCGGTCTCCACGACGTTGGGCGGAGTGCCGCGGGTGTGCTTGGGGCCGCCGATGCACTGGACCACCGCGAACGGCGGGACGCGCACCTCGACCGAACCGCCGGGCGCACGGTCCGCGAGCACGTCCGCCAGCAGCCGGGTGCAGGCGGCCAGCGCCTGCCGGTCGTACGGGATCTCCAGACCGAGCGCCTCGTTCAGGTCGTCCGTGTGGACGGTCAGCTCGACGGTCCGGGTGACCAGGAAGTCGGCCAGCCGCATGGAACCGACCCGGGTCGGCAGCAGCCGGTCGCCGGTGCCGGCGGCCGGGACGTCCGCGCGGAAGCCCGCCTCCACCTCCTCGTACAGCGCGGGGAGGTCGGGGCGGCCGGTCGCCAGCTCCTCGACGTCCTCGGAGATCCGGGCGGCGTACGCGGCGGTGGCGGGCGGCCACTGGAGGAGCGTGAGCGCGGGCTTGGGTCCGGGCGGCTCCGGCAGGGCCAGGGACCGGCTCACGCTGCCGAGGACCATCGCCACGTGCGCGGCGAGCTCCCGCACCGTCCAGTCGCCGAGCCGGGTCGGGCGGGCGAGCTGCTCGGGCGTCAACTGACGGACGGCGTCGTGGACATGGGCGAACTGGGCGAGGACCGCGGTCCGGGTTCTGAGGTGGTCGTAGGCGCGCGGGCGCTTCTTGGCCGGAGGCATGGGGCCGAGATTAACCGGCCGCACCGACATCGGCGCCGACGGTGAAGGTCTCGCCGCCTGCCGGGACTCCGACGCCTCGCCAGGTGAAGGGGACGCCCCGGGCGGCATCGAGGTCCGGGCCGTCCATCAGCTGGAGGTGGAGGTGGGGTTCGGAGCTGTTCCCGGAGTTCCCCACGCGCCCGATCTCCTGCCCGGCCCGGACGGTGTCGCCGGCCTGCACGAGGAGCGAGCCGCGCCGGATGTGGGCGTAGGCCGCGTACGTACCGTCGCCGAGGTCCAGGATCACGTGGTTGCCGAAGACGCGGTGCGCGCCGAGGATCGAGCGGACGGTGCCTTCGACGAGCATCAGATAGGCGAGGGCGGGCAGCGAGTTGCGGCTCAGGTGGTCGCGCTGGCCGTCGCTCGCCCGGACGACCGTGGCATCGGCCACCGCGAGCAGCGGGACGCCGAAGGCCGGGAAGGCGCGGTTGCGGCGGAGGACCGGCCAGACCCAGCGGAACGGCGGGCGGTCCGCGAGCTCGTCCCCGGTCCCGGGCTCGGCCACGATGTCGATCGCGTACGTCTGCCCGTAGACGTGCGTCCCATGGCTCGGCACCTTGTCGGCCGGGCTGTTCAGGGCCGTCCAGCGGCCGGTCACCGGCGGGGCGACCTCGACCGGGTCGCGCGGCTCGCCCCGAGGTGCGGCGGCACGGGTCTGGAGGGCGGTGGTCGTCAGCATGAGCACGGCCACGACCGCCGCGGGCAGGAACGTGGTCGTCCATCCGGGTCCGGGCAGATCCGTGAGGAACTCGGCGATCACCAGTGCGATCAGGACCACCCAGGACAGCCGCAGGGCGATCGCGAGGACGGTACGGACGGACATGTTTCCCCCTGTTTGTCGCTGTTCGTTCCCGTGGGCGCCGGCTCTACGGCCGCGCCGCCGTCAGCACCACCAGCAGCGGCACCACCCGGGCGGCCGGCACTTCGTACCGGCCGCGGCCGGTCGTGTGCAGCCAGCCCGTGGCGGTCAGCTGGCGCAGGTGGTGGTAGATCTGGCCGGTGGTGCCGACGCCGTCGAGCGCGGCCAGTTCGGCGGCGGTACGGCGGCCGCCGAGGATCTCGCGGAGCAGGCGCAGCCGTACCGGATGGCCGAGCGCGGCGAGTGAGTCCGCCGTGGCCGCTCCGCCGTCACCGCCCTCGCCCTCCTCTTCGAGGAGGGCACCGGTGAGGGCTCCGTACTGCCACTCGTAATGCTCGCCGGTCGGCAGCCGGACCGCTCCGGTGAAGAGCACCCCGCCGTCGGCTCCGGCCTCTCCGACGCCCGCGAGCTGCTGTTTGAGCCCGTCCAGCGCCCAGAAGTCGCCGTCGCCGAGGCGCGGCGACTCACGGTCCTGCCGCTCCAGCGCGGTGAGCCGCCGCTCCAGCTCGGCGACCCGCTGCTCCAGGTCCTGCTCCATGACACCAACCTTACGTAATTACGTAATTTTCATCAAGGGATGCGTGCGGGAAAGCCGAAGCCCCCGCCCGGATGATCCGGACGGGGGCTCGAACGACACGCGGGCTCAGGCGAGCAGCGCCGGGATCGTCGCCTCGTGGGCCGTACGGAGCTCGCTCAGCGGGATGCTGAACTCGCCCTGGATCTCGACCTCTTCGCCGTCGACGACACCGATGCGGACGACGGGCAGGCCCCGTGCGCCGCACATGTCGGTGAAGCGGAGCTCCTCGCTGCGCGGCACGGCGACGACCGCGCGGCCGGCCGACTCGGAGAAGAGGAACGTGAAGGCGTCCAGACCGTCCGGCACGACCAGCCGGGCACCCTTCCCGCCGCGCAGGCAGGACTCGGTGACTGCCTGGATCAGGCCGCCGTCGGACAGGTCGTGGGCGGCGTCGATCATGCCGTCGCGCGAGGCGGAGATGAGGATCTCCGCGAGCAGCTTCTCCCGGCCCAGGTCGACCTTGGGCGGCAGGCCGCCCAGGTGCTGGTGGACGACCTCGGACCAGGCCGAGCCGCCGAACTCCTCACGGGTGTCGCCGAGCAGGTAGAGGAGCTGGCCCTCTTCCGCGAACGCGATGGGCGTACGCCGGTTCACGTCGTCGATCACGCCGAGCACGGCCACGACCGGCGTCGGGTGGATCGCGGTCTCGCCGGTCTGGTTGTAGAGCGAGACGTTGCCGCCGGTGACCGGGGTGCCCAGCTCCAGGCAGCCGTCTGCGAGGCCACGCGTGGCCTCGGCGAACTGCCACATGACGTCCGGGTCCTCGGGCGAGCCGAAGTTGAGGCAGTCGGAGATGGCGAGCGGCTTGGCGCCGGAGGCGGCGACGTTGCGGTACGACTCCGCCAGCGCGAGCTGCGCGCCGGTGTAGGGGTCGAGCTTGGCGTACCGGCCGTTGCCGTCGGTCGCCATCGCCACGCCCAGGTTCGACTCGGCGTCGATACGGACCATGCCCGCGTCCTCGGGCATCGCCAGGACGGTGTTGCCCTGCACGAAGCGGTCGTACTGGTCGGTGATCCACGCCTTGGAGGCCTGGTTCGGGGAGGCGACCAGCTTGAGGACCTGGTCCTTCAGCTCCGCGCCGTTCTGCGGCCGGGGCAGCTTGCCCGCGTCGTCCGCCTGGAGCGCGTCCTGCCAGGACGGGCGGGCGAACGGGCGGTGGTAGACCGGGCCGTCGTGGGCGACCGAGCGCGGCGGCACGTCCACGATCTGCTCGCCGTGCCAGAAGATCTCCAGCTGGGAGCCCTCGGTGACCTCACCGATGACGGTGGCGATGACGTCCCACTTCTCGCAGATCTCCAGGAAGCGGTCCACGTGCTGCGGCTCGACGATCGCGCACATGCGCTCCTGCGACTCGCTCATGAGGATCTCCTCCGGCGAGAGGGAGGAGTCGCGCAGCGGCACGGTGTCCAACTCGACGCGCATCCCGCCGGAACCGGCCGAGGCCAGCTCGCTGGTGGCGCAGGAGAGCCCGGCGCCGCCGAGGTCCTGGATGCCCGCGACGAGCTTCTCCTTGAAGATCTCCAGGGTGCACTCGATGAGGAGCTTCTCCTGGAACGGGTCGCCGACCTGGACCGCCGGGCGCTTGGCCGGGCCGGTGGACTCGAAGGTCTCGCTCGCCAGCACGGAGACGCCGCCGATGCCGTCGCCGCCGGTGCGGGCGCCGTACAGGATGACCTTGTTGCCCGGTCCTGACGCCTGCGCGAGGTGGATGTCCTCGTGCTTCATCACGCCGATGCAGCCGGCGTTGACCAGCGGGTTGCCCTGGTAGCAGGAGTCGAAGACGACCTCGCCGCCGATGTTGGGCAGGCCCAGGCAGTTGCCGTAGCCGCCGATGCCCGCGACGACGCCCGGCAGGACGCGCTTGGTGTCGGGGTGGTCGGCGGCGCCGAAGCGCAGCGGGTCGACGACCGCGACCGGGCGGGCGCCCATGGCGAGGATGTCGCGGACGATGCCGCCGATGCCGGTGGCCGCGCCCTGGTAGGGCTCGATGTACGAGGGGTGGTTGTGCGACTCGACCTTGAAGGTGACCGCGTACCCCTGGCCGACGTCGACGACGCCCGCGTTCTCACCGATACCGACGAGCATCGCGTCGTTGGCGGGGACCTTCTCGCCGAACTGCTTGAGGTGGACCTTGCTGCTCTTGTACGAGCAGTGCTCCGACCACATGACGCTGTACATGGCGAGCTCGGCGCCGGTGGGACGGCGGCCCAGGATCTCGCGGATCCGGGCGTACTCGTCCTCCTTGAGGCCCAGTTCCTTCCAGGGCTGCCCGGCGTCCGGGGTCTCGGCCGCGTGCTTGACCGTATCCAGGCTCATGCGTTGACCAGCTTCTTGATGATCGAGGTGAAGAAACCGAGGCCGTCGGTGCGGCCGGTGCCGACGAGCGGCTCGACGGCGTGCTCCGGGTGCGGCATCAGACCGACGATGTTGCCCGCCGCGTTGGTGATGCCCGCGATGTCACGGAGCGAGCCGTTGGGGTTGCCGTCCAGGTAGCGGAAGGCGACCCGGCCCTCGGCCTCCAGCTCGTCGAGCGTGTGCTCGTCGGCGGTGTACCGGCCGTCCATGTTCTTGAGCGGCACCTGGATCTCCTGGCCGGCGCTGTAGTCCGAGGTCCAGGCGGTCTCCGCGTTCTCCACCCGCAGCTTCTGGTCACGGCAGATGAAGTGGAGGTGGTTGTTGCGCAGCATCGCACCGGGCAGCAGGTGCGCCTCGGTCAGGATCTGGAATCCGTTGCAGATGCCCAGGACCGGCATACCGGCCTTCGCCTGCTCGATGAGCGGCTCCATCACCGGCGAGAACCGCGAGATCGCACCGGCCCGGAGGTAGTCCCCGTAGGAGAAACCGCCGGCCAGGACGACCGCGTCGACCTGGTGCAGGTCCTTGTCACGGTGCCACAGCGATACGGGCTCCGCGCCCGCGATCCGCACGGCCCGCAGCGCGTCCTGATCGTCCAGGGTGCCGGGAAAAGTGACGACGCCGATACGGGTGGTCACTTCTCCTCCTCCACCTTCACGACGAAGTCCTCGATGACGGTGTTGGCGAGGAAGGTCTCGGCCATCTCGTGAATACGGGCGAGGGCGGCGTCGTCCACCGGCCCCGCGACCTCCAGCTCGAAACGCTTTCCCTGACGAACGTCCGCGATTCCCTCGAAGCCCAGACGCGGCAGCGCACGCTGCACCGCCTGTCCCTGCGGGTCGAGGATCTCCGGCTTGAGCATGACGTCGACTACGACGCGTGCCACTGGCACTCCCGGTGTGGTGGTGTGGTGCGGCTGTCTCTCCGGGGGGTTCCCCAGACCCCCGCGGGTCCACTCAGCGTACCTGGCCGAAAATTCTACGCGGGTAGATATCGGGCGGAAACGGATGGCGGGCAGGGACACCGCCGTCTCGGCGCAGATCACGCCGCGATATCGGCCGCGACAACATGCAGGAAAAGTCCTGGGAAAAAATCATGCCCGGATTGCGTGCGGACACGCGGAAGTAATTGGCTGGGCTTCACAATGCGGTACCGACCGCTGTACAAATGATTACCGGGGAAAGCAGCATTGCTCCGGAACGCCGAACGACCGGAACGACCCGGAACACACCGGAACAGTCGACATCAGTCGATCCGTATCCGCATCCGCCTGACAGCCGGAAGGCCGGCGCATCGGCGCACGCACGTCGCGCCGACGCCGTAGGAAAGGACCGATATCCGTGGCTCAGCGCGTAGTGGTTACGCTCTCCGACGACATCGACGGGGGAACAGCGGCGGAAACGGTCACCTTCGCCCTGGACGGGAAGACGTACGAGATCGACCTCAATCCCGCCAACGCGAAGAAACTGCGCAAGGCCCTGGCTCCTTACATGGCAGCCGGCCGAAAGCAGACAAATGCCGGCAAGCACGGCAGGACCCCCGCGTCGTACCACCACACCTCCCTCGCCCCGGACCCCGCGGCCGTCCGCGCCTGGGCCCGCTCGCACCGGCTGGAGGTGCCGGCCCGCGGCCGGATCCCGAAGAAGGTGTACGAGGCGTTCGACGCGGCGGACTGAGGAGCGGGCGTGAGCGTCCGCCCTCCGAGCGGCGGACGCTCCGTCAGGCGGACTGCGCAGGGCCGCGACCGGGGGCCGGAGAGCCGGCCGGCGGCCCGCTCCGGGGAACCCGCCGGGAGCCGACTTGCGCGACACCCCCGCAGGTCGGCTAGAGTCTGGAGCACGCCGAGGGGCGAGGCCGGAAGGCCGGATCCCGAGCCGCGTGCGGGTGTAGTTCAGTAGTAGAACATCCCCCTTCCAGGGGGAAGGCGCAGTGTGCAATTCCTGTCACCCGCTCTGCACGACTCTTCGGACCACTCTGTTGGATCAGGTAGAGTAGTGCTCGCTCCACCGGTGAAAGCCGAGTGGCTGCACTGCGGACGTAGCTCAGTTGGTAGAGCGCAACCTTGCCAAGGTTGAGGTCGCCAGTTCGAACCTGGTCGTCCGCTCCGGAAGACAAAGGCCCTGATCGATTTCGATCAGGGCCTTTGTCGTGTCCGTCTCCGCGCTCATGACGTTTGTCATGAGCAGTGGTGACAGCGCGCACGGCTCGCGGGCCCGTTCCGGCGGAAAGCTTGAAGCATGACCAGCCAAGACTTTCTCAGCGACCGAACGACAGGTGGCCCGGCAGACGCGGAGACGGTGATCGCGGCGGACGGCGTCCGCCGCAGCTACAAGGACGGCTTCGAGGCCGTCTCCGGCGTCTCCTTCTCCGTGGCCCGCGGCGAGCTGTTCGCGCTGCTCGGGACGAACGGCGCGGGCAAGACCTCCACCGTGGAGCTCCTCGAAGGCCTGGCGCTCCCGACCTCCGGAACCATCAAGGTCCTCGGCCACGACCCGTACCGCGAACGCGGCGCCGTCCGGCCCCGGACCGGTGTGATGCTCCAGGAGGGCGGCTTCCCCTCCGACCTCACCGTCCTGGAGACCGCCCGGATGTGGTCGGCGTGCACCACCGGCGCGCGGCCCGCCACCGAGGCCCTGGAGATGGTCGGCCTCACGAGCCGCGCCAGGGTGCGGGTCAAGCAGCTGTCCGGCGGGGAGAAGCGGCGCCTGGACCTGGCGCTGGCCCTGACCTCGCGGCCCGAGGTGCTGTTCCTGGACGAGCCGACGACGGGGCTGGACGCGGAGGGGCGGCGGGACACCTGGGACCTGATCCGGGCGCTCCGGGACGGCGGTACGACCGTACTTCTGACCACGCACTACCTGGAGGAGGCCGAGGCGCTCGCGGACCGGCTGGCGATCATGCACCAGGGGCAGATCGTGACGGCCGGGACGACCGCCGAGGTCACCGCGTCGCAGCCCGCCAGGATCCGGTTCACGCTGCCCGACGGCGTACCGGCAGGGCATCTTCCGCTCTCGCTGCGGGCGGCGGCGGAGGGGCAGCGCATCGAGATCCGCACCTCCGGGCTCCAGGAGGCGCTGCACGAACTCCTCGGCTGGGCCGGGGAGTCGGGCGTCCAGCTGCTCGGGCTCGACGCGCGCTCCGCCTCACTGGAGGAGGCGTTCCTCCAGATCGCGAACACGCAGCTCCGCTCCCGCGCCGACGATCCGCGCCGGGCGGGGACCAAGCCCACGGACGACACGACGAAGAAGGTGACGGCATGACGACGACCGTCCTCACCGGCCCCCGCAAGTCCCCCTCGAAGGCCTCCGCCTCCGCGCGGCGGCTCACCGCGCTCGCCCGCGCCGAGCTGATCCTGCTGGTCCGCAACCGGTCCGCGATCTTCATCGCCCTGGTGCTGCCGATCGTGATGATCTTCTCGATCCGGGCCTCGCTCCAGCAGATCGACCTCGCCGGCACCGGCCTCTCCATCGCGGGCGCCGCCCTCACCGGCGGCATCGGCATCGTGCTGGTCCAGGTCGTCTACATGACCCTCGTCACCGGCTACGTCACCCGGCGCGAGGAGCTCGTCCTCAAGCGGCTGCGCACCGGCGAGGTCACCGACCGCGAGATCCTGGCGGCCAACGCGCTGCCCGCCGTCGCGCTGGCGCTCCTCCAGGTCGTGCTGCTGGTCGCGGCCGGCGCGGTCGCCTTCGACCTGAGCGCGCCGAAGCGGCCCGAGATCTTCCTGGCGGGGCTGCTGGTGGGTCTCGTGATGATGTCCGGCCTGGCGGCCGCGACCTCCGCGGTGACCCGGACGGTCCAGACCTCGCAGCTCACCACCCTGCCGCTGTTCTTCGTCTCGCTCTTCGCCTCCGGGATCTTCGTCCCGCTGGAGGTCTTCCCGGACGGCCTGGCCTCGGTCTTCGAGCTGCTGCCGCTGACCGGCGTGATGACGCTCATCCGGCACGGCTGGCTCGGCGGTGTCGAAGGCGGCGACCTGCTCACGGCCACCGTGGCGGCGCTGGCCTGGACCGGGTTCGCGGTGTTTGCTGTGCAGCGGTGGTTCCGCTGGGACCCGCGGGGCTGACGGCGCCGGCGGTCAGGGCCACGGGGACGACATGAAGGGGCTGGACGAGGTGATCGGTCGAGTACGGGGCTTGCGGCGCGGCTGGAACGAGCGGACCAAGCTCCAGCGCATCGACCTCTACACCCGCCTCACGCTCTGCGCGCTGCCGTGGGTCTTCCTCGTGACCTGGGGCCTGCTGCCGCTCGGCAAGGCCTTCGGCCAGGGCCCGCTGCCGGCCTCCCTGGCGGCGGCCTTCCTCGCGGTGAACGCCGCCCAGTGCGCGCTGAGCAACCGGAACGTGGGCCCCGCCTTCGCCCACTACCGGGGCCTGGAGCCGTTCCCGCTGCGGCGGCTGCGGCTGCCCGGGATGCTGCTGGCGGTGCTGACCGGCCTGCTGGTGGCCCTCGCGGCGGTGGGCGGTGTCGAAGACGCGGGGCTGAGCCTGCTGGTGCTGGACCTGCCCCTGGCGTTCGTGACGCCGTACGTGCTCCTCGTCCCGGTCCGGAAGTACCTGCTCGGCTGCGCGGTCTGCGCGGTGGCGGTGGTGGTGCTGCTGGGGGCCGTAGGGGTGCCCGGCCGCACGCTGTTCGGGTCGGCCGTCTCGCTGCTCGTCGGCACCCTGCTGGTGCTCATCTCGACCCGGCCGAGCGCCTGGAGCCTGTCCGTGATGTGGCAGGCGGAGGAGGCCCGGGACATGCAGGCCCGCCTCGCGGTGGCGGAGGAGCGGCTGCGGTTCGGCCGGGACATGCACGACGTGCTGGGCCGGAACCTGGCGGTGATCGCGCTGAAGAGCGAGCTGGCCGTGGAGCTGGCGCAGCGCGGGAACGCGAGCGCCGTGGACCAGATGGTCGAGGTGCAGCGGATCGCGCGCGCCTCCCAGCAGGAGGTACGCGATGTCGTACGGGGCTACCGCGAGGCCGACCTGCCCACCGAACTGCTCGGCGCCAAGGGCGTGCTGGAGGCCGCCGGGATCACCTGCACCGTGGAGGGCGCCGAAGGACCGGCGGGGATCGGGGCGCCCCCGGCCGTCCAGGCGGCCCTCGGCTGGGTGGTCCGTGAGGCCGCGACCAACGTCCTGCGCCACGGTGATCCCCGGGTGTGCGTGATCCGGCTCCGGACGGTGGCGGGTTCTGTAGTGCTGGAGGTCGAGAACGACGGGGCGGGCTCGGCCGCTCCGGGTGGGAGCGGCTCGGGTCTGGCCGGGCTGCGGGAGCGGCTGGCGGCGCTGGGCGGGTCGCTGGAGGCCGGGGCGGCCGGGGGCGGCCTGTTCCGGGTCACGGCGACGGTCCCGCTGACGGCTCCCCGTAACCGCCCCGACGCCGCCGCTTCGGACGAACGCTCCGCTTCTCCGGACGAACGATGACCACGGAGGGGAACATGACCACCGAAGGCTCCGCGATGACCACAGAGGACGCCGCCGGCCGGCCCCTGCGGGTGCTGCTCGCCGACGACGAGCACCTGATCCGGGGTGCGCTGGCCGCGCTGCTCGCGCTGGAGGACGACCTGGTGGTGGTCGCGGAGGCGGCGAGCGGTCCCGAGGCGCTCGCGATGGCCCTCGCGCACCGCCCCGATGTCGCCGTCCTGGACCTCCAGATGCCGGGCGCGGACGGTGTGAAGGTCGCCACATCGCTCCGCAGCGAACTGCCCGCCTGCCGCACCATGATCGTGACCAGCCACGGCCGCCCGGGCCATCTGAAGCGGGCGCTGGCCGCCGGCGTACGCGGGTTCGTGCCGAAGACCGTCAGCGCCCGCCGGCTCGCCGAGATCATCCGTACCGTCCACGCCGGAAACCGATACGTGGACCCGGAGTTGGCCGCCGACGCCATCTCCGCCGGAGACTCGCCACTGACCGCCCGGGAGGCCGAGGTCCTCGAACTGGCGGCGGACGGGGCGCCGGTCGCGGAGATCGCGGAGCGGGCCTCGCTCTCGCAGGGGACGGTCCGCAACTACCTCTCCTCGGCCGCCTCCAAGATCGGTGCGGAGAACCGGCACACGGCGGTGCGTCTCGCGCGGGAGCGGGGTTGGGTATAGTGAGCATCGCGCTTCGGCGCAGCGCGGACGTAGCTCAGTTGGTAGAGCGCAACCTTGCCAAGGTTGAGGTCGCCAGTTCGAACCTGGTCGTCCGCTCCAGATGATCAGAAGGCCCCGGTCGGTAGTGACCGGGGCCTTCTGCGTATCGCCTACTGCCTTCTTCCTACGACCAGTTGGAGCCGGTCAGGACCTCGTAGGCCTCGATGTACTTGGCCCGGGTCGCCGCCACGACCTCCGGCGGCAGCGCCGGCGGCGGCTGCTCGCTCGCGCGGTCCCAGCCGGAGGCCGGCGAGGTCAGCCAGTCCCGGACGAACTGCTTGTCGTACGACGGCTGCGCGCTCCCCGGCTTCCAGGTGGCGGCGGGCCAGAAGCGCGAGGAGTCGGGTGTCAGCACCTCGTCGGCGATGATCAGCCGCTCGCCGCCGTCCTCGGTGGACTCGAAGCCGAACTCGAACTTGGTGTCGGCCAGGATGATCCCGCGCTGGTGCGCGATGTCCCGGGCCCGGCGGTAGACGTCGAGCGTGGTCCGCCGCAGCTCGGCGGCGGTCTCCACGCCGACCTCGCGGGCGATCTCCTCGTAGCTGACGTTCTCGTCGTGGTCGCCGACGGCCGCCTTGGTGGCCGGGGTGAAGATCGGGCCGGGCAGCTCGGAGCCGTCGACCAGGCCCTCGGGGAGGCCGATGCCGCACACCGTACGGGAGTCGTTGTACTCGACGAGCCCGGAACCGGTCAGATAGCCGCGGGCCACGCACTCGACCTGGACCATGCGCAGCGACGTGCAGATGAGCGTGCGGCCCTCCCAGTCCGCCGGGGCGCCGGGCGGCAGCTCGGTGGAGAGGACGTGGTTGGGCACCAGGTCGGCGAGCTGGTCGAACCACCAGAGCGAGAGCTTGGTGAGGACCCGGCCCTTGTCGGGGATCTCGGAGGGCAGGACCCAGTCGAACGCGGAGATGCGGTCGCTGGCGACCATGACGAGGTCACCCGCCTCGTTCCGGTACAGGTCACGCACCTTGCCGGTGTGCAGGTGGGTGAGGCCCGGAACCTGCACGGGCTCGGGCTTTTCTACAAAACCGGACACGGTGCCTCCGCGTAGATTGATCCAGGAGCGGTTCCGATTGTCCCGTACGGGGAGGCCGGAGCGCGCGCGGGGCCCGGCCTGGTGTTTCCCGCCCCGGACGGACCCCGGTCAGTCGCGCTTGCAGATCCGGTCGAGGAGGTTGGCCGTCGCCTGCTGGATCCGGGAGTCGGTGTGGCCCGGGCGGTCCAGGGCCGGGGACCAGGCGAAGGTGCCGGAGGCGAAGACCAGCGCGCCGGAGGGGGCCTGGTAGAGCGAGGTCTCCTGGTGGCGGGTGGCACCTTCGGAGTCCTGGTACGGCGAGTGGGCGAGCAGGATCCGGTTGTCGTGCTCCGGCAGGCTCGTCCGGGGGAAGTAGCGGTCGGCCTCGCCGGCGACCAGGCCCGGGATCTCGTCGCCGTCGGCCGCGTCCGTGGCGTCCCAGAGCCAGTGCTCGGCGTTGCGCACGACCAGCGGGCCGGCCTCGGGGACGCGGCCCGCGTACTGGATGCCCAGGAGCTGCTGCTCGGGCCGGTCCACCTCGCGCCAGAGCGCGGACTTGCCAGGGCCCCGGCGCTTGCGGCAGGTCAGCAGGCGGTCGGGGATGCCGGAAGCGGAGGGCGCGAGGCCCACCTGCCAGTACATGGTGTTGGCGGAGAGGAAGACGAGCGAGGTGCCCACGTCACGGGCGCGCTCGGCGGCCCGGCGCATGGGCAGCGACCAGTACTCGTCGTGGCCGGGGAAGACCAGGCCCCGGTAGCGGCTGGGGTCGATGCGGCCGGCGTGCAGGTCGCGGGCGTCGGCGTAGGCGAGGTCGTAGCCGTACCGCTCGGCCCAGCGGATGAAGTCGTACGCGTGTCCCACGTGCAGCGGCAGGCCCGCTCCGGCGTACGGGCGGTCGAAGGAGATCGTGACGGCGGCGTCCTCCTCGCCGAGCAGCCGGCCCTTCTCGTCCCACGCGTGGTAGAGGCTGGCGCCGGTGCGGCCGTCCTCCGGATAGAGGTTGTACGCCTGCCAGGTGATGTCCGGGAGCAGGAGCAGCAGGTCGGCGGGGTGATCGTGGCGGACGGTGAACGGGATGTGCGAGCGGTATCCGTCGGCGGTCGTCAGGACCGCCACATACGCGCCGACCGACCAGTAGCTCGGGATCTGGAGCCGCCAGGACATCCACCAGTGGTGGCAGGAGACGGTCCGGTCGGCGGCGAGCGGGGGCGGCTGGACGATGCCGGAGAGGCGCGGGCTGGTGGTGATCTTGGCCGCGCCGTCGCCGCCGTAATGACCGATCCGGTAGACGTCCACGGAGAACTGCTGCGGCGGGTCCACGGTGATGTGGAAGTCGACGGCCTCGCCGGGGGCCGCCGCTCCGGGCGAGACGAAGCCCTTGATCTGGCGGTGCACGTCGTCGGCCGGGCGGGTTCCGCCCCCGGTGGAGCGGCCGAGATCCGCGTACCAGGGGACGACCTGGCCGGTGTCGTCGAAGTAGTTCTCACTGCCGCGCAGCCAGGGCAGCGGGCCCTGTCCGAAGGGGTCGCTCACCGCGTGCGCAAGGGCACCCGACTCCCACCGGCGAATCTGCTCCGCCCCCATGCCGCGCCCCTCCCTCAGGTCCCCCGGACAACTCCGGCGCGCACGATGTCAGCGCCGATCCCCCAGCACATCACATAACGCACGCACTCCGTCACCCTTCGTCGCGAATTGACGTGAACGGAACCTTTCCTTCCGGCCGCTGCCTGCCTTCGCTCCGGCCTCCGCCCGCTTCACCCCAGGCGTACGGGCTTGTCGGAGCGGACGCCCACCTCGGCCAGCCAGGAGCGCAGCGGGTCCGGGTCGCCGTCCTCAACGAGGCTGAGGACCGGCACCGCGAGGTCCGCCCGGCGCTCGCCGTCGACGAGCAGCGTTGGACCGTCCAGCCAGTCGAGGCCCGGGGACGCGCCCGCCGTGTCCACGGCCGCGCAGCAGACCATGGCGGCGACGTGGTCGGCGAGCAGTTCGGTGCCCGTACGCGGCGGCTGGAGCGGGAAGAGGGGCAGCGGGTCGGGGCCCCAGAGGTCCAGCGGGTCCGCGCCGGTGCCGGAGGCCTGCTGGGCGGGGCCGGGCGCCGGGGCCTGGGCGTCGTCCCGGGCGACCGCCGCACCGATGCCCGCCGCGAGCTCCTCGCCGGGGCCGCCGGGTCCGGCCAGGTGCTCCATGACGCGGGCCAGCGTCGGCACCGCCGGATCGGCCGCGGAGGCCGGCGGTACGCCCATGGCGTCGAGCACCCGGTGCAGCCGGGCCGCCTCCGTACGCCACTTCCGGTCGACGACCTCGTCCGGATACTGCTGCCAGTCCACCGGCGCCCAGTCCGGGCCGCTCTCCGCCGGGCCGCCGTGGAAGAGGCGGGCGGCGAGCAGGGATGTGGCCTCGTCGGCGACGCCGGGCTCCTCCAGCAGGTCGCAGGCGGGCCGCTCGCCGAGGCGCGAGGTGAAGCCGTCGGCAAGCCGGTCCCGGCGGGAGAGCTCGGTGAGGGCGGAGACCACGCCGGCGTCCAGCCGGGAGGGCCAGCGGCCCATCCGCCAGGCGGGCAGCGCGACCCGGGTCAGCAGCCGGTCCCAGCCGGCATAGGCCAGGCCGACCTGCTCCTGGGCGGCGATGCGGAGCGCGTAGTCGACGCCCTGGGCGCGCATGGAGGCCGTGGCGGCCACGCACCGCTCCATCTCGGCGGCGTGCTCCCGGCAGGCGCGCAGCAGCAGCCGGGCGACCCAGCCGGTGAAGGCGGCCGGGAGGGCGCGGAAGACTCCCCGGCCGGGGGCGGCTCCGTCGGCCACCGCGGCGTCCAGACCGCGGACGAAGCGGCGGGCGGCGGCTATGTCGGGGTGGGCGGACGAGTG
The DNA here is from genome assembly GCF_044767965.1 of Streptomyces sp. NPDC101178. Lineage (NCBI taxonomy): Bacteria > Bacillati > Actinomycetota > Actinomycetes > Kitasatosporales > Streptomycetaceae > Streptomyces > Streptomyces sp. NPDC101178. Next base: position 64,981 of record NZ_JBIWOZ010000003.1, read on the forward strand.
GGTGCCCGCCACGACGGGTGCGAGGACGGCGCGGAGCTCGGCGACCCGCATCCACCAGAGGAAGGGGGAGCCGATCACGAGGACGGGAGCGGTGCTCCTGGCCTCGTTGCTGGCCTCCGGCGCCGCTTCTCCGCTGATGCCGCTGCCGGTGCTGTCGCTGCTGCCGCCGGTGCTTCGGTGGGTGCGGTCCTCCAGCCAGCTGTCGCAGTCCGGGGTCAGCGCTATGGCGGAGGGCGCGGGGACGCCGAGCCGGTCGGCCAGGTCGCGGACCAGCCGGTAGAGGTCCGGAGCCCCTTCCTCCGGCACGGGGACGGTCGGGCTCACGGCGGGCCGGGCCCGTGCGACGGAGACCGCGACGGCGGCGGCCACCAGCAGCACCACGACGGCGACACCGAGCACCGCCCAGCGCACCCCGTCCCAGACGGGCCCGCCGAGGTGCCCTTGGGCGCCCGCGGCGAACAGCACGACCGCCACGGCCGCAGGCGTGATCACCACGGCCAGTGCCCTGCTGCGGATCCGCAGCAGGGCGAGCGCCCGGGCCTGTGCGGCCCGTGCACCCAGCTCCTCACCCACGTCGATACCGGACACGGCCGGATGTCACCCCCTCTGCCCCGCGACGGTTGCTCACTCCCCCACTGTGGCACCCGTCACTGACATCGCAATGCCGGTGGGCCAAGTGCCGGAACGCTTGCGCCGCACCCTAGTTGGGGTCCCGGCGGGCGTCATCCGTCTGGCCCAGTCGTCACCCGATGGAATGGCTTTGGGCAAAGCTGCTGACGTGTCCTCGTCCATAGGGCAGGGCCGCTGCGGCTTCGGCTCCGTGCCCCTCCTCCGTGCCCCGCACGGGACGGCCCCTCGCGCCTGCCCCGCGTACGCCGGTGGCGTTCGGGGGCGGCGTGAGGGGCCGGGTGGAACGGGCGGTCCGGCGGAATCAGCCGCCGGCGGCCTTCAGGGCGATGTCCGTCCGGTGCTGGGAGCCGTCGAGGCGGATGCGGCCGAGGGCGGTGTAGGCGCGCTCACGGGCCGCGGCGAGGTCCTTGCCGGTCGCGGTCACCGAGAGGACCCGGCCGCCCGCGCTCACGACCGCGCCGCCCTGCGCGCGGGTCCCGGCGTGCAGGACGTACGCGTCCGGCGCATCCTGCGCCGCGACCTCCGCGAGCCCGTCGATCGGGTCGCCGGTGCGCGGGGTGTCCGGGTAGTTGTGCGAGGCGATCACGACGGTGACGGCCGCGTCGTCGCGCCAGGTGAGCGGCGGGAGGACGTCCAGGGTGCCGTTGGCGGAGGCGAGCAGGACACCGGCCAGCGGCGTACGGAGCCGGGCCAGGACCACCTGGGTCTCCGGGTCGCCGAACCGGGCGTTGAACTCGATGACCCGCACGCCGCGCGAGGTGATCGCGAGGCCCGCGTAGAGCAGCCCGGAGAAGGGCGTACCCCGGCGGCGGAGCTCGTCGACGGTCGGCTGGAGGACGGTTTCGAGGACCTCGTCGACCAGCTTGGGGTCGGCCCACGGGAGCGGGGAGTAGGCGCCCATGCCGCCGGTGTTCGGGCCCGCGTCGCCGTCCAGCGCGCGCTTGAAGTCCTGGGCGGGCTGGAGCGGCAGCACGGTGGTGCCGTCGGTGATGGCGAAGAGGCTGACCTCGGGGCCGTCGAGGAACTCCTCGATGACCACGCGGTCGCAGGAGAGCGCGTGGTCGCGGGCGGCGGCGAGGTCGTCGGTGACCACGACGCCCTTGCCCGCCGCGAGGCCGTCGTCCTTGACGACGTACGGAGCCCCGAAGGCGTCGAGGGCCTCGTCGATCTCCGCGGGGGTGGTGCAGACGTAGCTGCGGGCGGTGGGGACCCCGGCCCCGGCCATGACGTCCTTGGCGAACGCCTTGGAGCCTTCCAGCTGGGCGGCCTCGCCGGAGGGGCCGAAGCACGGGATGCCGGCCGCGCGCACGGCGTCGGCCACCCCGGCGACGAGTGGCGCCTCCGGGCCGACGACCACCAGCCCGGCGCCCAGCCCGGCCGCGAGGCGCGCGACGGCGTCACCGTCGAGCGCGTCGACCGGGTGCAGTTCGGCCACCTCTGCGATGCCGGCGTTGCCGGGGGCGCAGTACAGAGCGGTGACATCGGGGTCGAGGGACAGAGAGCGGCACAGGGCGTGTTCGCGGGCGCCGCCGCCGATGACGAGGACCTTCACGGGGTGCAGCCTAGCCGCCGGGGCCGGGAGGCCCGGACGGCCGCCGGTCCGTGGACGGCCCCGCCCGCACGGGGAAGCCGGGTCACCGCCTCGCCGCCGGCCGCCTCACTCCTCTTTCCCTCCCTACTCGTTTCCTCACTGCTCGTTGGCTCACTGCTCGTTGGCTCACTGCTCGTTGGCTCACTGCTCGTTGGTGAACTCCTCCACCACGGTGGCGCCCAGCTCGCGGACGATCAGCTCATGGCCGGAGAGGGCGGAGTCGACGAGATCCGGATCGTCGGCCTCCGCGAAATCGTCCTCGGGTGCGACGGAGCGCGGCGGCTCGGAGGCGTACCCGCCGCGGGAGGGCTCGGGGGTGGAGGGACCGGCGCTCCGGGTGCGCGGGGCCTGCTGGGGCTGCTGGTGCTGGTGTTGCGGCTGCTGTGACGAGGTCGGGGTGGCGGGCGGCCGGTTCTGGTTGTGCTGCTGGTTGTGCTGCTGCTGGGGGGCGTGTGCCGGGGTGCCTTCGTACGCCGTCGGGGTCGGGGCGGAGGGTGAGGGCGTCGGGGCGGGCGTGTACTGCGGGGCGGGGCGTCCGGGGCCGGGGGGCGGGAGGGCCGCGCCGCCGCCGGAGGTGTCGACGACCGCTTCGACCCGCCACTGGGCGTTGAACCGCTCGGCGAGCGCCTGCTTGAGGACTTCCTCGCTGCCGCTGCTGGCGAAGTTGTCCCGGGCACCGGCGTTGATGAAGCCGAGTTGGAGGGTGGTCCCGTCGAACCCGCTCACCTGGGCGTTCTGGCTGAGCAGGATCCAGGTGAAGCGGCGCTTGTTCTTGACCGCCTCCAGGATGTCGGGCCACATGCTCTGGACCTGCCCGGCGCCTTGGGCCATGCCCTGTCCGCCCGGCGCCGGGGCGGCGGCGGACGCGGAGGGCGCGGCCGGTGCGGGTGCGGCCGGTGCGGCGGGCGGTGGGGTGGCGGGGCCGCTGCCGGGGGCGGACGCGGTGGGCCAGCCGCCGGGGCGCCGGGCCTGCTCGCCACCGGCGGCGGTGGGCCAGGACCCGGGCCGCTGGGCGGGAGCTTCGGCGGGGGGCTGCGGGGCTGCGGGTTCGTGGGCCGGAGGTGGTGCGTAGGCGGCGGGCGCGGGGGCCGGCGCCTCGCCTCGTACGGCGGCACGGGCGGTGTCCGGACCGGCGGGGGCCACGGGTGCGGCCTGCGGGACGTGGGCGTCGGGCCCGGGTACGTAGCCCATCGGCATCGTGGCGGCGGGCGGCGCCGCGAACGAGGCGGCAGCGGCGGCGGACGCACCGCGCTCCAGCCGGTCGAGCCGCGCCTGCATCGACCGCTCGTCGTCGAAGGCGGCCGGAAGCAGGACCCGGGCGCAGATCAGCTCCACCTGGAGGCGCGGCGAGGTGGCGCCGCGCATCTCGGTGAGACCGTCGTTGACCAGGTCGGCGGCGCGGCTGAGCTCGGCGGCGCCGAAGACGGAGGCCTGGTCCTGCATGCGCTCGACGACATCGGCGGGGGCGTCGATGAGCCCCTTCTCCCCGGCGTCGGGGACGGCGGCGAGGATCACCAGATCGCGCAGCCGCTCCAGCAGATCGGCCACGAACCGCCGGGGGTCGTTGCCGCCCTCGATGACCCGGTCCACGACCTCGAAGGCGGCGGCGCCGTCACCGGCGGCGAAGGCGTCGATGATCGAGTCGAGCAGCGAGCCGTCCGTGTACCCGAGGAGCGAGGTGGCCATGGCGTATGTCACACCGTCGTCGCCCGCACCGGCCAGCAGCTGGTCCATGACGGACATGGAGTCACGCACGGACCCGGCGCCGGCCCGCACGACGAGCGGCAGGACGCCGTCCGCGACGGGGCTGTTCTCCCTCCCACACACATCGGCGAGATAGTTGCGCAGGGTCCCCGGGGGCACCAGCCGGAACGGGTAGTGGTGCGTACGCGACCGGATCGTCCCGATGACCTTCTCGGGCTCGGTGGTCGCGAAGATGAACTTGAGGTGCTCCGGCGGCTCCTCGACCACCTTCAGCAGGGCGTTGAACCCCGCCGGGGTGACCATGTGGGCCTCGTCGATGATGTAGATCTTGTAACGACTGGAGGCGGGTCCGAAGAACGCCTTCTCGCGCAGATCACGGGCGTCGTCCACACCACCGTGGGATGCGGCGTCGATCTCGATGACATCGATGGACCCCGGCCCGTTCCGCGCGAGGTCCTGGCAGGACTGGCACTCCCCGCACGGGGTCGGCGTGGGCCCCTGCTCGCAGTTCAGACAGCGGGCGAGGATGCGCGCACTGGTCGTCTTTCCACAGCCACGCGGCCCGCTGAACAGGTACGCGTGATTGACCCGGTTGTTCCGCAAGGCCTGCTGGAGCGGGTCAGTGACATGCTCCTGACCGATGACCTCGGCGAACGACTCGGGGCGGTAGCGGCGGTACAGCGCAAGGGACGACACATCTACGAGGTTATCGGGGCGCACCGACAACCGATCCCACACGGCCCGAACGCGGGCTCCGGCCGGGACTCCGTACCCGGCAGCTCCCACGGGCCCACGGAACGCAAGGGCCCCCCACGCACCCGCCAGAGCCAACCTACCCTTGCTGCCTTCCGGCCCTGGGGGAGTTCAGTCAGATAGCGCCACGTGAGGGGCTGACGCCCACCTTAGCGGATCCCCACCCCCTCCGGTCCACCCACCCGTCCACCACCCGCCCCGCCGGACGACCTGCACGGCCCCTCCGGACGATCTTCGGCGAACGTGTTCGCGAGCACCCTCCAACGTCTTGTATTGTTTGCGGCGGAGGATTCGCCTAGTGGCCTAGGGCGCACGCTTGGAAAGCGTGTTGGGGGCAACCCCTCACGAGTTCGAATCTCGTATCCTCCGCCATTGCTCTCACCGGGCAATACGTCGAAGGGCCCCACCGCTTGCGGTGGGGCCCTTCGACGTTGAGGCAGGTGCATCTCCGCTCACCGCCCGCTGAGGGCGGCCCCGCAGACGTTGCCGTACATGGCCGCCTTCGGCCCGGACCGGCGCATCATCTGGATGCGGGCGGCGCAGAGGCCGAGCTCCCAGGGCGGCGGAGCGCCGCCGAGTGCCCATTCCTCCGCGCGCTCCCGAAACCATCGAAATTGTCAGAAAACCTCCCTGCCGACCCTCAGTTGCGTCACCATCCACACATGAGCCAGGAACAGACGCGTGGGTAAGCGCGAACGCCGCCGAAAGCGGGAACGGGGCAGGAAGAACCAGGCACAGCAACGGCGAGCGGCTGCTCCCCGGCCGATTGTTCGGGTTTTCCCCTCGGACGCTCCCCGCCTCCGTGTCGTGATCAAGCACGATGCTCCGGAGGACGCCCGGAGAATCAGTGCCCTCTACTGGGAGATCAAGGACGACGGCACCTGGGCCCGGACCGTCGGCAGCATCGGCGTGACCGGCGACATCGGGGCGGTGGCCACAGCTCACTCGTACGCCACGCTCCTCAACTGCCCGTGCGCGAACTGCTCCGAACCGATCACCGTCACCAACCGGTCCTGGGCCAACAAGGTCGGCGGCAAGTACCTCGACGCGGAAGCTCCTTCGTACCTCTGCGGGGAGTGCTCGAAAATCCGGCAGCAGGAGGAGACCGAGCGGCAGCAACGCGCCGCCGAACAGAAGCGCGTCGAGCGGGAACGTGAGCGGCAGCAGGCGGAAAGGCTCCAGCGGCTGGTGGCTCACGCTCTTGCGGACGAGGAAGGAAAGGCCGAGCCGGCCGACCCCCTTCCGAAGGACAGCCCTCTGGCCCTTGCCCTCTACGTGGCGTTGATCAGCTACGCCACCCGCAATCCCGGCACGCCACTTCCCCGTCTCTCAAGTGTCGGCCCCTTGGGCTGGACAGGTGATGCCGAGCAGGACAGACAACTCTTGTCGGATCTCTACGACGCGCAGTTGCTTGCCCTCGCGCCGGAGAGTCCGGTGGAGGCGTTCAGGCCCTCCCAGAACGGCGACGGCGTCGCCTTCGTCTCCACCGAAGTCGCGTGGCGGGTGGTCGGTGGCCTGGCCGCCGCGCAGGAGCGCGTCAAGAAGATCGCGGATGACCTCCGGACTCGGCCCGGTCCTCAGGCAGCTGAGGACCGGGAGGCCTTCACCACGCTGGTGGACCGGCTGGAGGTTCTCGACGTCTCCGGCTACCTCGACAACCTGCTCACCAAGAAGTACGGCTACCCCGCGGTGCCCGAAGCGCGGCGCGAGGAACTCGCCGACGTGATCCGCAAGGGCTTCGCCCACGGGTACACCTCCGGTCAGATGATCTGCTTCGCCTGGCGGGCTGCCGACTCCGCCGCGGCGTGGAAGGAGCGCAACCCTCGGATGGGGCCGCCGGAGGCGGCGTCCGCCTCGGTGACCAGCCTCAGCGGCAAGATCGACAAGGCGATCGAGCTGCACCATTCCATCCCCGAGTACGAGGCTCCGCGTTGGCACGCATCGCCCCTGGCGCTCGCCTGCTTCCGGCGGCTGCACGCCGAGATCCGCTGGGTGTACGACCGCGAAGTCATCGGTGCGTGCACCCAATGCGACCACCGGGGCCTCAAGGAGACCGTCCACCCCGAGACCGGCGTGGACACCGTGTGGCGCTGCACCCATCCCGTCGAGATCCCCGCCCAGCCTCATGGAGAGGAAGAGCCGAGCGGCCGGGACGACGCGCCCGACCCTGTCGACGTCTGACCCCTGGGCTCCCTCACGTCGGCGGACTCGGTCGAGGCGTCGACGCGTCACACCGTGCGGGTGCGCCCCAAGCGGAGGGCGGAGACGAGAAAGAAGACGCCACCGAGGAGGGCATAGCCGGCCAAACCGGCCAGGGAGGCGTCGCCCGTACCGGCCTGGGCGAAGAACGAGGCGCCGGCGAGTGTGGAAATGGCCCCGCTGGCGATCATCGCCCACTGGCCGCCGAGTTGGCGGCGGGCGGCGCCGACGAGGAGCTGGACGACGCCCGCCGTGATGGCCCAGACGCCCCATACCCGCAGGACGGCGGGGATGCCGGACGTGGCGGCGACGGCGACGCCGATGCCGGTGAGGGTGCTGAGCGCGATGTTCACGTACAGGCCGCGCGCAGGCTGGGCATCCGCCCGGGCGGAGCGGAGATCGATGACGGCGCACGCCACGTCGAACAAGGGGTAGATCACCAGCAGCGTAGCCGTGAGCGCGCCCAGCGTGCCGGCGGTCGCGAACAGCATGGCCGCCCATGCCGCGGCGAAGCCGAAGCGTAGGAAGTACAGCTTGCGCAGGGCGGTGGGGACGCTGGCGGGGGTCGTGCCGACGAGGGTGTTCACGGGAGTCCTTTCAGGGAAGAGAGGGCATCTCTCAACGAGGGAGAACGTTCGGTCTCTTTCATTGAAAGGACTGACCGCCGCACTGTCAAGACCGAACGTTCTCCCTCATCGGTGCGGTAGCCTGGCCGTATGAGTGAGGGCACGGGAGGAAGCAGCACGTCGGCGGCGCGGGCGCGGCTGCTGGACACAGCGACGCGCATCTTCTACGCGGAGGGGATCCACTCCGTCGGTGTCGACCGGATCATCGTGGAGGCGCAGGTCACCCGCGCCACGCTGTACCGGCACTTCACCGGCAAGGAAGAACTCGTCCTCGCCTACCTCGACCAAGCCGACCGGGGGATCCGGGCGGGCATCGAGGCCGCGCGGGCGGGCGAGCAGTCGGCGGCCGACGCGGTCCGGGCGATCGGCCGGTTCATCACCGGAGGCATTCAGAGCCCCGGCTTCCGCGGCTGCGCCTTCCTCAACGCGGCGGCCGAGTACCCCGACCCCGCCCACCCCATCCACCGAGCCGTCCTGGACCACCGCCGGTGGTTCCTGGACACCGTCACCGAGCTGCTGGCGCAAGTCGGCGATCAGCCCGCCGACGGTGCCGGCCGGCACCTCGTCATGCTCCGCGACGGCGCCATGGCCGCCGGCTGCCTTTCCGACCCGAAGCCGATCGCCGAGACCTTCCTCCTGGGCGTCGAGGGGATCCTGCGGGCACGCGGAGCCTGAGCGGCTCTTCGCGCACGCAGCACCCGCAGCACCCGCAGCACCCGCACAATCCCCTACAGGAGTTCCCGCGCCGCGTAGTAGGCGCGCAGCGCGGCCTCACTGCCGGAGCCCAGGGCCGTCATGATGCGTTGATAGCGGGCGGAGCGGAGATCGCCGGCCACGATGATGCGCGGGTGCTGGCGGTCCGGCGGGGAGTAGCCGTCGGCGTCACGGACCAGGTCGCCTGCAGGAGCGGTGGGCGCGCTGCCGATGCTGAGGTGGACGGCGTCCGCCGTGACCGTACGCCGTCCGCCGCCCCGGTTCCGTACGTCCGCGGTCACCGTGCCTCCTTCGGAGGCGTACAGCGTCAGATGCTCGACGGGCAGGAGCATGACGCGTGGATCGTCGCGGATCTCCTCGATCTTGTACGTGTCCGCCTCCGGGTACGCCACGAGCAGGCGGGTTCCGGTGGCCGGGTGGGCGCGGAGGAAGGTGCCGATCGGGCGGTCGCCGCCGAGGACGAGGAGCGTACGGCCTTCGGCGTCGTCCGGGTCGGCCTGCCAGAGCGGAGACAGGGTGAGGCCGCCGGGTGCCGTGATCCAGGGGACGTCGCCGGGCTGGAGGGGGCCGACGCCGGTGGCGACGACCGCGTGCGGGGCCGTCAGGCGCGTACCGGTGTCCAGGGTGACCGTGACGTGGTCGTCGGCGGCGCGGAGTTCGGTGACGTGTCGGCCGAGTTCCTGGCGGCACAGCTCCGTGTCTGCCAACTCTGCGGTGATGACGTCTGCGAGCGCGGGGCCGCTGGTGTGGCCGCCGAGGACGTTGTCCAGGGCCGGGATGCGGTGGAGGCTGCGGCACAGCCGGTCCGGCTCGACCAGGATCGAGCGCATGCCGACGCTCGCGGCTGTGCGGGCGGCGGCGCAGCCGGCCGGGCCGCCGCCGATGACGATCAGGTCGGTGGCGTGGGCGGCGGGCACCTCGGTGTGGGATGCGGTATCGGCCATGGGCACATCTCACCACCTGGGCGCCACGCCCGAACCGTTTCCCATCGCCTGGCCGACGGTGGCCAGCGAACCGGATGCGAGGAGACAACAGGCGACAACAAGACTGGCGTCCTGGATGCGTGCGACGCTGACGCGTCTTGCCGCTGCTCGCCAAGTTGGCGGGTAGCGATCCCCGACGAACACCAGCAGCAACCTGCTTGGTTCAAGTTCGACCACACCAACTGTAGGCATACAGGACCCACGGGGAATCTTCTGCAGGCTTCAGCCGACTAGCGCTGGCATTTTATTTTTCGCCCCCCTGCCCGAGGGATCTCGAGAGCCGCCGGATCCAGCGAAGAAGAACGGATCCCTGACAGTCGGAATCCTTTATCATCGCGATATCCGGACATGCTCGAATTAATTGCTCGACCATGTAATCAGAGTCTTTCCGAATATTGCGGTAGTCGAATCTCAGATACTGCAGATCAGCCAGGAACGCCACCGATTCCGGAAGGTCTCGAGCGCACAATCGGCCAACCCCTGAAAGCAGCACGGGAATAACCAACCGGCCGAACTTGAACGCCTCTTCAATCTCCCTGAGAACCCAGTCGCATGTAGGTGAGGCATCATTCTCTGGGATGTCAAATTTTCCCGACCATTCAGCATCTATGATCACCAGCATCACACTGCACCCCTCTACGGCACTCAGGATCGAGCGCGCAAAGTCAGAGCCTGCCAATATAGACCTTGATGCCCGAAATACTCTATCTTCTCCGAATTGTTCCGACAGCAACTCGTCGAGGAGGGCTGCAGCGTAGGCACCCCCCTCTCTGCGGTAGTTGACGAATATTTGATCCACTTAGCACCCCTTAGCCACTGCTGTGACTTCCCAAATTCCGCAGCGTTCGCGCTCATTCCGCCGCAGCCCTCTAGGCTAAATGATCGATGACAACTGAGGCGCCAACCGCTCCTAAGACCCTTGATGCTGAATACTCACGCCGGCGAAGGGAAAACAAGTGACAGAAATCCCGTCGAGAAAAAGCTGGCTGCATCAGGGGTTGAAGGCCTCCAAGCCGCCCGCACTCGAACAGGCTTCAGGGTCTCCAGCACCGACGTCGGAGATGCTTGAAATAACAAAATGGCACATCGATAGATACGATCGCCTTCGTTCGTCAACGTCACTTCGGGCATCGATTCTACTCAGCGCCAATGCCATCCTGATCACCGGCTCTCTGATTCTCGTCAACTATCACTTACAGTCCGACACGCGACGCCAGAGCATTTTGATCGAATCCCTGTTCGCAGCCCTGGCAACCCTGACGCTCTCATTAATTATGCGAAGCCTCTGGGGATGCATCAATGCGATCGCTGCACGCAAAACAACTCGCGCTCTTCATCACGCGGAAATACCCACAAGATTTCTGTTCAATTGGGGGGACACTCTCAAGTCTGTCGACGGGCACACCGACTTCGCCCGTAAGGTGACAGAACTCAGCCTGGATTCCATGCTCGGACATGCAGTGGCGGAACTCTGGACGGACATATTGCAACACGCCCAACGCCATCGCCACTTGAGGTCCGCAATCAGCACTTTCCGGTACTGCATCATTGCTCAGTTGGTGCTTGCCGCATTCACGTTCCTCGCAGCACTGAGGTGAGCAAGGGTCGAAGGCAGTCAGCACCGCTCAGTCCGTGGCGTCGCAAACCTCCGCCGCTCTGTGAGACGCCCGATCACTCAGCCCAGGCCTTCTGTCGCGCTACAAGTACGCGCGACCTGAGGTCGACCCGGCAACGAGCACTCCGGTACTGAGCGAGTTGATTGAGACGCTGTGTGCCACCAATGCGCCGCGCATCCTCGACTCCGTCGGCTCCCGGCCAAGCTCGGCCTCGCCCCGGCCGACCTGGATGCGGCGCTCCTCGAGACGGTGCCCGGCCTGCACGAGTAGCCGTCAGGCCGGGCGGGCAGCGGCCGTTCGGGGAAGCGCAACTTTTCGGACAATCCTGGGCCACTCGAGGGACACGAGACAACCCGACCGCCTCAGCCCCCCTCTCACAGGCCGGACACAGCGTCGCCACAGGTGAGTTGAGGGCCGTGCTGTCTGTCCGTGTCCGTCACGCACTCGGAAAGAGCCGGAGCACGAGGAACGATGACCAGATTCCAGCAGGGCCGCACCAACCGCCTCACCCGCCCCTCCATCGCCGTCGCCGCGGCCATCGCCGTGACGGCGGGTGTCGTTGCCGCCGCGCCCGACGCCAAGACCGCGCAGCCAGGGCCGAAGCTCAGCCTGATCGCCGCGTCCGCCTCGGTGACGCTCGACTCGTGGAAGGACGATCCCGGGGTCTATCTCGATCTCGGGACCTACCTCACCTCCGAGAACGCAGCCTTCGAGCTCAAGGTGACCCGTAAGTCCTACAAGGATCCCGTCGTCGCCTCGCAGATCATCCGGAACGGGAAGAAGACCACCACGAAGGCGCTTCCCACGGGGCTGGTGAAGGACTTCACCGGGCTGCCCGGCTTCCTGCAGGTCAGCGTCGTCGACGCGGCCGGGAAAGCGGTGCTGAAGAAGACCGAGCCCTTCTGCCCCAACAACGCCTCCGGACGCGTGCGGCCCGACGCTCCCGCCAAGTCGAAGTATCCGCAGAGCTGTCCCGTCAACCCCTTCACCCTCGGCTCCGTCTGGGGCGTGGAGAACGGGTGGGCGGCCAACACCTATGCCGGGTACTACTCCGCGCCGGTCCAGCTGGCCGCCGGGAAGTACACCGCCAAGGTCTCCGTGACCAAGAAGTACCGCGACCTCTTCGGGATCGCCGACAAGTCGCAGAGCGTCAAGGTCACCGTGCGCGAGCGTAGTTGGGAGGAGGAGGAAGGTGGCACCGGTGGTGCCGCCGCCAAGGCCGCCTCCGGCTCCCTGCACTCCGGGCACTCCGGGCACGCACCCGCGTCCTCCGCCCCCGCCGCCCACGCCGGACACGGCGCCCCCGCCCGTACCGACGCCCCCGCCGGCCCGACGAGCGGTGCCGGAGCCACGTACAACGTCGGTCACGGGCCATACCCGCCGGCACCGCCCGCCCTCCCCTGGGCGCTCAAGAAGCAGACCGCCGAGCGCCAGGGCTTCTCCGCCGCTCGCATCGGGGACCGGGCCGGGCAGACCGACGGGTCGCGGCAGGCTCCCGCCGTGCAGCCCAACGCGAAGCGGCCCACCGGCAAGGCCTCCGTGCCCGACGTGCCCAAGCCCGACCTGCGCTCGCTGCCCGCGTACGGGATCACCGTCAGCGACGGTTACGAGGACGTGCCCGGCAAGGACTACCTCGCCTTCAGCGCCAACGTGTGGAACGCCGGGCCGGCCAAGCTCGTCGTCGACGGGTTCCGGTCGCCGGGCAAGGAGCTGATGGACGCCTACCAGTACTTCTACGACGCCAAGGGCAAGCAGGTCGGCTACACCCCGACCGGCACCATGGAGTGGGACCCGCGCCCCGGCCACGAGCACTGGCACTTCACGGACTTCGCCAGCTACCGGCTGCTGAAGGCCGACAAGAAGGAGACCGTGCGCAGCGGCAAGGAGGCGTTCTGCCTCGCCAACACCGACGCCGTCGACTACACGGTCAAGAACGCCAACTGGCACCCGGAGAACACCGACCTGTCCACCGCGTGCGGCCAGGAGAACTCCATCTCCGTCCGCGAGGTGCTCGACATCGGCTCCGGTGACACCTACACCCAGGACCTGCCCGGCCAGTCCTTCGACATCACGAACCTGCCGAACGGCACGTACTACATCCAGGTCCTCGCCAACCCGGAGAACCGGCTCAAGGAGACCAACCACAAGAACAACAGCGCCCTGCGGAAGGTCGTCCTCGGCGGGAAGAAGGGCGCGCGGACCGTGAAGGTTCCCGCCCATCACCTGGTGAACGCCAACTGATCTCCGCCGTCCCGGCCCCACGGGGCTTCCTGACACCTCGCTCGTGCCGTCGGCCCCGGAGCCTGTTCCCGGGCCGACGGCACGAGCCGTTCAGCCCGCCTCCCCCGCCGCCCGCCGCTCCGTGATCCGCCCCGTCGCGTCCGCGTCCAGGTGGGCCGTCCCCTCCGTGCCGCTCACCGTGACCCGGACCCGCGGCCCGGACCCCGCACCCGCTCCCGGTGACACATCGATGCGCCAGCTCTCGGCATCGCGGACGCCGAGGGTGGTGCGGGCCTCACGGACGAGGCCGGGGAGGAGTTCGTACGGGAGGGACGCGAGGTGGAACGTCTCGGCGGGCGGTAGGGCGGAGTCGCCGCGCATCGCCATGCGGTGGTCCTCGATGGTGAGTGCGGTGACGTACGGGGTGTCCACCCGGGCCTCCAGCTCCATCGCGGTCACCCGCATCCGCCCGAAGGTGAGCAGCGAGGAGGAGGGCCCGGAGACGGTGGTGGAGGTGGAGAACGTATGCGATGCGGAGGAGGACGAGGAAGATCGCTCCGCCGGACCCTCCGACGCGAACAGCTCACCCCGGAGGAGCAGCACCACCACCGCCGCACCCGCCAGCAATCCGAGCAGCGCCACCAGGCACCACGCCCCCGCGCCCCCTTCCGGGTCCCTCACCAGGGTGGACTCGGGCGCGGAGTCGATCTGCGCCTCCTCGGCCCGGCGGCTCCACTCCGGGGTGGGCCGGGTGACGATCCGGACGTCCCAGGGCTTCTCCGGGTGGTACTCCACGACCGCGATCCCGCGTGGCCGGTAGGCGGGGATGTCGACCAGGTTGACGGACTGGCTGATCTTCACGCGGTACGCCGACCGGCCGTCCTCCGGCTCCGGTGCCACGGTGAGCCGGAACGTCACCGGCACGTCGGCCGTTTCGCCGCCCGTGGCCCGCAGGTCCTCGATCCGGGCCAGGGCGGTCCTGCGGGCCGGGGGCTCGGCGGGCCCCGCGCCCCGCCGCCCGCCGAGGAAGGCGAGGAGGATCAGGAGGGTCAGGACCCCGCCCCCGGTGGCGAGGACCGGCACGTCCTTGAGGATCACGCCGACGACGAGCGCGGCGAGCGCCGCACCGGTCACGCCGGAGAGGAGAGCGAGGCGGAGAGCGGCGAGGAACCGGCTCGCGCCCGAACGGTCCTCCTGAGAAAGCCCGTTGACCTCGTCCGAACCGCGCTGCCCCGTCGTCCCCATGACCGTGATTGTGCCGGTCGGGAGGACAACGGGGCAGGGGCCGGAAGAAGAACGGGAGGAGCGGGTGTCAGTCCTCGCCCTCCAGGTTGCCCTCGGTCTCCAGGTACACCTGGCGCAGCGCCTCCAGCACCGCCGGGTCCGGCTTGGCCCACATGCCGCGCGACTCGGCCTCCAGCAGGCGCTCCGCGATGCCGTGCAGGGCCCAGGGGTTGGCCTCCTGGAGGAACTGCTTGTTCTCCGGGTCGAGCACGTACGTCTCGGTGAGCTTGTCGTACATCCAGTCCGCGACGACCCCGGTCGTGGCGTCGTAGCCGAAGAGGTAGTCGACGGTGGCCGCCAGCTCGAACGCGCCCTTGTAGCCGTGGCGGCGCATCGCCTCGATCCACTTCGGGTTGACGACCCGGGCGCGGAAGACGCGGGAGGTCTCCTCGACGAGCGTGCGGGTGCGGACGGTCTCGGGGCGGGTGGAGTCCCCGATGTACGCCTCCGGGGCCTTGCCCTTGAGCGCGCGCACGGTGGCCACCATGCCGCCGTGGTACTGGAAGTAGTCGTCCGAGTCCGCGATGTCGTGCTCGCGGGTGTCGGTGTTCTTCGCCGCGACCTCGATGCGCTTGTACGCCGTCTCCATCTCCTCGCGGGCCGGGCGGCCGTCGAGCTCGCGGCCGTAGGCGTATCCGCCCCAGACCGTGTAGACCTCGGCGAGGTCGGCGTCGGTGCGCCAGTCGCGGGAGTCGATGAGCTGGAGGAGGCCGGCGCCGTACGTGCCGGGGCGCGAGCCGAAGATCCTTGTGGTGGCCCGGCGTTCGTCACCGTGCTCGGCCAGGTCGGCCTGGGCATGGGCCCGTACGTAGTTCTGCTCGGCCGGTTCGTCGAGCGAGGCGGCCAGTCGTACGGCGTCGTCGAGCAGCCCGATCGTGTGCGGGAACGCGTCCCGGAAGAAGCCGGAGATGCGGAGTGTCACGTCGATGCGCGGACGGCCCAACTCGGCGTACGGGATGGGCTCCAGACCCGTCACGCGGCGCGAGGCGTCGTCCCATACGGGCCGGATGCCGAGCAGCGCGAACGCCTCCGCGATGTCGTCGCCCGCCGTGCGCATCGCGCTGGTGCCCCAGAGCGAGAGGCCGACCGAGGTGGGCCAGTCGCCGTTGTCGGTGCGGTAGCGGGTGAGGAGGGAGTCCGCCAGGGCCTGGCCGGTCTCCCACGCCAGCTTGGAGGGGACCGCCTTCGGGTCGACCGAGTAGAAGTTGCGGCCCGTCGGGAGGACGTTGACCAGGCCGCGGAGCGGGGAGCCGGACGGGCCCGCGGGGACGAAGCCGCCGTTCAACGCGTGGACGGCGTGGGTGAGTTCGTCGGTCGTCGCCGCCATGCGGGGGACGACCTCGGTGGCCGCGAAGGTGAGGATGTCGGCTACCGCGTCCGGCAGGCCTGCGGCGACCCCGGCCACCGCCGCCGGGTCCCAGTCCGCGTCGTCCATCGCCTGGACCAGGGCGCGCGCCTGCTCCTCGATCGCGTCCGCGTCCGTGCGGGTCGCGGCCGACTCGTCGAGCCCGAGCGCTTCGCGGAGGCCGGGGAGGGATGCCGTACCGCCCCAGATCTGGCGGGCGCGCAGCACGGCGAGCACCAGGTTGACCCGGTCGTTCCCGGCGGGCGGGTTGCCGAGGACGTGCAGGCCGTCGCGGATCTGGACGTCCTTGATCTCGCAGAGCCAGCCGTCGAGGTGCATGATGAAGTCGTCGAAGCCCTCGTCCTCCGGGCGGTCCGCCACGCCGAGGTCGTGGTCGAGCTTCGCGGCCTGGATCAGCGTCCAGATCTGCGCGCGGATCGCGGGCAGCTTGGACGGGTCCATCGCGGCGATCTGGGCGTGCTCGTCGAGGAGTTGCTCCAGGCGCGCGATGTCGCCGTAGCTGTCGGCGCGGGCCATCGGCGGGACCAGGTGGTCGATCAGCGTGGCGTGGACGCGGCGCTTGGCCTGCGTACCCTCGCCCGGGTCGTTCACCAGGAACGGGTAGACGAGGGGAAGGTCACCGAGGGCCGCGTCGGGGCCGCACGCGGCCGACAGGCCCGCGTTCTTGCCGGGCAGCCACTCCAGGTTGCCGTGCTTGCCGAGGTGGACCATGGCGTCCGCGCCGAAGCCGTTGTCCTCGGCGGAGGCGGCGATCCAGCGGTAGGCGGCCAAGTAGTGGTGGGACGGCGGGAGATCGGGGTCGTGGTAGATCGCGATCGGGTTCTCGCCGAAGCCGCGCGGTGGCTGGATGAGGATGAGGAGGTTGCCGCGCCGCAGAGCGGCCAGGACGACGTCGCCCTCCGGGTTGGCGGACCGGTCCACGAACATCTCGCCGGGCGCCGGGCCCCAGTGCTCCTCCACCGACTCCCGGAGTTCCTGAGGAAGTTGGGCGAACCAGCGGCGGTAGTCGGCGGCCGGGATCCGGACCGGGTTCTTCGCCAGCTGCTCCTCGGTCAGCCACTCCTGATCGTGGCCGCCCGCCTCGATCAGCGCGTAGATCAGCTCGTCGCCGTCCCCGGAGACCAGTCCCGGGATGTCGGCCTCCGGCCCGAAGTCGTACCCTTCGGCGCGCAGCCGCCGCAGCAGCGCCACAGCACTGGCGGGCGTGTCCAGGCCGACCGCGTTGCCGATCCGCGAGTGCTTGGTCGGATAGGCCGAGAGCACGAGCGCGATCTTCTTCTCCGCGTTGGGGATCGAGCGCAGCTTCGCGTGGCGTACGGCGATCCCGGCGACGCGGGCCGCGCGCTCGGCATCGGCGACGTACGCCGGGAGCCCGTCCTCGTCGATCTCCTTGAAGGAGAAGGGGACGGTGATCAGGCGGCCGTCGAACTCCGGCACCGCGATCTGGGTGGCCGCGTCCAGCGGCGAGACGCCCTCGTCGTTCTCCTCCCACGCGGCGCGCGGGCTGGTGAGGCAGAGCGCCTGGAGGATCGGCACGTCGAGCTGGGTCAGCGCGCCCGCGTCCCACGACTCGTCGTCGCCTCCCGCCGAGGCCTCGGCGGGCTTGGTGCCGCCCGCCGCGAGGACGGTGGTGACGATGGCGTCGGCGGCGCGGAGCTGGTCGATCAGCTCGCTCTCCGGCGTACGGAGAGACGCGACGTACAGCGGAAGCGGCCGGGCCCCGGCGTCCTCCACCGCCGTGCACAGCGCCTCCACGAACGCGGTGTTGCCGCTCATGTGGTGGGCCCGGTAGTAGAGGACGGCGACCGTCGGCGCCCCCGCGTCCACCGCACGGGCCTCCCGCTCCAGCGGGCCCCACGCCGGGGCCGGGGCGGGCGGCTCGAAGCCGTGGCCGGTCAGCAGCACGGTGTCGGAGAGGAACCGGGCCAGCTGCTCCAGGTTGGCGGGCCCGCCGTGCGCGAGGTAGGCGTGCGCCTCGGCGGCTATCCCGATCGGCACGGTGGAGGCGGCCATGAGCTGCGCGTCCGGAGCCTGCTCACCGGTCAGCACGACGACCGGCCGCCCGGTGGCCAGCACCGCGTCGAGCCCCTCCTGCCACGCGCGTACGCCGCCGAGGAGGCGTACGACGACGAGGTCGACGCCGTCCAGCAGCGCCGGGAGCCCGGCCAGGTCGACGCGGGAGGGGTTGGCGTACCGGTAGCTGACGGGCCCCTCGGAAGCGCGGGCGCTCAGGAGGTCGGTGTCGGACGTCGACAGGAGCAGGATCATGCTGCGTCAGGCCTTCCTCGGGGTGTCCACGCCCCGGGCGGTGTCGGAGGGTCTCCCCGGTCGGCCCGGCGATGACCGGGCACTCGGAGAAGGGAGTTCCTGACTCGCCCGGCCGGTGGTGGCGGCCGGGCTCACAGTGGCGGGACCGCGCCGGAATCTCACCGGGCTTCCTCCCCTGTCGCCGTCTGGCGATGGCGGCCTGAACGGACCACCGCCTGCATCCTAAGCGGCGGGGGTGGAGGCGGGGCAGGGGGCGGGGGTGCGGTGGTGATCACTGTTTGCGCCCTCCGCCGCACGCGGGTCGGGGCCTTGTCCCGCCGGTCGGAGCGTGCGAGCCAAGGCCCTTACCGCGTGCGGCGCAGCGTGCGAGCCGGGGCCCTGTCCCGCAGGTCACAGGCGCGAGCCCGCCGTCGGGACCGGCCCGGTCGGTATGCTCGCCGCCATGCCCGATTCCGCCCCCTCGCCCCTTTCCGTGGGCGGCGTCTCCTCCCGCGCCGGCGGCGACGCCTGCCCGGGAACGCTGCGGCTGCACCGGGCCGACGACGGCGCGCTGGCCCGCGTACGCATACCCGGCGGCGTGCTCGACCCCGGCCAGGCGGACGCGCTCCTGGCGGCGGCCGAGCGGTTCGGCGACGGTGACCTGCATCTCACCTCGCGCGGCAACGTACAGCTGCGCGGCCTCGGTACGGAGTGCGCCGGCGCGCTGGCGGCGCTGCTCACCGACGCCGGTCTGCTGCCGTCCACCGCGCACGAGCGGGCCCGCAACATCGTGGCCTCGCCGTCGGCGGGCCTGGACGGTTCGCCGTCGCTGACGGCCTGGCTGAGGGAGCTGGACCGGCTGGTGTGCGGCTCGCCCGCCGCCGCCGCGCTCTCCGGCCGCTTCCTCTTCGCGCTGGACGACGGCCGCGGTGACGTGGACGCGCTGGGAGCGGACGTGACGGTCATCGCCGAAGGCGGCTCGGCCGCTCTGCTGCGGATCGGCGCGGCGGACGAGGTGTTCCGGATCCCGGCCGCCGAGGCCCCGCGCGCCGCGCTCCGGGGAGCCGAGGCGTTCCTCCGCGTGGCCTCCGGTTCCGGCGCCTGGCGCGTGAAGGACCTGCCCGACGACGTACGGGTCGAACTGGTCCGGGCCATCGGCTCGGCGGCGGGCCCGGCCGAGCACCGCCCCCGCCCTCGTACGGCAACGCCCCCCGCCCCCGGCCCGCTCGGCTCCACGGCCGCGCTCAGCATCGACGTACCTCTGGGCCGCCTCACCCCGGCCCAGTGGCGGCTGCTCACCGCAACGGCCAGGCACTACGGCACCGACACCGCCAGGGGCTACGGCGGCGAACTGCGGCTCACCCCGTGGCGCGGAGTCGTCATCCCCTTCGGAGCCGGAGAGGCCGAGGCGGCGGACGCACTCCGCGCGCTCTCCGGATCCGGCCTGATCACCGCCCCCGACTCCCCGTGGACCGGTGTAGGCGCCTGCATCGGCCACCCCGGCTGCGCGAAGTCGCTCTCCGACGTGCGGGCCGAAGCGGGGGCCGCTGTCGGAGCGCCCGGGCGGCTACCTGTGTACTGGTCGGGGTGCGAACGCCGCTGCGGCCACCCCCACGGGGAGTGGATCGACGTGGTCGCCACGCCGGACGGGCACCGGATCGCGCATGTCCGGGGTGAGCGGCGGGACGCACCGACGACCGTACGGAACGACCCGGCGCGGCTGGCGGCAGCGGTGGCCGGGGCCCGCGCCTGAACCCCCCTCCTTGATCAGCTCACGGCAGAAGAAAGCGACAGCACTGTGCACCAGTACGAGAAGGACGGACCGGCGATCTACCGCCAGTCCTTCGCCACCATCCGCGCGGAGGCGGACCTGGCCGGGCTGCCCGCCGACGTCAGCCAGGTCGCCGTCCGGATGATCCACGCGTGCGGCATGGTCGACCTCGTGACGGACCTCGCCTTCTCGCCGAACGCCGTGGCCGACGCCCGCGCCGCTCTGCGCGCCGGCGCACCGATCCTCTGCGATGTGGCGATGGTGGCCAGCGGGGTCACGCGCAAGCGGCTGCCCGCGGACAACGACGTGGTGTGCACGCTCTCCGACCCGTCCGTGCCCGAACTGGCCGCGAAGATGGGTACGACCCGGAGCGCGGCGGCGCTGGAGCTGTGGCGGGACCGGATGGAGGGTGCGGTGGTCGCGGTCGGTAACGCGCCGACGGCCCTGTTCCGGCTGCTGGAGATGATCGAGGAGGGCGCCCCGCGCCCGGCCGCCGTCATCGGCGTCCCGGTCGGCTTCGTCGGCGCGATGGAGTCCAAGGAGGCCCTGGCGGAGCACGCGTCGGGCCTGGAGCACCTGATCGTGCGCGGCAGGCGCGGCGGCAGCGCGATAGCGGCGGCCGCCATCAACGCCATAGCCAGCGAGGAAGAGTAAGCGGTGAGCGAGATCAGCGGAAACGGCAGCGGCGGCGGCAGGCTGTACGGCGTCGGGCTCGGCCCCGGCGACCCTGACCTGATGACGCTCCGGGCCGTCCAGGCCATCGGCGAGGCCGACGTGATCGCGTACCACAGCGCCCGCCACGGCCGCTCGATCGCCAGGTCCATCGCCGCCGCGCACCTGCGCCCGGACCACATCGAGGAGCCGTTGGTCTACCCGGTCACGACGGAGACCACGGACCACCCGGGCGGCTACCGGGGCGCGCTGGAGGAGTTCTACGAGAAGGCCGCGGCCCGGCTCGCGGCGCACCTGGACGCGGGCCGGACGGTGGCGGTCCTCGCCGAGGGCGACCCGATGTTCTACGGCTCGTACATGCACATGCACAAGCGCCTGGCCGACCGGTACGCCACCGAGGTCATCCCCGGCGTGACGTCCGTCAGCGCGGCGGCGGCCCGCCTCGGCACCCCTCTGGTCGAGGGCGAGGAGATCCTCACGATCCTCCCCGGCACCCTCCCGGAGGAGGAGCTGACGGCCCGTCTCGCCGCCACGGACACCGCGGTGGTGATGAAGCTGGGCCGTACGTTCCCGGCGGTGCGCGGCGCGTTCGAGGCGTCGGGCCGGCTGGCGGAGGCGCGGTACGTGGAGCGGGCGACGATGGCCGGGGAGCGTACGGGCGACCTCGCCGGCATCGACCCGGCGTCGGTGCCGTACTTCTCGGTGGCGGTACTGCCGAGCCGGGTGGACGCGGTCAGGCCGTCGGGAACCGCGGACGGCGAAGTGGTCGTCGTGGGCACCGGCCCGGCGGGCCCGCTGTGGCTGACGCCGGAGACGCGCGGCGCGCTGGCGGCGGCGGACGCCCTGGTCGGCTACACCACCTACCTGGACCGCGTCCCGGTCCGCCCCGGCCAGGCGCGGCACGGCTCGGACAACAAGGTGGAGTCGGAGCGGGCGGAGTTCGCACTGGACCTGGCCCGGCGCGGCCACCGCGTCGCGGTCGTCTCGGGCGGCGACCCCGGCGTCTTCGCGATGGCGACGGCGGTGCTGGAGGTGGCCGCGCAGGAGGAGTACGCGGACATCGCCGTACGGGTCCTGCCCGGCGTCACCGCGGCCAACGCGGCGGCGGCGCGCGCCGGCGCACCGCTCGGCCACGACTACGCCACGATCTCCCTCTCGGACCGGCTCAAACCGTGGGAGGTCATCGCGGAACGCCTGCGCGCCGCGGCCTCCGCCGACCTGGTCCTCGCCCTCTACAACCCGGGTTCCAAGTCCCGTACGTGGCAGGTCGGCCAGGCCCGCGACCTCCTCCTGCAACACCGCTCCCCGGACACCCCGGTGGTGCTGGCGAGGGACGTGGGCGGCCCGGCGGAGTCCGTCCGTACGGTGCGGCTGGCGGACGTCGACCCGGCGGAGGTGGACATGCGGACGCTGCTCATCGTGGGCTCGTCGCGGACGCGCTGGGTGCGGCGGGGCGGGACGGGCCGGTCCATCGTGTGGACGCCGAGGCGCTACCCGGAGGCGTAGAGGCGTCGTGCCCACTCGACGGCCTCGTCGGCCGTGGCGGCCACCGGCACTCCTGCGGGAACCGGTGGCCGCCGCACCACGACGACGGGAACCCCGGCCTCACGGGCGGCGGTGAGCTTGGGGGCGGTGGCGTCGCCGCCGCTGTCCTTGGTGACGAGCACATCGATCCCGTGGAGCCGGATGACCTCCCGCTCACCGTCGAGACTGAACGGCCCCCGATCGAGCAGGACGTCCATATTCCCCGGGCAGGGCGGCTCCGGCGCATCGACGGACCGCACGAGGAACCACAGCGCGTCGAGGCGTTCACCGGCAAAGGCGGCGAGCCCCATCCGCCCGGTGGTGAGGAAGACCCGCTTCCCGAGTGCGGGCAGCAGCTCGGCGGCCTCGGCGAGCGAGCCGACGGAGTGCCAGCGGTCGCCGTCCTGCGCGACCCAGCCGGGCCGGCGGAGGGCGAGGAGGGGAACATGGGCCTGCGCGGCGGCCAGGACGGCGTTGCGGCTCATGGTGGCGGCGAAGGGGTGGGTGGCATCGACAAGAGCGTCGACGCGGTGCTCACGTACCCACTCCGCGAGCCCGTCGGCTCCACCGAAACCGCCGACGCGCACGTCACCGGGGGGCAGGCGGGGAGCGGCGACGCGACCGGCGAGCGAGGTGGTCATGCGCACGCGCGGATCACCGACCAGGCTCTCGACGAGCCGACGGGCCTCGGTGGTCCCTCCCAGAACGAGAACATGCATCGAACGGACTCTTCTCATGAACGCTTCCCATGACCGCTGAGGCGCGGGGCGGTCGCAGTGCCCAACTCAAGCACACGGGTCTCCGCCCCGGCTGGACGACCGGTGCCTGTGCGACGGCGGCGACGACGGCCGCGTACACGGCCCTGCTGACCGGCGACTTCCCGGACCCGGTGAGGGTCACGCTGCCGAGGGGCCAGAGCCCGGCGTTCGCGCTGGCGGTGGAGGAGCTGGGGCCCGGACGGGCGAGCGCCGGGGTGGTGAAGGACGCCGGAGACGACCCGGACGTGACGCACGGGGCGCTGGTGAGAGCGACGGTACGGAGGCTGCCGCCGGGTTCCGGGGTGGTGTTCCGGGCGGGCTCCGGCGTCGGTACGGTCACCCTCCCCGGCCTGCCGCTGGACGTCGGGGAACCTGCGGTGAACCCGGTGCCGCGCCGGCTGATGCGCGAGCACGTGGAGCGGGTGGCGGCGGAGCACGGGGAGGCGGGCGACGTGGAGATCACCGTCTCGGTCGACCACGGCGAGGAGATCGCGCGCTCGACGTGGAACGGCCGGCTCGGCATCCTGGGCGGCCTGTCGATCCTCGGCACGACGGGCGTGGTCGTCCCGTACTCCTGCTCGGCGTGGATCGACTCGATCCGCCGGGGCGTGGACGTGGCGCGGGCGGCGGGCCTGACGCATGTGGCGGGCTGCACGGGCTCGACGTCGGAGAAGACGGTCACTGCCGAGTACAACCTCCCGGACATCGCGCTCCTGGACATGGGCGACTTCGCGGGCGCGGTCCTGAAATACGTACGCCGCCACCCCATCGACCACCTCACGATCTGCGGCGGCTTCGCCAAGCTCTCGAAGCTGGCGGCGGGCCATTTGGACCTCCACTCGGCCCGCTCCCAGGTCGACAAACCCTTCCTGGCGGACCTGGCCCGCGAGGGCGGCGCGGACGAGGAGTTGGCGTCCCGGATCGCCACGGCCAACACGGGCCTGGAGGCGCTGCGGCTGAGCGAGGCGGCGGGGGTGCGGCTGGGCGACCTGGTGGCGGCGCGGGCACGCGACGAGGCACTGTCGGTGCTGCGCGGGGCGCCGGTGGAGGTGGACGTGATCTGCATCGACCGGGCGGGGGTGGTGGTGGGGCGGTACGGGGGTGGGCGCTAGGGGGTGTCCTGTCGATCAGGCCGGATCAGGGAGCGGGGTCCGGTGCCGTGCATCGCAAGGCGGAGGAGGGAGTAGACGCGGAGCGTCGCGAGTGTCCTGCCCGGCTCCCGGACACCGCGCCCCCTCAGCACCCGCCCCGCTCCCGCCCCACCGCGTACAGATGGCTGTCCCGGAACTGCTCCGCCCCCAGCGTCCGGCCCACCATGATGACCGCCGTCCTGATCACCCCGGCCGCCTTCACCTGCTCCGCGATCGAGTCCAGAGGGCCGCGCAGGATGATCTCGTCCGGGCGGGACGCCATCGCGACCACCGCCGCCGGGCAGTCCGCCCCGTAGTGCGGGAGCAGCTCCTCCACGACCCGGTCCACGTAGCGGGCCGCCAGGTGGAGGACGATCAGGGCGCCGCTACGGCCCAGGGTGGCCAGGTCCTCGCCCTCCGGCATGGCCGTGGCTCGTTGCGCGATGCGGGTCAGGATCACCGTCTGGCCGACCGTCGGGACCGTCAGCTCGCGCTTCAGGGACGCTGCCGCCGCCGCGAACGCGGGGACGCCGGGGACGACCTCGTACGGGATGCCCGCCTCGTCCAGGCGCTTCATCTGCTCGTTCACCGCGCTGAACACCGAAGGGTCGCCCGAGTGCAGCCGCGCCACGTCGTGGCCGTCCGCGTGGGCCCGTACGAGCTCCTCGGTGATCTGCTCGATGTCCAGATCCGCCGTGTCGACCAGGCGGGCGTCGGGCGGGCACTCCGCCAGCAGCTCCACCGGGACCAGGCTGCCCGCGTACAGGCAGACCGGGCTGGCGGCGAGCAGGCGCGCGCCGCGCACCGTGATCAGGTCGGCCGCGCCCGGGCCGGCGCCGATGAAGTACACCGTCATGTTCGATCTCCTGAAACTGAGGGTTTGCGTACGGACCATTGCGTCACCGGCATCGCCTGCCGCCAGCCCGTGAATCCGCCCACCGGGACCGCGTGCGCGACCGCGAGCCGGGTCAACTCCCCGCCGTACGACCGGTACCACTCCCCCAGCAGCGCCTCCGACTCCAGCGTCACCGTGTTCGCCACCAGCCGGCCACCCGGCCGCAGCGCCTCCCAGCACGCGTCCAGCAGGCCCGGTGCCGTCAGACCGCCGCCGATGAACACCGCGTCGGGCGCTTCCAGTTCGGCCAGGGCGGCAGGGGCCCGGCCTGTGACGACGTGCAGCCCCGGCACCCCCAGGCGGTCCGCGTTCCGCGTGATCCGCTCCGCCCTCGCCGGGTCCCGCTCCACGCTCACCGCCCGGCAGGAGCCGTGCGCCCGCATCCACTCGATCGCGATCGAGCCCGAGCCGCCGCCCACGTCCCACAGCAGCTCACCCGGCGCGGGGGCCAGAGTCGCGAGCGTGGCGGCCCGGATGTGGCGCTTGGTGAGCTGGCCGTCGTGTTCGTACGCCTCGTCCGGCAGGCCCGGGACCGTACCGAGCCGCAGCGCGTCCGCCGAGGCGCGGCACTCGATCGCGATGACGTTCAGGCGGTCGCCCGGCGCGTGCGTCCACGTCTCCGAGGTGCCCTCCGCGTACGCCTCCGCCTCGCTGCCCAGCTGTTCCAGGACGCGCAGCCGGCTCGGGCCGAAGCCGTGGGCCGTGAGCAGGGCCGCCACCGTGGCCGGCGTCGACGCGTCCGCGCTCAGGACCAGTAGCCTCCGGCCCTCGTGGAGCGAGGCGGCCAGCCGTGCCGCCGGACGGCCCACCAGCGTCACGACCTCCGTGTCCTCCAGCGGCCAGCCGAGCCGCGCGCAGGCGTACGAGACCGAGGACGGGTGCGGGAGGACCCGGAGCGACTCCGGGCCCAGCTCCTCCGCGAGCGCGCGCCCGACCCCGTAGAACATCGGGTCCCCGCTCGCCAGCACCGCGATCCGGCGCTCCCGGTGCTCGGCCAGGAGCCGGGGCACGGCGGGGCGCAGCGGCGACGGCCACGCCACCCGTACGCCCGCGCACTCCGACGGCAGCAGGTCCAGCTGGCGCGCCCCGCCGATCACCACCTCCGCCTCCCGCAGCGCCGCGCGCGCCCCTCCGGACAGCCCGGACCAGCCGTCCGCGCCGATCCCCACGACCGAGACGGGAGGGGAAGGGGGAGGGATGACCACGGGAGGGGCGGCAGACACAGGCGGAGGACCTCGTTCGAGGGGGACGGACGGGGGCGGGTGGCGGGCGGGCGCAACGTTGGCGAACTTTACTGAACGTCCCGTTCCGACCCCTCCAGCGGGTGAATCCCGAAAAGAATCAGCGCGTCGTGTCGAGAACCCAGCCCCGGCCCCGACGTCCCCTGTGTAAGCGGAGAAGAAGAGCACGAAGAGCGAGCTTCCAGGAGGCGGCGGTCATGAAGTATCTGGTGATGGTCCAGGGCAGCCAGGCGGACTACGACGCGCAGGCCGGCAAGGGGTCGGCGGACAGTCCGGCCTGGGACGAGAAGGCCATGCAGGAGATGTTCGCCCACATGGGCGGCATCAACGACGACCTCGCCGAGTCGGGTGAGCTGGTGACCGCGTACGGGCTCACGGAACCCGCGCAGGGGCGGGCCGTCAGCCTCGACGCCGAGGGGCGGCCGGTGGTGTCGGACGGGCCGTACAGCGAGACGAAGGAGCTGCTCGCCGGGTTCTGGATCCTCGAATGCGAGAGCCTGGAGCGGGTGACCGAGATCGCCGCCCGCGTGGCACGCTGTCCGCAGCCGGCCGGGGCGCCCGAGTACCCGGTGCTCATCCGCACCATCGGCGGCGGGATCGACTAGCCCGGCCAGGAGCAGGCTTCGACCGGCTCGACCAGGAGCAGGCTTCGACCAGGAGCGACCACTGAGGGCGGACCGTACGAGCGACGACGGCCACGGCCACGATCACGACGACGACACCGAGGACCTGCTGCGCCGCCACGCGCCGCAGGTCCTCGGCGCGCTCGTCCGCCGGTACGGGCACTTCGACCCGGCCGAGGACGCCGTCCAGGAGGCCCTGATCGCGGCCGCCGGGCAGTGGCCCAGGGACGGGGTTCCGGAGAACCCGCGCGGCTGGCTGATCCGGGTCGCCTCGCGCCGCCTCACCGACCGGCTGCGCAGCGACGAGGCCCGGCGGCGGCGCGAGGAGACCGTGGCGGCTCTGACCCCGGCCGACGCGTTCGTCGCCCCGCCGCCCGGAGAAGGCCCCGCCGGGCCGGGCGGCCGGGCGCCCTCCGAGGACGACACCCTCACCCTGCTCTTCCTCTGCTGCCATCCCGCCCTCACCCCCGCCGCCCAGATCGCCCTCACCCTCCGCGCGGTCGGCGGTCTCACCACGGCCGAGATCGCCCGCGCCCACCTGGTGGAGGAGGCGACGATGGCGCAGCGGATCAGCCGGGCGAAGCGGGCGGTGCGGGGGACGGAGTTCCGGAGGCCGGAGCCGGAGAACCGGGACCGGCGGCTCTCGGCGGTCCTCCAGGTCCTCTACCTGATCTTCAACGAGGGCTACACCGCCTCCGCCGGACCCGACCTCCATCGCACCGACCTGGCGCGCGAGGCGATCCGGCTGACCCGTGCCGTACGCCGGCTCCTCCCGCACGAAGGGCGCGTGACCGGGCTCCTGGCGCTGATGGTCCTCACGGAGGCGCGCACTCCGGCGCGCACCGGGCGCGACGGTGAGCTGGTCCCGCTCGACGAACAGGACCGCTCCCTCTGGGACCGTACGGCCATCACGGAGGGCACCGCGCTGGCCGAGGAGGCGCTCTCCCAGGGCCCGGCGGGTGACTACCAGCTCCAGGCCGCCATCGCCGCGCTGCACGACGAGGCCGGGCGCGCCGAGGACACCGACTGGCCGCAGATCCTCGCCCTGTACGAGCTCCTCGTGCACCGCACCCCGGACCCCGCCGCCGCGCTGGGCCGGGCTGTCGCGGTGGCCATGGTGCACGGGCCCCGGGCGGGCCTCGCGGCGGTCGACGCGGTGGCGAAGGCGTCGGGCGGCCACTACCGCCTCGACGCCGTACGCGCCCATCTCCTTGAACGTGCCGGGGAGTTGGACGCTGCCCGGTCCGCCTACCGCGCGGCCGCCGACGCCACCCTCAGCGAACCCGAGGCCCGCTACCTGCGGATGCGCGCGGAGCGGTCGGGGCCGTAGCGCCCGCACCCGAACACGTACGGCGACGTCACGAGCACCCTCGCGTACCCCCTCCGGCGGAAGCCGCAGCACCGGCCGAACCCGCCCGGGCCACGGCGGACACGGCCAGACGGGCTCATCGGCGCCGCTGGAGTCGCCGTCGGCGCCCCGCGTCGGGATCATCGAATGTATGACCAAGAGTGACAGCGGCAAGGAAACCACCCTGCGGATCGCCCAGCGGCCGGAGGCCGACGAGCTCCTCGCCCGTAGCCCGCTGGCCGCCCTCGTCGGCATGCTGCTGGACCAACAGGTGCCGATGGAGTGGGCGTTCACGGGCCCGTACACGCTGGCGGAGCGGATGGGCTCGGACGACCTCGACGCGGCGGAGATCGCCGCGTACGACCCCGAGGCCTTCACCGCCCTCTTCACCACCAAACCGGCGCTCCACCGCTACCCCGGCTCCATGGCCCAGCGGGTGCAGCAGCTGTGTCAGTACCTGGTGGCGGAGTACGAGGGGGACGCGAGCGCGGTGTGGCGGGACGCGGACACCGGCGAGGAGCTGCTGCGCCGGCTGAACGAGCTGCCGGGCTTCGGCACCCAGAAGGCCCAGATCTTCCTGGCGCTGCTCGGCAAGCAGTTCGGCGTACGTCCTGCGGGGTGGCGGACGGCGGCAGGGGCGTACGGGGAGGACGGTTCGCGCCGCTCGGTCGCCGACATCACCGGGCCGGAGTCGCTGGCGGAGGTGCGCGCGTACAAGCAGGAGGCCAAGGCGGCGGCCAAGGCGGCCAAGGCGGCGAAAACGACAGCGAAGACGGGGACGGCAGCAAAGACGGGGACGGCAGCGAAGGCGGCGAAAACGGCGAAGGGCTCACCCAACGCCAAGGGGTGACCGGAATGCACAGCTCAGCACACAGCCGGACAGAACACCCGGCGGAAACGATCAAAATCGGCCACCGGTGTTCCCAGCGGCCACCCCACTCGCTAGCTTTCGCAACAGCTTTCGCAGCACGTTCGTTCGCACCGTCAAGCGCACCTCCGTCACGTCTCGACCGGAAGGACTCTTGTGCACGCAACACGTCGCAGAGCCATGGCAGTTGTGGCCGCCACCGCCCTGGCCACGCCGCTCCTCCTGGGCGCGGCCCCGTACCACGGGCCCTCGCACGGACACGGCCACTCGAAGCCCGGAGCAGGTCATGGGAAGAGCCCCTCGAAAGAGGCGGTCAAGCTGTCCCGGGAGCTGGTGAAGAAGGCGTCCGCGCGTGACGCCTACCGCCACCTCCAGAAGTTCCAGGCGATAGCCGACTCGGCCGACGGCCACCGCGCGGCGGGATCGCCCGGCCACGACGCCTCGGCCGCCTACGTCCACCGGCAGCTCCAGCGTGCCGGGTACCAGGTCGCGTACGAGAAATTCCGCTTCATCTACACCGAGACCCTGGCCCAGAAGCTCGCCGTGGTGTCGCCGACGCCCCGCGACGTGACGATCGCGGCGATGACGTACACCCCGTCGACGCCGGTCGGGGGTCTGACGGCGGGACTCGTCAACGTCCCCGTCGACGACACCTCCGGCTGCGAGGCGTCCGACTACGCCTCCGCGAACTTCACCGGCAAGATCGCGCTGATCAAGCGCGGCGGCTGCTCCTTCGCCGAGAAGCAGGCGGCAGCGGCCGATGCCGGTGCGGCCGGAGCGGTCGTCTACAACAACACCGAGGGCGTTCTGTCCGGCACGCTCAGCGAGATCTCGGCAGGCCGGATCCCGACCGGCGGCATCACCCAGGAGGAGGGCGAGAAGCTCGTCGCCGACCTGGCCTCCGGCGAGGTCACCGTCTCGTTCGAGATCCGTGAGCTCCAGGAGGAGCGGGCCACCCGCAACGTCATCGCGGAGACGCGCGGCGGCAAGGCGGCGAACACCGTGGTGCTCGGCGCCCACCTCGACTCCGTCACCGAAGGCCCCGGCATCAACGACAACGGCTCCGGCTCCGCCGGCCTCCTCGAAGTCGCCCTGGAACTAGCCAAGTCGAAGAGCAAGCCCGCCAACAAGGTCCGGTTCGCCTGGTGGTCGGCCGAGGAGAACGGCCTGCTCGGCTCGGAGGCGTACGTCGCGGGGCTCTCCGAGAAGCAGCGCCGGCAGATCAAGCTCTACCTGAACTTCGACATGATCGCCTCGCCCAACGGCGTCCAGTTCGTCTACGACGGCGACGACTCCGACGGCGTCGGCGCGGGCCCCGGCCCGGAGGGCTCCGCCCAACTGGAGCGCGACATCAACAAGTTCCTCGACAGCAAGGGCAAGAGGCACGAGGGCACGGACTTCACCGGCCGCTCGGACTACGGCCCGTTCATCGAGATCGGCATCCCATCCGGCGGTACGTTCACGGGCGCCGAGGGAATCAAGACGGAGGCCCAGGCCAAGGCCTACGGCGGGCAGGCGGGCGTCGCCTACGACGCGTGCTACCACGCCGCCTGCGACGACCTGAGCAACATCAGCATGCGCCACTTCGACGTCAACATCGACGTGATCGCCAACGCGGTCGGCACGTACGCCCACGACCTTCGCTCGCTGACCCGTCCGGTCAAGCCGGTCCCGAGCACCGGCACGCCGGGCAGCGGCGGCGGCCTGCACGACGGCCACGGTCACGAGGTCACGGAGTAGCGGCCCGTACGCACACCGAGCACCGTCCGTCGCGGGCGGAGCGCAGGCCTGAGCGCCCGCCTCCGCCCGCGACGTACGCCGTCCACCCTCGGCACGCTCTTCGGCCCGCTCCACCCGTACGAGCGGAAACGCCTGTCCCGGTATCCAGCGGTATGCGACGCCGCACACCCTTTGGCGGCCGCCGCCGGGGGGTTCCGTGGCCGCTGTGGGGTTCCGTGGCTGCGCCCGGCACCCCTTGACCGGTAGGCTTTCCGTGTGATCTTCAAGCGCATCGGAAATGGGAAGCCATACCCCGACCACGGCCGGGAAAGCACCCGACAGTGGGCGGATGTCGCGCCGCGTCCGGTTCGCCTGGACCAGCTCGTGACCACCAAGGGCCAGCTGGACCTGGAGACCCTCCTCGCCGAGGACTCCACGTTCTACGGCGATCTCTTCGCCCACGTCGTGAAGTGGCAGGGCGACCTGTACCTGGAGGACGGGCTGCACCGGGCGGTCCGGGCCGCACTCCAGCAGCGGCAGGTGCTGCACGCACGCGTCCTCGACCTGGGCTGACGCCGCCGCGCCCTCCCGCGCCCGCCGCGCATCCGTACGTATCACCCTCATAACAGCCGCCTGACGCCCACACCCGAATTCGGGCCTTTCGGGTGCTTTCGCGCTCATCCGGGTGCCATACGTTGATCATTTAGTACGCGACATCACCGGGTCGCACTACGCTGCCTCCATGAGCATGCTCACTCCCCCCGGCATGGGCGGAAAGTACCGCATCACGGGCGACACCTACCCCCGCATGCGCCGCCCCCGGAACCGCCGCAGGATCGTCCTCGTGGGCGTCTCGGCCGTGGTGGCCCTCGGCCTGGCCGGCTGGGGAACACTGCAGCTCATCGACGTCTTCACCGGCGGCGACCAGAGCGCCAGCGCCGCCGGCCACCAGCGGGACTGCCCCACGCCGAAGCCCGTGGCTCCGGCGAAGGCGCTCCCGAAGCCGGCCGCCATCAAGGTCAACGTCTACAACGCGACGACCACCAGCGGGCTCGCCAAGACCGCCGCGGACGAGCTGAAGAAGCGCGGGTTCACCGTCGGCGAGGTGGGCAACGCCCCGAAGGCGTACGACAAGAAGGTCCCCGGCCCCGGTGTGCTGCTCGGCGCCCCGGCCGCGGCGGCCGGCGGCAGCTTCACCGTGCTGGGCACGCAGCTGCCGGGCACGGTGCAGAAGACGGACCAGCGCAAGACGGCAGAGGTCGACCTGATCCTCGGCGCGAAGTTCAAGGCGTTCAGCACCCCGGCGGAGGCCACGGCCGCCATGACGGCCCTCACGAAGCCTTCCCCGGCACCGTCGGCGTCCTGCGCGACGACTCCGACGACGAAGAGCGGCTGAGCAGCACGCGCGGGCAGACACACCGGTGCCCCTTCCACGACTTACGTGGAAGGGGCACCGTGCTGTTGGGCCGTCGGGCCGTTGGCCTGTCGGGCCGTGGCGCTGTCGGGCCGTTTGCCTGTCGCGCCGAGGGGCCGTAGGGCCGTGGGGCCGCCGAGGTGGCTACTCCGCCGTCCCGTACATCCGGTCACCGGCGTCGCCGAGGCCCGGCACGATGTAGCCGTGCTCGTTGAGCCGCTCGTCGACGGAGGCGGTGACGACGGTGACGGGGGTGCCCGCCAGCTCACGCTCCATGACCTCGACGCCCTCGGGCGCGGCGAGGAGGACGACGGCGGTGACGTCGTCGGCGCCGCGCTTGATCAGCTCGCGAATGGCCGCGACGAGGGTGCCGCCGGTGGCCAGCATCGGGTCGAGGACGTAGACCTGGCGGCCGGAGAGGTCCTCGGGCATCCGGGTCGCGTACGTCTCCGCCTGGAGCGTCTCCTCGTTGCGGATCATGCCGAGGAAGCCCACCTCGGCGGTGGGCAGCAGCCGCACCATGCCGTCCAGCATGCCGAGGCCGGCGCGCAGGATGGGGACGACGAGCGGCCGGGGGTGCGAGAGCTTGACGCCCGTCGTGGGCGTCACCGGGGTCTCGATGTCGACCTGCTCGGTCCGCACATCCCGGGTGGCCTCGTAGGCGAGGAGGGTGACCAGCTCGTCGGCGAGGCGCCGGAAGGTCGGGGAGTCGGTGCGCTTGTCGCGCAGCGTGGTCAGTTTGTGCGCCACCAGCGGGTGGTCGACGACGTGGATCCGCATGCGTCAACAGTAACCGCGCCCTCCGGCACTCTGCGCTGGCATCAACCACCTGTTCGGGGGGAAGGTGGGGGCATACGGACCCAGGGTTGGGGTGGTGTGTCGATGGCGGACGGGGAACAGCGGCGGAACGCGGTCTCACGCGGAGTGAGCGACGCGCGCGAGCCGCGCGACACGACACGCGAGCCGGCGCGCGACACGGCGGGTGACGTCACGGACGCGCAGGAGAGTGACGCGGCCCGGCGCCGACGCCGCGCCCAGTTCCTCCGCGAGCTCCACGAGGCGAAGCAGCTGCGCGACCGCGTGCAGCCGCGCCGGGCCCGTGCGGCCCGTATGCGGCAACAGATGCGGATGCGCACGTTCCGCTGGTGAAGCCGGGCCGTACCACCGGCGCACTCCCCCCGCCGATCGGGTCATCGGCGGGTACCGTCAGGGAGGCGCCCGACCAGGCACTCCTGGAACTGATGGCCGACGCAACGGCCGAAGAGGTCTCGCTCGGCGCTTGTTTCTGCCACGATGCCGATTGGGCGGGGCTCAGGCAGGCGGACTTTCCCGTCTGCCCTCCCGTCGGACCGATTCACCTATGACCAGTGGGAGAGTCACGGTGTACTTCGCCGCACTGCTCGCGCGCACCGAAGACGGGTGGGAAGCGAGCGATACAGAGCTCGACGATGTGGAGACCCTGTCCGACCTGACGGATCTGGCCCAGGAGGCCTCGGTGGACGAGGACACGGTCCTGGTCTACATCGAGCAGGAGGACGCCTGGTTCGGCATCCTCCGGGTGGACGGTGAGGAGGACCCCCGTATCTACGTGTCGGACGCGTCCGCCGCCGCCCGCTCCTCGTACGGGGAGATCCTGCTCACCGACGAACTGCTCGGCCGCGAACCAGGGGCCGAGGACGAGATCGCCGCACTGGAGGAGCTCGTCGACCTCGACGGCACGGAGGACGGCGAACCGGACGGCCCGGCGTCCTCCTCCGCAACGACCACCGATCGGACCACCGCCTCCGCCCGGGACGCGGACACGGACTCCGATCCCGATCCCCACTCCGACCCCGACTCCGTGCCGGCGGGCCCGATCGGCGAGCTGGGCATCCTCGCCGACTTCGGGGTCTCGGAGAAGGACCTGCTGACGCTGCGAACGGACGCGTTGACGGAGATCGCCGACGCGCTGGGAGCGGCCGAGGTCCTGGAGGCGGTGCGCTAGGGGCGGTCGGGGCTGATGGCCGGGACGCTCTCCCTCCCCTCTCCTGCCCCGTCCGTTAGGGTCCGCGGGTGACCGCGAGCCCGCCGAACCCCTCCCCTTCCCCCCGGCCCACCCCGGATCCCGTACGCGTACCTGTGCCCGGCCCCGACCCCGTACGCGATCCGTGGCAGGCCCTGATGCGCCGTGCTCTGGCCGAGGCCGAGCGGGCGGCGTCGGCCGGTGACGTACCGGTCGGCGCCGTCGTGCTCGGCCCCGACGGCACCGAGCTGGCCGCCGCCCACAACGAGCGCGAGGCCACCGGCGACCCGACGGCCCACGCCGAGATCCTGGCCCTGCGCCGGGCGGCCGAGGCGGTGGGCGAGTGGCGCCTGACCGACTGCACGCTGGTGGTCACCCTGGAGCCCTGCACGATGTGCGCGGGCGCCCTGGTCCAGTCCCGGGTGGCCCGGGTCGTCTACGGCGCCCGCGACGAGAAGGCGGGCGCGGCCGGCTCGCTCTGGGACGTGATCCGCGACCGCCGCCTGAACCACCGCCCGGAGGTCATCGCGGGCGTGCTGGAGACGGAGTGCGCGACCCAGCTGACGGCGTTCTTCCGCACGCTCTGACGGCGTAGGCCCCCGCCTCCGGGAACCGATTTCTGTGCACGCCCCGGGATGGTCTAAGCTCTCTCTCGGTAGCGTGTCCGAGCGGCCGAAGGAGCTCGCCTCGAAAGCGAGTGTGGCGTAACCCGTCACCGTGGGTTCAAATCCCACCGCTACCGCTTGAAGAAGGGGCGTCCGACTGGTAGCAGTCGGACGCCCCTTCTGACATGCGTCGTACGTCTCGGCGGCCATGAGGCGGCCGATCACCGCCTGCTCGGTCGGATGACCGCCGACGGATCTCGTAGCCAGACCTGCTGCGCTCGGTCGGTGACGGTGAGCCCGAACTGTTCGGCGTCGGGCCGCCCGACCGTCTCGTACTCCCACCAGACCTGTTCGATCTCCTCCCACACGAGCCCGGGCCCGTACTGCCACACCTGCTCCCCGGTGGCCGCTGTCGCGGCGGCTCCGTTCTCACGGGTGACCCAGACCTGGGCGCCTTCGGGGACGGTCTGATGGATAAGGCGTACGCCGGGCAGCCGGGCCCCGGCGTAGAGGGCGAACCCGAGGTCGAGCACACGGGCGGGGTCCAGCCCGGCGGCGCGGGCGCGCCCCTTGCCGTGGACCGGGTGGAGGTCGGGGGCGCGGTGGGAGCGCATCGGCATGTACGTGGCCCCGCCGCAGAAGGGGCCCGACGCGGTGCCGTCGTCCTGGACGTGGAGCTGGACCAGGGCCCCGGACCAGAACTCCCGGGCGAGCGGGGCGACAAGGATCCCGCCGGGCCGCACCTGCCGCAGCAGCGCGTACGGGACGTGCCGCAGGGCGCAGGTGGCGATCAGCCGGTCGACGAGCCCCAGGGAGGGCCAGGGCTGCTCACCGTCGCCGACGCGCAGGTACGGCCGGTACCCGGCCCGCGCCAGCGCCTCGGCAGCCTGCCCGGCCACGACCGGATCCAGCTCCACACTGTGCACCAGCTCCTCCCCGAGCCGCTCGCACAGCAGCGCGGCAACATGTCCGGTCCCGGTCCCGATCTCCAGCACCCGCTGCCCGTCCTCGACACGGAGCAGGGCGAGCATGCGGGCCACCATGGACGGCATCGAGTTCGACGAGGTGGCGACGCCGGGCCCGCCCTCAACCCCGTCATCGAGCTGCGTGACCACGGGCTCGTCGCTGTTG
This sequence comes from Streptomyces sp. NPDC101178, assembly GCF_044767965.1. NCBI lineage: Bacteria > Bacillati > Actinomycetota > Actinomycetes > Kitasatosporales > Streptomycetaceae > Streptomyces > Streptomyces sp. NPDC101178. The sequence continues at coordinate 100,615 of NZ_JBIWOZ010000003.1, forward strand.
ACCAGAGCCAGCCACGCATCCCTACCGACGACCGGCTCGCACCGGTCGGACAACTGCCGCCACACCACAGCCGGAACGAACCGGCAGCGCGGCACGGCCTCGAACACCTGCCGCCACCGGGCATCCAGCAACCCCCGGTCGGCGAGATCCTGCACCAGGCCCGGGTAGGTGGGAACGGACTGTGAGGTGCTCACGACTGCGGAGCGAACTTGGGGCGGCTGCCATCCGGAGACGGCTTCGGCTCCTGAGGCGGCGTCCACGGCTTGTCCGAGGGCGGACCACCATGCTTACCGTCATCCATCAGCGCAATGCTGCTCATCATCCATCTCCCTCTGTATGTAGTGGGGTTGATCGGTTACCGGGCTGGTGGAGCCGGTAGATCCCGTACGGCGGGAACAGATCGACGCGGCGCGGACAACCGCCCAAGGCACACGCCCGGCACAACAGATCCCGACCGCTCGCGGTGCGACGAACGGCGGTGACGGGAGCGCGCCAACACGCCTCACACGTACGGACATCCGTGGCCGACAGCGAGACGGTCACCTGCCCTCCACCGGGTAGGAAGCAGGCCGAACGCGAGCCGATACCCGCCACGGAACCCGGTGCATCACGACCGTGCCACCCGCACCGGACGCCCCGTCGACCACGACCTCCTCCGCCTGCCCGGAAGGAATGGGCTCATCGCAGCGGTCACACACCACGGCGGACCTCCCGCCACGCACGGCCCAGCTCCACGGCCTTCGGGCAGGGGCGGCGGGCCGACCCGCAGTCGACGCAGACCATGGTGTGGCCAAGCAACATGCGGTACGCCGCGTCCGGCCGAGCCACCCGCTCCACGGCCCTCACTGCACCGGCTCCGTCTCCGCGCACCTGAGGCACCCGCAAGAGGGGAGCCGTTGCGAGGTGTCGGGCTCGTCGAGCGGGACCACTTCGGTCCGTTCACGCAGGACGCGAACATCTCCTTCGCGATTCACCGCGTACACCTTGATCGTCATCACGGGTAAGGCTCCCGTCACAGTTCGTGAGATACGCCAGACCGTAGGGACCTGCCGTGCACGCATTCCAGCTATGTGCAGATCTGTGCACTCAGCCTCTCTTTCCAGGCTCACGAAGCCATGCCTTCTTGACCCAAGCCCCTCGATGTCCAACGGTGTTGCACACAACTGCACGCCACTCAGAAGGAGGTTGCAGCATGTCGTTACAGTTCATCGGAATCGACCCACAGACCGGAGACGACGAAAGTCCCACTGTGTGGGTAGACCAGGAGAGAGGTGAACTCGTCTTCCAGGGATGGAAAGCGGGCCCCGAACTCGAAGCCGAGTGCGCCGCACTCGAACTCCCCGGGCACGCTGTGGGAATCCCGGACACCGAAGCCGTAGTCCGCGTCCCCGCCCGGATGGTGGACATGATCAGGAAGGCGTGCGATGTCCTCGACAGCGCCGACCAGGTTCGCTGATCTGCTAGCTCAGTGCCAACGGTCCGCCGTCCACCTCGAAATGCGGGACGTCTACGCCGTCGGCAACGAGACGGGCCCGTTCGCCGAGTGGCGGGCCGGGATCCGTCACGACCCGGCGGACCGAGCCTCTTGGTGGCGGCCCTGGCTCGATCTCGTAGCCGAGGCCGTCGGGCGAGGCGTCGTCATGCGCCGGGCCCGCATCGTTTCCGAACCCGTCAGCGAATACATCCGGTACGAGCACTCCTGCACCTTCACGAACATCGCCGCAGGGGAGCAGGTACGGTGGCTGCCCCGTCACCGCGCATCCGACATCGCCTTGCCCGGCAACGACTTCTGGCTCTTCGACGACCGTCTCGTCCGGTGGAACCACTTCGCAGGCGATGGCTCATCCCAAGGCCCGGAGCACACCACCGAGCTATTTGCGGCGAAGCTGTGCGCTGACGCCTTCGAGGCCGTGTGGGACCGGGGCGTACCGCACGACCAGTACGAAATCCGCTGACAGCTGCACCCGGACAGGCCGGCACATGACCACATCCCCCTCCTCCTCGGCCCAGGCCGCGCGCGAAGTCGTAGCAGGGCGACTGCGCGACCTCCGCAAGGGAGCCGGACTCACGGTCACCGAGCTGGCCTCCGGGTGCGGCTGGCACCACGCCAAGACCTCCCGCATCGAGAACGCCCGCACCGCCCCGTCCGCAGGGGACATCCGCCGATGGTGCCGGACTGTCGGTGCGGAGGCCCTGGCCGAGGATCTCATTGCCCAGTCGCTGCACGCCGAGTCGATGTACACCGAGTGGCGCCACCAAATCCGTCACGGGCTCAAACAGCTCCAGAACAGCTCCATCGCCTTCTTCCGACAGACCGAACTGTTCCGCGTCTACTCGTCCTCGCTCGTTCCCGGCCTGCTGCAAACCGAGGGGTACGCTGCCGCCGTCCTCGGTATGAGCGCCCGCTTCCGTGATCTGCCGGTCGACGACAGTGCCGAAGCCGCCCGCGCCCGGGTCGACCGTTCCCGCGTCATCCACGAGCGGGGCCACCGCTTCGTCCTCCTCATTGAGGAGTCCGTACTGCACTACCGGATCGGCGATGCCGACGCGATGGCCGCTCAGCTCGGCTACCTCCTCACCGCCGGCGCCTTGCCCGCCGTGTCGCTGGGTGTCATCCCGGCGACCGCGCACCGCGAACAGTGGCCTCGCGAGACGTTCCACGTCTACGACAACTCACTCGTCTCGGTCGAGCTGGTCTCGGCCCGTGTCCGTATCACTCAGCCCAGCGAAATCGCGCTGTACACAAGGGCGTTCGAGGAGCTAAGGAAGGCTGCCGTGTACGGCGCCGCGGCTCGCGCCCTGATCGTGAAGGCGATCGACGCCCTGACCTGAACCAGAGGGCTCGTGGCGCCCTCCGCCCGCACTGGGCAGGAGATCAGGATGTGCCGGATGGGGTGGCGATACGGCTGACGGCCCGAAGCTCGGGTCCCAAGCGCCGGGTTCCGAGCGTCGGGACCGGTCGGTTCCCGCTTACGGAGGTACGGAGGTGGGGTCCCGACCCGAAGCTCGGGTCCCGGGATTCGGGCTTCGGGATGCGAGCTTCGAGGTTCGAGCGCCTTCTTTAACCGGCGGGTAGATGAGGGGGTTGGGGAAAACCTCCCCTACCTCCCTGACCTGTCACGGCGAGCAAGTATGACTAATCGTGACAGCTTGCGGCGGAGCGTCACGAGTGCTTACGGTTCGAGAACCAATCGACCCCGGTAGGTGTTGCCACACCAGGCCGGGGTCTGACCGCAAGATCGCAACCCTAGAAAGACGATCCCGTGGCTACCCAGCACCCTAGCTCCGCCCTGCAGTCCCCCGCACTTCCCGCCGCGTACCCGATGGCCAACCCCGGCTACGGCAAACGCTCCGCACCCCACCAACACCCCCGCACACCGCAGGACTTCGCGCTCCTGCCGGTACGTGAGCGGTACGTCGCCGGGTTCGTCGACCACCTCCCGGATGGTGCGGCGATGAGCGTGAAGCAGCTCGCCAGCAGCTCCCGCTGTACGGCCAGCAGGCCATCTCCTCCGCGTTGACGGCCCTCTCCGTCGCCGGGCACCTGCGACGCGTACGGTGCACGGTCAGCGCGGGCGACGAGACCAGGTGGGTCTCCCGCACGTTCTGGTCCCGCACAGCCCGCGACAACGAGTGGTGGAACACCTACCTCACCGCCCAGAGCTCCGACCAGGCGGCGGGCCCCGCGCCGGAGGCGGCTTCCCCGCCGCCGTGGGTCCCGGACGAGGAGCCCCCGCCGGACGAGGAACCCCCGCCCCCGCCGGAGGACCCCGGTCCGGAACAGGGCCCGGAATCCACCGCCGTACCGCAACAACGCATCCCACCCCAGACCCCGAACACAGAACCCGAGCCTCCCGCGACGAACACGACCCCGGCAGCACCCCGCACCCCCGAGGCGGGCCCGTCCCCGGCCTACCTCGCCCTGGCGCGCCTGGGCCGCAACGACCACCGCCTGACGCTCTCCGCCGACGACTGCGCCGCCCTCGAAGCCCTGGCGGCCGAATGGCTCGCCCGGGGCGCGAGCGTCGACCACCTCACCAGCGCACTCACCGCAGGACTCCCCGCCGAGATCGGCTACCCCGCCGGCCTCGTCCGCCGCCGCCTCACCGACAAAATGCCACCCCACCTCCCGACCGAGAACACCACACCCAACACCCCAGCCCCGGCCCGCCGCGTCCTGATGGAATGCACCGACTGCGGCCGCCCCGGGAGGCCAGAAGCACTCCCCGACGGCCTCTGCCGCCCCTGCCGCACAACCCGCAACCAAACAAGCGCCGAAACCCCGGACCGCCCCACCAAAGGCGACGGAGCCGCCGACATCAAGACCCACATGACCAACCTCCGCGACCTGCTCAGAACCGTATGAGGTTGAGCTCGCGCCACACAGCCAACAGAAGCCGAGAGCAGCGGGGACGGAGCGGAGCACTGGCACCGCACTCCTTCGCCTTCACAAGCTCCTGGGCAGGCGCTGGACCGTCTTCCTAGAGGAATGAGGCCTCCTCGACGGCCGCTGACAGGCAGAATCACCGCTGACAGCCCAGCTTCAGGCAAGGGCTGTTTGCGACGCGGGAGAGATATGTCCGTTTCTCAAGAAGTAAGTAAAAACGAGCCTCCAGCCACCTAAACCCGCAGGTCACGAACTGTGGTCCCCGCGCACGCGGGGGTGTTCCCATCGAGCCGGGGTCTCCTGTCGTTCACCGCGTGTGGTCCCCGCGCACGCGGGGGTGTTCCCGGTGAGGCCTTCGTCGCGGAGGGCTTTGAGGAGTGGTCCCCGCGCACGCGGGGGTGTTCCCTCGCTGAGGACGTCATCGGCTATCTGGATTGGGTGGTCCCCGCGCACGCGGGGGTGTTCCCGCCGCGGACTACATGACCGAGGCCGACGGCCTGTGGTCCCCGCGCACGCGGGGGTGTTCCGGATTCATCACGGTGCAGTGGGCGCAGAGCGCGTGGTCCCCGCGCACGCGGGGGTGTTCCCCGCAGCAGCAGCCCGAGCCGCTCCGCCTCCTCGTGGTCCCCGCGCACGCGGGGGTGTTCCCGTTGTTGCCCTCGTCGTCCACGTCGAGGCCGGGTGGTCCCCGCGCACGCGGGGGTGTTCCCAGCGGCGCGGTGTGGGGGGTGCAGCTCGGGGTGTGGTCCCCGCGCACGCGGGGGTGTTCCCGCGGCCTGGCCAACGGCGTCGTGCTGCACGAAGTGGTCCCCGCGCATACGGGGGTGGTCCCCGGCCCAGCTCGGCGCCCTTCATCGTGAGGTTGTGGTCCCCGCGCACGCTAGGATGGCCCCGCAAGGAATGCGGGGTCCATCCGTTCGCGGCGTGGTGCCCACGCACGCGGGAGCGTCCCTCGATAGTCTGCGGCTCCACCTCGGAGCCAAGACTTGGCCCCGCGCACGCGGGGATGGCCCCTAGGGCGACCCACGCCACGTTGATACCTCGCGTGTGGTCCCCGCGCACGCGGGGTTCTGCTTAAATGCCGAACGGAGTCAGATGGCTTCATCCGTGGCCTTGGAGAAACCTTTCAATTAGGGCGACCCACTCCATGAATGATGGCGATCTAGACACACCCTTTCAGCTCAACAGAGCCCGCGAAACTGGCCACAGAAGATACGGTCCCAATGTCGGCCCCGAGACGTAACCAGCAGGATCGACGCAGCCCCAAACCTGCCCGCTGCAAGGTGGGCCGACCCCACACATCGGATTACGGCTAGCGGCAAGGAGCCTCTTATGGGCAGGAAAGAGCCGAATGAGAGACAAGATGAGGGTGGTCAGCCAGCGTTCACCATTCTGGTGTCCGCCAGGGTGGTCGTTTCTTCGGCGCTCTCTCGGCGAGCTGCGGCCATCGCCGTGCTGACCTTGACCACCGTGGCTATCGCGCCGACCGTATTGCGGTGATGCCCCCAAGGCCCCGCGACTTCAGCCCGGCCAACTAGCTCGACTCCGGTCACCCCCGGGCGAACGAGGGTGACCGGAGAGCTATTCAGGTCGGGGAACGGTCTCCCGTACGAAAAGTCGAGCAAAGATATTCCGAGATCGACCCAGCCACGCGTAGCGAATCTAGAGCACTAAAAAGGCTAATCCGGTCAAAACCTGTCAATTTCGAATCACTTTTGAACAACTGGCGCTCCTAGGTAACTTGCCCGTGTCGAATGACCCACATGGCCATGATCGACACGGAACTCCTCACCGCGTTCCGCCACCTGTCCCCCGCCGCCCGAACGGCCTGGGGCAAGCACGATCGGCCGACCGAACAGTGGCTCCCCCTGTGGCGGCACATGGCCGACAGCGCCGCCGTCGCGGGCAGGCTCTGGGACGAGTGGGTGCCCGGGAACGTGAAGACGCTCGTCGCGGAGGCCTTTCCTCAAGGGGCCGACGATGCGCGGCAGGTGGCCGTCTACCTCGCCTGTGTGCACGACATCGGAAAGGCCACCCCCGCCTTCGCCTGCCAGGTGGACGGGCTCGCGGATCAGATGCGGGACGCCGGGCTCGACATGCCGTATCAGAAGCAGTTCGGGCTGGATCGCAGGATGGCTCCTCATGGGCTGGCCGGACAGTTGCTCATCCAGGAGTGGCTGGGTGAGCGGTTCGGGTGGAGTGAGCGGGCCTCGGGGCAGTTCGCCGTGGTCGCAGGTGGGCATCATGGGACGCCGCCGGACCACCAGCAGATCCACGACCTCGGGCTTCGGCCGCGGCTGTTGCGTACCGGGGGCGAGAGTGAAGAGGTATGGAAGCGCGTCCAGTTCGAGTTGATGGATGCCTGCGCTGTACGGGCCGGTGTGGAGGGGCGGTTCGCCGGTTGGCAGGGCGTTCGGTTGCCGCAGCCCGTACAGGTCGTGCTCACCGCGATCGTCATCGTCTCCGACTGGATCGCCAGTTCCTCCGAGCTGTTTCCGTACGATCCTGCCTCCTGGGCGCCGGGGGATGAAGAAGGGGAGCGGCGTCGCCTTGCCGCCGCCTGGGGCGGGCTCGACCTTCCCGGGCCCTGGCGGGCCGAGCAACCGGTCGGTAGCGCGGCCGAGTTGTTCCGGGCTCGGTTCGACCTTCCGGAGGGCGCCGAGATCAGGGCCGTACAGGAAGAAGCCGTACGGATGGCCCGGGAGTCGCCCGCACCCGGCCTCCTGATCATCGAGGCGCCCATGGGCGAGGGCAAGACCGAGGCGGCCTTCGCGGCGGCGGAGGTCATGGCCGCCCGGTCGGGTGCCGGCGGGTGTCTGGTGGCGCTGCCCACCCGGGCCACCGGGGACGCCATGTTCCCGCGGCTGATCGGGTGGTTGCAGCGGCTTCCCTCGGACGGACCCCGGTCCGTGGTCCTCGCCCATGCCAAGGCGGCCCTCAACGAGGTGTGGGCCGGGATGACCAAGGCCGACCGGCGCACCATCGCGGCCGTCGACCTCGACGGTCCGGACGAGACCGTCTCACCGGCAGGGGCCTCCGAGCGGGCCGCCCCCGCCTCCCTCCATGCCCACCAGTGGCTGCGCGGGCGCAAGAAAGGGCTGCTCTCGTCGTTCGCCGTCGGCACCATCGACCAGGTTCTCTTCGCCGGGCTCAAGAGCCGGCACCTGGCGCTGCGGCACCTCGCCGTCGCGGGCAAGGTCGTCATCATCGACGAGGTGCATGCCTACGACGCGTACATGAACACCTATCTCGACCGTGTACTGGAGTGGCTGGCCGCCTACCGGGTGCCCGTGGTGATGCTCTCCGCGACCCTGCCCGCGCAGCGCAGGCGTGAACTGGCCGCCGCGTACGCCGGGGAGGAAACCCCCGAGCTTGCAGACGCCCTTCATCTGCCCGACGACGCCTACCCGTTGATCACCGCCGTCGCACCCGCTGCGGCCGGCGGCAGTGTTCTGACCGCTCGGCCCGCGCCGGCTTCCGGACGGAGTACGGATGTGGTGCTGGAGCGGCTCGACGACGAACTGCCCTCGCTCGTCACCCGGCTGGAGGAGGAGCTGAGGGACGGCGGCTGCGCCCTCGTCGTACGCAACACCGTCGACCGGGTCCTGGAAGCAGCCGAACACCTCCGTGAGCGCTTCGGGGCGGAGGCCGTCACCGTGGCACACTCCCGGTTCATCGCCGCCGACCGCGCGCGCAAGGACACCGAGCTGCGTGAGCGGTTCGGGCCCGGTGGTGGTGACTCCGCTGAGCCGGCCGACTCCCCCGGCCGGGCGTACAGGCGTCCCGCCGGGCCGCACATCGTCGTGGCCAGTCAGGTCGTCGAGCAGTCCCTCGACATCGACTTCGATCTTCTGGTCACCGATCTCGCCCCCGTCGACCTGGTGCTTCAGCGCATGGGGCGGCTGCACCGCCATCCGCGTACCCGGCCTCCCCGCCTCGCCCAGGCCCGCTGTCTGATCACCGGCGTGAAGGACTGGGACGCCGACCCGCCCGAGCCGGTGAAGGGTTCGGTCGCCGTCTACCAGGGGCCGCACACCCTGCTCCGGGCGCTCGCCGTGCTGGGGCCGCATCTCGACGGCGTACCGCTGGTTCTGCCTGACCACATCAGCCCCTTGGTACAGGCCGCTTACGACGATCGTCCCGCCGGGCCCGAACACTGGGCGCCCGCGCTGGCCGACGCCCGCCGGCAGTACCTGATCAGGCTGGCGAAGAAGCGGGAGGAGGCCGATGTGTTCCGGCTGGGGCCCGTACGCCGGGCCGGACGGCCCCTCTTCGGCTGGCTGGACGGCAACGCCGGGGACGCCGACGACAGCCCTGGCGGACGAGCCCAGGTGCGGGACAGCGACGAGAGCCTTGAGGTGCTGGTCGTCCAGCGGCGCGCGGACGGCCGGCTGACCACCGTGGAGTGGCTCGACGGCGGGCGTGGCGGTCTGGATCTGCCGGAACACGCGCCTCCGCCGCACCGGACCGCGGAGATCGTCGCCGCGTCCGCGTTGACGCTGCCTCGCGTCCTCACCCATCCGGGGGTGATCGACCGGACCATCGCGGAGCTGGAGCGGTTCGTCGTGCCCGCCTGGCAGGTGAAGGAGTGCCCTTGGCTGGCAGGGGAGTTGGTGCTCGTCCTGGACGAGGACCGTCAGACCCACCTGTCAGGCTGGGAAGTCCACTACAGCGCTGACGACGGGCTCCGGGTGGGTCCTGTCGGCGCGCGCAGCGCAGGCAGAGCAAAGGGGCTCGAAGCGGTGGCGTCCACAGTGCCTTCTTTCGACCTGGTCTCCCGGCCGTGGCTGCCCGTCCAGTACGAGGACGGCTCCACCGGTGAGCTGTCGCTGCACGATGTCTTCGCACGGGCGAAAGGCATCCGCCGCCTGGTCGGTGACCTTCCGACTCAGGAGCTGGCCCTGCTGCGGCTGCTGCTCGCGATCCTGTACGACGCTCTCGACGAGGCCGACGGCAGATCCGCGGGCGCACCGGCGGAGCTGGAGGACTGGGAGGCGCTGTGGGAGGCGCCGGACTCCCTGGACGTCGTCGGCGACTACCTCGACCGGTACCGAGACCGCTTCGATCTTCTTCACCCCGCGCGGCCGTTCCTCCAGGTGGCCGGGTTGCACACGCAGAAGCACGAAGTCGCCTCGCTGAACCGGATCGTGGCCGACGTGCCGAACGGCGAGGCGTTCTTCTCCATGCGCCGGCCCGGTGTCGACCGGCTGGGCCTCGCGGAGGCGGCCCGCTGGCTCGTCCACACGCATGCGTACGACTCGTCCGGCATCAAGTCCGGGATGGAGGGCGACGACCGGGTCAAGGGCGGGAAGGTGTATCCGCAGGGCGTCGGCTGGGTGGGCGGGCTCGGCGGTGTCTTCGCGGAGGGCGCGGACCTGCGCGAGACGCTCCTGCTGAACCTGATTCCGACGGATGAGGACATCCTGAAGTCGGAGCCGAAGGCAGATCTTCCGGTATGGCGTCGCGATCCGCCTCCCGGGCCCGGAGTCCTGGAAGGCGATCCGTCTGTTCCCCGGCCCGCAGGCCCGCGCGACCTCTACACCTGGCAGTCCCGGCGACTGCTCCTCCATACGGAGGGGCATGACGTCACTGGAGTTGTCCTCGGTTACGGGGACCCGCTCGCCCCCGCCAACCGGCACAAGTCGGAACCGATGACGGGCTGGCGGCGCAGCACGGTGCAGGAGAAGAAGCTCGGTCGTCCGCTGATCTACCTGCCGCGCCAGCACGATCCGGCAAGGGCGGCTTGGCGCGGTCTGGCGGGCCTGTTGTACGCCCAGAAGCAGGACGGCGACACATCGGGGCGAAGCACGGACAAGAGCCTGCCGCCCGCAGTCGTCCGGTGGCTGGCTCTGCTCAGTGCCGAAGGCGTGCTGCCGAAGGGTTCACTGATCCGTACGCGATTGGTCGGCGCGGTCTACGGGACGCAGCAGTCCGTGGTGGACGAGGTGGTCGACGACTCCATCGCCCTGCCGGTCGTCCTGCTCCACCAGGACCGGCCTCTGTACGGTGCGGTCGCCGTCGACGCGGTCTCCGACGCCGAGCGGGCCGTGGCCGCACTCGGCCAACTGGCCGGAAACCTGGCGCGCGCGGCGGGCTCGGAACCAGGGGGACCCACAGCCACGGCACGAGATCTGGGGTTCGGGGTACTGGACGGGCCCTACCGGCAGTGGTTGGTCGGCCTCAAGGAAGAGCCCGAGCCGGATGCCGCTCGCGTGAAGTGGCAGGCCACCGCACGGCACCTTGTCCTCGACCTCGGCCGTCAGCTCCTCGACTCGGCGGGCCGGGGTGCGGCGGAGGGTCGCGTGGTCGACCTGCCGGTCGTGGGCAAGCGCTGGGTCGACAGTTCGCGGGCGGACCTGTGGTTCCGGACCCGGATCAACAAGGTGCTGCCCAGAACCCCGTCAGCTGCGCCTGCCTCGGCCGCCGTCGGCGACAGCGAGAGCGGCGACGAAGCTCCTCCGGAAGGAACCTCATGACCCTTACCCCTACGACAGCGGGCGCGGATGCCTCGCCGCCTCTGGCGAACAGCGGGGAGAAGGAGGCTGAACGCCTGCCCGTCCACCGGTTGGTCTCCGGCGCGACAGGTAGGTACATCGCGCGGATCCAGGTCCAGTATCTGGCCGACCGGCCGCACGCCGTGTCCGAGCTCGCCCGGCTGCGGCGCGGGGCGGGGAAGCGGGCTCACGAAGTCGAGGACCTCTGGGGAATCGAGGGGATGGATGATCTGGCCAACCTGTTGGCGGACCGTGGTGAGTTCGGCCGTTCCGAGGACGCCGAAGAAGCGGTCTTCCTCGCCTGCACCCTGTGGGCCCTGCACCAGCAATCCGGCCGTGAACAGGGCATGCATAAGCGCAATCACCACCTGGGCGGGGCGGTTCGTGCCCTGATCCGGTTGCAGGGGACAGCGGGCGAGGACGAGGAGGACTCCTCTCTGCGCAAGCGCCTGGTGCGGGTCGGCACGGCCGAATCCCTGGACTCCGTCGCCGTACGGCTCAGAGAGATCGTGTTGCTGCTCCGGGGAGCGAAGGTGCCTCTCGATTACGCGCGCCTGGCCGGCCAGCTCTACCGCTGGCAGCACCGCCCCGACCGGGCCGGGGTGCAGCGGGAGTGGGGGCGCGAGTTCCATCTGGCCGCCGCCACCGCCGGGAAGAAGGGGAGGACGGCCGCGGACGGCGAGGCGATCGACCGAACGCTGGCGGCCGATGAGGAGTACGGCGGTTACGCGGCCGGGGAGTGACGCCCAGCTTCCGTGCGCCGACACACCCGTCCCCTTCGCACTCATATCTCGCCTCTCCATGAACTCTCGTTTCTCCCGACAAGCACCTTTCGCACCTGACAAACAGAGGAATTGAGCACGCGTGACCCTGAACAGGACCATTCTCGATATCCACATCCTCCAGACCGTTCCGCCCAGCAACCTCAACCGTGACGACACAGGGACGCCGAAGTCGGCCACTTATGGGGGCGTGCGGCGCTCGCGTGTGTCCAGTCAGGCGTGGAAAAGGGCTACGCGCGAGGCGTTCGCGGAGCTGCTCGACTCCTCCGAGCTCGGCATCCGTACCAAGAAGGTCGTGGAGGTCCTCGCAGATCGGGTGATGGCGCTGGACACGTCGCTCACACGTGCCGCCGCGCAAGCTCTGGCGGCGGAGACGATCACCACGGCAACCGGCTCGAAGGTCGTCGTTCCCGGCCGGAAGAGCAAGCAGGAGATGGAGGATCCCGCCGCCGAGTCCACGTACCTGATGTTCCTGAGCAACCGGCAGTACGGCGCTCTTGCCGCCATGACGGTGGAAGGTGGGAAGGGCGGAGACGTCCAGGCGCTCAAGGACTTCCTCAAGGCCAAGGAGAACAGGTCCAGGGCCAAGCAGCTCGTCCTCACCGAACACTCGGTGGACATCGCGCTGTTCGGCCGCATGGTCGCGGACTCGACCGATCTCAACGTGGACGCGGCGGCCCAGGTCGCCCATGCGCTCAGCGTGCACGCGGTGGAGGTCGAGTCGGACTACTACACGGCGGTCGACGACAAGAACACCGATGCCGAGACGGGCGCCGGGATGATCGGCACCGTCGACTTCAACTCCGCAACGCTCTACCGCTATGCCGCGCTCGACGTGAACCGCCTCCAGGAGAACCTGGGCGCCGGGCACGACGACGCCCGGCCGGTGGAGCCTACGCGGCGAGCCGTCGCCGCCTTCCTCGAAGGGTTCATCACGTCGCTCCCCACGGGGAAGATCAACACCTTCGGCAACCAGACACTGCCGGCCGCGGTGATCGTGAAGGTTCGCTCACGGCGCCCGGTCAGTTACGTGGCCGCCTTCGAGGAACCTGTCGCGCTGAGTAAGAACGGTGGCTTCCTCAAGGGGAGTTGCGAGAGGCTCGCCACGTTCGTTCCGGACCTGGAAGCGAGCTTCGGTCTCTCCGGCGGTCCGGAGGGGTGGGTTCTCCGCGTGGGCGAGGAGACGAAGGCCTTGAGCGGGCTCGGCAGAACGGTGAACCTGCCCGAGCTGCTGACCGAGGTGGGCGACGCCGTGGCCGCACGGCTGGCGCCGGAGTCCTCGGAGAACGGCGGCACGGGCGGTGGAGCGGGCGTGGCGGCGGAGTCCGGGGTATGAGCGTGCTGCTGTTGCGGCTCGCGGGTCCGCTCCAGTCCTGGGGGTCCTCGGCCCGTTTCACTCGCCGCACCACGGAGAACGCCCCGACGAAGAGCGGTGTCGTCGGCCTCCTCGCCGCCGCCCAGGGGCGCAGGCGGGACGCCGACCTCTCCGACCTGGCGGCACTGGAGTTCGGCGTCCGCATCGACCAACCCGGCAGTCGACTGCGGGACTTCCACACCGCGCATCACAGCGACACGCTCAAGGCGATGCCGCTGTCGGAGCGCTTCTACCTGGCCGACGCGGTGTTCGTGGCCGGAGTGAGCGGTGAGGAAAGGCTCGTACAGCGTTTGTACGAGGCGCTGTTGGAGCCCATGTTCCTTCCCTACCTGGGACGCCGATCCTGCCCTCCTTCACGACCGGTCACGATCGCGGAGCCGCTGGAGGGAGGGGTGGAGCAGGCGTTGCGGGAGGCTCGGTGGGAGGCCTCCGGCTGGTACAGGAGACAACGCGCCGCCTCCTTCCGCCGCCGGGGCCAGGTGCCGCCCGACGACGTACGCCTCGACCTCCTGCTGGACAGCCCGGCCGCCTCGGACCGGATGCCGGACATCACGCTGCGGGATCTCCCCATGAGCTTCGATCCGCGCCACCGGCGGTACGGGCTGCGGGGCGTCCGTACGACGGAGACCCGCGTGCCCGCCGAGGCCGGGGCTCGGCCGTCACCACCACCCCCGCCACCGCACGAACCCACGTCCCTGCTCACTCCCGTCACACCGAGGACCGACTGATGTACCTCACCCGTTTCCGTGTGAACACCAACCGGTCCGACGCCCGCCGCCTGCTCGGCTCGCCCCACCGCCTGCACGGCGCGGTGAACGCGTCCTTCCCCACACCTCCCCCACGGGAGGGCTCGGGCCCCCGGGTGCTGTGGCGGGTGGACCGCAATGCGAACGCCGAGACGCTGCTGTACATCGTCAGCCCCACCCGTCCCGACCTGACCCACCTGGTCGAGCAGGCGGGGTGGCCCGCATCGGACGAGCCGGGGTGGACGACGTTCTCGTACGCGGACTTCCTCACCGCGCTGCACGCGGGCGACACCTGGGGGTTCAGGCTGACCGCCAACCCCGTGCATAACATCCGCCACGAGTATCTGAAGGAGGAGGAACGGACGAAGCGGGCCGCGCACCGGACCCCTCGGCACCAGATGCGGTGGCTGCTGGAGCGCCAGGAGAGAGCGGGCTTCGAGATCGTCCAGAAGCCGGAGGAGCGGCGGCTGCTGCCGGTGGGGGACGAATACGAGCTGGTCGTACGGGACCAGATCCCGCTGCAGTTCCATCGGCGCCCGGCAGGAGAACAGACGCGGTCGAGGGCCCCCAGGAGGGATGACGTACAGATCACCAAAGTCACCTTCGACGGCCGGCTGCGCGTCACGGAGCCGGAGTTGTTCCGCCGGACGCTCACGCACGGGCTGGGCAAGGCCAAGGCGTACGGATGCGGTCTGATGACCCTGGCTCCGGTACGGGGGGAGGGGGCGGCGTGAGCACGGTTGGCCGCAGGGGTGGCTCCACGCCCCGCGAGCTCACACGCGTCGGTGACCGGCTGTCGTTCGTCTACCTGGAGCGGTGCACGGTCCACCGGGACTCCAACGCGATCACCGCCGAGGACGTGGACGGTGTCACGCACATCCCGTCCGCGACGATCGGGACCCTCCTGCTGGGACCCGGGACCCGGGTCACCCACCAGGCGATGGCGCTCCTGGGCGACAGCGGTGCGGGCGTGGCATGGGTGGGCGAGCACGGGGTGCGGTACTACGCGGGAGGCCGGGCGCTCACCCGTTCGTCCGTCCTCATCGAAGCGCAGGCCACGGCGTGGGCGAACCGGCGGACCCGGCTGGAGGTGGCCCGCGCCATGTACCGGCTGCGCTTCCCCGGCGAGGACACGACGGGCCGCACCCGGCAGGACCTGCTCGGGATGGAGGGGCGGCGGCTGAAGGAGTGCTACAAGCGGGAGTCATTGCGTACGGGGGTCCCTTGGCGGCGCCGTGAGTACCACCGCGAGGACTTCGCGGCCGGAGACGCCCCCAACCAGGCCGTGACGGCCGCGGCCCAGTGCATGTACGGCGTTTCCCACTCCGTCGTCGCCGCACTCGGCTGCTCCCCAGGGCTTGGCTTCGTCCACTCGGGCCACGAGCGGTCGTTCGTCATGGACGTGGCGGACTTCTACAAGACGGAGGTCGCCATTCCGGCCGCCTTCGACGCGGCGGCGGAAGGGGTGGAGGACATCGCGGCGCGGACCCGCCGCATGCTCCGGGACCGCATCAACCGCACCGGGCTGCTCGACCGCTGTGTCCGTGACATCAGGGACCTGCTCGGCTACGACGGCACCCGCGACACGGCCCAGGCGGACGGTACGCCGCCGGACCGGGACCGGGTCACGCTCCAGTCCGACGGGGACGTACACGTCGAAGGCGGCCGGAACCACGGAGACGAGATCATCTGGTGACCGTCATCGTCCTCACCAACTGCCCGGTCGGCCTGCGGGGCTTCCTCACCCGCTGGCTGCTGGAAATCTCACCGGGCGTCTTCCTGGGCTCCCCGTCGACCCGTATCCGTGAGCTTCTGTGGGCCGAGGTCCGCGAGTACGCCGGCCAAGGCCGCGCGCTGCTCGCCTACCAGACGGACACCGAACAGGGCTACGCGTTCGAGACCCACGACCACGCCTGGCACCCGACCGACCACGAGGGCCTCACCCTGATCCACCGCCCGAGCCCCCATACGCCACGGCCTCAGCCTGGGAAGGCTCCTGCCGACGTGCCCCGGCAGGGATGGAGCAAGGCGTCGAAGCGGCGGAGGTTCGGGGGCGGCAGGGGGTGAGGGAGGCACGTACTGAGCGGGGGAGCGTCTTCGGAGATTCAGTGGTACGGGTGGACGACGAGAGAGAAATAGCCGTAATGCCGGAATCTACGGAAGTAAGTAAAAACGGGACCCGTGGCCGATAACACCGCAGGTCAGCAACCGTGGTCCCCGCGCGTGCGGGGTTGGTCCCGACGTCGTCGTCGCGTACGGCTTCACCGCGCCGTGTTCCCCCGCGCCTGCGGGGGGTGGCTCCCAGAACACCCGGGCGACCGGCCAGTGGGGCAAGTGGTCCACGCGCGCGGGGGCGGGCCTGTCCGCGACGCCCTCGGTCAGCTCCCGGGCGGCGTCGGAGAAGGCAGGTCGGGGGAAGCGGCGTCGGGGGGACAGGCCGCTTCCCCCGGGGAGAACAGGGCCTCCAGGCCGGCCGTCGCGGTCAGGGGGAAGTCGCGCGGCGGTGGCCCCGCAGGGAGGGCCTGTTCCGGGCTCTCCGGGTCCTGCCAGGGCCGGAGGGCTGAGGTCCATCCTGCCGGGGCGCGGAAGCCGTGGCCGTGGGCGAAAGGCCCCTATAGGCGGGTCCTAGGGCCTTAAAGGGCGCATCAGTGATCGAGAGCAGCCACCGGATACGGCCAAACGTGCGGATACAATCTGCCGATCGCACGCCCGGCCCAGGCGGCCCTGGGTAGGGCACACGCGGGTCCGGCGGGTCTACGGGGAGGCAACGGCAGTGGCGCAGGCTAGGAAGATCGCGCTCTACATATTGGTGGTCTTCGTGCTGTACTCGATCATCACCTCGCCCAAGCGGTCCGCCGAGCTCGTGGGGGTGGGGTTCGAAGGCGTCTCCAGCGCTGCTCGGAGCGTCGGCGACTTCATGACCGAACTGGTGAAGTAGCGAAGCAGTAGGGGTATCGATGATCCGCCACCTTGTTCTTTTCAAGCTCAACGAGGGCGTCGAGCGGGACGATCCGCGGGTCGTCGCCGGGGACCGTGCCTTCCGGGAGCTGTCGGGGCAGGTGCCCGAGCTGGAGTTCTGGGAGTGCGCCTGGAACATCACCGACCGGCCGATCGCGTACGACTACGCCATCAACTCCGCCGTCGCCGACGAGGCCGCCCTCAAGCGCTACATCGAGCACCCCGCCCACCAGGCCGCCGCCGGTCAGTGGCGTGAATTCGCCACTTGGGTGATCGCGGACTATCCCTTCTGATCCCTCCCGCGCGCAGACGCGGGACCCGTTCCGACCGACCCCTCGCCGTTCAGGCGAGGGGTTTTCTGTCTTTTTTGAGGATTTATGTCCTCAACACGGCACTTTGCGGTGCTTGCACACAGTGGACATGTCTTGTGATGCTATGACCGCTTTTGACGGATGAGTTGACCGTAGTTGACCGCGAACGTGAAGGGGTGGCGTCACCGTGCCGGCCAGTACAGCGCCTCAAGTGCCTCCCCAGTCCGTTCAGCAGTCGCCCCCGGCCGCCGCCCAGGGCCCACGAGGACCTCTGCCGAGCTCCCCGCAGGGCCCTCGGACCTCCCCCGCCGACGAGATCCAGACCGAGACCCCCGACCCCACCACCCCGCCTGCCAGAACCCGCGGGGCGGACACCAGGGCCCTCACCCAGGTCCTCTTCGGGCAGCTCAAGAACCTGGAGCCCGGCACCCCGGAACACGGCCGCGTCCGGACCGCCCTCATCGAGGCGAACCTCCCGCTCGTCCGGTACGCCGCAGCCCGCTTCCGGAGCCGTAACGAGCCGATGGAGGACGTCGTCCAGGTCGGCACCATCGGGCTCATCAACGCCATCGACCGGTTCGACCCGGAACGCGGCGTCCAGTTCCCCACCTTCGCGATGCCCACCGTCGTCGGCGAGATCAAGCGCTACTTCCGCGACAACGTCCGCACCGTCCACGTCCCCCGCCGGCTGCACGAGCTCTGGGTCCAGGTCACCGGCGCCACCGAGGACCTGACGACCGCTCACGGCCGCTCCCCCACCACCGCCGAGATCGCCGAGCGGCTGAAGATCTCCGAGGACGAGGTACTCGCCTGCATCGAGGCCGGGCGCTCGTACCACGCGACCTCCCTGGAGGCGGCCCAGGAGGGCGACGGGCTGCCCGGACTGCTCGACCGGCTCGGTTACGAGGACCCCGCGCTCGCCGGTGTCGAGCACCGCGACCTCGTACGCCATCTCCTCGTCCAGCTCCCCGAGCGCGAGCAGCGCATCCTTCTCCTGCGCTACTACAGCAACTTGACCCAGTCTCAGATCAGCGCCGAACTAGGCGTCTCCCAGATGCATGTGTCAAGGCTTCTGGCCAGAAGTTTCGCCCGACTGAGGTCCGCAAACAGGATCGAAGCGTAACCGGAACGGGTAGACCCTCCAGGGACCGGTTCTGACGGCATAAATGCCCTACACCCCCTGTTTCCAGGGCGGATTCACCGCTGACTTGTCGACATGTCACTACAGCGTGTTGCCGACATGTGACATTCTGCTGGAAGCGCGTTTGCCGCAGCCCCACCTCCGGTATTCAGGTGGAGGCTGCGTTCCTCCGATGGTCGCGGCCACCGCGACCGTCCGCGACCTCAAGGGGGTGGCATGTCCGCAGAACAGGGCAGCTCGAAGGTGCTCACGCTCACGAAGAGCGTGCCGGCACCCGCCGTGCTCACCAGCTCGCCGGAAGCCATCGACACCCGCACTCTGTCCCGCTCCCTGTTCCTGCGGCTCGCCGCGCTCGGCCCCGCTTCGGGTCCCGAGGGAACGGACAGTCCGGAGCGGACCTATGTGCGGGACACACTCATCGAGCTCAACCTCCCGCTGGTGCGTTACGCCGCGGCACGGTTCCGGAGCCGTAACGAACCGATGGAGGACATCGTCCAGGTCGGCACGATCGGCCTGATCAAGGCGATCGACCGGTTCGACTGCGAACGCGGCGTGGAGTTCCCGACGTTCGCGATGCCGACCGTCGTCGGGGAGATCAAACGCTTCTTCCGCGACACCTCCTGGTCCGTCCGGGTCCCCCGGCGCCTCCAGGAGCTGCGGCTCGCGCTGACCAAGACCAGCGACGAGCTGGCCCAGAAGCTCGACCGCTCGCCGACCGTCCCGGAGCTCGCCAAGGCGCTCGGGGTCTCCGAGGAGGACGTGGTCGACGGTCTCGCCGTCGGCAACGCGTACACCGCCTCCTCGCTCGACTCCCCCTCCCCCGAGGACGACGGCGGCGAGGGCTCCCTCGCCGACCGCCTCGGGTACGAGGACGCGGCCCTGGAGGGCGTCGAGTACCGCGAGTCGCTGAAGCCCCTGCTGGCCAAGCTCGCCCCGCGCGAGCGCCAGATCATCATGCTGCGGTTCTTCGCCAACATGACCCAGTCGCAGATCGGCGAAGAGGTCGGCATCTCCCAGATGCACGTCTCCCGCCTCCTCACCCGCACCCTCGCCCAGCTGAGGGAAGGGCTCATCTCCGACTGAGCCGTGCAGGAGGGTTCTGATTTGACGGGTCGTCAGACACACTGGCACGATGCTGCGTCGGACATCTCAGACCCGCCATACGTTCGGTCCGTACGGCCGCCGGGGCGTCTTGGTTGCCACCTCGGCGGTCGCACTGTGTCTGGGCGGCGGCCTTCTGACCGGTTGCGGGGGCGGGCCGGTCGAGGACGGTTACGCGGCGGTGGGCGCGGCCGGAAACGGGGCCGAGCGGTCCGGGCCCTCCGGGCCCTCGGGCAAGGTGACGCTGGTTCCGTTGGACGGTGACGGCCTTACGCGTGGCGGTGACGACCATGCGGGTGCCGGCGAGGACGGAGCCGGGCGGCGGAGTCCCGCACTCTCCTTCCCCTCCGCCGGTGAGCCTCCTGCCGGTGGCCCGTCTGCCGGTGGTCCGTCTGCCGGTGAGCCTGACGCCGCCCATGGGCCTGCGGGAGGTCCCGCGGCGCCGGCCACCGGTTCCGGGGCGGGCAGCCGTGATGGGAGCGGGAGCGGAGCTCGTACGGAGACACCCGACGGGGGCGGGGCCGCCAAGCCCTCGAAACCGAACCCGAACCCGGCGCCTAAGCCGACGCCGGCGCCGAAACCCTCCGAGCCCGGCGAGCCCGCGCCTCCCCCCTCACCCCCCGCCCTGAGCCTCAGCACCCCCCAGCGCGCGCCGGCCGACAAGCGGTGGTGCGAGAAGGTGACCGTGGAGTTCCGCAACACCGGCGGCTCGCCGACCCGTTCGGGAACCGTCACCTTCGCCACTCACATCATCGGGGCCCTCGGCGTCGACTGGGCCACCATCCGGTCCAGCCAGTCGCTGCCCGCGCCCATCGCGGCCGGGGCCACGCGCTCGGAGACGTACACCGTGTGCGTGGAGTCCTGGCGCGTTCCGCTCGGGATGCGCGTCGAGACCCAGGACGTCTCCGCCGTGTGGGAGTGAGCCTCGGCCATGACGGACGGAGACGCTTGTGGGGCGGGCCGCGGCCCGCCCCACAAGCGTCTCCGTCGTGGTTCGGTGCGTCAGCCCAGTGCGAGCCACGCCACCGCGCCGAGGACGACGACGACCGCGACGACCGCCGCGATCACCCCGACTCTCGGCCCGGACGAGGTCGCGGCCGGCTGCGCCCGGCGCTGCGGCTCGCCCTCGTCGACGAAGGCGCGGAACATCTGCGTGCTGCCCGCCGGATCAGGGGTGCCCTCGGGGCCCGGCTGAGGGGCGTGGGGGTTGTGTGCCATGGGGCAGGACCCTAGCGAACTCGGGCCTTCCGCCCAACCCCCGGGCCGCCCTGCGTCCCGTCCGACCAGCGGCGAAGCACGCGGAAAACGGGCCGCGGCGCGCGGTGGGCCCGGCTTGACCGGGAGCCTACGGAGGCTTTGGCGTTCCTTTACTCCTGCAAGGCCGTTTTCGTTTGCCTGTAGCAACCAACGGCTTCTATGGTTGCCCTAAGCAACAACATGGACAGCGTGAATCAGTCAGTGCGTTGGGGGGCCTGGTGGCCGCACGGAGTCGGTACGAGGAACTGGCCCGGCAGCTCAGCGCCGTCGGCGCCGTCAAGCGGGGCCTCGCCCGCGCACTGCCTCCCGAGTGTCCCGGTGGTTCCGCCGCCGTGCTGACGCTCCTGGACCGGCACGGCGAGATGCGGATCAGCAGGCTCGCCGAGCTGATGGCCGTGGACCTCTCGGTGACCAGTCGCCACGTGGCCCATGTGGCCGAGCACGGCTGGATCGAGCGGTCCCCCGACCCGGCGGACAAGCGGTCCCGCATCCTGCGGCTGACGCCCGGCGGCCACGCGCAGCTCGACGAGCTGACGCGGCGGACCACCGAGATGTTCGCCCGCAACCTCCAGGACTGGTCCGACGAGGACGTCGGCCGGCTCAACGCGCTGCTGTCCCGGCTGCGTGACAGCTTCGCCTGTCGCGGACCCGGTGGCTGTGCCCCCGGAAGCCACTCCGGCGAGTGCCGGAACGGGCTCGGCGACGACGCGCACACCCGTACACCTGTGTAACAGAAGCAAACACGCACGGATAAGGAACCCCATGGCTACGACCACACCGACCGGTGTGCGGGGCGGCCACGCCAAGCACGGAGGTCATGGAGGCCACGGAGGCCACACCGGCTCCGGCGCCTCCGACGGCACACCCATGACGCACCGCCAGATCATGGAGGCGCTGACCGGGCTGCTGCTCGGCATGTTCGTCGCGATCCTGTCGTCGACGGTCGTCTCCAACGCCCTGCCCGAGATCATCTCCGACCTCGGCGGCGGCCAGAGCGCCTACACCTGGGTCGTCACGGCCTCGCTGCTGGCCATGACCGCCACCACCCCGCTCTGGGGCAAGCTCTCGGACCTGTTCAGCAAGAAGCTGCTGGTCCAGATAGCGCTGATCATCTACGTCCTGGGATCGGTCGTCGCCGGTCTCTCGACCAGCAGCGGCATGCTCATCGCCTGCCGTGTCGTCCAGGGCATCGGCGTCGGCGGCCTCTCCGCCCTCGCGCAGATCGTGATGGCCGCGATGATCGCCCCGCGCGAGCGCGGCCGCTACAGCGGCTACCTGGGCGCGGTCTTCGCCGTCGCCACCGTCGGCGGCCCGCTGCTCGGCGGCGTCATCACCGACACCAGCTGGATGGGCTGGCGCTGGTGCTTCTACGTCGGTGTGCCGTTCGCGATCGTCGCGCTCATCGTGCTCCAGAAGACCCTGAAGCTCCCGGTCGTCAAGCGCGAAGGCGTGAAGGTCGACTGGACGGGCGCGTTCTTCATCAGCGCCGCCGTCTCGCTCCTGCTGGTCTGGGTCACCTTCGCCGGAGACAAGTACGACTGGCTGTCCTGGCAGACGTACGTGATGGTCGGCGGATCGGTCCTGCTGGGCCTGATCTTCGTCTTCACCGAGTCGCGGGCCAAGGAACCGATCATTCCGCTGCGCCTCTTCCGCAACCGGACCATCACCCTCGCCTCCATCGCCTCGCTCTTCGTCGGTATCGCGATGTTCGCGGGCACGGTCTTCTTCAGCCAGTACTTCCAGCTCGCGCGCGGCAAGTCGCCGACGATGTCCGGCGTCATGACCATCCCGATGATCGCGGGCCTCTTCCTCTCCTCGACCGTCTCCGGTCAGGTCATCACCAAGACCGGGCGCTGGAAGGCCTGGCTGGTCACCGGCGGCTTCCTGGTCACGGCCGGGCTCGGACTGCTCGGCACGATCCGGTACGACACCGAGTACTGGCACGTCGCCGTCTACATGTTCGTCATGGGTCTCGGCATCGGCATGATGATGCAGAACCTGGTCCTCGCGACGCAGAACCAGGTCGCTCCCGAGGACCTCGGCTCCGCCAGCTCCGTCGTCACCTTCTTCCGCTCCCTCGGCGGCGCGATCGGCGTCTCGGCGCTCGGTGCCGTCCTCGGCAACCGCGTCACCCACTACGTGCAGGACGGCCTCGCCGCACTCGGTCCCGAGGGCGCCAAGCTCGGCCACGGCGGTACCGGCGGTGGAGGCATCCCCGACCTGGACAAGCTGCCCGAGCCGTTCCGGCTGGTCATGGAGGCCGCGTACGGGCACGGCGTCGGCGACGTCTTCCTGTACGCCGCTCCGTGCGCGCTGATCGCCTTCGTCGTGACGCTCTTCATCAAGGAGGTCGCCCTGAAGACCAGCGCCGCCAATGACGCCCCGGAGAATCCGGAGACCCTGGAGAGCTCTGTGATGGAGGCTCCCGTGCCCGCCACCGTCGGCGCCGTCACCTCGTACGAGAACGAGACCGTCCAGGCCGCCTCGTACGGGAACGAGACCGAGCAGGGCAC
The DNA here is from genome assembly GCF_044767965.1 of Streptomyces sp. NPDC101178. Classification (NCBI taxonomy): domain Bacteria; kingdom Bacillati; phylum Actinomycetota; class Actinomycetes; order Kitasatosporales; family Streptomycetaceae; genus Streptomyces; species Streptomyces sp. NPDC101178. The sequence continues at coordinate 123,680 of NZ_JBIWOZ010000003.1, forward strand.
CCCGTACGGGAACGAAACCGAGCAGGCCGCCTCGTACGAGACCGCGCAGGGCACGCCCGTACGCGGTGTGGTGCGCGGTGCCGAAGGGGTTCCGGTCGCCCGTGCGGCGCTCACCCTGATCTCTCTGGGCGGCCGTCAGCTGGGGCGGTCCGTCGCCCGGGCCGACGGCGGTTACACCCTGGACGCGCCGGGCTCCGGCAGCTACGTCCTGATCGCCTCCGCCGACGGTTTCCAGCCGCAGGCCTCCACGGTGGTCGTCGGCGAGGAGCCGCTGGCCTTCGACATCCTGCTCTCCGGTACGAGCGGCCTGGCCGGAACCGTACGGGCCGCCGAGTCCGGTACGCCGGTGGACGGCGCGATGGTCATCGTGACCGACGTACGCGGCGACGTCCTGGCCACCGGTACGTCCGGCCCGACCGGCGAGTTCGCCTTCGGCGAGCTGGTCCCGGGTTCCGTGACCGTCGCGGTCAACGCGGCCGGGTTCCGTCCGCTGGCGCTGCCGGTGGAGGTCGGCGGCCAGGGTGTGACCCGTATCGAGGCCGCGCTGCGGGCCGGTGCGCTGGTCCGAGGTGTCGTACGGGCCGGGTCCGGCCGGAGCGCGCTGGCCGACGCCCGGGTCACGCTGATCGACGCGGCCGGCAACGTGGTCGCCACCGCGACGACCGGTGAGGACGGCGCGTACGCCTTCACCGACCTGGACGCGGGCGAGTACTCGGTCATCGCGACCGGCTACCCGCCGGTGGCCGGCGCCGTGACGGTGACCGGTACGGGAGTTGACGGACACGACATCGAACTCGCCCATCCAGGTGAGTGATTGACCCCCCTTATGTGCACGCGTGTGCCTATAGGGATGCGCGTCAACACGTGAAGGGATCGCAAAGACCCCTGTTCGGGCAGCACTTCTTGCGGAGAGGCTGTCGCGGCCGGGTGGAAATGGGCCCCGGAGGTGGGTACGGCAGGCAGGGGACGGCCTGCCGTACCCGCCCCGGGGCCCGACTCATGTGGCCCGCGGGTCATGGAGCTAGGAGAGAGATACGCATGGGACTTCGCGCACACGTACGGACGCGGGACGGCTGGGCGGTCCAGCACGCCGTCGTGACGGTCACCGACATGACCGGCACCCAGGTGCTGCGGGCCGCGGCCGACGAGGACGGAGCCGTCCGCACGGACGGGTCCCTGCCGGCCGGCGCGTACACGGTCATCGTCACGGCGGTCGGGTACGCGCCCGCCGCCTCCACCGCCCTCGTCACGGCGAGCGGCCGGATCGAAGGCGGGCAGATCGTGCTGGCCCGCCAGGGCGGGGTGCAGCTGCCGCCGCCGGGCGCCTGGTCGCTCGACCCGGTCCACTCCTCGGTCGGCGCGGTCGCCCAGCACCTCGGGATCTCCAGCGTCCGCGGCCGGTTCACCGACTTCGGCGGCCGGATCGAGATCGGCGACGACGTGTCCCGCTCCCGGGTCGACGCGGTGATCGGCGCGGCCAGCATCGACACCGGCAACGGCATGCGGGACAAGCACCTGCGCTCACCCGACTTCCTGGACGTGGACCGCTACCCGGAGATCACCTACCACTCCACCGGCCTGGCCCCGGCGGGACCCGACCGCTGGACCGTCCACGGCGAGCTGACCATGCACGGCGTCAACCGGCCCGTCGACCTGGACCTGACCTACCTCGGCACCGGGCCCGACCCGTGGGGCGGGATCCGGGCCGCCTTCCACGCCACGGCCGAGCTGCGCCGCGACGACTTCGCGATGAACTACAACCAGGTCGTCCAGGCCGGCATCTCCGCCATCGGGGCGACCCTGCGCGTGGAGCTGGACATCCAGGCCGTGCAGGGCGACGCGCTGCCCGGGTAGGGCCGGTGAGAGCGTGATTCGCTGCCGGGGCGGTGTCCGTGCGCGGTCGTAGGGTGGTGGCCATGGCACAGAACATCGCGACCAACACCGCCGTGGACCTGGACGAGTTGCTGGCGTTCGTCCGGCCCCGGCACCGGGCGGTCCTGCTGACCACCCGGGCCGACGGCCGCCCCCAGGGCTCCCCGCTGACCTGCGGGGTCGACGACGCGGGCCGGATCGTCATGTCGACGTACCCGCAGCGCGCCAAGACCCGGAACGCCAAGCGCGACGAGCGGGTCAGCGTGATCGTCCTCTCGGACGAGTGGGACGGCCCGTGGGTACAGGTCGACGGTGTGGCGGAGGTGCTCGACGTCCCGGAGTCGGTCGAGCCGCTCGTGGAGTACTTCCGGAACATCTCCGGCGAGCATCCGGACTGGGACGAGTACCGGGCCGCCATGGTGAAGCAGGGCAAGTCGATCATCCGGGTCACGCCGGAGCGGTGGGGTCCGGTCGCGACCGGCGGTTTCCCGGCTCACCTCGCGCCGGGCAGGTGAAGTGATGGGCGTGGTGCCCGGACCGGAGCTTCTCGCGCGGGCCCGGCTGCTCGTCGCGCCCGAGCTGAGCCCTTCTCTCGTACGGGAGGTGGAGCGGATCACCGGGCGGGGCGCGGAGCCGTTGGCGGACGAGATGCCGGGTGACGGTCCGCTGCTCTGTGTGGGGGCCGCGCTGCCGGGCCCTGTGCGGGCCGCGGAGCGGCTGGTGTGGTTCCACAGCGTCAACGCCGGTACGGATCCGCTGCTCGCCGCCGGGCCCTGGCCGGCCGGAGCGCTGCTGACCCGGACCGTGGGACGGATGGGCGAGCGGATCGCGCAGTACGTGGTGGGCTGGGTGCTCGCGGAGTGCCAGGCCGTCCCGGAGTACGCCGCCCAGCACGCCCGCGCCGAGTGGCGCCGGCTCCCGACGGAGCTGGTCGCCGGGCAGACCGCGCTCGTCTACGGGACCGGGCGCATCGGCGGGGCCGTGGCCGGGTTGCTGCGGAGTTGTGGGGTGCGGACGGTGGGGGTGGGGCGGACGGCGGGGAGCGGGACGCCTCCGGTGGGCGTCGATCGGATGCCGTCGGGCTTCGACCGGATGCCGTCGGGCTTCGACCGGGTGATCGGCGCGGACGCGGAAGCGGAGGCCGAGGAGTTGGCGGGGGCGCGGTGGGTGGTCGGTGCGCTGCCGTTGACCGGGGCGACGGAGGGGTTCTTCGGGGCGGGCCGGTTCGCGGCCGTGCGGGGTGCGACGTTCGTCAACGTGGGGCGGGGCGCGACGGTCGATCTGGCGGCGCTGGAGGACGCTCTGCGGGGCGGTGGGGTGCGGCGCGCGGTGCTGGACGTGCTGGCGCGGGAGCCGGCCGCGCCCGACGATCCGGTCTGGCGGCTGCCTCGTACGGTGATCACCTCGCACTCCGCGGGGATCACCGCCGACGAGGACGTGGCCCAGGACTTCGCCGCCTGCTGGGAGGCCGTCCGGGAGGGCCGCCGTCCCGGGTTGGCGGTGGACGTGGGGCGCGGTTACTGAGCGGCGGCCGTCGCGGAGTCCGCGGTCCGTCAGTCCGTCGGTCCGTCGCGGAGTCCGTCGGTCCGTCGGTCCGTTATGGAGTCCGTCGGTCCGTCGCGGAGTCCGTCGGCCCGTCAGCCCGTCGCGGAGTCCGTACGGTCGCATTTCGCCTCGATGCCCGCGATCAGCAGGTCCAGCGCGAAGACGAAGTCCCGCTCGCGCATCTCCTCCACCGTGTCGCCGCCCCGGGCCGCCATCAGGTCGTCGGAGGATTCGACGATCGCCCGCAGGTGCGGCTGGGCCCGGATCGTGCCCATCGCGTGCCGGTGGTACGCGTCCTCCGTCAGCCCGGTCGCCTCGCACCGCGCCTTGAAGTGGCCCTCGACGGTGCCGAATCCGTACACGAACTGGAAGACCGCCGCGAGCGCGCCCGTCTGCCGTTCCAGCGGCAGGCCGGTGGCCCGGATGACGTCCTGGACGGCGTACGAGAACAGCATCGAGTTCGGGCCGATGTTGAGGAAGGTCCCGGCGAGCGGCGAGATCCAGATGTGGCGGACGAGCAGTTCGCGGTAGCTGCGGGCCAGCTCGCGCAGCCGGTCCCGCCAGTCGGCGTCCTCGCGCGGCGGCGCGATCTCCGCGTAGACCGAGTCGAGCGCCAGCTCCAGGAGGTCGTCCTTGGTGTCGACGTACCAGTAGAGGGACATCGCGGTGACGTCCAGTTCGGCGGCGAGCCGGCGCATGGAGAACTTGGCGAGGCCTTCGGCGTCCAGCAGCCGTACCGACGCCTCGGTGATCCGGTTGCGGTCCAGGCCCGCCGGGGATTCGGCCGCCCTGCGGCTCCGCGAAGGGGTCCGCCGGTCGAGCCACACGCTGGTCCGCGCGGGGGCCGTCTCGGAGCCCTTGCCGGGGGCCGGGCCGGGGGCCGCCTCGGAGCCCTTGGCGGCGGGCGCCTCGGGGTCTTCCCCGGCGGCCTTCCCGGCGGCCTTCCCGGGGTTCGTCACGCGGTCGGACGCGGACACCATGGCGCACTCTCCTCGTCTCGCGGGGCCGGCCCGGCCCCCGGCCTGTACTGACCCGTCCTGACTGACCCGTCCTGACTGACCCGTACTGCCCGTCCTGCCTCCTTCGATGCTATGCCGCCGGTCCCGCCGCCTCGGCCCGGCCTTCGGCCGCCTCCGTCCGTTCGGCCCGGCGCAGCAGCAGCGCCGCCAGCAGACCACCCGCCAGTACCGCGACCGCGCCGGCCAGCTGGCTGGTCTCCAGGCCGGTGGCGAAGGCGTCCTTGATGGCCGCGCGCTCACCGGTGCCGTCGGCGGCGGCCAGCGCGGCCGGCAGTGAGGCGGCGCCGACGGCCGCCGGTACGAGCGCGGCGAACCGGATGTTCAGGACCGCGCCGAGCACCGCCACCCCGAGCCCGGTGCCGAACTCCGCGAGCGTGCCGTTGACGCCCGCGCCGACCCCGGCCTTCTCCGGCGGGATGGCGCTCATGATGGCGTTGGCCATCGCGGGCATCGCGAGGGCGATCCCCGCGCCCATCACGACCAGGCCGAGCAGCATCCCGGTGTACCCGTCGCGGCCGAGCACCGCGATCGCCGCGAGACCGGCCGCCAGCGCGCTCATCCCCGCCGCGATCGTGGCGGGCGTCCCCATCCTCGGGACGAGCCGCGCCCCGAGGCCGGTCAGATTGAGAGCGACCACGGTGAGCGCCATCGGCGCCGTGCGCAGTCCCGCCTCCAGCGGCCCGTACCCGAGAACGAACTGAAGGTGCTGCGTGAGCAGAAAGAGGGAACCGCCCATCCCGAAGGCGACCAGGATCGCGCCCGCCACCGCGCCGATGAACTTCTGGTTCCGGAAGAAGTGCATGTCGAGCATCGGATGCGGAATGCGCAGCTCCCACCCGACGAACCCGACGAGGACCACGATCCCGGTGAACGCCGTCAGCAGCACCCGGGCCGACGTCCAGCCGTGCTCGGGCCCGGAGATGATCGCGAAGACGACCGCCGTCATCCCGACCGTGGAGAGCAGCGCGCCGAGCAGATCGGGCTGCTCACCGCGCGGATTCTTGAACTCCGGTACGAGCCGGACGACGGCGACCAGGCCGATCAGCGCCACCGGGATGTTGATGAGGAAGATCGCGCCCCACCAGAAGTGGTTGAGCACCACCCCGCCGACGAGCGGACCGGCCGCGAAGCCGAGGGAGTTGACGGTCGACCAGAGGCCGATCGCCTTGACCCGCTCGGAGTCGTCGAAGATCTGCACGACGACGGCGAGCGTCGTGGTGATCAGCAGCGCGCCTCCGACGCCCATGCCGGCGCGGGCCGCGATGAGCTGGCCGGAGGACTGCGCGAGCCCGGCCGCCAGCGAACCGATGCCGAACAGCGCGAGGCCCACGACCAGCATCTTCTTCCGCCCGTACCGGTCGGCGGAGCTGCCGGCCGTGAGCAGCAGGCCGGACTGGACGAGCGAGTACGCGTTGATCATCCACTGCACGTCGGCGGTGGAGGCGTTCAGCTCCGTGGTGAGGGAGGGGATCGCGACGTTGAGGACGGTGTTGTCGAGCAGCACGACGAGCTGGGCGAGGCAGATGACGCCGAGAATCAGCCAGCGCTGCGGGTGCGGCTGAGCGGCGAGATCGGTTCGCGGTGCGGCGGGCGCCGTCATGCGGGCTCCTGGGTCTCCGGCGCGGCTGGTGCCACGACGGTTCGGTGAGTTCTACGGTTCGGTGAGTCCTACGGTGCGGTGAGTCCTACGGTGCGGTGAGTCCTACGGTGCGGAGGTCGTGCGGGCCCCTACGGTGTGCGGGACCCGTGTTCTACGGCGTATAGGACATGACCGCTGTACACCGTAGGGCACTCCCTGTACGGCGTACAACTTGATTACGGCCGGCACACCGCCCCTGCCACCCTCTGGAGAGCCATGCCGCTGCGCCGCCTCATTCGCCTCCCGCAACTCCTGCTGACCACAGTGCTGTTGGGTGCGTTACTCGCATCACCGCCTGCAGCCGCCGCAGGCTCCCGGACCGTGCCGCTGCGCGTCGCCACGTACAACATCCATGCCGGTGCGGGCCTGGACAACGTCTTCGATCTGGACCGGCAGGCGGCCGCGCTGCGCTCGCTGCGGGCGGATGTCATCGGGCTCCAGGAGGCCGACCGGCACTGGGGCCCGCGCAGTGAGTGGCGCGATCTCGCGGGTGAGCTGGCCGAGCGACTGGGCATGCACGTGTTCTTCGCCCCGATCTACAGCCTGGATCCGGCCGAACCGGGCGGGCCACGGGCGGAGTACGGGGTGGCGGTGCTCTCCCGGTACCGGATCGTGAGCGCCGAGAACCACGAGATCACCCGCCTCTCGACCCAGGACCCGAACCCGGTGCCCGCGCCCGCTCCGGGGTTCGGTGAGGCTGTCGTACGGGTGCAGGGGCGGCCGGTGCACGTGTACGTGACGCACCTCGACTTCCGCCCGGACCCCGCCGTACGCACCGCCCAGGTCGCCGACACCCGGCGGATCATGGCCGAGGACCGGGGCCGTACGCGGATCCTGCTCGGCGACCTCAACGCGGAGCCCGGCGCTCCGGAGCTGGCCCCGCTCTGGAAGGAGCTGACGGATGCGGACCCGGGAGGGCCGACGTTCCCGGCGAAGGACCCGGCCAAGCGCATCGACTACGTGGCGGTGTCGAAGGAGACGGCGCGGGTGCGGCGGGCGTGGGTGCCGGAGAGCGGCGCCGGCGCCTCGGACCACCGGGCGGTCGTGGCGGACCTGGAACTGCGGGGGGACGCACCATGAAGGGCGGACCCATGACCGAGCACGCGGTACCGGAGAAAGGCCGACCATGAGCACCCCGCACGGACTTCAGGACCTGCTGGACACCCACATCGCCCGGGGACCGGCGCCGGGAGCGGTGGCGCTGGTCGCGCGAGGCGATCGGGTGGAGGTGGCGGCGGCCGGTTCGGCCACGCTCGCCGGGAGCACGCCCATGCGGCGGAACTCCGTCTTCCGCCTCGCCTCGATCACCAAGCCGGTCGTCGCGGCGGCAGCCATGACGCTGGTCGAGGACGGCCTGATCGCACCCGCCGACCCGGTCGCCGCCTGGCTGCCCGAGCTGGCCTCGCCGCTGGTCGTCCGGACCCCGCAGAGCCCGGTCGACGACGTGGTGTCGGCGGTCCGCCCGATCACGCTCCTGGACCTGCTGACCTTCCGGGCCGGGTACGGATTCCCGTCCGACTTCTCGCTCCCGGCCGTCGCCCCGCTCCTCACCGAGCTGAAACAGGGCCCGCCCCAGCCGCAGGCCGTGCCGGCGCCGGACGCCTGGATGGCTGCGCTCGCCCGGATCCCGCTGATCCACCAGCCGGGCGAAGGCTGGCTCTACAACACGTGCGCCGACATCCTCGGCGTCCTGATCGCCCGGGTCGCGGACCGCCCGCTGGACGCGTACCTGGCGGAGCGGATCTTCGAGCCCCTCGGCATGACGGACACCGGGTTCGCCGTCCCGCCCGCCGCGCTGGACCGGTTCACCGGCTACTACCGGGCCGGCGAGGGCGGAGATCCGGAGCTGGTCGACGCGCCGGACGGGCAGTGGAGCACCCCGCCCGCCTTCCTGTCCGGCGCCGGCGGCCTGGTCTCGACCGTCGACGACTGGTACGCCTTCGGCCGGATGCTGCTCGCCGACGGCCTGGCGGACGACGGGCGGCGGGTCCTGGCCGGCGAGTCGGTACGCCAGATGATCACCGACCACCTCACCGCGGACCAGCGCGCGGCCAGCGGGCTCTTCACGGAGGGCCAGGGCTGGGGTTTCGGCGGCTCGGTGGACGTCGAGATCACCGCCCCGTACAACGTGCCGGGCCGCTACGGCTGGATCGGCGGCACCGGCACCACGGCCCACGTCATCCCGTCCACCGGCACGGTCGCCGTCCTGCTCACGCAGACGGAGCTGGCCGGGCCCGCCGCGCCGCAGCTGATGCGGGACTTCTGGACGTACGCGGCCGGGGCCGGGGCCTCAGCCGGAATCTGACCCCGGCCCCGACCGCGTACGCGGCAGGCCGTCAACTCACCGGCCGTGTCAGGTCGTAGAAGGTGGCGCTGCCGACGGTGACCTCGGTGAAGTTCTCCGTCACCCAGGAGGAGATCTGCGACGAGGTCCCGGCGCTCCCACCCAGGCCTCCTCCGCCTCCCATGCCGCCGCCCAGGACGAAGTAGTGGATCCGGCCCTCCTCCACGTACTTCTTGAACTGCGCGAGCGTCGGGGAGGGGTCGCTGCCGTTGAAGCCGCCGATGGCCATCACCGGATCGCCGGTGGCGAGTTGGTAGCCCGCCGCGTTCTGTGCGCCGACGGCTGCGGCGGCCCAGGTGTAGGCGTCCGCGTCCTTCTCCAGAAGTGCCTTCGCCTCGGCGGAGACGGACGCGCCGTTGAGCAGGCCGCCCATGCCGCCACCGTCCTCGCGGGTGGATCCGGGGGCCGTCCCGCCGGGCATGGCGGGCGCTCCCCCGGGCCCGTTGCCGGGCCGGCCCCCTTGAGAAGCCCCCTGCCCCTGACCCGGGAACTGCCCCTGCCCTGGCGCCTGTTGCATGCCGTCGCGCTGCCCGCCGTCCCCGCCACCGGGACCACCGGCACCACCCCGGCCGCCGCCGCCACCAGGCCCGCCCATCCCGAAGCCGGCCCCCGAAGGCCCGGCGGTCACGATCGACCCCTGGTGACCGGAGTTCAGCGTACTGACGGTGTACGCGGCCGGCCCCGCCAGCGACGCCGCGAAGCTCAGCCCCACCGCCACGAGCGCCAGGCCCCGTCCGCCGACCCTCCCCACGACCAGCAACCCCACGGCCCCCACCAGCCCGCCCACGAGCACCGCCCACCGCAGCCACGGCAGGTACTCCGGAGTCCGGCCCAACAGCACGTACGCCCAGATGACCGTCGTGACCACCGTCCCCGCCAGCACCACCCTCGGCCACCAGGCGGCCCGCTCCTCCCAGAGCACGGCCACCCCCATGGCGACGAGCGCCGCGATGTACGGAGCCAGGGCCACCGTGTAGTACTGGTGGAAGATCCCGGCCATGAAGCTGAACACCGCACCGGTCATCACCAGCGCCCCGCCCCACGCCAGGAACGCGGCCCGCGCCGAATCGGTCCGTCCGGCCTTGCGGGTCAGCCAGAGACCGGCCAGCAGCAGGATCAGCGCGGCGGGCAGCAGCCAGGCGATCTGGCCGCCGACCTCGGAGTTGAACATCCGCCCGATCCCGGTCTCACCCCAGCCATCGCCGCCACGGCCGCCACCGCCACCGCCGACGCTCCCGGTCTCCTCCCCGTTGAGCCGGCCGAGCCCGTTGTAACCGAAGGTCAGCTCCAGGAACGAGTTGTTCTGCGAGCCGCCGACGTACGGCCGCGACGACGCGGGCATCAGCTCCACGATCGCCACCCACCAGCCACCGGCGACGACCATCGTCAGTGCGGAAAGGGCGAGTTGGCCGAGCCGCTTCCGTACGGGAACCGGCGCGCACACCGCGTACAGCACCGCCAGCGGCGGCAGGATCAGGAACGCCTGCAAGGTCTTCGCGAGGAACGCGAACCCCACCGCCGCCCCCGCCCACAGCAGCCACTTCGTCCGGCCGTCCTCCAGCGCCCGCAGCACGCACCACACGGTGACGGTCATCAGCAGCGCGAGCAGCGCGTCCGGGTTGTTGAAGCGGAACATCAGCGCGGCCACCGGTGTCAGCGCGAACACACCGACCGCGATCAGCCCGGCGACCGGCCCGAAGCGACGGCGTACGGCGGTGTCGAGCACGGCCGCCGTGGCCACCCCCATCAGGACCTGCGGAACCAGGATCGCCCAGGAGTTGAGGCCGAAGAGCCGTACGGAGAGGGCCATCGGCCAGAGCGCGGCGGGCGGCTTGTCGACGGTGATGGCGTTGGCGGAGTCCAGCGAGCCGAAGAAGAGCGCCTTCCAGCTCTGGCCGCCGGCCTGGACGGCGGCGGAGTAGAAGGAGTTGGCGTAACCGGAGGCGCTGAGGTTGTAGAGGTAGGCGAGTCCGACGGCCAGGAGGAGCCCGTACAGCGCGGGACGTGCCCAGCGGGGGCCGGCGGCGCGTTCGGGCGGTGCCGACGGTGGAGTGATGGTCGCGGTCATCGGAGGTCCTCGGAGTCAGGGCAGGCGCGGGCCGGGAAGACCCAGGCGCGCAGGAGCAGGAAGCGGAGCACGGTCGCGGCGAGGTTGGCGGTGATCAGGACGGCCAACTCGGCACTGTGGGACGGAGATCCGGAGGCCGCCCCGAGCGCCGCGAGCGAACCGCCGGTGAGAGCGAGGCCGATCGCGAAGACGACGAGGCCCTGGGCCTGATGGCGGACGGCTCCGCTCCGGCCGCGTACGCCGAAGGTGAGACGGCGGTTCGCGGCGGTGTTGGCGACGGCGGAGACGAGGAGCGCGCCGCCGTTGGCGAGCTGCGGGCCGACGCCGAGCCGGAAGAGGGAGTAGAGGGCCAGATAGAAGAGGGTGGACAGGGCCCCGACAGCACAGAACCCGACCAACTGCCTGGCCAGTCCGCGCTCCACCCCGTTCAGCGCCCGGTCGCGCGGGTCGTCGCCGAAGGGCCGGGCCAGCCGGTCCAGCGGCAGCGCGCCGACGGCCAGCGCCCGTCCCACCCGCCACACGCCTTTCAGGTCCTCGGTGGCCGTCCGCACGATGTGGACGGTCGAGTCGGGGTCGTCGATCCAGTCGACGGGCACCTCGTGGATGCGCAGCCCGGCCCGCTCGGCGAGGACGAGCAGCTCGGTGTCGAAGAACCAGCCGCTGTCCTCCACCATCGGCAGCAGCCGTTCGGCCACCTCGCTCCGGATCGCCTTGAACCCGCACTGGGCGTCGCTGAATCCGGCGGCGAGCGAGGAGCGCAGGATGAGGTTGTAGGCGCGCGAGACGAACTCCCGCTTCGACCCGCGCACCACCCGCGCACTCCGGGCCAGCCGCGAGCCGATGGCCAGGTCGGAGTGGCCGGAGATCAGCGGCGCGACCAGCGGGAGGAGGGCGTTGAGGTCGGTGGAGAGGTCGACGTCCATGTAGGCGAGGACGGGTGCGTCGGAGTCCGACCAGACCGTACGCAGCGCCCGCCCGCGCCCCTTATCCTCCAGCCGTACGCTGCGCACCCCGGCCAGCTCCGCCGCGAGCGCGGCCGCCACGGCGGGCGTGGAGTCGGTGGAGGCGTTGTCGGCGACGGTGATGCGGAAGGCGTACGGGAAGGTGCGCGCGAGGTGGTCGTGGAGGCGCAGGACGCAGGGCCGGAGATCCTTCTCCTCGTTGTACACGGGGACGACGACGTCGAGCACGGGGACGCGGGAGGCGGCGGGCGCCGTGTGCCGGGCCGGGAGGTGCTCCCGGCCCGGCAGGCGGCCGTGGTCCCCGTCTCCGCGGTTCGCGCTCCGGAGGCTGTCGGTGGTGGTCATGGCACCGACGTTCGCCAACCGCGCTGTCACACCGGTGTGGTGAGCCTGTCCCTGCCCTGTGAACCCTGGTGCGCGGCCCTCTCGGCGGGCGGTTCGTACGGGTCTGCCTCCGCGGGCAGCTCGACCGCGAAGACCGTCCGGCCGGGCGCCGAGCCGACCCGTACGCGCCCGCCGTGCGCCGAGACGACGGCCTGCACGATGGCGAGACCGAGGCCGGTGGAGCCGCCGGTCCGCTCGTCGGCGGGGCCACGGGTGCGCGAGGCGTCACCGCGCGCGAACCGCTCGAAGACGTGCGGCAGAAGCTCGGCGGGGATGCCGGGCCCGTCGTCCCGTACCTCCAGCGTGACCGGCCCTTCGGCGCGGACGGACGCGGACGGTTCTACGGAGACCGTCACCGTGGTGCCCGGCGGGGTGTGGGTGCGGGCGTTGGCCAGCAGGTTGACCAGTACCTGCTGGAGCCGGGCGGGATCGGCGCGTACGGTCACGGGTTCGCCGGGCAGCTCCAGCCGCCAGTGGTGGAGTGCGCCGGCGCCGGTGGCGGTGTCCGCCGCCCGGGCGTCGCTCACCGCGTCCACGACCAACGGCAGCAGATCAGTGCTCTCGAACGAGAGCGGGCGTCCGGCATCGAGCCGGGCGAGCAGCAGCAGGTCCTCCACCAGGCCGGTCATCCGGTCCGCCTCCGACTCGATCCGCCCGAGCGCGTGCCGGGTGACGGGGTCGGACTCCGGCACACCACTTCCCGACGCGCGGCGGGTCAGCTCGGCGTACCCGCGGATCGAGGCCAGCGGGGTGCGCAGTTCATGGCTGGCGTCGGCGACGAACTGCCGTACCCGCGTCTCGCTCTCCTGCCGGACCACCAGCGCCGAACCGACGTGTCCGAGCATCCGGTTGAGCGCCGCGCCGACCTGCCCGACCTCGGTACGGGGATCGGCCTCGGCGTCCGGGACACGTTCGAGGAGCGCCACCTCACCGCTGTGGAGAGGGAGTTCGGCCACCCGGGTGGCGGTCGCGGCGACCCGGCGCAGCGGGCGCAGGGCGACGCCGACGAGGACGGTGCCGGCGAGCGATGCGGCGATGAGCCCGGCGGCGGTGACGCAGACCTCGACGACGATCAGGGTCGTGAGCGCGCCGCTGACCTCGGCGGTCGGGATGCCGACGAGGACGGTGTGGCCCTCGGTGGTGGTGGCGGCCTCGACGCGGTAGCCGCCGAGGCCGGGCAGCTCGACGCTCCGGGCCTCGTCGCCGACCGCCGGAGCCGCCGCCTCCAGCGCCCGCCGCTGCGCCTCCGTCAGCGGCTTCGCGCTCTCCTGGGAGCGCAGCCCGCTGTCCTCGACGACCTTCGACGCGGTGACGCCCCCGCCGTCGACGAGCGCGCCGAACGTGCCGAGCGGCTGCCCGCCGCCGCCGACGAAGCCGAGCGGACCGGCGTCCCGGAGGGCTTCCGGCACGGGTCCGGGCGGCCGCTCGGCGCGTACGGCGACGGAGTGGAGCTGGTCGTCGAGCTTGCCGTACATATAGCTGTGGAAGGCGATGGCGGTGACGGACCCGATGACGGCCGCGACGACGGCGATCAGGGACACGGCGGAGACGACGAGCCGCGTCCGCAGGGTCCACGGCCGCCGCAGCACACCCAGGCCCTGGGGGCGCCTACTCACCGGGCTTGAGCAGATACCCCGCCCCACGCCGGGTGTGGATCATCGGCGTCCGTCCGGCGTCGATCTTCTTGCGGAGGTACGAGATGTAGAGCTCGACGACGTTGGCCTGGCCGCCGAAGTCGTAGTTCCAGACCCGGTCCAGGATCTGCGCCTTGCTCAGCACCCGGCGCGGGTTGCGCATCAGGAACCGCAGCAGCTCGAACTCGGTGGCGGTCAGGTGGATCGCGTCCCCGCCCCGGCTCACCTCATGGCTGTCCTCGTCGAGCACCAGGTCCCCGACGGTGAGCGTCGACTGGCTCCGCTCGGCCGCGAGCGCCGTGCCCGAGCGGCGGATGAGCCCGCGCAGCCGGGCCACGACCTCCTCCAGGCTGAACGGCTTGGTCACGTAGTCGTCGCCACCGGCCGTGAGCCCGGCGATCCGGTCCTCGACGGCGTCCCGGGCGGTGAGGAAGAGGACCGGCACGTCGGAGTGGTCGCGCCGGAGCCGGCCCAGCACGGAGAGCCCGTCCATGTCCGGGAGCATCACGTCGAGCACCACGGCGTCCGGGCGGAACTCGCGGGCCGCGCGCACGGCCCCGGCCCCGTCACCGGCGCTGCGCACCTCCCACCCCTCGTACCGCAGGGCCATCGAGAGCAGTTCGGCGAGGGGAGCCTCGTCGTCCACGACCAGGACGCGCACGGGCGTACGGTCCGGCCTGAGCAGTTCGGTACGCCCCTGGGGCGCGGTCGTCGTCATGGGCACCAGCCTGTGAGCCGCCCGTGAGAGAAGCCTGACCCGTTTCTGTGAATTGCCTGAGAAAGCGGGGCCCGGCCGTCAGGCGACGGGCCCGAACAACGCCTCCGCGTTCCGGAGGCAGACGGCCCGCAGCCACTCCTCCCCGAGCCCCAGCCGCTCCAGGGCCTCCAGCTGGTGGACGTACGTATAGGGAATGTTCGGGAAGTCCGTACCGAGCAGGATCCGGTCCCCGAGATCGGCGAGCCGCCCCCGCCGGCCGGCCGGAAACGGCGAGAGCCGCTCGCTGAAGTCGGTGAACGCCATCGTCGTGTCGAGCCGTACCTCCGGGTACGCCTCCGCCAGCGCCAGGAACTCCGCGTACTCCGGCATCCCCATGTGCGCCACGATCAGCCGCAGTCGAGGATGGCGTGCGAGGAGCCGCCCGATCGGCTCGGGCCCGGTGAACCGACCCGGAGCGGGCCCGGACCCGCAGTGCATCACGACGGGCACCCCGGCCTCGGCGAGCAGCCCCCAAACAGGCTCCAGCAGAGGGTCGTTGGCGTCGTAGGCACCGACCTGGAGGTGCGACTTGAAGACCCGCGCCCCGTTCTCGACGGCCTCCTTCACGTACAACTCCACTCCGTCCTCCGGGAAGAGGGTCGCGGTGTGCAGGCAGTCGGGCGTCCGAGCGGCGAATCCGGTGGCCCAGTCGTTGAGCCAGCGGGCCATGCCGGGCTTGTGCGGATAGAGCATGGAGGTGAAGCGGAGCACCCCGAACGACCTGATGAGAGCGAGCCGTTGCTCTTCCTCGTGCCGATAGGTGATCGGCCACTCCAGACCGGTGAGCGGCCCGACGGAGTCGAAGTAGGCCCACACCTTGCGCAGGACCTGCTCGGGCATGAAGTGGGTGTGGACGTCGATGATCCCGGGCAGCCCGAGCCGCTCCCAGAACCGCACGACGTCAAGGCTGTCGTCTTCCACGCACAACTCCATACAGGTCGACAGGCCCTCACGGGACAAGGTCAGAACAACCCACCCTGCACGCCACCACCCGTGATGTCGATGAGAGGCACACGCACTTCACCTTCGCCCTCGCCCACGGGCTGAAAGGCCTCCAGCTCCCACCCGGTGATCAACCGCGTATCGAGCACGACCACACCACCTCCGCCGCCCACCGCGAGATGCAGATCGGGCCCGGCGGCAGCCACGAGCCGCCCCGCGACCACGCCCCCGTCGACCAGCTCACCCACCGACCGCGTGGCGGCGTCCGAACGATCCAGCCCGAAGATCCCCGCGTGATCGACGACTTCGACCGGAACCGGCTCCAACGACTCGGGCCAGCCGCGCCCGTGAAGCGCCACGGCCCGCCCGTACAGCTCCACCACCTCGTCGAACCGCTCCTGCCGGCCCGGCAGTCGGCCTCGTACGGTCCGCTTCCGCGCGTACGGGATCCGGTCCGGCACCCCGAGGGCGGCCCGCAGCACCTCCTCGGTCCGCCGGGCGGCCATCAGGGGCCCACGCCCCAGCCACGTGTACGCCACGGCCCCCTGCTCCCGCAGCCGCGCACCGCCCCGCTCCTCCCGGGTGATCCCGACCTTGACCAGACCGGGCCCGAACCAGGCGAGATAGACGCGGTACGTACGCGGGTCGTCCACCATCGTGTCGGCGGCCACCGAGTGGGCCCGGTCCAGCCGCGCACACTCCGGGCACCGGCCCCCGGTGGAGCGCCCGGCCACCACGGCACCCAGAGGACACACGTTCCCCCGGGCCCCCACACAGTGCCGCTCACCCACGGCCCGGAACCCGAGCCGCCCCCCGTACGCCAGCAGGCTCACCCGCCGCTCGGCGCCCCTGCTCCACCCCAGCTGCGGCCCGTGGCCCGGCCACGCGACCCCGGCACACCGCCACCCGAAGGCCACCCGAACTCCGCTCTCTCCGTCCCGCCGGGGCCTCACACCCCGAACGCGAAGGCTAACGGGCCCCGGGAGCGAGCCCTCCCGGCCCACCGACCGGACCGGCAGGCGGGCCACCGACCGGACCACCGGCCGCACCGCCACCCACGCCCTCGATCCGCTGCCGCATCCCGGCCATCCGGCGGACGAAGCGCCGGTTGAACCAGACCATCCACCCGAGGAACGCGGCACCGAACGCGAGCCCCCACAGGCCGGCCGCCACGTTCCCGGCGGCGAACCAGAGCACCGGAGTCCCGAAGAAGATCAGCCCGAGCAACGGAAAGGCCCACCACCGGTTGCGCCGCAGCTTCTCCTCCCGGCGCCGGATCAGCCGGACCATGGCAGCCTGCTCGGCCGGGTCCTCGGGCAGCTCGCCGTTCCTCGCGATCCGCCGCTCCAGCTCCGGCACCCGCGCGGCGTCGGTCCCGACCGCCCGGGCGTCACGACGCCGGCGCCGCATCATGTACCACGTCATGAACCCGGCGTAGACGAACCCGCCGACCAGAATCCCGGGCCACCCCGACCACCCGTCGAAGGCCAGCCGGATGCCGACCCACACCACCAGCACCAGCAGCGCCACCGCCCACCACCGGTCCTGCCACCGCTGCACCTGGCCGTGCCGTTGCGAACCCATGGGTAACCTCCGCGCCCGGGCGCGCCCACGACGCCCCGTGCACATCCGGCTACCCCGTAACGTTCCACCGACGCACGAGCGCCCTCAGGGGAGGGGGACGTACGGCTCACAGGCGGTCCCGTCGCCGTCGCGGTCCAGGTGGTCCCCGTACCCGGGATCGCCCGACTTCAGGGGCGCGACTCCGGCGTCCCGGGCAGCGTCGCAGTTCTCGTAGTACACGCCCCCGGTCTCCTCGCCCGGCGGTGCGGTTCCGTCCTCCGGCTCGGTCACTTCCCGTACACCGGCATCGGTGATCACGCCCGACCGGACGGTATAGGTGCCCTCGAAGACCTTCACGCTGCCGTCGGTCTGGAGCGCCTCCAGCTCCACCCGGACCGAGTCGCCCTCCACACCGAGGATCCGGACGGTCTCCCGCTCCGTCCCGGCGAGACCGTCGACGAAGGCTCGGTACCCGCCGCCGAGGTTCTTGCCGCCCAGCTCCCAAGCCTCGCGGTAGTCACGGGAGTTGATGGCGTCGAAGTAGGCGGCCACGGTCGCCTCCGCGCTCAGGGTGCTCGTCGTGGACGGCGCCGGAGGAGGCGCGCTCCTCTCCGGCGAGGGCGCGGTCTTCTCCGGAGAGGCGGTGACGGTACTGGTCACCGTGGCGGTCACCTCGGCCGGAGCCGAGGAGGCGGGAGAGGTGGAGGCGGGTGCGGCCACCGAGGTCGAGACGGGCGTGGCACCCCCGTCGGTGCCGCCCCCGGCACACGCCCCGGCACCGACGATCCCGACGACTCCCACGACCACAGCGCATCCCGCGCTCCGCACACCCGACCGAAGAAGCCCGCTCACACCCGTCACCTCGCCGAGAAGCCCCGAGAGGAGTGTTCTCCTTCCAGCTTCCTCCCGACCGGAGGCGCCCGCCCCTCGATCTTGGCCGGACAGCCTGGCACGCGGCCGTGGGCGTCCCGCCCGGCTACGGGAGGTTCTCCTTCTCCACGTAATAGGCGTAGGCGTACCCACCGTCCGCGGAGTACGCCACCGGTGTGGCGATGAAGCCGAGGGACGCATCAGGCGCGGGCACGTCCACCCGCGTCTGGAAGAGCGAGCCGTCGCACGTCTGCGTCCCGGCGGCCGACGGAACGTCCGTGCCCCCGACCTCGTTCCGCAGCTTCACCTCGCCGCCGCCGGTGCAGGTGAAGACGAAGGTCACGTTCACCACGCCGTCGGGGGCGGCCGGGAGGACGTCGCCGAACTCCGGCCGCAGCACGCCGCTCCCACTCGCGAAGGGCTCCCGCTCGACGAGAAGCCCCTCCAGGACGGCCTTGGCCTCGTCGACAGCGGCCGGCGCGCCGGGGCCGGAGTCCGTCCCGGCGCTCGCGCCAGGCGTCACGCCGGCCGACTCACCGTTCCGGGACGAGGACGAGGACGGCGGCGCACCGGCCTCTCCGCCCCCGCTGCAGGCTCCCGCGCCCAACAACGTAACGACGGAAAGGAACAGCGGAGCTGCCCAACGGCCCGTCCTGGCATAGCGGTTCATCACTTCAGTCGCCCCCCGACCGACATGGAGCCGTACCGTCCTCGCGTGAGACGAGGGCGCCGGCGCCTTGGCCCCCGACGGTACAGGGGGTCGGCGGCGACCCGAAGGCTTCGCGCACCGGCGGGCTTCACACACCGGCGAGCGTAGGATCCGGCCCATGGCTCTGACGCGGACCCACATGGACCGGTTCGAGGCCTCCATGCCCCGCCTGGAGGCCATCGCCTACCGGCTGCTCGGCTCGGCGAGCGATGCCGAGGACGCCGTGCAGGACACGTTCCTGAGGTGGCAGGCCGCCGACATCGACCGCATCGAGGTCCCCGAGGCCTGGCTGACCAAGGTGCTCACCAACCTCTGCCTCAACCAGCTCACCTCGGCCCGCGCCCGCCGCGAGTCGTACGTCGGCCAGTGGCTGCCCGAACCGCTGCTCGCCGGAGACCCGATGCTCGGCCCGGCCGAAACCGCCGAGCAGCGCGAGTCGGTCTCGTACGCCGTGCTCGCCCTCATGGAGCGCCTCTCGCCCAACGAGCGGGTGGTGTACGTGCTGCGGGAGGCGTTCGACTACCCGCACCGCAGGATCGCGGAGATCCTGGACATCAACGAGGCCGCCTGCCAGCAGATCTTCCACCGCGCCAAGAAGCACGTCGCGCAGGGCAAGGCCCGTACGGAGATCGACGAGGCCGCCGCCCGGCGGATCGTCGAGGAGTTCCTCACCGCGGCCACCAGCGGGCGGACCGAGCCGCTGGTCCGGCTCCTCACGTCGGACGTCATCGCGATCGGCGACGGCGGCGGGAAGGTTCCGGCGCGCACCACGCCGTTCCAGGGCGCACTCGCGGTCGCGAAGTTCATGCGGGGCCTGTTCAAGCCCAGCAAGGCCAAGCGCGATCTGGTCGGCGGCTCTCCCGAGGTTCACCTCACATCCGCCAACGGCGCCCCGGCCGTCGTGGTCGTCCTCGACGGCCGGGTCATCGGCGTGCTGTGCCTGGAGATCACCTCGGAGGGCATCGCCGCGTTCCGCAGCCAGGCCAACCCCGACAAGCTCGAACGCGCGACGAGGCAGTGGTCGGCCACCGGCCACGGCGACCCCCTGTTCAACGTCTTCTGACCACCACGTGACGCAGGTCACCTCGCCCACCTGTCAGGAAACGACGGGCTGCCCGGTTCAAGGGGCGAACCCGCGCGAGACAGGAGACAGGTCATGCAGGACGGACAGCACAGATCCCACGGGCAGCACCGCGTCATCGTCGTAGGAGCCGGATACGCCGGAGCCATCGCCGCCGGCCGCCTCGCCAGGCGGCTGCGGAGCGAGGACGTCGCCATCACCCTCGTCAACGCCGAGCCGGACTTCGTCGAGCGGGTGAGGATGCACCAGCTGGCGGTCGGCCAGGAGCTGAGGCCTCGCCCGTTCAGCGAGATGTTCGCGGGTACGGGGGTCCGGCTGCGGCTCGCCAGGGTGACGGCCGTGGACGCGGACCGCAGGACGATCACCGTCACGGACGAGCAGGCCACCGAGGAACTCACCTACGACACCCTCGTGTACGCCCTCGGCAGCACCTGGAACACCCACGGCGTCCCCGGCACCGCCGAACACGCCCACGACATCGCCGGCCGTCCCGGCGCCCTCCGGCTGCGCGAACGCCTGGCCGCCCTGGCCGCAGGGGAGCCCGTGGTCGTCGTCGGCGGCGGCCTCACCGGCCTGGAGGCGGCAACCGAGATCGCCGAGATGCGCCCCGACCTCGACGTCGCCCTCGCCGCCCGGGGCGCACTGGGCGACTGGCTCTCCCCGAAGGGCCGCCGCCACCTGCGCGAGGTCTGCGACAAGCTCGGCATCACGGTCCACGAACACACGACGGCCACCGCCGTATCGGCGGACCACGTCACCACCACTGCGGGCGACATCCCGGCATCGGTCACGATCTGGACGACAGGCTTCGCGGTCCACCCGATCGCGCAGGCAACCGCGCTGCAGACCGACGCCATGGGCCGAATCGAGGTGGACGCCACCATGCGCTCGCTCTCCCACCCGGACGTCTACGCGATCGGCGACGCGGCCCTGGTGATGGGCCCGGGCGACAAGCCGCTGCGCATGGCCTGCGCCACAGGCGGCCCGACCGCCTGGCAGGCCGCCGACGCCATCGCGGCCCGCCTGACCGGCACGAAGTCCCCCACCATCCCACTGCGCTACTTCAACCAGTGCATCTCGCTCGGCCGCAAGGAAGGCCTGATCCAGTACGTCACCGCCGACGACCAGTCCCGCTCCGCCGCCCTGACCGGCCGCCTGGCCGCGCTCTACAAGGAACTGGTCTGCAAGGGCGCGGCCTGGGCCGTCGCCAACCCCACCCTCGGCCTGCCGACCCGCCGCCGCGGCGTCATACAGCGCCCAGCCCCCGTGCCGCACCCCACCACCGCGAACGCCGGATGACGCGAGAGGCCCCCAGGATTTCTCCTGGGGGCCTCTCATCTGCTGTGCACTCGGCAGGATTCGAACCTGCAACCTTCTGATCCGTAGCTCTATGTGGATCGGTCAGCGACGGCTATTCCGGTCGAGGCGTAGTCCCTAAGGCACTCGAACGGACAGGGACGGTCGATGTGGTTGCGGTACTTCTCTGCTGTACAGCAGGATCCCGGCAGGAGGAGCCTTGGAACGAGATCCGTTGATGCAACTGCTGGCCGATGGCGACGAGGTATCCCTGGCTGCCTTGGCTGCCCTCCGCGGTGGCGCTACCTACGTTGTCTGGGACGGGGTTTCGCCGGCCGAGTCGTACGCCAACGTCTATGCACGTCGGCTTCGGCACACGCGACGGAAGGGCGTCGAGACCGTGGGCCTGGAACACGCGGTGCAACGCCTCGGTGAGCATGAGCGACCAGTACGCCTTGGACAGGTCACCGCCGCCGATAGATCATGGGTGTTCATGCTCTTCCTCACGGGAGACGGCGGATCGCTGGTCGCCTGCACTGGCGTTCGTAAGGCGGTCGAGGCGGGGTAGCAGCTCAGAGATAAATTCGACGTCCTCCGTCCTTTTCTCTGTCAGACTTTCCTCATGGCTTCCACGAAGATCGTTTATCTCGACCAAAACAAGTGGATCGACCTGCTCAGAGCAGAGAAGAGCGGCGAGGATTCACCGTCTCTGGCGGCAGGTGCTGCGCTTCGGCAGGCCGTGGCGGCGGGGCGTGCAGTGGTACCGCTCTCTGCTGGCCATTATCTTGAAACATGGCATCGGTCGAATTGGGAGTCGCGACACGCTTTGGCGCGACTCATGCGAGATATATCGCAATTCTCCACTCTGGCTCCGATTCAAAGTGTGCAGCGATGGGAAATGGATCTCGCGCTCGTTGACTACCTTGGTTTTGCGGCAAACCAGATGGTGTCCGAAACGATCAGGGATCGAATTCTGGGCCGTGGTGTTGATCACGCTTTCGCGTCGCCTACCGGGCGTCTACGTCTCGTTGAAAGCGTGGCTGCCCGTGGGGTCCCCGAGAGGGAAGAGCTGGAGCCTTCCTCGGAGTTCATGGACCTACTGGAAAGAGTGCGAAGCCTTCCTAACGATGCCTACGAGTGGTGGTCGCTAGCGGGGAACGAGAACGACTCAATGATTCATGATGACTGGGAAACGCGAGGTCAGCATAGAATCGGCGACTCATATGCAGAGCAAGAGCGAGCCCTCTCGGCCCATCTAGTGGAGAATCCGGAAAAGAAGGGTAAGCTCGATTATTTTATTGCCACCCAGGACCTGATAGGGCTTTCTGAGGACATCCATGAAGCTGCGAAATCGGTCGGCATTACGGATTTGGATGTTTTGGGGCGGCTGGTTGAGATGGGTGGTCCAGAGGCGGGGAAAGGGTTCTTGCATAGTATGCCGTCCGTTGCTGTCAGGTATGACGCTCGCCGCCTGAAACATCGCAACGCTCAGTGGCCGTGGCAACAGCACGACCACATTGATTTGGCTTCACTTTCCGTGGCGCTTCCCTATGCTGACATTGTCGTGACTGAACGGCAGTGGGCTCATCTATTCAAGGTTGCCAAGCTCGATCGGCGATTTGAGACTCGCGTGATCAGTCGACTTGGGGATTTGCCGCAGTATCTGACGGACTGCTAGTGGGGGGCCAGGAGGGAGTGGGGGTATCGCCTCGCTCAACCACACCTCTCCCTAGCTCCCATCCCGTCCGCCGTCGACCCACACGTCTGTGGAGCGGGCGTGGTTCATGGCGTCCAGGTGGAGCGCGCCACTGTACGAACGACCTGGACGCCATGGGCCGCGTCTGCTCGGCTCTGCCTGGGTCGACGGTGGACGGGATGGGAGCCCACCACGCTCGCCACGATGTGCCCGCGGCCGGGAGCGGCGCCCCCTCCCACCCGGTGCCGGCCGATCCCCCGCCGGAGGCATCGTCTGTGACCGTGCGCCGTGAACGTGTCGGGTGCTCGACTCATGACCTCCGGGCCTATCCACAGTGGGCGGGCGTCGGCGCAGCGGGGCGGAGCGGGCCGAAGGCAGGAGCGGCAGCCCCAGCGGAGCCGGGAAGCCCGCCCGGCGGAGCGGAGCGCAGCCGGGTGCTTGACTCGATCGTGAAGCCGAACCTGGCCCCGCTGTCCTACGTCTCGTACGAAGGCTGCGTACGGCTCTACATCGCGCCCTACCTCGGGGCGAAGCGGCTGGACCGGCTGACCGTCCGCGATGTGCGGGAGTGGTTGACCAAGCTGGCGACCGTCTGCCAGTGCTGCGCCCAGGAGAAGGATGCGAAGCGAGCAACGGCCCGGCGGAAGTGCTGCGCGGTCGGGGACTGCTGCGAGGCGTACCCCTCCCGCCGCGTCATCCAGGCTGCCCGCGATGCCCTGCGAGCCGCTCTGACCCATGCCGTCACCGAGGAGGAGATCAGCAAGAACGTCGCCTCCCTGGTGAAGGTGCCCAAGCCGCGTCGCCGCCGGATCAAGCCGTGGTCCGTCGCGGAGGCCGGGCAGTTCCTCGCTGATGCCGCCGCTCGGGATGACCACCTGTTCGCCGCGTGGATGCTGGTGCTCTGCCTCGGGCTCCGCCGGGGTGAGGTCCTGGGCCTGACATGGACGTCCGTCGACTTCGAACGCGGCGAGCTGTACGTGGACCACCAGATCCAGCGCGCTGGTCGGCAGATCCTGCACCGGGAGACCAAGACCGAGGACTCCGACGACTTCTTGCCCCTGCCCGCGCTCTGTCTGAAGGCGCTCCGGATGCGTCGCGCTCAGCAGTCCGGCGACCGGAAAGCTATCGGGGACGCGTGGCAGGACGATCGTGGCCTGATCTTCACGACGAAGTACGGGACGCCAATCGAGCCGGGGAACCTCACTCGGATGTTCGCCCTACGGGCTCGGCGCGCGGGCCTGCGAGTGATCCCGTTGCGGAACACTCGGCACACGTGCAGCTCGCTCTTGGTCGCCCTGAAGGTGCACCCGAAGGTCGCTCAGCGCATCCTGCGGCACTCGCAGATCGCCATGACGATGGAGGTCTACGCGGAGGCGAGCGAGGAGGAAGTGCGCTCGGCACTCGATCAGCTGTCCGGCGCGATGGACGGTAGCGGCTGACCTGGTTGCTGTACTTCGCTGCTGTACAGCCCAACGTAAGAGGCCCCCGGATCATCTCCGGGGGCCTCTTACCTGTGTGCACTCGGCAGGATTCGAACCTGCAACCTTCTGATCCGTAGTCAGATGCTCTATCCGTTAAGCTACGAGTGCTTGGCGTTCCGGGCTTTTCTGCCTGGTCGGCGTTGCGGGAACAACATTACATGACCTGCGCCGTGACGCGAAATCCATTGTCCGCACCACCTATGAGCTGCGGAAACACCCTTCTGGGGCCGATCTCGGCCACCCCCTTGACCACGGCTGACCACGGCCGCACACGGGATCCGGTCAGGAACGGCCGAAGCCCCGTGCCAGGGGCACGGGGCTTCGGGGTGGAGCGGAGGCGGAGGGATTTGAACCCTCGATGGGCTTTAAGACCCAAACCGCATTAGCAGTGCGGCGCCATAGACCGGACTAGGCGACGCCTCCTCCACACACCTCGCGCGGACGCGAGTGGTGCGTGCAGATGATGACACAGTCGAACGTCGTGCCACCAATCGCCGCTCACGTTACTAGCCATGCGGGGGCCAGGGCAAAGCACTTCGGCGTGGTGGCGCAACGTCCGGGCCGCAGAGGCGTTAGAGAGGCGTGGAGGTTTCGGCCTCCGTCGGTCGGGGGCGGCCGGGAGCGGTCGGCCCGCCGTGAACCACCCCACCGCCCGCCTCGTCATCCGCCGCGTCCCCGGTCGTCCGTGACCGTGGTGCGGAGATACAGGAGCCCGCATGTTGCGCCGTCTCGCTCTCACCGCCGTCGTCACGCTCGCCGCGCTGTCCGTCGCCGCGCCCGCCGCGACCGCTTCGGCGACCGCCACCGGTCCGGTGCCGTCCGCCGTGCCCACCGCCGGCCCCCTCTCCTCGGCCTTCCCCGCGCTCGGGCCGCTGCCCGTGCCGCTTCCGCCGCTGCCCTCGTTCCTGGACGGCGGCAGCGGTGTGGGCCAGGAGAAGCCCGCCGCGCGGACCCGGCTCACCGTAACCGTGGAGCGTTCCGGGGTCGCCGGCGCCGACGGGACGTTCGAGCTGACCTGCGGGCCCACCGGAGGCACCCACCCTGAGCGGCAGGGCGCCTGCGACCGGCTCGCGGAGGTCGGGGCGACGCGGACGGGGCCGGAGCTGTTCCGGGCGGCGCCCGAAGGCACCATGTGCACCATGATCTACGGCGGCGACGCCTCCGCCCGCATCGTCGGGACCTGGGAGGGCCGGCCCGTGGACACCACCGTGACCCGGGGCGACGGCTGCGAGATCGCGCGCTGGAACAACCTGGTTCCGGTGCTCCCCGATCTTCGCTAAGGCTTCGGCAGGGCCCGTTCCGCCAGGCGTCCGCGCACGTCACACGGTGCGCGGACGCTCACGTGACGGGCCACCGGCGTACACGCCGTGCACAGAACCTTGGTGAGAGCTCCCCCTCATCCGCCGCCCCTGGGCCCTCGCCTGGCCTTAGACTCCTCCAGTGACAGTCTGCGGCCCGAGGGGCAAGATGGGGCCCGCTGTCGGCAAGGTGCGGTAATCAGGGAGGAAGCGTCGTCGTGAGCAGCAGGCCATCCCGAGGCACTGCTCGCCTCGCAGCCATACTCGATGCCCTTCCGGACGGGCTTCTACTCGTCAATGCCAACGGCACGGTCGTCAACGCCAACGCCATCGCCCTCGAAATGTTCGAGACCCCGGGCACCGCGCTCGTCGGTCGCGGACTGCTGGATCTGCTGCCGGAGTTCGACTCCAAGCTGATCCCGGGATCGATGCGCCGGCCCGAGGCTGCGGACGAGCAGGGCAGGACCAAGCCGGCGCGCATGATCGCGCGCCGCACCGACCGGCACGAGTACCCGGTCGAGGTCACCAGCGCCGGCCTGGACAGCGGCCAGGCCGCGTACAACGACATCCACTCCAGCTACACCGGCGACGAGCTGCTCATGATCGTCGTACGGGATCTCTCCGGCACCGTCGACACCGAGGCCGAGCTGGCCCGTTCGCAGCGCCAGACCGAGATGATCCTGCGTGCCGCCTCCGAGGGCGTCGTCGGCACCGACACGGACGGGCGCGTCGTCCTCGTCAACCCCGCCGCCGCCCAGATCCTCGGCTTCCGGGCCAGCGACCTCGGCGGCCAGGAGCTGCACCCGCTGATCCTGCACTCGCGGGCGGAGGGCGAGCCGTTCCCGTACGAGGAATCGCCGCTCGCCGACACGCTCAAGTCCGGGCGCAAGCACCGCGTGCGCGGCCAGGTGCTCTGGTCCAAGAGCGGCGCCCAGGTGCCCGTGGACCTGACGACCGCACCCGTGCGGGACGGTGACCAGCTCGTCGGCGCGGTGATGACCTTCACCGATCGCAGGCCGTACGAAGAGCTCTCCGCCCAGCACAAGAACGTCGTCGCCGAGCTGACCACCAGCCACTCCGACGAGGTCACCGCGCTGAAGGAAGCGCACGCGGCCGAGCTGGCGGCGCTCAAGGAGGCGCACGCCGCCGAGCTGGCCGACCGGACCGAGCGGTACGCCGCCGAGATCGAGGGTCAGGCCGAGCTCCTCGCCTCCCTCGGCGCCCAGCACTCGCAGCTGACGGCCGTGCTCGGCGGTTCGCTGCGCGGACCGCTGGAGGAGCTGCGCGGTGAGCTGTCCACGCTCGCCGCCGACCCGGCCGGGCAGCTGTGGCCCGAGGCCAACCAGATCCTGCACCACCTCGCCGCCGGGTACGCCCGGATGACCACGCTCGTCGACAACGTGCTCGGCTACCAGCGCCTCGACGCGGGCGTGGACGGGCTGCACAAGGGTCCCGCGATGGTCGACGGGATCGTGACGGGCGGGATCGACGGAGCGGTCGAGCTGATCGGGCCCGGGCGCGCGCAGTTCGCCGTGCACGCCCCGCCGATCGAGGCCGAGGTCGACGCCCGTCAGCTCGCGACCGCCCTCGCCCACCTCGTCGCGGACGTCTGCGGCGTCGACTCCACCGGCAAGGCCCGGGCCGTCCCCGGCGGCGGATACGTCGACTCCACCGTGGTCGTGGCCGCCGCCCAGCGCGGTGACGTCGTACGGATCGAGGTGCGCGGGCCGTTCTCCGGCGGCGACCCGGTGCACCAGCCCATCGTGCGCGGCATCGTCCAGGCGCACGGCGGTGTGCTCCAGACGCACGAGATGCCGGGCATGAGCGGCAGTGCGTACGTTCTCGACATCCCGATCGGCGCCGGCTCGGGCACCATCGTGCCGCCCGAGGTGCCGGTGGATCCCGCACTCGATCCCGAGCCCTCCCCGGCCGCCCCTGCCGAGGGTCTCGGGGCGCCGGGCGTCACCAGTGGCGGGCGCCGGCGTGCGCGCCGGTCGTCGACCGACGCGTTCCTGGACAGTCCCGGTGGCGCGCCCGAGGCCGAGGTCGCGGACGGCCCGGCGGACGGCCCTGTCGCCGAGCCGACCGGGCGGCGCCGGGCGCGCCGTGGGGCCGCGGCGGCCGAGGAGACGGCTCCCGAGCTCACCCCGGCCCAGCAGGGCGAGGGATCGGGGCGCCGGCGCGGACGGCCCAGTCCGGCGGAGAGCGCGGCGGCCGGCAACGGTACGGCGGAGAGCGGCCCGGCCCAGCTCGAACCGCCTCAGCCGCGTGATCAGCAGGCACCGCCTCAGCCGCGTGATCAGCAGCCCCAGCGGCAGGCTCTCGCGCTGACCTCCGCCGCGTCCTCCGCGCCCTCCGAGGGGTCCGTCGTCACCGCGGCCGAAGGCGCCCAGGGCGCCGGACGGCCCCAGCGTGGCCAGACCGTGCCGCCGCAGGGCGTACCGGCCGACCCGCAGCAGCCGGTACCGCCCGCCGGGCGGCGGGCCCGGCGCGAAGGCGAACACCGCCCCGCGCTCCCCGCCCTCGCGGCAGGAAGCGGCGGTACGGACCCGGAGCAGGCCCCGAGCGGCCAGAACGGGCGCCAGCAGCCTCAGGAGGAGGCCCTCGCGCTCAGCCAGGCCCCGGCGCAGCAGCCCGGTGGGCGAAGGGCCCGCCGCGCGCTGGCCGCCGCCCAGGAGCGCACGGCCGCCGACGCCGGTCCGCGTACCGCCTTCGCCCTGCCGCCCGCCGACGCCGACCGGACCCCGGCCGCGTCGGCGCAGGCGCCCGGCCCCGCTCCCGTAGAGGCGCCCGGACCCGCCCCCGTACCGGCACCGGACGGACCCGCCCCCGGCCCCACCCCCGCATCCCCTCCCGGCGACGAGAGCCACCACGGGCGCACCGCACCCGAGGCCGGTCACACGCCTCCGCAGGCCCACCCCGTGGCGCCTCCCGCCGACCGGTCCGGCGCCCCGGAGCGGGACGCGCCGCTCCCCGCACCCGACGAGCAGCCCTGGACCGCCGCCCCGAACGCCGCCTCCCGGCCCGCACCGGACGACCGGTCCTGGGGCGGCAACGGGCAGACCGCCCACGCCACCGGCACCGGGGCCGTTCCGGCGGCGCACCCGGCCGACTCCGGCGCACCCCCCGCCACACCGGACGCACGGCGGCAGCCGCTGCCGGCCGAGGAGCCGATGGCGGGCGTCAACCCGGACTCCACGCAGGGGCGGGCGTTCAGCGTGCGGACGCTGGGCCAGGGGGTGCCGTTCGCGCAGCACCTCACCCACCAGCAGAACCAGCCCGGCCAGCCCGGCCAGCCTGCCCAGTCCGCTCCGGCGAACCAGCAGCAGAGCCTCGGTGGTGCCGGCCGGCGGCGCAAGCTCGCCGCCCCGCCGGAGGGTGAGCGCCCGACAGCCCAGCCGCTCGCCACCGGAACGGAGCCGGCCGCTGCTCCGACCGCTCCGGCTCAGCAGCCCCAGCCGGCTCAGGGCCAGCCCCCGTCTCCGGAGACTCAAGGGCCTTCCGCCACCCACCCCGGCTCCGGTCAGCTGCTGGCGCCTCCGGTGGCCGAGGGGCGTGCGTACGCCATAGGGGCGCCCGACGAGGGTGCCGAGGGTCCGGAGCCGCTGGACGGGCCCGGCGGTGCGGTCGAGGTCGCCAACCGGCCGCAGCCCCGCCCGCTCGACGACGAGCTGCCGCCCGAACCGCTGGACAACCCGCGCCGGCTGCTCGTCTGGCCCGCTCCCGACGTGCCGACCCAGCAGGCGCTCAGCGATCGCGGCTACCGTCCGGTGATCGTCAACTCCCGTGAGGAGGTCGACGCCCAGATCGCCGCGTTCCCGGCCGCGCTCTTCGTCGACCCGCTGACCGGGCCCATCACCCGTACGGCGTTGCAGTCGCTGCGCCAGGCCGCCGTCGCCGCGGAGGTTCCGGTACTGGTCACGGCCGGTCTGGGGCAGGCGACCCGGGAGGCCGCGTACGGGGCCGACCCGGCCGTCCTCCTCAAGGCGCTGGCGCCTCGCGACAGCGAGCAGCACCCGCCGCGCGTCCTCCTGATCGAGGAGCACGAGGAGATCGCGGCGGCGCTGGCGCAGACCCTGGAGCGGCGCGCGATGCAGGTCGCCCGCGCGGCGACCGACAGCGAGGCCGTCGATCTGGCGGGCCGGATGCGGCCGAACCTGGTGGTCATGGACCTCATGCAGGTACGCCGCCGACGCGCCGGGATCATCGACTGGCTGCGCGCCAACGGCCAGCTCAACCGCACACCGCTGGTCGTCTACACCTCGGCCGGGATGGACCCCTCGGAGCTGCCGCGGCTGGCTTCCGGGGAAACCGTTCTCTTCCTGGCGGAGCGGTCCACCAGCGACGAGGTGCAGTCCCGGATCGTCGACCTGCTGGCGAAGATAGGCACCAACTGACGGCGCGCAGAGGCGGGGGCGGTACGGGAACTCCCGTACCGCCCCCGCCCTGTTTCACGTGAAACCAAGGCCAGAACTGACGCCTCAGAGCTGGGTGACGTCCAGCTCCCCGGCCGCGTACTGCTTGCGGATCACCTTCTTGTCGAACTTGCCTACGCTCGTCTTCGGTACGGTCGGGATCACCGACCACCGCTCCGGCAGCTGCCACCTGGCGATGCCCGACTCGGCGAGAAACGCCTTCAGCGCCTCGTAGTCGACATCGGCGGCACCTTCCTTGAGGACCACCGTCGCCAGCGGCCGCTCGCCCCACTTCTCGTCCGGTACGGCGACGACGGCCGCCTCCGCGACGTCCGGGTGGGCCATCAGCGCGTTCTCCAGCTCGACGCTGGAGATCCACTCGCCGCCCGATTTGATGACGTCCTTGGCCCGGTCGGTGAGGGTGAGATAGCCGTCGGTGCTGATCACGCCGACGTCGCCGGTCTTCAGCCAGCCGTCCTCGCTGAACTTGTCCTCGGGCCGCAGGTGCTCGCCGTCGGCCCCGCCGTAGTACGCGGCGGCGATCCAGGGCCCCCGGACCTCCAGCTCACCGGCCGACTCGCCGTCCCACGGCAGGTGCTCGCCCGCCGGGCCGACCAGCCGCGCCTCCACACCGGCCGGGAAACGGCCCTGGGTGATGCGGTACGGCCACTCCTCCTCGGCGCTCAGCCCGGCGGGCGGGTGGGCCATCGTGCCCAGCGGCGAGGTCTCCGTCATGCCCCAGGCGTGGCAGAGCCGGACGCCGAGCTTGTCGTACGCCTCCATCAGCGACGGCGGACAGGCCGCGCCGCCGATGGTCACGTTGGCCATGGAGGAGAGGTCGCGCGGGTTGGCGGTGACCTCGGCGAGGAGGCCCTGCCAGATGGTGGGGACGGCGGCGGCGTGCGTGGGGCGCTCGCGCTCGATCATCTCGGCGAGCGGGGCCGGCTGGAGGAAGCGGTCCGGCATGAGCATGTTGACGCCGCTCATGAAGGTGGCGTGCGGCAGGCCCCACGCGTTCACGTGGAACTGCGGGACCACGACGAGCGTGGTGTCCTTGTCGGTCAGCCCCATCGACTCCGACATGTTGACCTGCATGGAGTGCAGGTAGATGGAGCGGTGGGAGTAGACGACGCCCTTGGGGTCGCCGGTGGTGCCGGAGGTGTAGCACATGGCGGCGGCCTGGCGTTCGTCCAGCTCCGGCCAGTCGTACGTGGTCGGGCGCCCCGCGATCAGCTCCTCGTACTCGTGCACGCGCGGCGCGACCCCGGCCAGCGCCGAGCGGTCGCCGGGTCCGGAGACCACCACGTGCTCGATGCTCGGCAGGTGCGGCAGGAGCGGTACGAGGAGCGGCAGCAGCGTGCCGTCCGCGATGACGACCTTGTCGTCCGCGTGGTTGACGATCCAGGCGAGCTGCTCCGGCGGCAGCCGGAGGTTGAGGGTGTGGAGCACAGCCCCCATGGAGGGAATCGCGAGGTATGCCTCGATATGCGCCGAGTTGTTCCACATGAGGGTCGCCACCCTCTGGTCGCCGTCGACGCCCAGCTCGTCGCGGAGCGCGTTGGCCAGCTGGGTCGCACGGGTGCCGATCTCGGCGAAGGTGCGTCGGTGCGGCTCGGGTTCGCCGGTCCAGGTCGTGACCTGCGACTTCCCGTGAATCGTCATCCCGTGGTGCAGGATGCGGGTGACAGTCAGCGGTACGTCCTGCATGGTGCTCAGCACGGCGTCCTCCCGGTGGGCGCTACGCGGCAGTAGGGTTGCGCTGATTCTGCGCACATACCAAGCGGTATGTCACTACTCGCGGGAGAAAATTCCTGTCCGGGGCACGTGGGCGGGCCTGTCCGGGGGTGCCAGGGGATGCGCGCTCCTCAGCGCACCGGCGTCAGCTCCGGGTCCTCGCGGAGCTTGCCGAGGGCGCGGGAGACGGCGCTCTTCACCGTACCGACCGACACGCCGAGCACCTCGGCCGTCTGCGCCTCGCTGAGGTCCTCGTAGTACCTCAGGACGACCATCGCGCGCTGGCGGTCCGGGAGCTTGAGCACCGCGCGCCACATCGCGTCGTGCAGCGACTGCTGCTCGGCCGGGTCCGGCGCCGGGATGCCCCCCTGCTCGGGCAGCTCCTCGCAGGCGAACTCGTCGACCTTGCGCTTGCGCCACTGCGAGGTCCGGGTGTTCAGCAGCGCCCGGCGGACGTAGCCGTCGAGCGCCCGGTGGTCCTCGATCCGCTCCCACGCCACGTACGTCTTGGCCAGCGCGGTCTGCAGCAGGTCCTCCGCGTCGCACGGGTTCGCGGTGAGCGAGCGCGCGGTGCGCAGCAGGACCGGGCCCCGGGCCCGGACGTACGAGGAGAACGACGCGTACGGCGTGTGCGCGTGGTGGCCGGCGGCGGTGGCGGAGGCCGCCCTGGAGGCGCCCGTGCAGACTGGCGTGGTCATGTACTCAACCTAGGAGCGGGGCCCGCCGAGGGGATCGGCCCCAGGTCCCGAAGGCCCGTCCGCCTCAGGTTGTAGGGGCGGCTCACCCTCCACCTCCTGAAGGTGGACGGGCCACCACCCCGCCATAAGGGTCCGCCCCCGAGACCCTCCGGGATCGTTCAGCCGTCCACGCCGAGGATCAGCCCGGACGTCGGCACCCCCGTACCTGCCGTGACCAGGGACCTCGCCGCCCCCGCCACCTGGTTCACGGAGGTGGAGCGCAGCTGCCGGACGGCCTCCGCGATGCCGTTCATCCCGTGGAGGTACGCCTCCCCCAGCTGACCCCCATGCGTGTTCAGGGGCAGCGCGTCCGCCGCGACGAACGCACCGCCCTCCCCGGGACCGCAGAAACCGAACTCCTCCAGCTGCATCAGGACGAACGGCGTGAAGTGGTCGTAGAGGATGGCCACGTCGATGTCGGCCGGAGCCAGCCCCGAATTGCGCCAGAGCTGCCGGGCCACGACGGCGGTCTCCGGCAGGCCGGTCAGCCCGTCCCGGTAGAAACTCGTCATCTGCTCCTGCGACCGGCCCGCGCCCTGGGCCGCCGCGACGACGACGGCCGGCGGACGGGGCAGGTCGCGGGCGCGCTCCACGCTGGTGACGACGAGCGCCTGGCCGCCGTCAGTCTCCTGGCAGCAGTCGAGCAGCCGCAGCGGCTCCACGATCCAGCGGGAGGCGGCGTGATCGGCCAGCGTGATCGGCTTCCCGAAGAAGTACGCCGCCGGGTTCCGGGCCGCGTGCCTCCGGTCGGCCACCGCCACGTGTCCGAAGACCTCGGGGTCGAGCCCGTACGCGTACAGGTAGCGCTGGGCCGCCATCGCCACCCAGGAGGCGGGCGTGAGCAGCCCGGACGGCAGGTTCCAGCCGAGCGCCGCGCCCTCGGCGGTGGGCTCGCGCCGCTGGACGCCGGAGCCGAAGCGGCGGCCGGAGCGCTCGTTGAACGCCCGGTAGCAGACGACGACGTCGGCCACCCCGCTCGCCACCGCGAGGGCGGCCTGCTGGACGGTGGCGCAGGCCGCGCCGCCGCCGTAATGGACGCGGGAGAAGAACGACAGCTCCCCGATCCCGGCCGCCTGGGCCACGGTGATCTCGGGGCTGGTGTCCATGGTGAAGGTGACGAGGCCGTCGACGTCGGCGGGGGTGAGGCCCGCGTCGTCGAGGGCGGCGGAGACGGCTTCGACGGCGAGCTTCAGTTCGCTGCGGCCGGAGTTCTTGGAGAACTCGGTGGCCCCGATGCCGACGATGGCCGCCTTTCCGCCGAGGGAGTCGGGCCTGCGGATGCTCATAGGGACCGCGCCTCCTGGGGCAGGGCGACGGTGACCTTTCCGGTGACGTGTCGCCCTCTGCGGTTGTCGCCGGTTACCGCGATCTCTACAAGGGCGTCGTTCTCGCCTTCCAGAACCACGTTTTCCAGGCTTTCTATATGACCGGTCAATCGGAGTATGTCGCCGGGGTAGTTGGGTGCGCCCAGGCGGATCGCGACCTTCCGGAGGACGGCCGTCGGCCCGAAGTGGTCGGTGACGTAGCGGCCGACGAGCCCGTTGGTGGTGAGGATGTTCATGAAGATGTCCGGTGAGCCCTTCTCCCGGGCCCGTTCGGCATCGTGGTGCACGTCCTGGTAGTCGCGGGACGCGATGGCGCCCGCGACGATCAGGGTGCGGGTGACGGGGATCTCCAGGGGCGGCAGTTCGGCACCGACGCGGTACACGTCCTTCACAGCCTGCCTCCCGCTATCAACAGGCCGAGTTCCTGCAGGATTTCGGCGCCGCAGCCGAGGTACGCGTCGAGCTGGCGGCCCCAGAGGAAGTGCCGGTGGACGGGGTGGTCGAGGTCGGCTCCGGTGCCGCCGTGCAGGTGCTGTCCCGCGTGCACGACCCGCCGCCCCGCCTCGGATCCCCACCAGGCGGCGGTCAACGCCTGTGCCGCGTACTCCCTTTGCCGGTCATACCGCCAGGCCGCCTCGTACGCCGTGACCCGGATGGCCTCGGTGTCCATATGGGCGTCGGCGGCGCGGAGCAGGACGGCCTGGTTGGTGGAGAGCGGGCGGCCGAACTGCTCGCGGGTGGTGGTGTGCTGGACGGCCCGTGCGAGTGAGCCCGCGCAGACGCCCGCCTGGAGCCCGGCGAAGGCGGTCCGGCCCGCGGCGAGGACCGACGCGTGGGCCTCCGGGCCCGTACCGAGGGATTCTCCCCGTACGCCGTCGAGGCCGAGCCGTCCCGCCGACCAGGGCGCGGTCGTCTCCACCGGCACCACGCTCACGCCCGGCGCCCGCGCATCGACGATCCACAGCTCCCGCTCCGCGTCGGCGACCAGCACATGGGTGGCGTCGCGCAACCACGGCACCCAGGACACGACCCCGTACAACGCCCCCTCCACCGACCTCACTTCACCGTGCACCGGCAACGCTCCCGTCGCCACCGCCGTACCGTCACGCAGCGCGGGCAGCAGGCGCTCCCGCTGCTCGGCCGTACCGTGCCCGGCGACCGCGAGGAGCCCGTACACACAGGTCGCGGCCAGCGGGACCTGGGCGGTGGTCCGGCCCTGCTCCTCCAGGAGGAGTACGAGGCCGAGCAGCCCGATGTCCTCCACCGCACCCGGCAGCCCGGCCGCGCACAGCTCCTTCCACAGGTCGGCGTCCGTACCCGTCCCGGCCGCCGCGGACCGCTCGTGCGTGGCCAGGTCGCCGAAGATCCGCGCGGCCAGCCCCTGTGCGGCTGACTGCTCCTCGCTCGGGGTGAAGTCCATCTCAACCGCCTTCGCTCGCCCGGAAGACCGGAAGTTCCAGCTCGGGGTCCGTACGCAGGAACTCCAGCCGTACGGGCAGGCCGACGCGGACCTTGTCGTACGGCACGCCGACCACGTTTCCGACGATCCGTACCCCCTCGGCGAGTTCGATCAGCGCGACGGCGTACGGGCCGCCCTCGCCCGACGGGTCGAAGGCCGGGAAGGACGGGTGGTGCATCACGACATGGCTGAAGACCGTGCCCTCGCCGCTCGCCGCGATTGTGTCCCACTCCTGGCCGGCGCACGCGTTGCAGCCGGGCAGCCAGGGGAACCGGAGGGTGGCGCAGTCCGCGCAGCACTGGATGAGGAGGCGGTGCTCGGCGACCCCGGCCCAGAATCCGGCGTTGTCGCGGTTGATGACAGGGCGGGGGCGGAGGTCCTTCGCGCGGTGTGCCGGGCGGTACTTGAGGATGCGGAAGCGGTGCGTCCCGGCGAGTTCGCCGCCGGTGCGGACGTCCATCCGGGTGGTGACGAAGTAGCCGGTGCCGAGCTTGGTCGTCTTGCGCGGGGAGACGGACTCGATGACGGCGTCGAAGGTGATCAGGTCGCCGGGGCGGAGCGGCCGCAGGTACTCCTGCTCGCAGTCGGTGGCGACGACGGAGGTGTAGCCGGCGCCGTCGAGGAGGCGGAGGAGTTCGTCGTACGCGGTCGAGCGGGCGTCGGTTGCGTCGTCGGACTCCGGTTCTCCGGTGAGCCCGCGCATCGTCCAGGCCTGGAGCATGGTGGGCGGGGCGACGGCGTCGGGGCCACGGTAGGCGGGCGAGGTGTCGCCCATGGCCTCGCACCAGTGGCGGATCATGGGCGCGTTGACGGGGTCCTTGCCGGTGGCGGCGGTGGCGGCGGGACGGCCTGCGTAGGCGGCGAGCTGCTCGTACAGGGGGTCGTCGGGCGTACCGGACCGGACCTGCACGGTCGGGTAACTCGGGGCGCCTGGGGCCTGCGGGTCTCTTGGGTCACCCGGGGCGCCTGGGGCCTGCGGGTCTCTCGGGGCGCCTGGGGCCTGCGGGGCTCTTGGGCCTCTCGGGTCACCCGGGGCTTGTGGGTCACTCGGGTCACTCAGATCACCCAGGGCTTGTGGGTCACTCAGATCACCCAGGCCGCTCAGGCCACGCGGGCCACGCGGGTCACGCGGGTCACGCGGGTCATCCGGACCACTCAGGGCCCCCGGGTTCACCGCTTGCTCCGGGTCATCCCGAGCCGCATGGTCGCGACGATCTCGCGCTGCACTTCGCTCACACCACCGCCGAAGGTGTTGATCTGCGCGGCCCGGTTCATCCGCTCCAGCTCGCCGTCGGCACCGCTCCCACCCAGGCAGCCGGCCGACCCGCCTCGCAGCAGCCCGGCATCCCCCACCACCTCCTGGCACATCCGATACACCTCCACGGCGCTCTCGGTCCCCGCGAACTTCACGCCGCTCGCCTCCCCGGGCGCCAGCGCGCCCGCCCCCACGGCACCGACGAGCCGCCAGTTCAGCAGCCGGGTCGCCGCGAGCCGGGCGTACGCCTCCGCGAGCCGGGCGCGCACCCACGGCTCGTCGATCCGGCGGCGCCCCGTGGCGGGGTCGGGGGTACGGGCGTGGGCGAGGGCCTCCTCGTAGAAGTCCTCGGCCTGCATGCCGATGGCGGCGAGGGCGACGCGTTCGTGGTTGAGCTGGTTGGTGATGAGCCCCCACCCGTCGTTCTCCGCGCCGACGAGGTTCGATGCGGAAACGCGTACGCCGTCGTAGTAGGTGGCGGTGGTCGTCAGCCCGCCCACGGTCTCGATCGGCGTCCAGGAGAAACCGGGGTCGTCGGTCGGCACGAGGATGATCGAGATGCCGCGGTGCTTGGGCGCGTCGGGGTCCGTGCGGCAGGCGAGCCAGATCCAGTCGGCCTGCTGGGCGTTGCTGGTGAAGATCTTCTGGCCGTGGACCACCCAGTCGTCGCCGTCGCGCACGGCGCGGGTCCGCAGCGCCGCCAGGTCCGTACCGGCTTCGGGTTCGCTGTAGCCGATGGCGAAGACGAGGTCGCCGCTGAGGATCCGGGGCAGGAAGTACGCCTTCTGCTCCTCGGTGCCGTACTTCATCAGGGTCGGGCCGACGGTGTTGAGGGTGACCATGGAGACGGGGGCGCCGGCCCGGTACGCCTCGTCGAAGAAGACGAACTGCTCGTCGGTGCCGCGCCCTTGACCGCCGTACGCGACGGGCCAGCCGAGGCCGAGCATGCCGTCGGCGCCGATCCCGCGGAGCAACCGCCGCTGCTCAGCGGGGTCGTCGCGCCAGCCTCCGCCTTCGGGCAGCGCGGCCGCGAAGTACGCGCGCAGTTCGGTACGCAGCTGCTGCTGGCGCTCCGTAGGGGCGAGGTGCACGGCGGGACCTCCGGGGGACGCGGATCTTTCGGCGTAACAATTTCTGACTATCCGTCAGATCCGCTCGTCGCGTCAAGGGAAACGGCGACAGCCCGTACGGGGCACCGAAGTGCCGCCGCACGGGCTGCTGTTCAGCCGACCGGAACCCACCCCCCGGGAGGTCCCGGACGCCTGGTCACCGAGTAGGCGTGACCGCCGGGCCCATCACCAGAAGAACGGGGTGAAGTTGACGGCGACGCTGTGGTCCGACTGGTCGATGGCGGTGAAGTCCGAGCCGCTGACCTGGGCCGAGGTGTTCTGGTTCGACGCCCCGGCACCGACGGCCTGCTGCTGCGTGGTGGACGAGTTGCCGGAGTTGTTGCCGTCGACGCCACTGCCGCCGACCGTCGCCACGGCCGCGTTCGATCCGTCGTTCGCGAAGGAGCCGTTGTCCGCCAGGGCCACGCCGCCGCAGAGCGCGACGGTCAGGGGCAGCGCGGCGACTGCGGCGAGAACACGAGCGGTACGGATGCTTGCCATGTGAGTTCCTCCAGGAACCGGAAGTCCGGCTTCATAGGCTTCATGCGGGCCCGATGCGGGCTTCATGCGCTTCATATGCGGCTGTTCCCCGGGCAGTTGGCCGACCACTCCGGTGCTGATCACGACGTCGCGAGACCAGAGTTGCCCAGCACATCCCCGTCGAACCGCGCCGCACCGCCCCATTCCCTCTCAAGCATGAAGAAGAGGCGCTAAACCTTCCACGGGCCACCTCTGCCTCTGTCCATGAGGAAAGAGGCGGAGGTGCGCTAGAAGGTGTACCGGGTCTGGCTGAACACCTGGCCGTCGTGCCCGAAGCCGTACGCCGTCGTCGGCGCCACCGCGAACAGCAGGTCCCGGCCCTCGCGGATGCTGTCGCCGAAGCCGAAGAAGGCGCCCTCCGGCGAGGTGATGTGGTCCCCGTACTGCGCCTCGAACGCGGCGATGGCCGCGTCCTGCCGCGCTGGATCCGCCACCTGTTCCGCCGTGCCCTCGACCACGATGTCGAGGCCTCCCGCGAGTGAGCCGTGCCCGGTGGTGAGTGCGCAGTGGGCGTTGCCGGCCAGGTTCCTCGCCTTCTGCCCGCCCGGTCCGGTGCTGAAGTACAGCGTCCCGTCGTGCCAGGCGGCCATCAGCGGTGTGACGTGCAGCCGGCCGTCGGGCCGGACGGTGGTGATCCAGAAGACCTCGGCGTCACGCAGCCTTCTCTGTGCCTCGGCCCAGTCGGTGGCGGTGACGTCCTCCGCACCTGGCCGCGGGTTGAGCGCGGAGCTGTAGCGGGCGTCGAGCTCGGTCGTGGGCTGCTGGGGAGTCATGCGGAACTCCTTCCTTGCTCACTACGACCAAGGCTACGCAGCCCGGTCCGGCGACGCCCGCCCCCACTTCCCTTATTCGAACTCTTGTACGAAACTAGAACCATGGCCACCATCGACCGGCAGACCGCCACCCTGGCCCTCGCCCACGCCCTCTCCGCCGCCGGGCGCGGGCTCCCCGTCTTCCCCCTGTCCGCCACCAAGCTCCCCGCGCTGCGCTCCCCGCACCACGGCGAGCGGCCGCCGGTCCACTGCCGGGGCGAGTGCGGGCTGCCCGGTCACGGGGTGCACGACGCGACGACGGACCCCGCGGCCGTCAGGGCCCTCTTCGCCGCCGCGCCCCGTGCCACCGGCTACGGCATCGCCTGCGGCCGCGCCCCGCACCGGCTCATCGGGGTCGACCTGGACATCGACACCGCGCACGGCAACGACTCGGTGGGCGCCCTCCAGCAGCTGGCACTCCAGCACCTGTTCACCATCCCGCCGACGGTCACCGTGCTCACCCCGAGCGGCGGCCGCCACCTCTGGCTCACCGGCCCCGCCGACACCACGGTCCCCAACTCGGCCGGCCGCCTGGCCCCCGGCATCGACGTCCGCGGCAGCGGCGGCTACCTGGTCGGCCCCGGCTCGGTCACCACCCACGGCCGCTACCGCCTGGCCCCCGGCACCGCCCACCTCACCCCGGCCCCCTGCCCCCGCGCGCTCCTCCGCCTCCTCACCCCGCCACGCCGCGAGCCCACTGCACCCGGTAAGGAAACGCCCCCGGGCCGCCGGGGCGAGGGCCTGATCCAGTTCGTCCTGGCAGCCCACGAGGGCCAACGCAACACCCGCCTGTTCTGGGCCGCCTGCCGCGCCTACGAACACGGCTTCGGCGACGCCCTGGCCGACGCCCTCACCACCGCAGCCATCCGCACAGGCCTCACGGAACAGGAGGCACGTGCGGCCATCGCCTCGGCGGAGCGGCTGACTCGGGGGCGCGGGCGCGACGACTGAGACGACGAACAGCGGACGACGAAAAGAGGCGCCCCGGAATCGGAGCGCCTCTTATGACCGGCACGGACGCCGGCCCGCTGCGGTGGGTGTGGGATTTGAACCCACGGTGACATCGCTGCCACGACGGTTTTCAAGACCGTTCCCTTAGGCCGCTCGGGCAACCCACCCCGCGTCGGCGGCCCGGGCCCGTGATGGCCGATGGGCCGTCAGGGTCCCGGAAGGCCGGTGCGACGCGTAGGACAGCCTAGCCGGTCAGCTGTCGCCCTCGCGCTGACCCAGGGTGACTTCGGCGGTGGACGTCTTGCCGTCGCGTTCGTACGTCAGGGTCACCTTCTCGCCGGGCTTACGGGTCCAGATCTCGCCGATGAGGGTGGGGCCGCTGTCGATCACGGTGTCGTTGAACTTGGTGATCACGTCGCCCGCCTTGAGGCCCGCCTTGGCCGCCGGGCCGTTCGGGGTGACGGAGGGGGTGTTGCCGGCGCCCTCGGGAGAAATCTCGGCGCCGCCGGTCTTCTCCTCCATGGAGACCGTCGCGCCGATCACCGGGTAGACCGGCTTGCCCGTCTTGATCAGCTGCTCGGCGACGTTCTTCGCCTGGTTGATCGGGATCGCGAACCCGAGGCCGATCGAGCCGGCCTGGGACTGGCCGAGGCCGCCGCCGGTCGACTGGATCGCGGAGTTGATGCCGATCACCGCGCCCGTGGCGTCCAGGAGCGGGCCGCCGGAGTTGCCCGGGTTGATCGAGGCGTCCGTCTGGAGGGCGCTCATATAGGAGTTCTTGTTGCTCTGGCCGTCCCCGGAGGCGACCGGGCGGTTCTTCGCGCTGATGATGCCCGTCGTGACCGTGTTGGAGAGGCCGAACGGGGCGCCGATCGCGATCGTGGAGTCGCCGACCGCCACGCTCTCGGAGTTGCCGAGCGGGAGCGGTGTCAGGCCCGCCGGCGGGTTCTTCAGCTTCAGGACGGCCACGTCGTAGCCCTGGGCCCGGCCGACCACCTCGGCCGCGTACTTCTTGCCGTCGGAGAACGTCGCCGACAGTTCGCCGGACTCCGCCGCGGAGGCCACCACGTGGTTGTTGGTGAGGATGTGGCCCTCCTTGTCGTACACGAAGCCCGTACCCGTGCCGCCCTCGCCGTCGCCGCCCTGCGCGTCGATCGTGACCACGCTCGGGAGGGCCTTCGCCGCGACGCCGGCCACCGTGCCCGCCGGGCGCTTGAGGTCCCTCGGGCTGTCCGACGCGGAGACGGTGGTCGAACTGCCGGAGGAGCCGTTGTCGTTGCGGTCGGCGGCCCAGAAGCCGAGTGCGCCGCCGACCCCGCCCGCGACCAGGGCCGCCACCGCGACCGCCGCGACCAGACCGCCCGCGCCCCGGCGCTTGCCGGTGCCGTTGCCGTGGGAGGGGTCGTGGCCGGGCTGCGGGGCGCCCCAGACCGAGCCGTTCCCACCGCCGTTGCCGATGCCGCCGCCGGGCGTGTGGGCCGCGCCGCCGCTCGCGTACGACGGGACCGCGGGCGGAGGCGGGGGCCAGGAGGCGGCGCCCGCGGGGGGCTCGGGCGCCGCTCCGTACGGGGAGTGCGGGGGCTGGTGGGGGTGCTGAGGGGTGTGGGGCTCGGGCTGGTGGTGCGTGGGTCCGCCCGCGTACGCCGGAGGGGCCTGGTGCGCGCCGGAGTGCGGCGCGGAGTCCTGCGGGGTGGCTTGGTGCGCCGGGGTGCCCTGGGCCGTGGGCGTGTGGCGCGGGGCGTCCGTGTGCGCCGGGGTGGACGGTGCGGGAGGCGTCGTGGGGGCCGCCGGCGGGGTTGCCGGCGAGGTCGTCTCCGCACCGGCGCCGTTCTCGGCCTCGCCGTGTACGCCGTCCGCCGTCGGCCCGGGAGCGGTCGGAGCGGTCTTCGGCTCGGGAGTGGTGGCCGGCACGGGAGGTGCGGGCGGAACG
The DNA here is from genome assembly GCF_044767965.1 of Streptomyces sp. NPDC101178. Classification (NCBI taxonomy): domain Bacteria; kingdom Bacillati; phylum Actinomycetota; class Actinomycetes; order Kitasatosporales; family Streptomycetaceae; genus Streptomyces; species Streptomyces sp. NPDC101178. The sequence continues at coordinate 165,107 of NZ_JBIWOZ010000003.1, forward strand.
GACGGCACGGCCGGTACCGCGTTGCCCTCGGTGCCCTCGTTCTCGGTGCTCACAGCTCTCTACTCCTCGGTTCCACTCGGCATCCGGTCGGCATTCGGCAAGAAATCCGCTGTGCACGTGTCTGCGGTCAGCTTTTCCCACAGCGCGTCGGGCCACTGTAAGCAGGACCTGTGCATCCGCACACCAATCTTTACATCAGACAAAACGGTCCTCCCACGGTGACATGGTTCGCCTACCCCCTCAGCGGTGACACCATGGCCCGGGTGACCCACGCACGGCAGCGCAGCCCGCACACCTCCATCCAGGTCGTCGCCCACCGCGGGGCGTCCGACGACGCGCCTGAACACACCCTGGCCGCCTACCGCAAGGCGATCGAGGACGGCGCCGACGCCCTGGAGTGCGACGTCCGGCTGACCGCCGACGGCCACCTCGTCTGCGTGCACGACCGCCGCGTGAACCGTACGTCGAACGGGCGCGGCGCCGTCTCCGCCCTGGAGCTCGCCGATCTCGCCGCCCTGGACTTCGGCTCCTGGAAGGACCGCGAGGAGTCGCCGGACTGGGATCCGGTGCCGGGCGAGCTCACCTCCGTACTCACCCTGGAACGGCTCCTGGAGCTCTTCACCGAGGTACGGGCCACCGGGCGGCCGCTCCAGCTGGCCATCGAGACCAAGCACCCCACCCGTTGGGCCGGACAGGTCGAGGAGCGGCTCCTGAACCTGCTGAACCGCTTCGAGCTGGCCACGCCGCCCCCCGACGAGCCCTCCCCCATCCGGATCATGAGCTTCTCCGGCCGCTCCCTGCACCGCGTCCAGGCCGCCGCGCCCGCGCTGCCCACGGTCTACCTGATGCAGTTCGTCTCGCCCCGGCTGCGCGACGGACGGCTGCCCGCCGGTTCCCGGATCGCCGGACCCGGCATGCGGATCGTGCGCAGCCACCCGGGATACGTCGAACGGCTGCACCGGGCGGGCCACCGGGTGCACGTGTGGACGGTGAACGAACCGGTGGACGTGGAGCTCTGCGCCGAACTCGGCGTCGAAGCCATCATCACCAACCGGCCGAAGCAGGTGCTGTCCCAGCTGGGCCGCATTTAGTACCCCTCAGCCACACAACAGGCACGCGGAACACCCGCGCACCACCGTGACAGGGAGTACACCGGCGCATTCACTGCGCGTTCGGCCGCCACGAGTGCGCCACCAGCCGTGCCTTGGCCGGTTTCCGGCGCAGCTCAGTGGGGCATCCAACCCGTGGCGTGGGGCAAAGGAGGTCTCGGGGGTGGCGTTGGTGGTGGCACAAGAGGTGCCTGCGTCGTCGAGCATGGCCGTTCCCCATGGCCCTGCCGGCGTGGGACAGGCACGGCACCGGATGCGTGAGCAGTTGCGCGGCAACGGAGTGTCGGACGCGGTGGTGGACGACGCCGTTCTCATTCTTTCCGAACTGCTCAGCAACGCCTGCCGGCACGGCAGGCCGCTGGGGCGGTACACGGATGTCGGTGACGGCGACATCCGGGCCGCGTGGCGCGTGGACACGGGTGGCGGTCTGACCGTGGAGGTCACGGACGGCGGCGGTCCGACCCGTCCCGTTCCCGCCACCCCTTCGGTGACGGCACGCGGCGGGCGCGGGCTCAACATCATCAGCGCGCTGGCGCAGGAGTGGGGCGTACGGGACGACTCGTCCGGCGAGGTCACCGTCTGGGCCCATGTCCCCTGCCCCAAGCCGCCCGAGCTCGGCGCGGTCGGCGGACTCACCGGGTTCGAAGGGCTCGACTTCTCCGACATCCTCGACGACGCGAGCTGACACGGGCCGTGAAGCCGATGCCGTGAGGTGCCGCAGGCCGTGAAGCCGATGCCGTGAGCTGAGGCGGGCTCAGCCGACCGCCTGCGTCGGCGAGGGCCGCGGAGGGCGGGTGTCCGGCGAGGGTGTCGCGGGCCGCTAGGCTCGCGCCGAGACCGCACTGTCGCAATCGGGAGAATGCCCACCATGGCCAAGAAGCGCCCTCAGACCAAGGCCGGGAAGCAGCAGCTCAAGGCCGGTGAGATCCCGGTCGTCGGGGCCCGTGAGCCCTGCCCGTGCGGTTCGGGCCGCCGTTACAAGGCGTGTCACGGACGCGCCGCCGCCCAGGCCGTGACCGAGCTGGTGCACCGCCCGTTCGAGGGCCTCGCGGGCGAGAGCGACTGGGTCGCCCTGCGCGAGCTGGTGCCCGCCGCCACGGTCGAGCTGACGCTGAGGGGCGGGCTGCCCGAGGGCGTTCCGTCGGTGACGCTCGCGACCGTTCTGCCGATGGCCTGGCCCGCGCTGCGCCGCGACGACGGCTCCGTCCTCCTCGCCCTGCAGAACGACACCTCCTCCGGCGACCTCAGCCGCGACCTCGCGGACACGCTCCAGCGTGCGCTGGAGGTCGAGCCCGGCACCCCGGTCGCCGCCCGCCGCGTACCGGCCGACGGGCCGCGGCTGCAGGATCTGCTCGACCCGGAGGCCGCGTTCGAGCCGGTCGTCCACACCGGCTTCGAGTTCTGGGTGCCGGACGCGGAGAACACCACCCCCGAGGTGGCCGCCTCCCTGGAGCGCGCGAACGCCGCCGCGATCCCGACGGTGCTGCTGTCCGGCGTCGACGCCGCGTACTGGTGCGAGACCCCGGACAAGAACCATCTGCGCTGGGTCATGCCGCACCCCGAGGAGCAGCTCCTCGACGCACTCGCCCGGCTGCACGCCGCCGGCACCTCCTCGCTCGGCGAGGACACCCGGCTGGTCGGCTCGTTCCGGGCGCACGGTCTGGTCGTTCCCGTCTGGGACCTGCCGACCTCGATGGGGGCCGAGGCGTGCGAGAAGCCCGCCGTCGCCTTCGCCGAGCGGCTGGCGACGGCGCTCGCCTCCGACGCCCCGCTCACCGCCGAGGAGCGCCGGGCCCGCGGCGGTCTCACCAACCGCCAGGTGACGCTCAGCTGACCTTTCGGACGCTGTGCCGGGGTCCTGCCGGGGCCCCGGCGACGCCCGCTCCGATTCGGTGAACCGTGTCACAACTCACCGTACTCACAAGTAAATCGCCGCCCCTGTAGGCCAGATCGAATTTGCGAACGGCAGATCTCTTGTTACCGTTCTAGAAGCCCGGTCGCTGGTGCATCCCCCGTCGCCAGCGACCGGGCGTCTGCGTTTCCGGCCGCGGACCGCTCCGGCCGCCCCGGCGCGCACAGCCGGACCCGCTCCCGCTCACTCCGATGCGCCCGGCGCACGATGTGATCCCGCGCGGAGCAGCAGCGGCGCCTCCTCCACCGGCCCCGCCCCGGCGTACTCCGCCACTGCCGCATAGTCATCCGGATCACCCGCCGAAGCGCTTCGCGGAGTCTCGCAGCTGCCCGGCTCGTCGTCGGCCGCGAGGACGCAGTGCAGCTCCACGGTCCGCCCGCCCGGTCCCATCAGGGTGAGTACGGAACGGAGTTCTCCGCCGGAGGTGTTGCGGTGGTAGGCGCGCGCCCAGGTCTCGCCACCCCCGGTCATGACACAGGTCTGCGCCTCGACGCCCTCCGGCGCGACCACCTCAGGACCGCACCGGGCAGCGTTCTCGACACCCCTTTTCGAGGGTGATGCCGACAGCGGCGGAGAAGGGGGATCGGTTTTTTCGGCGGACAGTTCATCAGAAAGCTTCTTTTCACGGCTTTCTGATGAACTGTCCGCCGATTCCTCACCCGCCGAAACCCCGTCCGAGGAGCCTCCAGGATCTGCGGAAGCAACGACAGGAATGAGGCACGCGAACGCGACGGCCGCCGTGAGACCGATCGTGCGGAGATTCATGGTGGCCCCCTTGCCGACCGCGCGCACCATCACGGATATCGCGCACAAGCAGGTACGCATCAGGAGGCGACGATATCGACGCGGGGCGCGCGGCCGTGCCGCCCGGCGCCCGTTCACCGCGCATACGGCCCGGCTCACACCCGTACGAGTGCCCGGCTCGCACCCGTACGAGTGAGAGCCGGGCCCGTGACACCGGCCGGCACGCCGGTCACACCGGCTAGTACGCCAGCCGGCTTCCGCCGTCCGGGGCGCTGGTGCTCGCCGCGACCAGCGCGTCCAGGACCGCCTCGACGTCCGGGAGCCAGGGCGCGGCCACCGGGGCGCCCTTGGCGGAGGCCCGGCGGAAGACCGGAGGCGAAGGGCGGGCCGCCGGGGGTGCGGGGACCCGCTCCCAGCGCACCTGGCCCGTGCCGATCTCGGAGGGCGGCAGCACGAGATAGCCGCCCTCGCCGTGGAACCGGAGCGAGCTGGGCACCCAGTCCTTGCTGTACAGCAGCTCGCCGAGCCGCTCCAGCGTGTACGGAGCCACCAGCAGCGACCACCGGGTCGGCGTCGCCACGACGGGGCCCAGCCGCATGCCCATGCGGTCCAGCGCGACCAGAGCTCTCGCGCCGGCCAGCGCGGGCAGGCTCACGGCGCACGGCGCCCGGCCGCCGGTCGCCAGCATCACCGGGGCGGCCGGGCGGTTGGTCCACCACCAGCGCACCATCCGCTCGTCCGTGGTGGCCGCCAGCAGTCCGGGATCGAAGGGGTGCGCGCCGGGAACGGCGCAGTCGGGGTCGGGGCAGGCGCAGCCGAGGCCACGCCCGTCACGCAGGGCGGCCGGCGCGGTCCCGGCTCCGGGGAGCACGGGCCACTGCCATGCGGTGGCGAAGGTCAGGGCCGCGTCGAGCCGGGCGGCACCCTCCTTGCGCCGGAGCCGGAGCCTGCGTCGCCTTCCGAGGATCTCGCGCATGAGCGCTCGTTCCTTTCCGTTGAACGCCGAGTCCACATGACGCCACGCGGGTGGGACATCGCGTGCGTCTCTTCGCTGTGCTTACGTGCTCATCAGGTTTCCGCGGTACGGGATACGGGCGTGCCTTCGGTACCGAGCGTGAGCCGAGCCGAGCCGAGTGGAACCGATCCGAGTGGAACCGATCTGGGGTGGTGCCGAGCTGCGTGGAGCCGGGGGCGCCCGCCACGGGCGCCGCGTGTCTGCCGGCCGGGCCCGAACCCCCGCCGCGTGGGGCGGAGGCGTGACCGTCACTTGATCACGACCGTCACGGGTAAGGACGTCCGGACCCGCTGTCAGGTTCCTGAGCGATCACATCCACCCGTGGGCGTCTGCCCCGAGCATCGTCGATTACGTACCCAGCCTGCCCGGAATGACGCTGTCCCTGGGATTTCGTCCCCGGGACACCCCTGGTGGAGCCTTGTCGAACGGCCCCAGTCGATCGCAAATAGCCGCCGGAGGGTGCACTTTTCGGCCAACCTGACTGACACTGGAGAGGAGCGGATCCGGCGAGCCTCCAGAGGACAATGCTGGACATCAGGTTACTTGTGCGTGTACATATGGATGGATTGATAGTGGCGCAGAATCACATGGGGGTTTGCGATGCTATTCGACGAATCGCACCGGCCGGAAAGCTGGCTGCCATGAGCGCCCCACACCTTCCGAAAGTGGCTGGAATCGATCCAGAAGTTCCGGTTTCAACGCAGTCTGCCGCGCCGCTGAGAGAGGTCCCGGCAGCGCCCGGAGCCTTCATCCAGGACCGGCTCGCGGGCTGGGTCTCCGATCTCACGACCCTCCACGAACTCACCGAGCGGCTGGCCTCCACCACCACCCTGGACGCCGCCCTGAACGAGCTGCTGCACGCCGGAGCCGCCCTCGTCGGCGCCCGTCGCGGCCTCCTCGTGCTGGAACCGGCGGGCGACCACGCGATGCCGTCCACCACTCTCGGCCTCGGCCTCGGCCACGCGGACCTCGGGCATATCGAGAGCGTGCGGCGCGACGGCACCGCGCTCGGCCGCGTCCTCGGCGGCCACCCCGGCACCGCGGACGGCGTCAGCACCCCCGACCTGCTCGGCGATCCGGACCTGGACCCCCGCCACCGCGAGGTCGCCACCCGCCTCGGCTACGCCGCCAGCTACGCCCTGCCGCTCGCCTCCGAGGCCGCCGGACGGCTCGGCGCGGCCCTCTGGCTCTACGACGAACCCGGCGAGCCCTCGGAGAAGCAGCGCCACCTCGTCGGCCTGTACGCGCGGTACGCGACCGAGCACCTGGCCCGCCTGATCGAGCTGGAGCGCGCCCGCGCCGACATCGCGACCGTCGCCGAGGAGCTGCTGCCCAGCCGGCTGCCCCGCATCCCCGGCGTCCAGCTCGCCGCCCGGCACCGGACCGGCCCCCAAGGCGGCGGCGACTGGTACGACGCGCTGCCACTCCCGGACCACGCGCTCGGCCTCGCGGTCGGCTCGGTCGGCGGATCCGGGCCGAGCGCCATGGCCGCCATGGGCCGGCTGCGCGCGAGCCTGCGGGCGTACGCCGTGATGGAGGGCGAGGACCCCGTCGCCGTACTCTCCGATCTGGAACTCCTGCTCCGGCTGACCGAGCCCGCGCGGACCGCCACCGCCCTCTTCGCCTACTGCGAGCCCGCCGCCCGCAAGGTCGTGCTCGCCGGGGCCGGGCACACCCCGCCGCTGGTACTCGGCGAGCGGCGCTGCGAGTACGTCGAGACCACGCTCTCCGCGCCGCTGGGGATGCTCGCCTGCTGGGAGGCGCCGAGCGTGGAGTTCTCGCCGGCGTCCGGAGAAACGGTGCTTCTCTACACCGACGGGCTGCTGCGCCGCACCGGCGACGCGATGGACCGCGCCTTCGCCCGGCTGCACTCCGCCGCCGCCTCCGTACCGAAGGCGAGCCGGCACGATCCGGAAGCCGTCGCCGACCACGTCCTGCGCACGGTGCTGCCCGACGGGCTCGACCGGAGCGGCTCCACCGAGGATGTGGTCCTCCTCGCCGCGCACTTCGCATGACCTCCTCGGTAACAGGTCTTTCGGCCCTGGGACCCCTTCCGTACGCCCGTACGATGGGTGATGGTCCAGTGTCGTAACAAGGAGAGACAAATCGTGTCTGAGGAGCTCATCCCGGAGACCCCGGAGCAGGAGACCGAGGAGAACGAAGCGGCGGAGCCGATCAAGCAGCGGAAGAACGGCCTGTACCCGGGTGTCTCCGACGAGCTTGCCGAGAACATGAAGTCGGGCTGGGCCGACACCGAGCTGCACGGGCTCGAACCGATCGCCCAGGCCGCGCACACCGCCGCCCGCCGCGCCGCGCTCTCCGCCCGCTTCCCCGGCGAGCGTCTCGTGATCCCCGCGGGCAACCTGAAGACCCGCTCCAACGACACCGAGTACGCCTTCCGCGCCTCCACCGAGTACGCGTACCTCACGGGTGACCGGACCCAGGACGGCGTGCTCGTCCTGGAGCCGGCCGGAGACAGCGGACACCGGGCCACGATCTACCTGCTGCCCCGCTCGAACCGGGAGAACGGCGAGTTCTGGCTGGACGGCCAGGGCGAGCTGTGGGTCGGCCGCCGCCACTCCCTCGCCGAGGCCGAGCAGCTGCTGGGCATCCCCGCGAAGGACGTCCGCGAGATCGCCGCCGCGCTGGCCGAGGCCACCGGCCCGGTCCGCAACGTCCGCGGCCACGACGCCGCCATCGAGGCCGCGCTCACCGACAAGGTGACCGCCGAGCGCGACGAGGAACTGCGGGTATACCTCTCCGAGGCCCGCCTCGTGAAGGACGCCTTCGAGATCGCCGAGCTGCAGAAGGCCTGCGACGCCACCGCGCGCGGCTTCGAGGACGTCGTCAGGAGCCTGGACAAGGCAGAGGCGACCAGCGAGCGCTTCATCGAGGGAACGTTCTTCCTCCGCGCCCGCATCGAGGGCAACGACATCGGCTACGGCTCGATCTGCGCCGCCGGACCGCACGCCACCACCCTCCACTGGGTCCGCAACGACGGCGCCGTCCGCGCCGGCGAGCTGCTGCTCCTGGACGCCGGCGTGGAGACGAACGACCTCTACACCGCCGACGTGACGCGCACCCTGCCGATCAACGGCACGTTCTCGCCGCTCCAGCGCACGATCTACGACGCGGTGTACGAGGCCCAGGAGGCGGGCATCGCCGCCGTGAAGCCCGGTGCTTCCTTCCGCGACTTCCACGACGCCTCGCAGCGCGTGCTCGCGGAGAAGCTCGTGGAGTGGGGCCTGCTCGGCGACCTGTCCGTGGACAAGGTCCTGGAACTCGGCCTCCAGCGCCGCTGGACCCTGCACGGCACCGGCCACATGCTCGGCATGGACGTCCACGACTGCGCCGTCGCGCGGACCGAGGCGTACGTCGACGGGGTCCTGGAGCCGGGCGTCTGCCTGACCGTGGAGCCGGGCCTGTACTTCCAGGCCGACGACCTGACCGTGCCCGAGGAGTACCGCGGCATCGGCGTCCGGATCGAGGACGACATCCTGGTCACAGAGGACGGCAACCGGAACCTCTCCGACAAGCTGCCGCGCCGGGCCGACGAGGTCGAGGCGTGGATGGCCCGGCTCAAGGGCTGATCCGCCCACCGCCTGATGAGAGGGCGCGCCGCTCACACCATGAGCAGTGCGCCCTCCCGCCATTTCAGGACCTTGTCGAAGCTGACCACCGCGCCCCGGCCCGGCCGGTTGCCGAACTGGACGTGGTCGGCGAGCTGCTCGATGAGGTCCAGTCCGCGGCCGCTCTCGGCGACGCACGGGATGTACGGGGGGAACGTGGGCTGGGCACCGACGGGCTCGGCGCCCCGGGTCTTCTCGATGTGCTCCGCGTGTTCGGTGTGCGCGGCGGGGCGAAGCGCGCGCCGGGCGGGGAAGCCCGGCCCCGAGTCGGCCACCTCGATACGGCATTTCTCGCCGTCCAGATAGGCCGTGACCCGGTACTGCCCGGAGTCCGCCGGAGGCCTTCCGGGTCCGTGATCCCCTTGCTCATCGAGGCCCGACCGGTCGCCGCCGTGTTCGACGGCGTTGGCACAGGCCTCGCTGAGCGCGACCGACAGGTCGAAGGAGATGTCCGGATCCACCCCCGCGGTTTCCATGGTGCCGAGCAGAAAACGACGGGCGAGCGGAACGCTCGCAGCTTCGCGCCGCAAATGGAGTGACCACCAGATGCTCATGCTCCAGCCTCCTGGCTGCGGCTCGACGTACCGATACGTATTGCCGCACAAGGCACTTCGTAAGCACGGATCGGCTGTGAGAGCCCTCATTCGGCGGATGCGGATATTCCGCGCACCGGTGTATGGCCACTCGGGGAACCACCCCGGCGGAGGCCGGGGCGGGTTCCGGAAGCGGCGCGTCCACACTCCGTACATCCCCCGCCAACAGCCGCAACAAGCGCGCTTGCGGACGGAGGCTGATGTTTGGGACCTGCCGTACCGCCAAGGGGTGTCCAGTGCGATGATGTTCCGGCCATGTCCACGCCTGTCGCACACGCCGGAGCCGGTCTGCGGCTCATGAGGGCCGCGGTGTTCACCGCGGTCTGCGTCGTGCTGTCCGCGGCGGGACACGCGTTCGCGGCCGGTGCGCCGGTGCCCGCCTGGACCCTGCTCGCCGGATTCCTCGGCGTCCTCGCCGTGGCCTCCGTCCTCGCCGGACGGGAACGCTCCCTGCCGTCGATCGCGGGTGCGCTGGCGGGCGGCCAGCTCGCCCTGCACGTCCTCTTCGCGTACGGCAGCCACGGCAGCGCGCAGGCCGTCACCGCGCCCCGGGGCAGCGGTGAGAATCCGCTGATCCGCTTCGCCGCCGGGCTGGTGTGCGGTGGCGGGCCGGGGCAGCTCGACGCGGCCGACGCCCACCGCATCGTCACCACGGCGGGCATCGACCCCTCCACGGTTGCGGGCCACGGCCACCTCGCCTCGGGCGCCACCACGGCGGCTCCGGAGGGCGGGTCGGGCCTGGTGTCGGCGTACGCCTCGGTGGTCGCGCTGCTGCCGGGCCTGCCGATGTTCCTGACCCACCTGCTGGCCGCGCTCGCCGCCGGCTGGCTGCTGCGGCGCGGCGAGGCCGCCCTCTTCCGGGTGGCCCGGCTCTCCGCGCACGGCGCCCAGGCGCTCGCGGCCGGCGCCCGGCTGCGCTCCCTGCGCGCCGCGCTCGCGCTCGTACGCGCCCTGCGCGCCGGAGCGCGTGAGCAGCTCGCGAGCGGCCCGCGCCCTCTGCGTACGGCCGACGACGACCCGGTACCGGCCACCGAAGGTCCTCTGGACCACCTGGTGATCAGGCGCGGGCCGCCGGCCCCGTACGCCCTCGCAGCCTGACGCGACACCTGCGCCCACCGCCGTACCCGAACGCCGGCCGTCCCACCGGACGGTCCCTCGGGGACGGCCCACGCGGGCATGGCCGGATCCCTCACGGACCGGACGAGGTGTCGTGCCGCCGTCGCGTACCCGCGCGCCGGACCAGCGTGTTCCTCGTCCCCGTATTCCTCTTCCTCCGTGGAGTGATTCCGCCATGAACCTTTCCCGTACCGCCATCGCCGCCGGCGTCGCCGCCTCCACCGTCCTGCTGCTCGCCGGGCCCGCCGCCGCGCACGTCAGCGTCCAGCCGCAGGGCGAGGCCGCCAAGGGCGGTTACGCCACCCTCAACTTCAAGGTCCCCAACGAGCGGGACCAGGCCTCCACGGTCAAGCTCGAAGTGAACTTCCCGGCCGAGCACCCGCTCTCCTCCGTCACCCCGGAGGCCGTACCGGGCTGGAAGATCCAGATCACCAAGGGCAAGCTCGACAAGCCCCTTGAGGTGCACGGCCGGAAGATCACCGAGGCCGTCACCAAGGTGACCTGGACCGCCGACGGCTCCAAGATCGCGCCCGGCTACTTCCAGCAGTTCCCGGTCTCCGTCGGCCAGCTTCCCGAGGACGCCGACCAGCTGGTCTTCAAGGCCATCCAGACGTACGACAACAAGGAAGTCGTCCGCTGGATCGAGGAGCCGAAGGCCGGCGGCGAGGAGCCCGACAGCCCGGCACCGGTCCTGGCCCTGTCCGCCGCGAGCGACGACCACCACGGCGGCGGCGCGGCCGACGAGGCCGGTGACGACCACGCGGCCGACGACAAGGCCGCCTCGGCCGAGGGTGACACGAAGGAGACGCACGCCGCGTCCTCCTCCTCCAGCGACACCACGGCCCGCACGCTGGGCATCATCGGCATCCTCGTCGGCATCGCGGGCGTCGCCTTCGGCGTGCTCGCCGGCCGCCGCCGTACGACCTGATCCACCCGGGGCCGGGCCGTACGGCGTACGCGTACGGCCCGGCCCGCCGGCCCCACCACCCGCACCACGTTCAGGACACCCCCTCATGCGCAACAGAAAAGCAGTGACGGCCGTGGCGTTCGCCGCGGCGGCCGCACTGGCCCTCTCGGCCTGCGGTACCGGCGACAGCACGACGGAGTCCTCGTCGATCGCCGATGTCGAGGCCTCCCCGAAGACCGAGGCCGCGACCGTGCTCGACCGGCCGTTCACCAAGCCGAACCTCGTCCTCACCGACACGAACGGCAAGGAGTACGACTTCCGCGAGGTGACCAAGGGCAAGCCGACGCTCATCTACTTCGGCTACACCAACTGCCCCGACGTCTGCCCGCTGACCATGAGCAACATCTCCATCGCCAAGCGGGACCTGCCCAAGGCCGACCAGGAGAAGCTCCAGGTCGTCTTCGTCACCACCGACCCCGAGCGCGACACACCGGCCTCGCTCGGCAAGTGGCTCAAGGCCCAGGACCCCACCTTCACCGGCCTCACCGGCGACTTCCCCACCATCCAGGCGGGCGCGCGGCAGATCGGCATCGGCATCGAGCCGGCGACGAAGGACAAGGACGGCAAGCCCGTCTCGATGCACGGGGCGCAGGTCGTCGCCTTCTCGCCGAAGACGGACGGCGGATACGTGCTGTACGGCGAGGACACCACCGCCGAGGAGTACGCCAAGGACCTCCCCAAGCTGATCAAGGGGGAGAACCCGTGAACCGCCGCACCACCCTCGCCGCCGTCCTCGCCCTCACCACGGGGCTGACGCTGGCGGGGTGCTCCGAGGACGGCGGCGAGCCCGAGCTGAAGGTCGTCGGCGCCTTCATGCCGCAGCCCGTCAGCGACATGGCCGCCGGCTTCCTCGTCGTACAGAACAGCGGGTCCACCGCCGACCGGCTCACCTCGGTGACCAGCCCGCTCTCCGACGACGTCACGATCCACGAGACGAAGAACCAGCAGATGCGCGAGGTCGAATCGTTCGAGGTGCCGGCGGGCGGCGAGCTGGATCTCGAACGCGGCGGCAACCACATCATGTTCATGAAGCTCAAGCAGATGCCCAAGCAGGGCGAGAAGGTCTCCGTCGAGCTGCACTTCGAGAAGGCCGACCCCATCGCGGTCGACCTGCCGGTGAAGGAAACCACCCACAACCCGAAGAAGCAGTGAGGGTCCGACCGTGACGACTGCCACCGCCCCGCACCCCGGAACGTCCCCGATACCGCGGCCGCTCACCGCCGCCGCGCTCGTCGCCGCCCTGCTGAGCCTGGTGTTCGGGCTGCTGCTGGCCGGTGCCGGACCGGCGTCCGCGCACGCCGCCCTCACCGGGAGCGACCCGCAGGACGGGGCGGTGGTGGCCACCGCGCCGAAGGAGGTCACCCTCACCTTCTCCGAGGCGATCGCCGTCGGCGACGGGTCGATCCGGGTCCTGGACCCCAGCAGCAAGCGCGTCGACACCGGCGCCGAGCCGAAGGACCTGTCCGACGGCTCCACCGTCCGCTACGGCGTCGACCTTCACTCCGGCCTTCCCGAGGGCACCTACACCGTGGCCTGGCAGGCGATCTCCGCCGACAGCCACCCCATCTCCGGCGCCTTCACCTTCTCCATCGGCGCCCCTTCCGAGACCACCGTGGCCCTGCCCTCCGAGGAGGTGGGCGGCGGCCCGGTCGGTGTCGTCTACGGCATCGCGCGGTACGTCGCGTACGCCGGGTTCGTCCTGCTCGTGGGCGGCGCGGCCTTCGTCCTGGGCTGCTGGCCGCCAGGCGCGAGCGCGCGGCCGATACAGCGGCTCGTGGTGCGCGGCTGGGTCACGCTGACCGCCGCGACCCTGGTCATGCTGCTGCTGCGCAACCCGTACACGGGCAGCGGGAAGTTCGCGGACGCCTTCGATCTGGACGGGCTCCAGGGTGTCCTGGACACCAAGCCGGGCGCCGCCCTCGTCTCGCGGCTGCTGCTGCTCGGCGCGGCCGCGCTCTTCATCGCCGTGCTGTTCGGTACGTACGCCCGACGTGAGGACGCCGTCGAGAAGAGGGACCTCACCTTCGGTCTCGCGGTCGGCGGCGGGGTCGTCGCGGCGGGCATCGCCGCCACCTGGGCCATGTCCGAGCACGCGTCGACCGGCATCCAGGCGGGGATCGCCATGCCGGTGGACGTGTTGCACCTGCTGGCGGTGGCCGCCTGGCTGGGTGGTCTGGCCTCGCTGCTGGTGGCGCTGTACCGGACGCCGGACATCGACAGCGGTGCCGTACGGCGGTTCTCCCGGGTCGCGTTCGGCAGCGTCCTCGTCCTGGCGGCGACCGGGATCTACCAGTCGTGGCGGCAGGTCGGCTCCTGGTCGGCACTGACCGGGACGCGGTACGGGCAGCTGCTGATCATCAAGGTCGCGCTCATCGCGGTCCTGCTCGCCGTGGCGTGGTTCTCGCGGCGGTGGACGGGGCGGCTGACGGATGCCGCACCCGGCGGGGCCGCTGAGGAGGCGCCCGGTCCGGTGACGGCCTCGGACGGTGTCGACCCCGAGCGGGCGGCCCAACTGGCCCGGCAGCAGGCCGTGCTGACCGCCACGAAGAAGAAGCGGATACGGGACGCCGACCCGGAGCGTTCCGGGCTGCGCCGCTCGGTCCTGGCCGAGGCGGCGATCGCCGTGGTCCTGCTCGCCGTCACCACGGTGCTGACGTCGACCGAGCCGGGCCGTACGGAGGAGGAGGCCCTGGGTGCCTCCACCGCCGCGGCGGCACCGGCGGCGGGCCCCGTCAACCTGAGCATGCCCTTCGACACCGGCGGCCGGAACGGCAAGGGAACCGTCCGGATCGACATCGACCCCGGGCGCTCCGGCGCCAACGAACTGCACGTGTGGGTCGACGGCACCGACGGCAAGCCGCTGGACGTCCCCGAGCTCAAGGTCGCCCTCACCCTGGAGGCGCAGGAGATCGGTCCGCTGCCGGTCGCGCCGGACCGGCTCGCCGCGGGGCACTGGTCGGCGAGCAATGTCCAGATCCCGCTGGCGGGGGAGTGGAAGGTCGACGTGACGGTACGGACCTCCGACATCGACCAGGTCACCATCGACAAGAACGTGAAGATCGGCTGAGGTACGTGAGCACGACCAGGAAGCAGGACCAGGACCGGGGCCGTGGCGAGGGTCCGGACTCCGCGCCGGACTCCACGTCCGCCGGCGTCTCGCGGCGGCGGCTGCTGGGCGGTGTGGGCGCTGCGGGCGCCGCCGGGCTGGCACTCGGCGCGGGCGGCGGGGCCGCCGGGTACGCCGCGACCCGTTCCGATCCGCCGACCGCTCTGGCCACCGTCGGCTCCACCGAGGCGATGTTTCACGGGAAACATCAACCGGGGATCACCACTCCGCTTCAGGCCCGGGGCCACCTCGTCGCCTTCGACCTGGTGGCGGGCGCGGGCCGCAAGGAGGCCGTGGCCCTGATGCGGCGCTGGTCGGCGGTGGCCCGCGAGCTGATGGCGGGCCGTCCGGCGGGAGGCTCGGCGGACGGGCCCGGCCACGACACCGGCATCGCGCTGGACGCGGGGCCTTCCTCCCTCACGGTCACCTTCGGCTTCGGCCGTACGTTCTTCGCGCGTACGGGTCTCACCTCGCGGCTGCCCGCCGGGCTCGACCCGCTGCCCGCGTTCTCGTCCGACCAGCTGGACGCCAGGCGCTCCGACGGCGACCTGTGGGTGCAGATCGGCGCCGATGACGCACTGGTCGCCTTCCACGCGCTGCGGGCCGTACAGAAGGAGGGCGCGGGAACAGCAAAGGTGCGCTGGCAGATGAACGGCTTCAACCGCACCCCTGGGGCCACGGCCCGGCCGATGACCGCGCGCAACCTGATGGGCCAGATCGACGGGACCGGCAACCCGAAGCCGGCCGACGAGGACTTCGGGCAGCGGGTGTTCGTGCCCGCCTCCCCCGGCACCCCGCATGAGTGGCTGGAGGGCGGTTCGTACGCCGTCGTCCGCCGGATCAGGATGCTGCTGGACGACTGGGAGAAGCTTCCGGTGGACCGGCAGGAGCGGGTCATCGGGCGGCGCAAGGCGGACGGGGCGCCGCTGAGCGGCGGGAGCGAGACCACGGAGATGGACCTCGACAAGGCGGGCCCGGACGGCCGGCTCCTGATCCCCGACGACGCGCACGCCCGGATCTCCTCGCCCGAGAAGAACGGCGGCGCCGCCATGCTGCGGCGCCCGTTCTCATACCACGACGGGGTCGCGGAGGACGGCACTCCGGACGCCGGGCTGCTCTTCGTCTGCTGGCAGGCGGACCCCTTCAAGGGGTTCGTGCCGGTGCAGCGGAAGCTCGACCGGGGCGACGCGCTGTCGCCGTTCATCCGGCACGAGGCGAGCGGGCTGTTCGCGGTGCCGGGCGGGGCGGCGGAGGGCGAGTACGTGGGGCAGCGGCTGCTGGAGTCGTGAGGCGTACAGGTGTCCGCGGGCCGGCCCCGACCGGATTCTGAGACGGCGGTGCCCCTGGCGTACGGCGCAATAGGGTGAGCGTATGTCAGCCACGCGCTACGCCTATCTCGGTCCCGAAGGCACCTTCACCGAGGTCGCCCTCCGTACGCTCCCGGAAGCCGCCACCCGCGAGCTCGTCCCGATGGTCTCCGTGCCGGCGGCCCTGGACGCCGTACGCAACGGAGAGGCGGCGGCGGCCCTCGTACCGATCGAGAACTCCGTCGAAGGCGGCATCACGGCCACGCTCGACGAGCTGACCAGCGGCGAGCCGCTGATGATCTACCGCGAGGTACTGCTCTCCATCACCTTCGCGCTGCTCGTACGGCCGGGCACCAAGCTGTCGGACGTCAAGACGGTCACCGCGCACCCGGCCGCCCAGCCGCAGGTGCGCAACTGGATGGCGGCCCACCTCCCGCAGGCCGTGTGGGAGTCGGCGGCGTCCAACGCGGACGGCGCCCGGTTGGTCCAGGAGGGGCGCTACGACGCCGCGTTCGCCGGTGAGTTCGCCGCCGCCACCTACGGCCTCGAACCGCTGGTCACGGAGATCCACGACGCCGAGAACGCGCAGACCCGCTTCGTCCTGGTGGGCCGTCCGGCCCGGCCGTCCGCGCCGACCGGGGCCGACAAGACGTCCGTGGTGATCTGGCTGGGCGACGACCACCCAGGTGCGCTGCTGGAGCTGCTCCAGGAGTTCGCGGTGCGCGGCGTCAACCTGATGCTGATCCAGTCCCGCCCGACCGGCGAGGGGATCGGCAACTACTGCTTCGCCGTGGACGCCGAGGGCCACATCGCGGACCGGCGGGTCGGGGAGGCGCTGATGGGGCTGAAGCGGATCTGCCCGAAGGTGCGGTTCCTCGGCTCGTACCCGCGGGCGGGCGTCTCGGCGGACGAGGTCCGGCCGCTGCGGGCGGGCACCTCGGACAGCGCCTTCACTGAGGCCTCCGACTGGCTGGCGCGCAGCCAGGACGGGCGGATCTGACCGGCCCAGCTCCGCTCCCGTCGGCTCCGCGGGCGGTCGACCGCGCTGCGCCCGCGGGCGGTCGACCGCGCCGGGTCCGCGGGCGGTCGACCGCGCTGCGCTGTGGTCCTACCTACACATAGTCATCCGCCCACAGAGTTATCCACAGGCTCGCTTCTCGACCTGGGGACAAGTCGACACCTCAATGCGACATCATCGACAAATCAACGCGGTGGATCTGGATGTCTCCACAGAGGCCCGACTCGCCATGAGCCCTCCCGGGTCGCGCGAATTCTCTTGATCAACTCACCAGAGCGACGAATTGCCACCCGAATGAGCGTGCGGGGCAGGTTTCGACGACGGAGACCGGGGGATCGAGCCGCCTTCGTCCACGCCTCGGAACATTCCGTTCCAGCATCCACAGAACTTCTTCACAGCCTGTGGATAACCATTCCGGAGCGCACTCTCCTGTGGACAACGCGAGCGAGGCCTCCCCCAACTCCCCCTCCATCCAAGGCTCGTACGTCAAGAGAGCCCGCACCTTCTGCCCTGTTCAGGGGAGTTAACCACCGTTATTGACGCACCACCCGCGTGCGCACCTCGCGATTCACCACCAGAAATACCAATTGCGGCAATTCGGGCAAAGTGACACGCTCGGCAATATCGGTTCGAGTGCGAGATCCGCGCACCGGTAGCCTGGAGGGGTGATTGACCTTCGCCTGCTCCGTGAGGACCCCGACCGTGTTCGCGCCTCCCAGCGCGCCCGTGGAGAGGACGTCGCGCTCGTCGACGCCCTGCTCTCCGCCGACGAGCTGCGCAGGTCGTCCGGTGTCCGCTTCGACGAACTCCGCAACGAACAGAAGTCGCTCGGCAAGCTGATCCCCAAGGCCACCCCCGAGGAGCGCGCCGAGCTCCTCAAGAAGGCCGAGCAGCTCAAGGCCGACGTCAAGGCGGCCGACGCCGCCCAGGACGAGGCCGACGCCGAGGCCAAGCGGCTGCTCCTCCAGCTCGGCAACCTCGTCCACGAGGACGTGCCGGTCGGCGGCGAGGAGGACTTCGTCGTCCTGGAGACGCACGGCACCATCCGCGACTTCGGCGCCGAGGGCTTCGAGCCCAAGGACCACCTGGAGCTCGGCGAGGCGCTCGGCGCCATCGACATGGAGCGCGGGGCCAAGGTCTCCGGATCGCGGTTCTACTACCTGACGGGCGTCGGCGCGCTCCTGGAGCTGGCCCTCGTCAACGCGGCGATCGCCCAGGCCACCGAGGCCGGCTTCATCCCGATGCTGACCCCCGCGCTGGTCCGCCCGCGCGCCATGGAGGGCACCGGCTTCCTCGGCCAGGCCGCGGAGAACGTGTACCACCTGGAGAAGGACGACTACTACCTGGTCGGCACGTCGGAGGTCCCGCTCGCGGCCTACCACATGGACGAGATCGTGGAGGCGGACAAGCTGCCCCTGCGCTACGCCGGGTTCTCCCCCTGCTTCCGCCGCGAGGCCGGTACGTACGGCAAGGACACCCGCGGCATCTTCCGCGTCCACCAGTTCGACAAGGTCGAGATGTTCTCGTACGTCGACCCGGCGGACGCCGAGGCCGAGCACCGCAGGCTCCTGGAGTGGGAGAAGCAGTGGCTCACCGGCCTCGAACTGCCCTTCCAGGTCATCGACGTCGCCACCGGTGACCTCGGCGCATCGGCCTCGCGCAAGTTCGACTGCGAGGCGTGGATCCCGACCCAGGGCAAGTACCGCGAGCTGACCTCCGCCTCGAACTGCGACAGCTTCCAGGCCCGCCGCCTCTCCGTCCGGATGCGCGAGGGCAAGAAGGTCCAGCCGCTGGCCACGCTCAACGGCACGCTCTGCGCCGTACCTCGCACGATCGTGGCGCTCCTGGAGAACCACCAGCTGCCCGACGGTTCGGTCCGGGTGCCCGAGATGCTCCGTCCGTACCTGGGCGGGCGCGAGGTCCTGGAACCGGTCGCCAAGTGACCTTCCCCTTCAAGCTCGTCGCGACCGACCTCGACGGCACGCTGCTGCGCGGCGACGACACGGTCTCCGAGCGCACCCGCGAGGCCCTGGGCGCCGCCACGGCGGCCGGTGCGGCGCACATCGTCGTCACCGGGCGCTCGGTCCCCTGGACCCGGCACATCCTGGACGACCTGGGCTACGACGGCCTCGCCGTCTGCGGTCAGGGCGCGCAGGTCTACCACGCGGGCGAGCACCGGCTGCTGACCTCGCTGACCCTGGACCGGCAGCTCGCCGGGCTCGCGCTCTCCAAGATCGAGGCGGAGGTCGGCCCGCTCGCACTGGCCGCCAGCCGCGACGGTCTGGAGGGCGAAGTGCTCGTCGGCCCCGGCTACCGGGTGCAGGAGGGGCCGCTGCCGTACGTCTTCGTGGACGACCACACGGAGATGTGGACCGCCCCGCTGAACAAGGTCTACCTCCAGCACCCGGAGCTCGACGACGACGCCCTGGCCACCGCGGCCCGCGCGGCTGTCGGCAATCTGGTCGACGTGGTCATGGCGGGCCCCGGCGTGGTGGAGATCCTCCCGCTCGGGCTGAGCAAGGCGACCGGCCTCTCGCTGGCCGCCCGCCGGCTCGGGGTGAAGGCCGCCGACACCATCGCCTTCGGTGACATGCCGAACGACATCCCGATGTTCGGCTGGGCGCGGCACGGCGTGGCCATGGCCAACGCCCACGACACGCTGAAGGCCGTGGCGCACGAGATCACCGCGTCCAACGAGCAGGACGGCATCGCGGTGGTCCTGGAGGAGCTGCTCCGCACGGGCTCCATCGCCGCGCCGCACTGACGCAACCCTGCCTGTCGGGCCTGCCCGCCGCCGCTGGACTCCAGCGGCGGCGGGCAGGGCCTTTTCACGGCTCAGCGGCGCCCGGTGCGGCGCCGCAGATCCTTCAGCCGGTACGCGAAGGCCTCCATCCGCGCGTCGAAGCGGGCGTCCATCCGTACGACGTCGTGCGACAGGTCGGAGAGCCGCACGCTCATCGCGCCGACCAGCTGCTGCGTCATCTCCACCTTCCGATCCAGGCTGTCCAGCCGCTCCGACATCCGGCAGAGCACCGGCCCGAGCTCTTGGAGCGCGCTGCCGACATCGGCGAGGCAGCTCTCGATCCGGGTGACCCGCACATCGAGTCCGTCATACTGCGCCCGCGCTGTCTCCTCGGCGTCGAGAAGGTACGTACGGACGCAGCGGGCGATGTCGCTGTCGCGAAGAAGCATGGCGACGTTGAGGACGGTTCGGCGGGTGTAGAGACGGAGCTGCGTGGCCGCCTGTGGATAACTTTCCAGCCCCGCCCCCTTCCATAGCGACATCATGTCGCTATGGAAGGACTGCAGGTCAGAGCCGCGCAACACGCGCAGCCCGTTTTCGGCGAACTCCTCCTGATGGCGATCGGTAAGCCTCCTGACCGAGGCTGTGGATACTTCGAAGTAACGTGCGACGTCCTCTGTGCGAACGTGAATTCCGTCCGGGAGCATGACAAGGCTCTTCACCTTGTCCAGGACATCGACGCGCCCCATCTGCTCGACGCGCAGCGCGCGCGATTCGAGCAGGGCGACTTCCGTGGGCATGGGCATGCCTTCCGTACGAGGGAATGACAAGGGACGGCCCCTACCCCGGGCTGCAGGGGTGGAGGACGCTCACGGTTGCCACTCACTCGATGACCGGACCGGTGGGCTTCGGCCTCACCCGGATCCGGCACTCCCCGATTTCACGAACGCTACGACGCCACGGATTCCAGTTGCCTCCACGCACCCTGACCAACGACCCGATAAACGTACGGTTACGCGCACATCTGTCCCGCTCTTACGACTGTCTCGTACATACGACAACCCCCGCCCCGGAGAACCGGAGGGCGGGGGCCGCGTGGAAGGCGTACGGAATCAGGCCGGACTCACTCCTCCCCGGCCAGCTTCAGCGCGCGCAGCTTCTGGCCCGCGTACCAGGTGGCGGCCACGGTGACGGCGGCCAGCAGGACCGTCGCGAGCGGCAGCCCCACGTCCGAGGTGACCATGCCCTGGCCGGCCACCTTCTCCGCGACGGCGAGGGACCACTGCTGGACGCTGAGCGTCCGCGCACCCGGCACCAGGCTGCCGAAGAGGGCCTCCCAGACCAGCGCGTACACCAGGCCGATGACCACCGCGTGGCGGCTGACGGTGCCCAGCAGCAGGAACAGCGCGCTGTACGCGATCGAGGCGACCAGCGCCGCGATCGTGTAGGCGATGGCGATCTGCTGCCCGTTGCCGTTCAGGATCAGCCCCGCGAGCAGCGTCGGCAGGGCCGAGAAGACCATGGTCACCGCGATGGCGACGATGAGCTTGGTGAAGATGATCGTGGGCCGCTTCACCGGCTTGGCCAGCAGGTAGACGATCGAGCCGTCGTCGATCTCCGGGCCGATGGCGCCGGTTCCGGCGATCACGCCGATCAACGGCACCATCGTGGCGATGGCGAACCCGCCGAGGACGTTGGCGGCGACCTGGTCATCCGCCCCTGCGAACATGCGGACCGCCGCCGCGAGGAGCAGCAGCAGCGCGGGAAGGACGAAGAGGATGGCGGCCCGGCGCCGGCCGAGCAGGGCCCGGTAGGTGAGCCGGGCGACTGTGGGGTCGTACATGACGGTGCACAGCTCCTTTCAGGCCACTACTCAGGCCGCTACGAGGTAGGAAAAGACCGATTCGAGGGACTCGTCGGACGGAGAGACGGTCAGCAGCCGGATGCCCTGTTCGCGGGCGACCTTCGGCAGCAGTTCGGTGAACCGTCCGAAGTCGACGGCCTGGATGAGCAGCGCCCTCTCGGCCAGGTCGACCTCGATGCCGGCCGTCGACGGGTCGGCGATGAGCGCGGCCGCGAGCGCCCGGTCGTCGCTGGAGCGGACCAGGTAGCGGTGCGGGCGGTCCGTCATCAGCCGGCGGATCTTCCGGAAGTCGCCGGAGGCGGCGTGCCGGCCCGCCACGATCACCTCGATGTGCGAGGCCAGCTGCTCGACCTCCTCCAGGATGTGTGAGGAGAACAGGACCGTACGGCCCTCGGCACCCATCCGCCGCAGCAGCTCCATCAGCTGCATGCGCTGCCGCGGATCCATCCCGTTGAACGGCTCGTCGAGCAGCAGCACCGAGGGCTCGTGGACCAGCGCGGACGCCATCTTCACGCGCTGGCGCATGCCCTTGCTGTACGTGGAGATCTTGCGGTCCTGCGCGTACTCCATCTGGACCGTGGCCAGCGCCCGCTGCGCCTCCGCCCCGCCCAGGCCCTGGAGTTCGGCGTTGGCGACGACGAACTCCTTGCCGGTCAGGAAGTCGTACATCCCTTCCCGCTCCGGAACGATGCCGATCTTCGTGTAGACGCTCTCGTTGCGCCAGATCGGCTGCCCGTCGAGCGTGACCTTCCCCGTCGAAGGGGCCAGGAATCCGCCCATCATGTTGATGAGCGTGGACTTTCCGGCGCCGTTCGGGCCGAGCAGCCCGGTGACGCCGGGGCCCACCGTCATGGAGACGTCGTTGACGGCGACCACATTGCCGAACCAGCGCGAGGTGTGGTCGATCTCGATGGTGGTCACAGCCCGACCCTCCGGTAGCGGCGCATCAGGACGGCGTACGAGCCGACGACGAGCGCGAGGACAACGAACAGGTAGACCACGCCCGTACCGGCCCCCGGGCCTTCCCCTCCGGGGAAGGCGGAGGTGGCGCCGAGGAACGCGGTCTGTACGCCGTCGATCAGCGTGATCGGCGAGAAGAGGCCGAGCCACTCCACGGCGCCGGGCGAACCGGTCTCCCAGGCGATCGCCTGGACCGTGGAGACGGCACCGTAGGAGATGGTCAGCACCGCGATCACCGCGGCGACGCCGAATCCCCGGCGCGGGGTCAGGGCGGCCATCACCAGGCCGAGCCCGGCGAAGAGCACCGACAGCAGCGCCACCGACACCAGCCCCTGGCCGAACCACTTGGTCTGGTCGACGAAGTCGAACTTCGCGAGCAGTGAACCCACATAGAGGATGAGCAGCGGCGCCCCGGTGAGGATGAGGAGCGCGGTCGCCATGGCGGCGAGTTTCGCGACGACGTAGTCGGCGCGTTCGATCGGCCGCGAGAAGTACAGGGGCACGCTCTTGAAACGGAGGTCCCTGGAGACCGCCTGCGGGGCCTGTGCGGCGATGAAGAGTCCGATGACCGCCTGCAGATAGATCGCGTACGACGTGTACTTGATGACGAGCTTGGTGGAGTCCGGCGCGGCCATGGAGACGGCCACCAGGATCGCCGCGACCAGCGCCATCACGCCGAACAGCAGCATCGGCAGCACCTTGGACTTGGCGGAACGGCCGAGTCCGAAGGAGCCGCGCAGGGTCTGCGAGTAGAGCGAGCGGCGGGCGTAGGCCCGGCCGAGCCGCCTGCCGTCGTAGGAGCGGTAGCCGATGTTGTGGATCCGGGAGGTGTCGCGCCCGGCCGCGGCCTTGGTCTCGGTGCTCATCGCGACCGCTCCCCTTCCTTCTGGTACGGCCCCGGTGTGGCGGCCTGCTGTACGGCACCCGCGGCGGGGGCCGGGACGGTGCGCGCCCCGCCCTGCTCCGTACGGAAGACCTCGGCGATGTGGTGGCGGCGCTGCTCCATGCGGATCAGGCCGAGACCGAGCCCGGCGACGCTGTCGCGGACCAGGTCGTACGTCTCCTCGCCGGTGGCCTCGACCAGCAGGATGTGGCCCGCGCCCGGCAGGCCTTCCGCGTCGAGCCCGTCCTGGCCGACCAGCGCGACGCCGGCCTTGGTGAGGGCCTGGCGCAGGGCGTCGGTGCCGTCGGGGTGGGTGTCGCTGTCGGTCACCTCGACCGCGAGCGTGGTGGTGATCTGGGTGAAGTCGCTGGTGGAGCTGGAGCGCAGGAGGGCTCCGCCGTCGATGACGACGACGTGGTCGCAGGTGCGTTCCAGCTCGCCCAGGAGGTGCGAGGTGACCAGGACGGAGATGCCGAAGTCGGTGTGGATGCGGCGGATCAGGCCGAGCATCTCGTCCCGGCCGACCGGGTCCAGGCCGTTGGTCGGCTCGTCCAGGAGGACCAGCTGCGGGTCGTGGACCAGGGCCTGGGCCAGCTTCACCCGCTGCTTCATACCGGTCGAGTAGCCGCCGATGGGGCGGTAGCGCTCCTCGTAGAGGCCGACGTGGCGCAGGGTGTCGGCGGTGCGCTCGCGGGCCGCGGTCGGCGGCAGCCCGGACATGCGCGCCATGTGCACGACGAACTCGGTGGCCGACACGTCGGGCGGCAGGCAGTCGTGCTCCGGCATGTATCCCACCCGCTCGCGGATGGCGGCGCCGCTGGTCGCCACATCGAGCCCGAGCACCGCGGCCCGGCCTTCGGTGGCGGGGGAGAGGCCAAGAAGGATCTTGATCAACGTGGACTTGCCGGCTCCGTTGGAACCCACCAGACCGGTCACACCTGGTCCGATGTCCAACGTGAGCCGGTCGAGCGCGGTCACCCGGGGGAACCGCTTGCTCAGGGCTTCGGTAGCGATGACGGCATTCACGGATACGACGGTAGTGGCGCGGGCCACAGGGATCGTCAGCCCTGACGGCTGGATCAGCATCAGACTCCAGGCGTACGGCCCCGTAGGGGGATCGCGCGGAGGAGGCGTTCCGGCCTCTGCCTACGGCCTCCGCGTACGGCTCCGGCGGGAGTTGTCCACAGGCCCGTGCACACCCCTTGACGTAGCCGCTGGACATTGTCACATTCATCAGTGTCACGTTACGGGCACGTACCGCACACGGCAGGGAACGGACGGTGGCATGGTCGCGGCAGCGCAGGACGAAAACGCCCCGGAAGTACGAGGGTTGAGGGCCCGGACACTGCCGGGATCCACTGCCTCGGAGCTGCGCGGGTTCCGGGAGGTGCAGCGCCTCGCCTACGCCTGCGCGGAGGCCGTCGCCGGTCAGCTCAGACCGGGGGTGACCGAGCGCGAGGCGGCCCGGATGCAGCGGGTGTGGCTGCGCGAGCGGGGCGTACGGGACTGGTTCCACCTGCCGTTCGCCTGGTTCGGCGACCGGACGGCGTTCGCCGGGTTCAGGATTCCACTCCAGTTCTTCCCGACGGACCGGAAGCTGGAGCCGGGCATGCCGTTCATCCTCGACATGGCACCGGTGTATCAGGGCTACACCGCGGACATCGGGTATTCCGGCTGCCTCGGCCTCGATCCGCTCCACGACAAGCTCCTCGCCGACCTGGAGGCGCACCGCGAACTGATCCTGCGCCAGGTGCGCGAGCGCCGTTCGCTCCGCGAGATCTACGAGGACGTCGAACGCCTCATGGCCACGCAGGGATACGCCAACCGGCACCGCGCCTACCCCTTCGGCGTGATCGCCCACAAGGTGGACCGCGTCCCCGAACGGCGTTGGTCCCCCAGCGTGTTCGGGTTCGGTACGCAGTCGCTCAAGGGGCTGCTGAGCGACGCGGTGCACGGCCACCGGGACGGCTGGTCGCCGCTGTGGAGCCCGTACCGCTTCTCCGACCATCCACCGCGGCCCGGGCTGTGGGCGGTCGAACCGCACCTCGGATTCCGGGGTACGGGCGCGAAGTTCGAGGAGATCCTGGTCGTCACCGACTCCGAGGACCCCGAGCAGAGCGCCTTCTGGCTGGACGACGATCTGCCGCATGTGCGGCGCTGGGCCGAGGAGAGGGTGGCGGCGTGAATCTGCCGGGAGCGCGCGAGCGCAGGGTACGTACGGGTGGCGTCGAGCTGTGCGTCGCCGAGCTGGGGGACGGGGACCGGCCGACGGTGGTGCTGGTCCACGGATACCCGGACAGCAAGGAGGTCTGGTCGGATGTCGCCGTGCGGCTGGCCGAGCAGTGGCACGTCGTGCTGTACGACGTCCGGGGCCACGGCAGGTCGACGGCGCCCAAGCCGCTGCGCGGTGGCTTCACGCTGGAGAAGCTGACCGACGACTTCCTCGCGGTGATCGACGCCGTCAGCCCGGACCGGCCGGTCCATGTGGTGGGGCACGACTGGGGGTCCGTCCAGTCCTGGGAGTTCGTCACGGTCGGACGGACCGAGGGACGGATCGCCTCCTTCACCTCGATGTCCGGCCCGTCCCTGGACCACTTCGGCCACTGGATCAAGCAGCGGATGGCCCGGCCGACCCCACGCCGGGTCGGCCAACTGCTGGGCCAGGGCGCCAAGTCCTGGTATGTGTACATGCTCCATACGCCGGTGCTGCCGGAGCTGGCCTGGCGCGGGCCGCTCGGCAAGCGGTGGCCCGGCATCCTCCAGCGGCTGGAGAAGGTGCCCGCCGGCGGCTACCCGACCGCCTCTCTGCCGGACGACGCGGCCCACGGTGCCTGGCTCTACCGGGACAACGTCCGCGCCCGGCTGTCCAGGCCGCGCGCCGACGCCTACGCCCACGCGCCGGTCCAGCTCATCACACCGACCGGCGACTCCTTCCTCTCCGAGCGGCTCTACGACGGCCTGGAGCAGTGGGCTCCCCGTCTGGTACGCCGGTCGCTGCCGGCCAAGCACTGGGTGCCGCGGACCCGGCCCGACCAGCTGGCGGCGTGGATCGGCGAGTTCGCCGCCGCCAACGAGACGGGCGGCCAGGAGGGCTTGACCGCGCACCCGCCCGCGGCGAAGGGGCCGTACGCGGAGCGGTTCGGCGGTCAGCTGGTGCTGGTCACGGGTGCCGCCTCCGGGATCGGGCGGGCCACGGCGTTCGCGTTCGCCGAGGCCGGCGCCCGGGTGGTGGCCGTCGACCTCGACGCGGAAGGGGCCGCCAGGACGGCGGAGCTGGCCCGGCTGGTCGGGGCGCCGGCGGCCTGGGGCGAGGCGGTCGACGTCAGCGACGAGGCGGCGATGGAGAAGCTCGCCGAGAAGGTCGCCACCGAGTACGGCACCGTCGACGTCCTGGTCAACAACGCCGGGATCGGCCTCTCCGGCTCCTTCCTGGAGACCACCAGCGAGGAGTGGAAGAGGGTCCTCGACGTCAATCTCTGGGGCGTCATCCACGGCTGCCGGATCTTCGGCGGGCAGATGGCCGAGCGGGGCCAGGGCGGCCATATCGTCAACACCGCCTCGGCCGCGGCCTTTCAGCCCTCCCGCGCTCTGCCCGCGTACAGCACGTCGAAGGCGGCCGTGCTGATGCTGAGCGAGTGCCTGCGGGCCGAGCTGGCGGAGAAGTCGATCGGGGTGAGCGCCATATGCCCCGGCATCGTCAGCACCAACATCACCGCCACCACCCGGTTCGCCGGGACCGACGCGGCGGAGGAGCAGCGGCGGCAGAAGAAGGCCACCCGGCTCTACGGCCGCCGCAACTACCCGCCCGAGAAGGTCGCCGACGCGATCCTGGAGGCGGTCGTCCGCAACCGCGCCGTGGTGCCGGTGACCCCGGAGGCGCGCGGCGCCCGGCTGCTCTCGCGGGTCAGCCCCGGGGCGCTGCGGCGGCTCGCCCGAGTGAAGCCGCCGCTGTGAGCGGGCGGGAGGCGGGAGGTACCGCGGCGGGCGGCGGCACCGCCGAGTACCGGATCGAGGATCTGGCCCATGCCAGCGGGGCCACGGTGCGCACGATCAGGGGGTATCAGGACCGGGGGCTGCTGCCGACGCCGGAGCGGCGCGGTCGGGCCAATGTGTACGGGGAGGCACACCTGGCCCGGCTGCTCCAGATCGCGGACCTGCTGGAGCGCGGCTACACCCTGGCCAGCATCAAGGAGTTGCTGGAGGCGTGGGACGCGGGGCGGGGGCTGGGCGGCGTGCTCGGCCTGGTCGCCGAGGTGCACGGGCCCTGGACCGACGAGGAGGCGGACCGGATCACCCGAACGGAGCTGGACGCGAAGTTCGGCGGCACGCAGGACGACGAGGCGATCGCGGAGGCGGTGGCGCTCGGCGTGCTGGAGCGCGTCCCGGGCAAGGCCGACGAGTTCCTCGTACCGAGCCCGCAAGAGCTGGCGGTGGCAGTCGAGTTGCACGCGGCCGGCGTCCCGCTGCTCGCGATCTCCTCCCACCTCAAGGAACTTCGCGGCCAGGTCGAGCACATAGCCTCCCGCTTCCTGGAGTTCACCACCGAGCACGTCTTCGCCCGCTATCTGGGACACCGGCCGCCCACCGACTCCGACGCGGCGGAGGCGGCGTCGATGGTGCGCCGGCTGCGGCCGCTGGCACAGCAGACGGTGGATGCCGAACTGGCCCGTGCGATGCGGATGTTCGCCACCCGGCATCTGCATCACCACCTCGGGGCCCAGGAGAGCACCATCGCGGGGAGCGAAAGCCGTCCGGTGCTCCTGCCGGCCCGGACAACGCAGGCCGTACAGGACCTGGTTGGTGCAGAGCAGGTCGCGGCCTTCATCGCGACGGCCGCCGAACGCGAGGTGCAGGCACGCGCTTTGGACGCACTCGCTTCATATCACTCAAGAACCAACAAAGTTGATGAAAAGGGTTAAATTGCCAGCCAGTTGTCCACAGAGTTGTCAAATAGCCTGTGGATAAGTCGAGTTGGCTGTGGATCAAACATCGGTGCGAGGAAAGACGAAAAGAAGCCTGTAGGAAATCCGGATGCACCGATGAACCGCGCACGGGCACTCTGGCGGAATGGACGAGCGACGCACCGTCAAGGTATCCAAGTACCTCTCGAAACATCTGCGGCACCAGCCGGAGCGCATCGGCATCACCCTCGACGACAACGGCTGGGTGGGCGTCGAGACGCTGCTGAGCGCGGCGGCCCTCCACGGCTTCGCCATCAGCCGGGCCGAGTTCGACCACGTCGTCACGGTCAACGACAAGCGGCGCTTCGCCGTGGACGGCGACCGCATCCGTGCCAACCAGGGCCACACCGTCACCGTCGACCTGGACCTGCCGCCCGCGGAGCCGCCGGCGTACCTCTACCACGGCACGGTGGCCCAGGCGCTGGACGCGATCCAGGCCGAGGGCCTGCGCCCCATGGCCCGCCACCACGTCCACCTCTCCCCCGACCGCGAGACGGCCACCCGGGTCGGCGCCCGGCGCGGCCGCCCCCTGGTCCTCACGGTCGACGCGGGCGCCATGCACCGTGCCGGCCAGGTGTTCCGGGTCAGCGCCAACGGGGTCTGGCTCGCCGACGCCGTACCGCCGGAGTTCCTGCTGCTCAGGGAGTGAACCCTCCCGGCCGTCCGCCCAGTTGGGCAAGCGCCTCCGTCGCGATGCGCTCGTAGACGGCCGGATCGGTGTCGAAGTCGGAGTCCGGGATCGGGGCGTGGACGGCGATCTCGGTGAACCCGAGCTCCGCGTGGCGGCCGGCGAAGTCGACGAAGGCGTCCACCGACTCCAGCGGGGTGTTGCGGTCGGGGGTGAAGCCGGTGAGCAGGATCCGGTCCAGTCCGGAGGCGTCCCGGCCGGTCTCCTCGCAGGCGGCGGCGAGCTTCTCGCTCTGCTCGCGGAGCGCCTCCACCGACTGCTCGGGGGTGCCGCTCTCGTACAGCTTCGGGTCGCCGGTGGTGACCCACGCCTGCCCGTGGCGGGCGGCCAGCCGCAGCCCGCGCGGGCCGGTCGCGGCGACCGCGAAGGGCAGCCGGGGGCGCTGGACGCAGCCCGGGATGTTGCGGGCCTCGACGGCAGAGTAGTGCGTTCCGTGCTGGGTCACCGCGTCCTCGGTGAGCAGCCGGTCCAGGAGCGGGACGAACTCGCCGAACCGGTCGGCACGCTCCTTCGGGGTCCACGCCTCCTGGCCCAGCGCCGTGGCGTCGAACCCGCTGCCACCTGCGCCGATGCCGAGGGTGATCCGGCCACCGGAGATGTCGTCCAGCGAGATCAGCTCCTTGGCCAGGGTCACGGGGTGGCGGAAGTTCGGCGAGGTGACCAGCGTGCCGAGGCGCAGCCGGCTCGTGGTCGTCGCGGCGGCGGTGAGCGTGGGGAGCGCGCCGAACCACGTACGGTCGCGGAAGCTCCGCCAGGACAGGTGGTCGTAGGTGTAGGCGGTGTGGAAGCCCAGCTCCTCGGCGCGCGCCCACGCGTCGCGGCCCCCTTCGTGCCAGCGGTCGATCGGCAGGATCACAGTGCTCAGTCGCATGAGGACGACCCTACGAGAGGCCCAGGCGGTGGCGCACCGCCGCACGCCTTCGCCCGCCTCCGCATCGAACCGGTGGAGTCCGCCTCGGCCACGGGAACCTGCTCGTGGACGGTCAAGGCGCTGGTGCCTTCCCCGAGCGCTCGGGGAAGGCCTGTCGCGCCCACCTGAACCCTTGGCATATGCCTGGGGAATGTTCCGCAGCTCAGGGGCGCACCCACTCAAATGTGCGCCCCTCCGCACGCACGTGCACTCCGGTGGGCGAGAATGGCGAGGTGACCTCAGCTACCGATGCGCCTCTGCCTGCCGTGACCCGGCTGATCGCGACCGACCTGGACGGCACCCTGCTGCGCGACGACAAGACGCTCTCCGCGCGTACCGTCGCCGCTCTCGCGGCGGCCGAGGAGGCCGGGATCGAGGTCCTCTTCGTCACCGGCAGGCCGGCCCGCTGGATGGGCGTCGTCAGCGACCATGTGCAGGGCCACGGGCTGGCGATCTGCGCGAACGGCGCCGTGGTCACCGATCTGCGGGCGGACCGCGAGCTGCTCACCGTACGCGCGCTGGAGCGCGAGGCCGCCCTGCACGTCGTGCATACGCTGCGCGATGTCGCCCCCGGCACCTCCTTCGCCGTCGAGCTGACCACCGGCATCCACTACGAGCCGGCCTACCCGCCCTTCCACCTGGACCCGGGCGCCACCGTAGCCATCGCGGAGAAGCTGCTGCACGAGGACGTGCCGGGCGGCGGCGCTCCCGTACTCAAGCTCCTCGCCCACCACACCGAGATGCCGCCGGACGCCTTCCTCGCCCTGGCCCGTACGGCGGCCGGCGAGCGGGCCTCCATCACCCGGTCCAGCCCCTCCGCGCTCCTGGAGGTCAGCGGGCTCGGCGTCTCCAAGGCCAGTACGCTCGCCGCCTGTTGCGAGGAGCGCGGCATCGCGCCCACCGAGGTGGTCGCCTTCGGGGACATGCCGAACGACGTCGAGATGCTCAGCTGGGCCGGAGCCTCGTACGCGATGGGCAACGCCCACCCCGCCGCGCTGGCCGCCGCCTCCGGGCAGACCCTCACCAACGAGGAGGACGGCGTGGCCGTGGTCATCGAGCGGATCCTCGCCACCCGCTGACCGCACGCATCGCCGGGCCCACAGCGGCTCCCCTGAAGCCGGCCGCCCCCCGAAGCTCAGAGCGGCGCCTCCCACACCACCGTCGTCCCGCCCCCGTCCTCCCCGATCCCCGGCCCGAACCAGCTCGCCCCGCCCAGCGACTCCGCCCGGCGGGCCAGGTTCCGCAGACCGCTGCGGCGCCCGCCCTCCGGGATGCCCACCCCGTCGTCGGCCACCGACAGGCGCACCGCGCCCCGCCCGTCCGGCAGGGTGGCCGTGGCGTCGACGACCACGTCGATCACCGAGGCCCCGGCGTGGCGGAACGCGTTGGACAGCGCCTCGCGGAGCGCGGCGACCAGGTTCTTGCCGGTCAGCTCGCCGACGAGCGCGTCCACCGCGCCCAGGAAACGGTGCGAGGGCTTGAAGCCGAGCGGGACCGCCGCCATGTTGATCTCCCGCAGGACGCGGGTGCGGAGCCCCGACGGGGCCTCGGCCGGTTCCTGCTGGAGCGCGAAGATGGCGGTACGGATCTCCTGGATGGTCACGTCCAGCTCGTCGACCGCCCGGCCCACCCCGGACCGCACCTCCGGGACCACCGACCCGCGCTGGGCGCTCTCCAGCATCATCCCGGTGGCGAACAGCCGCTGGATGACGAGGTCGTGGAGGTCGCGGGCGATCCGGTCGCGGTCCTCGTAGACCGCGAGCCGCTCCCGGTCGCGCTGCGCCTCGGCCATCATCAGCGCGAGGGCCGCCTGCGAGG
The DNA here is from genome assembly GCF_044767965.1 of Streptomyces sp. NPDC101178. NCBI lineage: Bacteria > Bacillati > Actinomycetota > Actinomycetes > Kitasatosporales > Streptomycetaceae > Streptomyces > Streptomyces sp. NPDC101178. Next base: position 196,450 of record NZ_JBIWOZ010000003.1, read on the forward strand.
CGAACTGGGTGGCCAGCGTCCGCTCGGTCCGGCTGAACGGACGCGCTCCGCGTGCCCGGGGCGTCGCCAGGGCGCCGAGCACCCGGCCGCCGCTCTGCAGCGGCAGCAGCATGCTGGGCCCGTAGAGTCCGGCCAGCCTGGTGACCATCCGGCTGTCGGCGGCCGAGTCGTCGATGAAGACCGCCTCGCCCGCCAGCAGTTTCGCCGCCACCGTGGAGCGGGCCGGGATGATCACTCCGAGCGAGGACGAGGGGTCGTCGGCGGAGACGGCGACGATCTCCAGCCCGCCGTCCCCGGTGGGCAGCAGCACGATCCCGGCGGCGGAGTCGGCGAGGTGGCGGGCCTGTTCGGCGACCACGGAGAGCGCGTCGTCGGCGTCCCCGCCCGAGAGGAGAGCGGTGGTCACCGCCACCGAACCGTCGATCCAGCGCTCCCGCTGGCGCGCCGCCTCGTACAGCCGAGCGTTGCCGATGGCGATCCCGGCCTCGGTGGCGAGCACCCGCACCATGTGCAGGTCGGAGTCGCTGAACTCATCGCCGTCCCGCTTCTCGGTCAGGTAGAGGTTGCCGAAGACCTCGCCCTGGACCCGGATCGGTACGCCGAGGAAGCTCCGCATCCGGGGATGACCCGGCGGGAATCCGGCCGAGCGCGGATCACCGGTGAGGTCGGCCAGCTTCACGGGGTCGGGGTCGTGGATCAGCGCGCCCAGCAGGCCACGGTGGCCGTCGGGTCTGCGCCCGATCGCCCGCGCGACCTCGTCCGGGACGCCGTGGGTGACGAAGTCGGAGAGCCCCTCGCCCGTCTCGTCGACGACGCCGATGGCGGCGAACCGGGCATGGGCGAGCTCGGCGGCGGTCGCGCAGATCCGGTCGAGGGTGGAGTGCAGCTCCAGCCCCGTGCCGACCGAACGCATCGCCTCCAGGAGCTGCGGGACCCGGGCGGTCAGCTCGGTGGAGAGGCCTTGCAGGCTGCGGGCGGCCTGCGTGGCGGCATCGAGTGAGTCCTGCGGGTCCGGCTCCGGCTCTGCCATGGACCGAGCCTAGTTAGTGGCGATTAGGGAGGAAAGTCGGGTTTTCCTTCCACAGGCGTCCACGGAGGCTCACGCGGCCACCTCCAGCGTCTCCTTCTCCCGCTCCAGCATCCGGCGCAGCGGCCCTTCCCCCGCCGCCAGCTCCGCGTACGGTCCGCGCTGCGCCACCCGGCCCGCCTCCAGCACCAGCACCTCGTCGACCGCCGCGACCCCGGCCAGCCGGTGGGTGATCAGGACGGTCGTCCGCCCTTCGGTGGCCGCCAGCAGGTCGGCGGTGAGCGCGTCGGCGGTCGCCAGGTCGAGGTGCTCGGCCGGCTCGTCCAGGACGAGGACGGGGAAGTCGGCCAGCAGCGCCCGGGCCAGGGCCAGGCGCTGGCGCTGGCCGCCGGAGAGCCGGGCGCCGTGCTCACCCACCGGGGTGTCGAGCCCCTCCGGGAGCGAGCGGACCCACTCCAGCAGCCGGGCCCGGGAGAGCGCGTCGTCCAGCTCGGCGTCGGTCGCGCCGGTACGGGCGAGGCGCAGGTTCTCCCGGATGGAGCTGTCGAAGACGTGGGCGTCCTGGGCACACAGGCCGACGGAGCGCCGTACGGTGTCGCCGTCCAGGCCGGCCGCCTCCACACCGCCGATGCGGTACGTCCCAGAGGAGGCGTCCAGGAAGCGGAGGAGGACCTGCGCGAGCGTCGTCTTGCCGGAGCCGGAAGGGCCGACGACCGCGATCCGGCGGCCGGGCACCAGGGTGAGGTCGAGCGACTCCAGGGCGTCACGGTCGGCCCCCGGGTAGCGGGCCGAGAGACCTCGCACCTCCAGCGGGAACGGCGAGGCGGGCGCACCGGCCGGGGCCGCGGGCTCCCGTACGGGGACGGGGGCGTCGAGCACCTCGTACACGCGCTCGGCGCTCCGCAGCACCCGTTGGCGGTACTGGACCGCGAGCGGCATCCCGGCGACGGCCTCGAAGGCGGCGAGCGGGGTGAGCACCACCACCGCGAGCGCGACGCCGGAGAGCCGGCCGTCGTTCACGGCGGGGACGGCGACGGACGCGGCGGCCACCACGGTGAGCCCGCAGACCAGGGCGGAGAGCCCGCCGCCGAGGGCCGTGGCGGTGGCCGCGCGGGAGGCGATCCGGGTCAGCAGGGTGTCGGCGGACCGCATGTGGGCCTGCCGGGCCGGGAGCGCCCCGGCGACGGTCAGCTCGGCCGTTCCGCCGAGGAGGTCGGTGACCCGGGTGGCCAGGGCGGCCCGGGCGGGCGCCAGTTGACGCTCCGTACGGCGGGCGACTCCACCGCTGACCAGCGGCACACCGACCCCGGCGGCCAGCAGCCCGACCGCCAGGATCACGCCCGCCTCGGGCAGCAGCCAGCCGGTGAACCCGGCGGCGGCCGCGGAGACGGTGAGCGCGGTCCCGGCGGGCAGCAGCCAGCGCAGCCAGTAGTCCTGGAGCGCGTCCACGTCGGCGACGAGCCGGGAGAGCAGGTCGCCCCGGCGGACCGTGCGCAGCCCGGCGGGGGCTACGCGTTCGAGGCCCCGGTAGACCGCCACCCGCAGTTCGGCGAGCAGCTTGAGCACGGCGTCGTGGGAGACGAGGCGCTCCGCGTACCGGAAGACCGCCCGGCCGATGCCGAAGGCGCGCGTGGCGGTGACGGCCATCATCAGGTACAGCACCGGCGGCTGTTCGGAGGCGCGGGAGATCAGCCAGCCGGAGACGGCCATGAGCCCGACGGCCGACCCGACGGCGAGGCTGCCGAGCAGCAGTGCCAGGGCCAGCTGCCCGCGCTGAGCGCCCGCCGCCTCCCGGACCCGGGCCAGGATCCGTCCGGAGCGCGCGTCGGTCTCCCGCAGCACCTCGGTCGCGGCCTCCCGTACGTCCCCGGGCTCCAGCAGGTCCGCCGCCTCCAGTACGTCCCCGGGGCGCCGCGCGTCCAGCGGCTCACCGCCCGCGAGGGGCTGCGGAACGGGCAGGCCGGGCGCATCGGTCGTGGCGGGCACGGAGGCGTCCGCCTCGCGCGGCTCCAGCGTCACCACCCGGTCCGCCACCGCGAGCAGCGCCGGGCGGTGGACGACCAGGAGCACGGTCCGGCCCGCCGCCAGCCTCCGTACCGCCTCGACGATCCCCGCCTCCGTCTCGCCGTCCAGGCTCGCGGTCGGCTCGTCCAGGAGCAGCAGCGGCCGGTCGGCCAGGAACGCGCGGGCCAGGGCGAGGCGCTGGCGCTGACCGGCGGAGAGCCCGGCCCCGTCCTCACCGAGCAGGGTCCGCTCCCGGTCGGGCAGCTCCGCGACGAAGTCGTACGCACCCGCCTCGCGCAGCGCCGCCGTCACCGCCTCGTCGTCGGCGCCGGGCCGGGCGAGGCGGACGTTCTCCTCGATCGTGCCCGCGAAGAGGTGCGGGCGCTGCGGGACCCAGGCGATCCGGCTCCGCCACTGCTCCAGGTCCAGCTCCGAGAGGTCCCGGCCGCCGACCCGGACGTGTCCCTCGTCGGGTACGGCGAACCCCAGGACCACGTTCAGCAGGGTCGACTTGCCGACGCCGCTCGGGCCGACCAGGGCGACGGTCTCCCCCGGCTCGACGGTGAGCGAGGCGGCGTCCAGCGACGGGTCGGTGCGGCCCTCGTGGCGTACGGTCACGCCCTCCAGCTCCAGGCGCGTCGAGTCCGGGACGTCCTCGGTGCCGCCGGCCCGGGGCTCGGTCTCCAGGACCGCGAAGATCTCCTCGGCGGCCGAGAGCCCCTCCGCCGCCGCGTGGTACTGCGCCCCGACCTGCCGGATCGGCAGATACGCCTCCGGGGCCAGGATCAGGACCACCAGACCGGTGTAGAGGTCGAGTTCCCCGTGCACCAGCCGCATCCCTATGGTGACGGCGACGAGCGCGACGGACAGGGTCGCGAGCAGTTCCAGGGCGAACGAGGAGAGAAAGGCGATCCGCAGGGTGCGCAGGGTGGCCCGGCGGTAGTCGGAGGTGATCGTGCGGATCGACTCCGCCTGCGCCTTGGCGCGGCCGAAGACCTTGAGCGTCGGCAGTCCGGCGACGACGTCCAGGAAGTGGCCGGAGAGCCGGGAGAGCAGCTGCCATTGCCGGTCCATCCGGGACTGGGTGGCCCAGCCGATCAGGATCATGAAGAGCGGGATGAGCGGCAGCGTGACCACGATGATGGCCGCCGAGACCCAGTCCTCGGTGACGATCCGGGCCAGCACCGCCACCGGCACGACGACCGCGAGCCCGAGCTGCGGCAGATAGCGCGCGAAGTAGTCGTCGAGCGCGTCCACGCCACGGGTCGCCAGCGCCACCAGCGAGCCGGTGCGCTGACCGCTCAGCCAGCCGGGTCCGAGCTGGGCGGCCCGCTCCAGGAGCCGGCCGCGCAGCTCGGACTTGACCGCCGCGCTCGCCCGGTGGGCCGCCAGCTCGGTGAGCCAGGCGACCAGGGCGCGGCCGACGGCAACGGCCGCGAGCAGGAACAGCGGCGTGCGGAGCTGGGTGACGGTCAGTCCGTCCTCGAATCCGCCCACCACGATCTCCGCGATGAGCATCGCCTGGGCGATCACCAGCGCGGCGCCGACCAGTCCGAGGCCCACCACGGCCGCCAGGAAGAAGCGGGTGGCCCGGGCGTACCGCACGAGACGCGGGTCGATCGGTTTCACGTGAAACATCCCCCAGCAGCGGGATCAGCAGGGTCAGTGGAGCGAACTGGGCCGTGTTTCACGTGAAACACGGCCCGGCGGGGCCGGTACGGATCAGTGCGCGTCCGCGATGTGCTGGGTGCCGATCCGCTTGCGGAACACCCAGTACGTCCAGCTCTGGTACAGCAGCACCATCGGTGTGGCGATACCGGCGCACCAGGTCATGATCTTCAGCGTGTACGGCGTGGAGGAGGCGTTGGTGACCGTGAGGTTCCAGGCCTCGTTCAGCGAGGACGGCATGACGTTCGGGAAGAGCGTCAGGAACAGCATCCCCACCGCCGCCACGATCGTCAGCCCCGAGAACGTGAACGACCAGCCCTCTCGGCCCTTGGCGATGGCTCCGATCGCCGCCACCAGCGCCACCACCGCCACGATCAGCGCCGCCAGGCTCCAGCGGTCACCGCTCGCGGCCTGGGTCCAGAGCAGGAAGCCCAGCGCCAGCACCGCCGTGGCCAGACCCAGCTTCAGCGCCAGCGAGCGCGCCCGTACCCGGATGTCCCCGGCCGTCTTGAGCGCGGCGAACACCGCACCGTGGAAGGTGAAGAGGGAGAGCGTGACGAGCCCGCCGAGGATCGCGTACGGGTTCAGCAGGTCGACGAAGGTGCCGACGTACTCCATGTCGGCGTCGATCTTCACCCCGCGCACGATGTTCCCGAAGGCCACACCCCACAGCACCGCCGGGATCATCGAGGTCCAGAAGATGGCGTTCTCCCAGTTCGTCTGCCACCGCTCACCGGTCCGCTTGGCCCGGTACTCGAAGGCGACGCCGCGCACGATCAGGCAGAGCAGGATGATCAGCAGCGGCAGGTAGAAGCCGGAGAACAGGGTGGCGTACCACTCGGGGAAGGCGGCGAAGGTCGCGCCGCCCGCACTGAGCAGCCAGACCTCGTTGCCGTCCCAGACGGGCCCGATCGTGTTGATGAGGACCCGCCGCTCCTTGCGGTCGCGGGCGAGCAGCTTGGTGAGGACCCCGATGCCGAAGTCGAATCCCTCCAGGAAGAAGTAGCCGATCCAGAGGACGGCGATGAGCACGAACCAGATGTCGTGGAGTTCCATCTCTCAGCTCCTGTGCTCTCAGTACGAGAAGGCCATGGGCCGGTCGGCGTCTTCGTCGTCGTGGCCGTTGATCCGGGTGGGCGGGTTGAGGTCGGACTCGGTGAGCTCCGGCGGCCCGGCCTTGATGTACTTCACGAGCAGCTTGACCTCGACGACCGCGAGCGCGGCGTAGAGGAGGGTGAAGAGGATCATCGAGGTGAGGATCTCGCCCTGCGATACGCCGGGGGAGACGCCGTCGCGGGTCTGGAGCACTCCGTAGACCACCCACGGCTGGCGGCCCATCTCGGTGAAGATCCAGCCCCAGGAGTTGGCGATGAGCGGGAAGAGCAGGGTCCAGAGCGCGGTGAGCCAGTAGAGCTTGGCGAACTTCGGGCTGAGCGCCTTGTTCCGGAAGAGGACCAGGTTCGGGACCTCGTCCTCGCCGGTACGCAGCGCCGGCGGCAGCAGGAACTTCCGCCGGGTCAGCCAGAGCCCCAGGATGCCGAGGCCGAAGGAGGCCATCCCGAAGCCGATCATCCAGCGGAAGCTCCAGAACGCGACCGGGATGTTGGGCCGGTAGTCGCCGGGGCCGTACTTCTCCTCCAGCGTCTTGTTGATGTCGTTGATGCCCGGTACGTAGGAGTTCGGGTCGTTGTCGGCGAGGAAGGAGAGCACGCCGGGCAGCGAGATCTCGACGGAGTTGTGGCCCTCGCTGACATCCCCGTACGCGAAGATCGAGAACGGCGCTCCGTTCTGGCCGTCCCAGAGCGCCTCGGCGGCGGCCATCTTCATCGGCTGCTGGCGGAACATCACCTTGGCCAGCTGGTCGCCGCTGACGGCGGTGAGCAGTCCGGCGATGACGACCGTGACCAGACCCAGCCGCAGCGAGGTCCGCATCACCGGGATGTGCTTCTTGCGTGCGAGGTGGAAGGCGGCGATGCCGACCATGAAGGCCCCGCCGACCAGGAAGGCCGCCGTGATGGTGTGGAAGAACTGCGTCACCGCGGTGTCCTGGGTGAGCACCTTCCAGAAGTCGGTGAGCTCGGCGCGGCCGCGCTCCTCGTTGATGCGGTAGCCGACCGGATGCTGCATCCAGGAGTTGGCCGCCAGGATGAAGTAGGCGGAGAGGATCGTGCCGAGCGAGACCATCCACATGCAGGCGAGGTGGATCTTCTTCGGCAGCCGGTCCCAGCCGAAGATCCACAGTCCGATGAAGGTGGATTCGAAGAAGAAGGCGATCAGCGCCTCGAAGGCGAGCGGAGCGCCGAAGACGTCACCGACGAAGCGCGAGTAGTCGGACCAGTTCATGCCGAACTGGAACTCCTGGACGATGCCCGTCACGACACCCATGGCGATGTTGATCAGGAAGAGCTTGCCCCAGAACTTGGTGGCCCTGAGGTACTTCTCGTTGTTCGTCCGCACCCAGGCGGTCTGCAGGCCGGCGGTGAGCGCGGCGAGCGAGATCGTCAGCGGAACGAAGAGGAAGTGGTAGACGGTGGTGATGCCGAACTGCCAGCGCGCCAGGGTCTCCGGCGCCAGAGCGAGGTCCACGTCGTCTTTCTCCTTACGTCGCCGTGGTGACGCCACGTCGCCGTGGCCACACCGGGCACTCCGCCCCTTTAATCCCACCGATCACAGGACTAAACGGGGCACGCTTGTGAACGCGTTCACATTCACAAGCAATTATGGCGCACACACTTTCGGGCCGTTCGCCGGGGGTACCCCTTTCGGCCACACACGCCCCTGGACGTACGCAAAAGGCCCCTGACCTCACCGAACGAGGTCAGGGGCCACCAGGCCGTACAGGCGCCGAAGCGCCGGATCGCTAGAGCTCCGCGCGGAACGCCTCCGCCGCCTTCAGGAAGAGGTCGTTGCCCTCGCTCTCCCCGATCGAGACCCGCACACCCTCCCCCTTGAACGGGCGCACCACCACACCGGCCCGCTCACAGGCGGCGGCGAAGTCGAGGGTCCGCTCGCCGAGCCGCAGCCAGACGAAGTTGGCGTGCGACTCCGGCACGGTCCAGCCCTGCCGCACCAGCTCCTCGCTCACCCGGCTCCGCTCGGAGACCAGCGAACCGACCCGGCCCAGCAGCTCGTCCTCGGCGCGCAGCGAGGCGACCGCCGCGTCCTGGGCGAGCTGGCTGACGCCGAAGGGGACGGCGGTCTTCCGCAGCGCGGCGGCCACCGGCTCATGGGCCACGGCGAACCCGACCCGCAGCCCCGCGAGACCGTACGCCTTCGAGAAGGTCCGCAGCACCGCCACATTGGGCCGGTCCCGGTAGATCTCGATGCCGTCGGGCACATCGGCGTCGCGGATGAACTCCTTGTACGCCTCGTCGAGCACCACCAGCACATCGCTCGGCACCCGGTCCAGGAACCGCTCCAGCTCGGCCCGGCGCACCACGGTCCCGGTCGGGTTGTTCGGGTTGCAGACGAAGATCAGCCGGGTCCGGTCGGTGATCGCCGCGGCCATCGCGTCGAGGTCGTGCACCTCACCGCCGGTCAGCGGGACCTTCACCGAGGTCGCGCCGCTCACCTGCGTGATGATCGGGTACGCCTCGAAGGACCGCCAGGCGTAGATGACCTCGTCACCCGGGCCCGAGGTGGCCTGGAGCAGCTGCTGCGCCACCCCGACCGATCCGGTGCCGGTCGCCAGGTGCGAGAGCGGCACACCGAACCGGTCCGACAACTCGTTCATCAGCCCGGTGCACGCCATGTCCGGGTAGCGGTTGAAGCTGCCCGCCGCGGCGAGCGCCGACTCCAGGACCCCCGGCAGCGGCGGGTAGGGATTCTCGTTCGAGGACAGCTTGTACGCGACCGGTCCGCCGGCCGCGGCGGGCTTGCCCGGCACATAGGCGGGAACGCCGTCCAGCTCGGCGCGCAGCTTGGGGCTCGTCTCGCTCACCGCAGGTCCTCCTCGACCGTCGTACACATCCATACCGTCGTACACATCAATACTGCTCACCTTATGAGGATTGGGCTCCGCTGCGAATGGCCCGGGCGCGGAATCTCCCGCAGTGCCGGGAATGGTCCGCATCCGAAGGCTTCCTCAGGGGGAGCGTTTCGGTTTCCGGCGCGCGCCCGTGTCTCACGCCGTGGCGCGCGTCCCCCGAAGTGGTGAGTTGAGACCTCTTCGAGACATCGGCCATTCAGCAGGCCGCCGACCACCAACACCTGACACACTAAAGACATGCCCATCAACGCCCTTTCTTTACAAGGAATTTGATGGCTAACGATCATGCAAAAACGTGCCTGTCAATGGGTGCATATGCGACCGGACCGACCACCCCTCGGAGCCCTACTATCGGCTCGCCATGACAGCAGCAGGGAAGCACCAGGTGAGCCGGACGGAGACCCCCCGGCGCAGCGGCCGGCCAGGACGGGCGGGGATCCGCGACGTGGCCGCCGCGGCCGGAGTATCGATCACGACCGTCTCCGACGCGCTCAACGGCAAGGGCAGGCTCCCGGACGCCACCCGCAGCCATGTCCGCGAGGTCGCAGAGCGCTTGGGCTACCGCCCTTCCGCAGCGGCCCGAACCCTCCGTACCGGCAAGTCGGGGCTGATCGGCCTGACCGTGACCACGTACGGGGATGAACCTTTCACCTTCACCGAATTCGCGTACTTCGCGGAGATGGCGAGAGCCGCGACCTCGGCGGCGCTCGCCCGGGGCTACGCCCTCGTCATCCTCCCCGCCACCTCCCGGCACGACGTCTGGTCGAACGTCGCGCTCGACGGGACCGTCGTCATCGACCCCTCCGACCAGGACCCGGTCGTCACCGAACTCGTCCGCCAGGGGCTGCCCGTCGTCTCTGACGGCCGCCCGGCCGGCACGCTCCCCGTCACCGCCTGGGTCGACAACGACCACCGGGCCGCCGTGCTCGACCTCCTCGACCACCTCGCCGCCGCCGGAGCGCGCCGCATCGGCCTGCTGACCGGCACCACCACCGACACGTACACCCGGCTCTCCACCACCGCGTACCTCCACTGGTGCGAGCGGGTCGGCCAGGATCCCGTCTACGAGTCCTACCCGGCGCACGACCCCTGCGCGGGCGCGGTCGCCGCCGACCGGCTGCTCGCCCGGCCGGACCGGCCCGACGCCGTCTACGGGCTCTTCGACCCCAACGGCACCGACCTCCTCGCGGCCGCCCGCCGCTACGGACTGCGGGTCCCCGAGGACCTGCTGCTGGTCTGCTGCAGCGAGTCCACCGTGTACGCGGCCACCGAACCGCCCATCACGACGCTCTCGCTGAAGCCCCGGCGCATCGGCACGGCCGTCGTCCAGCTCCTCATCGACGCCATCGAAGGCGTGGAGCACGACGGGCCGGTGGAGCAGGTGATACCGACGGAGCTCATCGTCCGGACCTCCTCGCAACGCCGTCCGCCGCGCACCACGGTCAGTGCGCCCCGCTCTCCGAGCAGGGACTGATCGTCTCTTGAGCAGGGACTGATCGTCTTTTTTCGGACCAATCGGCCGGTGAACCGTACGTGCGCCCGGATTCACCACCCCTGGTGCGTCACACAGATCGATCCGCATTCCTATGATGGGCGCACGACACCGCGGACCCCCTCTACCAGGCAGGGCCCGTCAGGTGTACGGCGGCGCGACGGTGGTGGAGGGGTCGATGACTCAGGGGGCCGGTCAGGAACCCGTGGTGCGGACGGCGACGTTGCGTGACTTCAGAGTTCCGCCGTACGCGCAGACACCCGTACCACCGGCGGCGCCCGGCGCGGCGCCGCACCCGTCCGTGCCCCCGCACGCGCCGGCGCCGACCGAGCCGCACGCCTCCGTGCCTCCGCACGCCCCCGCACCGCCCCACCTGCCGCATCCGGGCAACGCCGCCGTCGGCGACGAGCCGCCGGAGGGGTACACCCCCACCGAGCGCGACCTCCCCGTCATCAACCGTGGCGACACCGTCAAGATGGAGACCGTCCCCGAGCCCCGCCCCGTCACCGGGGAAGGGCTAGGCCCGCTCTTCGTCGTCGGCGACGTCCACGGCTACCTCGACGAGCTGGTGGCCGCCCTGGCCGCACAGGGCCTCATCGACGCCGACGGCAACTGGGCCGCGGGCAACGCCCGGCTCTGGTTCCTGGGCGATTTCACCGACCGGGGACCCGACGGCATCGGCGTCATCGACCTCGTCATGCGGCTCTCCGCAGAGGCGGCGGCGGCCGGCGGCTACTGCAAGGCCCTGATGGGCAATCACGAGCTGCTGCTGATCGGCGCCAAGCGGTTCTCCGACACTCCCGTCAACTCCGGTGCGGGCACCGCCACCTTCCAGGCCGCCTGGCTGCTCAACGGCGGCCAGAAGAGCGACATGGACCGCCTCCAGGACGTGCACCTGCAGTGGATGTCCCGGCTCGACGCGGTCGTCGAGGAGGACGGACATCTGCTGATGCACTCCGACACGACGGCCTACCTCGACTACGGCACCACCATCGACGCCGTCAACGACACCATCACCGACATCCTCACGCGCAACGACGCCGACGAGTGCTGGGACCTCTTCCGCAAGCTCACCAAGCGGTTCGCCTTCCGCGACGAGGGCGGCGCCGAAGCGGTGCGCGAGCTGCTGACGACGTACGGCGGACAGCGCGTCGTCCACGGTCACAGCCCGATCCCGTATCTCCTGGGCGAAGTCGGCACGGAGGACGGCGAGGACGGTTCGGGGCCGGTGGTGAACGGCCCGCACGTCTACGCGGACGGGCTCGCCATCGCCATGGACGGCGGAGTGACCATGGCCGGAAAGCTCCTGGTCGTCCAACTCCCCCTGCATGACTGAGCTCTGACCGGGAAGACGCTCCTGGACAGGACCGCGCCGATCATCGGGCCTATTTCCGGAAACACCCTGTCACCGCGCGCCGTGAGCGCTCTACCATCGGCTCATCAGTAGCAGGCTCTCCTCCGTTTCCGCCCGACCGCCCGGCCAACGCGGGCTGCCGGGCCCGACGGAGCATCGGGGGATGCAGATGACAAGCGCTCCGCACCTGCAAGCCGAGGACGGTCCCGAGTACGCCCGGATCCTCGGCGACGCGCTGCGTCACGCCCACGAACGCCCGGACCTGGAAGGCGTCGGCGACCGGCTCAACACCGAGCAGCTGCGCACGATGGCGCTCAACGCCACGGCGCTGATCACCGCGGCAGCGGCCACCGAGTACGAGCACTACGTGAAGGCCCGGGCCGAGCTGCGCGCGGCCAGCGCGGCCGTACCGGAGGGCGAGCCGTACGGAGACACATCCTCGGCCACCGGGCCGGGCGCCGGCATAGGAGCGGTCCTCACGGTCCTGACGCCGCTCCTCGCGGGCGCCGCCGCCGTGATCTTCCTGCTCGTCGGCTATCTGATGAGGGCCCTCAGCCCGTCCGTCGGCTTCGGCACCACCATGATCGCGGCCGGGTGGTTCTTCGCGGCCCTCGCCGCCGCGGCCATCCTGGTCGCCGCCGTGGGGCTGCTCGTCACGGCCCTGCGCAACGGTTCGACCTCGCTCGCCGCCGAGGACGAGGAGGACGAACTGCCGGAAGAGGTCGCCCGGGCCCGGGAGGCCTGGCGCCACGCGCTGCTGGAGCGCGGCATCCTGCCGTTCCTGCGGGACGCCCTGGCCGACCCGACCGCGGGCCCCGCCGCACGGACCCCGCACCGCTCACCGAACCGGATCCCGAAGGTCGGCTACAGCAGGCCGGACTTCTCCGGTCCGGAGGACGGCCCGTCGGCCGGCCCCCGGCCGACCTTCACGAGCCCCGACTTCACCAGCCCGGACTTCGGCGGACCGGACCACCGGCCGGAGTAGGACCCGCGGGTCACGGGAAACGCCACAGGCCGGGGCGGCGAGTGCCGCGCCCGGCCTGTGCGACGCTCCGGCAGGGCCGGAGCGGTGGATCAGACAGCCTGCGGAGCCAGCTTCGGGTTGGCGCCGTGCTGGTTCTGCTCCGGCTTGCCCTCCGAGGCGAGGAAGACCAGCAGGATGATGCCGCCGACCAGCGGAACGGCCGCGATCAGGAACCACCAGCCGGAGCGGCCGGTGTCGTGCAGGCGGCGCACCAGCACGGCGAGCGACGGGACGATCGTCGCGAGGGCGTAGATGAAGTACGGGAGCATCGTGTCGATCGCCAGGCCGAGGCCGTACAGGACGGCCGCGACGATCAGGTGGACGAGCGTGAACATCCAGTACTCCTTGCGGCGCGCGCGCCCGCTGAAGCCTGCGTAGTTCTTGAGTACGGCCAGGTACCAATTCACTGTGTTCCCTCCCCAGGCCCCCGTGCGAGGGCCACCAAATTTCAGCCAAGCAAGCCGGAAAGTAAGCCACAGATAAGGAACGGGTCAAGCCCAGTTGACGCAGCTGCGAAACGTACATCCACCTGCCACACGACTGTGTCCATACTGTCGCTTAACACGTGCCGTAATCAGGCCAGATGGTGACCAAAGCAGCAAGTAGCCCATAGGTGAAGAGCCTTGGCGTCACGTCACCGGTCACCCGGCCGTACGCAAGCCGTCCCCGACGCCGGACGGGGCGTCGGGGACGGAGAGGCGGACCGCGGTCCCAGGGTGTGTCCTAGTCGGCGATCGGCAGGTAGACCCGGTTGCCGGCGGCCGCGAACTCCTTCGACTTCTCGGCCATGCCCTCCTCGATCTCCTCCTGCGAACCGCCGTGCTGACGCCGGATGTCCTGGGAGATCTTCATCGAGCAGAACTTCGGCCCGCACATCGAGCAGAAGTGCGCCGTCTTCGCCGGCTCGGCGGGCAGCGTCTCGTCGTGGAACTCCCGGGCCGTGTCCGGGTCGAGGGCCAGGTTGAACTGGTCCTCCCACCGGAACTCGAACCGCGCGTCGGAGAGCGCGTCGTCCCACTCCTGCGCGCCCGGGTGGCCCTTGGCGAGGTCGGCCGCGTGGGCGGCGATCTTGTAGGTGATGACGCCGGTCTTCACGTCGTCCCGGTTCGGCAGGCCCAGGTGCTCCTTGGGCGTGACGTAACAGAGCATCGCGGTGCCCCACCAGGCGATCATCGCGGCGCCGATGCCCGAGGTGATGTGGTCGTAGGCGGGCGCGACATCCGTGGTCAGCGGGCCGAGCGTGTAGAACGGCGCCTCCTCGCAGATCTCCTGCTGGAGGTCGATGTTCTCCTTGATCTTGTGCATCGGGACGTGCCCGGGGCCCTCGATCATCGTCTGCACGCCGTGCCGCTTGGCGATGGTGTTCAGCTCACCCAGCGTGCGCAGCTCGGCGAACTGCGCCTCGTCGTTGGCGTCCGCGATCGACCCGGGGCGCAGTCCGTCACCGAGGGAGTAGGTGACGTCGTATGTCGCGAGGATCTCGCAGAGCTCTTCGAAGTGCTCGTAGAGGAACGACTCCTTGTGGTGCGCCAGGCACCAGGCCGCCATGATCGAGCCGCCGCGCGAGACGATGCCGGTCTTACGGCGGGCCGTCAGCGGGACGTACGGCAGGCGCACTCCGGCGTGCACCGTCATGTAGTCCACGCCCTGCTCGGCCTGTTCGATGACGGTGTCCTTGTAGATCTCCCACGTCAGCTCCTCGGCTCGGCCGTCCACCTTCTCCAACGCCTGGTAGAGCGGCACCGTTCCGATCGGTACGGGGGAGTTGCGCAGCACCCACTCGCGGGTGGTGTGGATGTTGCGGCCGGTGGACAGGTCCATGACCGTGTCGGCGCCCCACCTGGTCGCCCAGGTCATCTTGTCCACCTCCTCCTCGATGGAGGAGGTGACGGCCGAGTTGCCGATGTTGGCGTTGACCTTCACCAGGAACCGCTTGCCGATGATCATCGGCTCGGTCTCCGGGTGGTTGACGTTGGCCGGCAGCACCGCCCGGCCCGCCGCGATCTCCTCGCGTACGGTCTCGGCCCCGACGTTCTCCCGGATCGCGACGTACTCCATCTCCGGCGTGATCTCCCCGCGCCGGGCGTACGCGAGCTGGGTGACGGGCCGTCCGTCGCGGCTGCGGCGCGGCTGGCGCGGACGGCCGGGGAAGACCGCGTCCAGGTTGCGCAGTCCGCCGCGTGGCGAGGTGTGCTTGAGACCGTCGTCCTCGGGGCGGACCGGGCGGCCCGCGTACTCCTCGGTGTCGCCGCGGGCGATGATCCAGTTCTCCCGCAGGGGCGCGAGGCCCCGGCGGACGTCGGTGTCGATCCCGGGATCGGTGTACGGCCCCGACGTGTCGTACAGCGTCACGTCCTTGCCGTTGGTGAGGTGCACCTGCCGGACCGGCACCCGGAGGTCCGGGCGCGAACCCTGGACGTACCCCTTGTGCCAGCCGATGGACTTCCCGCCCTCGCCGTTCGGAGCGCCGTCCGGCGTCCCGTCGTTCTGTTTCGAGGCAGGCGTGCGTGCGTCCGCTGTGGTCATGAGACCTACTCCCTACGCCGGCATTACCCGGTAACAGGTTCGGCGGTCGGCGCAGCGTGTCCCGTACGGATCTACGGCGGTCAGCGCCCTCTCAGCCCGGTGCTCCGAGCTCCCGCGTGTGCAAAGGTGCCTCCACGCTAGCGTCCTTTCCGGCGAGCTGACCAGAGGGCCCTCCTGTTCTTGCGATGATCGCCCCGTGACCTCCCCCCAAAGCGACCCCGCACCCCAGCCGCCGCCCCAGGGCCACAGCCACGGCCACACGCACAGCCACGGACCCGCCGCACCGGTCTCCAAGCACCTGCGCAAGGTCATCGCCGCCGTCCTGATCCCGTTCGCCACGGCGGTCGTCGTCGGCCTGATCGCGTTCTGGCCCGGCGGCGTCCCCGACCACGAGCGCACCGGCGTCGGATTCGACCGGCAGACCCAGGACGGCAAGGTCGTCCAGGTCGTCAAGGTCGACTGCGCCGACGTCAACGCCGCACAGGTCCCGCCGACCGGTGACACCTCCACGCCCTCGGGCCGCGAGGCGGTCGCCGGGCAGGAGGGGGAGTGCGCGAAGGCGACCGTCGAGGTGACCAGCGGCGACGACAAGGGCCGCAGGTTCGTCGAGGTGGTCCAGCCGGACGCCCCGCGTCAACTGCGCGAGGGCCAGGGCGTGGTGGTGGCGTACGCCCCCGACGCGCCGCCCGACCTCCAGTACAGCGTGACCGATGTGAACCGGAAGATCCCCATGACGCTGCTGGCCGCGATCTTCGCGCTGGCGGTGGTCGCGGTGGGCCGGCTGCGCGGGGTGATGGCGCTGGTGGCGCTGGCCGTCTCGTTCGCCGTACTGACCCTGTTCATCCTGCCGGCGATCCTCCAGGGCTCGAATCCGCTGGTGGTGGCGGTGATCGGGGCCAGCGCCATCATGCTGGCGGCGCTCTACATGTGCCACGGGGTGACGGCCCGGACCTCCGTCGCCGTCGTCGGCACGCTGATCTCCCTGCTGCTGATCGGCCTGCTCGGGTCCCTTTTCATCGGCTGGGCGGACCTGAGCGGCAACACCGACGACAACACCGGCCTCATCCACGGCCTCTACCCGGACATCGACATGAGCGGTCTGCTGCTGGCCGGTGTCATCATCGGATCGCTCGGTGTGCTCGACGATGTGACGGTCACCCAGACCTCCGCCGTCTGGGAACTGCACCAGGCGGACCCGCGGATGGGTTGGCGCGGGCTGTACCGGGCAGGTATCCGGATCGGACGGGACCACATCGCCTCGGTCGTGAACACCCTGGTGCTGGCGTACGCGGGCGCGGCGCTGCCGCTGCTGCTGCTCTTCTCCATCGCCCAGAGCAGCGTGGGCACGGTGGCCAACAGCGAGCTGGTCGCCGAGGAGATCGTCCGGACGCTGGTCGGCTCGATCGGTCTGGTCGCCTCGGTGCCGGTGACGACGGTGCTCGCCGCGCTGGTGGTCTCCGCGGACCGCCCGGGCGCCTCCCTCTCCTCGTCGACGGCCGCCGCCCCCGCACGGACCGGCAGGGGCCGCCGCCGTAAGGCGTGAGAAACATGAGGCGGGGAGGTACGTGCGGTGCGGCTCAGCCGGCGTTCTGCTCCTCCGCGAGGATGCGGCCGAGCGCCTCCTCCAGGTTCCCGTCGAAGTCACCCAGCGTGTGCTCCTGGCCGAGGGGCACCAGCTTGTCGGTTCTGTCGAGGAAGGCGACGAGCGGTGCCGTACCGGCCCGGAACAACGCGCGGTCCGCGCCGACCTGAAGGCGGATGTGCACATCGCCGAGGCCCTCGGGTTCGGTCGGCCCGATGTGCACATCACCGTCGCCGCTCGGGCTGTTGAGCCCGTCCAGCAGCAGCTCACGGCCGAACGCCCAGGTCACCGGGGCATCGCCGGGCAGATGGAACGTCATCCGGATGGCATAGGGATCAGCCACCTCGTACCGGAGCTCCACCGGAATACGGAACGAGAGCTCCTCGGAGACGAGGAAGCTCATCATGACCTCTGCTTGAACCGACTCGCGCATCGCTCAACCCCGCAGTAGATGAAACTGGCCAGGAATGATCCCCTATGGCCCTATTGACGCCATCGTGGTGCACGCGATAGCAGATCACAAGGAGTGATTTTTCAGATACTGATAGAGAACACGAACGAACGCAAGAGGCTCGCCACTTCGCCACGTAGCTGTTCGACTGCGGGCAGCAACCGTTCTTCACGGTCCAGGGGTACGGAAATGGCCATCGCCGCAATGGTGGCACCGGCTGTGACGGGAATGGCGGCGCAGACGGTGCCCAGTGCGTACTCCTGGCGTTCGATGACCGGTTCACCCCGTCGCAGCGTTCGGAGACGTTCCAGAAGTGCCGCGCGATCTCGCACTGAGTAACGGGTAAGGGGCCGTACGGGGTGCCGGTCGAGGTGGTCCTCGCGGTCCTTCTCGTCGAGCTGGCCGAGAAGGCACTGCCCGATCGCGTGCGCGTGCCCGGTCTCCCGGAAGGAGGCCCACTCGTCGACCGCCGGGGCGTCGGGGGCGTCCGCGACCGCGATCAGCTCGATCTCACCGTCGCGGTAGACCGCGCAGTACACCGGGACCCCGATGGCGTCCCGCCAGTGCGCGAGGGAGTCGGTGACGGAGACGGGCCGGCTCCTGGAGCCCCGGGCCGCGGTCAGGTTCTCGGCGGCCGCGCCGAAGAGGAACACGCCGTTCTCCCGGCGGAGATAGCCCTCATGGGTCAGCGTGCGCAGCAGGTGGTACGCCGTCGGCAGCGGTAGCCCGGCCTCCCGCGCGAGTTGCTTGGCGGGCGCCCCGTCCCGATGGGTGCCCACAGCCTCCAGCAGCCTCAACGCCCGCTGAACCGAACCGATCAACGTCGGGACAGCGGTGCTCGATGCCGTGGTCAAAGGTCACCCCCAGGCATGGTGACGGGCCGTCGGCCCTCCCGTGGGGGCCGCCCCCACGGGCCTGCCGCACCCACGACCGGACTGTCGTTCAAACCACTGGTCACTCGGTCGGTTCGGTGACAGAAGGTCACATTCCAGATGGCGGCGGCAGCGTTACGTCACTGTATCGGCCGCCCTCTGAAGGGAGGAGTTTTCCCAGGGGACTTAGCTCAGCTGGGCTAATCCGCAGGCCTGTGCGCACCCCCGATCCCGCACGGGCCCACGGCAGCCTTCCTACCAGTCACCACGCGAGGACGAGGAGGACATGAACTTGCGTACGACGAAGACCAGACCGCCGACCAGCACGACGAAGACCAGCACCTTGAAGAGCAGGCCGATCACGAAGCCGATCACACTGGCGATCAGACCGCCGAACACGAAGATCGCGATGACCGGCACCGCGATCCACTTCACCCACCAGGGCATCCCCGCGTATATCTCCCGCACGGCCATGACCATCTACCTCGTCTCTCTGGGTTGCTGCCTCGATGCTAAGCGCGCGAGGAGCCCCGACGAGGGCTCCGCAGCCCTTGAAGACCCCTGATCGAACCCCTAGGGAACCCGGGGCCCGGGGACCTCCGGCGGGGAGGTCTCAGCCCTCCGGAGGCGAGAAGACGACCATCACCCGCAGGTCCTCGGTGATGTGGTGGAACTTGTGGGCCTCTCCGGCCGGCACATAGACGACGCTCCCCCGGCCGACCTGGGTCGTCTCCGTCCCGACCGTGATCGACGCACGGCCGCTGACGACGAAGTACACCTCGTCCTGCTGGTGCGGCTGCTGCGGATCGAGTTCGCCCGCGTCGAGGGCGTACAGGCCGACGGACATGTTCCGCTCCCGCACGAACTGCAGATACGCGCCGTCGTTGGCGGCCCGTTCCGCCTCCAGCTCGTCCAGTCTGAATGCCTTCATGGCCCGTCCGCCCCTTGTGACCTGTGCCGTCGGCCCTTGTGACCTGTGCCGTCGGTTCGCGTGCGCTGTCGGTGTCCACCACCGATCATGTCTGCCACGATCAGACACATGAAGAATTTCGTAGTCAAGACGATCGCCAACGCGGGTGCGCTGGCCGTGGCCATCTGGCTGATCGGGGACATCACGCTGGAGGGCGGTTCCACCGGCCGCAAGGTCCTCACCCTGATCCTGGTCGCGCTGATCTTTGGTGTGGTGAACTTCCTGGTCAAGCCGGTGGTCCAGCTGCTGACCTTCCCCTTGTTCATCCTGACGCTCGGACTGATCACCCTGGTGGTCAACGCGCTGATGCTGCTGCTGACCTCCTGGCTGGCCGGGGTCTTCGATCTCAGCTTCCATGTCGAGGGCTTCTGGACAGCGGTCCTCGGCGCCCTGATCATCTCGGTCGTCTCCTGGGCCCTCAACATGGTCCTGCCGGACGAGGACTGATTTCCCGGCCCTCCGGGGCCGCCCGACCACTTGACTACGGAGCAGCATGAGCAGCATGGGCGACGGAACGCGCGCGGTACGCGCCGGACTTCCCGAACCGGAGCAGTACGAGCCGACCCTGCCCGGGCCGGTCTTCGCCGCGCACTTCCACCTCTCCGGCGAGCCGGTGGGCCCCTACACCTACGGCCGGGACACCAATCCGACGTGGACCCATCTGGAACGGGCCATCGGCGAGCTGGAGGCGCCCGGCGAGGACGTGAGCACGACGGTGTTCGCCTCCGGCATGGCGGCGATCACCGCGGTACTGCTCTCGCAGGTGCGCACCGGCGACACCGTGGTGCTGCCGGACGACGGCTACCAGGCGCTGCCGCTCGTACGGGAGCAGCTGACGGCCTTCGGCGTCGAGGTCAAGACCGCGCCGACCGGCGGCGATGCCCAGCTGGCGCTGCTGGAGGGCGCGAAGCTGCTGTGGATCGAGAGCCCGTCCAACCCGGGCCTGGACGTCTGCGACATCCGCCGGCTCGTGGCCGCCGCGCATGAGGCGGGTGCGCTGGTCGCCGTCGACAACACCCTGGCCACTCCGATCGGCCAGCGTCCGCTGGAGCTCGGCGCGGACTTCTCGGTCGCCAGCGACACCAAGGGCATGACCGGGCACGGCGACATCCTGTTGGGCCATGTCACCTGCCGTGATCCCGGCCTGACCGCCGACGTACGGCGCTGGCGCAAGGTCGTCGGCGCGATCCCCGGTCCGATGGAGGCCTGGCTCGCCCACCGCTCGCTCTCCACGCTCCAGCTGCGCATCGAGCGGCAGTGCAGCACGGCGCTGGCCCTCGCCGAGGCGCTGTCCAAGCGGGCCGAGGTCACGGGGCTGCGGTATCCGGGGCTGCCGACGGACCCGTCGTACGGGATCGCCGTGCGCCAGATGCGGCGCTTCGGTTCGGTGGTGTCGTTCGAGCTGGCCGACCGGGAGACGGCGGAGCACTTCCTCTCGGCGCTGCGGCTGGTCGACGACGCGACGAGTTTCGGGGGCGTACGGTCCACCGCGGAGCGCCGGGGCCGCTGGGGCGGCGACGCCGTGCCGGAGGGCTTCATCCGCTTCTCGGTCGGCGCGGAGGACCCGGAGGACCTGCTGGCGGACGTGGCGCGGGCGCTGGACGAGGCGGCCCGGTAGGCCGGGGGAGTTTCAGACGGCTCCGCACGGGCCACTCTCTTGCCATGACCGAACGTCCTGTGGTCAAGCGCACCGCACGCGCCATCCTGCTCGACGGCGACGACCTCGTCCTGATCAAGCGCACGAAGCCGGGGGTCGATCCGTACTGGCTCACGCCCGGCGGCGGGGTCGAGCCGGAGGACACCACCGTCGTCGAGGCCCTGCACCGCGAGGTCGACGAGGAACTCGGCGCCAAGATCACCGATGTGGTGCCCTGCTTCGTCGACACCGTCGAGCACATCGCGGACGGCGGGGTCACGGGCGTGAAGGTCCAGCACTTCTTCGTCTGCCGGCTCGCGTCGATGGACGTGAGCCGGCGGCACGGCCCGGAGATCGACGAGCCCTGCGGGGAGTACGAGATCGTCCGGGTGCCGTTCAGCCGGGTCGGGATCGCCGCCGTCCACCTCGTACCGCTCTCGCTGCGCCACTATCTGGACGGCAACATCGAAGGCGTACGGGCGATGCACGCGCCTGACCTCAGCTGACGGTCCCTGGCCTCCACACGCGTCCGCCGTCATGTTTCACGTGAAACATGACGGCGGAAGCTTCGGTTCTCGGCCAGTTCCGGGAAACCGGTGGACGGGCGATCATCGCGTCGGACAGCCTGACCCCATGCACAGCCCATCACCCCTGCCCCTCGTCGACCTGCCCGTACGGCGCCTCACCCGGGGAGATCTGGCCGCCTGCGCCGACCTCTCCGAGGAACGCGGCTGGCCGCGTGACGAACACCGATGGGGGCTGCTGCTCTCCGCGGGCACGGGGTACGGGATCGCGGAGCCGGACGGGAAGGGCCTGGTCGCGGCCTGTGTGGTGACGTCGTACGGGCCCCGCCTGGCCACCGTCGGGATGCTGCTCGTCGCCGGACGCCACACCCGCCAGGGGGTCGCCCGACGCCTCATGCGCCATGTCATGGAGGAGACCGGGTCCACTCCGCTCGCGCTGTACGCCACGCCTCAGGGAGAGCGGCTCTACGAGGAGCTCGGCTTCGCCCACGTCGGCCGGAGCGAGCGGGTGCTCGGCCGGTTCCGGGCGGAGGACCGGCCCCCGGCCGTCACCACGCGCGCGGCCGCAGCGGACGATCTCCAGGCGATGGTCCGCCTCGACCTGCCGGTCTTCGGGGTCGACCGTACGCACATCATCGCCCGGCTCCCGGCCTTCTCCGACCGGCTCCAGGTCGCGGAGGAGAACGGCGAGCTGACCGGTTACGCGGCGCTCTGGCCGAGTGGCGACGTCCACGCCGTCGGCCCGCTCATCGCGCGCGACACGGCGACCGCCAAGGCCCTCGTCACCGCGCTGGCCGCCACGACGGACCGGCCGCTGCGGGCCGATGTCGACGCGCGCCACGAGGAGCTGCTCGGCTGGCTGGTGGAGCGCGGCCTCGAACCGGGTTCCCGTACCGCGGTGATGACGTACGGCATCGCGGACCTCCCGGGCGACGCGGCCCGCAGGTTCGCCCCGCTCACCATCGCGACGGGCTGACGCCCCCCGCCCGGGTGCTCGGCCTCAGACGAGGGAGTCCGCGGCGGCGGACGCGAACCCGTGGTCCTGCTCCGGCGCTCCTCCGCCGACGCCGAGGGCGCCGATCAGCCGGCCGCCGCGGTGCAGGGGGATGCCTCCGGCGATGAAGAGCAGCGGGCGGTCCAGCGCGGTCGGCAGGGTGTGGAAGAGCCCGCCGGGCTGGACGGCGTCGGCCAGGTCCGCGGTCGGGGCGTCGAGCTGCAGTGCGGTGAACGCCTTGCGGGTGCTGGTCTCCCCGGCGATGAGCACCGCCCGGTCGTCCCGTCGGAAGGCCAGGAGGTGGCCGCCCGCGTCCACGACGCTCACGGCGACGGCGACCCCGGCCGCCTCGGCGGCGCTACGGGCGGCGGTGACGAGAGCCTCGGCGTCCTGGATGGTCAGCGGGGCGACAGCGGTGGTGATGGTCATGGAACTGCTCCTGATCATTGTGCGGTGCGGTGAGGAGGGGTCTGGGGCGGGGCTCAGTGCCTTGCCGGGGCGGTGACGGGCTCGGGGCTGCTCTCGGCGACGATCCGGCCTCCGGCGTCGGAGGTACGGCGCTCCAGCAGGCTGGAGACCACGGCCAGCACCAGGGCTGAGGCGGCGAGGGCGGCGCCGACCCAGTTGGGGGCGGTGTAGCCGAGGCCGGCGGCGATCACGAGGCCGCCGAGCCAGGCGGAGAGGGCGTTGCCGAGATTGAAGGCGCCGATGTTGACCGCGGAGGCCAGGGTGGGAGCGCCGGCGGCCTGGTCGAGGACCCGCTTCTGCAGCGGAGGGACGGTCGCGAAGCCCAGAGCGCCGATGAGGACGATGGTGACGGCCGCGGCGGCCTTGTTGTGGGCGGTCACGGTGAAGAGGCCGAGGACCAGGGCGAGCGCGCCGAGGGAGACGTACAGCATCGGCATCAGATGGCGGTCGGCGAACCGTCCGCCGACCAGGTTGCCGCCCACCATGCCGAGGCCGAAGAGGACCAGCAGCCAGGTGACGGAGGAGGCCGAGTAGCCGGCGATCTCGGTCATCATCGGCGTGATGTAGGTGATCGCTGCGAAGACTCCGCCGAAGCCCAGGACGGTCATGGCCATCGCGAGGAGGACCTGGACGTTGCGGAACGCGGCCAGTTCGTGACGGATGCGTACGCCTTCGGCCTTGGGCTGCTCGGGGACGAGCTTCGCCACTCCGAGGAGCCCGATCACGCCGAGGAGCGCCACGATGACGAAGGTGGTCCGCCAGCCCGCGGACTGCCCGATGTAGGTGCCGAGCGGGACGCCGACGACATTGGCGACCGTGAGCCCGGTGAACATCATGGCGATGGCGCCCGCCTTCTTCTGCGGGGCGACGAGATCGGCCGCGACCACCGAGCCGATGCCGAAGAAGGCACCGTGCGCGAGGGAGGCGATGACCCGGCCGGCGAGCATGACGCCGAAGACGGGAGCGAGGGCGGATACGAGGTTGCCCACGATGAAGAGGCCCATCAGGAGCATCAGCATCCGTTTACGGGTGACCCGGGTGCCCAGGAGCGTCATCAGCGGGGCACCGAGGACGACCCCCAGCGCGTAGCCGGTCACCAGGAAGCCTGCGGTGGGGATCGAGACCTGGAAGTCCGCGGCGACCTCGGGGAGCAGCCCCATGATCACGAACTCGGTCGTTCCGATCCCGAATGCCCCGATGGCCAGGGCCAGGAGCGCGAGCGGCATGGGTTCCACCTTCTCTGAAGATTGCGTCTGCGCCTTACGAGCGTCCACAATAATTGCATACGCCGGTTAATTGCAAACGCGGGCTATTGCAGGCGTCCCCTATCCTGGAACCACGCAGCTCCCGCACGGAGGAGAGACCATGACCGCGACCGACCCGGCCCTGACCGCCCTCGCCCAGGGCTGGTGCGCCCTCTCCTTGCTCCACGGGAAGATCGAGGCCCGCATCGAGCGCGCCCTCCAGTCGGGCCACGGGCTCAGCGCGCGGGAGTACTCGCTGCTCGACGTGTTGAGCCGGCAGCACAGCGGCCCCGGCGGCCATCTCCAGATGAAGCAGGTCGCCGACGCCGTGGTCCTCAGCCAGAGCGCCACCACCCGTCTGGTCACGCGGCTGGAGGACCGCGGGCTGCTGACCCGGTATCTGTGCGACACCGATCGGCGCGGCATCTACACCGATGTCACCGAGGCCGGTCTCACTCTCCTCGCGGAGGCCCGGCCGACCAACGACAGCGCCCTGCGGGCGGCGCTGGACGAGGCCGCGGAGAACCCCGAATTGGCGCCGCTGGTCCGGGCGGTCGAGGAGCTGAAGGTCGCGGCCTGACGGCCGCCGACCGCGTACGCTGCCGATCATGAGCGATCTTGGGATACGCCCCGTTGCCGAGCCCGACCTCGACGCCGTGGTGGCCATGCTGGCCGATGACCCGCTCGGCGCGCAGCGCGAGTCGCCGGACGACCTCACCCCGTACCGCGCGGCGCTCCGGCGGCTGGCCGGCGACCCGAACCAGCACGTCGTCGTCGCCGTCCGCGAGGACCGTGTGGTCGGAACCCTCCAGTTGTCGGTGATCCCCGGCCTCTCCCGGCGCGGCGCCACCCGCTCGATCATCGAGGCCGTCCGCGTCCACGCCGACGAGCGCGGCAGCGGGCTCGGTACGCAGCTGATCCAGTGGGCGGTCGATGAATCCCGCCGCCAGGGCTGCCAGTTGGTACAGCTGACCTCGGATGCCACCCGCGAGGACGCGCACCGCTTCTACGAGCGGCTCGGGTTCACGGCCAGCCATGTGGGCTTCAAGCTGGCCCTCTGAAGGTCTCGCTCTCGAATGGCAACGGTCGGGGGGGGGGGGGGTTTTTGTTGGAAAAAGCACCCCCCCCCCCCGTGCCCTATAGCCGCCTACGCCGCCGCCCCCCCCCCCCCCCCCGCGGCCCCCCCCCCGCGGGGCGCGCCCCCCCCCGCCGGGGGCCTACCCGCCGGCCCCCAGCCCCGCCCCCCGCCGCGCCCGGGGGGGGGGGGGGGGCGCCGCGCCCCCCCCCCCCCCCCCCCCCCACCGACCGTTGCCATTCAGCCGTCAGCCGCCGAGCCCCCGCCATCCCGCCGGGTCCAGCCCGCCCGGAACGTCGGCGCCCGCCTCGTACGGCTCCCGGGTGAAGGCGAACGAGCCGAGGTCGAGATGGTCGACCGAGCCGTCGTCCCGGCGTACGACGCGCAGGGTCTCTCCCGCGTAGTAGTCGTCCAGGCCCGTCCAGCCACCGTCCGGCCGGGGCACGAAGGCCGCTCCGCGCCCCGTACCGCCCAGCGGCCTGAGCTCAAGGCCCCGGCCCCCGGTCAGCCTCAGCGTGAACGTGTGCGTCCCCCAGTGCC
This sequence comes from Streptomyces sp. NPDC101178, assembly GCF_044767965.1. Classification (NCBI taxonomy): domain Bacteria; kingdom Bacillati; phylum Actinomycetota; class Actinomycetes; order Kitasatosporales; family Streptomycetaceae; genus Streptomyces; species Streptomyces sp. NPDC101178. The sequence continues at coordinate 221,889 of NZ_JBIWOZ010000003.1, forward strand.
AGATCCCGGTCAGGGCCAGCAGCTCCTGGTCGACCTCGGGCAGCGGGCTCCAGGGCGCCGGGATCCGCGGCTCGGCGTCCGCGACGATGGTCAGGAGTTCGGCGGCCACCGTGGCGGCGGGCAGCCCGGAGGTGGCGTTGGCGAGGGCGACCGCGACCACGTCGTCCTCCTCGCTGAACCAGAGACCGGCGACGAACCCGGGCAGCGAACCCGCGTGCCCGTAGAGGACGCGGCTGTCGGTCTTCACGACCTGCAGCCCGAGGCCGTATCCGCTGCCACCGGTCTCGGCGGCAGCGGCGGGCGTCCTCATCTCCCGTACGGAAGCGGCCGACAGCACCCGGTCGTCGCCTTCGGACAGGAAGCCGGCGAAGCGCAGCAGGTCGGCAGCGGTCGACCAGAGCTGGCCGGCGGGCGCCATCAGCCCGAGGTTCTCGGCCGGCTCGCTCACCACGACATCGGCCCAGGGATGCACGGCCCAGCCCTCCGCGTACGGGGCGACCGGCCCGTAGGTCGTGCGGTGCAGGCCCAGCGGCTCCAGGACCTCTCTGCGCAGCGCCTCCTCCCAGGAGACCCCGCGCACCGCTTCGACCAGCGAACCGAGCAGCGTGTAGCCCGGGTTGGAGTAGTGGAATCGGTGGCCCGCCGGGTGCGTCTGCGGCCGCTCGCCGAGCACATCGGCGAGCTCGGGCCGCAGGCTTCCCGGGGTCCGCTCCCACCACGGTGCGGGAGTCTCGGCACCCAGGCCCGCGCTGTGGCCGAGCAGTTGGAAGACGGTGGCACCCCCCGCTCCGGTGCCCGGGAGGTGCTTCTCCAACTGGTCGTCCAGGCCGATCAGGCCTTCGTCGCGCAGCCGCAGGACCAGCACCGCGGTGAACGTCTTGGTGATCGAGCCGATCCGGTACTGCGTATCGGCGTCCGGCGCCGGCCCCTCCAGGCCCGTACGGCCCCCGCTCCACGCGACCCGGCCCTCCCGCTGCACGGCGGCCACCAGTGAAGGCGCCCGGCCCTCCCGCTGGGCCGTGGCGACGCGGTGGATAAGGGAGCGCCGGGTACTGGGAAGCAGTTCTTCACGCGGAGAGGTCATGGTCAACCCATACCCGACGGGCCGCCGCCTGGCGAGGAGATTACGAGCGGCGGGAGTTCCGGGAACAGGCGTCAGCGCTTCCGGCCGTACGTCCGCATCAGAATCCCGTTCGCGAAGGTCCGCACCTGCTCCAGCGTGAACTCGTGGGCCGCGAACCCGGACCCGAACATCGGCATCCCGGAGCCGTACACCAGCGGATAGGTCTTGATCACGAGCTCGTCGACCTCGTCGGTCAGCAGGCCCGCCAGCTGGGAACCGCCGCAGAGCCAGATGTCCAGCCCGCTCTCCTCCGCCTTCAGCTTCCTGACCCTGCCGACCACGTCCTCCGCGATCAGCTCCACGTTCGGATCCGGTGACTCGGTGAGCGTCCGGGAGGCGACGAACTCGCGCATATGGCCGTAAGGGCTCGTCAACCCCGCGTCCAGGCCCAGCTGGTAGCTGGCCCGCCCCTGGACCACGGTGTCGAACCGCCGGTTCTCCAGGTGCTCGATCCCCAGGGCCTTACGGCCTGGAGCCGAGATCGTCTCCGGGTACTCCTCCTTGAGGAAGGCGATGAACTCCTCGTCGACGAAGGCCATCATCGTCTCGGCATCACCTTGCGGGTCACCGATGAAGCCGTCGATCGAACAGGCGATGAAGTAGGTGAGCTTGCGCATGTGTTCCCCGTTCGACGTGCCGACGCGGGCCCGACGGCCCAGGACGCGGCGGCGACCGTGTCACCGGGGTGACGAGCCGCAACCACGACACTTACAGTGCTTCATGTGTAGTGGTTACGCAACCTCTTTCCGGAGAACGACGAGCAGGGAGAAGGAACATGGCGAAGAACCCCGAGCGCAGGGTGGCGCTCACGGACGCCGCGGTCGAGGTCCTGGCGCGGGAAGGGGCCCGCGGGCTCACCTTCCGCGCCGTGGACGCCCGGGCCGGCGTGCCGGTGGGCACCGCGTCGAACTACTTCAGCAGCCGTGACGACCTGTTCATGCAGACAGGCGCCCGCATCCACGACCGGATGACCCCGGACCCGGCCCAGGTCGAACAGGCGCTGCGCCCCGCGCCCTCCCGTGAACTGGTCGCCGAGCTGATGCACTGGCTGGTCCGGCGGATGACCGACGACCGCACCGGCTACCTGGCCCTGCTGGAACTCCGCCTGGAGGCGACCCGCCGCCCGGAACTACGTGCACAGCTGACCCGGACCGTCCGCAAGGGCTTCGAGGAGAGCGCCGCCTTCCACCGCGACATGGACCTCCCCGGCGACCACTCCGCGTTCCTCGTGCTCTACCTGGCCATGACCGGCGTGCTCCTGGAGCACTTCACCCTGCCCGAGATGCTCGGCGACATCGACCTCGGCGTCGTGGTGGACACGGTCGTGGAGCGGATCATTCCGGTCCGGTGACGGGGTGACCGCAGGTTCTCGCGGCTCGTGTCGGACACTGAGGCTGTGACGTGGCCACGCCCGCCGTCTCACGCCGTGTCGCATGCTCAGCGTCTCAGCTCCGTGCCGGAAGTCGACGGCGAACCGTGGCCACTCGCCGCCGGACTCCACCTCAGGTGAAACGCACGGTCAGCCTCTCGTGCGGCGCGTTCGACTCGTCTTCCGCGGCAGCCCGGACCAGGACGGACGCGATCGCCTCGAACGCTTCACCGCCCATGCGGCCACGACTGGCTTCGGCGTTCTCCCAGACGATCTCGACCGGACGCTCGACGTCCCCGCTCAGACGGTCCCACAAAGCGCTCAGGTTGTGCCCGTAGTACGGACCGAGGTCCAGAGGCCCGGCAAGAACCCGGTGCAGGTCCGCCTGGCTTCCGATGTGCGCCCCGTCAATGACGATCCGCACGCTTCCCCCACCCGCTCGGCCGGCCAAGCGACTCCACGAACCCCTGGCACCCCGGCGTGCACCGCGCCCGGCTGAACTGCGGTGTCTCACGGTCGACGGCGGATCCGGCTTCCTTCCGACATCGACCGTGAGATTCCGACACGAAACTTGAGACCCTACAGTGACGGCCCTCAGGTCTGCGCCATGTCCACGAAGCGCGAGTAGTGGCCCTGGAAGGCCACGGTGATGGTGGCCGTCGGGCCGTTACGGTGCTTGCCGACGATGATGTCGGCCTCGCCCGCGCGCGGTGACTCCTTCTCGTACGCGTCCTCGCGGTGGAGCAGGATGACCATGTCGGCGTCCTGCTCGATGGAGCCGGACTCACGCAGGTCGGAGACCATCGGCTTCTTGTCCGTGCGCTGCTCGGGGCCACGGTTCAGCTGCGAGAGCGCGATCACCGGGACCTCCAGCTCCTTGGCCAGCAGCTTCAGGTTTCGGGACATGTCCGAGACCTCCTGCTGACGGCTCTCGGAACGCTTCGATCCGCCGGCCTGCATCAGCTGCAGATAGTCGATGATCACGAGCTTGATGTCGTTGCGCTGCTTGAGCCGGCGGCACTTCGCGCGGATCTCCATCATCGACAGGTTGGGGGAGTCGTCGATGTAGAGCGGGGCGGCCGAGACCTCGGGCATCCGGCGCGCCAGCCGCGTCCAGTCCTCGTCCGTCATCGTGCCGGACCGCATGTGATGCAGGGCCACCCGCGCCTCGGCCGACAGCAGACGCATCGCGATCTCGTTGCGCCCCATTTCGAGGGAGAAGATGACGCTGGGCAGGTTGTTCTTGATCGACGCGGCGCGCGCGAAGTCCAGGGCCAGCGTGGACTTGCCCATGGCGGGACGGGCCGCGATGACGATCATCTGGCCGGGGTGCATGCCGTTCGTCAGGGCGTCCAGGTCCGTGAAGCCCGTCGGGACACCGGTCATCTCGCCGCTGCGCGACCCGATGGCCTCGATCTCGTCGAGCGCGCCCTCCATGATGTCGCCGAGGGGGAGGTAGTCCTCGCTGGTGCGCTGCTCGGTGACCGCGTAAATCTCGGCCTGCGCGGAGTTGACGATCTCGTCGACGTCCCCGTCGGCCGCGTATCCCATCTGCGTGATCTTCGTGCCGGCCTCGACGAGCCGCCGGAGGACGGCCCGCTCGTGGACGATCTCCGCGTAGTACGAGGCGTTGGCCGCGGTCGGCACGGACTGGACCAGGGTGTGCAGATACGGCGCTCCGCCGACCTTGGTGATCTCACCGCGCTTCACCAGCTCGGCGGCGACCGTGATCGGGTCGGCCGGCTCGCCCTTGGCGTACAGGTCGAGAATGGCCGTGTAGACCGTCTCGTGTGCCGGGCGGTAGAAGTCGTGGCCCTTGATGATCTCCACGACATCGGCGATGGCGTCCTTGGACAGGAGCATGCCGCCGAGCACCGACTGCTCCGCGTCCAGATCCTGCGGTGGCACCCGCTCGAAGCCGGACGGGCCGCCGCCGTCCCATCCCTCGTCGGAGCCCCGGTCGTGCCGGTCCTCGCGGTTGCCCTTGCGCTCCCCGCGGCGCGGGCGGGAGACAGGCAGACGGTCGCCGGGACCGGCCTCGGTCCAGGGGTCGTCCAAAGGCTCGGGAATGCTCACCGGGCCCACCTCCTCCCGTCCGCATCGCGGACCTAGCCGTGCCACTCTTTCTTACGGCACGGCGCTGACAAACAAGTCGCCCGACTCCGCTTCCGGCGCGTCTGGTTCTGCTGATTCCGGTGCCGGAACGGAGTACGGGCGCCGGACCACGGTAGGCCCGTCTCCACCGTCAGCCAATCTGGTTATCCACAGGGCATGTGGATGACGGACCAGATGCTGTGGAGAACTCCTCGGAACCTGTGCACGGAACAGGGGACAGCACTGTGGACAAACTCATAGCAGGATCGCCATTACCAGCCTGACCTGCATGTTCTCCGTCCACTGACTGTGGGGGAGAAAAACTTTCGCCCTGATTTCAAGATCACCGCAAACGGCGCAGGGGCAGGCACCCCACGGGAGATCGAGTAAGGGACACTAAGCCATTGCATCTCTTACCTGTGGAAGATTAGATTGACCCCCATGACCCCGGCCCCCACCACCCCGCGAACAGGCCGCCGACGGCACGACCGCGAGATCATCGCCCTCGCCGTACCGGCGTTCGGCGCGCTGGTCGCCGAGCCCCTGTTCGTGATGGTCGACAGCGCCATCGTCGGCCACCTCGGCACCCCGCAACTGGCCGGTCTCGGGATCGCCGCGGCCTTGCTGATGACCGCCGTGAGCATCTTCGTCTTCCTGGCCTACGCCACCACGGCCGCCGTCGCCCGACGGGTCGGAGCGGGCGATCTGCCCGCGGCGATCCGCCAGGGCATGGACGGCATCTGGCTGGCCCTGCTGCTCGGTGCCGTCGTCGTGGCGCTCGCCATCCCCTCGGCCCCCTGGCTCGTCGATGTGTTCGGCGCCTCCGACACCGCCGCCCCGTACGCCATCACGTATCTGCGGATCTCCAGCTTCGGTATCCCGGCCATGCTGGTCGTCCTCGCCGCCACCGGTGTTCTCCGCGGCCTCCAGGACACCCGGACCCCGCTGTACGTCGCCATCGGCGGCTTCACGGCGAACGGCATCCTCAACGTGGTCCTCGTCTACGGCGCCGGGCTCGGCATCGCCGGATCCGCCTGGGGCACGGTGATCGCCCAGGTGGGCATGGCTGTCGCCTACCTCGTGGTGGTCGTGCGCGGAGCCCGCAGGCACGGCGCTTCCCTGCGCCCCGACGCCGCCGGCATCAGGGCCAGCGCCCGAGCCGGTGTGCCGCTCCTTGTCCGTACGCTCTCGCTCCGGGCCGTCCTCATGATCGCCACCGCTGTGGCCGCGCGGCTCGGGGACGTCGACATCGCCGCGCACCAGATCATCCTCTCCCTCTGGAGCCTGACCGCCTTCGCACTCGACGCCATCGCCATCGCGGGCCAGGCGATCATCGGACGCTATCTGGGGGCCGGCGACGAGAAGGGCGCGCGGGAGGCCTGCCGTCGCATGGTCGAGTGGGGCATCGGCTGCGGCATCGCGCTCGGCGTACTGATCATGCTCGCCCGACCGCTCTTCATCCCGCTCTTCACCAGCGATCCGGCGGTGAAGGAGACCCTGCTCCCCGCGCTCCTGGTCGTGGCGGTCTCGCAGCCGATCGCCGGAGTGGTCTTCGTCCTGGACGGCGTGCTGATGGGAGCGGGCGACGGACGCTACCTCGCCTGGGCCATGCTGGCGACGCTAGCCGTCTTCGCTCCGGTCGCGCTTCTGGTGCCCGCTCTCGGCGGTGGCCTCACCGCGCTCTGGTGGGCGATGACGCTGATGATGGCCGTCCGGCTGGCCACCCTATGGGTGCGTACGCGCTCCGGCCGGTGGATCGTCACCGGCGCGACCCGCTGAGGCGCGGGCTCGACGGGACTGTTTCACGTGAAACGCCACAGCCGACCGCCCCGGCGGCGCTGTTTCACGTGAAACAGTCCGTTTCACGTGAAACACTCCCCCGCACACAGCGAAGGGCCGCATCCCCGTCGGGGATGCGGCCCTTCACCTGCTCTGCTGAGCTCTGCCCTTAGGCAGCAATGACCTCGACGGCAAGCTTCGCCGCGACCTCGGGGTGCAGACGCACGGACACCTGGTGCCCGCCGAGCGTCTTGATCGGCGAACCGAGCTCCACACGACGCTTGTCGACGTCCGGACCACCGGCGGCCTTGATCGCCGAAGCGACGTCGGCCGGGGTGACCGAGCCGAAGAGCCGGCCGGCGTCGCCGGAGCGAACGGCCAGCCGGACCTTCACGCCCTCGAGCTTGGCCTTGATCTCGTTGGCCTGCTCGATCGTCGCGATCTCGTGGATCTTGCGGGCGCGGCGGATCTGCGCCACGTCCTTCTCGCCGCCCTTGGTCCAGCGGATGGCGAAGCCACGCGGAACCAGGTAGTTGCGGGCGTACCCGTCCTTGACGTCGACGACGTCGCCGGCGGTGCCGAGGCCGGAGACCTCGTGGGTGAGGATGATCTTCATGCTGTTGTCACCCTTCCCTTATCGCGCGGTGGACGTGTAGGGCAGCAGCGCCATCTCACGGCTGTTCTTGACAGCCGTGGCGACGTCACGCTGGTGCTGCGTGCAGTTGCCGGTGACGCGGCGGGCACGGATCTTGCCGCGGTCGGAAATGAACTTCCGCAGCATGTTCGTGTCCTTGTAGTCCACGTACTGGGTCTTGTCCTTGCAGAACGCGCAGACCTTCTTCTTAGGCTTGCGCACAGGCGGCTTCGCCATGGTGTTTCTCCTGTGTGATCAAGAAGTGGGGGTACGAGCCGCCCTAGAAAGGGGGCTCGTCCGAGTAGCCGCCGCCGGAGCCGCCGGAACCACCGGGGCTTCCGCCCCAGCCGCTCCCGCCGCCCTGCTGGCCCCCGCCCTGCTGGCCGCCTGACGGCGCGCCGGTCGCCCACGGGTCGTCGGCGGGAGCACCGCCGCCGCCCTGCTGGCCACCGCCACCGGGACCGCCGCCCCAGTTGCCGCCACCCTGCTGGCCGCCACCGCCGCCGTATCCGCCCTGGCCGCCCTGACCGCCGCGACCGGTGGTCTTGGTGACCTTGGCCGTGGCGTTCTTGAGGCTGGGGCCGACTTCCTCGACATCCAGCTCGTAGACCGTGCGCTTGACGCCCTCACGGTCCTCGTAGGACCGCTGCTTCAGCCGGCCCTGCACGACGACGCGCATGCCTCGCTGGAGCGATTCCGCGACGTTCTCCGCCGCCTGACGCCAGACCGAGCAGGTGAGGAACAGGCCTTCGCCGTCCTTCCACTCATTGGTCTGCCGGTCGAAGATGCGGGGAGTGGACGCGACACGGAACTTCGCGACCGCCGCACCGGACGGGGTGAAGCGCAGCTCGGGGTCGTCGACGAGATTGCCGACGACCGTGATGACGGTCTCGCCTGCCATGGGTGAACCTCTCGGCGGGGATTGCTTCTGGCTGCTTGCTGCTACTCGGACCCGAAAACCGCTGAGCTAGAAGCTCAGTGGATCTCGGGACGGAGGACCTTGGTCCGGAGGACCGACTCGTTCAGGTTCATCTGGCGGTCGAGCTCCTTGACGACCGCAGGCTCGGCCTGCAGGTCGATGACCGAGTAGATGCCCTCGGGCTTCTTCTTGATCTCGTAAGCGAGCCGACGACGGCCCCAGGTGTCGACCTTCTCCACCTTTCCGTTGCCCTCACGGACGACGGAGAGGAAGTTCTCGATCAGCGGGGAGACTGCTCGCTCCTCGAGATCGGGGTCGAGGATGACCATCACCTCGTAGTGACGCATGTGGAACCCACCTCCTTTGGACTCAGCGGCCACGGTCGTTCCGTGGCAGGAGGGTCGTGATGCGTATCGCAACGGTGTCCGTCGAGGAGAACACCCGGCACTGACAATCCGCTCCCGGGAAGATTCCTGGGGGAGGGGCTCGCCGTGCTGGCCTGGGCAGACACCGGTGCAGACCGTACAGACTACCCGCAGACCGACCTCCGGTTGAAATCCGGAGGTCAGGGGGTACATGCGGGCCGCTTTCCGGAGGGCGGATCCCGAGCCGCAGGGGCACAATCGAGACAGATGCGGTGTGAGAGGCGCTACATTCCACCGCCCGTCCGGCCAGGAGGTCATCCATGGCACAGACCATTCGTCCCGCCGGCTCCCGGTCCACGACCGGCCGCCCCGCCACCGGTTCGCTCTTCGCGACGGACGGCAGGCCCCACCCCGTCCAGGACGTCCTGATGGTGGTGACCGGGGTGCTCGGCGTCCTCGCCTTCGTGACGGCGATGTTCCACCATCTGCACCTGATCAGCTCCTGGGCGGGGCTGGTCGGCATCCTGACCGGCCTCTACGGCCAGTACATCTCGAAGACCACCTGGGAGAGGTTCGGCCTGATCATGGGGATCGGCGCCTCGGCGGTGGGCTTCTACCTCGGTATGGCGCACGGCGGCCTCTTCGGCGGCGTCATCACCTGACCGGCGCATGACCCGGCGCGGCCGTCCACACGGCCGCGCCGGTGCGTCGCGGGCGTTCCAGGCCTACGCGGCCAGGCCGGATACCCCGCGGTCACAGTAGGCTTCGGCGCGAGAGCCGGAGCCCCTGACCGATGGGGACACACCTGCCGAGGAGCGCCCCGCATGAGCCTGACCCTGAGGACCATCAGCCGAGAGCAGCATCTGGCGTACATCCAGAGCCTGCCCTCGGCCAGTCACTGCCAGGTCCCGGCGTGGGCTGATGTGAAGACGGAATGGCGCTCGGAGAGCCTGGGCTGGTTCGACAGGAACGGCGAGATGGTCGGCGCCGGCCTCGTCCTCTACCGCCAGCTGCCGAAGATCAAGCGCTACCTGGCGTACCTCCCCGAGGGCCCGGTCATCAACTGGTACGCGCCCAACCTGGCCGACTGGCTCCAGCCGATGCTCGCCCACCTCAAGCAGCAGGGCGCGTTCTCCGTGAAGATGGGCCCGCCGGTCGTCATCCGGCGCTGGGACTCGACGGCCATCAAGTCCGGCATCCAGGACCCGGACGTGAAGCGCCTGCGTGACGTCGAGGCCACCCACATCGAGCCGCGCGCCTTCGAGGTGGCGGACCGGCTGCGGAAGATGGGCTGGCAGCAGGGCGAGGACGGCGGCGCCGGATTCGGTGACGTACAGCCGCGTTACGTCTTCCAGGTGCCGCTCGCCAACCGCTCCCTGGAGGACGTCCTCAAGGGCTTCAACCAGCTGTGGCGCCGCAACATCAAGAAGGCCGACAAGGCCGGTGTCGAGGTGGTCCAGGGCGGTTACGAGGACCTGGCCGAGTGGCAGCGGCTCTACGAGATCACGGCTGTGCGCGACCACTTCCGCCCGCGCCCGCTCTCGTACTTCCAGCGCATGTGGACCGTCCTCAACTCCGAGGACCCCAACCGGATGCGGCTCTACTTCGCCCGCCACAACGGCGTGAACCTCTCCGCCGCCACGATGCTCGTCGTCGGCGGGCACGTCTGGTACTCCTACGGCGCCTCCGACAACATCGGGCGCGAGGTCCGGCCGTCGAACGCCATGCAGTGGCGGATGCTCCGCGACAGCTACGCGATGGGCGCCACCGTCTACGACCTGCGCGGCATCAGCGACTCGCTGGACGAGAACGACCACCTCTTCGGGCTGATCCAGTTCAAGGTCGGCACCGGTGGCGAGGCCGTGGAGTACGTCGGCGAGTGGGACTTCCCGCTGAACAAGGTGCTCCACAAGGCGCTCGACATCTACATGTCGCGCCGCTGACGCGCTTCAATACAGCACGCGCTTCACCCCAGCACGACCCACCGCATCCACAGCCACCAGAAAGGTTCCGGGCCGGCCATGGCGCTCTCCCTCTACGTCGACACCGCGCGCTGGCGGGCGCACCAGAAGTCCGTGATCGACCAGTTCCCCGGGCTCGTACCGGTCTGCAAGGGCAACGGGTACGGCTTCGGGCACGAGCGGCTCGCCGACGAGACGATCCGCTTCGGCTCCGACACCCTCGCCGTCGGCACGACGTACGAGGCCGCCACGATCAAGGACTGGTTCAGCGGCGACCTGCTCGTCCTGACCCCGTTCCGGCGCGGTGAGGAGCCCGTTCCGCTGCCGGACCGCGTCATCCGGTCCGTCTCCTCCGTCGACGGGGTGCACGCCCTGGTGGGGGCCCGGGTCGTCATCGAGTGCATGAGCTCGATGAAGCGCCACGGGGTCAAGGAGGAGGAGCTGGGGCTGCTGCACGCGGCGATCGAGGACGTACGGCTCGAAGGGTTCGCGCTGCACCTGCCGCTGGACCGCACCGACGGCTCGGACGCCGTCGAGGAGGTCATAGGGTGGATGGACCGGCTGCGCGCCGCCCGGCTGCCGCTGCACACCATGTTCGTCAGCCACCTGCGCGCCGAGGAACTGGCCCGGCTCCAGCAGCAGTTTCCGCAGACCCGCTTCCGCGCCCGCATCGGCACCCGGCTCTGGCTGGGTGATCACGAGGCCACGGAGTACCGGGGCGCCGTCCTGGACGTCACGCCCGTCGTCAAGGGCGACCGGTTCGGCTACCGCCAGCAGAAGGCCGCCTCCGACGGCTGGCTGGTCGTCGTCGCGGGCGGTACGTCGCACGGGGTCGGCCTGGAGGCGCCCAAGGCGCTGCACGGGGTGATGCCGCGGGCCAAGGGCGTCGCGCGCGCGGGTCTGGCCACGGTCAACCGCAACCTGTCGCCGTTCGTCTGGGCGGGCAAGCAGCGCTGGTTCGCCGAGCCGCCGCACATGCAGGTGTCGATCCTGTTCGTGCCGTCGGACGCGCAGGAACCGCGGGTCGGTGACGAGCTGGTCGCCCATCTGCGCCACACGACCACGCAGTACGACCGGCTCGTCGACCACTGAGCGAGCCGCCCGGGTCACCGCTCCCGGGCCGTGCCCCACTCCACCTGAGGTCCTGTGACCGCCGGGGCCGTGTGCCCCGGCGTACGGGGATCGGGTGCCAGCACGAACGCGTCCGGCGCCCCGTCGAGCACCCCGCCCGACGGGTCGTCGGAGCCGTCCCGGCGCACCGGGTCCTTGTCGGGCAGCAGGATGTCCCGGACGACCAGGGCGCACAGGTACAGCGTGCCCAGCAGATGCAGCGCGATCGCGAGCTGGTACCCCTCCTGCGGCAGTCCCTGGTGCTTGTCGCCGCCGCTCGTGTACGCGAGGTAGAACCAGATCCCCAGGAAGTACATGACCTCGCACGCCTGCCAGATGAGGAAGTCGCGCCAGCGCGGCCGGGCCAGCACGGCGAGCGGGATCAGCCAGAGCACGTACTGCGGTGAGTAGACCTTGTTCGTCAGGATGAACGCGGCCACCACCAGGAACGCCAGCTGGGCGAAGCGCGGCCGGCGCGCGGCGGTGAGCGCCAGACCCGCGATGCCCGCGCAGAACACCACCATCAGGACCACGGAGGCGGTGTTCACCGTCTCGACGTCGATCGGCTTCCCGGTGCGCTGCGTGATGATCAGCCAGAAGGAGCCGAAGTCGATGGGCCGCTCCTGGCTGAACGTGTAGAACTTCCGCCATCCCTCGGGGGCGTAGAGCATCACCGGCAGGTTCACCACCAGCCAGGCCGCCCCGGCGCCGAGCAGCGCCGTGCCGTACTCGCGCCACCTGCCCGCCCGCCAGCAGAGCACCAGGAGCGGGCCGAGCAGCAGGACGGGATAGAGCTTGGCGGCCGTCGCGAGGCCGATGAGGATGCCGAACGCGAGGACCCGGCCCCGCGACCACATGAGCATCGCCGCGGCCGTCAGCGCGACGGCCAGCAGGTCCCAGTTGATCGTGGCGGTGAGGGCGAACGCGGGCGCCAGCGCGACCAGCAGGCCGTCCCAGGGGCGCCGACGGTGGGTTCGTACGGTGCACACGGCGATGACGACCGCGCAGATCATCAGCATGCCCGCGTTGACCATCCAGTACATCTGCTCGCGCTGCTGGATGGGGTCGCTGTCCGGCGTCAGCGTCAGCCAGGAGGCGATCTGCATGAACACCCCGGTCAGTACGGGGTACTCCAGGTACTGCATGTCGCCGCTCAGCCGGTCGAAGTACGGCACCAGCCCGTCGGCGAAGCCGCGTCCCAGGAAGAGGTGCGGGATGTCGGAGTAGCAGGCGTGCGTGTACTGCGAGGTCGCTCCGCGGAACCAGGCCCACTCGTAGCAGGGGATCTTCTGGACCATGCCGAGCGCGAACATCCCGATCATGGTCAGGGCGACGACGCGTACGGGCGTCAGCGGACCGTCCCCGAGCCGCGCCCAGCGCCCCACCCGCCCGCCGAACAGCTCACTGCCGGCCGCCGCGACCTCGTCCTGATCGGTGGGCCGCACGACGGGCCGCTCCTGCTGCTGCACGCTCGTGTCCTCTGCGCTGGGGCTTGGCATGCCGCACATCCTGCCGTACGGGGCTGTGGCCCGGGCACGGACACGGGAGGAGGGCCCTTCGGCGGTCCGGAACGCGGCGAGGGCCGCCGCACCCGGTTTCCGGTGCGGCGGCCCTCGCCCTGCAGGCGTCCAGGGCCCGTCGCGGACCCTGCCACGGTGCGGCTATCCGCCGTTGGCACCGCTCCATAGACCGCCGTTGGCCCCGGCGTTCCCGCCGTTGGCGCCTTCGGTGGTGCCGCTGTTGGCACCACCGTCCGCTCCCGCGTTCGCACCGCCGTCCGCTCCCGCGTTGGCACCACCTTCGGTGGTGCCGCTGTTGGCACCGCCGTCCGCTCCCGCGTTCGCACCGCCGTCCGCTCCGGCGTTCGCCCCACCGCCGTTGGGGTTCTGGCACTCCCAGTCCCAGAGCTCACACGTCTTGGTCGGTGACGGCGTCGGGGACGGAGTGGTCGGCGTCGGCGTCGGGGATGGCGACGGCGGCTCCGGCTCCTCGGTGGTGGGCGTCGGAGAGGGTGTCGGGCTGGGCGTCGGGCTCGGGCTGACCGCGCCACCGCCCCAGACCTCCTCGCCGATGGGCTCCGGCTTCGGGAACGAGAGGACCTTCTTCCCCTTCATCGCCGCGGTCATGTAGTCGTGCCAGATGGACGCCGGGAACGAGTTTCCGTGGATCTTCTTCTCGCCGCCGGTGCCGAACATCTTCTCGAACTCGCGGTCCTTGTTGGTCTCGTCGTCGTCCAACCGGAACATGCTGATCGCCGTCGAGAGCTGCGGGGTGTAGCCGACGAACCAGGCGGACTTGTTGCCGTCCGTGGTACCCGTCTTCCCCGCCGCCTCACGTCCCTCCAGCCGCGCGGGCTGGCCCGTACCGTTCTCCACCACGTTCTTCAGCACGTCCGTGATGTTGTCCGCGATGCGCGGGGTGAAGGCGCGCTTGGACCGCTTCTTGTGCTGGAAGACGATCTCGCCCTGCCGCTTCACCTCGGTGACCGAGTACGTGGGGTTCTGCTGGCCGCTCGTGGCGAAGGTGGCGTAGGCGCCCGCCATGCGGATGGCGCTGGGTGAAGAGGTACCGATGGAGAACGACGGAACGGTGGCGTCCGCCATCATGTCGTCGTCCTTCAGACCGGCGGCGACGGCGGCCTCCTTGACCTTGTCCGTCCCGACGTCCATACCGAGCTGGACGAAGGGGGAGTTGGCCGACTGCTCCATGGCGTGCCGCAGGTCGATCTCACCGTGGTCGTAGTCGCCGTCGTTGGTCTGGAGCCACCCCTGGTCGTCCTTGCCCTTCCAGACCTCGCCGTCGTAGTTCTTGATCTCCAGCTTGTTGTCGCCGTTGTAGATGCTCTTGGGCGAGACGATGGTGCGCTGCGAGAGGTCCTGGTCGGGCCCGAGCTCCGGATCGCGTACGCCGTACTGCATCGCCGCCGCCAGCACGAAGGGCTTCCAGGTCGAGCCGACCTGGGCGCCGGTCGCGTCGGCGTTGTTGGTGAAGTGCTTCGTGGCGTCCTGGCCGCCGTACGTGGCGAGGATGGCGCCCGTCCTGGCGTCCACCGAGGCACCGCCGAACTCCACGTGGGTGTCCGTCTTCGGACGCTCCTCGGGGCGGATCTTGGCCTTGTAGACCTTGTCCACCGCCTTGGCGAGCTGCTTCACCTTCGTCTCGTCGAAGGTGGTGTGGATCTCGAAGCCGCCGAGCTCCATGTCCTCGGCCTTGATGTTCTGGGTGTTGTTGGCGAGGAAGTACTTACGCGCCAGCTCCACCAGATAGCCGGTCTGACCGCCCAGCTTGGCGTTCTTCTTCGGCTTCTCGGGCATGGGGAACTTCTTGTACGTCGCCCTCTCCTCGGCCGACATCTTGCCGTCCTTGACCTGCTCGTCGAGGATCCACCGCCAGCGCTTCTCGGCGCGATCGAGGTTCTTCTCCGGCGTCGCGTTCTTGTCGATGTCGGTGGCCCCGGCAGGGTCGTAGTAGCTCGCACCCTTCAGCAGCGTCGCGAGGAAGGCGCACTCGCTCGGATCCAGGTCCGTGGCGTCCTTGTCGTAGTACGTACGAGCCGCGGCCTGGATGCCGGATGCGCCGCGGCCGTAGTAGGAGACGTTGAGGTAGCCGGCCATGACGTCCTCCTTCTTCTCCTCGCCGGCGACCTTCAGGGTGATGAAGAGCTCTTTGAACTTCCGCGTGAACGTCTGGTCCTGGTTCAGTCGCGAGTTCTTCACGTACTGCTGGGTGATGGTCGAACCGCCCTGGGTCTGACCGCCCGTGGCCATGTTGAACACCGCCCGGCCGATGCCCTTGGGGTCGATGCCCTTGTCGGTCCAGAAGCTCTTGTTCTCGGCCGCGACCACGGCGTTGCGCATCGCCACGGGGATCTGCTCGTAGCTGATCTCCTGGCGGTTGACCACACCGCCGGTCGCCACCATCTGGTTGCCGTTGGCCCAGTAGTAGACGTTGTTCTGTGCCGAGGCCGCGTCCTGGATGTTCGGCGTGCTCACCAGGGCGTACGAGACACCGGCGATACCCATCAGCATGCCGAGGAAGCCCACGCAGAGGCCCGAGACGAGCTTCCACGACGGCAGCCAGCGACGGAACCCGTACCGCCCGTGGCGCGGGTAGTCGATGAGGCGCTTCTTGCCGGGAGGCCCGGCCTCGCCGCCGCCCCGGCGCCGGCTCCCGCCGCGCTGAGCCGCACGGCGGGCCTCGGCACGGCTGCCGTACTGCCGCTCCTCGCCCTGCGGCGCACCCTGCGACTCGGCATGTGACACGGATGTGGCTCTGCGTGACGGCGCTGCCCGACGTCCTGCCTGCTGCTGGGCGGCTCGTCTGGCCGCGGCCCGCCCGCCACCTTGCGGCTGGGACGATTTGCGACGGTGCTCGCTCATGGAACGACTACTCCTCGGGCAGGCGAGAGCGCCTGGAAGCGGCAGTTGAGATCCGGTCCCCCCGAATTACGGACCAGCCCTGCGGAAGGCTCATCCGCAGCACATCTGGCAGTCCGCGATAACTGACGCACAACGGCGCCTCACGGTTCCCGGTGGTCTGCATGCCGCACAGACTACGCACGGTCAAAACCCTCCTAGGACCGAACTTCACCCCAAACAACGCAAGTCGATACCTACGAATTGGTGATGT
Organism: Streptomyces sp. NPDC101178; assembly: GCF_044767965.1. Taxonomy (NCBI): domain Bacteria; kingdom Bacillati; phylum Actinomycetota; class Actinomycetes; order Kitasatosporales; family Streptomycetaceae; genus Streptomyces; species Streptomyces sp. NPDC101178. The sequence goes on from NZ_JBIWOZ010000003.1 coordinate 237,872, forward strand.
GACGCCGCTCACGAAGGTCACCCTTGTCGAACCCGCCGGTGCGATCTATCGTGCTGATGTATCGAGTCGATACATCAGCACGGCATAAGTACGTCAGTGGATCCGGCAGACGGTTCCCGCGGAACCAGCGGCAGAAGGAGGAGGATCCCGTGAGCCGACGCTCCGGCATCCTCGAGTTCGCCGTTCTCGGACTGCTCCGCGAGTCTCCGATGCACGGCTATGAGCTGCGCAAACGCCTCAACACCTCGCTGGGGATCTTCCGTGCGTTCAGCTACGGGACGCTCTACCCGTGCCTCAAGACGCTGGTGGCCAGCGGCTGGTTGATCGAGGAGCCCGCGAGCGACCCGGCGGACACCACGCCCGCCTCCTCCCTCACGGGACGCCGGGCCAAGATCGTCTACCGGCTGACGGCGGAAGGTAAGGAGCACTTCGAGGAGCTGCTCTCGCACACCGGTCCGGACTCCTGGGAGGACGAGCACTTCGCGGCACGCTTCGCCTTCTTCGGGCAGACCGAACGCGAGGTGCGGATGCGGGTGCTCGAAGGCCGGCGCAGCAGGCTGGAGGAGCGCCTGGAGAAGATGCGCGCCTCCCTCGCCCGCACGCGTGAACGACTCGACGACTACACACTTGAGCTGCAGCGGCACGGCATGGAGTCCGTGGAGCGCGAAGTGCGCTGGCTGAACGAGCTCATCGAGAGCGAGCGGTCGGGACGGGACCGGAGACGGTCCTCGCCCGAGGGCTCTGCTCAGCAGGACACATCAGGAGAGACGGGCGGCCTGCCCCGGCGCCGGGGTGACACCCCGCCGGATCCGTCCGACGACACCGCCAAGTGAAGTCACCGCACTCCGCGGGGACTTCATCGGAAACACCGATCACACAGGGAGCAACCGGAATGGGTTCGGTTCGCGTAGCCATCGTAGGCGTGGGCAACTGCGCCGCCTCGCTGGTGCAGGGCGTCGAGTACTACAAGGACGCAGATCCGGCCGGCAAGGTGCCCGGCCTGATGCACGTCCAGTTCGGCGATTACCACGTCAGCGACGTCGAGTTCGTCGCCGCCTTCGATGTCGACGCGAAGAAGGTCGGCCTCGACCTCGCGGACGCCATCGGCGCCAGCGAGAACAACACCATCAAGATCGCGGACGTGCCGAACACGGGCGTCACCGTCCAGCGCGGCCACACCCACGACGGTCTGGGCAAGTACTACCGCGAGACGATCGAGGAGTCGGCGGACGCCCCGGTCGACGTCGTCCAGGTCCTCAAGGACCAGCAGGTCGACGTTCTCGTCTGCTACCTGCCCGTCGGTTCCGAGGTCGCCGCGAAGTTCTACGCGCAGTGCGCCATCGACGCCAAGGTCGCCTTCGTCAACGCCCTCCCGGTCTTCATCGCCGGCACCAAGGAGTGGGCGGACAAGTTCACCGAGGCCGGTGTCCCGATCGTCGGCGACGACATCAAGTCCCAGGTGGGCGCCACCATCACGCACCGCGTGATGGCGAAGCTCTTCGAGGACCGCGGTGTCATCCTGGACCGCACGATGCAGCTGAACGTCGGCGGCAACATGGACTTCAAGAACATGCTCGAGCGCGAGCGCCTGGAGTCCAAGAAGATCTCGAAGACGCAGGCCGTCACCTCGCAGATCCGTGACCGTGAGCTCGGCGAGGACAACGTCCACATCGGCCCCTCGGACTACGTGGCCTGGCTGGACGACCGCAAGTGGGCGTACGTGCGCCTTGAGGGCCGCGCCTTCGGTGACGTCCCGCTGAACCTGGAGTACAAGCTCGAGGTGTGGGACTCCCCGAACTCGGCCGGTGTCATCATCGACGCCGTCCGTGCGGCGAAGATCGCCAAGGACCGCGGCATCGGCGGCCCGATCCTCTCGGCTTCGAGCTACTTCATGAAGTCGCCGCCCGTCCAGTACTTCGACGACGAGGCGCGCGAGAACGTCGAGAAGTTCATCAAGGGCGAGACCGAGCGCTGAACCGGCTCTCAGGTCCGACCGCATCACCGGAGAGCTGAGCGGCGACGCTCACCTCCTCCTGCCGCACGTCGGGGGTCCCCGGGCAATCCGCCCGCGGACCCCCGACGTGTGTGACGCTTGCTCCCATGTCTGTCGCGCGTGATCTGGGCACCCTGCTGCGCCTGCGGAACTTCCGCCGCCTGCTCACCGTGCGGCTCCTCTCCCAGTCCGCCGACGGCGTCTACCAGGTCGCCCTCGCCGCGTACGTGGTCTTCTCCCCGGAGAAGCAGACCTCGGCGGCCGCCATCGCCTCGGCCATGGCGGTCCTCCTCCTCCCGTATTCGCTGATCGGCCCCTTCGCCGGCGTGCTGCTGGACCGCTGGCCCCGCCGCCAGGTCTTCCTGTACGGGAACCTCCTACGCGCCTCCCTGGCCTGCTGCACGGCCCTGCTGATCCTGGCCTCCGTACCGGACTGGCTCTTCTACGCCTCGGCCCTCTGCGTCACCGCCGTCAACCGCTTCGTGCTGGCCGGGCTCTCCGCCTCGCTGCCACGGGTGGTCGACGACGACCGGCTCGTCATCGCCAACTCGCTCTCCCCGACAGCCGGCACCCTCGCGGCCACCGCGGGCGGTGGCCTCGCCTTCGTCGTACGGCTGGTGGCCGACGAGTCCGATGCGGCCGTCGTCCTGCTGGGCGCCCTGCTCTATCTGCTCTCCGCGCTGGCGTCGCTGAGCCTGCCGCGCACCCTGCTGGGACCCGATCCCGACGGAACGCCCCTCCGGCTGCGGGCCGCACTGGCCGTCACGGCCCACGGGCTCGTCGCCGGGCTGCGGCACCTGGCGGAGCGGACCCACGCGGCCCGGGCGCTGGCCGCGATGACGGTGCTCCGCTTCTGCTACGGCGCGCTCACCGTGATGGTGCTCATGCTCTGCCGCTACGCCTGGTCGGACGACGGCTCCGACGGACTGGCCCTGCTCGGCCTGGCGGTCGGAGCCTCCGGCGCGGGCTTCTTCGTCGCCGCCGTGGTGACCCCCTGGGCCGTGGGACGGGTCGGCCGGTACGGATGGATCGTTGCCTGTGCCGGATCCGCGGCTGTCCTGGTACCGGCGCTGGGCCTCTCCTTCACTCCCGTACCGATGCTGCTCGCCGCCTTCGTGCTCGGTGTCGTGACCCAAGGAGCGAAGATCGCGACGGACACGGTCGTCCAGACCTCGGTGGACGACTCCTTCCGCGGCCGCGTCTTCTCGCTCTACGACGTGCTGTTCAACGTCGCGTTCGTGAGCGCGGCAGGGGTCGCGGCGCTGCTGCTCCCCCCGGACGGCAGGTCCGTGACCGTGGTGGCGGGAGTGTCCGTGCTGTACGCGGCCGTCGCGGTGGCGATGTTCCGCCGGCGCTGCACGAGCAGCGGCGGGTAGCCGGTCCCGTATGTGGGGAGGGGCGTTGTTTCACGTGAAACAACGCCCCTCCCCACATACGGTGCTGGTGATGTTTCACGTGAAACATCACCAGCATCGACTCAGCTCTGCTCCGCCCACCACTCCTTGAGCGCCGCCACCGCCGCGTCGCGCTCCATCGGGCCGTGCTCCAGCCGCAGCTCCAGCAGGAACGCGTACGCCTTGCCGATCACCGGCCCGGGACCCACACCGAGGATCTGCATGATGTCGTTGCCGTCCAGATCCGGGCGGATGGAGTCGAGCTCCTCCTGCTCCTGGAGCAGGGCGATCCGCTCCTCCAGCCCGTCGTACGTCCGGGAGAGGGCGTTCGCCTTGCGCTTGTTCCGGGTCGTGCAGTCCGACCGGGTCAGCTTGTGGAGGCGTTCGAGGAGCGGCCCGGCATCGCGCACATACCGCCGGACGGCGGAGTCGGTCCACTCCCCGTCGCCGTACCCGTGGAAGCGCAGGTGAAGCTCGACCAGCTTCGCGACGTCCTTGATCAGGTCGTTGGAGTACTTCAGCTCGGTCATGCGCTTCTTGGTCATCTTGGCGCCCACCACCTCGTGGTGGTGGAAGGAGACCCGGCCGTCCTTCTCGAACCGCCGCGTCCTCGGCTTGCCGATGTCGTGGAGCAGCGCCGCGAGACGCAGCACCAGGTCGGGGCCGTCCTCCTCCAGGTCGATGGCCTGCTCCAGGACGGTCAGCGAGTGCTCGTAGACGTCCTTGTGGCGGTGATGCTCGTCACTCTCCAGCCGTAGCGCCGGGAGCTCGGGCAGCACATGGCCGGCCAGCCCGGTGTCGACGAGAAGCCCCAGGCCCTTGCGCGGGTGGGCGGAGAGAAGGAGCTTGTTGAGCTCCTCGCGGACCCGCTCGGCGGAGACGATCTCGATCCGGCCGGCCATCTCCGTCATCGCGGTGACGACCTCCGGGGCGACCTCGAAGTCGAGCTGCGCGGCGAACCGGGCAGCACGCAGCATGCGCAGCGGGTCGTCCGAGAAGGAGGCCTCGGGCGTTCCCGGGGTGCGCAGCACGCGCTCGGCCAGGTCCTTCAGGCCGCCGTGCGGGTCGATGAACTCCTTCTCCGGCAGCGCGACGGCCATCGCGTTGACGGTGAAGTCCCGGCGCACGAGGTCTTCCTCGATGGAGTCGCCGTAGGACACCTCCGGCTTGCGCGAGGTCCTGTCGTACGCCTCCGACCGGTAGGTCGTGACCTCGATCTGGTAGCCGTCCTTCTGGGAGCCGACGGTACCGAAGGCGATCCCGACCTCCCACACCGCGTCGGCCCAGGGACGGACGATGGCCAGCACGTCCTCCGGGCGGGCATCGGTGGTGAAGTCCAGGTCGTTCCCGAGCCTGCCGAGCAGCGCGTCGCGGACCGAGCCGCCGACCAGCGCGAGGCCGAATCCGGCCTGGCGGAATCGGCGGGCGAGGTCGTCGGCGACCGGGGACACGCGCAGCAGCTCACTCACCGCGCGATGCTGCACCTGGTTCAGGGCACTGGCGTTCTCTTCGTTGGCGTTCGGCACAACAGAAAAGGGTACGGGCACCGACCAGCCGCGGCGTCATCGTTTATCCGGACCCTGCGGGCCTCCCGCGATCATGTGAACCGGACCCCAGCACTTCGGCCCTCCGCACCTCGTTACCATGCGGGGACGCAGGACCGACAACGATCGACAGACTCCGATGACGACGAGGGACGGGTAGGCGCGTGGCCCAGGCGGCAGACATCCAGGGGATGCGTCCCTCTCCTGCCCGCCGGTGGCTGCGGCGCACGGCCTCGGCGGTTCTCGGAGCTCCTCTGCTGGCCGGACTGCTGGCTCTTCCGGCCGCCGGAAGTGCGGACGCCGCCGAACCGGTGAAGGCCCCCACCGGGTCCAGCACGGTGGACGTGTCCCTGGACACGCTCTCCCCCGCCGCCCCTGTGGAGGGCGACACCCTGACCGTCTCCGGGACACTCACCAACAAGGGCAAGGAGACGATCGACGACGCCGAGGTCGACCTGCGGGTGGGACCCCGGCTCTCCGGCCGCGGAGAGGTCGACGACGCCGCCAAGCGCGAGGGCTACACCCCAGGCGCCGACCCGGAGCCGATCGACGGCAAGTACACGGTGAAGATCCCCAAGCTCGCCAAGGGGATCAGCCAGAACTTCACGCTCGCCGTTCCCGTGGACAAGCTGGACCTCGACGCGTCGGGCGTCTACCAGCTGGGCGTCTCGGTCTCCGGCCGCACGGCGGCCGCCCCGTACGAGCAGGTGCTGGGCATCGAGCGCTCGTACCTCCCGTGGCAGCCCGAGAAGAGCGACAAGAGGACCGAGCTCACCTTCCTCTGGCCGCTGATCGCCTCCCCGCACGTCACCGCCGAGACGCGCTCGGACGAACAGCAGACGCCGGTGTTCGCCGACGACGAGCTGGCCGAGGAGCTGGCGCCGGGCGGGCGGCTGGAGCAGATGGTCGCCCTGGGCAGCCGCCTCCCCGTCACCTGGGTCATCGACCCGGACCTCCTGGCGAGCGTCGCCGCGATGGCCGGCGGATACGGGGTGAAGTCCGGTGGCACGACCGTCCCGGGCAAGAACGGGGCCGTCGCCGGACAGTGGATCACCGCCCTGCAGAAGGTCGTCGAGGACGGCAAGGTGATCGCGCTGCCGTTCGCCGACCCGGACCTGGCCTCCATCGCGCACCGCGGCAAGGGCGTGTCCGGCACGCTCAGCCATCTGCAGAACGCCTCCACGGTGGGTGCCTCCACGGTGGAGACCATCCTCCACGTGAAGCCGTCCACCGACTTCGCCTGGCCTGTGAACGGCGCGGTCGATTCGGGCATCGTCGATGTGGCGACCTCCGCCGGTGCCCACCATGTGATCGCCCGCAGCGACAGCTTCCAGGAGACCGGAGGTCTGCCGTACACCCCGACGGCGGCCCGGCCGATCGGCGGGGGCACCACCGCCGTCGTCGCCGACTCCCGGCTGTCGACCGCCTTCAACGGCAACCTGCTCCGGGCAGGTGACTCGACCCTCGCGATCCAGAAGTTCCTGGCGCAGACGCTCGCCCTGAACGAGCAGGCGCCGGACAATGAGCGCTCCATCGTCGTGGCACCTCAGCGGATGCCCACGACCACTCAGGCGCAGTCGATGGCACGCGCGCTGGAGGCCCTGTCGGGCGACCGCTGGACGCAGCCGCAGGACCTGGTCGCCGCCGCCGAGGCGAAGCCGGACCCGCTGGCGACCACGAAGGTGCCAAGGGCCTCCGCGTACTCGAAGAAGCTCCGCAGCCAGGAGCTGCCCACCCAGGCGTTCCAGGAGATCCGGGCCACTCAGGGCTCCATCGACAGCTTCGAGACCATCCTCACGCTGCCCGAGCGCGTGGTGACCCCCTTCGGCAACGCGGTGAACCGCTCGATGTCGACGTCCTGGCGAGGCCGCCCCGAGGAGGCGCGGACCTACCGGGGCGATGTGCTCAAGCACCTGAAGGACCTCACCGGCGAGGTCCAGCTGATCGACAAGTCGGACGTCACGCTCTCCGGCCGCAGCGCGACGATCCCGGTGACCGTGCAGAACAAGCTGTTGCAGGGCGTCGACCGGCTCGTCCTCAGGCTGACCTCGGACAACATCCGCCTGAAGTTCAACGACGGCGGGACGATGGCCGAGCTGCCGGTCCGGATCGCGGGTGGGCACAGCCAGTCGGTGAAGTTCGACACGGCGACCAGCGCCAACGGACGCGCCCAGGTCACCGCCCGGCTCTTCACCGAGGACGGCACACCGTACGGCGAGGAGATGACCTTCACCGTGAAGGTCTCCGAGGTCACCCCCACCGTCCTGCTCGTCATCGCCGGCGGGCTGCTCCTCCTGGTGCTGGCAGGCGTCAGGATGTACAGCCACCGCAAGCGCGCCGTGGCAAGCGACACGGCGAACGGCGGCGGCGGCGAACCCGAGCAGCCGAGTGACCCGACCCCGGACACCGGACCGGAAAGCGGGGCCCCGTCGGGAACGGGTGAGAAAGTGGACCGTTGAGCGATGTCTGGCGTGGCCGGTCGGCCGGGGACGATGAGGTAGGGGTTTCGATGAACGCGCCGTACGACGGTGACCGCGGCGAGGGCGCCGGCGGAGCGGGGTCTCCGGCCGGCCCCCCGGTCCCTCCGGGCCCGGGCCAGGACGGCCAGGTGCCGCCCGACCCGTACCTCCAGCACGCCTACGAGGACGATCCCTACCGGGCGCGGGACCTCGCGGCCCAGGACCCGGTGGGCGAGGCGCTCTACGACCGCGCGTCCCACCCGCCGCCGCCTCCCGGCTCCTACCAGGAGCCGCAGGCGCTCTACCAGCAGCCGCCTGCCGCCCCCTACGCCCCCGACCCGCGCATCTGGGCCCAGACGCCGCCGCCGGAGCCCTCGGGGCCCTCACGCCACCTCCCGTACGGCGACCGCCCGGCGACCACGCAGTTCGTCGGGGTCGACGACCTGGTCACCCAGGCCTCCGGCGACCGGCAGGAGCCCGACGCCTTCGCCCACCTCTTCCGGGACCAGGAAGGGTCCGGGAAGCCTCCGGTCCCGGCCCAGCCGGAACCGCTGCCCGCTCCCGTCCCGCCGAAGTCCGGCGGCGGCAAGTTCTCCGGAGTGCTGAAGTCCAGCGCGCTGATGGCGGCCGGCACCCTCGTCTCCCGGCTCACCGGCTTCATCCGCTCGCTGGTGATCACCGCGGCGCTCGGCGCCGCGCTGCTCGGTGACAGCTTCACCATCGCGTACACGCTGCCGACCATGATCTACATCCTCACCGTCGGCGGCGGTCTCAACTCGGTCTTCGTCCCGCAGCTCGTCCGCGCCATGAAGGACGACGAGGACGGCGGCGAGGCCTTCGCCAACCGGCTGCTGACCCTGGTGATGGTCGCGCTCGGCCTGATCGTGGCCATCGCGGTCCTCGTCGCGCCGGTGCTGATCCAGCTGATGTCGAACACCATCGCCGACGACGTCGCCGCCAACAGCGTCGCCGTCACCTTCGCCCGGTACTGCCTGCCCACCATCTTCTTCATGGGCGTGCACGTGGTGATGGGTCAGATCCTGAACGCCCGGGGCAGGTTCGGCGCGATGATGTGGACCCCGGTCCTCAACAACATCGTCATGATCATCACGTTCGGCCTCTTCATCTGGGTCTACGGCACCTCCGCCGAGTCCCGGATGGGCGTGGACACCATCCCGCCGGAGGGCATCCGGCTGCTGGGGATCGGCACCCTTCTCGGGCTGGTCGTCCAGGCGCTGGCGATGATCCCGTACCTGCGCGAGGCGGGCTTCCGCTTCCGTCCCCGCTTCGACTGGCGGGGCCACGGACTCGGCAAGACGGTCAAGCTCGCCAAGTGGACCGTGCTGTTCGTCCTGGCCAACCAGGCCGGCGTCCTGGTCGTCACCCAGCTCGCCACCGCGGCGGGCAAGCTCTCCGACAAGGACGGCACCGGCTTCCTGGCCTACTCAAACGCCCAGCTGATCTGGGGCATGCCGCAGGCCATCATCACCGTCTCCGTCATGGCCGCGCTGCTGCCCCGCATCTCCCGGGCCGCCCACGACAACGACCCCGGCGCGGTCCGCGACGACATCTCGCAGGGGCTGCGCAACTCCGCCGTCGCCATCGTCCCGGTCGCCTTCACCTTCCTCGCGCTCGGCCTGCCGATGTGCACCCTGCTGTACGCGTCCAGCGGCGCCGAGGCCGCCCGCTCCATGGGCTTCATCCTGATGGCGTTCGCGCTCGGCCTGATCCCGTACTCCGTGCAGTACGTCGTGCTCCGCGGTTTCTACGCGTACGAGGACACCCGCACGCCCTTCTACAACACGGTCATCGTGGCGGCCGTCAACGCCGCCGCCTCCGCCCTCTGCTACGTCGTCCTGCCCGCCCGCTGGGCCGTCGTCGGCATGGCCTTCTCCTACGGTCTGGCCTACGCGGTCGGTGTCGGTGTCGCCTGGCGCCGACTGCGCACCCGGCTCGGCGGCGACCTCGACGGTGCGCATATCGTGCGAACCTACGCCCGGCTCTGCATGGCGGCGGTACCCGCGGCCGTCATCGGCGGCGGCATCGGCTTCGCGATCCTCGAACTTCTCGGCACGAGCGCTCTTGGATCGCTGGCCGCGCTGATCTGTGGCGGCACCCTCCTCATGGGCGTCTTCTTCGTCGCGGCGAAGAAGATGCGCATCGAAGAGGTCAACGGCCTGGTCGGCATGGTCCGTGGACGGCTCGGACGCTGAATGAGCGCACGGCCGCACAACCATCGCCGGACTCCGCGTGTCGTGGATAGCGCCGGAGTGTGGGCACAATTGGCGTGACTGTGGCGAGCTGGCCGGCTTCGCGCAACGGATGGGGAGGCAGGAACGACGGTGGCGGAACGTAGCACGGCTGCCGTCGACGTGGCCGACAACGGCGGCGACGAGCCGTCGGCCGCCAAGGCGGACGAGGCGACGAACGACGGAACGACGCAGGCCGAGGAGACCGGGGACGCGGGCCCCGAGAAGCCCGGGAGCTCCGAGGGCCAGGACGACGGGCGGGCCCGTTCCGAGACCGTTCCGGCGACCCCCGACGTACACAGCGGCCACAAACTGGCCGAGCGCTACCGGCTGGAGGAGTGCGTCACCCGTCTGGACGGCTTCAGCAGCTGGCGGGCGGTCGACGAGAAACTGCGCCGCGCGGTCGGCGTGCACCTGCTGCCCGCCGGCCACCCCCGGGCCCGCTCCGTGCTGGCCGCGGCCCGGTCGTCCGCCCTGCTCGGCGACCCCCGCTTCGTCCAGGTCCTGGACGCCGTCGAGGAGGACGACCTCGTCTACGTCGTCCACGAATGGCTCCCGGACGCCGTCGAGCTCACCGCTCTGCTGGCCGCCGGACCGATGGAGGCCCACGACGCCTACCAGCTCGTCAGCCAGCTCTCCCACGCGATGGCCGCCGCCCACCGCGAAGGCCTGACGCACCTTCGGCTCACCCCCGGCGCCGTACTGCGCAGCTCCACCGGCCAGTACCGGATCCGCGGCCTCGCGGTGAACGCCGCCCTGCGCGGCATCACCTCCGAGCGCCCCCTGCGCCAGGACACCGAGGCGATCGGCGCACTGCTGTACGCGGCACTGACCAAGCGCTGGCCGTACGAGAGCGACGCGTACGGCCTCTCCGGGCTGCCCAAGGGCATGGGGCTCATCGCTCCGGACCAGGTCCGTGCCGGCGTCCACCGCGGCCTCTCCGAACTCGCCATGCGCGCGCTGGCCAACGACGGGGCCACCGCGTCCCGGCAGGAACCGCCCTGCACCACCCCGGACGAACTGGCCAAGGCCGTCGCGGCGATGCCGCGCGTCCGGCCGCCGGAGCCCACGTTCGCCGCCCAGCCCGTCTACCAGACGACCTATCAGCAGGGCACGTACGGACGGCCGTCCAGCCATCCCCCGTCCGCGACCCAGCCGGTGCTGGCACCACCCCCGGCGCCTCTCCAGAGCCGTACCGGACGGATACTCAAGTGGAGCGTCTCGGCACTGCTCATCGCCGCGCTCGGCCTCGGCAGCTGGCAGCTCGCGGAGATCCTGCTCGACCAGCGCAAGGGCTCCGACGACACCGGCGTCACCCAGCAGACCGACGACGAGAAGCCGGCCCCCGCCCCGCCCAAGCCGCTGATCATCGCGGACGCCACCGAGTTCATGCCCGACGGTTCGGGGATCCAGCCGGGCGACGTACCGAACGCCATCGACGACGACTCGTCCACGGCCTGGATCACCCCTCGCTACCGGGGCTTCGCCAACTTCGGCAACCTGCCCCAGCGCCAGCAGGGCAGCGGGATCATCGTCGACCTCGGGAAGGTCCAGGACGTCCGCTCCATCGAGGTGGACATGTACCGCCCCGGCCAGACGACTGCGGTGTTCGGCGCGGGGCCGGACGCCTCGTCACCGTCCTCCTCGGCGGACTTCCCGCAGCGGATCGCCGAGAAGCAGGTCGCGGGCCGGACGCTCAAGGAGGAGCTGGAGAAGCCCATCCGGACGCGCTACATCCTGATCCACGTCACGGAGCTGCCCGAGGACGGCACCGGCGGCTACCGCGGCGGGATCGCGGGAATCTCCGTCCTCGGCTGATCGGGGAGCTGGTGTGGAGACTCCGCACCGGCCCTGATCATCCGGCGCGCGGCCCGTTAATGTGGCACACGACATCGGATCCGTTTCGGAGGGGGAGCACGGTGGATTCCGTTCCACCAGAGGCACCGAGCGACTCGGACCTGCTCGCCCTCCATGTGGCGGGCGACCCCGACGCCTTCGGTGAGCTCGTACGCCGCCACCGCGACCGGCTGTGGGCCGTCGCGCTGCGCACGCTCGGGGACAGGGAAGAGGCCGCCGACGCCGTCCAGGACGCCCTCGTCTCCGCCTTCCGGGCCGCCCACACCTTCCGCGGCCAGTCCGCCGTCACGACCTGGCTGCACCGCATCACCGTCAACGCCTGCCTCGACCGGGTCCGCAAGGCCGCTTCCCGCAAGACGTCACCGGTGGACGACGCGGACCGACTAGACCAGCTGCTGGAACCGCACGAGTCGGCCGAGGCCCCCGCCGAGCGGCAGGATCTGCACCGCCAGCTCTTCGCCGCCCTGACCACCCTCCCCGCCGAACAGCGCGCGGCCCTCGTCCTGGTCGACATGCAGGGCTACCCGGTGGCCGAGGCCGCCGCAGTCCTGGACGTACCGACCGGCACCGTGAAGAGCCGGTGTGCCCGGGGCCGGGCGAGACTGGCCCCTCTGGTCCGGCATCTGCGCGGCGGGACCGGAGCCGAGGACCCCGACGGGGAGACCCGCGTCAACGGAAGGAACCGGACGCCCGGTCCATCCGTCCCACCTGCGTCAGGACCGAAGGACACGGAAGCGAACGACCCGGCCGCTGCGAAGGGAGGAGGTGGACGCCCGTGACATCCACGACCGACACGGCTCAGCACCCGGAGGTCTCCGAGATCTCCGATCTCACCGAGGGGCTGCTCCCGCCTACCCGCGCCGAGGAGATCCGCGACCACCTCGCGGAGTGCGAGCTGTGCGCGGAGATACGGGACTCCCTGGAGGAGGTCCGCGGGCTGCTCGGCGCCCTGCCCGAACCTGAGCCGATGCCCGACGACATCGCCGCGCGCATCGACGCGGCGCTCGCCGCCGAGGCACGTACGGCCGACACCCCCGCCGATGCCTCCCGAGCCGCCGCTGTTTCACACGAGGACGATGTTTCACGTGAAACAGAAGGCGCTGAGACCGGTGTTTCACGTGAAACAGAGGGCGCGGAGACCGGTGGACCGTCCCCGCTGACGCTCCGTACCGGCTCCTCCCCGGCCCGCCCGGCGGGCCACCCCCAGGCCTCCACGGGGCCCGGGCGCAGCCGTGCCCGACGCCGTAGGCGTGCGGTGTTCCTGGGCGCCGCGTGCGGTGCCGCGATCATCGGCATGAGCGTCTTCTTCCTCCAGAACCTGTCGTCCTCCTCCAACTCGGGCGCGACGGCCGACCAGGCCGTCAGCGCCTCCGAGAGCGGGGCACACGCCTACTCCCGGGACACACTGGAGACCAAGGTCCAGGACCTCCTCGCCGGCGGGGTGGGTGCGGAGGACTTCACCGGGCAGAAGCGGTCGCCGAGCGCGGACGAGCAGATGGAGCCGGAAGCGGAGTCGCCCGGCACCAAGGCCTCCAAGAGCCCGCTGCTCGCCCCTGCGGTCGTGGTTCCGCCGTGCGTGCAGCAGGCCACCGGTCGCACCACACCGGCCCTCGCCCTCGACGAAGGCATGTATCAGGGAACCGACGCCTTCCTCGTCGTCCTTCCGCACCCGAGCGACCCGGCCCGCGTGCAGGCCTATGTAATCGCCTCCTCCTGCGTGGACACCGATCCCGGGTCCACCGGCCGGCTGCTGCTGACGGAGGCGTACGACCGCCCCTGAGGATCGCTACGGCACGTGCCCATGGTGCGACGCGGGATTGCACCACGGGAATGCATCACCCGTAGGATCCGTTGGGTGGGGTGAGAGTCGTTGAACCGACCCCGTAGGCAGTAGGCAGTCTGCAGAGACGAGGAAGAAACCCGTGAGCGACGTCCGTAATGTGATCATCATCGGCTCCGGACCGGCCGGGTACACCGCCGCGCTCTACACCGCCCGTGCCTCACTGAGCCCGCTGGTCTTCGAGGGCGCGGTCACGGCCGGCGGCGCGCTGATGAACACCACCGACGTGGAGAACTTCCCCGGCTTCCAGGACGGCATCATGGGCCCCGAGCTCATGGACAACATGCGCGCCCAGGCCGAGCGCTTCGGCGCCGAGCTGGTTCCCGACGATGTCGTCGCCGTCGACCTCACGGGTGACGTCAAGACGGTCACTGACACGGCGGGCACCGTTCACCGCGCCAAGGCCGTCATCGTCACCACCGGCTCCCAGCACCGCAAGCTCGGCCTGCCCAATGAGGACGCGCTCTCCGGCCGCGGTGTCTCCTGGTGCGCCACCTGCGACGGCTTCTTCTTCAAGGACCACGACATCGCCGTAGTCGGCGGCGGCGACACGGCGATGGAGGAGGCGACCTTCCTCTCCCGCTTCGCCAAGTCCGTCACGATCGTCCACCGCCGCGACACCCTGCGCGCCTCCAAGGCGATGCAGGACCGGGCCTTCGCCGACCCGAAGATCAAGTTCGCCTGGGACAGCGAGGTCGCCGAGGTCAAGGGGGAGCAGAAGCTCTCGGGTCTGACCCTGCGGAACACCAAGACCGGCGAACTCTCCGAGCTTCCCGTGACCGGCCTCTTCATCGCCGTCGGGCACGACCCGCGCACCGAGCTCTTTAAGGGCCAGCTCGAACTCGACGACGAGGGGTACCTGAAGGTCGAGGCGCCCTCCACCCGCACCAACCTGACCGGTGTCTTCGGCGCCGGTGACGTGGTCGACCACACCTACCGGCAGGCCATCACCGCCGCCGGCACCGGCTGCTCAGCGGCGCTGGACGCCGAGCGCTTCCTCGCCGCGCTGGCCGACGCGGAGCCCGCCGAGCCGGAGAAGACCCCGGCCGTCTGAACTGCCCCACCGCACGCCCACCCCGAGAGACCAAGGAGACCGCCGTGGCCGGCGACCTGAAGCACGTTACCGACGACACCTTCGACGATGTCGTCCTGAAGAGCGAGAAGCCCGTCCTGGTGGACTTCTGGGCTGCCTGGTGCGGCCCGTGCCGCCAGATCGCCCCCTCCCTGGAGGCGATCGCGAAGGAGCACGGCGACCAGATCGAAATCGTCAAGCTCAACATCGACGAGAACCCGGCCACCGCCGCCAAGTACGGCGTGATGTCCATCCCGACGCTCAACGTCTACCAGGGCGGCGAGGTCGCCAAGACCATCGTCGGCGCCAAGCCGAAGGCCGCGATCCTCCGCGACCTCGAAGGCTTCATCACCGCCAAGTAGGCGCGCGCCCCGGCGCGATGTTTCACGTGAAACGGGCCCACCTCGCATCGGAGGTGGGCCCGTTCGCGTATGCCGCGTCCGATCAGAGCGGTCGTAACACCGGTTCCTTCTGCACCGCCCCCAGGAGCCGGTCGAGCGCCATCTCGACGTCCTCCTTCCAGGAGAGCGTCGTCCGCAGCTCCAGCCTCAGCCGCGGATACCGAGGGTGGGGCCGCACGGTCTTGAAGCCCACCGCCAGCAGGTGATCCGCCGGGAGCACACAGCCGAACTGCTCCGCCCGCGCGTCCCCGAACGCCTCGATCGCCTTGAAGCCCCGGCGGAGCACGTCCTTGGCCACCGTCTGCACCATGACGCGGCCGAGCCCTTGGCCCTGATACCCCGGAACGATCAGACCGGTGATGAGCTGAACGGCGTCGGGGGAGACCGGGCTGGTGGGAAAGGCCGTCGAGCGCGGGACATAGGCAGGCGGCGCATAGAGCACGAACCCCGCCGGGACATCGTCCACATAGACCACCCGGCCACAGGAGCCCCACTCCAGGAGAACCGCGGAGATCCAGGCCTCCTTCTCCAGCTCCGGCTCGCCCGCCTTTACCGCAGCTTCCCCGCTGACCGGGTCAAGCTCCCAGAAGACGCACGCGCGGCAGCGCTCGGGGAGATCCTGAAGGTTGTCCAAGGTGAGCGGTACAAGCCGACGCCCCATGGCGGCGAATCCTCACTTCTCTCGCCCGCCGCATCACGTGCGGCCGCCAGCGCGTTCCGTTCATGGAACAGGCTGCCGACGAATCCCCCGACGGCTCCCAGGCCCAGCCCAACCGTCACCAGCCGGCTGCGGCTCACTGTTCGCAAGGTCCCCGCCCTCCTCCGAGGTCGATCACCGTGGATGCGCCATCCCAGATCGCATCGTATCCACCCAGAGGTGATGCGGATACCGAGAAAGGGCAAAGGGCGGGCCGTGTTCCGGTCACTGCCGGAACACGGCCCGCCCTTCACGCGGTCCTACGGACGAGCGGACGCCCGACAAGGCCCAGGGCTCAGCTCTCGTCGTCCTCGTCGGGCGCCTCGGCGAGACGGCGCTCCAGCACCTTCCCCTCGCCCGGAGCGAGAGAGCCGAGAATCCGGTCCAGATCCTCCATCGAGGCGAACTCGACGGTGATCTTCCCCTTCTTCTGGCCCAGGTCGACCTTCACCCGGGTCTCGAAGCGGTCGGAGAGCCGGGTCGCCAGGTCCGTCAGCGCGGGGGAGAGCCGCGCACCGGCCCGGGGGCCCTTCGGCTTCGGCGAGCTCGTGGGACGCGAACCCATGAGCGTCACGATCTCCTCGACCGCGCGGACCGAGAGCCCCTCCGCCACGATGCGGTGGGCCAGCCGGTCCTGCTCCTCTGAGTCATCCACCGACAGCAGGGCCCGGGCATGGCCGGCCGAGAGAACGCCCGCGGCCACCCGCCGCTGCACCGGCGGCGAGAGCCGCAGGAGCCGCAGCGTGTTGGACACCTGGGGCCGGGACCGCCCGATCCGGTCAGCCAGCTGGTCATGGGTGCACTTGAAGTCCTTGAGGAGCTGGTCGTACGCGGCAGCCTCCTCCAGCGGGTTCAGCTGGGCCCGGTGGAGGTTCTCCAGCAGTGCGTCCAGGAGGAGCTTCTCGTCGTCCGTGTCCCGGACGATGGTCGGAATCCGCTCCAGACCGGCCTCACGGGAGGCCCGCAAACGGCGCTCGCCCATGATGAGCTCGTAGCGGTCCGTCCCCACCTTGCGTACGACGACCGGCTGGAGAAGACCCACCTCCTTGATGGAGGTGACCAGCTCGGCCAGCGCGTCCTCGTCGAAGACCTCACGGGGCTGACGGGGGTTCGGCGTGATCGTGCCGATGGGCAGCTCGGCGAAGTAGGCACCGGACGTCGACTCCTGGTCCGGCGCGGACGCCGGCTCCGGCACCACCGGAGACGAGGGCAGCGCGGTCACCTTAGCGGCCGCCACCCCCCGCTCCGCCGTCAGAACCGGTCCCCCACCGGAGCCGGAACCGCTTCCGGGCCCGGGTACCTGCTTCTCCTGGGGAGCGGCGGGGATCAGCGCACCGAGCCCACGTCCCAGCCCTCTGCGTCGCTCACTCACTGGATGCCCTCCGAAACGTTCTGCTGGCTGTTCTGAATGCTGGCATGGGTGTGCTGGGCCTCGTAGTGCACCCCGACACCCCGCAGAGCGATCTCCCGGGCGGCTTCGAGGTAGGAGAGCGAGCCGCTGGATCCTGGGTCGTAGGTCAGCACCGTCTGCCCGTAACTCGGCGCCTCTGAGATGCGTACGGACCGCGGGATGCTCGTCCGCAGCACCTCCTTGCCGAAGTGGGTACGGACCTCCTCTGCGACCTGGGAGGCGAGCCTGGTCCTGCCGTCGTACATGGTCAACAGGATGGTGGAGACATGGAGATCGGGGTTCAGGTGGCCCCGCACCAGGTCGACGTTGCGCAGTAGCTGGCCCAGCCCCTCCAGCGCGTAGTACTCGCACTGGATCGGGATCAGCACCTCCGCGCCGGCCACCATCGCGTTCACCGTGAGCAGGCCGAGGGAGGGAGGGCAGTCGATGAGGATGTAGTCCAGCGGCTGCTCGTACGCCTGGATGGCCCGCTGGAGCCGGCTCTCCCGCGCCACCAGCGACACCAGCTCGATCTCCGCACCGGCGAGATCGATCGTGGCGGGGGCGCAGAAGAGACCTTCGACGTCCGGAACGGGCTGAACCACCTCGGAGAGCGGGCGGCTCTCCACCAGGACGTCATAGATCGAGGGGACATCCGAGTGGTGATCGATCCCCAGCGCCGTGGAGGCATTGCCCTGGGGGTCGAGGTCGACCACCAGGACACGCGCACCGTGCAGGGCCAGCGAGGCAGCGAGGTTGACCGTCGTGGTCGTCTTGCCGACCCCGCCCTTCTGGTTGGCCACCACGATGACTCGCGTACGGTCCGGGCGAGGCAGCCCCTCACCGGCGCGGCCGAGTGCCTCGACAGCCAGCTGGGCGGCGCGACCGATGGGTGTGTCGTCCATCGGCGGCGGTGTTTCACGTGAAACATCCTCCCCCGCGGACTCGGTTCGGGGACCGGGGACCGGATCGGTCATCGGTCCCGCGATGTTGGCGTCGGACCGCAACGGTTCACTCTCCTCGACTTCAGGCTCGCAATGAGCAGAGCCTGCCATGCTTTCGGGGTCGTGAACCAGCGAGGCCCGCTGATCTGTGGATGAATCCGGGTCTGTGGACAACTCGGTAACCCGTACGGGTTTCCGGTCGCGCGGTGTGGCAGCCGCACGACCGCGGCCGATGATTCCCTGCAGCAGAGAGCGACGTTTCACGTGAAACACGATGCCTCCGCATCGCAACTACCAGGCCACGACACTCCGCAGGGGGTACGGATGGCCGCTTTCCTGGCATTTCCCTGCTAGTCGACAGAGATCGCCTGCAAGGGGCCATCCCGGACCGCTCCTCGCCCTGCCCGTACGTATGGCGGCGGACACTCCTCAGCGGCGTCGCCGGGTGCGTCCCACCCGCGCGGCCTTGGCCCTCTTTGCGGCGAACCTCACACCGCCCGGGCTCTCGCCCACCACCACACGCACCACCGTGGACAGCGGATCGACCACACCTTCACCGACCTGGAGCACCTCGGTCTCCACCACACCGAGCTTGCTCAGAGCCGCCCTGGCACCGTTGATCTCCTCCTCGGCGGTGTCGCCCTTCAATGCGAGCATCTCGCCGTACGGACGCAGCAGGGGCACGCCCCAGCCGGCCAGCCGGTCCAGCGGAGCCACGGCGCGCGCGGTCACCACATGGACGGGCTGGAGTGTCCCGAGGACCTCCTCGGCCCTCCCGCGCACCACCGTCACATGGTCCAGGCCGAGCAGTTCGACGACCTCCTGGAGGAAGTTCGTCCGGCGGAGCAGCGGTTCCAGCAACGTGATCTTGAGGTCGGGGCGGACCAGGGCCAGCGGGATACCGGGCAGGCCGGCGCCGGAGCCCACATCGCAGACCGTGACGCCTTCCGGCACCACCTCGGAGAGCACCGCGCAGTTCAGCAGGTGCCGCTCCCACAGCCGCGGCACCTCGCGCGGTCCGATCAGGCCCCGCTTCACCCCGGCATCGGCGAGGAGCTCCGCGTACCGGACAGCTTCCGGGAAGAGCTCTCCGAATACCGCCTGCGCCTCTTCAGGTGCCTGGGGGAGCTCTGCAGCGTCCGTCACGGGGACCGTCCTTCCGTACCGCACTAGCGCACTGTGGGTGGCTGACTATCAGGCTGACAAAGATCGGCCCCGCCTGCGAACAGACGGGGCCGACAGTACAAGGATCCGGTCAGGCCGGGAGAACGACGACGAAGCGCTGCGGCTCCTCGCCCTCCGACTCGCTCCGGAGACCGGCTGCGGCGATCGCGTCGTGCACGACCTTCCGCTCGAACGGCGTCATCGGGTCCAGCTTGACCGGCTGGCCCGAGGTCTTCACGTCGTTGGCGGCCTTGGCACCCAGCTCGGCGAGGATCTCGCGCTTCTTGGCCCGGAAACCGCCGATGTCCAGCATCAGACGGCTGCGGTCGCCGGTCTCCCGGTGGACCGCCAGCCGGGTCAGCTCCTGGAGCGCCTCCAGCACCTCACCGTCGCGCCCCACAAGCTTCTGGAGCTCACGCGGGGAGTCGCTGATGATCGAAACCGCGGCCCGGTCCGCCTCGACGTCCATGTCGATGTCGCCGTCGAGGTCGGCGATGTCGAGCAGGCCTTCGAGGTAGTCGGCTGCGATCTCCCCCTCCTGTTCCAGGCGGGTCAGAGTGTCGCTCCCCTCGGCGGCGGCCTTGGAGGTGGTGCCTTCCGTCACGGGTGGACTCCTTCTTACTTCTTGGACGGGTGCTTGGGCCGCTGCGGGCCCTTGCGCTGTCCGGACTTGGCTTGGCGTGAGGAGCCGGAGGCGGACTTGCCCGCCGACGTCGGCTTGTCGTCCTGCGGTGCGTCCTGCTTCTGGAGCGAGGTCTTCGAGTCGGCCGCGGCCTCGTCCTTGGCCCCGGCGGCGACATGCGTCTGGCGCTTCGCCTTGGTCTGGCGCTTGGGCTGCTGGCGCTTGGGCGCGGCGCCCTCTCCCTCGGGAAGGACCTCGCCCTTCTTGACCGTGCCGTCCTCCTGCGCGACGAGGCTCATCTTGCTCAGTCCGGTGATGAACTTGCGCTCGATGTCGTTGCGGTCGGGGCCCTTGGCGACGATCGCCTTGACGGTCCTGCGCTGCGTCCGGCCGCGGACCTGGCCACGGGAGTCCACGGTCTTGAGCACCCGCTGGAGGTAGGCGTCCTGCGCCTTGCTGCCCGGCGTCGGGTTCTGGTTGATCACGTACATCTGCTGACCCATGGTCCAGACGTTCGTGGTCAGCCAGTAGACGAGGACACCGACGGGGAAGTTGACGCCCATCACGGCGAAGATGACCGGGAAGATGTACATCAGCATCTTCTGCTGCTGCATGTACGGGGTCTTCACCGTCAGGTCGACGTTCTTCGTCATCAGCTGGCGCTGGGTGAAGAACTGCGAGGCCGACATCAGCACGATCATGACGGCGGTCACGACGCGGACGTCCAGCAGCGTGGCGTCGAGCGACTGGAGCTTCTCGACGCTGTCGGTGAACTTCGCGGCCAGCGGCGCGCCGAAGATGTGCGCCTGACGGGCACTGTCCAGGAGGTCCTGGTTGATCGCGCCGATCTTCTTGCCCGAGGCGATGGACGACAGCACGTGGTACAGGGCGAAGAAGAACGGCGACTGCGCCAGGATCGGCAGGCACGAGGAGAGCGGGTTGGTGCCCGTCTCCTTGTACAGCTTCATCATCTCTTCGGACTGACGCTGCTTGTCGTTCTTGTAGCGCTCCTGGATCGCCTTCATCTTCGGCTGGAGCACCTGCATGTTGCGGGTCGACTTGATCTGCTTCACGAAGAGCGGGATCAGGCAGATCCGGATCAGCACCACCAGGGACACGATGGACAGGCCCCAGGCCCACCCGGAGTCATCGCCGAAGAGCGCTCCGTAGACCTTGTGGAACTGGACGATGACCCACGAGACGGGCGTGGTGATAAAGCTGAACAGACTGGCGATCGTGTCCACTAATCAGGCTCCTTGAGCATTGGGCGAGGTCTCTGTGGCCGGGCTCGGAGGTTCGGAGACCGACCCCCCGGACGGCACATCAGCGGCGGGCTCCCCGCCCTTGCCGCGGCGCAGGACGTTGCGCAGCAGTTCGTGCCACCGCGGACGCTTGCGCTGCGGGACGTGGTCCACACCGCCGGGTGACCACGGATTGCATCGCAGGATGCGCCAGGCGGTCAGCGCTGTTCCCTTGATCGCACCGTGCCGGTCGATAGCCGTATATCCATAGTGGGAACACGACGGGTAGTAACGGCAGACAGGCCCGAGGAGTGGGCTGATCGTCCACTGATACAGCTTGATGAGGGCAAGCAGCGGGTACTTCATCTCGCGCCCCCTCCCAGCAACCGCTGAAGGGCGGCATCCAGGTCTCGGGCCAGCTGTGCATGGTCGGCGTCGCCCGCACCGGGCAGCGCTCGTACGACAACAAGGCTACCGGGGGGCAGCAGTGCCAGCCGGTCGCGGACCAGATGGCGCAGCCTGCGCTTCACCGCGGTGCGGACGACCGCGCCTCCCACCGCTTTGCTGACAACGAAACCCGCACGCGGCGCGGGGAGAGTCTCCCCCGTCACGTGCGGGTCCGTTTCACCGCTGCGTAGATGGACGACGAGCAGTGGACGTCCGGCTCGACGTCCTCGTCGTACCGCGGTCGCGAAGTCCTCGCGCCGCCTCAGCCGATTCTCGGTAGGCAGCACGTCATGGACCTGTGAGCGATCAGGCGGACAGGCTGCTGCGGCCCTTGCCGCGGCGGTTCGCGAGGATCGCACGGCCGGCACGGGTACGCATGCGCAGACGGAAGCCGTGGGTCTTGGCGCGACGGCGGTTGTTCGGCTGGAAGGTGCGCTTGCTCACTCGGGGGCTCCAGAAATGATTCGTGTCTTGGCGGGACATCGCCTGGCTGTCACCGTGCGCCCACGAGGAACTCGCGTAAACGCCTTAGTGCACCGCTTCACAATCACAGATCGTGATCTTTGCCCATCGGAGGCAGGCGGCAGCAGCCATCGACAACTCGACCTGGTCACGGTACGCGCGGCTACGCCATCCGGTCAAACCGGCTCCGTGCGACCCCCCATTGTGCACAGCCTGTGGACAACAACTTGAACCGTGCGGCCCGGCCTGACTACCGTGGCTGAACTCCGGTTCTTTTCCTTCCCGACTGCCGGGCCTCACCCATCCCGACCCACCCCGTCCCGAGAACCACACATTCGTGGGACATGCGAGAGAGCGTGCCTTGTGGCTGACGTACCTGCCGATCTTGCCGCAGTGTGGCCACGAGTGCTGGAACAACTCCTCGGGGAGGGCCAGCAGGGCATCGAGCCGAAGGACAAGCAGTGGATCGAGCGCTGCCAGCCGCTGGCACTCGTCGCCGACACCGCGCTCCTGGCCGTCCCCAATGAATGGGGCAAGCGCGTCCTCGAAGGCCGCCTCGCACCGCTCATCAGTGAGACGCTGACCCGCGAGTGCGGCCGTCCGATCCGGATCGCGATCACCGTCGACGACTCCGCGGGCGAACCGCCCTCCCCGCCGGCGCCCCCCATGCACCAGTCGCACCAGAGCCAGCAGGGCCACCGCTACCCGGGCCAGCCGCGCGACGACGGCCGCGACGACGGGTACGACGGCTACGGTCACCGCCCCTCCGACGACGGCATGCCGACGGCCCGCCCGGCCTACCCCGACTACCAGCAGCAGCGCCCCGAGCCGGGCGCCTGGCCGCGTACCCAGGAGGACCTCTCCTGGCAGCAGCCGCGCCACGGCGGCTACCAGGACCGCGAGCAGCCCGCGTCCGACTCCTACCGCGAGACCGAGTCGTACCGCGACCAGCCCTCCGAGCAGTGGCGCGAGCCGTACGGCACCGGCCGGCCCCAGCAGCCGCAGCACGACTACCGCTCGCAGCCGCCCGAGCGCCAGGGGTACGAGCAACAGCGCGACCGGCACGACCAGCAGCACCGTCCCACCGGCCCCGGGCGCACCGGCGGCTCGGTCCCCGGCCCGATGGGCGCCCAGCCGGCGCCCGCGCCGGGACCCGGTGAGCCGCACGCCCGGCTGAACCCGAAGTACCTCTTCGACACCTTCGTCATCGGCGCCTCCAACCGGTTCGCGCACGCTGCGGCCGTGGCGGTCGCCGAGGCACCGGCGAAGGCGTACAACCCCCTGTTCATCTACGGGGAGTCGGGGCTCGGCAAGACCCATCTGCTGCACGCGATCGGGCACTACGCGCGGAGCCTCTACCCGGGCACCCGGGTGCGGTACGTGAGCTCGGAGGAGTTCACCAACGAGTTCATCAACTCGATCCGCGACGGCAAGGGCGACACCTTCCGCAAGCGGTACCGCGATGTCGACATCCTCCTCGTCGACGACATCCAGTTCCTGGCGAGCAAGGAGTCGACACAGGAGGAGTTCTTCCACACCTTCAATACGCTGCACAACGCGAACAAGCAGATCGTGCTCTCCTCGGACCGGCCGCCCAAGCAGTTGGTGACGCTGGAGGACCGGCTGCGCAACCGCTTCGAGTGGGGTCTGACCACCGATGTCCAGCCGCCCGAGCTGGAGACCCGGATCGCCATCCTCCGCAAGAAAGCGGTGCAGGAGCAGCTGAACGCGCCGCCGGAGGTCCTGGAGTTCATCGCCTCGCGGATCTCGCGCAACATCCGTGAGCTGGAGGGCGCGCTGATCCGCGTGACGGCCTTCGCCTCGCTCAACCGGCAGCCGGTGGACCTCGGGCTGACCGAGATCGTGCTGAAGGACCTGATCCCGGGCGGCGAGGAGTCGGCGCCGGAGATCACCGCGCCGGCCATCATGGCGGCCACCGCGGACTACTTCGGCCTCACCGTGGAGGACCTCTGCGGATCCTCGCGCAGCCGGGTCCTGGTGACGGCGCGCCAGATCGCGATGTACCTGTGCCGGGAGCTCACCGATCTCTCGCTGCCGAAGATCGGCGCGCAGTTCGGCGGCCGCGACCATACGACGGTGATGCACGCGGACCGGAAGATCCGGGCGCTGATGGCGGAGCGGCGCTCCATCTACAACCAGGTCACCGAGCTCACGAACCGCATCAAGAACGGCTGACGAAGGCTCCTCACGGCCTCACGGGACCTCACAGCAAGCTCGCAGGGCGCCTCGCGACGACCTCCCACGGTCCGCGCGAGGCGCCTTTCGTCGTCCCTGAGGACGACCGAGGGTCGCCGCGGCGGCCTCCGCCGCCCCGCCACTGTTCGAATACGGGCTGCTCAGAGGCCCTTCTCCACAGATGTGCGAACTTTCTTCCGTCCACAGCCTGGGGATCGGGAAGTTGTCCATATTGCGTCCACAGGGCCGGCTGCCGATACTCCATCAGGCCAGGTCACATGGCTGGGGATTTGTGGCCAACCGTGATCCACAGCCTGTGGACAGAATCTTCGTCCACAGGAGGCGTTCCAAGTTGTCCACCGTCGGCCCACAGGCTGGACGGTGTTGTCCCCAGCTCGGCCCGGCTTCTCCACACCTTCGTCCACTGTTCGGCAACACAACACCCGCTCTCACCGCCCGGAGTGAAAGGCGTCACACCAAGCTGCCTGATTGAGCTGTGGGGAACCGGGGTAAAGCTGGGGACAGGCCTGGGGAGAAGTGACCCCCTCCTGTGCATCGGGTGTGCAGAACTTCCGCCCGTCCACAGAAAGCCCCGGTTGTCCACGGGTGCCGCCCACAGGACCGGTGGACAAAAAACCGATGCTGACCTGCGCAAACGACGTTATCCACGGTTTCCACAGGGCCTACTACTACTACCACTCAGAGTTAGCCAGGAATCCGCTTCGAAGTGGGGCCTGTGTACAACTCGACCGGCGACCGCCTCGCCGCGTTCTGCTCGACTTGACCCCGAGCAGCAACGACTGTCGGTGCCGTGCGTCAGACTGGACCCCGGAGCCACCCCGGCCGACGGCAGGGAGCTCCGGTCCAGACGACGAAGGCCAGCAGGGCGAGCGAGCAACAGCAGGAGGCGGTTCCGGTGAAGATCCGGGTGGAGCGCGATGTACTCGCGGAGGCGGTGGCCTGGGTGGCCCGCAGCCTCCCGGCCCGTCCGCCGGCGCCCGTTCTCGCGGGCCTTCTGCTGAAGGCCGAGGACGGAGCCCTCTCCTTCTCCAGCTTCGACTACGAGGTCTCGGCCAAGGTCTCCGTGGACGCGGAGGTCGACGAGGACGGCACGGTGCTCGTCTCCGGCCGGCTGCTCGCCGACATCTGCCGCGCCCTCCCCAACCGTCCGGTGGAGATCTCCACGGATGGTGTACGGGCCACGGTGGTCTGCGGCTCCTCACGCTTCACCCTCCACACACTGCCTGTGGAGGAGTACCCGGCGCTGCCGCAGATGCCGACCGCCACCGGCACCGTCCCCGGTGAGGTCTTCGCCTCGGCCGCCGCCCAGGTAGCCATCGCCGCGGGCCGCGATGACACGCTGCCGGTGCTGACCGGTGTGCGCATCGAGATCGAGGGCGACACCGTCACCCTCGCCTCCACCGACCGCTACCGCTTCGCGGTCCGCGAGTTCCTCTGGAAGCCGGAGGACCCGGAGGCCTCCGCGGTCGCCCTGGTGCCCGCCAAGACGCTCCTGGACACCGCCAAGGCGCTCACCAGCGGTGACACGGTCACCCTGGCGCTCTCCGGCTCCGGCGCCGGTGAGGGGCTGATCGGTTTCGAGGGCGCGGGACGCACGACGACCACCCGGCTGCTCGAAGGCGACCTGCCGAAGTACCGCACGCTCTTCCCCACCGAGTTCAACTCGGTCGCGGTCATCGAGACGGCCCCCTTCGTCGAGGCCGTCAAGCGTGTGGCCCTGGTCGCCGAGCGCAACACCCCGGTCCGGCTCAGCTTCGAGCAGGGCGTGCTCATCCTGGAGGCCGGTTCCAGCGACGACGCACAGGCTGTGGAGCGCGTCGACGCGGTGCTGGAGGGCGACGACATCTCGATCGCCTTCAACCCGACGTTCCTGCTGGACGGTCTGAGCGCGATCGACTCCCCGGTCGCCCAGCTCTCCTTCACCACGTCCACCAAGCCCGCCCTGCTCAGCGGGCGCCCGGCCGTGGACGCCGAGGCCGACGACGCGTACAAGTACCTGATCATGCCGGTGCGTCTCTCCGGCTGACCGAGTTGTCACCGGTAGGCCCGTCCGGCGCGGAGCGGGCCCACCGCGCTGTCCCGGCCGTGCGCCGCCCCGCCGGGCGTAGGCTCGGTCCTGGGCGGCACCCGCCCCGAAGCTATCGCCACGACGCTTAAGGAAATCTCTGATGGAGCTCGGTCTCGTCGGCCTCGGCAAGATGGGCGGCAACATGCGCGAGCGCATCCGCCGCGCAGGCCACACCGTCATCGGTTACGACCGCAACCCGGATGTCGCCGATGTCCACAGTCTCGAAGAGCTTGTGGGCAAGCTGAAGGGCCCGCGGGTCGTCTGGGTCATGGTCCCGGCCGGAGCCGCGACCCAGTCCACCATCGACGAGCTCGCCGAGCTGCTCTCGCCCGGCGACGTCGTCGTCGACGGCGGGAACTCGCGCTGGACCGACGACGAGAAGCACGCCGTCGAGCTGGGCCTCAAGGAGATCGGCTTCGTCGACTGCGGCGTCTCCGGCGGCGTCTGGGGCCTGGAGAACGGCTATGCCCTGATGTACGGCGGCAGCCAGGAGAACGTGGCGAAGGTCCAGCCGATCTTCGACGCGCTCAAGCCCGAGGGCGACTTCGGCTCCGTCCACGCGGGCAAGGTCGGCGCCGGCCACTTCGCGAAGATGGTCCACAACGGCATCGAGTACGCCATGATGCAGGCCTACGCCGAGGGCTGGGAGCTGCTGGAGAAGGTCGACTCCGTCACCGACGTACGCGAGGTCTTCCGCTCCTGGCAGGAGGGCACGGTCATCCGTTCCTGGCTCCTCGACCTCGCGGTCAACGCCCTGGACGACGACGAGCACCTGGAGAAGCTCCGGGGCTTCGCCGCCGACTCCGGTGAGGGCCGCTGGACGGTGGAGGCCGCGATCGACAACGCGGTGCCGCTGCCCGCGATCACGGCGTCCCTGTTCGCGCGGTTCGCCTCGCGCCAGGACGACTCGCCGCAGATGAAGATGATCGCCGCGCTGCGCAACCAGTTCGGCGGCCACGCGGTCGAGTCCAAGTCCGAGAACTGACCGGACCGCCGGCGGCGCGTCGGTAGCGAAACAACCAGCGAAGCACCACCGGGAGAGGTCGGCCACCATGCACGTCACCCATCTCTCGCTGGCCGACTTCCGCTCGTACGCCCGGGTCGAGGTCCCTCTCGACCCGGGCGTCACCGCGTTCGTGGGGCCCAACGGGCAGGGCAAGACCAACCTCGTCGAGGCGATCGGCTATCTCGCCACCCTCGGCAGCCACCGCGTCTCCTCGGACGCGCCGCTGGTGCGGATGGGCGCCGAGCGGGCCGTGATCCGGGCGGCGGTGACGCAGGGCGAGCGCTCGCAGCTGATCGAGCTGGAGCTGAATCCCGGCCGCGCCAACCGGGCCCGTATCAACCGGTCCTCGCAGGTCAGACCGCGTGATGTGCTCGGGATCGTACGGACGGTGCTGTTCGCGCCGGAGGATCTGGCCCTGGTCAAGGGCGATCCCGGGGAGCGGCGGCGGTTCCTGGACGAGCTGGTCACCGCGCGCTCGCCCCGGATGGCCGGGGTCCGCTCCGACTACGAGCGCGTCCTGAAGCAGCGCAACACCCTGCTGAAGTCCGCCGCCATGGCCCGTCGCCACGGCGGCCGCTCCATGGATCTGTCGACGCTCGAAGTCTGGGACCAGCACCTGGGCCGGGTCGGCGCCGAGCTGCTCGCGCAGCGCCTCGACCTGATCGCCACGCTCCAGCCGCTGGCCGACAAGGCGTACGGGGACGTGGCGCCGGGTGGTGGCCCGGTGGCGCTGGAGTACCGCAGCTCGGTCGGCGAGGACGTGGCGGCGGGCCGGACCCGCGAGGAGCTGTACGAGCAGCTGATCGCGGCGCTCGCCGGGGTCCGCAAGCAGGAGATCGAGCGCGGGGTGACGCTGGTGGGGCCGCACCGGGACGACCTGCTGCTCGGCCTTCGGTCGATGCCCGCGAAGGGGTACGCGAGCCATGGCGAGTCCTGGAGCTACGCGCTGGCGCTGCGGCTGGCCAGTTACGAGCTGCTGCGCGCCGAGGGCAATGAGCCGGTTCTCGTCCTGGACGACGTCTTCGCCGAGCTGGACGCCCGCCGCCGCGAGCGGCTGGCGGAGCTGGTGGCGCCGGGCGAGCAGGTGCTGGTGACGGCCGCGGTGGCGGAGGACGTGCCGGCCGTGCTGGCGGGCGCGCGGTACGCGGTGACGGCGGGCGAGGTGGCCCGCGCATGACCGGCCGCGACGAGGAGCCCGGGGGCGCTTTCGGTGGTACGGGGCGCGCGGACGGGACCGCGAGCGGTACGGGGCCCGCGGCCCGTGGTGACGGCGGATCCGGTGGTACGCCGGAGGCCGCCGGGAGCCCCAAGCCGCCCGAGGTCTCCGGCGTCGACCTCGCCCGGGTCGCGCTGCGGGCGGCGAAGGAGCAGGCCAAGGCGCGTGGCGCGGCGGCCCAGCAGAAGAAGCAGGCCAGGCGCGGCGGCGGGCTGCGCTCCGGGGCCCGCTCGGACGGCCGGGATCCGCAGCCGCTGGGTTCCGCCATCGACCGGCTGATCACCGAGCGCGGCTGGGAGACGCCGGCGGCGGTGGGCGGCGTGATGGGCCGGTGGCCGCAGATCGTGGGCGACGATCTGGCCAATCACTGTGTGCCGCTGCGGTACGACGAGGATCCGGCCGCGCGGGTGCTCACTGTGAGCTGCGACTCCACGGCGTGGGCGACCCAGCTGCGGCTGCTGGCCCCTCAGCTGGTGGCCCGGCTCAACGCGGATCTGGGCCAGGGCACCGTACGGATGATCAAGGTGGTCGGTCCCGGCGGCCCGGAGCGCCGGTTCGGGCCGCTGCGGGCGCCCGGCAGCAAGGGGCCCGGCGACACCTACGGGTGAGGGCCCGGCTGGACACCGTACGGACTGTTGAACCCCTCTGAGCTGCACTTCTGGCTGAAACTTGTCGTGTTCCTGATGCCTGCGCGAGGGGCTGGGGGTCGTCCGGTGATGCCGGTTCGGCGGGGTTCGTACCGGCGGAAACCGTCAGGTGCGGGCGGAGCGTCCCTCACCGTAGCGGGAGGTTGACAGGCCGAAGCGCTCAATGCCCGTCAGGGCCTCTTGGAGCCCCTCCCTGAATATGGGGAGTCGTCAACCGCTGATTCAGGGCGGCACATGCGTACTCAGGTACCGGCAAACCCCCATTCATGTCAGTGCTACCGGTAGACTGGTGAGTAATCCCGCCGCTGAGGCGGGAGTCGTCGATACAAGCCGAACGACGCAGCCGCTCCCGCCTGTCCGGAAGACGGCCTGTGCTGTGCCAGAAAGGGCGCTTCGTGGCCGATTCCGGCAACCCCAACGAGAACACTCCGTCCACAGCCGAGGAGTCGGGCGAGGTCACCCCCACCGCCTACGACGCCAGCGCGATCACCGTGCTGGAAGGGCTGGACGCGGTCCGCAAGCGGCCTGGCATGTACATCGGCTCGACCGGTGAGCGCGGCCTGCACCACCTCGTGCAGGAGGTCGTCGACAACTCGGTCGACGAGGCCATGGCCGGCCACGCGGACACGATCGACGTCACGATCCTCGCCGACGGCGGCGTGCGCGTGATCGACAACGGCCGGGGCATCCCGGTCGACATCGTGCCGTCCGAAGGCAAGCCGGCCGTCGAGGTCGTCCTCACCGTGCTGCACGCGGGCGGCAAGTTCGGCGGCGGCGGGTACGCCGTCTCCGGCGGTCTGCACGGCGTCGGTGTCTCCGTCGTCAACGCGCTGTCCACGCGCGTCGCGGTGGAGGTCAGGCGCGACGGGTACCGCTGGACCCAGGACTACAAGCTCGGTGTCCCGACCGCTCCGCTGGCCAAGCACGAGGCCACCGACGAGTCCGGCACGACGGTCACCTTCTGGGCCGACGGGGACATCTTCGAGACCACCGAGTACAGCTTCGAGACCCTCTCGCGCCGCTTCCAGGAGATGGCGTTCCTCAACAAGGGCCTCACCCTCAAGCTGACCGACGAGCGTGAGTCGGCGAAGGCCACGGCGGGCGCCGACAGCGCCGAGGCCGTCGAGGTGCCCGAGGAGGAGACGACCCGCACCGTCACGTACCACTACGAGAACGGCATCGTCGACTTCGTCAAGTACCTCAACTCCCGCAAGGGCGACGTCATCCACCAGTCGGTGATCGACATCGAGGCCGAGGACAAGGACCGTCTCCTCTCGGCCGAGATCGCCATGCAGTGGAACACGCAGTACACCGAAGGCGTCTACTCCTTCGCCAACGCGATCCACACGCACGAGGGCGGTACCCACGAGGAGGGCTTCCGCGCCGCGCTGACCTCCCTGGTCAACCGGTACGCGCGCGAGAAGAAGCTGCTGCGCGAGAAGGACGACAACCTCACCGGCGAGGACGTACGCGAGGGTCTCACCGCGATCATCTCGGTGAAGCTGGGCGAGCCGCAGTTCGAGGGCCAGACGAAGACCAAGCTGGGCAACACGGAGGCCAAGACCTTCGTGCAGAAGGTCGTCCACGAGCAGCTGACGGACTGGTTCGACCGCAACCCCAACGAGGCGGCCGACATCATCCGCAAGGGCATCGCCGCCTCGACCGCCCGCGTGGCGGCCCGCAAGGCGCGTGACCTGACGCGGCGCAAGGGGCTCCTGGAGAGCGCCTCGCTGCCGGGCAAGCTCAGCGACTGCCAGTCGAACGACCCCACCAAGTGCGAGATCTTCATCGTCGAGGGTGACTCCGCCGGCGGTTCGGCGAAGTCCGGCCGCAACCCGATGTACCAGGCGATCCTGCCCATCCGCGGCAAGATCCTGAACGTCGAGAAGGCCCGGATCGACAAGATCCTGCAGAACACCGAGGTGCAGGCGCTGATCTCGGCCTTCGGCACCGGGGTCCACGAGGACTTCGACATCGACAAGCTCCGCTATCACAAGATCATTCTGATGGCGGACGCCGACGTCGACGGCCAGCACATCAACACCCTGCTGCTGACGTTCCTCTTCCGCTTCATGCGGCCGCTGGTCGAGCAGGGCAACGTCTACCTCTCGCGCCCGCCGCTCTACAAGATCAAGTGGGGCCGGGACGACTTCGAGTACGCGTACTCGGACCGGGAGCGCGACGCGCTCGTGGCGCTCGGCAAGCAGAACGGCAAGCGGATCAAGGAAGACTCGATCCAGCGCTTCAAGGGCCTCGGCGAGATGAACGCCGAAGAGCTGCGCGTCACCACCATGGACGTCGACCACCGGGTCCTCGGCCAGGTCACGCTGGACGACGCGGCGCAGGCCGACGACCTGTTCTCGGTGCTCATGGGTGAGGACGTCGAGGCACGGCGCTCGTTCATCCAGCGCAACGCCAAGGACGTCCGTTTCCTCGACATCTGAGTCGGCCGTACCCGCCACGCCGCAGCTCGAAAGGACTTTGACCAGCAATGGCCGACGAGAACACCCCTGTGACACCTGAACCCGCGACGCCCGAGGAAGTCACCGTCCCCGGTGTGGGCATGCGTGTCGAGCCCGTCGGGCTCGAGACGGAGATGCAGCGCTCCTATCTCGATTACGCGATGTCCGTCATCGTCTCGCGTGCGCTGCCCGACGTACGGGACGGCCTCAAGCCCGTCCACCGCCGGGTGCTGTACGCGATGTACGACGGCGGGTACCGCCCCGAGAAGGGGTTCTACAAGTGCGCCCGCGTCGTCGGCGACGTCATGGGTACGTACCACCCGCACGGCGACTCCTCCATCTACGACGCCCTGGTGCGCCTCGCGCAGCCGTGGTCGCTGCGGATGCCGCTGGTGGACTCCAACGGCAACTTCGGTTCCCCGGGCAACGACCCGGCCGCCGCCATGCGGTACACCGAGTGCAAGATGATGCCGCTGTCCATGGAGATGGTCCGGGACATCGACGAGGAGACCGTCGACTTCCAGGACAACTACGACGGCCGCAACCAGGAGCCGACTGTCCTGCCGGCGCGGTTCCCGAACCTGCTGGTCAACGGCTCCGCCGGGATCGCGGTCGGCATGGCGACCAACATCCCGCCGCACAACCTGCGCGAGGTCGCCGCCGGCGCCCAGTGGTATCTGGAGCACCCGGAGGCCTCGCACGAGGAGCTGCTGGACGCGCTGATCGAGCGCATCAAGGGCCCGGACTTCCCGACCGGCGCGCTGGTCGTGGGCCGCAAGGGCATCGAGGAGGCGTACCGCACCGGGCGCGGCTCCATCACGATGCGCGCGGTCGTCGCGGTCGAGGAGATCCAGGGCCGCCAGTGCCTGGTCGTCACCGAGCTGCCGTTCCAGACCAACCCCGACAACCTCGCGCAGAAGATCGCCGACCTGGTCAAGGACGGCAAGGTCGGCGGCATCGCGGACGTCCGCGACGAGACCTCCTCGCGTACCGGCCAGCGCCTGGTCGTCGTCCTCAAGCGGGACGCGGTCGCCAAGGTCGTACTGAACAACCTGTACAAGCACACCGACCTCCAGACGAACTTCGGCGCCAACATGCTGGCGCTGGTCGACGGAGTCCCGCGCACGCTCTCGATCGACGCGTTCATCCGCCACTGGGTGACGCACCAGATCGAGGTCATCGTCCGGCGTACGAGGTTCCGGCTGCGCAAGGCAGAGGAGCGGGCGCACATCCTGCGCGGCCTGCTGAAGGCCCTGAACGCCATCGACGAGGTCATCGCCCTCATCCGGCGCTCCAACACCGTGGAGATCGCGCGTGAGGGCCTGATGGGCCTGCTGGAGATCGACGAGCTCCAGGCGAACGCGATCCTGGAGATGCAGCTGCGCCGGCTGGCCGCGCTGGAGCACCAGAAGATCACCGCCGAGCACGACGAGCTCCAGGCGAAGATCAACGAGTACAACGAGATCCTGGCCTCGCCGGCCAAGCAGCGCCAGATCGTCAGCGAGGAACTGGCCGCGATCGTCGAGAAGTTCGGCGACGACCGGCGCTCCCAGCTGGTGCCCTTCGACGGTGACATGTCCATCGAGGACCTGATCGCCGAGGAGGACATCGTCGTCACGATCTCCCGCAGCGGCTACGTGAAGCGCACGAAGACGGACGACTACCGCTCCCAGAAGCGCGGCGGCAAGGGCGTGCGCGGGACGAAGCTCAAGGAAGACGACATCGTCGACCACTTCTTCGTCTCGACGACGCACCACTGGCTGCTGTTCTTCACCAACAAGGGCCGGGTGTACCGGGCCAAGGCGTACGAGCTCCCGGACGCCGGCCGGGACGCGCGCGGCCAGCACGTCGCCAACCTGCTGGCCTTCCAGCCGGACGAGAAGATCGCGCAGATCCTGGCGATCCGCGACTACGAGGCCGTGCCGTACCTGATCCTCGCGACGAAGGGCGGTCTGGTGAAGAAGACCGCGCTCAAGGACTACGACTCACCGCGCTCGGGCGGCGTCATCGCGATCAACCTGCGCGAGATGCCGGAGGGCGGCGACGACGAGCTGATCGGCGCCGAGCTGGTGTCGGCGGAGGACGATCTGCTGCTCATCAGCAAGAAGGCGCAGTCGATCAGGTTCACCGCGACGGACGACGCGCTGCGGCCGATGGGCCGGGCCACCTCGGGTGTCAAGGGCATGAGTTTCCGCGAGGGAGACGAACTGCTCTCGATGAATGTCGTCCGGCCCGGTACGTTCGTCTTCACCGCTACCGACGGCGGGTACGCCAAGCGCACCCCCGTCGACGAGTACCGCGTCCAGGGCCGCGGCGGCCTCGGCATCAAGGCTGCCAAGATCGTCGAGGACCGGGGCTCGCTCGTCGGTGCGCTGGTGGTCGAGGAGACGGACGAGATCCTCGCCATCACGCTCGGCGGTGGTGTGATTCGTACGCGAGTCAATGAAGTCAGGGAGACGGGCCGTGACACCATGGGCGTCCAACTGATCAATCTGGGCAAGCGGGATGCCGTCGTCGGCATCGCGCGCAATGCCGAGGCCGGTCGTGAGGCGGAAGAGGTCGATGGGGCCGATGATGCCGAGGGCGAGACGGCCGAGGTCCACGCCGAGAGCGTGGTAGAGGGCACTGTCGAGGGCACGGAGCCTTCGACCGGGGAGCACGAGGAGTAGAGCGTGAGTGGAGCCACGGGCGCCGGTTCGGCCGCTTCCGGAGCAGGAGCGAACGGTGCCCGTGGCCCTGCCACGGACTCCCAAGGGGGCACTGTGACAGACACACGAGGGCCTCAGCCCCAGTACGAGGGTTACGCGACCGGGCCGCTGCCCGGCGAGCGTGAGCCCGCACCGGGGCCGTCGGGGCCGTACCACCCGCCTCAGGCGTACCAGAGGCCCGGCGGGGGCACCCAGGGCGGCCAGCAGGGCCCCGGGCAGGGCGGGGGCACACTCGGCGGCGTGCAGGCGACGCGCAAGCCGCGCACGGGGGCGCGGACCACTCCGCGTACCCGCAAGGCCCGGCTGCGGGTGGCCAAGGCCGACCCGTGGTCGGTGATGAAGGTCAGCTTCCTGCTGTCGATCGCGCTGGGCATCTGCACGGTGGTGGCGGCGGCGATCCTGTGGATGGTGATGGACGCGATGGGCGTCTTCACCACGGTGGGCGGCACGATCAGCGAGGCGACCGGCTCGAACGAGAGCAACGGCTTCGACCTGCAGTCGTTCCTCTCGCTGCCGCGCGTGCTCATCTTCACCTCGGTCATCGCCGTGATCGACGTGGTGCTGGCCACCGCGCTGGCGACGCTGGGCGCCTTCATCTACAACCTGTCGGCGGGCTTCGTCGGCGGCGTCGAGCTCACGCTGGCCGAGGACGAGTAGCTCGCCGGGTATCGATTTTGGGACTGGCCCCGACGTGCGCTAATCTTCAGAAGTCAGCGCGGAGCAGCACAGCGCGGCGGGGCTATAGCTCAGTTGGTTAGAGCGCATCCCTGATAAGGATGAGGCCACAGGTTCAAATCCTGTTAGCCCCACCAGCACGAAGGCCCCTCACCGGGAACGGTGGGGGGCCTTTGACATCTACGGCTGACATCAGCCGATCAGTGGATCTTCCAGGAGTTCCGCGAGCATCGTCACGGCCTCCCGCTCACCGTCGCCCACCACGTGGGTGTAGACGTCCATCGTCATGCTGATCTGGCTGTGCCGGAGGATCGCCTGGGCGACCTTGGGGTGCACCTTCAGGAACGCCAGCAGGGTGCCGCAGGTGTGCCGAGCGAGCCGCACCGTGATCCGGCGGACTCCGGCCCGCTTCACGAGCGCGTTGAAGCTCCGGGAGAAGCCCACGGGGTCGATCAGCCCGCCACGCTCCGACGAGAAGATCAGGTCCTGCCCCGGCTCCTGGCTCCAGCCTTCGCCCACGATCCGCCGTTCGAGGTCCTGGAGCTCCCGACGCTCCTCCAGGGCGCGGGCGCAGAACTCCGGCAGCGGAAGCACGGCGTGCGAGGACTCCGTCTTGAGGTCCTTGAGGACCAGGCCGACACCCTTCACCCGCTGTACCTGCTTGAGCGGCGTGAACTGGCGCTGATCGAAGTCGATGTCCTGCCAGCGCAGCCCCAGCACCTCACTGCGACGCAGGCCGAGGACGAGCACCAGCACGCAGGCCGCGTAGAGCCGGTGGGCCCGAGCGGACCGAAGGAACGTGATGGCCTCCCGCGCGTTCCACGGCTTCGCCTCCTTCTTCGTCACCTTTGGCATGTCCACCAGCTCGGCCACGTTCCGCGTCAGCAGCTCTTCGCGGACGGCCCGGTTCAACGCGTTCCGCAGGACCCGCAGCACCTCGAAGCGGGCGGCCGGCGGAACCTCCGTGCGCTTCAGCTCGGCCATGAACGAGCGGAGCTGAGCCGGAGTCAGCCGAACCAGCGGCTTCTTGCCCAGGTGGGGGACCAGGTACAGCCGTACCTTGGACTCGTACTTCACGTACGTGTTGTGCTCCCGGTTCGGCTTCACGATGTGCTCAAGCCAGTAGGCCAGCCACTCACCGAGCGACCAGGTCCGCGACGGCACCGGCACCCCGTTGCGCTCCTGCTCCTGGAGCTTGCCCAGCTTCTCGGCCGCCTCGTCGTACGTCGAGCCGTACACGAACCTCCGCACCCGGTGCCCGTCAGTGTTGGTCACGTACGCGGCGCCCTGATAGCGCCCGTCCTTCCGCCTGGTAACGGTGCCCCCGCCATTGGGACGACGCCTCGCCATCAGGCAGCCTCCTCAAGACGGGACGCGAGGAACGCCCGGAGACCGTCAGCCGGGATACGGCGGCTGGAGCCGATCGTCAGCGAGGGCAGGCGCCGCGTACGGATCAGGTCGTAGACGGTGGTCCGGCCGACCTTGAGCCGGGCCATCACCTCAGGCACCGTCAGCAGCTCGTCAGACATCCCAACCACCTCCGTCAAGATCTTCGAGTTCGGCGCGTGCTTCGCGGGCGGTGGTGCGGCCGGTCTGGATGTCGCGGGCGATGGTGGCGGCGAGCCAGGATTCGCCGGGGGTGTGGCCGTGCCCGGCGTAGGTCCAGTGAGCGATCACGAGGGTGGGTTCCTGCGCGTCCTCCAAAACCTCGGGGAGCCCGTGCACCTCGCGGTCCTGACGGGCCCGGTAGTCGGCCCTCACCTGGCGCAGCGCGCCGAGAGTGGTGGAGTAGCGGCGCGACTTGGTGGAGAAGTGGCCGCGGAAGCCAAGCATGTGCGACCAGTGGGCGAGGAGGCGTTCGGGATAGGCCGCGTCGAGGTTCCAGCAGGCTTCGATGAGGCGACGGGTGTGGTCGGGCAGGGCGGGGAGCTTGTCGAGTTCGGCGCGTTCTCCGATCCGGCGGTCGATAGTGCCGGTGGTCTCGGCGGCCTTGGTCGCGTACTTCGCCACATAGGATGCGACGGCCTGTTCGGTCAGGTCCTCATGGCCGAGTGCGCCGATTGGCTGCACGTCGACCTGGGTGCCCCAGCGAAGTTCGCGTTCGGGGAGAACGCCGGCGGGCGGGACGGTGACCGCGACCCGTGTGGCTGCGGCGCGGATGCTGTCGCCCAGGAGTGGCACCGTCGCCCAAGCCGGGGGCGATGTGTTGGGGCCCTCGGGGCCGTCCAGGCGCAAGACCGCGTGGAAGTGGATCGTGCCGCGCTTCTGGAACTCTGCGACCTTGCCGAAGGAGACCCGGCACACGTCGGCCAGGGCCCGTTGCGAAAGTCCCGCGCGAGAGGCGATCTCCCGGCGCAGGTAGATGGTGAAGCGCTGCCAGAGCTGCCCAGCGTGGTTGTTCCAGAGGACCGCGCCCGCGTAGTCGTAGCGGCCCGGGGTCAGGGCTGTGCCGAGGGCGGAGTCGTTCTCGGGGTGCTGGGCACCGCAGCGGCAGCGGCCGGAATCAGGACGGTTGTGGACCGGGCCGAAACTGGGGGCGGTGAGCGTCGCGAAGACGCGGGGGTGGTTCCGGACGGTAACGGGGATCTTCTT
Source organism: Streptomyces sp. NPDC101178 (assembly GCF_044767965.1). Lineage (NCBI taxonomy): Bacteria > Bacillati > Actinomycetota > Actinomycetes > Kitasatosporales > Streptomycetaceae > Streptomyces > Streptomyces sp. NPDC101178. Next base: position 275,239 of record NZ_JBIWOZ010000003.1, read on the forward strand.
GTGGTCGTCCCCCGTGATTCCGGCACGGATCAGGTGGAAGGTATCTCCCGCGTAGGTCCAGGCGCAGGCCGGACAGCGCGAGGCACGACGGTTGCCGCAGGCCACGCGTAAGCGGCCCCCAGGCTCCGCCTCGGTCGAGTAGGAGTAGAGGGTCTCGGTGGTCGCCTTATCCTTGGTGATCGTCCAACCCTGGAGATGGATCGGGTCGGAGCACCCACCGGTACGGCGGACCTGTTCCTGCCAGCGGTCGAAGCCCGGAGTATTTGCTACCCGCAGCATGTCCGCCAGTGTCAGCGGGGCGACCCCGACCACTGCCGCCACATCAGCGACAGCAGCCGGGGCGATCGGCAGACGTGTCACGCGGCCACCCCCTGGAGCCCGGACGCGCGAGCAGGGGCGTGAGTGGGGCACGGGGCGTAGAAGGGGCAGTCGTCGTCCTCGTACGTGGCTACGACCCATCCGGTGAGGCCGTCGTCCAAGGGCCATCCGTCGATGTGGCAGTCACATACCGGACTGGTACCGTGCTCGGCTCCCGTGCAGATGCAGGGGATCAGCGTGCCTACGAAACCGGTCTGCGAACCGTCCGAGTCGATATCGACGGCGGTGCCCTTGCAGTCCTGGCAGATGTGCTTGTCATGGGCAGTGAGCGTGGACTTCGCACCAAGGTGCGTGGGGATGAGCGTCGCAGGCATGATGGAACTTCCCTTCACTGGGACGGGAGCGGCACATCTGCTTGGCGGTAGGGGTGCCGCTCCCGGCATGACCAGACCCTTCACTTGACATCTCTAGAGAACTAGAGATGTATAGAGATGTCAACGGTCTTGTCTTCCCACTCCCCTGTTTGAGCCGCGCGGAGTGGGAAGGCGCACCGCGAGTCGACTCGCGCGGGGCACAGAATCGGCTGGTAAGAGGTGCGAGGCGACTCACGCACCTAGTTGTCCCGTGAGTGCCTAGCGGGCCTAAGCTGTCTAGAGAGGAGAGGACCCCATTGATGGCCACCCAAGCAAGCGGCCGCGAGCCCAAGTACCAGCGGATCGCCAACGAACTGAAGGCGAAGATCCGTTCAGGCGAGTTCGCTCCGGGGGACCGCCTGCCTGGCGAGAACGACCTCATGGCGAAGTACGATGTGGCGCGAATGACAGCCCGGCAGGCTTTGAGCGTGCTCCAGAGCGAGGGCCTCGCCGAGGCACGGAAGGGCGCAGGTGTCTTCGTCCGTTCCTTCCAGCCGTTGAGGCGTCGAGGTATTCAGCGACTGGCGCGGGAGCAGTGGGGATCCGGGCGCTCAGTCTGGGAGGCGGACCTCGGAGGCCGAGACTTGGTGGTGGATCAGGTTGAGGTGACAGAGGGGCCCGCGTCGGAGATCGCATCGCGAGTGCTGGCCATGGGGGAGGGGGAGAACACATGCATCAGGAGTCGGCGGTTCGTCTTGGACGGCAAGCCGGTGTTGCTGGCAACTTCGTACCTTCCCGCAACTCTGGTCGCAGGCTCGGCGATCACTCAGCAGGACACGGGTCCTGGAGGGACCTACGCGCGACTGGCTGAACTGGGCCATAAGCCGGTCCACTTCCGCGAAGAGATCCGTTCGCGCATGCCTTTTCCCGAGGAGTCGGCGAAGTTGAGCCTTCCGGCTGGCACACCCGTGATGATCATTTGCCGGACTGCGTTCGCGGAGGACGGCCGCCCCGTCGAGGTCAACGAGATGGTTTTGGACGCGGCCGCCTACGTCCTGGAGTACGACTTCGACGCCTGAGCGCGACCCGGGCGTTAGAGGTTTCCCTACTTCATCAAGGCACCCGGCTGCGCTCCGCTCCGCCGGGCGCGCTTCCCGGCTCTGGCTGCGCCCGCGCTCCTGCCTTCGGCCCGCTTGGCGCTGCCGCCGCCGACGCGCGCCCGCAGTGGATAGGCCCGTGGGGCATGAGTCGAGAACCAAGCCCGCGGCTTCAAGAGGATGCCTCCGGCGGGGGCGCTCAGACTCCGGGATGGGAGGGGCGCCGTTTGCGAGTGCCGGCCGGAGCGGGGCGAGCGTCGTGGGGCTCCCATCCCGACCACCTTCGACCCAGGCAGAGCCGAGCAGTCGCGGCCCAGGGCGTCAAGGTCGTTCGTACAGTGGCGCGCTCCACCTTGACGCCCTGAACCACGACCGCTCCACGATGTGTGGGTCGAAGGCGGACGGGATGGGAGCCGGGGCGAGTGGTGGGCGAGGCTGAATAGGCGCTGCGGGAAAGATCTTCGTGCAGAGTTGAAGATCTTTCTCGTGCACAGTCGGTGGATGGCATGCATGCAGGTCAGAGCGCTAGCGCTACCGCATCAACAGGACTGTGCACACCTTTGTCCCCCGCTTCATACACAGATTTCGGTCAATTACCCACAGTTTCATAGGTAGTTGTCCACAGGGGCTGTGGATAAGCAGCTTGGCCGACGGGCCGTCACATGCCACGATCAGGCGAGCACTACAGACGGTAATGACCGCATGAGCGGTTCAACTGCCGTGCCTTGACGTCGACTTGACGGCCGGGCAACGCAAAGGGCGCCCGAGATTCTTTGGCGAGAGTCGGGCGCCCCAGAGGAACCAAGGAAGAATCATGACTGCCCAGGCCCTCAGCGTCCTGCTTCCCGAAGCAAGCGGACGCACACTTTGGACTGTCGCACAGAGCGGAGTGAGCCGCAATCTCCTCATTTTGTTGGGAGCCGTTGCCGGATGTGTGATCAACGGTGACACCGCCACGTCCATCCTCCGGCAGGCGACCTGGCTGGTGGTCGTCCTGATCGTCTTTACGGTGATTCGGATCGTCGAGACCCGGGTGCGTCGCCGTGGAGGTGGCGCAGGTCGTCCTCCTGGTGACATCAGCGTCTGACACCAACGGGAGCGAACGGCATCGGTCTGCGGCGAACGTCAAACCGCCCTATTCAGCGGGTGTCGCTCGCTTCGTCCCTGTCTGCCTTGCTGGTGGACCGACCTGATAAGGATGAGGCCACAGGTTCAAATCCTGTTAGCCCCACCAGCACGAAGACCCCTCACCGGAGACGGTGGGGGGTCTTTCGCGTGGCGGTGCTCTGGTCAGCTTGCGGCGTCCAGCGGCTCTCCGTACCGGACCTCGTCGACGGTCACCTCGCACTCGTCCAGCCCGGCTGTGATTCGCGTAGCCGATGGTCAGCTTGAACGGCTCCCCTACCCCCCGGCCTGCCGAGGATCTGCGCGCCCGGCGGGGCACAGGGTCCTCCCATGGTTGTCCGGCCCTTCGTGTGCCGCTCGTCGGCGGTTCCGGGCACACGAAAAGGGCCCCCGGCCGGTGTGAACCGGCCAGGGGCCCCGGAGTGCGGTGGGCCGGCGGGGTCAGGGGGGCGGGGCCGGGGTGTCGCTCTCCGGGGCCGTGTGGTGGGAGGCGGCGGTGGTGCGGGTCGCGGACGTCGGGTCGGCCGCGAGGTGGCGGGTGGCCGGGGAGGAGCCGTGGGCCTCGGCCCGGATGCGCTGCTTCATCGTGGGCGGCAGGGCCCGGTCACGCGGAAGGGTCCATCGCACCGAGGGGGCGAGCGGGGTTGCCGCCGTGGCACCCGCGTGCTCGTGGGTCGTGGTGCTCGGCTGCGTGGTGGCGTTCGTGGCGTTCGCGGCGTTCGCGGTGGCGGTGGCGAGGCCCAGCGACGCCAGCAGGGCGAAGAAGGCGGTGATGAAGGCGGTCCAGATGCTCTTGGGCTGGAAGGTGCTCATGGCCCCTCGCTTTCGGGTGGTCCGGTTGCTGACTTCTCCGATCATGTGGATCCGGGCCGCTTTTTCGGGGAGCGACGCCCGCACTGCGCCGATCTTCGGATTAACACCACTCGTATGGTGCAACCGGGGCTGACGGACCGTCCGGAGCGCGTTACGGGGGTCGTCGCGGGCCCTGCCGAGGCGCCGGGGGCGGGCCGCAGTTGGGTTCCAGGCAGGTCACCGATCGGTATCGGCCGGTGTGTATAGTCGGCGACAGAAGGCCCCTATTCCAAGGAAAGACGAGGTCGCGCGGTGAAGAAGCTTCTCCTGGTCGCACTGGCTGCCATCGGCGGGCTCCTCGTGTACCGCCAGATCCAGGCGGATCGCGCCGAGCAGGACCTGTGGACGGAGGCGACCGACTCCGTGCCCGCAGGTTCGGGTGTGTGAGACGGCACAGTCTGTTACGGGCCCCGGTCGCTGAGCGGCCGGGGCTTCGTGCTGTCCGGGGGCGGGTGGGGGCGGCCGTGGGGATGTCCGTGCGCGCGGGTGCGCTGTTGCGGGACCGTGACGGCGGCTGTCTTGAGTTCACCTGAGCAAATCAGTAGCTTGCTGGAGCAAATGCACTGAGCGGTCCCCCGGGGGCGGCAGTCGCGGCTGATACCTGGACAAGCCCGGCAATCCGGCTCCGGCCGGAGACAGCAGTGGTGCGGCCGGGGCAGGATGGACCGGCATTGCGGCCATGGTGACGACGAGGGGGAGTGCGTGAAGAGGCAGCGCAACAGGGGGCGGGCGATGCTGGCGGCACTCGCCGCGATGTGCGCCGTGGCGGCGCTGCCCGGGCAGGCGTACGCGGACGGCCCACCGGCGTACGCCTTCGATCCCGGCGCGAAGAACGTGCAGGGTGCGGAGCGCAATGCCGAAGCCTCGGTCCTGCAGCCGGGCGCCGTGTACCGCAGCTCCATCTCGCCGGGCGAGCAGCTCTACTACCGGGTGAAGCTCGACAGCCTCACCGACGCCTATGTCTCGGCGGTCGCGGTGCCGAAGAGTGGCGGCTCGGTGGAGTACGGCGACGGGATCACCGTCAGCATCCGGGATCTCAACGACTCCCGGTGCAGCTCCAACCAGACCACCTTCGGCTCGGGCGAGATGCCGCGGCCGATCGCCGCGTACGCGCACCGGACCATCGGCAAGGGGTCGAGCACCACCTGCAAGGAGGCCGGGACCTACGACGTCCTCGTCGAGCGTGAGAGCGAGCCCGAATCCAGCCCCGAGGCCTGGAATCTGGAGCTCCGCTTCGTCGAGGAGCCCGCGTTGGGGAGCGGCGGGCCGACGGAGACCACCGGGCCGAAGGACTGGCCCTCCGCCACGCCCGCACCGCTGGACGTCGAGGCGCAGAAGCGTACGGGCGGCAGCAGTTACTACGACGCCACCAGCCTGAAGACCGGTGAGTGGATCGACGAGATCGCGCCCGGTCAGACCCGCTTCTACCGGGTGCCGGTGGACTGGGGGCAGCAGATCTACGCCTCCGCCGTGCTCAGCAACACCACGGTCGAATCAACGGAGTTCATCGGCAACGCGCTCACCCTGTCGCTGGACAACCCGGCCCAGGGGCACATCACCGACACCTCCCTCTCGTACTCCGGGAAGTCCGCGAGCACGGCGCTGAAACCGCTGCCTCCGGTGGCGTACCGCAACCGGTACGACTACAGCTCGCAGGTCAGCACGCTGCGCTTCGCCGGCTGGTACTACCTGTCGGTGACGCTCAGCCCGAAGGTCGCCGAGAGTTACGGCAAGGACCCGATCGCGCTGACGATGTCGGTCCAGGTGAAGAACGAGCCCGGCCGGTCGCCGTACGACGGTGACCCCGGGATCTTCGCGGTGACCGAGAAGGACAAGGAGCTGGCACAGAGCGGCGACAGCGCTCCGAAGGCGGCGAAGAGCGCGACGATGCAGGTCGTCGCGGCGGGAGCGCTCGGGACGGGCGCCGTGCTGGTGCTCGGCCTCGGCGCCTGGACGCTGCTGGCCCGCCGCCGCGTGGCCGCCGCGGGCGGTCCCGGTCAGGCCCACGAGCAGCAACCGCCGTTCGGTGGACCGCCGCAGCAGGGCCGGTAGGGGGCCGCCCTTACATCTGGGTCAGCGCCCAGATGCCGACCGCGAAGCAGATCAGCGCCACCACCAGCACCGGGACCGCCACCTTCGGGGGCGGTCCCGGCCGCGTCTGCCGCACGGGAGCGGCGGCAGGGGCGTGCGCCGGAGCGTGGGCGGCGAAGGAGTGCGGTGGCGGCTGGTGTTGCTGCTGGTCGGTGTACGGGCGGGTCGCCGAAGTGTCGTGCGGTACGCCGGAGGCCGGCGCCTGGGAGGGGGCCGGGGCGCCGACGGCGTACGGGGGTGGTGTGACGGGCGCTTGGGCGGGCGTGGGCTGGGGGAACTGGGGCTGTGGCTGGGCCTGTTGCGGCTGCGACGGGGGCGCCAGGTGGAAGCTGCCGGTCTCCGACATGGAGACGGGCGGCGGGGGCGAGGCGGGCCGCTGAGGCCCCTGGGAGGGCTGAGGCTCCAGGGACGCCTGGGACGACGGCTGGGCGGCCTTCACGGGGCCGTCGGGGCCGAACCCCGCGGGCAGCGGCCCGATCTGGTCGAAGACCTCCACCGGCTCGTCGTCGAGGCCGGGCTCGGGCAGCATCTCGACCGCCGCGGTGAGGGCCTTGCGCGCTCCCGTCGCCGTACGGAACCGGGCCTGCGGGTCCGGCTGCAGCAGCCCGGCGAGCACCTGCCAGAGCGGCTCGGGGATGCCGTCGGGGGCGCCCGGGGTGCCGTGGGCGGCGAAGTGCTCGACGAGCGCCTGGGAGTCGGGCTTCTGGCCCTGGAGGAGGTAGAGGGCGACGAGGCCGACCGCGAAGAGGTCCGCCGGGAAGTCGGGCTCGGCGCCCATCATCTGCTCGGGTGCGAAGTAACCGGGCGTGCCGACCACGTAGTTGGTCTCGGTCAGCCGGGGCTCGCCCTTGCGCATCGAGATGCCGAAGTCGGAGAGGCGCAGATGCGGGCGGCCCGTTCCGGTGGCCTCCATCAGGATGTTGGCCGGCTTGATGTCGCGGTGCACCACCCCTTCGGCGTGCACCGTGGAGAGCCCGGAGAGCAGCTGGTCCAGGAGCAGGCAGACGAAGCGCGGCGGCAACGGGCCGTAGTCGCCTATGACATGGGCGAGCGAACCACCGCTCACCAGGTCCATGGTGAACAGGACCTTGTCGTCGTCGGCGGCCCAGCTCGCCGGGGCCAGGACATGGGGGTGCTCGATGCGCAGCGCCTGCTCGCGGACGAAGCGCAGCAGCGTGTGCGCGTCGCTCTGCTGCAGGACCTTGGCCGCGACGTACCTGCGGCGCCGGTGGTCCCAGGCCCGCCAGACGGCGCCGACCCCACCACGTCCGATCGGATCGATCAGCTCGTACCGACCGGCGAAGACCTCACCCATTGCGCTGTGCCCGCTCCCAGTTCGTGTTCATCGCCCGCGATCCTGCGGGGACCAGGGACCCGGCCGTGCGAGGCCCTGGCTCCGTCGTGCTCCCGAACCGCTAGCTCTGGTGTCCCTCGTAGTGCGCGACCGCGTCCGCGGTGCGGCCGGCTCCGTACACCCGGAGGAACTCTGCCAGTTCCGGGTGGGTCGGGGCGAGGGCGTCGGCGGCATCGATGATGTCGCCGGCCGCCGAGACCGACCTGAGGAGCGACTGGATCTCGCGCACCACACGGCGGACGGTGGGGGCGCCGCCGGTCGAGGTGGTCTGGCCGGTACCGGTCAGGACGGAGCCGCCCTGCGACTTCTTGATCTCCTCCATCCGGTCGGTGGCCTCGCCCGCGCTGACGCTGCCGTCCGCCACCTGGCTCGACAGCTCCTGAAGTGCCTGGACGCGCTGGACGACCGCCGGGTTCCCGATCTTGGCGCGCTGACCGCTCATCAGCTGCGAAAGCATCGGGGCGGAGAGCCCGAGAACCGCGGCGAGCCGTGCCTGGTTCAGGCCGAGATCGTCGATCAGCCGACGGAAGAGCGCCCCCAGCGGCTCCCCGTACCAACTGCGCTGAAGCTCCCTGGCTCTTGCCGTCGCCTCTTGCTGCGCTGCGTCCATTGCGTCTCCCCTTCGCTGCGGCTTCGCTGCTGCGAACCTCGTCGAGCATCTTACGGAGCGTGGTCGTCCACCGGGAGTCCTATCCTTTTGCAAGATTGGGCGGAGCACCCGGTAGTCTGGTCTGCGACGGTTGCCGTAGCACGGACGTGTTCGGCGATGTCCTTGTTTGCTGTGTTTCGGGGCCTTAGCTCAGTTGGTAGAGCGCTGCCTTTGCAAGGCAGATGTCAGGAGTTCGAATCTCCTAGGCTCCACATCGATGAACACCCTCCGACCTACGCGATGTAGGGCGGAGGGTGTTCTCTGTTTCCGGGGCCCGGGGCCCGGGTCCCGGGCGCGGGCCCCGGGGTGGCCCGACGCTCGGCGCTGAGCACAAGCAAAGCGGCCCGCCGAGCCGTCATGCGGAGGGCGTCGGAGGCTGCACGTCGTCCAGGTTGATGCACTTCGTGTATGCCTTCACGGGCTTGACCAGCACGGACAGGTCGACCAGGACGTCGTCCACGGCGGCGATGTCGTCGGAGACCACGGCCTCCACGGCCGGGTCGCGGCCGTAGGTGACGACCATCTTCCCGTCGTCCTCCGAGCGGTCCTCGCGGAAGACCCAGTCCACGCCGTCGACGGTCGCGCACGGGTCGGTGGTCGGGACGGGCAGTTCGACGCCGCAGCGCAGCACGATCGCGTTCTCGCCCCAGACCGCGACCCCGGGGCGGTCGGTGAAGGTCAGGTCCTGGCCGCCGAGGCGGTCCGGGTAGCGGTCGGCGAGCTGCTCGCAGGCCGCGTCGCCGGCGTGCGGTGCGGCGGTGACGCCTTCGCCCGGGGAGTCCGCGCCGCACGAGACCAGGACTCCGGCGGTCAGGGCACAGGCCGCCGCCACGACGACAGCCCTGCGCGGCCGGGGGATGCGCACCACAGGAAGGACCTTTCGCGAGGACGGGGGCGGTCCGTGCTCACGCCGGCCCCTCGTGGATCAGTGTGTCACCCGGACGGCGGTCGACCGCGGGCGAGGGCGGCAGCCGTAAAGGGGCCGCACGGGTTGAAAGAGCCGCCCTCGGGGACAGACCTGCCGTCGTGGAAAGGGCCGCACGTGCGGAAAAGAGGAGAACGCCGGTTCCCACTGGGCCCGTGAGGGCTTGTGGGAACCGGCGTTCTCCTCTTCTGTGTGCGGTTACGGGACCGACGGCCTCAGGGGCGGTCGTCGAGGCCCGGGGTGTCGCCGCCTGCCTCGGCCTCGGCCTGCTTGGCCTTGACCTCCGGGTCGAGCACGGCCTGGCCGCTGCCGTCCACCGAGCTCAGCGGCGAACGCTCGTCGCCCACCTCGGTGGCCACCGGCGGCTCGACCAGCCAGTCCGGGTTGGCCTGCTTGTCCCACCAGCGCCAGGCGGCGTAGGCGCCACCGGCGAGGACACCCAGCACCAGGAGACCCTTGGTCGCCCGGCCGGCCCTGGCCCGCCGCTCGTGCTTGCGGGCCAGCTTCTGGATCTCCTTGGCCGTGACGTTGCTCCGCAGTGCGGCCAGCGCGGCGGAGCTCCGGGCGGTCGCCTGCTCGGCGACCGGCACGGCCACCGCCTTGGCGTGCTCGACGCGCGGCGCGGTGTAGTCGGCGGCGGTCCTGGCGGCCTTCCGGGTCGAGTGCGCCGCACGCTGCGCGGCCTCGTCGACCTTCGGCGGCACATGGGCCAGGGCCTGTTCGAGGCGCGGCGCGAGGTGGGACTCGTACTGGACACGGGCCTGCTTGGCGGCCTTCGTCACCTTGGGCGCGAGCTGGACACGGGCCTCGTGGGCGTACAGTGCAGCCTGCTTCTTGGCCGTGTCGGCGTACGGCGCCACCACTTCCGCGGCGTGCTGCGCGCTGTCCCTGGCCGAGTCGGTTGCGGCGCGCACGCTGTCGATGCGGGTCACGGGATCCTCCTCCTTGGTGGCGGGTAGGTACTCCGCCTTTCCGCCCAATTCGAAATCATGCCTGTCGCGGCCATGACCGGCACTCGGGACGAGCATCCGGGGCATGATCGCTTTTTCTTCCATAACGGTTCAAGCCGGTAAAAAGGTGCACGTGAAGTCTGCCGACGACAATGCCACGGTTCGGCGGTGAACGCGCCGTTCCACCAGGCATCCGGCCGTACGTTTCCCGGTCCGTGGGAGGATCGGCGGACGTCAGTGAAGGATGAGGGAAGGCAGACCGTGGCCGAGCAGCTTTACGCCACCTTGAAGACCAACCGGGGCGACATCGAGATCCGGCTGCTGCCGAACCACGCCCCCAAGACGGTGAAGAACTTCGTCGAGCTGGCCACCGGGCAGCGCGAGTGGACCAACCCCGCGACCGGCGAGAAGTCCACGAACCCGCTGTACGACGGGACGGTCTTCCACCGCGTCATCAGCGGGTTCATGATCCAGGGCGGCGACCCGCTGGGCAACGGCACCGGTGGCCCGGGCTACAAGTTCCCCGACGAGTTCCACCCGGACCTCGCCTTCACCAAGCCGTACCTGCTGGCCATGGCCAACGCGGGCCCCGGGACCAACGGTTCGCAGTTCTTCCTGACCGTCGCGCCCACCGCCTGGCTGACCAACAAGCACACCATCTTCGGCGAGGTCGCGGACGACGCGAGCCGCAAGGTCGTCGACGCCATCGCGGCCACCGGGACCAACCCGCGTACCGACCGCCCGCTCCAGGACGTCGTGATCGAGTCGGTCGCCGTCGAGACCCGCTGACGTCCCGCTCCGCCGGGAACCAACCGCCCCGCCCGTCCGTACTGTTACATAGCGGACCAGCGGGGCGGCCGTGTGTCGCGGCGCCCGGGGTGAGACCGAGAGGCAGGCCAGGACCGATGGACCAGCAGCCGCCGGCGGACCGGGGCGCACCGGAGAACGGCCAGGCCGTGCCGGTCTGCTACCGCCACCCCGACCGGGAGACCGGGATCAGCTGCACGCGCTGCGAGCGGCCGATCTGCACCGAGTGCATGGTCAGCGCCTCCGTCGGCTTCCAGTGCCCCGACTGCGTACGCCAGGGCTCGGGCACCGGCCACCACCCGGCCGCGAGCATGCCCCGCACGCTGGCCGGCGGCACCGTGGCCGCCGATCCGCGGCTGGTCACCAAGATCCTGCTCGGCATCAATCTCGCGGTCTTCGTCCTGGTCGCGGCCGCTCCGGAGTCCCTGCTCAACGATCTGGTGCTGCTCGGCCGGGCCTGGGACCCGACGCCGCCGCCGGGCTCGGTCGAAGGCATCGCCGAGGGCCAGTGGTACCGCCTGGTGACCTCGATGTTCCTGCACCAGGAGGTGTGGCACATCGGGTTCAACATGCTGGGTCTGTGGTGGCTCGGCGGACCGCTGGAGGCCGCGCTCGGCCGCGTACGCTATCTCGCGCTCTACCTGCTCTCCGGGCTGGCCGGCAGCGCCCTGACCTATCTGATCGCCGCGCCGAACCAGCCGTCGCTGGGCGCCTCCGGTGCGATCTTCGGCCTGCTGGGTGCCACCGCGGTGCTGATGCGCCGGATGAACTACGACATGCGGCCGGTGCTGATCCTGCTGGCGCTGAACCTGGTCTTCACCTTCACCATGGGCGGCATCGCGTGGGAGGCCCATGTGGGCGGTCTCGTCGCGGGCGTGCTGATCGCCATAGGGCTGGTGCACGCGCCGCGCGAGCGCCGTACGGCGGTGCAGGCCGGGACCTGTGCGCTGGTGCTGCTGGCGTCGGTGGCGATCATCATCGCCCGCACGATGTCCCTGAGCTGAGCCGGCTGATGTCCCCGAGCTGAGCCGCTCCGAAGAGGGCTCCGCCCCCAGGACAGGGCTCAGTTGTCCACAGTGAGTGCCCGACCTTGTGCATGGCAAGGGGAACATCTGTGCCCACCGTCGCTGAGCTGGGTTTTTCCCGCTGAAATACGAGATGCAGCCCCCCTCGGCGAGGGAGGCTGCAGTCACACCGGCGTCAACTTGAGTGGAGGTTATCCACAGATCGTCTGACCTTTTCCCCCAGCTGTGGATAACTCTGTGGGTAACTCAGGGCAAGGCTTGCGCTCGGGCCGTGCTGTGTGCTCTGGGGGCGCGCTACTTCCACTGCGTGGAGACGGCGAAGCCACCGGCGATGAAGCCGAAGCCCACGACGATGTTCCAGTTGCCCAGGGCGTCGATCGGCAGATCGCCCTCGGTCACGTAGAACACCACGATCCAGGCCAGTCCGAGGAGGAACAGGGCCAGCATCACCGGAGCGACCCAACTGCGGTTGGTCAGCTTTATGGCCGTTGCCTGCTTCGTCGCGGGCGGCGTGAAGTCGGCCTTCTTGCGGATACGTGACTTCGGCACGAGGGACTCTCCTGTCGATGCGCTGCGTGACCGCGCAGGGATCTGTGGCGGGCGCCGGGGCGGGGATGGCCGGAGGGGGCATGCTGGCTCCCCCGGGCGTCCGTTAGCGTAGTGCTTCCATGGCGCCCGATGAGATAAGGGTACGTTGAGCAATTCTGCCGACTCTCCCGAAGAGCCGGTCCGGCACACCTCCACGTGGGCGGCCCGGGGACTCACCGCTGCCGTCTTCGCGCTGGCCGGGCTGATCTTCGTCACCAGCGCCAACACGGCCAAGGGCACCAATCTGCGCAGCGACTCCTCCTTGCTCAAGCTCTCCGACCTGATCAAGGAACGCAGCGAGCACAACGCCGAGCTGAACGATTCGGTCGCCTCCGCGCGGGCGGACATCGACGCTCTCGCCCAGCGCGACGACGGATCCACCGAGGCCGAGGACGCCAAGCTCAAAGCCCTGGAGAAGGCGGCCGGCACCACGAAGATCACCGGCGACGCCGTCAGCGTCACCCTCAACGACGCCCCGCCGGACGCCACCGCCAACCCCGGCTACCCCGAGCCGCAGCCCAACGACCTGGTCATCCACCAGCAGGACCTCCAGGCCGTGGTGAACGCCCTCTGGCAGGGCGGGGCGCGCGGGATCCAGGTGATGGACCAGCGGCTGATCTCCACCAGCGCGGTCCGCTGCGTCGGCAACACCCTGATCCTGCAGGGCCGCGTCTACTCCCCGCCGTACAAGGTCACCGCCGTGGGCGACCCCGGCAAGCTCAAGCGGGCGCTCGACGACTCCACGGCGATCCAGAACTACCAGCTGTACGTGAAGGCGTACGGGCTGGGCTGGAAAGTCGACGAGGACGACGCGGTGACTCTTCCCGGTTACTCGGGCACAGTGGATCTCCAGCACGCGAAGCCTGTGGAGTGAGCCCGAGCTGATCCCCGGGGAGGCCGTCCGGTGTCGTCACGACCGTCGGTGCGCTCGGTACGCCTCGTCGTCCGGACCTTCAGCGAACTGTGCATCACCGTCGGCGCCCTGATCATCCTGTTCGTCGCCTACGTCCTGCTGTGGACCGGCGTCAAGGCCGCCGACGCGGCCGAGGGCGAGATCCAGACGCTCCGCGGCCGCTGGGCCCAGGAACCCGTGACCGCTCCACCGGGAACCGCCGCCTCCGCCCCGGCCCCGTACCGCGACGGGAAGCCGTTCGCGACGCTGCACATCCCCCGCTTCGGCGCCGACTGGGAGTGGCCCGTCCTGGAGAACACCGAGGCCGAAACCTTGCAGAAGGGCCTCGGCCACTACAGCGGCACCGCCCGGCCCGGAGAGCGCGGGAACTTCGCGGTGGCGGGGCACCGCCGGACGTACGGAGACCCCTTCAAGGACTTCCCCCGGCTGCGCCCCGGTGACGCGGTGATCGTCAACGACGGCACCACCTGGTTCACGTACCGCATCGCCAGGGAGCCCTACCGGACCGTGCCGACCGACACCGCCGTCGTCGACCCCGTCCCCCGCCGCTCCGGCTTCGAGGGCCCCGGCCGCTATCTGACGCTCACCACCTGCGAGCCCGAGTGGGGCAGCAGTCACCGGCTGATCGCCTGGGCGCACCTGGACGCGACGCGGCCGGTGAGCGGGGGACGGCCGCCGGAGCTCACCGGCTGACCCGGGACCGGCCGGGGTTTTCCACAGGCTGACCCACTCTCCGGCCGCGGCACTCTAATCTGGTGCGAGTACCGAACGGAGGGGTCAGCATGTACGGCTGGATCTGGCGGCATCTGCCGGGCAACGCATGGGTGCGGAGCATCATCGCGCTCGTGCTGGTTCTCGCGGTCGTCTACGCGCTGTTCCAGTACGTGTTCCCGTGGGCGGAGCCGCTGCTCCCGTTCGGTGATGTGACCGTCGACGGCGACAGCGCCGGTGGGGCAGGGGCCGGGCAGTGAGCGCACGCATCCTCGTCGTGGACAACTACGACAGCTTCGTCTTCAACCTCGTCCAGTACCTCTACCAGCTCGGTGCCGAGTGCGAGGTGCTGCGCAACGACGAGGTGACCACCGCCCACGCCCAGGACGGCTTCGACGGCGTCCTGCTCTCCCCCGGCCCCGGCACACCCGAGCAGGCCGGGGTCTGCGTCGAGATGGTGCGCCACTGCGCGGACACCGGCGTTCCGGTCTTCGGCGTCTGCCTGGGGATGCAGTCGATGGCCGTGGCGTACGGCGGGGTCGTCGACCGGGCTCCTGAGCTGCTGCACGGCAAGACCTCGCCGGTGGACCACGAGGGCAAGGGCGTCTTCGCCGGACTGCCGTCCCCCTTCACCGCCACCCGCTACCACTCGCTCGCCGCCGAACCGGCGGCGCTGCCGCCGGAGTTGGAGGTCACCGCCCGTACGGGGGACGGCATCATCATGGGGCTGCGCCACCGGGACCGGGCGGTGGAGGGCGTGCAGTTCCACCCCGAGTCGGTGCTCACCGAGCACGGCCACCTGATGCTCGCCAACTGGCTGGAGCAGTGCGGCGACCAGGGGGCCGTGGCGCGGTCGGCGGGTCTCGCGCCGGTGGTGGGCAAGGCCGCGGCGTGACCGCACCCCGCCCCGAGGACGGCACCGGGCCTCAGGGCCCGTACACGCGTGGGGCTTACGGGGCCGACGGGGCGTTCGTCGCGGCGGTGGACGGGCTCGCCGATCCGCTCAACGACCCGCTGCCCGACCCGCTCGGTGGTCCGCTGCCGGAACAGCACGCCTCCCCGTGGTTCCGGAGCGAGAGCGCGCAGGGGGAGCCGCAGGCGTACGCGGGGCCTCAGGGGGCCCCGGGCGAGTGGTACGACCCCGAGGGATACCAGCGGGACTGGTACGGCTCCCAGCAGGCCCCTGCGCCCTCTCCCGGCCTCTCTCCTGGACCCGCTCCCGCGGCGCCCTCTCCTGAGCCCGCTCCCGTGCCTGTTCCTCCGCCCGGGGCGCCTCAGGCCGACGGGACGCCGGGGCTGCGGATCGCGGACACCCGGCGAATAGTCGCGGAGCCGTCCGAAGGGCCCGAGCCGTACGCGTCGTACGAGCCGGCCGAACGCCCCGATCCGGCCGAACCGGTCACCGGAGGGCGGGCCGAGCGGCGGCGGGCGGCCAAGGGCCGTGGCGGCCGCCGCACCGCCCCGGCGGCCGCGGGTGCCGGGGCGCCCGCCGCACCCGCCGCACCCATGTCCCGGATGGAGGCGCGGCGCGCGGCGAAAGCGGCCAAGGACAGTCCCGCCGTGGTCGCCAGCCGGGCCGTCGGCGAGATCTTCATCTCGCTGGGCGTCCTGATGCTGCTGTTCGTCACCTACCAGCTCTGGTGGACCAACGTCCGGGCCGAGCAGATCGCCGGCAGGGAGACGGACAAGATCCAGGAGGAGTGGGCCACCGGGGCCGGCAAGCCCGGGGTGTTCGCGCCGGGCCAGGGCTTCGCCATCATGCACATCCCCAAGCTCGACGTGGTCGTTCCGATCGCCGAGGGGATCAACAAGGAGAAGGTCCTCGACCGGGGCATGCTCGGCCACTACGGCGAAGGCAAGCTGAAGACGGCGATGCCCGAGGACGAGCAGGGCAACTTCGCCGTGGCGGGCCACCGCAACACCCACGGTGAACCGTTCCGCTACGTCAACAAGCTCAGCCCCGGCGACCCGATCGTGGTCGAGACGAGGGACGCGTACTACACGTACGAGATGACCAGCATCCTGCCGCAGACCTCGCCGTCGAACATCTCGGTGATCGAACCGATCCCGGTCGGATCGGGGTTCACCGAGCCGGGCCGGTACATCACGCTGACGACCTGTACCCCGGAGTTCACGAGTACCTACCGGCTGATCGTCTGGGGCAAGATGGTCGACGAACGGCCGCGCGGCGAGGGGAAGCCCAAGGCGCTCGTGGGCTGAACATCATCACGACAGGGGCGGTGCGGTGGCAGCGAGGACCGAGCACGACGAGCGGACCGACGTGCCCGCGCCCCCCGCGCCCCGGCCCAGCAGGCACCCCATCGCCACGGCCGTCAGCGTCTTCGGGGAGCTTCTGATCACCGCGGGCCTGGTGCTCGCGCTCTTCGTCGCGTACTCGCTGTGGTGGACCAACGTCCTCGCCGACCGCGAGGCCGGCAAGCAGGGCGACACGGTCCGCAGCAAGTGGGCGGACGGGCCGGGCGCCCTGGACACCAAGGACGGCGTCGGCTTCCTGCACGTACCCGCCATGAAGAACGGCGAGGTGCTGGTCAAGAAGGGCACCGACCCCGAGACCCTGAACAACGGCATCGCGGGCTACTACACCGACCCGGTCCCCTCCGCCCTGCCCTGGGACGACAAGGGCAACTTCACGCTGGCCGCCCACCGGGACGGGCACGGCGCCAAGTTCCACAACATCGACAAGCTGAAGAACGGCGACGCGATCGTCTTCGAGACCAAGGACACCTGGTACGTCTACAAGGTCTACAAGTCGCTCCCGGAGACCTCGAAGTTCAACGTCGAGGTGATCGAGCCGGTCCCGGAGGAGTCGGGCGTCAAGAAGCCAGGCCGCTACATCACGCTGACGACCTGCACCCCGGTCTACACGTCGAAGTACCGGTACATCGTCTGGGGCGAGCTGGAGCGTACGGAGAAGGTCGACAAGGACCGTACGAAGCCGGTGGAGCTGCTTTAGCGCCTGTCAGGCGGATCTATGAGCGCCTGTCCGGCGGATCTTGGCCGGAGATGCCCCAGGGGTACGGGAGAGGGCCCCGGTCACCATCCACGGTGACCGGGGCCCTCTCCCGTACGTACGGCTACGCGGGCGCTACTCGCCCGACGGGCCTCCGAAGATGCCGCCGCCGCCCTGGTCCCCGCCGCCGCCCGGGGTGGCGAAGATGTTGACCGCCGAGTTCTTGTCCACGGTCTCACCGGCCCCCGGCTGCACGACGGCCACGATGGCGTTGTCCTCCTGCGACCCCTGGACGTTGCCGACCTGGAGGCCCGCCTCCTGGAGCTTCGCCTTGGCCTCGCCGAGCGTCATGCCCTGGATCTGCGGGACCTGGGTCTTCTCCGGCTCCGGCGGCTCCGGCGGGCCCTTGGAGACCTTGAGGACGATCTGCGCGTCCTTGGCGTGCTTGCCGGGCTGCGGCGTCTGCTCGACGACGGTGTCCTTCGGCTCCTCCGAGTCGACGTCGGCCCGCGAGATGTTGCTGAAGCCGATGTCCCGCAGCTGCTGTTCCGCGGCCGCGAAGGTGCGGGTGCGCATGTCGGGCAGGTCCAGGGTCTCCTTCTTGGCGACCGTGATGGTCACCTCGGAGCCGTCCTCCGCCTGGGCGCCGCCGTCGGGCTTCTGCTTGATCACCGTGCCCTCGGCCTTGTCGGACTCGACCGCGGTCACGTTGACCGTGAAGCCCTTGTCCTCCAGGGCCTTGCGGGCGCCGTCCTCGGACTTCTCCAGGACGTCGGGAACCTCGATCTTCGGGGCGCCGGAGGAGACCATGACCTCGACGGTCCCGTTCTCGTCCATCTCGCCGTCCTTCGGGGACTGCGAGCAGATGTCGCCCTTCTCCTGCTGCTCGCACGGCTCCTCGCCGGCGACCTTCAGGACGACCCCGGCTCTCTCGGCGAGCTGTTCCGCCTCCTTGACGGTGGAGCCGACCATGTTCGGTACGGGGACCTTGCCGTCGTTGCCGCTGTCGCTGAAGACGGCCCGGCCGATCAGGATCGCGCCGATGAGCACCAGGATGCCGGCGACGACCAGCAGGATCGTCGAGGTGTTGCTCTTCTTCGGCTGCTGGCGCCGGCGCCCCGCGCGGTCGTCGTAGCCGTAGCCGCCGTCGTCCGGGTTGACCGGCGGCAGCATCGACGTCGGAGCGTTGTTCGGGTCGGTCGGGCGCAGGGCGGCGGTGGGCTGGTCGGCGTTGTAGCCGTCGTAGCCCCCGTACCCCACGGCGCCCATCGCCGCCGCGGCCGCGACCGGCCGGCCGTCGAGGCAGGCCTCGATGTCGGCCCGCATCTCGTCGGCGGACTGGTAGCGGTAGTCCGGGTCCTTGGTGAGCGCCTTCAGCACGATCGCGTCCATCTCGGGCGTGATCTCGGGGTCGAAGTTGCTCGGCGGCTGCGGCTCCTCGCGCACGTGCTGGTAGGCCACGGCGACGGGCGAGTCCCCGACGAACGGGGGCCGGACCGCGAGGAGCTCGTAGAGCAGGCAGCCGGTGGAGTACAGGTCGGACCGTGCGTCGACCTGCTCGCCCTTGGCCTGCTCCGGCGAGAGGTACTGGGCGGTGCCGATGACCGCGGCGGTCTGCGTCATGGTCATGCCGGAGTCGCCCATGGCCCGGGCGATGCCGAAGTCCATGACCTTGACCTGGCCGGTGCGCGTCAGCATGACGTTGGCCGGCTTGATGTCGCGGTGGACGATCTGGGCGCGGTGCGAGTACTCCAGGGCCTGGAGGATGCCGACCGTCATCTCCAGCGTGCGCTCGGGCAGCAGCCGGCGGCCGGAGTGCAGGAGCTCCCGCAGGGTCGACCCGTCGACGTACTCCATCACGATGTACGGGATGGAGACCCCGTCGACGTAGTCCTCGCCGGTGTCGTAGACGGCGACGATCGCGGGGTGGTTGAGCGAGGCGGCCGACTGGGCCTCACGGCGGAACCGGGCCTGGAAGGACGGGTCGCGGGCCAGGTCGGCCCGGAGCGTCTTCACAGCTACGGTGCGGCCGAGCCGGGTGTCGTGGGCGAGGTAGACCTCGGCCATGCCACCACGGCCGAGCACCGAGCCCAGCTCGTACCGGCCGCCGAGGCGACGCGGCTCTTCCATAACTGTTCCAGCCCTCTCCGTCAGTCCTGACCGCACCCGTGTGTGTGGTCCGGCGGTGCGCTGTTCGCGCATACGCTACCGGGCACGCGGTACGTGATCAGCCCGCACCCGTCAGCCGATATCCGACCGGTATCCGATGTCCGGTATGGGCGGGCGGACGCCGTGACGGGCCTCACTGCTTGCTGTCGACGACCGCCTTCATCACGTCGCGCGCGATCGGGGCGGCCAGTCCGCCACCGGAGATGTCGTCCCGGTTGGCGTTGCCGTCCTCGACCACGACGGCGACGGCGACCGGGGAGCCGTTGTCGGTCTTCGCGTACGAGATGAACCAGGCGTACGGCTTCTCGCTGTTGTTCAGACCGTGCTGGGCGGTACCGGTCTTGCCGCCCACTGTGACGCCGGGGATCTGTGCGTTGGTTCCCGTGCCCTTCTCGACGACGGTCTCCATCATCTGCTGGACCTTCTGGGCGTTCTCGCCGGACAGCGCCCGGCTGAGCTCCTCGGGCTTGGCGGTGTAGATGTCGTCCAGGTTGGGCGCCTGGCGCTTGGCGACCATGTACGGCTGCATCAGCTTGCCGTCGTTGGCGATGGCGGAGGCCACCATGGCCATCTGGAGCGGCGTGGTCCGGTTGGACGCCTGGCCGATGCCGGCCATCGCGTTCTGCGGCCGGTTGTCCTCGGGGTAGATGCTCGCGTCGGCGCGGACGGGCGTGAAGACTTCCTTGTTGAAGCCGAACTTGTCCGTCTGCTCGATCATCTTCTCGTTGCCGAGGTCGTCGCTGATCTTGCCGAAGACGGAGTTGCAGGAGACCCGCAGGGCTTCGCGGAGCGAGGCGTCCTCGCAGGGGATGTCGCCCTCGTTCTGGAGCGGGATCTGCGTCTGCGGCAGCGTCCAGGGCAGCGGGGACTCCGTCTTTGCGTCGATGTCGTCGTAGAGCCCGTTCTCCAGGGCGGCGGCGGCGGTGACGACCTTGAAGGTGGAGCCGGGCGGGTAGGTCTCGCGCAATGCCCGGTTGAGCATCGGCTTGTCCTTGTCCTTCAGGAGCTGCTGCCGGGCATCCGAGTCCTTGAGCGAGTTCCCGGCGAAGACCGAGGGGTCGTACGACGGCGTGCTCGCGAGCGCGAGGATGGCACCGGTCTGCGGGTCCAGGGCGACGACGGCGCCCTTCTTCTCGCCGAGCCCCTTGAACGCGGCCTTCTGGGCTGCCCCGTTGAGGGTGGTGACGACGTTGCCGCCCTGCTTCTTCTCGCCGGTGAACATCGACATCGTCCGGTCGAAGAACAGCTGGTCGCTGTTGCCGGTGAGGATGCCGTCCTCCAGGTTCTCCAGCTGTGAGGAGTCGAACGCCTGCGAGGAGTAGCCGGTCACGGGGGCCCAGAGAGGCCCGTCCTTCCAGACCCGCTTGTACGTGAAGTCGCCGTCCTCGGTCTCGACGGAGCCGGTGATGGCCTTGCCGTCGACGATGATGTCGCCGCGCTCGTGGGCGTAGCGCTCGATCTGGACGCGGCGGTTGTACTTGTGGCTGTTCAGCTCGTCCGCACGGACGTACTGGAGCCAGTTGTCCCGGATCAGGAGGGCCAGCACGAGGATTCCGCAGAAGAGCGCGATCCGGCGCAGTGGCTTGTTCACGGTCGTACCACCTGCGTCATCTCTGCGTCGGTCGAAGGTGCCGGCGCCGGGGCGGGGCGGCGTGCGGTGTCGCTGATCCGGATCAGGATGGCGATCAGGGCCCAGTTGGCCAGTACGGAGGAACCGCCCGCCGCCAGGAACGGCATCGTCATACCGGTGAGCGGGATGAGACCCATCACACCGCCGGCGACGACGAACACCTGGATGGCGAACGATCCCGAGAGGCCGATCGCGAGGAGCTTGCCGAACGGGTCGCGGGCCGCCAGCGCGGTGCGCACCCCGCGCTCCACGATCAGGCCGTAGACCAGGAGCACCCCCATCATCCCGGCGAGCCCCAGCTCCTCACCGACGGTGGCGAGGATGAAGTCGGAGTTGGCGGCGAAGCCGATCAGGTCGGAGTGACCCTGTCCGAGACCGGTCCCGAGGGTGCCTCCGGAGCCGAAGGCCATCAGGGACTTGGCCATCTGCTCGCTCGCCGGTTCCACACCCCAGCCCGCGAACGGGTCGAGCCACGCGGTGACGCGCTGCTGGACGTGCGGTTCGAACGAGGCGACACCGACGGCACCGATCGCGGACATCAGCAGACCGAAGACGATCCAGCTGGTGCGCTCGGTGGCGACGTACAGCATCACGACGAACATGCCGAAGAAGAGCAGCGAGGAACCGAGGTCGGTCTCGAAGACCAGGATCAGGATCGAGAAGGCCCAGACCATCAGGATCGGGCCGAGGTCGCGGCCGCGAGGCAGGTACAGGCCCATGAACCGGCGGCTGGCCAGCGCCAGTGCGTCCCGCTTGACCATCAGGTAGCCCGCGAAGAACACCGCGATGATGATCTTGGCGAACTCGCCGGGCTGGAGCGTACCGACGCCGGGGATCTTGATCCAGATCTTGGCGCCGTTCACCGCGGGGAAGAACATCGGCAGGATCAGCAGGAACAGCGCCACGAGCATGGAGATGTACGTGTAGCGCTGCAGGATGCGGTGGTCCTTCAGGATGGCCAGGACCGCGACGAGCATGCCCACGCCGATCGCGGAGAACAGCAGCTGCTTCGAAGCGGCGGGGGCGAAGGTCTTCAGGGCCTGGAACCGTTCGGACTGGTCCAGGCGCCAGATGACCGCCAGGCCGAGGCCGTTCAGGAGTACGGCGAGGGGCAGCAGCAGCGGATCGGCGTACTTGGCGAACCGGCGCACCGCGAGGTGGGCGACGCCGCCGAGCAGGGCGAGCCCCGCTCCGTAACCGAGCATGCCCGAGGGCAGTTCGCCGTTGAGGGCGAGGCCCACGTTGGCGTAGGCGAACACCGAGATGGCGACGGCGAAGATGACGAGCGCCAGCTCGGTGTTGCGGCGGCTCGGTGCGTCGATCGCGCCGATGGTGGTCGTGTTGGTGACAACGCTCATGGTGCTGAAGGCCCCCTACGGCTTACTGCTTACCGCACTGCGGGACCAGCTTCTTCTCTTCCTCCGAGAGGCTGGGGCCGGGAGTGGGAGTCGCGGTGTTCGGCTTGGTCCCCGTGGTGGGGGGAGTGGCGGAAGTCTCGGCCTCGGCCTCGGCGGCGCGGCGCTGCGCGTCCTTCTTGCAGGCGGATGCCTGGGCGGCGAGTTCGTCGACCTTCTTGCGGGCGTCGGTGATGCTGCCCTCGGCGATCGTGGCCTCGACCTGCTTGCGCTGGTACGGCGGCAGGTACTTGAGCTCGATCTCGGGGTGGTTCTTCTCGACCTCGGAGAGCGAGATCCAGGCGAGGTCCTGGCTGATACCGCGGAACAGCGCCACGTTCTCGTTCTGCGCGCCGACGTAGAACTGGGTCTGCGTCCAGCGGTAGCCGCCGTAGAGGCCGCCGCCGATCACGGCCAGCGCCAGCACGGTGAAGAAGGACCGCTTGAGCCACTTACGGCCGCCGCGCGGCTTGTCGAGGTCGTCGTCGGCGTACGCGTCGTACGAGCCGTCCGGCATCGAGCCGTAGTCGGAGTCACCGCTGCCGGGCGGGCCGAAGCCGCCCGCGGGCGGCGGGACCGGGCGGCCGAGACCGGCCGCGCGGCCGGCCGGGGTGTGCATGGCCCCGCCGTCGTTCAGCACCGCCTGGTTCTCCGCGACCGCTCCGACGACGACCGGGGTGTCGTTGAGGCGGCCGGCCAGGGTGTCGTTGTTGTCGACGTCCAGGACGTCGGCCACGATGCAGGTGATGTTGTCGGGGCCGCCGCCGCGCAGAGCGAGCTGGATGAGCTCCTGGATGGTCTCCTGCGGGCCCTGGTAGCTGGCCAGGGTCTCTTCCATGGTCTGGTGCGAGACCACGCCGGAGAGGCCGTCGGAGCAGATCAGATAGCGGTCGCCGGCGCGGACCTCGCGGATGGAGAGGTCCGGCTCGACGTGGTCGCCGCTGCCCAGCGCCCGCATCAGCAGGGAGCGTTGCGGGTGGGTGGTGGCCTCTTCCTCGGTGATGCGGCCCTCGTCGACCAGGCGCTGCACCCAGGTGTGGTCCTGGGTGATCTGGGTCAGCACGCCGTCGCGCAGCAGGTACGCGCGGGAGTCGCCGACGTGCACCAGGCCGAGCCGCTGGCCGGTCCAGAGGAGGGCGGTGAGCGTGGTGCCCATGCCCTCCAGCTGCGGGTCCTCCTCGACCATGACGCGCAGCTGGTCGTTGGCCTGCTGCACCGCCGTGGCCAGCGAGGTCAGGATGTCCGAGCCCGGGACGTCGTCGTCGAGCTGGACGAGCGTGGAGATCACCTCGGAGCTGGCGACCTCACCGGCCGCCTGACCGCCCATGCCGTCGGCGATGGCGAGGAGACGCGGGCCGGCGTAGCCGGAGTCCTCGTTCCCCTCCCGGATCATGCCTTTGTGCGATCCGGCGGCGAAGCGCAGGGACAGACTCATGCGCACCTGCCCGGTCGACGCTCCGTCGGGGTACAGCCTGTCTCGAGCCACACTGCCCACCCTCCGGTCGGGAACCGGGCCGCGTCCGTCGTCCGGGCCGCCGCGGCTCGCTCGCTCCGCTCGCTCATTGTCGTACTACTTCCGCAGCTCGATGACGGTCTTGCCGATACGGATCGGCGCGCCCAGCGGAACAGGCGTCGGGGTGGTGAGCCGGGTCCGTTCCAGATACGTGCCGTTGGTGGACCCGAGATCCTCCACGATCCACTGGCCGTCCCGGTCGGGGTAGATCCTGGCATGTCTGCTGGACGCGTAGTCGTCGTCCAGCACGATCGTCGAATCGTGGGCCCGGCCCAGCGTGATGGTCTGGCCCTGGAGCGCGACCGTGGTGCCCGTGAGGGTGCCTTCGGACACGACCAGCTTCGTGGGTGCCCCGCGGCGCTGGCGCCCGGGCTGCTGGCGCTGCTGGGGCGGCGCCGCTTGTTGTTGGCGGCCCTGCTGCGGGCGCGCGTCGGCGGCAGTGCGGCGTGAGCCGCGCTGCGTGACGCGCGTTCCGAACAGGTCGCTGCGGATGACCTGGACGGCCACGATCACGAACAGCCACAGAACAGCCAGGAAACCTAGCCGCATGACCGTCAGGGTCAGCTCTGACATTGCCCCCGCTTCACCCTTCGGCTTGCCGGTAAACGATGGTGGTGCTGCCCACGACGATCCGCGAGCCGTCGCGGAGCGTAGCGCGGGTGGTGTGCTGCCCGTCCACCACGATGCCGTTGGTGGACCCGAGATCCTGGATCGTCGAGGGCGTTCCGGTCCGGATCTCACAGTGCCGGCGCGATACGCCGGGGTCGTCGATCCGCACGTCGGCGTCGGTGGATCGTCCCATCACCAACGTCGGGCGGGAAATCTGATGGCGTGTGCCGTTGATCTCGATCCAGCGCCGCACCTGGGCGTCCGGCAGCGCGCCGGGCCCGGCCGGCGGGCGCCGGTCGCCCGTGGGCCGTCCACCGCCGGGCGGCGGGGCCGCGGGCATCGGCGGAGCGGCGGCCGGCGGGTAGCCGTAGCCACCGGGGGCCTGCGGGGCGGCGGACCGCCCGGGGGCGGGCCGCTGGTGCTGGTCGGACGGGTCCTGCTGTGACGAACTCGACGCCAGGGTGCGGCTGCGCACCCGGTAGAGACCGGTGTCGAGGTCGTCGGCCTTCTCCAGGTGGACCTTGATCGGCCCCATGAACGTGTAGCGCTGCTGCTTGGCGTAGTCGCGCACCAGGCCCGACAGCTCGTCGCCCAGCTGGCCCGAGTACGGGCTGAGCCGCTCGTAGTCGGGTGTGCTGAGCTCGACGATGAAGTCGTTGGGGACGACGGTCCGCTCGCGGTTCCAGATCGTCGCGTTGTTGTCGCACTCCCGCTGGAGCGCGCCGGCGATCTCGACCGGCTGCACCTCGGACTTGAAGACCTTGGCGAAGGTGCCGTTGACCAGCCCTTCGAGGCGCTGCTCGAAACGCTTCATGACCCCCATGGGGCACCTCCTCCGGTGTCATCGTCCCTGTACTGCTTACTGATCGTATCCACGCGTCGGGAAATCGGCTGGTTCCCCTTCTCTGCCCTGTGGATGAGTGTCACCCCTCACACGGATCGTAGAGGTGGCCTCCTCACAGTGTCCCGCACACGGGATGCTCTCTGAAGGAGTGGGGGCGGCGGCTCCGCGTTCCCGTTTCCCGTCCCGGGGCCGGTGAAACAACGGATGTGAATCCACCCTGTTCACCGTGCTAATCTTCGGGATGTCGCCAGGCGCTCGCACCACACAGGTGGGAGAGGGTCTGGAAACACCACTCTTGCGCGAGTGGCGGAACGGCAGACGCGCTGGCTTCAGGTGCCAGTGTCCTTAGGGACGTGGGGGTTCAAATCCCCCCTCGCGCACAAAGTAGGACACCGAGAAGTGTCCTGCGGGCAACGACGAACGGTCGGCATCGTGATCACGGTGCCGACCGTTCTGTTGTGCCCTCGTGTCTGTTGTGTCCTCGTGGTGGGGCGAACCGTGTTTGTCCTCACGTCTCACGGTGAAGTGCCTCGCGGTGGTGCCGCCCCGACGCCGGAGCGGCACCACCGGTGATCACGCCTTGAGGCGGGCCATCCATGCCTCGATCTCGTCGGCCTCCCGGGGCAGGCCGGCCGAGAGGTTCTCGTTGCCGTCCTCGGTGACGAGGATGTCGTCCTCGATGCGTACGCCGATGCCCCGGTACTCCTCCGGCACCGTCAGGTCGTCCTCCTGGAAGTAGAGGCCCGGCTCCACGGTCAGGCACATGCCCGGCTCCAGGGGGCCCTCGACGTAACTCTCGGTCCGGGCCGCGGCGCAGTCGTGCACGTCCAGGCCGAGCATGTGGCCGGTGCCGTGCATGGTCCAGCGGCGCTGCAGGCCGAGCTCCAGGACCTTCTCCACGTCCAGGCCGTCGTCGAACAGGCCCCACTCGACGAGCCTGGTGGCCAGCACGCGCTGTGCGGCCCGGTGGAAGTCGCGGTACGGGGCGCCCGGCCTCACCGCCGCGATGCCGGCCGACTGGGCCTCGTACACCGCGTCGTAGATCTTGCGCTGGAGCGGTGTGAACCGGCCGTTGACCGGCAGGGTGCGGGTCACGTCGGCGGTGTAGAGGTTGCGGGTCTCGACGCCGGCGTCGAGCAGCAGCAGTTCGCCGTCGCGGACCGCGCCGTCGTTGCGGACCCAGTGGATGGTGGTGGCGTGCGGTCCCGCGGCGGCGATCGTGCTGTAGCCGACGTCGTTGCCCTCCACCCGCGCGCGGAGGAAGAACGTGCCTTCGATGTACCGCTCCGACGTCTCCTGCGCCCGGTCGAGCGAGCGGACGACGTCCTCGAAGCCGCGGGCGGTGGCCTCGCAGGCGAAGCGGAGGTCGGCGATCTCGAACGCGTCCTTGATCCGGCGCATTTCGGAGAGGAAGACGCGGAACTCCTCGTCCCGCTCCGCGGTGACCTTGTCGGAGAGGGCCTCCTCGATGCCCGCGTCGTAGCCGCGCAGCAGGCGGACCGGTCCGGTGCCCGCCCCGAGCGCTTCGGCGAGCGCCCGGACGTCCTGGCAGGGCAGGCCGAGGAGCCGCTCGTTCTCGGTGAGGCTGTTGCGCCGGCCGTCCCACAGCTCGCCCTGGCCGGAGAGCCAGAACTCGCCGTTCTCCCGGTCGGACCGGGGCAGCAGGTACGCGGTCGCCTCGTGGCCGCCGTCCGCCGCTGGCTCCAGGACCAGTACGGCGTCCTCGGTCTGGTCGCCCGTCAGATACGTGTAGTCGGACGACGGGCGGAACCGGTAAAAGGTGTCGTTGGCGCGGACCTTCAGATTGCCCGCAGGGATCACCAGCCGCTCGCCCGGGAAGCGGGCGGAGAGGCCGTCGCGGCGGCGGGCGGTGTGCCCGGCCTGGGGGATGGGCAGCAGGTCATGCCGCTCGGTGTCCGCCCAGCCGCCCTTCATGTTCGCGGCGAGCTCGTCGCTCACGCCCCGGTCCAGACCGTTCTTCCGCTGTTTCGTGGCTTCGCTCTCCTCGTCCACCGGGGTCTCCGGGGTGAGGGCTTGCCGGCCGATCTCCTGGTCGGTCTCCTGGATCTCGACCTTGACCTCGGTCACGCTGCCTCCTGATTGCCGCTCATGACTGGCTCCGGCACATACGGTCTGCCGTCATCGTATGGGAAAGCACGAATATTACTCCGCCCGGAATATTCGGATCATGCCGAGTGAGGCACTTTGGCCGACGGCGAGCCGGTCGTCGGGCGGCGCGCCGAGCGGATTCTCGTACGGGACTCCGTACGGTCATCGGCGGAGGTGAACTGCCTGGTCGGTAGCTTTTTCGTCGGCATTCGAGCTATTGACACCCCGTGGTGACCTGCATAGCATGACGATCCGCCACATGGGGAGCGTGGCAAAGCAGTTCGGATCGCCGGCACACACGGCACAAAGGTTTCCGAACGTGCGGTTGGCCGGGTTTTTCCGACCTCGGGATCACGAGGCTATTCGATTCATTCGTTTCTGCGCCGACAGGAGAATGGTGTCCGAGAGTGCGCCGTCGTCGAATTCCGGGCTCGGTTCCTATCTGCGACTGCTGAGATCACCCGGCGCGGGCACGCTGGCTTTCTGGGGCATGGTCGGACGCTTTCCGATCGCCATGCGTTCCATCGGCTGTCTGATGCTGATCTCGGCGGTCACCGGATCGCTGGGCGAGGCCGGCGTGGTGGCTGCGGCCATGCTCATCTCCCAAGGTGTGGCGGCGCCGTTCCTGGGACGTCTCGCCGACCGGCACAGCCAGCGCAAGGTCCTGCTGACCACCTGTGCGGGCCATGCCGTCGGGATGGCACTGCTGTTGACGGCGATCGGCCTGGAGCTTCCGCTCTGGGCGATGATCGCGGCGGCCCTCGTCACCGGATGCACCTCGGTGTCGTTCACCGGCTTCATGCGGGCGCGCTGGGCGGCATTCGTCGACCAGGGTTCGCTGCGTACCGCGTACGCCATGGAGTCGATCCTCGACGACACGATCTTCCTCCTGGGGCCGCTGCTGGTCACGGTGTTGAGCCCGGCGGCCTTCCCGGCCGGCGGACTGATCGCCTGCGCGGTCCTGACCGTGACCGGATCGATCGTGGTGGCGCTGCACCGGAGCTCCGAGCCGATGCGCGCCCGCGAGCCGGGCGGCAGCCCGCAGCGGGCGATCGCGGTGCCGGGCGTCTGGGTGCTGATGGCGGCCTACGCGGGCATGGGATTCCTGTTCGGCGCGGTCGACGTCTCGATGATCGCGTTCGCGCAGGAGCGGTCGGAGCCCGGACTGGGCGGTGTGCTGCTGGCGCTGATCGCGGTCGGCAGCCTCGTCGCCGGACTGGCGTACGGCGCCGTCGACTGGCGGGTGCCGCAGTCCGCGCTGCTCGTGGTCACCTCCTGTGTGCTGACGCTCAGCGCGATTCCGCTGGCCTTCGCGGACACCTTCCCGGTGATGGCCTTCTGCGCGGTCCTCGCGGGCATCGCGATCTCGCCGGCCCTGATCGCCGGGAGCACCCTCCTCGAATCGGTGGCCCCCAAGGGCTCCCTGTCCGAGGCGTTCTCCTGGCTCAACAGCTGCGGCGCCCTCGGTATCGCGTCGGGCATCGCCGTCGGCGGACACCTGGGCGAGCAGGGCACCTCGGCGCACGCCGCCTGGGCGGGAGCCGTCGGCGGGCTGGTCGCCCTGGTGGTCAGCCTCGTCGGACAGCCGGTGCTGCGGAAGGGGAGGCCGGTCTCGGCGGTGAATCCTGAATTGACAGCGGCGGAACAGTGAACAAAAGCGAGGGCAGAATGATGAACACATCGCATTCCGTGTCCGGTCGGGACGGAATCGGGGGCCTACCGGTCCCCCGGATATCCTTCGACGAATTCATGGCCTTCGGGCGCGAGGCTCTCATCCGAGCCGATGTGCCCGTGGTCATCACCCTGCCGAAAGGCACCCAGGGGCTGGGCCGCGACGGTGTCGCGGAGCGCCTCGGCGACATGATGGTCACCCTGTTCACCGAGCCGGGCGACAAGCAGAACTCGGAGCGGTGGACCACCAAGGAGATCCAACTCCGCGAGTTCTTCGAGGACGGCCGGTACATGGACGATCCCGGTACCTGGAATCGCATCGTCTCGAACTTCCGCAACAGCCCGGCCGACGTCAACGCGATCCTCGGCTTCGACGCCGGGAAGCTCTTCGACTACCGCGGCCCCATGAACGCCGCGAACCTGTGGATCAGCCACCAGGGCGTTTTCACCCAGAGTCACTTCGACGAGCTGGAGAACTTCAACATCTGCCTGGAGGGCCGCAAGCGGTTCGTCCTGGCTCCGCCGGGCTTCTGGGAGTACTACCCGAGGTCCCTGCGGCACGGGTTCGGCGACAAGTCGCAGGTCTTCGACTTCGACGACGTGGACTGGGCGCGCTATCCGAAGCTCGCCGCCAAGCTCGTCCAGCGCCGCGAACTGGTCCTGGAGCCCGGCGAGATGCTCTATCTCCCGCTCGGCTGGTGGCACCAGGCCGAGTCGCTGGACGAGATGAACATCAACATGAACTTCTGGCTGCGCGACCCGAAGATCTTCCGCCGCCCCTACGTGCTCGGCGTGGCGATCTACACCGCGGTCTACCGGAAGCTCAAGGGCGTCTACAACTACGAACCGGCGGGTACCACCTCATGACCGAGCGCCAGAGCATCACCCCCGCCCACCGGTACCGCAACAACGACAAGCTGATCGGCATCGGCAACGCGTTCTGGGACCTGTCGGAGCGGCACGGCCTGGCCGGGATCGTCGCCGACTACGACGCCGGGACAGGCCTCCTGCGGGCCACCGAGGGCCACGAGTTCATCCCCGACGGCCATGAGTTCGTCAACTTCAGCTGCTGTTCGTACCTGGATCTCGACTCGCACCCCGATGTGATCGAAGGCGGCATCGCCGCGCTGCGCCGCTACGGCGTGCTCGACCACTGCATCGCCCGCAGCCGGGTCCAGATACCCGCCATGCAGGAGCTGGAGACCTCGCTCGGCGAACTCTTCGGGGGCCAGGTCGTCGCCTCCATCGCCGCCAGCACCGCGACCTTCGGTCTGCTCCCGCTCATCGCCTCCGGCCATCTGGGCAACGGCGTAAGGCCGTTGATGATCTTCGACAAGAACGCGCATGTGTCGATGGCCAACGTCAAGCCGGTCTGCGCGGACGAGACCGAGGTCGTCACCTCCCGCCACCACGACCTCGACTTCATCGAGGACATGTGCAAGAAGTACGAGCGGGTCGCCTACGTCCTGGACGGCAGTGACAGCCTGGGCGGCTACGCGCCGGTGAAGGAACTCTCCGCGCTCCAGGACCGGTACGGCCTGCTCGTCTACTACGACGACTCGCACTCGCTGTCGGCGTACGGCGAGCGGGGCATCGGCTACGTCCGTACGCACAACCCGGTCCGGGACGAGCGCACCATCACGGTGGTCACCCTCAACAAGGCGTTCGGCACCAGCGGCGCGGCGGTCGTCCTCGACGGGCAGTCCAAGGAGACGCTGCGCGTCATCGAGCGGTTCGGCGGCGCCCTGAACTACTCCCAGCTCCTGGACACCGCCTCGGTCGGCGCCGGGCTCGCCTCGGCGGAGATCCACCGGACCGCCGAACTGACCACGCGCCAGAACCAGCTCTACGGAAACATCGCGCTCTTCGATTCGCTGGTCCACACCGACCAGGCCGGCAGCACCTTCCCGATCCGGCTGGTGCCGATGAGCGACGAGACCGTGATCGAGGCGGGCCGCCGCGTCATCGAGGCCGGTTTCTACGTGTCCCCGGTCTTCTTCCCGATCGTCGCGCGCGGTACGGCGGGGCTGCGGGTCATGATGCGCTCGGGCCAGACCGAGCGGCAGATCCGCGACCTGGGCAAGGTCCTGGTCGAGGTGGGCGCGCAGGCCGCCGTACCGCTCACGGACGGGGCGGACCGGTGACGGGCGCCGCCAGAGCTGTTCCGCGCAGCGTCCTGTACACACCGGCGCTCTCGCTGGACCGGGTCGTCAAGGCCTGGACGTACGACGCGGACCTCCACCTCATCGACCTGGAGGACTCGGTTCCGCAACCGGAGAAGGAGGCCGCGCGGAAGGTGTGCCGTGCGGCGCTGGAGAGGTCCCCGGCGCCGGGGAACATCGCCGTGCGGGTCAACGAACTGGGCACCATGGAGGCGGTGCACGACCTGGTGATGCTCACCGAGTGCGCGGTCGCGCCCGGCTTCGTGCTGATGACCATGGTCGACTCCGCCGTCGAGGTGGCCCTGATGCGGGACACCCTCGCCTCGGCCGGCCTGCGGCCGCAGATCTACGTGACCCTGGAGACGCCGGCCGCCGTCGCCGCTGTCGACGCGATCGCGGAGGCCGCCGACGGGCTGGTCCTCGGCTCGGCTGACCTGGCCGCCACCCTGGGCGTCGAGATCGGCTGGGCGAACATGCTCCCGGCCCGCCAGTCGATGGCCATGGCCTGCGCCCGGCACGGCGCGGCCTGTATCGACACCGCCAACTACCGGCTCGCCGAGCCCGGTGCGCTGTCCGAGGAGATCGCCCGCGTCCAGGAGCTCGGCTTCCACGGCAAGGCGACCGTGCACCCGGCCGAACTGGCCGCGATCAACAGCGCCCTGCGGCCCGATCCGGAGCGGCTGCGCCAGGCCCGCCGGGTCGTGGAGGCCGTACGGGCGGCAGGCGACGGGATCGCGCTGCTGGACGGGAACATGGTCGGCCCGCCGTTCGCCCGCCTGGCCCGGACGACGGTGGCGTCGGGCGAGGCGTGGGAGGAACGTTTCGGCGACCGCGCCCCAGGCGCCCGGCGCGACGGTGAGGAGGCGGCCCATGAGCGTCGTTGACGACCTCACCGGCGTTCCGCCCGGGACCGCACGCCGTGCGTCCGTCGCCGTGATCGGCACCGGCGCGATCGGCCGCGACCTGGTCGGCAAGGTGCTCCGCTCCGAGCTCCTGGAGTGCGTCCTGGTGGCGGGACGCAACCCCGGTTCCGCCGGACTCCGGCACGCCGCCGAGCTCGGCTGTCCCACGTCGGCGGACGGCATCGACGCGGTCCTCGCCGCCTCGCCCGCGGTCGACATCGTCCTCGACGCCACCAGCGCCATGGCGCACGTCGAGCACTGGCGGCTGCTCGAACCGCTGGGCCCGCTGGTGATCGACATGACGCCGAGCAAGGTCGGACAGATGGTGGTCCCCACCGTCACCGGCATGCAGCCGCCGGCGGTGCGCAACGTCAACCTGATCAGCTGCGGCGGGCAGGCGTCGGTCCCGATCGCGCACGCGCTCGCCGACCGGTTCGCCGTGGAGTACATCGAGGTCGTCTCCACCGTGGCCTCGACCATCGCGGGCCGCGCGACCCGGCTGAACCTGGACGAGTACGTGGCGACGACCGCCCACGCCGTCACCGCCTTCTCCGGCGTACGCGACACCAAGGCGGTCCTCAACATCAGCCCCGCCGTCCCCCCGGCGCCGTTCCGGACGGCCGTGCACGCGATCGCCCCGGGAGCCGGCGCCGAGGCGGTACGGGCCGTGGTCGCCGAGGCGGCCGACCGGGTCCGCTCCGTCCAGCCCGGCTACGAGGTCGTCGCGTGCACGGTGAGCGGCGACCGGATCACCGTCTCCGTGGAGGTGGTGGCGGACAGCGATGTGCTGCCGCCGTACGCCGGGAACCTGGACATCATCAACGCGGCGGCCATCATGGTCGCCGAGCAGCACGCGGCTCGGCTCTTCCCGGCCGCCCGGACGAGGGCGGGCCGATGAACGCCGTGACGATCTACGACCCGACGCTGCGCGACGGCCAGCACGCGGTCCGGCACCAGCTCGGCGCCGCCGCGATCGGCGGCTACGCGCGCGCCGCGAACGCCGCCGGGATCCCCGTGGTGGAGGTGGGCCACGGCAACGGCCTCGGCGCCTCCTCGCTCCAGGTCGGGCGGGCGGCGGTGAGCGACGACGCGATGCTGTCGACCGTACGGGAGGCGCTGACCACCAGCCGGATGGGCGTCTTCATGCTGCCCGGCTGGGGCACCTCCGCCGACCTGCGCAAGGCGGTCGGGCACGGCGCGGACATCCTCCGTATCGGTGTGCACTGCACGGAGACGTCGCTGGCCGAACGCCACCTGGAATTCCTGCGCGCGGAGGGCGCCGAGGCCCACTGCGTGCTGATGATGAGCCACATGGCCACCCCCGCCGAGCTGGCCGGGCACGCGGCGGACGCGGTGGGGTACGGAGCGCAGGCCGTCGGGATCATGGACTCCGCCGGCCACTTCCTGCCCGAGGACGTCACCGAGCGGATCGGCGCGATCGCCGGGGCGGTCGACGTGCCCGTCATCTTCCACGGGCACAACAACCTCGGCATGGCAGTCGCCAACTCGGTGGCCGCCGCCAACGCGGGCGCCACGATCATCGACGGCTGCGCACGCGGCTTCGGCGCCGGAGCGGGCAACACGCAGCTGGAGGCCCTCGTACCGGTTCTGGAGCGCACCGGGTTCCGCACCGGGATCGACCTGTACGCGCTGCTCGACGCGGCCGAGTTCGCGGAGCGGGAACTGATGCCCGCACCGCCGGTCATCGGCTCGCTGAGCATCGTCAGCGGTCTGGCCGGGGTCTTCTCCGGGTTCAAGCATCAGGTGCTCGACCACGCGGCCCGGGGCGGGGTCGATCCGCGCGATGTGTTCTTCGAGCTCGGCAGGCGGCAGGCCATCGCCGGGCAGGAGGACCTGATCGTCGACGTCGTCGCCGAGCTGAGCTCGCGCGGGAGCGGCGGGAGCGGCGGGAGAGCTGCGAACGGTGCGAACGGCAAGAGCGGTGGGATCGCATGACGGAACCACGCATGATCTCCGCCGCGGACATGGCCGGTGAGGAGCGTCTGCTCGCCGTGGTCGAGGCGCTGGCCGAGGCGTTCGCCGACCTCTCGGCCGGCCGGACCTCCTCGCCGTCGCGGACCGTCGTCCAGCACGGCCCGCGGCGGGAGCTGCTGGCGGCGACGGCGGTCTGGGAGCGGCGCGGAGTGGGCAGCGTCAAGATCACCACGCTCACGCCGGACAACCCGGACCGCGGCCTCCCGCTGATCCACGGCACGGTGGTCCTGACGGACCTGGAGACCGGCCGGATCACAGGGCTGCTGGAGGGCGCCGAACTGACCGCCGTACGCACCGGTGCGGTCGCCGCTCTCGCGACCCGGCTGTGCGCGCCCGAGGACGCCGGTGACCTCGCGGTCATCGGCGCCGGGGTGCAGGCGCGGGCCCTGGTGCGGGCGGTGTCGGCGGTGCGGCCGGTCCGCTCGGTGCGGGTGTTCTCCCGCACCCCCGCCCGTACGGAGGAGTTCGCCCGGTGGGTCAGGGACACCTCGGGCCCGGCGGTGGAGGTCACGGTGTGCGGCACGGCGAAGGACGCCGTGGTGGGCGCCGAGATCGTGTGCACGACCACTTCCACCAGCGACTCCGTGCCGCTGGTGGCGGCCGAGTGGGTGGCGCCCGGAGCGCACGTCAACGTGATCGGCGGCACCGACGAGCACGCGATCGAGGTCGCGCCGGAGCTGCTCGCGGACGCGCTGGTCGTCGTGGAGGAGCGCGCGGCGGCGGTCGAGGAGGCCGCCGAGGTGCGGGCCGCGCTCGCCGCCGGGCTGATCGGTGAGCATCAGCTGGTCGAACTGGGCGCGCTGGTCGCCGGGCCGGCCGCCGGTGGCCGGGGAGGCGCGGCGGAAGGCCGGGGAGACGCGGCGGAAGGTCGGGAAGGCGCGATGGACGGCCGGATCTCGGTGTTCCGCGGCGTCGGCATGGCCATCGAGGACACGGCCGCCGCCGCGGCGCTCTACGGGGCCGTGGGCGGTTGAGATGCCTCGTCCCGCGCCTCGCGGCAGCGGACCATGAAGGAGCGCTCGAACACGATGACGGGCTCTCCGGTCGACTTCCTGCCCGTCGTCTCCACCGTGACGATGCCCTGCCCCGGACGGGACCGGGACAGCCGCTTGTGGAGGATCCGGCTCTCGGCGTACAGCGTGTCGCCGACGTACACCGGGTCCTTCAGGCGGACCTTGTCCCAGCCCAGGTTGGCCACCGCCCGCGCGGAGAGAGCCTGCACGGTCATGCCGCCGACCAGGCAGAGGGTGATCCCGCTGTTGACGAGGACCCGCCCGTACTCCGCCCCCTCCCCGTAGGCGCGGTCGAAGTGCAGCGGGTGCTGGTTCATGGTGAGCAGGGTCAGCCAGGTGTTGTCGGTCTCGGTGATGGTCCGGCCCGGCCAGTGCCGGATCAGCATCCCGTCCGTGAAGTCCTCGTAGTCCCCGCCGTGTTCCTCGACGTACTCGTTGTCCCCGACGCGGCGCAGCGTCATGTGCCGTTCCCCCTCCTGCGACAGGCAGTTGCCGTGCGGTGCGACCGTACGCCATCCCTACCGAAAGGCTCACGATGAAGCCGGAGAGCGCGCTCGTGGAGGCCGGTCCGCCGGCGGCGTCGGGCCATCCGTGGTTCGGCGACCGGCGCATCGCACCGCCGCCCGTCCCGCCGGCGACGATCCGCCGGATGCTGGACCACGAGATACGGGACACCGGCTGGCCGTACCAGCGGCTGCTGCCCGCCGCACCGATCGCGCTCCCGCGCACGGCGTACGCGGAGCTGTTCCGGGTGACCGCGGCGCTGCTGGACCTGGTGCGGCGTACGGCGCTGGAGACGGCGCCGACGACGGAGGGCCGGCTCGCGGCGTACGGCATGCCGGAGAGCGAGCACCAGCTCTTCGTGGCCGACCAGCTCACCGAGGAGCGGTACGCGGACTGCGTGACGCGGCCCGACATCGTGATCGGCCCGAACGGCCCGCAGTTCCTGGAGTTCAACGTCAGCGGGGCGCTCGGCGGTCCGGTGGAGGTGCGCTCCCGGCTGGCGGTCTGGCGCGAACTGTACGCCGACGGGCAGGGCCGGCTGCCGTTCAGCAGCCAGCACCCCTTCGCCGTACGCGCCAGGATGTTCCACGACCTGTGCGCCGAGCTGAACGTGGCACCGCGCGTGGCGGTGCTGGGCAGCGCCCGCGACCAGGGCGGCGCGACCCGGTACTTCGACGTGCAGACCGAGTACTTCGCGAGCCGGGGGCTGACCGCGCGCTTCTTCGAGCCCGAGGACCTCCACGAGGCCTGGGACTGCGCGCCGCACCTGCGGTACGGCGTGGGCCTGCGGGACTTCACCATCCCGGACTGGGCCGAACTCGGCATCGACACCGCGCCCGTCCAGGACGCGCTGGACCACGGCTGCCTGCTCGTGGGCACGCAGACCTCCACCTTCCTCTCCAGCAAGCTCACGCTGGGCCTGCTGTCGGAGGGCCGCCCGTGGATGAGCGCCGCCGAGCAGGCCCTGGTCGACCGGTACCTGCCGTGGACGCGGGTGCTGTCGCACCGGTTCACGCACCGGGGCGACCGCAAGCTGGACCTCGTTCCGTATGCCGTCGAGAACCGGGAGACGCTGGTGCTGAAGGCGGGCATCGGGATGAGCGGCAAGCAGGTCGCCATCGGGCGCGAGACGGATCCGGCGGCGTGGGAGGAGGCGGTGGTATCGGCCGCCCGGAGCGGCACCAGCGTCGTCCAGGACTTCGTCTCCCCGCGCACCTGCCGTCTCTCGCTGGCCGCCGACGGGGCGGACGAGACCCATGAGGCCGACATCGCTCCGGTCCTCGGCCCGCTCCTCTTCGGCGGCCGTCCGGCGGGCATCCTCGCCCGCTTCTTCGGCGACGGCACGTCCGGGGTCGTCACGGTCCTCGGCACCCACAGCTCCGACAACTGCGTGGTCGCCGTCTGAGCGGATGGCCGAGAGCCGGAGCCGGATTCTGGCTGGTCCGTCGGCTGTGTCGGCGCTGGAGTGGTGGGGTAAACAGGCAGGGCGGTCGGGAGGGGCCCGGCGGTGGCCCAGGCGGGCGGCGGGGCTCTCCGGGGCGGTCGCCGGAGCGGTTTCCGGACAGCCCGACGGTCTATGAGGTGGCATACATGCATACGCTGGCTGCACAGGCTGGATCGACGGCCGCTCGGCAGTGAAGGGCTGAGCGCACAGAACGTCCCGGAGGCAGGAATGGCGAAGCAGGCTCGCGCGGTGCAGACGTGGCGGTCGATCGTGGATGCCGCGGCGAGTGTCTTCGACGACTACGGCTACGAGCGTGCCGCCATCTCGGAGATCCTCCGCCGCGCCAACGTGACCAAGGGGGCGTTGTACTTCCACTTCGCGTCCAAGGAGGCCATCGCCCAGGCGATCATGGACGAGCAGACCTCCACGGTCGACTTCGCCCAGGAGGGATCGCCGCTCCAGTCGCTGGTGGACGGTGGTCAGCAGTTCGCCTACGCCCTGCGCCACAACTCGATGGCGCGCGCCGGGACGCGTCTCTCCATCGAAGGCGTCTTCCTCGGCGGGCCGCACCCGTGGGGCGACTGGATCAACGCGACGGCCGGGATGCTGGAGCTCGGCAAGGAGCGGGGCGAGGTGCTGCCGCATGTCGATCCGATGGTGTCGGCCAAGATCATCGTGGCGTCGTTCACCGGTATCCAGCTGATATCGGAAGCCGACACCGGCCGCGCCGATCTGCGCGAGCAGGTGGCCGAGATGTGGCGCCACATCCTTCCGTCGATCGCTCACCCCGGGGTCATCGCGCACATCAAGCCCGAGGGTCGCGTGGACCTCGCGGCGCAGGCGCGGGAGAAGGCCGAGGAGGCCGAGCGGGAGGCCCAGGAGATCGCCGCGGCGGCGGAGGCGGCCCGTGGCGCCGCTCCGGCCGGCCGGAGCGGCGGGAGCGCCACGCGTGGTGGCGAGGAGGCCGGTGGCGGTACGCGGGAGCAGCCCGGGGGCGAAGGTGCCGATGAGCCTGCGGGGGCCTCGGTCGGCGGACGGATCTGAGCGCGGACGTGCCGTGCTGTGTTTCACGTGAAACGTCCGGTTGATCAACACCGGAACGTTTCACGTGAAACATCCGGTTGGTGAACAAGGTCGATGACCGGATGAACGACAGCGCAGGGCCGCGGAACTCGATCGAGTTCCGCGGCCCTGGTCTTTTCACCGGCCCTGGTCTTCTCGCCGGGTCAGGCTTTTCGCTGGGTCGGGCTTTTCGCCGGGTCAGGCGGCGAGGCGGGCTGCGAGGGCCTTGGCCTTCTGCCGGGCCTCCTCGAACGCCCTGGCGCGCGAAGCCTCGGCGAGCGGGATCAGCTCGGCCATCGACGGCTGCGAATGGGCGAGGGTCAGCTCCGGAACGATGAAGTCCACCTCGACGGAGAACATGCTCGTGAGCAGCTTCTCCAAGTAATTCTGGACAAACTCGAAGTCCTCGCGCGGGGTGCCCGGAGCGTACGAGCCGCCGCGGCTGGCGACGACGGTGACCGGGGTCCCGGCGATGGGGGAGTCCGGTCCCGCGTTGTGCCCGACGATGATCACCTGGTCCAGCCAGGCCTTGAGGGTCGACGGGATCGTGAAGTTGTACATCGGAGCGCCGATCAGGACCGCGTCCGCCGCCGCCAGCTCCTCTGCCAGCTCCCGGCGCAGCGGATCGTCGGCGCCCGCGACCACCGCCGCCGCGGCCAGGTGGGGCACCGGGTCGGCGGCGAGATCGCGGTGGACGACGGTGCCGTCCGGGTTCTGGTCGAGCCAGGCCGCGACGAAGGCGGCGGTGACGTCGCGGGACGCGGAGCCCTGGGGAAGGACGGCGGAGTCGAGGTGCAGCAGCGTGGCCATGGGGATCTCCACAGAGAGCGAAGGGGGTGGGGCGGCGGCGGATGTCCGCACGTCGCTCCTTTCCGTACGTAACTACTTTTAGCATAGTCCCTTACTTTTCATAAGTGCCCTACGGTGGCGCAGTACTCTAGGGGTATGGCAGACCACGGTGAGCAGAGCTGTCGGCGGGTCGACGTGGGCATCAGCCGTGTTTTCGAGCTCTTCGGCAAGCGCTGGACCGGGCCGATCGTCTCGGTGCTGCTGCAGCGGCCGGTGCACTTCGCGGAGCTGCGCCGCGCCATCCCCGGGATCAGCGAGCGCATGCTCTCGGACCGGCTGGCCGAACTCGGAGCGGCCGGCCTGGTGATCCGCGAGGTCGACGAGGGGCCGCCGCTGCGCGTCGCGTACCGCCTCACCGAAGCCGGCGCCGCGATGGAACCGGCGCTCAAGGAGCTCGGGCAGTGGGCGGACACTTACCTCGCGGAACCGGAACCCGGCACCGGCTGCTGAGCGCCCGCCGACCGGTACTGACGGCCGTGGGGGAACGGCGGTACGGTTCGTGGCGGTCGGAGAGCTGACGAGGCGGGGGAGGCGACGCACCATGGGCGGCATCGCAGGTGTGGGCGTGGACGAGGGCGCGGGCGTCGGCGGAGGGCCGGCTCCGGAAACGCGGGTCCCGGGGGCGGAGGCCCGTATTCCGGACGTGGCCGGGTTCGCGCGGCGCGGAGAGGCCGGATCACCGAGAGCCGTGGGCAAGGCGCTGCGCGGCCGGGTACCGCGCTCCGCGCACGCGTCGCTGGTCCTGCCCTCGGGCCGGCCCGACGCCGTGCGGGCCGTCGAGGAGTCCAACCGGGGCCGGGTCCCGGGGCTCACGCCGATCCGGGTGGGCCGGATGGCCGCCTCCCCCTTCGCCTTTCTGCGCGGCTCGGCCGGGCTTATGGCCCACGACCTGATGGGCACCCCGGTCACCGGTGTGGGCGCGCAGCTCTGCGGTGACGCCCACGCGGCCAACTTCGGCCTCTACGGCGACGCCCGGGGCAACCTGGTCATCGACCTCAACGACTTCGACGAGACCGTCTTCGGCCCCTGGGAGTGGGACCTCAAGCGGCTCGCCGCCTCGCTGGTCCTGGCGGGCCGGGCCGTCGGCGCGGACGAGGACACCTGCCGTAAGGGCGCGTACGACACCGTCGGCGCCTACCGCCGCACGATGCGGCTGCTGGCCCGGCTGTCCGCGCTCGACGCCTGGAACGCCATCGCGGACGAGGAGCTCGTCTCGCACACCGACGCCCGCGACCTGGTCGGCACGCTGGAGAAGGTCTCGGACAAGGCCCGCAGGAACACCAGCGCCCGGTTCGCCGCACGCTCCACGGAGGACTGCCTCGACGGCGGCCGGCGCTTCGTCGACGCGCTGCCGGTGCTGCGCCGGGTGCCGGACGCGGAGGCCGCGGCGGTGGCGGCCGGGCTCGGCGGCTATCTGTCCACGGTCGCCGAGGACCGGATGCCGCTGCTGGCGCGGTACACGATCCACGACGTGGCGTTCCGGGTGGTCGGCACCGGCAGCGTCGGCACCCGTTCGTACGTCGTCCTGCTGCTGGACCACCGCGGGGAGCCGCTGGTCCTCCAGGTGAAGGAGGCACGGCGGTCGGTGCTGGCGCCCTACCTGCCGGCCGTCGGCTTCGACGCGCCGCAGGAGGATCACGAGGGCCGCCGGGTGGTGATCGGCCAGAAGCGGATGCAGGTCGTCAGCGACATCCTGCTCGGCTGGACGGAGGTGGACGGCAGGCCTTACCAGGTACGCCAGTTCCGCAACCGCAAGGGCAGCGTGGACCCGGCCGCGCTCACCGTCGAACAGGTCGACGACTACGGCCGGATGACCGGAGCCCTGCTCGCCCGCGCCCACTCCCACAGCGCCGACCCCCGGCTGCTCGCCGGCTACTGCGGCAAGAACGACGAACTCGACGCGGCGATCGCCGACTTCGCGGTGGCCTACGCCGACCGTACGGAGGCGGACCACGCGGAGCTGGAGCGGGCGATCAAGACGGGTCGGATGGCCGCCGAGCGCGGTGTCTGAGGACGGCGGGTCGTGGTGTCCGAGGACGGCCGGGCGCGCGGGGCCGGGACCGTGCGGTACGGGGTGTGCGGCGGGGGCCATACGCTGGACGGGTGACCCACGAAGCAGCCGGGGTGCCTCCCACCCGGAACGATGATGACCGGCAGGACGACGACCGGCCCGCCGAGCCGCAGCCCGCACCGCAAGCCCAGGACGCCGGTGAACCGCAGGACGCCGCGCCGCGCCCCGAGGCGCGGTTGGCCAAGGCCGTGCAGGTGGCCGAGCAGGCGCTGATCGAGTTCGAGATCGCGGTGGAGACCTTCCGGGTGGAGGTCGAGAACTTCTCCCGGCTGCACCACCAGAAGCTCGGCCCGATGTACGCCCGCCTCGACGAGCTGGACGCGCAGATCGCCGAGGCGCGGGCCGCGAAGTCCGGTGACCCCGAGGACCTGCGCAAGGCCAAGGAGGCGCGGGACATCGTCATGCCGATGCCCGGTGTCGACGAGCTCTTCCACGACTGGATGGACTCCGACGGCCTCTCCCCCGAGGCGTCCGCCATGCTCACCGAGCAGCCGGTACGGCCGCCGAAGCGGGTCCGGCCGAGCGAGGAGGCCCGCAAGCTCTACCGCGAGCTGGCCCGCAAGGCCCACCCGGACCTGGCCCAGAACGAGCCGGAGCGGGAGCGCCGGGACGAGTTCATCACCCGCGTCAACGCCGCGTACGGGCGCGGTGACGTCGAACTGCTCAAGGAGCTGGCGGCGGAGTGGGCGGCGGGCCCGGCCGAGCCGCCCACGCCGCTGAGCGAGAGCGAGGAGCTCTACGCCCGCCTTGAGTGGCTCAGCAGGCGCAAGGAGCTGCTCACGGTCCTCGCGGCCGAGCTGGAGGAGAGTGCGATCGGCTCGATGCTCAAGATGGCCCCGGACGACCCGGACCAGCTGCTGGAGGACATCGGGGAGCAGCTGCTCGGCGAGGTGTCCCGGCGGGAGGCCGAGCTCGCGGAGATGGTGCAGTAGCGTTCCGGGTGACGCGGCCACGTACGTACGAGAGAAGGCATGACCCATGAATTTCGCCCCGCTGCCCTCGGTGGACGTCGCTGCGGTGCCGTCGGACGGCCTGGTTCTGGACGTCCGCGAGAACGACGAGTGGGCGGCCGGTCATGTCGAGGGTGCGCTGCACATTCCGATGAGTGACTTCGTGGGCCGGTTCGGTGAGCTGACGGAGGCCGCGGAGGACGGCCGGCGCGTCCATGTGATGTGCCGGGTCGGCGGCCGGTCCGCTCAGGTCACGCAGTACCTGGTCCAGCAGGGGATCGACGCGGTGAACATCGACGGCGGCATGCTCGCCTGGGACGGGGCCGGGCGCCCGATGGTCACGGACAACGGGGCCTCGGCCTTCGTCCTCTGATCTTGTCTGCGGGCTGCTCTCCGCGTCAGGACAGCGGATGGGCGGCCAGCAGGTCGCCCAGTACCTCCTCGTGGGCGGCCGCCGGGCCCAGGGAGAGCTCGATCTGCTTCGCCCAGGCGTGGAAGCGGTGCAGCGGGTAGTCGGTGTCCGCGCCGAAGCCGCCGTGCAGGTGCTGTGCGGTCTGCACGATGCGGCGCACCCCGTCCGAGGCCCAGATCTTCGCCACGGCGATGTCACCCTCGGCGGGCAGCGGGCCGCCGGCGCCGGTGGAGATCCGCCAGGCGGCCTGCCAGAGCGTCACCTCCATGGCCCGCAGGTCGATGTACCGGTCGGCGGCCTGCACCGCCACCGCCTGGAACGTGGCGACGGGAAACCCGAACTGCTCGCGCTTCCCGGTGTATTCGGCCGTCATCGCGAGCACCCGCTCGCCCAGACCGAGCGCCAGCGCGCAGGTCCCCGTGGTGAGCAGGTTCCGCAGCCACTCCCACGCCCCGGGCGCGTCGACCAGCTCGTGCGCCGCCACGCGTACGGAGTCGAGCCGAACCTCCGCCAGCCGTTCGCCGCTGGTGGAGACCTGGTCCGCGAGGGTGACGCCCGCGCGGGCGGGGTCCACGAGCGCCAGGACGGACCGGCCGTCGCCGGTGTGGGCGGGGACGGCGATCCGGTCGGCCGCCTGCGCCCAGGGGACCGCCGACTGCACGCCGTCCAGCACCCAGCCGGAAGGGGCGGCCGCGGAACCCTCCGGCCGTACGGTGACGGCGCGTTCGGCCGGGTCGTGGCCGGTGCGTCCGTTGGCCGCGGCGGTCAGGACCAGCTCGCCGCGCGCGGCCCGGGGCAGCAGCTCGGCGGCGAGGGCGCTCTCCCCGTACCGCTCGACGGCCATCGCGACCGCGCAGCTCTCCAGCAGCGGGACCCGGGCCAGGATCTTGGCCGACTCCCGCAGGACCAGGCAGAGCGCGACCGGGTCGAGCCCGGCGCCGCCGTACTCCTCGGCGAGCGTCAGTCCGAGCAGATCCGACCCCGCCAGCTCACCCCAGAGCCGCCGGTCGATGTCATCGGCCACGGCGCCCGGAGTCAGGGCCGGGCTGGGCACGCTGTCGGGCGTGACCCCGGAGAAGACCGCCCGGGCCGCCTCCACGGCTGCCTGCTGTTCCTCGGTGAAGGTGAAGTCCACTGTCCCGGCCTCCCGTTGGCGCTCCCTGACGGGCCGTCAAGATAGAACAGGTTCTAGGAGAAGGGAAGGCAAGTGGAAGCGGGGGCCAAGGGCGGGGGCGGCGCGTCGGGTCAGCGGTCGAAGTCCAGCTCCACCTCCGGGGTGAGCGGATGCGACTGGCAGGCCAGCACGAAGCCGGCGTCCGTCTCCTCCGGCTCCAGCGCGAAGTTCCGCTCCATCCGTACCTCGCCCGAGACGAGGAACGCCCGGCAGGTCCCGCACACCCCGCCCTTGCAGGCGTACGGAGCGTCCGAGCGGCGCCGCAAGACCGTCTCAAGCAGCGACTCCGCGTCCTGGACGGGCCAGCTGCCGGAGCGGCCGTGCAGGGTGGCCGTCAGCGTGGCGTCGGAGGGGGCGGCGACCTTGACGACCGTGACATCGGACGGGCCGTCGTCGACGTGGAAGATCTCCTGGTGGATCCGGGTCCGGTCGACGTCCAGCCCGCGCAGCGCCTTCTCCGCGCCGCGTACGAGACCGAGCGGCCCGCACAGGAACCAGCCGTCCACCTCCGCCACCGGCAGCACCGCCGGAAGCAGCGCGGTGAGCCGCTGGGTGTCCAGGCGGCCGGAGGGCAGCCCGGCCGACTGCTCCTCCCGCGACAGGGCCGTGATCAGCTGGAAGCGGTCCGGATAGCGGTCCTTGAGGTCGGCCACCTCGTCCAGGAACATCGTGGAGGCCGCCGTGCGGTCGCTGCGGATCAGACAGAACCGCGCCTTCTCCTCCCGCGCCAGCAGCGTGGCCGCCATCGACAGCACCGGCGTGATCCCGCTGCCGCCGACCACCGCCGCGAAGAGACCAGGACGCGGCTCCAGCACGAAGCGGCCCATCGGAGGCATGGCCTCCACCTGGTCCCCTACGGACAGCTCCTTCAGGGCGTAGGTGGAGAACGCGCCGCCCTCGACCCCGCGGATGCCGACCCGGACCACGGGATCGGCGGGCTGCTCGGTGGCCGGTGCGCAGATCGAGTACGAACGGCGGATCTCCTTGCCGTCCACGCTGTAGCGCACGTTCAGATGCTGGCCCGGCTGGTGGCGGAAGGTCTCGCGCAGCTCGGCCGGCACGGCGAAGGTCACGGCCACCGCATCGTCCGTGATCCGTTCGATCGCGCTGACCCGGAGCGGATGGAACATCTACAACTCCTTGAAGTGGTCGAACGGTTCGCGGCAGGCGACGCAGCGGCGCAGGGCCTTGCACGCCGTGGAGGAGAACCGGCTGAGCAGCTCCGTCTCCGTGGAGCCGCAGTGCGGGCAGCGCACCGAGAGCGTCAGCGGCACCGGGCCGCCGTCGGCGCTGTGGGCGCGCGGCGGCGCTATGCCGAACTCGGCGAGCTTGCGGCGGCCCTCGGCGCTGATGTCGTCGGTCGACCAGGCCGGTGCGAGCACCGTGACCACGGAGACCTCGGGCACGCCGTTCTCGTGGAGCACCCGCTCGATGTCGGCGGACATGGCCTCGATCGCCGGGCAGCCGGTGTACGTCGGGGTGAGCCGCACGGTCACCCGTCCCGGGCCCTCCACGTCCACGCCGCGCAGGACACCCAGCTCGGCCAGGGTCAGCACCGGAAGCTCGGGGTCGGGGACGGAGCCGGCGAGGGAGCGCAGCTCGGCCTCCAGCGGGGTGTCGGTCACCATGACGCC
Source organism: Streptomyces sp. NPDC101178 (assembly GCF_044767965.1). Lineage (NCBI taxonomy): Bacteria > Bacillati > Actinomycetota > Actinomycetes > Kitasatosporales > Streptomycetaceae > Streptomyces > Streptomyces sp. NPDC101178. The sequence goes on from NZ_JBIWOZ010000003.1 coordinate 320,079, forward strand.
CCCGGATGGCTGCGGTGCAGGTGCTGCATCTCGGCGAGCATCCGGCCGAACGGCTCGGTGTGCAGGCCCTGCCGCCCCGCACCCGCCGCCCAGGCCCCGGTGCGCGGCCCGGCCGGCAGCGTCAGCGTGGCCCGCTCCACGGTGGAGGTGACGGCGGAGAGCCAGGCGCTCTCCAGCTCCTGCCGGTCGACGCCGGAGCCGGTGGCGCCGGCCGTGCCCGTAGCACCGGCCGTGCCGGCGGTGTCCGCAGCGCCGACCGTGCGGGCGGTGTCCGCAGCGCCCGTGGTGTCCAGGCCCTCCACCGGCTGGAACATCTCACCGGTGAAGCGCCACAGCGCCTCCAGGCCCGCCTGCATCCGCTCATGGCTCTCTGCGGTGCCGTCGCCGAGCCGCAGGACCCACTGCTCGGCGTGGTCCCGGTGGTAGGCGACCTCCTTGACGGCCTTCGCCGCCAGGTCCGCGAACGCGCCGTCCCCGGCCGCCAGCCGCTCGTACAACAGGTGCTGGTAGACCGAGAAGTAGAGCTGGCGGGCGATGGTGTGGGCGAAGTCCCCGTTGGGCTGCTCGACCAGCTGGAGGTTGCGGAAGGCCCGCTCCTCGCGGAGATAGGCCAGCTCGTCCTCGTCACCGACGAGCGAGAGCAGCACCCGCGCCTGGCCCAGCAGGTCCAGGGCGATGTTGGCGAGCGCCACCTCCTCCTCCAGGACGGGGGCGTGGCCCGCCCACTCCCCCAGCCGGTGCGAGAGCACCAGCGCGTCGTCGCCGAGGGCGAGGGCGGCGCTCACAGGTGCTTCACCCCGTCCGGGATCTCGTAGAAGGTCGGGTGGCGGTAGGGCTTGTCGCCGGCCGGCTCGAAGAAGGAGTCCTTCTCGTCGGGCGAGGAGGCGGTGATCTCCGTGGACGGGACGACCCAGATCGAGACGCCTTCGGAGCGGCGGGTGTAGAGATCGCGCGCGTTGCGCAGGGCCATCTCGGCGTCGGGCGCGTGGAGGCTGCCCGCGTGGGTGTGGGAGAGCCCGCGCCGCGAGCGCACGAACACCTCCCACAGCGGCCAGTCGGTCGAGCTGCTCATGCCGTCTCCTCCACGTGCTGTGCGGGCTGTGCCGTCCGGGCGGACGGGGTGGTGTGCTTGGCGGCGTACGCCGCGGCCGCGTCCCGGACCCAGGCGCCCTCTTCGTGGGCCCTGCGCCGCTGGGTGATCCGCTCTTCGTTGCACGGGCCGTTGCCCTTGAGGACCTCCTGGAACTCCGTCCAGTCGATCGCGCCGAAGTCGTGCTGTCCGCGCTCCTCGTTCCACCGGATGTCCGGGTCCGGCAGGGCCAGGCCCAGCGCCTGCGCCTGCGGCACGCAGATGTCCACGAAGCGCTGCCGCAGCTCGTCGTTGGAATGCCGCTTGATCTTCCAGGCCATCGACTGCTCGGAGTGGGCCGAGGCGTCGTCCGGCGGGCCGAACATCATCAGCGACGGCCACCACCAGCGGTCCACCGCGTCCTGCGCCATCGCGTGCTGGGCGTCGGTGCCGCGGCTGAGGGCGAGAAGCAGCTCGTACCCCTGGCGCTGGTGGAAGGACTCCTCCTTGCAGATGCGGACCATCGCGCGGGCGTACGGGCCGTAGGAGCAGCGGCAGAGCGGCACCTGGTTGGTGATGGCCGCGCCGTCCACCAGCCAGCCGATCGCGCCGACGTCGGCCCAGGTCAGGGTCGGGTAGTTGAAGATCGACGAATAGCGCTGGCGGCCGGCGTGGAGCTTGTCGAGCAGCTCCTCGCGGCTGGTGCCCAGCGTCTCGGCCGCGCTGTAGAGATACAGGCCGTGTCCGGCCTCGTCCTGGACCTTGGCCATCAGGATCGCCTTGCGGCGCAGCGAGGGTGCGCGGGTGATCCAGTTGGCCTCGGGCTGCATGCCGATGATTTCCGAGTGGGCGTGCTGGGCCATCTGGCGGACCAGCGTGGCGCGATAGGCCTCGGGCATCCAGTCGCGCGGCTCGATGCGCTCGTCGGCGGCCACCGCCGCGTCGAAGACCGCGAGACGTGCCGCGTCCGCCGGGTCCTCGGCCGTGCCGGGCGCCCTTCCTGCCGCTTTCGCCGTGCCTGAGGTGCTCTGCGTCTTCTGGTCCGCAGTCACTGCCGCCATCCCGGGCTCCCTACCGACCGATCGTTCGGTTCATTGACTTCAATGGTCGGTCGGAGGCCCGTAGGGTGTCAACCCTGTGGATAACCGAGTGGTGATCGATGGTGAGCGGGGCGGGATGGATGCGGACCACGACGGGAGCTCCGGCAGCGGGGATTCCGGCAGCGCGCACGAGGGCGTCCGGCCGCACGCCGTGAGCCGGACCTCTTCCGAACCGGACGCCCCGGCACCCGGACCGGACTCCCCGGCCCCGGGAACGGAAGCTCCGGTCCCCGCTCCGACCCCACCCGGAACCGGCGTCGGCATAGCCGGTCTCTCCTTCGGCTATCAGCTCGTCGCCGCCCTCTCCCTCTCCCTCATCGGGCTCCTGGCCTGCGCACAGGTGGCCATGGTCTTCCTGCACGTCGCCCCGTCCAACACGCTGACCAAGCAGCACGGCAAGACGGTCGACGACTGGATCTACCCGGAGTTCGAACAGAACTGGAAGCTCTTCGCTCCCAACCCGCTCCAGCAGAACATCGCCGTCCACGTCCGGGCCGAGGTGTCCGGGGCGGAAGGGCGCCGCACCACCGGCTGGATCAGCCTCACCCAGGAGGACGGCGACGCGATACGCGGCAGCCTCTTCCCCAGCCATGTGCACCAGAACGAGCTCCGCAGAGGCTGGGACTTCTACGTGAACTCGCACGACGACCGGAACAAGCCCAACGGGCTGCGCGGCGACCTCTCCGAGCGCTACATCCGGCGCATCGCGATGCTGCGGCTGAGCGAGCGCGACCTGGGCGGCACGGTCGAGCGGATCCAGATGAGGTCGGCGAGCAGCACGATCTCCCCGCCCCCGTGGTCCACCGAGAAGGCCGACACCCGCCCGAGCTACCGCGAACTCCCCTGGTGGCCCGTGACCCCCGACGACCTGCCCGCACCGCGTGACGCGGCGCGCGCCGAGGAGGGGACCGAGTGACCACCACCCCGCCCGCCGGACCGCCGTCCACCCCGCCCGCTCCACCGGCTCCCGCTCCGGCTCGCGGCGCCAGGCCCGACCGGATCACCGGCGCCGGCACCGCCCTCGCCCGCGCCCTCCAGCGCATCACCGCATCGGCCCTCGGCCCGTACCAGAGTGCCGTCATCCGGATCGGCTTCGCCGCCACCTACCTGTTCTTCCTGGTCCGCGAGGTGCCGCACCGCCATGAGCTGTACGGCCCCGACAGCCCGTGGCACTGGGACCTGGCCCGGCAGCTCACGGCGGGTAACGACGCCTTCTCCGTCCTCCTCTGGTCGGACAGCGCGCTCTGGTTCGAGGTGGTGTACGCGCTCACCGTCCTGTCCGCCGCCGGTCTGCTGCTGGGCTGGCGCACCCGGACGATGTCGGTCCTCTTCATGGTCGGCGTGCTCTCCGTACAGAACCGCAGCGTCTTCATGGGCGACGGCGGTGACAACGTCATCCACCTGATGGCGATCTACCTCGTCCTGACGCGCTGCGCCCAGGTCTGGTCGCTGGACGCCCGCCGCACGGCCCGCGAGGCCGAGCGTGGCGCGCTCGGCCTGCCGCCCCGGCGGGACGTCACGGGCCCGGTGCTCTGGGCGGTCCTCGGCCCGGTCCTGCTGGGGGCCACGCTGATGGACGGTCTCGGCGGGACCTGGTGGCTGCCGGTCCTGCTGTGGATCCTCTGGCTCTCCGCCGCCGCCTGGTGGGCCGCGAACCGCTACGCGCCGCACGGACAGCCGCGCGCCCTGCTCGACGTGCTGGCCAACCTCGCCCACAACGCCACACTCGTCGTGATCATGATCGAGGTCTGCCTGATCTACGCGACGGCCGGCTGGTACAAGATCCAGGGCTCGCGCTGGCAGGACGGCACCGCGCTCTACTACCCGCTGAAGCTCGACTACTTCTCGCCGTGGCCCGCCCTCTCGGACGTGCTCGCCTCCAGCGGGCTGATGGTCATGGTGCTGACGTACGCGACGGTCATCGTCCAGGTCGCGTTTCCGTTCACCCTGTTCAACCGGCGGCTCAAGAACGTCCTGCTGGTCATCATGATCGCCGAGCACGCGGGGATCGCCGTGCTGCTCGGGCTGCCGTTCTTCTCGATGGCGATGATCGCGGCCGACGCGGTGTTCCTGCCGACGGTCTTCCTCGTCTGGCTGGGCGGGCGGGCCGCGCTGGGCCGGCAGCGGCTGCCCGGGTGGCTGCCGCGGCGGTCACGCTCCCCGGAGACCGGCGGCCCGCAGGAGGTGCCCGCCGCCCGCGCGGTGCCGGAGGAACGCGGCGGTACGGGGGAGGCCCCGCCGCACGGCGGTGGCGGGGGCCATACGCTCGTCGGGTGAGCAGCGAGACCGGCAGCACCGGCGGCACCCCAGAGCCCGCGCCCGTGGACCCCGTCCCGGCGGAGCCCCTCCAGTACGACGACGGCTACGGCCAGGCCATCGGCGTCGGGCCGCACCCGCTGCCGTGGCCCGAGGACGAGCGGTACGACCCCGAGCTGCTGGCCCACGGCGACCGGCGCAACGTCGGTGACGGCTACCGCTACTGGACGCGCGAGGCGATCGTCGCCGATCTCGACCTGCGGCGCCACGATTTCCACGTGGCCGTGGAGAACTGGGGCCACGACTTCAACATCGGCTCGGTCGTCCGGACCGCCAACGCCTTCCTGGCGAAGGAGATCCACATCGTGGGCCGGCGGCGCTGGAACCGGCGCGGCGCCATGGTCACCGACCGCTACCAGCATGTGCGCCACCACCCGGACACGGTGGACCTGACCGCCTGGGCGGCGGCCGAGGACCTGCCGATCATCGGGATCGACAACCTCCCTGGCGCCGTACCGCTGGAGCGGACCGAGCTGCCGCGCCGGTGCGTGCTGCTGTTCGGGCAGGAGGGGCCGGGGCTGACCGAGGAGGCGCGGAAGCACGCCTCGATGGTGTGCTCGATCGCCCAGTTCGGCTCGACCCGGTCCATCAACGCGGGGGCCGCGGCGGCGATCGCGATGCACGCCTGGGTGCAGCGCTACGCCGATGTCCCCGACCCCCGGGACGCCTTCTAGGCCTGGCGGCGGACCTCCACCACCCGGAAGCGGTTGGCGACGAAGGCCGCGTCGCAGAGGGCCGCGTTGGCCGCCGGGTTGCCGCCGGAGCCGTGGAAGTCGGAGAAGGCGGCCGTCTGGTTGACGTAGACCCCGCCGGTCAGGTTCAGCGAGAGCTGCGCCGACTCGTCCAGGCAGACCTCCTCGATCGCCTGCTCCACCTCGGCGGAGGTGGTGTAGGCGCCGACGGTCATCGCGCCCTTCTCCCGGATCGTGCGGCGCAGCAGCTCCAGGGCCGCGTCCGTCGACTCGACCGCCACGGCGAAGGAGACCGGACCGAAGCACTCCGAGAGGTACGCCGCGTCCTCGTCGCTCTTCGTCCCGTCGAGCTTGACGACGACCGGCGTACGGACGACGGCGTCGGGGAACTCGGCGTTGGCGACCGTACGCGAGGCCAGGGCCACCTCGCCCAGCTCACCGGCCGCCTCGACCCGGGCCTTGACGTCCGGGTTGACCAGCGCGCCGAGCAGGGCCGCCGCGCGGGCGTCGTCGCCGAGGAGCTGGGTGACGGCCGCCGCGATGTCGGCGGTCACCTCGTCGTACGACTTGGGACCGTCGTCCGTGGTGATGCCGTCCCTCGGGATCAGCAGGTTCTGCGGAGTGGTGCACATCTGGCCGCTGTAGAGCGAGAGGGAGAACGCCACGTTGGCGAGCATGCCCCGGTAGTCGTCGGTGGAGTCGACGACGATCGTGTTGACGCCGGCCTTCTCGGTGTAGACCTGCGCCTGTCGGGCGTTGGCCTCCAGCCAGTCGCCGAAGGCGGTGGAGCCGGTGTAGTCGATGATCCGGATCTCGGGGCGGACCGCGAGGGTCTTGGCGATGCCCTCGCCCGGCCGCTCGGCGGCCAGCGCGACCAGGTCGGCGTCGAAGCCCGCCTCGGCCAGCACCTCACGGGCGATCTTGACGGTGAGCGCGAGGGGCAGCACGGCCCTGGGGTGCGGCTTCACCAGCACCGGGTTGCCCGTGGCGAGCGAGGCGAACAGGCCCGGGTAGCCGTTCCACGTGGGGAAGGTGTTGCAGCCGATGACCAGCGCGATCCCGCGGCCGGCCGTGGTGAACGTCTTCGTCAGCTTCAGCGGGTCACGCTTGCCCTGCGGCTTGGACCAGTCGGCCCTCTCCGGCGTGCGGACCTGCTCCTGATAGGCGTACGCGACGGCCTCCAGGCCACGGTCCTGCGCGTGCGGGCCGCCCGCCTGGAACGCCATCATGAAGGCCTGTCCGCTGGTGTGCATCACGGCGTGGGCCAGCTCGTGGGTGCGGGCGCTGATCCGCGACAGGATCTCCAGACAGACCAGGGCCCGGGTCTCAGGACCCGCCGCCCGCCAGGCGGATGTGCCGGCCTGCATCGCCGGGAGCAGGACATCGAGGTCGGCGTGCGGATACTCGACACCGAGCTCCGGTCCGTACGGCGAGGTCTCCCCGCCCGTCCAGCCGTCGGTGCCGGGCTGGTCCAGGTCGAGCCGGGTGTTCAGCACCGCGTCGAACGCGGCCTTGCCCTCGGCCGCCCCGAGACTGCCCGGCGCGCCGCCCTCTCCGTACGCCTTCGGGTGCTCGGGGTGCGGGGACCAGTACGCGCGGGTACCGATCGTGTCGAGGGCCTGGTCGAGCGTGGGCCGGTGGGTCTCGGACAGCTGCTGGGGGGTGAGCGCGGCGGCCATGGCGGACCAACTCCTCATCGAGCCGGGCGGGGACGTACGGACGGAGCCAGAGTAACCGAACGATCGGTCGGGACAAGGGGCCCCGGTGAACCTGTGGACAACTTCGGCGGTCCCCGCCTGCGCGGGGAAGGCCCCTCATGGGGGAGGATCGCGGACATGACCACGGCCAAGCGGGACACGTACACCCCGGAGACCCTGCTCACCGTCGCCGTCCGTGTCTTCAACGAGCGCGGTTACGACGGCACCTCCATGGAGCACCTGTCCAAGGCGGCGGGCATCTCCAAGTCCTCCATCTACCACCATGTGGCGGGCAAGGAGGAGCTGCTGCGCCGGGCCGTGAGCCGGGCGCTCGACGGCCTCTTCGCCGTCCTGGACGAGCCGGGGGCGGTGCGCGGGCGCGCGATCGAGCGGGTCGAGTACGTCACGCGCCGGACCGTGGAAGTGCTGATGGCGGAGGTTCCGTACGTCACGCTGCTGCTGCGGGTGCGCGGCAACACCAAGACCGAGCGGTGGGCGCTGGAGCGGCGGCGCGAGTTCGACCAGCGGGTGGCGGAGCTGCTGAAGGCCGCGGTGGCCGACGGGGACCTCCGGGCCGATGTGGACATACGGCTGGCCACCCGGCTGCTCTTCGGCATGGTCAACTCGCTGGTCGAGTGGTACCGGCCGCAGCCGGGCGGCTTCCCGGGGGAGGAGCAGCTCGCCGACACGGTGGTCCAGCTCGCCTTCGAGGGGATGCGGGCGACCGGCCGCTGAACCGGTCCGGCGTGGTCAGGCCAGCTCGGCCGGGCGGTCCGGGCGGGGGCCGAGGTCCGTCTCCTCGAAGACCAGCAGCGTCCGCGTCGACAGCACCTCGGGAATCGACTGGATCCGGGTCAGGACCAGCTCCCGCAGCGCCCGGTTGTCCGGCGTGTGCACCAGCAGCAGAACATCGAAATCGCCGCTCACCAGCGCGATGTGCGTGGCCCCGGGCAGCGCCTGGAGCTGCTCGCGCACGGTGCGCCAGGAGTTCTGCACGATCTTGAGCGTGATGTACGCCGAGGCGCCCTGCCCGGCCCGCTCGTGGTCGACCCGGGCGCCGAATCCGCGGATCACGCCGTCCTCGACGAGCCGGTTGATCCGGGCGTAGGCGTTGGCGCGCGAGACATGGACCCGCTCGGCCACCGACCGTATGGAGGCCCGGCCGTCCGTCTGGAGGATGCGCAGGATGTCGCGGTCGATGGCGTCCAGAGGGCGCGCCGGCGGGGCTGCGGCCGGCTCCGGGCCCGGTGGGGTGAGCGGTGGTGCCGTGGCCGGGGGCGCGGCGCGGCCGGGGTCCTCGCCCGTTCCGGCCATTTGTTCAGCTGCCATCTGCCCGCGCCTCCCTGTTGTGGACGACCTGCCTCCATCCCAAGCTGTGGAGAACCGTTTGTCCACAGGCTGAAGGTGCCTGTAGCCAAAATGCGCTCGCGACCGAACAATCGGTAGGTGAGGCACACCACACCGGTGCCTCGCACGCCCCGCGACACCCTCGCGACATCTCCTGCCATTCCTCTGCATATCGAGACCCTCGATCCTTCGATCGCCCGATCGCCACCCTGATCTCCATCGATGCCTGGAGGTGCCTTCCATGACGGTCCAAGAGCTGCCCGGCGCGGCCACCTACCGGCCCACGCCGCCCCCGGCCTGGAAGCCGATCACCGACCCCGCCCCGCTGCTCCCGGACCCGGAGCCCTACCGGGTGCTCGGTACGGACGCGGTCGCCGACGTCGACCCCGAGCTGCTGCTCCGGCTCCACGCGGAGCTGGTTCGAGGCCGCCGGTACAACACGCAGGCCACCGCGCTGACCAAGCAGGGCCGGCTGGCGGTCTACCCCTCCAGCACCGGCCAGGAGGCGTGCGAGATCGCCGCGGCCCTGGTGCTGGAGGAGCGCGACTGGCTCTTCCCCAGCTACCGGGACACGCTGGCGGCCGTGGCGCGCGGGCTCGACCCGGTCGAGGCGCTGACCCTGCTGCGCGGCGACCGGCACACCGGCTACGACCCGCGTGTCCACCGCATCGCCCCGCTCTGCACCCCGCTCGCCACGCAGCTGCCGCACGCGGTGGGCCTGGCGCACGCGGCCCGGCTCAAGGGCGACGACGTGGTGGCGCTCGCCATGGTCGGTGACGGCGGCACCAGCGAGGGCGACTTCCACGAGGCGCTGAACTTCGCGGCCGTCTGGAAGGCCCCGGTGGTCTTCCTCGTGCAGAACAACGGCTTCGCCATCTCCGTACCGCTGGCCAAGCAGACCGCCGCCCCCTCCCTCGCGCACAAGGCCGTGGGATACGGGATGCCGGGCCGGCTGGTCGACGGCAACGACGCGGCGGCCGTGCACCAGGTGCTCGGCGAGGCCGTGGCCCGGGCCCGGCGGGGAGGAGGGCCGACGCTGATCGAGGCCGTCACCTACCGCATGGAGGCCCACACCAACGCCGACGACGCCACGCGCTACCGGGTGGACAGCGAGGTCGAGGCCTGGCGGGCGCACGACCCGGTCCAGCTCCTGGAGCGCGAGCTGACCGGCCGCGGGCTTCTGGACGACGAGGGCATCGCGCAGGCGAAGGAGGCCGCCGAGCGCATGGCCGCCGCTCTCCGCGACCGGATGAACGCCGATCCGGAGCTGACCCCGATGGACCTCTTCACCCACGTGTACGCGGAACAGACCAGCCAGCTCCGCGAGCAGGCCGCCGCCCTGCGTGCCGAGCTGGACGCCGAACAGGACCACGAGCACAGCGCGGAGGCGGGCCGATGACCACGGCGGCTACGAAAACCGGCGGACGTACGGCGAAGGCGAAACCGGCCACGATGGCGCAGGCCCTCGGGCGGGCGCTGCGCGACTCGATGGCCGAGGACCCGACCGTGCACGTGCTCGGTGAGGACGTCGGCACCCTGGGCGGAGTCTTCCGGATCACCGACGGGCTGGCCAAGGAGTTCGGCGACGACCGGTGCACCGACACGCCGCTGGCCGAGGCGGGCATCCTCGGGGCGGCCGTCGGCATGGCGATGTACGGGCTGCGGCCCGTGGTGGAGATGCAGTTCGACGCGTTCGCCTATCCGGCGTTCGAGCAGCTGATGAGCCATGTCGCCAAGATGCGCAACCGCACCGGTGGCGCCATGCCGCTCCCGATCACCGTGCGCGTTCCGTACGGCGGTGGGATCGGCGGCGTCGAGCACCACAGCGACTCCTCCGAGGCGTACTACATGGCCACGCCGGGCCTCCACGTCGTCACCCCGGCCACGGTGGACGACGCCTACGGCCTGCTGCGCGCCTCCATCGCCTCGGACGACCCGGTGGTCTTCCTGGAGCCCAAGCGGCTCTACTGGTCCAAGGCCGACTGGTCGCCGGAGGCTCCGGCCGCCGTCGAGCCGATCGGCAAGGCGGTCGTCAGGCGGACCGGGCGCAGCGCCACGCTGATCACGTACGGGCCGTCGCTCCCGGTCTGCATGGAGGCCGCCGAGGCGGCGGTCGCGGAGGGCTGGGACCTCGAAGTCGTGGATCTGCGCTCGCTGGTGCCGTTCGACGACGAGACGGTCGCGGCCTCGGTGCGGCGCACCGGGCGGGCGGTCGTCGTCCACGAGTCGCCCGGCTTCGGCGGCCCCGGCGGCGAGATCGCGGCCCGGATCACCGAGCGGTGCTTCCACCACCTGGAGGCTCCGGTGCTGCGGGTGGCCGGCTTCGACATCCCGTATCCGCCGCCCATGCTGGAGCGGCACCATCTGCCGGGAGTGGACCGCGTGCTCGACGCGGTGGCCCGGTTGCAGTGGGAGGCGGACAGCTGATGGCCCAGGTCCTCGAATTCAAGCTGCCGGACCTCGGCGAGGGACTGACCGAGGCGGAGATCGTGCGCTGGCTGGTGGAGGTCGGCGATGTCGTCGCCATCGACCAGCCCGTCGTGGAGGTCGAGACGGCCAAGGCGATGGTGGAGGTGCCGTGTCCGTACGGGGGCGTGGTGACGGCCCGGTTCGGTGAGGAGGGTGCCGAACTGCCGGTCGGAGCACCGCTGCTGACGGTCGCGGTGGGGGCGACGGAGGCCTCGTCGGTTTCTCCGGAACCTTCCGCGCCCTCGGCGTCCTCGGCGGATGAGGAGTCTTCCGGCGGGTCGGGGTCCGGGTCGGATTCCGGGTCGGGGAACGTGCTCGTGGGGTACGGGACCGGTGCGCCGGCCGCCCGGCGGCGGCGCATCCGGCCGGAACGGGCCGGTGCCCCCGCGGCTCCCGCTCCCGTGTCGGTGGCCGAGCCGGCGTCCGTGCCCGCCGCGGCCGGCGGGGTGAACGGCCGGCAGGGGCCCGTGGCCGTGGTCTCCCCGCTCGTACGCCGGCTGGCCCGGCAGCACGAGATCGATCTGCGGCGGCTGACGGGATCGGGGCCCGACGGGCTGATCCTGCGGGCCGACGTGGATTCCGCGATCCGGCGGGTGTCGGACGAGGTCACGGAGACGGCGGCCCGTCCGGCTGCCGAGCCCGCCGTGGCGGAGGCGCCCACGGCCGTCGTGGCGAGCACGGCCGTCGCGAGCGCGGCCGCACCGGTGACCGCCGAGCGGATTCCGCTGCGCGGGGTACGGGGCGCGGTCGCGGACAAGCTGTCGCGCAGCCGGAGCGAGATCCCGGACGCCACCTGCTGGGTGGACGCGGACGCCACCGAACTCATGGCCGCCCGCGCCGCGATGAACGCCGCGTCGGGCCCGTCCGGCGGGCCCAAGGTGTCGGTCCTGGCGCTGCTGGCGCGGATCTGTACGGCGGCGCTCGCCCGGTATCCGGAGCTCAACTCCACGGTGGACACGGCCGCCCGGGAGATCGTGCGCCTGCCCGGCGTGCACCTCGGGTTCGCGGCGCAGACCGAGCGGGGCCTCGTCGTCCCGGTCGTCCGGGACGCGCACACCCGCAACGCCGAGTCGATCGGGGCCGAGATCGCCCGGCTGACCGAGCTGGCGCGGACCGGAAAGCTCAGCCCGGCCCAGCTGACCGGCGGCACATTCACGCTGAACAACTACGGGGTGTTCGGGGTCGACGGCTCCACGCCGATCATCAACCACCCCGAAGCGGCGATGCTCGGCGTCGGCCGGATCATGCCCAAGCCCTGGGTCCACGACGGTGAGCTGGCCGTACGTCAGGTCGTCCAGCTCTCGCTCACCTTCGACCACCGGGTGTGCGACGGCGGAACGGCCGGGGGCTTCCTCCGGTACGTGGCCGACTGCGTGGAGCAGCCCGCGGTGCTCCTGCGCACCTTGTAGGGCCCGCCCTTACGTGCACGCCCCTTCCGGACCCGGCCCGTGCGGCCACCCCGGAGGGGGCGTCGGCTCCAGGTGGTGCCCATACTCGACGTATGACCGCCTACGACGTGATCGTCCTGGCCGGCGGGGCCGCGAAGCGGCTCGGCGGCGCCGACAAGCCGGCCGTACGGGTCGGCGGCCGCGCGCTGCTCGACCGGGTGCTGGCGGCCTGCTCCGGCGCGGGCGCCACCGTCGTGGTGGGCGGCCGCAGACCCACCTCCCGGCCGGTCACCTGGACCCGTGAAGTCCCGGAGGGAGGGGGCCCGTTGGCGGCGCTCGGGGCCGGGGTGCGGCTGACGGAGGCGGAGCGGGTGCTCGTCCTCTCCGCCGACCTGCCGTTCCTCGGCCCCGCCACGGTCGACGCGCTGCTCGCCGCCGCCGGTGAGGACGGCCGGGACGGCGCGCTCTGCACCGATCCCGACGGCCGCGACCAGCCGCTCGTCGCCGTCTACCGTGCCGAGGCGCTCCGCCGGGAGCTGGCCCTGGTCGCCACCGAGCACGGCTCCCTCGCCGGGCTGCCGCTCCGGTTGCTGACCGGCGAGCTGGATCTGGCCCGGGTCGACGCCGGGCCGCACGCCGCCTTCGACTGCGACACTTGGGACGACATCGCCGCCGCCCGCGCGCGGATCAGGGAGCATGGGGCCGTGCTGGACGAATGGATCACCTCGGTCAAGAACGAACTGGGAATCGAACTCGACGTCGACACCGACGTCCTGCTCGACCTCGCCCGCGACGCCGCGCACGGGGTCGCGCGGCCCGCCGCACCGCTCACGACCTTCCTGGTCGGGTATGCGGCGGCCCGGGCGAGCGCCGGCGCGGCCCCGGAGGAAGCCGCGGCGGCGGTCGCCGAGGCCGCCCGCAAGGCCACCGCGCTGGCCCTGCGCTGGGCGGCGGAGGCGGCGGAGGCCGGCGGAGCGGAGAAGGCGACTCCGCCGGAGGCGAGCGGCGAACAGGCCGGAACGCCATGACCGGCGGCGACCTGCCCGGACGGTCCGGCACGGCCGACAGCGCCGTGGAGCGCGCCACGGCCGACGCCGACGCCGAAGAGCTGGCCGTCGAACAGGCCCTGGCGCTGGTCGGCGGCCACAGCCAGCCGCGCAACCGCGCCGACGACCGGCCGGGCGACCAGCCGCGCAACCCCGCCGGCGACCGTGCGCGCGACCGCGCCGACGACCAGCCGCGCGACCGGGCCGGCGACCGTGCGCGCGACCGGGCCGACGGCGGTGCGAACGGCCGGGTGCCTGACCGAGCCGGCCACCGGCCACGCAACCCGGTGAACGGCCGGCCGGACGACCGAGTGCCGCGCGACCAGAACCCCACCGACCCACTCCCCTCCCCGGACGCCGACCGCCCCAGCTCTCCAACCCTCCCCTGGGACCGCGCCCGGGCCGTCGCCGCGCGGGCAGGGCGCGGCGGACCGCCCGCCGTGGTGCGGCTGTCGCTGGACCGGGCCCTGGGCCATGTCCTCGCCGAGCCGCTCGCCGCACTCACCGACCTGCCGTCCTTCGACACCTCGGCCATGGACGGCTGGGCCGTCGCCGGACCCGACCCCTGGACGTACGAGGAAGGCACCGGACTGCGGGCAGGCGACGGTCCCGCCACCGCGCCCCTCCCCGACGGCACCGCCGTACGCATCGCCACCGGCGCCCGTACCCCCGCCGACACCACCGCGGTCATCCGCAGCGAGCACGCCCACGTCGACGAGGCCAGAGGCCTGCTCTCCCCCCGGCGGCCGGTCGTCACCGGCCAGGACATCCGCTCCCGTGGCCAGGAGTGCCGCGCGGGCGACCAGTTGGTGCCGGCCGGCACCGTGGTCACCCCGGCGGTGCTCGGGCTCGCCGCCGCCGCCGGGTACGACGCGCTGCCCGCCGTCCCCCGCCCCCGCGCCGACGTCCTCGTCCTCGGTGACGAGCTCCTCGCCGCGGGCCTCCCGCACGACGGCCTCATCCGCGACGCCCTCGGCCCCATGCTCGCGCCCTGGCTGCGGGCTCTGGGCGCCGAGGTCTCCGCGCCCCGCCGCCTCGGCGACGACGCCGAGGCCCTGCGTACGGCCCTCACCTCCTCCGACGCCGATGTGATCATCACCACCGGCGGCACCGCCTCCGGCCCGGTCGACCATGTGCATCCGGTCCTGGCCGCCATCGGCGCCGAGTTGCTCGTGGACGGCGTCGCCGTGCGCCCCGGCCACCCGATGCTGCTGGCGCTCCTCGCTCCGGACGGGCCGTACCTGGTCGGGCTGCCCGGCAATCCGCTCGCGGCCGTATCAGGGCTGCTGACCCTCGCCGAACCTCTCCTGGCCGGGCTTGCGGGCCGCCCGGCCCAGGACGCGTACCGGGCGCTCGTCCACGCCGATGTGCCCGGTCATCCGCAGGACACCCGCCTCGTCCCGGTCGTCCACCGCGCGGGCGGGGCGGGCGGCCGGGACCATGTGGCGCCGCTGCGGTACAACGGTCCGGCCATGCTGCGCGGGATCGCCGCGGCGGACGGGTTGGCCGTCGTACCCCCCGGCGGGGTACGGTCCGGCACCGAGGTGGAGATTCTGGATCTCCCATGGGCCCCGGCGACGCCGTGGACGGAAGGGTGTTTCACGTGAAACTTCCCGGCCACGAGAAGGGGTGTTTCACGTGAAACTTCCCGGACAGGACGCGATGGCCCGGCGGGCCGACGAACACGTCGTACCGACGCGGGTGATGCTCCCCCGTCGGGTCACCCACGGTCCGGCCCGGCAGGTCGGCAAACGGCTGCTGATGGCGCTGCTCGTGCTGGCCGCGACGGTGTTCATCGTCTGGCTCGACCGCGCGGGCTACAACGACAACGCCGACGGCAAGGTCGATCTGCTGGACGCGGTCTACTACGCGACGGTCACCCTCTCCACCACCGGGTACGGCGACATCACCCCGTACAGTGCCGGAGCCCGGCTGATCAACGTGGTGCTCGTGACACCGCTGCGCGTGATGTTCCTGATCATCCTGGTCGGCACCACACTGGAGGTCCTCACGGAACGGACCCGTGAGGACTTCCGGCTGAAGCGTTGGAGAGCCAACTTGCGTGACCACACCGTCGTCGTCGGCTTCGGCACCAAGGGCCGTTCGGCGATCCAGACCCTCTGCGCCACCGGCATGGCCAAGGAACAGATCGTCATCGTCGACCCGGCCTCCAAGGTGATCGAGGCCGCCAACGCGGAGGGCTTCACCGGCGTGCTCGGCGATGCCACCCGCAGCGATGTCCTGTTGCGGGCCGAGCTCCAGAAGGCCCGTCAGATCATCATCGCCACCCAGCGCGACGACACCGCCGTGCTGGTCGCGCTGACCGCGCGTCAGCTGAACCGCGGTGCGAAGATCGTGGCGGCGGTCCGCGAGGAGGAGAACGCGCCTCTGCTGAGGCAGTCCGGTGCCGATGCCGTGATCACCAGCAGTGGCGCCGCCGGGCGGCTGCTCGGCCTCTCCGTCCTCAGCCCGAGCGCGGGCACGGTGATGGAGGACCTGATCCAGCAGGGCAGCGGTCTCGATCTCATCGAACGTCCGGTGATAAAGGCCGAGGTGGGCAAGAGCGTCCGGGAGACCGACGACCTGGTCGTCAGCGTGCTGCGCGGCCACCGGCTGCTCGGTTACGACGACCCGGCGGCCAGCCCGTTGCAGCTGACGGACCGGGTCATCACCATCGTGCGCGCCAGCCCGCCCTCCGGCTCCGGCCCGTCCGGCCCCTCCCTTCCCCACCTGCCGCTGCCGCCGCACCGCTCCTGACCACTGGCGGAACCGGCGTACAGGCGGCGGAACCGGCGTACGGACAGCGGCGGAACCGGCGTACGGACAGCGGCGCGCCAAGGGCAGGCGGCCGGCGGCGGGAGTAGCCTCGCGGCCATGCATGCGATCACGATCCCCGAACCCGGTGGCCCCGAGGCGCTCGTCTGGGCCGAGGTGCCCGATCCCGTCCCCGGCGAAGGCGAGGTCCTCGTCGAGGTCGTCGCCGGTGCCGTCAACCGTGCCGATGTGCTCCAGCGGCAGGGCTTCTACAACCCGCCGCCCGGCGCCTCTCCGTACCCCGGTCTGGAGTGCTCCGGCCGCATCGCGGCGCTCGGCCCCGGGGTGACCGGCTGGGCGGTCGGCGACGAGGTGTGCGCACTGCTGTCGGGCGGCGGCTACGCGGAGAAGGTCGCCGTACCGGTGGGCCAGCTCCTTCCCGTACCGGACGGTGTGGACCTGACGACGGCGGCCGCACTGCCCGAGGTCACCGCGACAGTCTGGTCGAACGTGTTCCTTATTGCCCACCTGCGCCCCGGCGAGACCCTCCTCGTCCACGGCGGCTCCAGCGGGATCGGCACGATGGCGATCCAGCTGGCGAAGGCGGTCGGCGCCCGGGTCGCGGTCACGGCGGGCAGCCCGCAGAAGCTCGCCGAGTGCGCCGCGCTCGGCGCCGACATCCTCATCGACTACCGCGAGCAGGACTTCGTCGAGGAGCTGGCGAAGGCGACCGACGGGGCGGGGGCCGATGTCATCCTGGACATCGTCGGCGCCAAGTACCTGGAGCGGAACGTGAAGGCGCTCGCCGTCAACGGCCGCCTGGCCATCATCGGCCTCCAGGGCGGTGCGAAGGGCGAGCTGAACCTCGGCGCGCTGCTCACCAAGCGGGCCGCCGTCACCGCGACCTCGCTGCGGGGCCGCCCGCTCGCCGAGAAGGCCGCCATCATCGCCGCCGTACGCGAGCATGTCTGGCCGCTGATCGCCGACGGCGTGGTCCGGCCGGTGGTGGACCGTACGGTGCCGATGCAGGACGCCGCCGAGGCGCACCGGGTGCTCGAATCCAGCACCCACATCGGCAAGGTGCTGCTGGCCGCGCCGGGCGCGTAGAGCACACGGCAGGGGCCCGGCACACACGGTGTGTGCCGGGCCCCTGCCGTGTCCTGCACGGTCTACAGGTACGGTCCCGAGCGGATCGGACCGTGCGGGTCCGCGCCGCCGCCTTCCTCGTCCTCGTGCGCCATCCCGGGCGGCAGCGCGCGGCGCATCTGCTCCAGCTGTGCGCGGGCCGCCATCTGCTGGGCGAACAGCGCGGTCTGGATCCCGTGGAAGAGGCCCTCCAGCCAGCCCACCAGCTGTGCCTGCGCGATCCGCAGCTCGGCCTCGGAGGGCACCGACTCCTCGGTGAACGGCAGCGAGAGCCGCTCCAGCTCCTCCACCAGCTCCGGCGCGAGACCGTCCTCCAGCTCCTTCACGGAGCTGGCGTGGATCTCCTTGAGCCGGACCCGGCTCGCCTCGTCGAGAGGAGCCGCCCTGACCTCCTCCAGAAGCTGCTTGATCATGCTGCCGATGCGCATGACTTTCGCGGGCTGTTCGACCATTTCCGTCACCGGGACCTCGCGCGACTCGTCGTCACTGGCACCGCCGCCGATAGCCATTCCGTCCTGGCCCACGACAAGGACCTGCGGATGCTCCTGCGACCGGTCATTCCTCGGCATTTCCATGCCGCCATTGTCTCGCACACATGCCGTACTCCACGGTGGTGCCCCCGGAAACGGATGATCCACCGTCTCCGGGGGCAGCGGAAGTGCCGGTCAGCCCGCGCGGCGGGCCAGCTTCAGCCGGGAGCTGGTGAGGCCGGCGGCGAGCAGCCCGGCCAGCACCGGAACGGCCAGGGCCAGGAGCGCGATGGTCGGCCACGGCATCACGATCGGTGTGTACGCCGACTCCATCGGATCCGCCCGCATCTCCGCCACCGCCGCGCGCAGGTCGGTCAGGCGCAGCGCGACCGCGGGCACGATCCCCGCCGCCGTCCCCAGCAGCACCCCGGTCAGGGCGACGACCAGGCACTGGAAGCCGGAGAGCGCGCGCCGTACGCCCGGCGGCGCGCCCACCGCGCTGAGCGTGGTGAGGTCGGCCTCCGCGTCGGCCTTGGAGAGCCCGGTCGTGATGGCCGCCGCGCCCAGGGTCACGACCCCGGCGAAGAGGGCGAGGATCAGCAGGATCACCTCTTCGTCGCTCTGCTCGGCGGTGCTCGCGGTCATCACGTACGCGCGGTTTCCGGCCTGCTCGATCGCCGCGTCGGCCGCCTGCCGCTCGGCGTCGTTCGGCTCGCGGCTCAGCGTGTAGACGCTGGCGTGGTCCTCGGTATGCAGGCCGAGCTCGTCGGCGGTCCGCTGCGGCAGGATCATCCGGATGCCGGGGGTGGACGCGTACCGGTCGGGTGCGACGTACACCTTCAGCCGGTCCGTGGTGGTGCGGGCCTTGCCGGGGTGCGGGGCCCGGTTCTTCCTGTCCCGGTCGTTGTAGGTGTGGACGGCCTTGAGGGTGACCTCGCCGTTCTTCGCGTACGCCGAGTTGAGCAGGACGGGCGTGCCCGCGGCGAGGGCCTGCGCCGCCGCCGGGTCGTCGAGCTTCACGTACGAGGTGAGCAGTCCGGCGTCACCGATGACGATCTTGCTGTCGTCGCTGCCGAGGGAGACCATGGTCCACCGCTCGTCCACGCAGGCGGGGGAGTTCATCAGCCGCTTGTGCTCGTCGGCCGAGATCCGCAGGGCGAGTTCCTTGGCGCCCTTGCCGCTCAGCGGGCAGGAGTGGCCCTCTCCGGTGGGCTTGACGAGCCCGATGGTTCCGCAGCCGTCCTCCTCCTCGTAGTACACCGAGCAGTCGCTGCCGGCCCAGACCCTCCCGACGTCGGCGCGCCCGCCGTTGACGGGGTAGTTCTGCTCGACGGCGGCCCGTGCGCGGGGCAGGTTGGCCTTCTGGGAGGTGTCGAAGGCCATCACCGCGGCGGTGCCCGCGGTCAGGTCGGGCTGGTGGTCGTAGGCCTGCTCGGCGGCGTTGCTGCTGGTGTACGTGGCGATGGCGACGCTGCCCGCGACGGCGGCCATGACGGCGGCGACGGCGGGCGCGGTGCGGCCCCGGTTGCGGGCCGCGTCGCGCAGGGCGATGCGGGGCGTCAGCGGGAGCCGGCGGCCGAGCCGGCCGAGGAAGCCGACGATGACCGGGATGCAGCCGAGGAGGCCCAGCTCGGCGAGGACGGAACCGCCCGCGACCAGATTGATGTTGCCGCTGACGCCTCCGAACACGGCGAGGGCGGTGCCGGCCGCCATCACGAGGGAGCCGATGACCGGCAGCACGCGGGAGCTGCGGCGGGAGCCTCTGCGGCCGGTGAGCGACTCCAGGACGGACTGGCGGCCCGCGACGATCGCCGGTGCGAGTGCGGCGAGGACACCGGTGACCAGGCCGAGTGCGGCGATGGCGAGGATCTCCCAGGGCTGCACGGTCAGTTCGCCGAAGCGGCGGCCGGTGAACTCCTCGATCATCGGGCGGAACAGAGCGGTGAGGCCGAATCCGGCGCCGACGCCGGCGACCGCGCCGACCCCGCCGAGCACCGCACCGCCCGCGAGCACCACGGCCCGGACCTGGCTGCGGTTCCCGCCGCACGAGCCGACCAGGCCCAGCTGCCGGCGCGAACGACGGGCGCCCACGGCGAACGCCGGTCCGGCCAGCAGCACGATCTCCAGGACGGCCATGGCGGCCACGGTGAGGGCCGCAGCGGTCAACTCCCTGATGCCGCTGTCCGAGCCGCCCATGTGCGCGGCCATGGGGATCTCGGAGTCCGGCGGCGGGTCCAGGACGACCTGACGGGCCCGTACCACCACGCCCTTCTCGTTGGCGGCACGCACGTCCGACCAGGTCACGCCCGCCCCGGACGGGCCCTGGACCAGCCACTTCAGGTTGCCGGCCTGTGGCGGGAGGATCTCCTTGTCGCCGTCGGCGGTCTTCTGCCACGGTGCGATGACCGCGCCGGGGACGGCGAAGAGGGACTCGGTCTTCAGCTCGGCGGGGAGTTCCACCGCGCCGGTGAGTGTGTAGACCTGCTGGGGGCCGCGCACGGTGACGCGGTCGCCGACGGAGAGCCCGGACGCGTCGAGGAAGGCTTCGGTCGCCGCGATCTCGTTCCTGGCCTGCGGGTAGGCGCCTTCGGTGAGTTCGACCCGGCCGCGCAGCAGCGGGTCGGCGATGTCCAGTTCGGTGATCTGGGTGTCGGCGATGCCGTGGCGGGTCGTCACGGAGGCGGGCACGGACTGCTCGGTGAGGTACCGCGAGCCCTTCGGGAAGGTCGCCGGTACGTCGACGGGCTTCCGCTCGTCCTCGGGCAGCGTCTCCGGTGCGTCCTCCGGCGTCCCCCACATGATGCCGTCGGGCATCTGCTCCAGCCGGACCGGGCCCATGCCCTGGTCCTTGAACAGGGCGTCGGCCGCTCCCAGATCCGCCGTCAGATCCTCCGCGACGGTGGGCAGGGCGCTGCGGTACGTCAGGTCGGCGGCGGTCACACCGAGGACCGGCAGGGCGATCATCGCGACGACGAGGGTGCTGCGGGCCTTGGCCCGCGCCGCGTCGCGCCTGGCTATGCGGAAGGCGGCGCGCCATCCGGAGAAGAGGCTCACTTGGCGCCCTCGGCGGATCCGGAGGTCCCGGAGGCTCCCGCTGTGAGCAGCGAGTCGGCGCCGGTGGTCAGCGTCTGGTCGACGATCGAACCGTCGCGGAGGAAGACGACCCGGTCCGCCCAGGCCGCGTACCGGGGCTCATGGGTCACCATCACCCCGGCCGCTCCCTGGTCGCAGCGGGTGCGCAGCAGGGCGAGGACCGCCTCGCCGGTCTCGGAGTCGAGCGCTCCGGTCGGCTCGTCGGCGAGGACGAGGCGCCGGTCGCCGACGAGGGCGCGGGCGATGGCGACGCGCTGCTGCTGGCCGCCGGACATCTCGTCCGGGAAGCGGTCGGCTATCTCGGTCAGCTTCATCTCGGCCAGCGCGGCGAGGGCTTCCTTGCGGGCCTTGCGCACGGAGACGCCGTCGAGTTCGCGTGGCAGCGCGATGTTCTCGGCGGCGGTGAGGGCCGGGATGAGGTTGTAGTCCTGGAAGACGTATCCGACGCTGCGGCGGCGCAGTGCGGCGACGCCCTTGCGGCCGAGCGAGGCGATGTCCTGGCCCTCGATGATCACCTGGCCGCTGGTGGCGTTGTCGAGCCCTCCGGCCAGGGTCAGCAGGGTCGACTTGCCGGAGCCGGAGGGCCCCATCACGGCGACCAGCTCACCCGGATACACGGAGAGGCTGATCCCGCGCAGGGCGTGCACCTCGGCGACCCCGGAGCCGTGGGTGCGGGTCAGCGCCCGCAGTTCGAGTACGGGGTCGCCTGCGGGTGTCCCGGAGGACGGCGGCGGCGGTGTGGCGGCGGGCGAGGACATGGTGGGTGATTCCCCCTGGAAAGAACGCGCTGGTCGTGGAGTGCGAGACATGGCGTGGAGTGCGAGACACGGAGACGCGCTGGTCGGTGGCGGGCGGATCGGCTACGGACAGGTCAGCGCCGGTTCTTCGTGCGCCCGGCCAAGGCGCGGGCCGGGCCCCGGGTGGCCGTCGGGCCGGGTTCCGGGGAGGGCTCGGTGGCGGCGGCTTCCGCGAGGCGGACGAGGCGCGACTCGCAGTGGTCGAGCCAGCGGGCCTCGGCCTCCGCCTGGAAGATCAGCTGCTCCACCACGAGGAGCCAGGCGACCTCGTCCCGGTTGGCCGGGACGTCGGCCAGGGCCTGGGCCTTGAGCCTGGTGTAGTCCTGCATGGCCTTGAGGGTGTGGTGGCGCTGGGACTGGATGACATCGCGGATGTCGACGTCCGGGGCCCCCACGGCCATGGCCAGCTTGATGGCCAGTTCGTCGCGGGGCGGGTTGGTGCGGTCCACCGGGGTCTCGAACCAGCTGCGCAGCTCGGCCCGGCCGCCGCCGGTGATCGCGTAGGTGTCGTGCCCGGCCTCGTCGGCCCCTTCCCGCACGACCATGCCGTCACGTTCCAGGCGGCTGAGCGTCGTGTAGACCTGGCCGATGTTGAGCGGCCAGGTGGAGCCGGTGCGCGACTCGAACTCGGTGCGGAGCTGGGAGCCGTACCGAGGGCCCCGCTCCAGGAGGGCCAGTAGCCCGTGACGGATCGACATACTGAGTATGTATACCGAGTATGTCGGTCCTGGCAAGCCCTTGAGCGGTACGGCCACGGGGTGGAGTTCTCAGTTCACGCGGCGCAAGCGGAAGGCGAGGAAGGCGAGTCCGAGCCCGACCATGGCGATGCCCGTACCGAGCGAGACCTGCTGGACCTGCCGTACGGCGGCGGAGTCCAGAGCGCGTGTGGCCGCCGGTCCCGGATCGCTGAACGCCTCGGGCGGCGGGGTGAAGACGGGCAGGTCGGCGGCGGTCGCCTCGGGCTCGACGGACGGCTCCGGCTCGTCCGGAGCGTCGGCCCGCGCCAGCTCCAGCGGGCTCAGCGAACGCCCGGGACGAGCCTTCCCTGCTCCGGCCTCCCGCCCGGCCATCGGCGCGGTCGACCCCGACACCTCGACGGAAGCGGAACGGCTGGGAGACGGCGAGGCGGGGCCTGCGGGAGCCTCGGCACCCTCCACGGCCCCGGAGTCCGCAGAGGGGCTGCCGGAGCCGGAACCGAGTACCCCGGACGACGGCGGCAAGGGCAGCGGCAGAGCCGAGGGGAGCGCCGGGGACGATGGCGTACCCCGCGACGCGGCACCGGCGGCCGGCGGCGGCGTGCCGCGGGAGACACCGGGCGAAGCACCGGCCGGAGCGCCCGAGGAGGACGGCGTGGCGCCAGGGCTCGACGCCCCCGGAGGCACGGCCCGCCCGGAAGGCCCGTCGGTCACCGACTTCCCATGAGCGGTCACCGGCGCCCCGTGGGCAGCCCCACCCGGAGCACCCCACGGCCCCAGCACCGCGCCGGCCGTCACCAGCAGACAGACCGCGCACCTCGACGACCACACGGCCGGACGTCCTGGAGCCATGAGATCAGCGTCACACGGGCTCTTCCATCCGGCATCCCGGACGGCCCAGGAGGAGATAACCGGCCGTTAGGCGTCGACCACCACCGCGAAACAGACACGGAAAAGACGTCCGAGGTCCGCAGTGATCGCCCGGCGAACAACAACGATCAGGAAGGCCGGCCCGTCGAGATCTTCAGCTCGAAGTGGGCGCCCTTCTCGGAGACCGCCGTTCCGGAGGACGGGAACTGACCCACGATCTGACCCTCCGCGTACGTGTTGCCGGGCTCCTCGATCTCCTTGATCGTCCAGCCGGCGGCCGCCGCGCACTCCTTCGCCGAGAGGATGTCCTTGTAGACGAAGTTGGGCGCCTGGACTTTCTTCGGGTCGTTGGAGTCCTCCATGGCGTCCGTGCAGGCCGTCGTCTTCATCGTCCGGTTGCGCTCCGGCGGCCGGTAGCCGTCCTCGGTGGAGGTCTCGCTGGTGCCGGGGTCGCCGCCCTTGCCCGCCTCGTCGTCCTTGCCCTTGCCCTGGAGGGAGAGCGCGGTGATCAGGCCGCCGACGGCGAGGAGCGCGACGACGATCGAGCCGACGATGACCGGCATGTTCCGCTTGGAGGAGCCGCCTCCGGTGGTCCCGACGGCCGTCTGGTGCTGCGGGTTGATCGTGTACGGCGGCGAGGTCTGGTGGGCGAGCGGGCCCGGGGTCGGGTAGCCCTGGGCCGCCTGCGGGTAGCCGTAGCCCGGCGCGGGCGTCGGGGCCGGCTGGTTGTACGGGCCCGAAGTGCCCGACGGGTAAGGGTGCGGCTGGTACGGCGTCTGGACGCTCTGCGGGGCCGGGGTGGACTGGTCGACGGGCGGGAACACCGCCGAGCCGACGCCCGAGCCGCTGTTGGCGGGACCGCCGCCGGCCACGATCGCCGGGGCGCCGGTCCGGCCGCCGGAGGCGTTCAGCACCCGCGCGATCTCGTCCCGCATCGCGGCGGCGCTCGGGAAGCGCTCGTTCGGGTTCTTCTTCAGGGCGCGGGCCACCAGCGCGTCCATCGCCGGGGTGACCGAGCGGTTGATGCTGGAGGGCGCGACCGGCTCCTCCTGCACATGCGCGTACGCGATGGCGAGCGGCGAGTCCGCGTCGAACGGGAGCCGTCCGGTGAGCAGCTGGAAGAGCATGATGCCGACCGAGTACAGGTCGGAGCGGGCGTCCACACCGCGGCCGAGGGCCTGCTCGGGGGAGAGGTACTGCGGGGTGCCGACGACCATGCCGGTCTGCGTCATCGAGGTGACACCGGACTGCATGGCGCGGGCGATGCCGAAGTCCATGACCTTCACGACGCCGCGCTTGGTCATCATCACGTTGCCGGGCTTGATGTCGCGGTGGACCAGGCCCATCTCGTGGCTGGTCTCCAGCGCGGCCAGCACGTCGGCCGTCACCTTGAGCGCCTTGTCGGCGGGCATCGCGCCGTACTGCCGGATGTCGGCGGCCAGCACCGAACCGAGCGGCTGGCCCTCGACGTACTCCATGACGATGTACGGCATCAGCGCGCCGCCGAGCTCGTCCTCGCCGGTGTCGAAGACCGAGACGATGTTGGTGTGCTGGAGCTTGGCGACGGCCTGCGCCTCGCGCCGGAACCGCTCGCGGAACGACTGCTCGCGCCCGAGCTCGGTGTGGAGCGTCTTGATCGCGACTTGGCGGTCCAGCGCGGAGTCGTAGGCAAGGTAGACGGAGGCCATCCCGCCTTCGCCGAGCAGGTCGCGCAGCTGGTAGCGGCCGCCCGCCACCGCTCCGCCCGCGTAGCGGCCCTGTGCGCCGTCCTGGCTCATGACTTGCTTTCCCCCTCGGCGGCGCGGGCCCTGGCACGCGCTGTGGTGCACACGCGATGTTTTTGTAGGACGCGGATGCATGAGATCCGGTTCCTTACGACGCGATTACGCGCCAAGTCTGCCCGAGGGGTCCGACACGTCAAGCCGGGTGCCCGTTCCGTGACCCTGAGCACAGGAAGCGTCTCGGAAGCGTTACAGGAAAAAGAGGAGATCGTGGTGTGAGGCGCGCCGGGCGATCGGATGATCGGTCCGGTGCGGAACCTGGGTGTCCGGCGGAGGCTGTAGCGTGACGTGGCAATGCAGCAAGGCACCGTGAGAACCCGCGGACGCGCGGACAGAAACGACGGCGAGGACTGATGGCACCCGATTCCGAAGCAAACGGCGGCGGAGTTTCGGATGGCTCCGACGCCTGGGGTGTCGGTGGCGTCGTCGGTGACGGACGCTACCGGATGACCTACCGGCTCGGCCGGGGCGGCATGGCGGAGGTGTACGCGGCGGAGGACGTCCGGCTCGGGCGTACGGTCGCGGTCAAACTCCTCCGCTCCGACCTGGCCGAGGACCCGGTCTCCAAGGCCCGCTTCACGCGCGAGGCGCAGTCCGTCGCCGGCCTCAACCACCACGCGATCGTCGCCGTGTACGACTCCGGCGAGGACACCGTGGGCGGCCAGACCGTCCCGTACATCGTGATGGAGCTGGTCGAGGGCCGTACCATCCGCGACCTCCTGCTGACCGCAGAGGCGCCGCCGCCCGAGCAGGCGCTGATCATCGTCTCCGGGGTGCTGGAGGCGCTGGCCTACTCGCACCAGCACGGCATCGTGCACCGGGACATCAAGCCCGCCAACGTGATCATCACGGACTCCGGCGCGGTCAAGGTGATGGACTTCGGCATCGCGCGGGCGCTGCACGGCGCGCAGTCGACGATGACCCAGACCGGCATGGTCATGGGCACGCCGCAGTACCTCTCCCCCGAGCAGGCGCTCGGCAAGGCCGTCGACCACCGCTCCGACCTGTACGCCACCGGTTGCCTGCTCTACGAACTGCTGGCGCTGCGGCCCCCGTTCACCGGCGAGACGCCGCTCTCGGTGGTCTACCAGCACGTCCAGGACACTCCGGTGCTGCCGTCGGAGGTCTCGGACGTGGTGCCGCCGGAGCTGGACGGGCTGGTGATGCGGTCGCTGGCGAAGGACCCGGACGACCGGTTCCAGAGCGCCGAGGAGATGCGGGGGCTGGTCCAGTACAGCCTGCAGATGCTCCAGGTGCAGGGCGGCCACACCGGCACGTGGAACACCGGGCCGGTCGTGCTGGGCGAGGGCGGTCAGACCCCGCCGCACGGGATGACGGGCTCGACCCGGGCCATGGGCCACCCGATGCACGGGGACACCTCGCAGGGGCCGATCCTGCCCCCGATGAACCCGGACGACGGCGGCTACGACGGCGGTCAGCGCGGCGGTGGCCGGCGCAACAAGATGTGGCTCTTCGTGCTGCTCGCGCTGGTCGCGATCGGTGCCGGGGTCGCCTTCGCCATCAGCGCCTCGAAGGACGACGACGGCAACAAGAAGACGCCGATCACGCCGTCCACCTCGGTGAGCTCCTCCGAGGAGGAGCCGTCGGAAAAGCCGTCGGAGGAGCCGACGGAGGAGGAGCCGGAGCAGCCGAGCGACTCCACGGGTGGTCAGACGGAGCCCGAGCCGCCGCCGTACACTCCGCCGCCGACCCAGAGCCAGCCCTCGTTCACCCCGTCCCCGACCCCGTCCGACAACACGGACGCCGGGACGACGGACGGCAACACCAACGAGGGCACCACGGGCGAGCCGAGCGTCGACCCGACCGACCCGACCACCGACCCGGGCACCCCGGGCGGCAACGGCGGCGAGCCCGGCGGCTCCGAAGGCGCGAACGCCGGCGGCAGCGCGGGCAACGCCGGCAACAGCGGCACGGGCGACACGGCCGGCCCGGCGGCGGGAGGCACGACGCCTTAGGGGATGTCCGGCGGCCCGTACAGCGCACGCGTCACATATAAGCGCTCGCGCGGCTCCTGCAGGGGCTCGCGCGCCTCTATGAGCCTCACTCCGTGAACGCCGCGCACACCGCCTCGTACTCACGGGTCCACCACACCGCCAGGGCCGACACCGCGGGGAACTGCGGGTCGGCCCTTCGGTCGTCCAGGCGGTAGCGCCAGCGGAGTATCCAGAAGTCGTTGAGCCGCTCCCACCACACCCGGTGCACGGCGGCGGCCAGTTCGGCCGCGCCCGCGCCCGCCGCACGCCGGTAAGCGCGGGCGTACGCCCGTACCTTCGCCAGGTCCAGCTCACCGCCCGGCTGCACGAAGAAGATGGCCGCCGCCCGGACCGCCTCCTCCGCGCGCGGCTGCACGCCGAGCCGGTCCCAGTCCACGATCGCCACCGGATCGGCGCCCCGGTAGAGCAGGTTGAGCGGATGGAAGTCCCCGTGCACCCACCCGGTGGCGGGCCCGTCCGGCGTCGGCGGCCGGCGGTGCGCATGGAGCTCCAGCAGCGCCCGGCGCTCCACGAGCCGGTGCACGGCCAGCTCGTCGAAGGCGTCACGCGGGGTGTCCCGGGGCCGCTGCCCCCGGGCGACGGCGAGCAGTTCGTCGATCAGCGCGAAGGTGTCGGCGGCGTGCGGACTCCCGTACCCGGCGGCGTGCGAGCTCCCGTACCCGGCGGGTAACGGCCCGTCGGACGGCCCGGGTTCGCCGTCCGTCGGCATGACCTGCTCCAGAGCGGTGTGTACGGCTCCGAGGAGCGTCCCGAGCCGCCGGGACTGGTGGGGGGTGAGCTGGGATCCGACCCGGTGCAGGCCGTCGACCCAGGGGTGCAGGGCGTAGCAGCGGTCGCCGATCACGGTGACGGTGGTGCCGTCCGCGTCGGTCAGCGGCGGGACGACGGGCACGCCGAGCGAGGCCAGCCGCTGGGTGGCGTGGTGCTGGCGCACGATCGTGGCGCGCTCACCGGTGGCGTCGTCGATGTGCTTCTTGTCGAGGTGGTGCTTGAGGAAGTAGGAGCCGCGGGTGGTGGACACGCGGTATCCGTGGTTGAGCAGGCCCTTGGTGATCGGCTCGCAGGCGAGCGGTTCACCGACGTCCGGGTAGCGGCGCAGCACCTCGCCGACCGGCGGAACTGGCGGGCGGGTTACATATGAGCGCGGCACTTACCAAATGGTAGATCACGCTGCGTGGCGGACAACCTGACTTGCGCCGAAGTCAAGAGTGTGCTCCGTGACGAAGTGCGGGTCGACCCGGAGGTAGGCCGGAGCGAAGGGTTCGCCGTTGGCGCGGGCGGGTGCGGAACCGAAGAGTTCTTGCTGCTCAGGGCAGGGATGGACGATCTCGGCGGGTCCGGTGAACTGCACGGACCAGAGGTCTTCGCCCTCGCCCGACGCGTCCGCGTTGTAGTTGTCGGCCCCGTAGGCGACGACGCTGCCGTCGCACGCCTCGTGGTAGCCGAAGCCGCTGTGCATCCGCAGCAGGATGCGGCCGTCGCACACCACGTGCCGGGCCACCGCCAGGAACGGCAGGGCGCGCATGCTGGTGGCCAGGCGGCCGTACGGGACCCGGCGGAGCAGCTCGATCGCGGCCGCAGGGGCGGGCGCACGGTGTTCTTCGGAGGGCATGGGGTCCACTCTCCGGCACACGTAGGGGCCGGGTAAGAGTCCCCGGCCCCGGGTGGCGCGGGACCAAAGTCCCTCAGCCCTCCGTGGCTCAGCGGCGCTCGGCCTGCATCCGGGCCACGTACGCGGCCGCCTGCGAGCGGCGCTCCATGCCGAGCTTGGACAGCAGGCTGGAGACGTAGTTCTTGATCGTCTTCTCGGCGAGGTGCAGCCGCTCCCCGATGACCCGGTTGGTCAGCCCCTCCCCGATCAGGTCCAGGATCTTGCGCTCCTGCTCGGTGAGGTTGGCGAGCCGCTCGTCACCCTTGGCGGTGCCGCCGTCGCGGAGCCGCTCCAGCACCCGGGCGGTGGCGACGGGATCCAGCAGCGATTTCCCGGCGGCGACATCCCGTACGGCATTCAGCAGTTCATCGCCGCGGATCGCCTTGAGCACATAACCCGACGCGCCGGCCATGATCGCGTCGAAAAGGGCCTCGTCATCGGCGTACGAGGTGAGCATCAGGCATTTGATGTTCTCGTCCAGCGAACGGACCTCCCGGCACACCTCCACGCCGCTGCCGTCGGGCAGCCGCACGTCGAGCACCGCCACATCGGGGCGCGTCGCCGGGATCCTGACCAGGGCGTCGGCGGCCGTACCCGCCTCGCCGACCACCTCGATGTCGGACTCGACGGAGAGCAGCTCATGGACGCCACGCCGGACGACCTCGTGATCGTCGAGCAGAAATACCGTGATTTTTCCATCTTCGCGCACGGTCGCAGTCTCACATACTCGCCCCCTCTCCGCTCTTCCCAGCCGCTGATCCGCGGGATAACGTGCCGTTGTTCCGGCGGCCTGCGAGGCTGTTACCAGTGCTGTGACCAGCAGACCTTCCCGATTTTTTCGATTTACTTGGAAATCCAAGCAAAATCGCAGGTCAGATAGGGTTTCGCAGTTATGCGACGCACTGGGTAACGTGCCTATGACAGGGCGTTCGCCGGGACACCTGTCACGCCTGTATCCCGGCCGAGCGGCACCCACCCCGTGCACGGGTCCGGACACAGGCGAGCCGCACTGGTCTCCCGGCAGACCCCGGGGGCCGGACCGACGGAGGAGCACGCACGTGACCGTGGAGAGCACTGCCGCCGCGCGTAAACCGCGACGCGCCAGTAAGCGGACCAGCGCCGCGAAGAAGCCGCAGAGTTCCGAGCCCCAGCTCGTGCAGCTGCTGACGCCCGAGGGCGAACGCGTCGAGCACCCGGACTACAGCATCGACCTGAGCGCGGACGAGCTGCGCGGCCTGTACCGGGACATGGTGCTGACCCGCCGTTTCGACGCCGAGGCGACCGCCCTCCAGCGGCAGGGGGAGCTGGGCCTGTGGGCCTCGCTGCTGGGCCAGGAGGCCGCGCAGATCGGCAGCGGCCGGGCACTGCGCGACGACGACTACGTCTTCCCGACCTACCGCGAACACGGTGTGGCCTGGTGCCGCGGGGTCGACCCCACCAACCTGCTGGGCATGTTCCGCGGGGTCAACCACGGTGGCTGGGACCCGACGGCCAACAACTTCCACCTGTACACGATCGTCATCGGCTCGCAGACCCTGCACGCCACCGGCTACGCCATGGGCGTCGCCAAGGACGGCGCGGACTCGGCCGTGATCGCGTACTTCGGTGACGGTGCCTCCAGCCAGGGCGATGTCGCGGAGTCGTTCACCTTCTCCGCCGTCTACAACGCACCGGTCGTGTTCTTCTGCCAGAACAACCAGTGGGCCATCTCCGAGCCCACCGAGCGCCAGACCCGCGTGCCGCTCTACCAGCGCGCGCAGGGCTACGGCTTCCCGGGCGTCCGGGTCGACGGCAACGACGTCCTCGCCTGCCTCGCCGTCACCCGCTCCGCGCTGGAGCGCGCCCGCCGAGGCGAGGGCCCGATGCTGGTCGAGGCGTTCACGTACCGCATGGGCGCCCACACCACCTCCGACGACCCGACGAAGTACCGGGCCGACGACGAGCGCGCCGCGTGGGAGGCCAAGGACCCGATCCTGCGCCTGCGCACGTACCTGGAGAACTCCGGCCACGCCGACGAGGCCTTCTTCACCGGGCTGGAGACGGAGAGCGAGGCCCTCGGCAAGCGCGTACGCGAGGTGGTGCGGGCGATGCCCGACCCGGAGCCGCTGTCCCTCTTCGAGCACGGCTACGCCGACGGCAACTCCCTCGTCGACGAGGAGCGCGCCCAGTTCGCCGCCTACCAGGCATCGTTCGCCGACTCTCCCGAGGAGGGCAAGTAGCCATGGCCGTGGAAAAGATGTCCATCGCGAAAGCGCTCAACGAGTCGCTGCGCCACGCTCTCGACACCGACCCCAAGGTCCTCATCATGGGTGAGGACGTCGGGAAGCTCGGCGGCGTCTTCCGGATCACCGACGGCCTCCAGAAGGACTTCGGCGAGGACCGGGTGATCGACACCCCGCTCGCCGAGTCCGGCATCGTCGGCACAGCGATCGGCCTGGCCCTGCGCGGCTACCGCCCGGTCGTGGAGATCCAGTTCGACGGCTTCGTCTTCCCCGCGTACGACCAGATCGTCACGCAGCTCGCCAAGATGCACGCCCGCGCGCTCGGCAAGATCAAGCTCCCGGTCGTCGTCCGCATCCCGTACGGCGGTGGCATCGGCGCGGTCGAGCACCACTCCGAGTCCCCCGAGGCGCTCTTCGCACACGTGGCGGGCCTGAAGGTGGTCTCTCCGTCCAACGCGAGCGACGCCTACTGGATGATGCAGCAGGCCGTGCAGAGCGATGACCCGATCATCTTCTTCGAGCCGAAGCGGCGGTACTGGGACAAGGGCGAGGTCGACACCGAGTCCATCCCCGGCCCGCTCCACAAGGCCATCACCGCCCGCGAGGGCAGCGACCTCACGCTCGTCGCGTACGGCCCGATGGTCAAGGTCTGCCTGGAAGCGGCCGCGGCCGCCCAGGAGGAGGGCAAGTCGGTGGAGGTCCTCGACCTGCGCTCGATGTCCCCGATCGACTTCGACGCCATCCAGACGTCGGTGGAGAAGACCGGCCGGCTCGTGGTCGTCCACGAGGCGCCCGTTTTCTACGGCTCCGGCGCGGAGATCGCCGCCCGCATCACCGAGCGCAGCTTCTACCACCTGGAGGCGCCGGTGCTCAGGGTCGGCGGCTACCACGTGCCCTACCCGCCGGCCCGGCTGGAGGACGAGTATCTGCCGGGCCTGGACCGGGTGCTCGACGCCGTCGACCGCTCGCTCGCGTACTGAGGGACAGGGATCGTGACGACGATGACACAGACGTCCGCTCGCTTCCGCGAGTTCAAGATGCCCGACGTGGGCGAGGGGCTCACCGAGGCCGAGATCCTCAAGTGGTTCGTCCAGCCCGGTGACACGGTCACCGACGGCCAGGTCGTGTGCGAGGTCGAGACGGCGAAGGCGGCGGTGGAGCTGCCGATCCCGTTCGACGGCGTGGTGCACGAGCTGCGCTTCGGCGAGGGTACGACGGTCGATGTCGGCCAGGTGATCATCACGGTGGACGTGGCGCCGGGGAGCGATGACGAGGTCCCCGCTCCGGCACCGGTGCAGGAACCGGTGGACGAGCCTGCCGCCCCGGCCGAGGAACCGAAGGGCCGTACGCCGGTCCTGGTCGGCTACGGGGTCGCGGAGTCCTCCACGAAGCGCCGCCCGCGCAAGGGTGCGGCAGCTCCGGAGGCGGCGGCGGTCGCGGCGGCGGTACAGGCGGAGCTGAACGGCCACGGTGCGCCGACGCCTGTCGCTCCCGCCGCTCCGGAGGCTCCGGTGACGCGTCCGCTGGCGAAGCCGCCGGTACGGAAACTGGCGAAGGACCTGGGGATCGACCTGGCGACGGTGGTGCCGACCGGCAAGGACGGCATCATCACCCGCGAGGACGTGCACGCGGCGGCGGCTCCGGCGGCTCCGGCGGCCGCTGAGGCTGTGGCTCCTTCGGTCCCGGCTCCTGTGGTCGCCGAGGCCCCGGCCGTGACGGCTTCGGCGCGCGAGACCCGCATCCCGGTCAAGGGCGTCCGCAAGGCGATCGCGCAGGCGATGGTCGGCTCGGCCTTCACCGCGCCGCACGTCACCGAGTTCGTGACGATCGACGTGACGCGCACGATGAAGCTGGTGGCGGAGCTCAAGGAGGACAAGGAGATGGCAGGGGTGCGGGTCAACCCGCTCCTGATCATCGCCAAGGCACTCCTCGTCGCCATCAAGCGGAACCCCGAGGTCAACGCCGCCTGGGACGAGGCCAACCAGGAGATCGTGCAGAAGCACTACGTCAACCTGGGCATCGCGGCGGCCACCCCGCGCGGTCTGATCGTGCCGAACATCAAGGACGCGCACGACAAGACGCTGCCGCAGCTCGCGGCGGCCCTGGGCGAGCTGGTCACCACGGCGCGGGACGGCAAGACGTCCCCGGCGGCGATGGCGGGCGGCACGGTGACGATCACCAACGTCGGTGTCTTCGGCGTCGACACCGGCACCCCGATCCTGAACCCGGGCGAGTCCGCGATCCTGGCGGTCGGCGCGATCAAGCTCCAGCCGTGGGTGCACAAGGGCAAGGTGAAGCCGCGTCAGGTCACCACGCTGGCCCTGTCGTTCGACCACCGCCTGGTCGACGGCGAGCTCGGCTCCAAGGTGCTGGCGGATGTGGCGGCGATCCTGGAACAGCCGAAGCGCCTGATCACCTGGGCGTAGCGCTCTGACGGTGGGCCCGTACGTTTCCCGGACGTACGGGCCCACCGCCATGTCCGGACCGGTTCACCGTACGGAGAGCTCGGCGAACACGGATTTGCCGACGGTACGGGGCTCGACGCCCCACCGGTCGGCGAGCTGAGCGACGATCAGGAGCCCGCGCCCGTAGTGGTCGTCACCGTCGGGCTGCCGGAGGCAGGGCAGCCGCTCGCCCCGCGGATCGCTGACGGCGACGCGGAGGACGAACTCGGTGAGTGTGAGGTGGACCCGGAAGAGACGTCCTCGGATGGCGCCGTGGAGCAGCGCGTTGGTGGCCAACTCGCTGACGATGAGGGCGGCGTCACCGGCCATCCCCGGGTGCCCCCACTGCAGGACCATCCGGGCGGCCCGATGCCGGCTGAGCGAGACGGCACGAGCGGTGGGCGCGTAGTCGACCCGGTCCTCACGGAGGACGGGTTCGGGGGCGGGTGCTGAGGTCTTCTGGGCTGCGGTCATGGTCGCGTGCCTCCGGGTGGGGGTGGGCGGTGGCTGTGCCGCGGCTGCGCCTGGGCAGGGCGGTGCGCTTCCGCCGTGTTGGCTCCGCTGTGCTAGCGGCGGAACACTGACGGTAGTGGTGTGATTGCTTTCACAGCAACAAGTTTGGGCAGAAAATTCTCTGCTCTAGTTGGTGTTCGAAGGTCAGGGGCCCCAGACTTGGGCCACTCGGCGGAGGGAAAGCGACGTGGCAGGCAACAGTCCTGATCGAGGCCGGACAGTCTCAACGGTGCTGGGACGCCGTCTCGGCGGTGAGTTGCTCCGGATGCGGGAGGCGCACGACATGCGTCAGTCGCACGCGGCGGACGCACTGACGGCGTCGGTCGCCAAGGTTGCCAAGATCGAGCGAGGCCTCGTACCGATACGGGATCCCGACATCCGGGCCTTGTGCCATCTGTACGGCGAGGCCGATGCCGGTGCCGTCGACAGACTGCTGGCCCTGGCGAAGGCAGATCGCGAGCGCCGTAAGGCGAGCGGCTGGTGGAACCAGTACCCGGGGCTTGAGTCCATGGTCGAGTACGTGGCGTTGGAGGACATCGCCAGCAGTCTGCGAACCTGGCAACTCGCCATCGTGCCTGGCTTGTTGCAGACGCCCGACTATGCGAGGGCATTGGCGGTGGGGAACGGCTCCTGGGAGGATCCTGACGAGATCGAACCCTTCGTCGAGGCTCGGATGGCACGACAGGCTCGATTGAGCGGTGACCGTCCACTGGAGTTGTGGGCGGTGATGCATGAAAGTGCTCTGCGCCAACTGGTGGGAGGGCGTCAGGTGATGAGGGAGCAGCTCGGCCATCTGCTTGACATGGCTCGGCAGGCGAACGTAAAGCTCCAGGTCGTGCCCTATCTGGCGGGTGCTCACCCCGGAATGACGAGTGCCTTCACCATCGTGTCGTTCGCTGACCCCGGAGCACTTGACGTGGTCCACATGGATACGACATCGAGCACGCTCTGGCTGGAGAGCGATAATGATGCCGACCGCCACGTCAGACTCTTCGACCGCATCACGCGGCTGGGCCTGGCGCAGCGCAACTCGGTCAGACTGGTCGATGGCATTCTCAAGGAGTTGTAGGCCCTGTGCCCGCGTACAAATTCGTCAGGTCCAGCTACAGCGGCGGCAATGCTGGGCAGGAGTGCGTGGAAGTTGCCCGCAACCTCCCCCGCACCGTCGCCGTCCGCGACTCCAAGCGCCCCCAAGGCCCCGTCGTCACCCTCGCGCCCGCCGCCTGGGGCGCCTTCACGGCCGACCTGCGCCGGCAGCAGCCGTAGGCCCGTACGCCGTCCGAACGGCAAGGGGCTCGGCCCGCACGGTGTGTGCGGGCCGAGCCCCTTGCCGTACAACGCCTGCGGGCTACTTCTTGAACCCGTAGTCCATGAGCTTCTTCGCGTCGGCCGTGCGCGTCGTCTCGCTGGTCGACGTGAGCACCGTACCGATGACCGTCTTGCCGTTGCGCGTCGCGGCGAAGACCAGGCAGTACTTCGCGGTCGGGCCGGAACCCGTCTTCACGCCGAGCGCGCCGCTGTAGCTGCTGAGCATCTTGTTGGTGTTGGTCCACGACATGTAGCGGTAGCCACCGCTCTTCGTCGTGACCTTCTGCTTCGTCGACTTGGTCTTGACGAGCGCGCGGAACGTGGCGTTCTTCATCGCCTGGCGGGCGATGAGCGTCAGGTCGCGGGGGGTCGAGTAGTTCTTCCCACTGCTTATGCCGTCGAAGGAGTCGAAGTTGGTGTTCTTCAGCTTGAGGCTCTTGGCCGTGGTGTTCATCTTGCCGATGAACGACTTCACGCGGGCCGCACGAGTGGAGCCGGTGCCGAACTTGTCGGCCAGCGCGTACGCGGCGTCGCAGCCGGACGGGAGCATCAGGCCGTAGAGGAGCTGCCGGACGGTGACCTTGTCGCCGACGATGAGCCGGGCGGACGAGGCGTTCTTCGAGACGATGTAGTCGCTGTACGCCTTCTGGACCGTGACCTTGGTGTCGAGGTTCACATTCTTCTGCTGGAGCACCACGAGCGCGGTCATGATCTTCGTGGTGGATCCGGTGGAGCGGCGGGTGTCCGCGGCCTTGCCGTAGAGCGACGTGCCGGTGACGCTGTTCATCACGAAGCCGCCCTTGGCGACGATCGTCGGAACCGGCGGCGCGGTGGCAGCCTGCGCCGTCGAAGCGAAGGCGCCGCTCGCCAGCACCGCACCCGCGGTGAGAGCCACGGTGCTCGTGATGGTCACGCGATTGATGCGCTTGATCCCGATTTTCAACTGAACGCTCCAAATGCCCCTGATGTGCGGCCACATATGGGTGCCGCTCGGTGGTGAGACTCCTGCGGCGGGCCAATGGATGCGTTACCGGACGGGTGAATTTGCGCAGCCTTGACCTTGGGCGTCTGAAGCCTCCGGACCTTACCCCGGGGAAACTGATGCGCGTTCATGTACCCGGCTCCGAACGCCGTATTCCGCGCGCTCCTGAAGGCTGCCATTCCGGGCCGGTCCAGAATCCGGACGCCCCTCCTCCATGCGTGCATGTTGTATCTATGCTGTGCGCATGCCTGCCGC
Organism: Streptomyces sp. NPDC101178; assembly: GCF_044767965.1. Lineage (NCBI taxonomy): Bacteria > Bacillati > Actinomycetota > Actinomycetes > Kitasatosporales > Streptomycetaceae > Streptomyces > Streptomyces sp. NPDC101178. The sequence goes on from NZ_JBIWOZ010000003.1 coordinate 356,199, forward strand.
AGCCACCGCTCCCGTACAGCCGACGACCACCTCCCTCAAGCAGCCGCCCGCCGCCGAGCGTGTCTACGCGCACATCAAGGAGGCGGTTCTGGACCGTCGCTACGAGGGCGGGACGCTGCTCACCGAAGGCGGGCTCGCGGACGCCGTAGGGGTGTCGCGGACGCCGGTGCGGGAGGCGTTGCTGCGGCTGGAGGTCGAGGGGCTGATCAAGCTCTATCCCAAGAAGGGCGCCCTCGTGCTGGCCGTCTCCGCGCAGGAGATCAAGGACGTGGTGGAGACCCGGCTGCTGGTGGAGGAGTTCGCGGCGCGTAAAGCCGTTCCCGCGTCACCTCAGTTGATCGCGCGGCTCGAACAGCTCCTGGAGGAGCAGCGGCAGCTGGCGGAGGTCGGAGATCTGGCGGAGGTGGCCGTCAAGGACCGCTGTTTCCATGCGGAGATCGTCAAGAACGCGGGGAACGAGATTCTTTCGCGTCTCTACGACCAGTTGCGCGACCGCCAGCTGCGGATGGGCGTCGCGGTGATGGAGGCACATCCGGGCAGGATCGAGGCCAACATCACCGAGCACAGCGAGCTGCTGGAGGCGATCCGGGGCGGCAACGCCGAGGAGGCCGCGCAGGTCGTGCGGCGCCACGTCAGCCGCGTACGGGTGCTGGTGCGGGGTGAGGACCGGTGAGTTCGGCCGCAGCCCCCACGCTCCCCCTGCCCGGTGATCCACCCGGGGGCCGGCGCGCCGCCTGGGTGTGGGGCATCGGCGTCGCCGTCTACTTCGTCGCCATCATCTTCCGTACGAGCCTGGGCGTGGCCGGTCTCGACGCCGCCGACCGGTTCGACGTCAACGCCTCCGCCCTCTCGACCTTCTCCATCCTCCAGCTCCTCGTCTACGCGGGGATGCAGATACCCGTGGGGCTGATGGTCGACCGCCTCGGCACCAAGCGGGTCCTCACCATCGGCGCCGCCCTCTTCACGGTCGGACAGCTCGGGTTCGCGCTCTCGCCCTCGTACGGGATGGCGCTCGCCGCCCGCGCCCTGCTCGGCTGCGGTGACGCGATGACGTTCATCAGCGTGCTGCGGCTCGGCGGCCGCTGGTTCCCGGCCCGGCGCGGCCCGCTGATCGGCCAGGTCGCCGCACTGTTCGGGATGGCGGGCAACCTCGTCTCGACCCTCTTCATCGCGCGGGCCCTGCACAGCTTCGGCTGGACGACGACCTTCGTCGGCAGTGCGCTGGCGGGGGTCGTCGTGCTCGTCCCGCTGCTCCTGTTCCTCAAGGACCACCCCGAGGGCCACGAGCCGCCGCCCGCCGAGCACACGGGCGGTGCGTACGTAGGCAAGCAGATCGCGGCCGCCTGGCGGGAGCCGGGGACACGGCTCGGGATGTGGGTGCACTTCACCACGCAGTTCCCGGCGATGGTGTTCCTGCTGCTCTGGGGGATGCCGTTCCTGGTGGAGGCGCAGGGGCTGAGCCGGGGGACGGCGGGCACGCTGCTCACGCTGGTGGTGCTCTCCAACATGGTGGTGGGGCTCGTCTACGGGCAGATCATCGCCCGCCACCACGAGGCGCGGGCGCCCATCGCGCTCGGCACGGTCGCGACGACCGCCCTGCTCTGGGCGTGCGCGATCTTCTATCCGGCCGACCACACACCGCTCTGGCTACTGACCGTCCTATGTCTGGTGCTCGGCACCTGCGGTCCCGCCTCGATGGTCGGCTTCGACTTCGCCCGGCCGGCCAATCCGCCGGAGCGTCAGGGCACCGCGTCGGGGATCGTCAACATGGGCGGGTTCATCGCCTCCATGACGACGCTGTTCGCCGTGGGAGTGCTGCTGGACACCACGGGCGGCGACTACCGGATCGCCTTCGCCTCGGTCTTCGTCCTGGAGGCGCTCGGCGTCGCCCAGATCCTGCGGCTGCGCCGCCGCGCGGCGCTCAGGGAACACGACCACCACGTCGTGAGCCGGGTGGAGGCCGTGCACGTACCCGCGTGATCCCCGCGGCCGTGCGCCCGGCGGCGCGCCCGCCCGTCCGTGACATCCGGGGCGGGCGCCGCCGAGAAGGGGGAACTACGGGGTGACGGCGAAGTGGTCCAGGATCGCCGTGGCCAGCTCCTGGTCACCCTCGGCCTTGATCCGGTCGGCCACGGCTGCCGGACGGACCCGCCCGCAGGCGAGGCGTACGTACGTCTCCCAGTCCATCGAGAGCGTCACGGCCGGGCCCAGCGACGGCGAACCGTCTATCGAACCGCGGCCCTCCGCGTCGACCCGTACCGTCCGCAGGAACTCCACCGGGCCGTGCACGTCCAGCACCACCGCCGAGTTGGCCGGTGCGCCCGCGTCCTTGGCGACCACCTTCGGCAGCGCGGTGAGCAGGACGTCCCGGGTGATGTGCGCGCCGGGGGAGTCGAGGTTGCCCGGCTGACCGAGCGTCGTCCGCAGATCCTGCTCGTGCACCCAGACGTCGAAGGCCCGCATGTTGTACGCCACTTCGAGGGTCTGCTCGGCGCCGAGCGGCGCGCGGACCGTGGTCTCGGGGGCGCGGGACTCGTTGCGGAGCTGCCGGGCGCGGCGGATGAGGACGTACTCCAGCTCGGACGTCATCTCGGGCGCGGTGTGGTGGCGCCGGACGTCGACCTGCATCTCCATGTAGCGCGCGAAGTCACTCTGTACGTGGTAGAGGTCGCGCGGCAGCGTATGGATGGGCCGAGGGTCGCCGAGCATCTCGCACTCCATGCCGATGACATGCGACACGATGTCCCGCACCGACCATCCCGGGCACGGTGTGCGGCGGTTCCACTCCCCCTCCGCGAGCGGCTTGACCAGGTCGGCTATCGCTTCGATGGAGTGGGTCGCGGAGTCGGCGTAGGTCTGGAGGCTGGGATGGACGGTCACGGGACCCCTCGGCGGTTCTTCGGTGCATGGGCTGGAGAGCAGGGTGTGCCGACTGGCGGGCCGGCACGGACGACGCTGTCGTGGGCTGCGAGCTGCGGGCTACGTGGAGGTTCAGTCGCTTGGGACCGACCGGAACATGGGGGGCGGCGTCGCGGGGCTGGTCACGCGCATCTGCGGCGTTGTCGTCAATCACTATGGCTCCGCCATGCCTCAATCCTCCGCCTTGCAGCTGCACGCGTCCAGCCCCGCTCCTTCTCCCGCCCCCCATGTTCCGGTCGGTCCAAGTTACGCTGCGAGCAGGCACCCCGGCAGTGCTTTCGTGTGACGATCGTAGGCCCGTGTTGACGGCTCGAATGCCAGGACGGTGGTAGTGTGCGCGCCTCCCTCATCCAGATCGCAGTAGACCCGGACGAATCCGTCGAGGCCCGTCGCGAGCGGGCGGCCTCTCTGGTGGTCGGCCAACGCGGCTCCGACCTGGTGGTCCTTCCCGAGCTCTGGCCGGTCGGCGCGTTCGCCTACACCGTCTTCGAGCAGGAGGCCGAGCCGCTCCGGGGGCCGACCCACGAGGTGATGGCGAAGGCGGCCGCCGAGGCCGGGGTCTGGCTGCACGCGGGATCGTTCGTGGAGCGCGCGGCGGACGGCACCCTCTACAACACCGCGCTCGTCTTCTCGCCCGACGGTGAGCGCGCGGCCGTCTACCGCAAGATCCACCGCTTCGGCTTCGACAAGGGCGAGGCGGTGATGATGGGCGCCGGCGAGGAGCTGGTGACCGTGGCTCTGCCGCAGACCACGCTGGGCCTGGCCACCTGCTACGACCTCCGCTTCCCGGAGCAGTTCCGCGGGCTCGTCGACGCGGGCGCCGAGACGCTCGTCGTGTCGGCGGGCTGGCCCGAGCGCCGCCGCGCCCACTGGACGCTCCTCGCACAGGCCCGGGCCGTCGAGAACCAGGCGTACGTCCTCGCCCTCGGCACCTCGGGCACGCATGCCGACGTCCCGCAGGCCGGTCACAGCATCGTCGTCGACCCCTGGGGCGAGGTGCTCGCCGAGGCCGGCGCGGACGAGGAGATCCTGACCGTGGAGTTCGACCCGTCGAAGGTCGGCGCGACGCGGGAGCAGTTCCCGGCGCTGAAGGACCGCAGGCTGGGGCTCGCGCCGCCGGACTGAGACTGCCCTGTACCGGGTTGGGGCGCTTGCTTACAGTGAGCGCCATGGCTGAACCGGGCGATGCCGAATCGACGCTCCTCCGTGGCACGGCGATCTTCGCCGCCGTCGTCACGGTGGTCCTCTATCTCTTCGGCGTCCTGCTCGTCGGCCTGGCGGCCGGCCAGGTCGGATCGGGAGCGGACTCCACCCCCATGCACCTGTGCCGCGATGTGCCGGAAGGCACTCGGGTGGACGCGCAACAGGTGCAGTTCATGCCGCCGCGCTTCCGGTGCCGCACCACCGACGGCCGGGAGTTCACCGGTGGCGTCCCGACCTGGCTCAACCCCACGCTCGTGGTGTCCTTCGCGGCCACCGTCGTCCTCTCCGCGGCCACCGTCGTCCTCTCCGCGGCCGCCTTCGTCCAGGCGGACCGGCGAGCCGCAGCACGCACCTGACTCACGGTCGGCCATGTTTCACGTGAAACGCCCTGTTTCACGTGAAACAACGAACTCCCCCACCCGGCAAGGCGATCAGCCGCCGCTCTCCTTGTCCGCCAGCACGATCACGCACATCGCCACGGCGATCAGCAGCGAGACGTCCGCGTCCTCCCGGACCACATCGATGCCGTACGTGTCCCGGAGCGTCAGCCAGCGCCGCGAGATCTGGGCCAGCAGCTCGCCGTCGTACTCGATGGCGAACTCGCGGTCCAGGATCTTGCCGCTGACGTCCATCTCCGTACCGTCCACCAGGGTCACCCGATAGTGGTTACGGAGCAGCGAGAGCCGCTTGCGCTTGACCGTGGCCAGCTCCTCGCCACCACGCTCGATGAGCATGGTGCCGCGCAGGCTCATCAGCTTCTGCCGCAGCTCCACCAGGACCCGCCCGTCGGCGTCCTTCAGCTCGAAGGTGTCGCGCAGCCGCATGGCCTTGCCGTCGACCAGGAAGACCTTGTGGCCGTCCGTGTCCTCGATCCAGTAGTCGTCACCGATGGCGAACAGGCGCTCACGCACGAGAAGTCTCATACGGCACAGGTTCCCCCGGGCCCCTGCGGAATGCGTGCAGGCGGGATCGGTGTTGACTGGTGGCATGGCAACACGTGCACGCGTCCGCGCTCCCGAACTCATCGGCAAGGGCGGCTGGCTCAACACAGGCGACCGGCAGTACACCCTCTCCGAACTGCGAGGACGCATCGTCATCCTCGATTTCTGGACCTTCTGCTGTGTGAACTGCCTGCATGTCCTCGATGAGCTGCGGGAGCTGGAGGAGAAGCACCGCGACACCGTGGTGATCATCGGCGTCCACTCGCCGAAGTTCGTCCACGAGGCCGAGCACCAGGCCGTCGTCGACGCCGTCGAGCGGTACGAGGTCCACCATCCGGTGCTCGACGACCCCGAGCTGGCCACCTGGAAGCAGTACGCCGTACGGGCCTGGCCGACGCTCGTCGTCATCGACCCCGAGGGCTATGTCGTCGCCCAGCACGCCGGCGAGGGCCATGCGCACGCCATCGAGAAGCTGGTCGCGGAGCTGGAGGCCGAGCACGCGGCCAAGGGCACGCTCCGCCGCGGCGACGGCCCGTACGTGGCGCCGGAGCCGGTCGCCACGCATCTGCGCTTCCCGGGCAAGGCGCTGCTCCTGCCCGACGGCGGCTTCCTGGTCTCCGACACCACCCGGCACCGCCTGGTCGAGCTGGACGCGGACGGCGAGACGGTACGGCGCCACTTCGGCACCGGTGAGCGCGGGCTGGGCGACGGCGGCCCGGACGAGGCCCGGTTCAGCGAACCCCAGGGGCTCGCCGTGCTGCCCGACGGCCGTATCGCCGTCGCGGACACCGTCAACCACGCGATCCGCGCCCTGGACCTCACGACCGGCGCGGTCACGACCCTGGCCGGGACCGGCCGCCAGTGGTGGCAGGGGAACCCGACCAGCGGGCCGGCGCGCGAGGTGGACCTCTCCTCGCCGTGGGACCTGGCCTGGTTCGGTGACCGGCTGTGGATCGCCATGGCGGGCGTGCACCAGCTGTGGACGTACGACCCCGAGGCCCAGGCCGTACGGGTCGCCGCCGGGACCACCAACGAGGGCCTGGTCGACGGGTCCGCCGCCGAGGCCTGGTTCGCGCAGCCGTCCGGGCTCGCGGTCTCCGCCGACGGCGAGCGGCTCTGGGTCGCGGACTCCGAGACCTCGGCCCTGCGCTGGGTCGACCGGGACGAGCACGTGCACACCGCCGTCGGCACCGGCCTCTTCGACTTCGGCCACCGCGACGGCGCCGCCGCCCAGGCGCTCCTCCAGCACCCGATCGGCGTGACCGCGCTGCCCGACGGGTCCGTGGCGATCTCGGACACGTACAACCACGCGCTCCGCCGTTACGACCCCGCCACCGACGAGGTCACCACGCTCGCCACCGATGTCCGCGAGCCCAGTGACGCGGTGCTGGTCGACGGCGACCTGGTCGTCGTCGAGTCGGCCCGCCACCGTCTCACCCGCCTCCGCCTGCCGGAGGAGGCCGTACGCGTCGCCGAGCAGGCGCATCGCACCCAGCGCGCCGCCACCGAGATCGCGCCGGGCACGCTCCGTCTCGACGTGGTCTTCCAGGCACCGGCGGGCCAGAAGCTGGACACCCGGTACGGCCCTTCCACCCGGCTGCTGGTCTCCGCCACCCCGCCCGAGCTGCTGGCGGACGGCTCCGGCGCGGGCACGGACCTCGGGCGCGACCTGGTCCTCGCGGACGGGGTCACCGAGGGCGTGCTGCACGTCTCCGCGATGGCGGCGTCCTGCGACGACGACCCGGCCAACGAGTACCCGGCCTGCCACGTCCACCAGCAGGACTGGGGCGTTCCGGTCCGTGTGACGGCTCAGGGAGCGGCCCGGCTGCCGCTGGTGCTGGCGGGCATGGACGAGCAGGGCTGACGGGTCTGCCGACCGTGTGTGGGCAAGGCATGTGCCTTGCCCACACAGGTCAGTGGTAGCGGTGCTCGTCGTCCTGCACGACCGTGGTGGTGGGCGGCACGATCATGCGACGACGGCGCGCGATGCTCATGTAGACGAACACCCCGATGAGGCCGACGAGCATCATGATCCAGCCGACCAGGTCGAGATTGATCCCGTCGGCCTTCCAGTCGGTCGCGAATGCCAGGATCGCGCCACCACCGATCAGAAGAATGCATCCTCCGAGTCCCATGATTCCCGCCTCCTCGACGATCCGGTGCATCCGGACCGGTGTACGGGTCGGGTACCCGGCCAGGCAACAACCATGTGCGAGGCGGACGTTGAACGCGGGTGTCAGTCCGTCAGGAACGCCGTGAGCGCGTTGGCCAGCAGATACGGGTCGTCGGCGCCGCACAGTTCCCGCGCGCTGTGCATGGAGAGGATCGCGACCCCGATGTCCACGGTCATGATGCCGTGCCGGGCCGCGGTGATCGGGCCGATCGTCGTGCCGCACGGCATCGAGTTGTTGGAGACGAACGTCTGCCACGGCACGCCCGCCCTCTCGCAGGCGGCGGCGAACACCGCGCGGCCGCTGCCGTCGGTGGCGTACCGCATGTTGACGTTGACCTTGAGGATCGGCCCGCCGTTGGCGACCGGGTGGTGCGTCGGGTCGTGCCGCTCGGCGTAGTTGGGGTGCACGGCGTGGCCGGTGTCGGAGGAGAGGCAGACCGTCCCGGCGAAGGCGCGGGCGCGGTCCTCGTACGTACCGCCCCGGGCGAAGACCGAGCGCTCCAGCACCGTGCCCAGCAGCGGCCCGTCGGCGCCGGTGTCGGACTGGGAGCCGTTCTCCTCGTGGTCGAAGGCGGCCAGGACGGGGATGTACGGGAGTTCGCCGTCGGGCAGTTGGGCGACGGCGGCCAGCGCGGCGGTCGCGGCGTGCACGGAGAGCAGGTTGTCCATCCGCGGCCCGGCGACCAGCTCGCGGTCCCGGCCGAGGTAGGACGGCGGCTCGACGGGGTGCGGCATGAGGTCCCAGCCGGTGACGTCCTCCGCGTCGACGCCGGCCTCCTCGGCGACGAACCGGATCAGGTCGCCCTCGGCCACCTCGCCGAGACCCCAGATCGGCTGCATGTGGCGCTGCCGGTCGAGCTTGAGGCCGTCGGTGTTGGCCGACCGGTCCAGGTGCACGGCCAGCTGCGGCACCCGCAGCAGCGCCCGGTCGATGTTGACGAGCCGGTCGGTGCCGTCCCGCAGCGAGATCCGGCCGGCCAGGCCCAGGTCCCGGTCGAGCCAGGTGTTCAGCAGCGTGCCGCCGTAGATCTCGACGGCGACCTGCCGCCAGCCGTGCGACCCGGTGTCGGGCAGCGGCTTGACCCGCAGGTTCGGGGAGTCGGTGTGCGCGCCGACGATCCGGAACGGCGTGTGCGCGACCGCGCCCTCCGGCACGTACCACGCGATGATCGCCCCGCCGCGGAGCACGTACTTCCCGCCGGTGCTCGCGTCCCAGGCATCGGTCTCCGCGACCTGACGGAATCCGGCTACCTCCAGCCGGGCTGCCGCGTTGGCCACGGCGTGGTACGGGGACGGGCTCGCCGCCAGGAAGGACATCAGATCATCGGTGTGCGCACGGTCGAACCGGTGGCGAGAACTCATGGTCTTCACTGTATCGAGACAGCCAGATCCGGAATCCGGTGACCGGTGACCGGTGGGGTGGTGCCCCGGGGGCTACAGCTCGTCGATCGCGGTCAGGTCGATGTCGATGTCGTACGGCGCGGAGAGTTTGAGGCGGTCGTGGTGGACGCCGGTGGAGACATACGTCTTGTTGACCGGATCCAGTTCATAGGTGATGACCATGGGGCGGTCCCTCTCACCGGTCATCTCGACGAGCCAGAAGTGCTTGATGCCCGCCGCCGCGTACGTGTGCGGCTTGGTGTCCCGGTCGCGGTCCTCGGAGTCGGGGGAGACGACTTCTACGGCGAGGAGGACGTCGGCGGCCTGGTAGCGGTGGTGCGCTGGTCGCCGTCGGCGGCTGCGGTCACCACGAGGAGGTCGGGCTCCGGGGCATTGCGCTTGCCGAGCACGACGGCCATCTCTCGACGCACGCGCAGGTCGTCCGGGACGTGCTGTCGCAGCCCCTGCTCCAGCAGATACATGGCCAGCGTGTGGAACTTTCGCTGCGGACTCACGAAAACCAGGTTCCCGTCGATCAGCTCTGTGTGCGGCGGGAGGTCGTCAAGCGCGAAGAAATCGTCCACGGTGTAGCCGTCCGGTGGCGGGACCGGCCACCCGGGGTTGGCGCGCCGCTGCTGCGACGCTTCGGACTGTGCCTCGGCGGTCATGGTTCCTCCCGTGGAAGGGATCCTGGCCCGTGCACTCAGCGTACCCAGCTGATACGACAGCGCCGCCATCCGAACGAATTCCGGATGGCGGCGCATGTTGACGAAACAGGCGAGCGATTCCCTAGAACGCGGCCTCGTCCAGCTCCATCAGGGAGTTGTCGACGCTCTCGGCGAGCGCGCGCTCGGCCGAGACGCCCGGGAGGATGTTCGCGGCGAAGAACTTCGCGGCGGCGATCTTGCCCTGGTAGAAGGCGACGTCCTTGGCGGAGGCGGTCGGCAGCTTCTCGGCCGCCACGGTCGCGCCCTTGAGGAGCAGGTAGCCGACGACGACGTCGCCGGAGGCCATCAGGAGGCGGGTCGTGTTGAGGCCCACCTTGTAGATGTTCTTGACGTCCTCGCCGGTCGCGGTGAGGTCGGTGATCATCGTGCCGACGATCGCCTCCAGGTCCACGGCCGCCTTGGCGAGCGAGTCCAGCGCGGGTGCCAGCTCCTCGTTGCCCTGGGCGCTCGCGAGGAACTTCTTGATCTCCTCGGAGAGCGTGTTGAGCGAGACGCCCTGGTCGCGGACGATCTTCCGGAAGAAGAAGTCCTGGCCCTGGATCGCCGTCGTGCCCTCGTAGAGGGTGTCGATCTTGGCGTCCCGGATGTACTGCTCGACCGGGTACTCCTGGAGGTAGCCCGAGCCGCCGAACGTCTGGAGCGACTGCGCCAGCTGCTCGTAGGACTTCTCGGAGCCGTACCCCTTCACAATCGGGAGCAGCAGGTCGTTGAGGCCGTTGAGCGCCTTGGCGTCCTCGCCCGCGGCCTCCTTCTCCTGGATCGCGTCCTGGACGGTGGCCGTGTACAGCACGAGGGAGCGCATGCCCTCGGCGTACGCCTTCTGCGTCATGAGCGAGCGGCGCACGTCCGGGTGGTGCGTGATGGTGACCTTGGGCGCCGTCTTGTCCATGAACTGCGACAGGTCCGTGCCCTGGACACGCTCCTTGGCGTACTCCAGCGCGTTCAGGTAGCCCGTGGAGAGGGTGGCGATGGCCTTCGTGCCGACCATCATCCGGGCGAACTCGATGATGCGGAACATCTGGCGGATGCCGTCGTGCTTGTCGCCGATGAGCCAGCCCTTGGCGGGGTGGCGGTCGCCGAAGGTCATCTCGCAGGTGTTGGAGGCCTTGAGGCCCATCTTGTGCTCGACGTTCGTCGCGTACACGCCGTTGCGCTCGCCCAGCTCGCCGGTGGTCCAGTCGAAGTGGTACTTCGGGACCAGGAAGAGCGAGAGGCCCTTGGTGCCGGGGCCGGCGCCCTCGGGGCGGGCCAGCACGTAGTGGAGGATGTTCTCGGACATGTCGTGCTCGCCCGAGGTGATGAAGCGCTTCACACCCTCGATGTGCCAGGAGCCGTCCTCCTGCTGCACGGCCTTCGACCGGCCGGCGCCGACGTCGGAGCCGGCGTCCGGCTCGGTCAGCACCATCGTCGAGCCCCACTGCTTCTCGACGGCGATCTCCGCGACCTTCTTCTGCTCCTCGGTGCCCTCCTCGAAGAGGATGCCCGCGAAGGCCGGACCGGAGGAGTACATCCACACGGCCGGGTTGGCGCCGAGCAGCAGCTCCGCGTAGCCCCAGATCAGGGAGCGGGGCGCGGTGGTGCCGCCGATCTCCTCGGGCAGGCCCAGGCGCCAGTACTCCGAGTCCATGAAGGACTGGTACGACTTCCTGAAGCTCTCCGGGACCGGCGCGGTGTTGGTCTCCGGGTCGAAGACCGGCGGGTTGCGGTCGGCGTCGGCGAAGGAGTCGGCGAGCTCGTTCTCCGCGAGGCGGGCGATCTCCTCCAGGATGCTCTTCGCGGTGTCGACGTCCATCTCCGCGAACGGACCGGTGCCGTACAGCTTGTCGCGCCCGAGCACCTCGAAGAGGTTGAACTCGATGTCGCGGAGATTCGACTTGTAGTGCCCCATGGGAAGGCTCCGTAATCAATAGCAGTGGCGCGCAGCGCCCCGGGGAGTGATGCGGGTCGGGCGACAGGCAGACGGCGGAACAGCGGTTCGGTACAGCGTTCGGTACAGACAGACGCGGGTGTATCAGCTGACCTCTACGATGATGCTACCCGTCAGTAATAAGGCGCAACCCCTCAAGCCGTAGATGTGTCCGATTACTCTTTGCAGCATGTACGGCTACGACCAGAACCCTGGTGCTCAGCAGCAGATGGGTCAGATGGGCCAGATGGGGCAGATGGGCGGCGGCTACGGGGAGCAGCCGCTGTATCCCGAGCCCTCCCCGCCCTCCCTGGCCGACGCGGTACGGGCCTTCACCACCGGCTCCCTCTCCGCCGAGGACTTCCAGCAGATCTTCGCCACGTCGAAGGTCTACTGCCCGCGCGGCGACAACCCCGGCTTCCTGGCGCTGCACAACACCCAGCAGCCCGTGATCCCGATGTTCACCACGCTCAAGGAGCTGCGGCTCTACGCGGGCAAGGAGTCCAAGTACTTCGTGATCACCGGCGCCGAGGTGATCGACCTGCTGCCCACGGGATACGGCTTCGTCCTGGACATGGAGGGCGACCACCGGATGGTTTTCGACGCCAAAGCGGTCGAACAGATGGTCGACTTCGCGATGCGGCGGATGTACGGCTAGGGGGTTCCGGGTCCGCGCGTCGCCGGCCTGCGGACTTCTTGTCCGCGCGTCGCTGACCTGCGGACTTCTTGTACGGGTGAGGGCCTGCGCCGCTTCCGGCGCGGGCCCTCGTGCTGTCCGTAACGGTGTCCGGGCGTCCTCGTCGGCGGGCCGGGAATGCCGTACGCCTTGCAGGATGTTCACCATTCAACTAAATTCGTTGCAGCAGACTCGCCCGGAGGTGGCTCCCATGCCCGCAGTGACCGTCGACAACCCGCTGACCCTGCCCAAGGTGGCCGCTTCGAGTGACGCCGTGGCCCGTCCCGTGCTCGCCGTCACCACGGCGCCGACGGGGTTCGAAGGCGAGGGCTTCCCGGTCCGCCGCGCGTTCGCGGGGATCAACTACCAGCACCTCGACCCGTTCATCATGATGGACCAGATGGGTGAGGTGGAGTACGCCGCCGGTGAGCCGAAGGGCACGCCCTGGCACCCGCACCGCGGCTTCGAGACCGTCACGTACCTGATCGACGGCACCTTCATCCACCAGGACTCCAACGGTGGCGGCGGCACCATCGAGAACGGCGACACCCAGTGGATGACCGCCGGGTCGGGACTGCTGCACATCGAGGCGCCGCCGGAGTCGCTGGTGATGTCCGGCGGGCTCTTCCACGGCCTCCAGCTCTGGGTGAACCTCCCCAAGGCCGACAAGATGATGAACCCGCGCTACCAGGACATCCGCGGCGGCGCGGTCCAGCTCCTCGCCTCCCCGGACGGCGGCGCGCTGCTCCGGGTCATCGCCGGTGAGCTCGACGGGCACCAAGGCCCCGGCATCACCCACACCCCGATCACGATGATCCACGCCACCGTCCGGCCGGGCGCCGAGGTGACCCTGCCCTGGCGCGAGGACTTCAACGGACTCGCGTACGTCCTGGCCGGGCGCGGCACGGTCGGCCAGGAGCGCCGGCCGATCCGCCTCGGGCAGACCGCGGTGTTCGGCAGCGGCGGCTCGCTGACCGTGCGCGCGGACGAGAAGCAGGACGGGAACACCCCGGACCTGGAGGTCGTCCTTCTCGGCGGCCGCCCGATCCGGGAGCCGATGGCGCACTACGGGCCGTTCGTGATGAACAGTCAGGCCGAGCTGAAGCAGGCCTTCGAGGACTTCCAGGCCGGCCGCCTCGGCACGGTCCCGGCGGTCCACGGCATGTGACATCGCGGCGTACGGTTCGCCCGGCGTCCTTTATGACGCCCCGTCACCCATACGGTGGCGGCGGGCGGGCCCGCCGACGTACGGCGTGATCGGGTGGGAGGGTGTCTGCTTCCAAGCCTCTCCTGCCCGACGGCGCCCGTCGCACGGCCGCCTGGTGCGGTGTCGTCCTGCTGGTCGTGGGCGTCGCGGCCGTCGGGGTCTGGCTGGTCGTCGCCCTCAAGACGGCGGTCACACCGGTGCTGCTGGCCCTCCTCGGCACCGCCCTGCTCGGCCCCGTACACCGCTGGCTCATCGCCCGCCGCCTCAACCGGTCGCTGGCCGCCGGGCTCACCTGCGCGGCGCTCGTCGCGGTGGTGGGCGGCGCCGGGTACATCGTGGTCACCGTCCTCGTCGACTCCGGCGACCAGATCGTCCGCTCCCTGAAGGACGCCGGACAGTGGGTCGTCGACCACCTGGACATCGGCGGCAACACCGATGTCGACAGCCTCGCCGACAACGCCAGGAACCTGGTCGAGAAGTTCGGCGCGAGCGCCGCGGGCGGCCTGCTCAGCGGGATCAGCCTGGTCGGCACGCTGGTGGCGACCAGCGTGCTGGCGCTGCTGCTGACCTTCTTCTTCCTCCGCGACTCCGACCGGGCGGTGGACCTCGCGCACGCGGTGGCCCCGCGCGGCACCGGTGACCTGGTGGAGGCGATGGGGCGCCGGGCGTTCGAGGCCGTCGAGGGGTTCATGCGCGGCACCACGTTCATCGCGCTGATCGACGCCGTGTGCATCACGGTGGGCCTGCTGATCCTGGATGTGCCGGGTGCGGTGGGGCTGGGCGCGCTGGTCTTCGTCGGCGCCTACATCCCGTACCTCGGCGCCTTCCTCTCCGGCGCCGTCTCCGTGCTGGTCGCACTGGCCGACCGGGGGCTCGTGATCGCGCTGTGGGCGCTGGGGGTGGTGCTCGCGGTCCAGGTGCTGGAGGGCCATGTGCTCCAGCCGATGATCCAGAGCCGTACGGTGCAGATGCACCCGGCGATGATCATGATCGCGCTGACGGCGGGTGCGAGCGTGGCCGGCCTGATGGGCATGCTCCTGGCCGTCCCGATGTGCGCGGCGGCGTTCGGAGTCCTGGGCGAGCTGCGCCGCCGCAATGCCAGCCCGTCCGGCGTTTGAGGACGGAACCGTTACGGGGGAGGCCCCGCAGCCATCAGGGCCCCGGGCCCCTCACAGCGCCCCCAACTCCCCCGGCTCCGCCGACTCGTACAGCTCGAACCAGATCGACTTCCCCTCCCCCCGGGGATCCACCCCCCACGCGTCCGCCAGCATCTCCATCAGCACCAGCCCCCGCCCGCTGGACGCCATCTCCCCAGGCCGCCTCTTGTGCGGCAGCTCGTCGCTCGCGTCGGCCACCTCCACCCGCAGCCGCCGCTCACCCCGGTCCCCGGAGACCTCCGCCGCCATCAGCGCGTCACCGTCCGTGTGGACCAGCACATTGGTGGCCATCTCCGAGACCATCAGGACCGCCGAGTCGACCTGCTCGGGGTCCTTCCAGTCGTGCAGCAGCTCCCGTACGAGCTGGCGGCCCACCGAGATCCGCTCCGGTTCGGCCTGCGCGATCGTCAGGACGCTGCGCCGGGCCGGCGTCTCCGGCGCCCGTACGCTCTCCCGCCGCAGCACCAGCACCGCGATGTCGTCCTCGCGGCGGTCCGCCAGCGGCCCGGTCGTGTAGTGCGAGGTCGGCCCGTGCACGGCCTGGACCAGGGCGTCCGCCATCTCCTCCAGGTCCTCGGTGGGCTCCTCCAGGACCGGGCGCAGCCGGCCCCAGCCGGTGGCCATGTCGTGGCCGCCGGTCTCGATGAGGCCGTCCGTGCAGAGCATGATCGTTTCTCCGGGCTCCAGGACGACCCGGGTCGTCGGGTAGTCGGAGTCCGTCTCGATGCCCAGCGGCAGCCCGCCCGCCGTCTGCCGGATCACCGCCGTGCCGTCCGCGCTCACCACCACCGGGTCCGGGTGGCCCGCCCGCGCGATGTCCAGCGTTCCGGCATCCGGGTCCACCTCCGCGTACAGGCAGGTCGCGAAACGCGGCGCGGAGGGCTCGTCGTCGCTGGCCACGCCCTCGTACGCGTCGGTCAGCCCGGTGAGGAAGCGCGAGGCCCTCGCGAGCACGGCGTCCGGGCGGTGGCCCTCGGAGGCGTACGCGCGCAGGGCGATGCGGAGCTGGCCCATCAGCCCGGCGGCCCGTACGTCATGGCCCTGCACGTCACCGATGACCAGCGCGATCCGGCCGTTGGGCAGCGGGATCATGTCGTACCAGTCGCCGCCCACCTGGAGCCCGCCGCCGGTCGGCACGTACCGCGCCGCCACCGTCATGCCGGGGATGTCCGGCCCCAGCGTCGGCATCATCGACCGCTGGAGGCCGAGCGACAGCTCCCGTTCGGTCTCCGCGACCCCGGCCCGGGCCAGCGCCTGCGCGAGCATCCGGGCGACCGTCGTGAGCACCGCGCGCTCGTCCGGCGAGAACCCCACCGGGTGCTGGAACCCGGCCATCCACGCGCCCATCGTGCGGCCGGAGGAGACCAGCGGCAGGTACGCCCAGGACTGCCGGCCGAAGCGGCGGGCGAGCGGCCAGGTGGCCGGGTAGCGGCGGCGGTACTCCTCGGGGGAGGGGAGGTAGATGGCGCGGCCCGTACGGACGACCTCGGCGGCCGGGTAGTCGGTGTCCAGGGGCATGTCGGTGAACGGGTCCTCGTCCGCCGCGCCCTGCCCGTGGTGGCCGATGATCGTCAGCCGCTCCCCGGCCGAGCCGAAGACCGCGAGGCCGTCCGGCGAGAAGCCGGGCATGGAGAGCGACGCGGCGACCCGCAGCACCTCCTCCGTGGACCGGGCCTCCGCCAGCGCCCGCCCGGCATCCAGCAGGAACGCCTCCCGGGACCTGCGCCAGTCGCCGGTGATCGGCGTGTGGGCGGCGTCGGTGGAGCCCGGCTGCGGCTCGGCAACCTCCTGGAGGGTGCCGATGAGCACGTAGTTCTCCAGCTCCCCGCCCCTCGCGACGACCGGCTTGGAGCGACTGCGCACGGTACGCAGCACCTTCCCGCGTTCGTCCACGATCCGCAGCCGCGCCTCGGCCAGGGTGCCCTCGGCGACGGCCAGGTTCACGACCCCGTAGATCTCGTTCCAGTCGACCGGGTGGAAACGGGAGCGCACCGCCGCCTCCCGGTAGCTGCCGGGCTCGGCGGGCAGGCCGAGCAGCCGGGCCGCCTCCGCGTCGAGCGTGACCGTGCCGGCTGCGTTGTCCCAGCGCCACAGGCCCGTCGCGATCGCGGCCAGGACTTCCTCGGTGCGCATTGCCCCACTTTAGGAAGATGTGCTCTCCGCACGCCACCGAGAGGCAGCCGAGCGCGGGCCCGGGCCGGGGGCGGGCGGCAAAGGGAAATGAAGAGGTGCGGCGCCGGGCGGTAGCCTGGGGTGGCTCATTCGACCCCCAACCGCGAAGACTGGATGAACGACGATGCATCGGTACAGGTCCCACACCTGCGGCGAGCTCCGCGCCTCTGACGTCGGCACCGACGTCCGGCTGAGCGGCTGGCTGCACAATCGCCGAGACCTGGGCGGCATCCTCTTCATCGATCTGCGCGACCACTACGGTCTGGTGCAGCTCGTCGCCCGCCCCGGCACCCCCGGCAACGAGGCCCTGGCGAAGCTGACCAAGGAGACCGTCGTCCGGATCGACGGCAAGGTCTCCGCGCGCGGCGCCGAGAACGTCAACCCGGAGCTGCCGACCGGTGAGATCGAGATCGAGGTCACCGAGGTCGAGGTGCTCGGCGAGGCCGGCCCGCTGCCCTTCACGATCAACACCGAGGACGGCGTCAACGAGGAGCGGCGGCTGGAGTACCGCTTCCTCGACCTGCGCCGTGAGCGCATGCACCGCAACATCCTGCTGCGCTCGGCCGTGGTCGCCTCCATCCGCTCCAAGATGGTGGCGCTCGGCTTCAACGAGATGGCGACCCCGATCCTCACCGCGACCTCCCCCGAGGGCGCCCGTGACTTCGTCGTCCCGTCCCGGCTGAACCCCGGCAAGTTCTACGCGCTGCCGCAGGCCCCGCAGCAGTTCAAGCAGCTGCTGATGATCTCGGGCTTCGACCGCTACTTCCAGATCGCGCCCTGCTTCCGCGACGAGGACGCCCGTGCGGACCGCTCGCCGGGCGAGTTCTACCAGCTCGACGTGGAGATGTCGTTCGTCGAGCAGGAGGACGTCTTCCAGCCGATCGAGAAGCTGATGACCGAGCTCTTCACCGAGTTCGGCAACGGCCGCGAGGTCACCTCGCCGTTCCCGCGCATCCCGTTCCGCGAGTCGATGCTGAAGTACGGCAACGACAAGCCGGACCTGCGCGCCAAGCTGGAGCTCGTCGACATCTCGGACGTCTTCGCCGACTCCGGGTTCAAGGCCTTCGCCGGCAAGCACGTCCGCGCGCTGCCGGTCCCGGACACCGCGGGCCAGTCCCGCAAGTTCTTCGACGGCCTCGGTGAGTACGCCGTCGAGCACGGCGCCAAGGGCCTGGCCTGGGTGCGTGTGGGCGAGGACGGCACGCTGGCCGGTCCGATCGCGAAGTTCCTCACCGAGACCGACGTCAAGACGCTCACCGAGCGCCTCTCGCTGGTCCCAGGCCACGCGGTCTTCTTCGGCGCCGGCGAGTTCGACGAGGTCTCCAAGATCATGTCGGCCGTCCGGGTCGAGGCCGCCAAGCGCGCCGGCCACTTCGAGGAGGGCGTTTTCCGGTTCTGCTGGATCGTCGACTTCCCGATGTACGAGAAGGACGAGGAGACCGGCAAGATCGACTTCTCGCACAACCCCTTCTCGATGCCCCAGGGCGGCCTGGCCGACCTGGAGGAGAAGGACCCGCTCGACATCCTCGCCTGGCAGTACGACATCGTCTGCAACGGCATCGAACTGTCCTCGGGCGCCATCCGTAACCACGAGCCCGAGCTGATGCTCAAGGCGTTCGAGATCGCCGGTTACGACCGCGAGACCGTCGAGCACGAGTTCGCGGGCATGCTCCGTGCGTTCCGCCTCGGCGCTCCGCCGCACGGTGGCATCGCGCCGGGCGTCGACCGCATCGTGATGCTGCTCGCGGACGAGCCCAACATCCGCGAGACGATCGCCTTCCCGCTCAACGGCAACGCCCAGGACCTGATGATGGGCGCACCGACCGAGCTGGACGAGTCCCGGCTGCGCGAGCTGAACATCCAGCTGCGGAAGCCGGTCGCGGCGAAGGGCGCAGGCACGTCGGAGAAGCCCGCCGAGAAGTAGCCCGCACGGTCCCGCTCTGCGGATGTTTCACGTGAAACAGCCCCCGATCACCCGATCGGGGGCTGTTTCGTTGCGGGAGCGCGCGAGCCGGTGACGGGCGGGCGACCCGGTACAGCCGGATGGCCCCGGTTCGGGTTCGGCCGGGCCGGGTGCGGCAAGGACTGGCACCGAGACACCTCTCTCGCGCCGCGTGCCACCCCGTCACGCCGTTCGCCGTCACCCGAGGAGCCCGCCACCGTGTCCGTCCCGCTCCGCCCGCCCTCCCTGCTCGCCGCGCCGCTCCTCGTCCTGGCCCTGCTCCTCACCGGCTGCACCTCCGGCCCCGGCTCCACGAAGGCCCCCGTGGGTGCTCCCGGGCAGGGCGCCCCTGGCCCGGAGTCCGACGCCGCCTCCGTACGCCGCTCACCTGCCTCCGAGGAGCCGACGCCGAGCCCGGCCGAGATTCCGGGCCTCGGGCCGCAGACCCGGGCGGAGATCCCCGAGGAGGCCCGGCAGGCGTTCGTGGTCACCGGTGAGGACGAGGACGCCAACCGGTCCAGCGCGGTGCTCTACAGCCGCGAGGACCCGGCGGAGGGGTGGGCGCCGGTCGCCGGGCCGTGGGACGCGCACAATGGCATGGAGGGCTGGACCGACCACCACATGGCGGGCGACCTGCGGTCCCCCAGGGGCGTCTACTCCCTCACCGACGCGGGCGGCCGCCTCCCTGACCCGGGCGCGCTCCTCCCGTATGACGAGCACCCACGGTTCGCGGTGGATGGCGAGGGCTTCTTCGGTGAACCGCTGGAAGGGTCCTTCGACTACGTCGTGGCGATCAACTACAACCGCGTCGAGGGCGTCACCCCCCTAGACCGCGACCGCCCTCTCGGCCTCGAACGCGGTGGCGGCATCTGGATCCACGTCGACCACGGCGGCCCCACCCAGGGCTGCGTCTCCATCCCGGAGGAGCACATGGAGGAGCTGCTGCGCGCCTTGGACCCGGCGATGAACCCGGTGATCGTGATGGCGGACGCGGAGTCGCTGGGGCGGTGATCTGGGAGACGGGCGAGGATCCTGGCCGTACGCTGAAGGTGTTTCCCGGTACGAGTGACCCGGTGGCCCGGTGCAGGAGGAGGTCGTTGTGAGCGGGGTCGAGGACCGCGTCCTGACGCAGGACGTCTTCGAGGATCTGGCCCGTCACGCCGTACGCGCGGAGGAGGCGCTGCGGCTGGAGTTCGTGAACGGGAAACTGGGGGTCAAGGCTGTGCCGGACGGGGACCACGGGCGGATCATCGAGTGGCTGACGCGTCTGTGCATGCAGGCAGATCCGAGCCGGTGGCTCTACGCCGAGCAGGGCCTGCGCATCGAGGCGTATCGCAAGGGCAACGCCCGACCCGACGGCAGCTTCGCCCCCAGCGGCACTTTCGCAGGCCAAGGCGAATGGGCCAGCCCCGACGGCGTCCTCATGGTCGTCGAGGTCACCTCGTACGACGAGGACACCGACCGCCGCGACCGGGTCGAGAAGCCCCGCGCCTATGCCGAGACCGGTATCCCCGTCTACCTGCTGATCGACCGCGACACCTGCGAGGTGAAGGTCCACTCGCAGCCCGACGGCGTGCGCTACGAGCAGGTCGTGACGGTGCCTTACGGAAAGACCGTCACCCTCCCCGACCCGGTCGGGATCGAGCTGGACACCGAGCCGCTCAAGAACTGGACACGCTGACCCGACGCCGTACGCGAGGAGCCCGGGACCATGAAAGTGGTCCCGGGCTCCTCGTGTGCGTACTACGCCGGCTTCTCCTCCAGGCGGGGGAACAGCACCGCGCCCTTCGTCACCGTCGCGCCCGCGGGCAGGGTGCCCCAGGCGCCCGCGTCCTGGACCCTCTGGTCGGCCAGGGCGCCCAGGGACTCCTCGGCGCCCAGGGACTCCCACAGGCTCTGCGAGGTCTCCGGCATCACGGCGTTGAGCAGGACCGCGACACCGCGCAGCGACTCGGCGGCTGTGTACAGGATGGTCGCCAGGCGGGCCTGGCCCTCGGGGGTGGTGTCCTTGGCCACCTTCCACGGCTCCTGCTCCGTGATGTAGCCGTTGACCTGCTTCACGAAGTCGAAGATCGCCAGGATGCCGGACTGGAAGTCCAGCTCCTCGCCGATCTTCGAGTCGGCCGTGGCGACGGCCTTCGCCAGGCCCTCCTGCACGGCCCGCTCGGCGTCACCGGCGGCCGTGGCCTTCGGCAGCGCGCCGCCGAAGTACTTGCCGACCATCGCCGCCACGCGCGAGGCGAGGTTGCCGTAGTCGTTGGCCAGCTCGGAGGTGTAGCGGGCGGAGAAGTCCTCCCAGGAGAACGAGCCGTCGCTGCCGTACGCGATGGCCCGCAGGAAGTACCAGCGGTACGCGTCCACGCCGAAGTGCGAGGTCAGGTCCTGCGGCTTGATGCCGGTCAGGTTCGACTTCGACATCTTCTCGCCGCCGACCATCAGCCAGCCGTTGGCGACGACCTTGCCGGGGAGCGGCAGGCCCTGCGCCATCAGCATCGCGGGCCAGATCACCGTGTGGAAGCGGAGGATGTCCTTGCCGATCAGGTGCACGTCCGCCGGGAACGTACCGTCGAACTTCTCCTGGTTGGCGCCGTAGCCCACGGCCGTCGCGTAGTTGAGCAGCGCGTCGATCCACACGTAGATCACGTGCTTGTCGTCCCACGGGACCGGAACGCCCCAGTCGAACGTCGAGCGCGAGATCGACAGGTCCTGCAGGCCCTGCTCGACGAAGTTCACGATCTCGTTGCGCGCCGACTCGGGCTGGATGAAGTCCGGGTTCGCCGCGTAGAACTCCAGCAGCTTCGGGCCGTACGCGCTGAGCTTGAAGAAGTAGTTCTCCTCCTTGAGGAGCTCCACCGGCTTCTTGTGGATCGGGCAGAGCTTCTGTCCGGCGAAGTCGCCCTCGCCGTCGAGCAGGTCGCCCGGGAGCTTGTACTCCTCGCAGCCCACGCAGTACGGGCCTTCGTAGCCGCCCTTGTAGATCTCGTCCTTGTCGTACAGGTCCTGCACGAACTCCTGCACCCGGTCGGTGTGCCGCTTCTCCGTCGTCCGGATGAAGTCGTCGTTCGCGATGTTCAGGTGCTCCCAGAGGGGCTTCCACGCCTCCTCGACGAGCTTGTCCGCCCAGGCCTGGGGAGTCACGTTGTTCGCCTCGGCCGTGCGCATGATCTTCTGACCGTGCTCGTCCGTGCCGGTGAGGTACCACACCTTCTCGCCGCGCTGGCGGTGCCAGCGCGTGAGCACGTCGCCTGCGACGGTCGTGTAGGCGTGGCCCAGGTGAGGAGCGTCGTTGACGTAGTAAATGGGGGTCGAGACGTAGTACGCCGTCGCCCCCTGCTTCTCGGATCCAGTGGCCGCCATGGTCGAAATCCTAACGGTCGGTTGAAGATCCACTCACATCGATAAACCTCGCTACGGCAGGGCCCTCCGATGGAGTCGCCGGCGGAGCCGCCGGTGGAGAGCTTTGCGAAACATCCCCTCCCGTAATGGTTCCCCCAGGAAAGTCGCATCCTGGGAGGGAGCGGACAAGCGTGCACGAGGCAGGGGACATCACCATGCGGGTACTGGTCGCCGAGGACGAGGAGATCCTCGCTGAACTGGTCGCGACCGGGCTGCGCCGGGCCGGCTTCGCGGTCGACACCGTCTACAGCGGGGACGCGGCCCTCGCCTACCTCGGGCTGTACGACTACGACGTCGTCGTCCTCGACCGCGACCTCCCGCGCGTCCACGGCGACGACGTGGCCCGCCGGCTGGTCGCCTCCGGTTCCCGCACCCGGATCCTCATGCTGACCGCCTCCGGCTCCATGGAGGACCGGGTCGCCGGGCTCGACCTCGGTGCCGACGATTACGTCAGCAAACCATTTGAGTTCCCGGAGCTGGTCTCCCGGGTCCGTGCCCTGCGCCGCCGCAGCGCCAGACCCGTACCGCCCCAGCTGGAGCGGCACGGCATCCGGCTCGACACCGTACGGCGCTCCGCGCTTCGGGACGGCCGCGATCTTGACCTCTCGCCCAAGGAGTTCACCGTGCTGCAGCTGCTCCTGGAGGCCGACGGCGGGACGGTCAGCGCCGAGGAACTGCTGGAGCGGGCCTGGGACGCCAACGCCGATCCGTTCACCGGCGCCGTACGCGTCTGCATGAGCAAACTCCGCGCCAAGCTCGGCGAGCCCGCGCTGATCCGCACCGTCCAAGGCGTCGGGTACGCCCTGTGAGGGGCCCGGGGCGGCTCCGGTTGCGGCGGCTGGTGGAGGCGTCGTCGCTGCCGCACTCGACGATCAGGACGCGCATCGCCCTCGTGTACGGCGGGGTCTTCCTCGTTCTCGGCACCGCGCTGCTCGCCACCGTCAACGTGGCCTCCCGCGCCGGTACGGACTCCGAGGCGCGCGCCATCGCCTCCACCGCCGTGGTCGTGCCGCCCGGGTACACCGTCAACGGCCCGTTCATCGCCCGCAGCTCGCTCGGCGCGCCCACCGCGTACGAACTCACCGACCACGTCAGTGACGCGGCGAGCAGGCAGCACATGTACTGGTCGATCGCCGCGCTCCTGGTGATGACGGCGGGCGCGGTCGGCGTCGGCTGGTGGATCGCCGGACGGGTGCTCCGGCCCGTGCACGCGATGACGGCGAAGGCCCGCCGGCTCTCGGAGCGGACGCTGCACGAGCGGATCGCCTCCAGCGGGCCCGATGACGAGCTGAAGGAGCTGGGCGAGACGCTGGACGCGCTGCTGGCCCGGCTGGAGAAGGCGTTCGACAGCCAGCGCCGGTTCATCGCCAACGCCTCGCACGAGCTGCGGACCCCGCTCGCCACCCAGCGCGTGGCGATCCAGATCGGTCTGGACGACCCGACGCCCGATGACCTCGTCCGCACCCGCCAGACGCTCCTGGACACCAACCGGCGCAGCGAGCGGCTCATCGAGGGGCTGCTCGTACTGGCCCGCAGTGAACGGGGGCTGGCCGCCGACGAGCGCGAGGACGTCCGGTTCGACCGGGTGGTGGCGGAGGAGACGGCCCGGCGGCCGGGGGCGGACGGCCGTCCTCCGGTGAGCGTCCAGGTGGTGGCCTGTCCGGTGCGGGGCAACCGGATGCTGCTGTCCCAGCTGGTGTCGAACCTGCTCGCCAACGCGCTCACGTACAACGTGCCGGGCGGTTCGGTGGACGTCTCGCTGAGCGGTGACGGCGTCCTGGTGGTGCGCAACACCGGGCCGGTGGTCTCCGAGGCCGACATCGCGGGGTTCTTCGAGCCGTTCCGGCGGGGCGAGGGCCGTGACCGGATGGGGCCGGGGTCCGGGCTCGGGCTGTCGATCGTGCGGTCGATCGCGGTGGCCCACGGAGGCACGGTCACGGCGCTACCGGGCCCGGAGGGCGGCGGTCTCGCCGTGACCGTACGGCTGCCGGTCGATCAGCCCGTCGCTCAGCCCTCGGAGCGCTCTTCGCGCGCGGCGAGCCAGGCCGGGAGTCCCGCGAGGATCTCGCGGTAGAGCTCGGCGTCCGCGATCGCGCGCGGGGCCGGACCGGCATGGAAGAAGGCGGCGTTGGGCGCGCCCAGCTTCCGCAGGAAGTCGAAGCCCTTCCCGTCCTGCTCGCCGAACGCGACGAACTGGAAGAACAGCGGCAGCCGCGCCGCGTCCGCCAGCGCCTGGCGGGCGGACTGCTTGGCGTCCGGCGGGCCGTCCGTCTGGAAGATCACCAGAGCCGGGCAGGCGTCCTGCGCCTTCTCGTGGTGCGCCACGATCTCCTCGACCGCGCGGTGGTAGTTCGTCCGGCCGAGGCGGCCGAGACCGGCGTTCAGCTCGTCGACGCGGCCCTCGTGGGCGGCCAGCTCGATCGTGCCGGTGCCGTCGACGTCGGTCGAGAAGAAGACGACGGGCACGGTGGCGGTGGCGTCCAGGTGGGCGGCGAGCGCGACGGCGCGGTCGCCGAGATGCTGGGCGCTGCCGTCCTTGTAGAACGGCCGCATGGAGCCGGAGCGGTCGAGCACCAGGTAGACGCGGGCGCGCAGCCCGGTCAGCCCGTGCGCCTTGAGCGCCGCCTGCGCCGCCTTGTACGGGGCGACGAGCTGGGGCGCGCGCGAGGTGACGCGGGTGAGGGGGGTGGCGGGCCTGGGGGCAGGGGCAGTCTTGGGGGTCCTGATGGGCGCTGCGGTTGCCGTGGAGGGCTCGGCTGCCGCCTCGTTGACCTCGGTGGGGGTGGAGGCCTTCGGGGCGGCTTCCGGTTCCGTCGTTGCCGCTGCGGGGGCTTCCTCGGCGGCGTGCTCGGGGGTTGCCTCCGGAGTGGCGGCGGGGGCGGCGGGCTCGGCCTCGGTCGCACGGGCCGGCTCGGCTTCCGCTTCCGGCGCGGGTGCGGGTGCGGGGGTCGGCTCCTCGGCCGGCACCGGGGCGAGATCGAGGTCGAGGTCGATCGTGATCGGGTTCGGCACCGCGGCGGGTACGGGCTCCTCGGCCTTGTCGGGCTCGACGACGGGCTCGGCCGCTTCGGCGGCGGGCTCCTCCACCGTGACCGGCTCGACGACGGGCTCGGGGACGGTCTCCGCCTTCGGCTCGACGACGGTCTCAGCGGCGGGCTCGGCAACCGGCTCCGCCTTCGGCTCGGCGACGGTCTCCGCGACCGGCTCCGCCGCAGCCTCCGCCTTCGGCTCGGCACCCGGCTCAGCGGCGGCCTCCGGCTTCGACTCGGCCACAGGCTCGACGACCGGCTCGGCAACCGGCTCCGCCGCAGCCTCCGCAACCGGCTCCGCGTCCGGTCCCGTCCCCTGCGCCGGGACCGTCGGCGAGGCGGCGGAGGAAGGCGTCGGCTTCTGCGCGGCTGCCTTGTCGAAGGCCGCGGCCACCAGGTCCGCCGCACCGGCGTCACCGTCGGTGGTCTCCGCAACGGGTGAAGAGGGCGCCGGGATCGAGGCCTTGGGCTCCGGCGCCTTCGGCCCGGACACCTCAGGACCGGCCGGCGAAGCGGTCTCCGCCGAAGCGGCCTCCGGCTCCGTGGACGGGGTGCGCTCGGCCTGGGGCGGGACGGTGGCCGTGGTCGGCTCGTCCTGCTCCGTGCGGCCGAACACCTTACGCAGCAAGCTCCGAATGCCCATGGGCGAGGCCTTTCGCATGAGTTGGGTGCGGGGAATGTCCGACCTGAGCGATATCAACCCTGGCCAGGACGGATACGTAAGGTTAGCGGCCGGATCCGGCCGTTCGCCGGTCCGGCCCACCCCTGTGCCAACCGAGCCGAAACCGATCCCGGACCGAGTCCGGGGCGCTGTCCGGCGCGGTGTTCCCGTACGTGGTCAAGGGAACAGCGGTGGCCCGGACTTCACCCGCCGTTCACCGGGAGTCCCACGGACCGCGTGGGGCCGCCCCTACCGTCACGCACGACACACCGACGGAGGGAATCCACATGCGTCATCTGCTGCCGCTCATCAGCTCCCACCCGGGCGGGCGTTCCGCGCTGACCTGCCGCTACCGCTGCGGGGACGCCTGCTTCCAGGAGATCCCGAACACCAGCGACAACGAGTACGCCGGCGACATCATCGCCCGTGCCGTCTCCCGCCGCTCGATGATGCGCGCAGCCGCCGTCGTGACGGTCGCCGCCGCTGCCGGTACGGCCGCGCTGACCGGCCCGGGCGTCCCGCAGGCGGAAGCCGTCGCGCTCGCCGGCCACGGCCACAAACCGGTCCCGCCCCACAAACCGGCCCCGTCCGGCGCCCGTGGCCTGCGGTTCTCGCCGGTCGCGCCCAACAAGAACGACAAGGTCACCGTCCCCGACGGGTACGGCCAGAACGTGGTGATCCGCTGGGGCGAGCCGATCCTGCGCGGGGCGCCCGCCTTCAACCCGGAGAAGCAGACCGCCAAGGCGCAGGCGGGCCAGTTCGGTTACAACAACGACTTCCTCTCCCTCCTCCCGCTCCGCGGTGAGCGCGGCCGTCAGGTCCTGGTCGCCAACCACGAGTACACGGACGAGAACCTCATGTTCCGCGGTTACGATCCGGCCAACCCCACACGCGAGCAGGTGGAGATCGCCTGGGCCGCGCACGGACTCTCCGTGGTCGTCGTCCAGGAGGAGAACCGCACCGGAAAGCTGGGTGCGGTCAGCCGTCACCCGCTGAACCGCCGGCTCACCGCCACGAGTGAATTCCGGGTCACCGGACCGGCCGCGGGCAGCGATCTGCTCCGTACGTCCGCCGACCGCACCGGCAGCAGGGTGCTCGGCACGCTCAACAACTGTGCGGGCGGCACGACTCCGTGGGGCACCACGCTGCACGGCGAGGAGAACTTCAACCAGTACTTCGCCAACGGCACCACCGCCATGCACAAGCGGTACGGGATCTCCACCGGCGCCACCGAGCGCAAGTGGGAGCGGTTCGACCGGCGGTTCGACCTGGCGCAGGAGCCGAACGAGGCCAACCGCTTCGGCTGGGTCGTCGAACTCGACCCGTACGACCCGGACTCCACCCCGCGCAAGCGGACCGCGCTGGGCCGGTTCAAGCACGAGGCGGCCGAGCCCCGGCTGACGACCGACGGGCGCCCGGTCGTCTACATGGGCGACGACGAGCGGTTCGACTACCTCTACAAGTTCGTCTCCAGCAAGCGGATGAAGAAGGGCACCTCGCGCGCCGCCCGCGAGCACAACCTGACGCTGCTGGACGAGGGCACGCTGTACGTCGCGAAGCTGACCGGCGACTCCCCGGCCGCCGAGATCGACGGCAGCGGAAAGCTCCCGAACGACGGCGAGTTCGACGGCAGCGGTGTCTGGATCCCGCTGGCCACCGGCACCACCTCGCACGTGCCCGGCATGACCGCCGACGAGGTGTACGTCTACACGCGGCTGGCCGGTGACAAGGTCGGCGCCACCAAGATGGACCGGCCCGAGGACGTCGAGCCCTCGCCGCGCACCGGCCGGGTCTACGTGGCGCTCACCAACAACACCGACCGCGGCAAGGAGGGCAAGGCCCCGGCGGACGAGGCCAACCCGCGCAACGCCAACAAGCACGGGCAGATCCTGGAACTGGCGGAGAACTGGGACGACCCGACGAGCGACGGGTTCGCCTGGCGGCTCTTCCTCGTCGCGGGCGACCCGAACGACCCGTCGACGTACTTCGCCGGCTTCCCCAAGGACCGCGTCAGCCCCATCTCCTGCCCGGACAACGTGGCGTTCGACGACCACGGCAACCTGTGGATCTCCACGGACGGCAACCAGCTCGGCTCGCACGACGGCCTTTTCGGCGTCGCGACCCACGGTGACCGGCGCGGTGAGCTGAAGCAGTTCCTGACCGTCCCGGCCGGCGCGGAGACCTGCGGCCCGGTCATCCAGGACCGCCGCGTCCTGGTCGCCGTCCAGCACCCGGGCGAGGTCGACGGCGCCTCGGTCGAGAAGCCGGCGAGCACCTGGCCCGACGGACCCGGCAGGATCGTCCGCCCCTCGGTCGTCGCGGTCTGGCGCAAGGACGGACGCGACATCGGCGTGTGACCCCACCCGCCCCGACTGCCCCGCCTCTCCTGAGGGGCTGACCGACCATCAGGCCTGTGCCCCTCCGGTGCGGGCCTGATGTGCGTCCGTCGAAAGCGCTCCTCAGCAGTGTCACCGGATGACTACGGTGAGCGGCCGGTGCGGCCGAGGTGTGCGGCGGCGACGCCCATGCCTCAGTGCCCCGGCCCCGCACGCGTCGATGTCCACCCGGAAGGATGCCTAGGGGACTCCGCTCCCGCACGATCCACCTCGCGGCCTGTGGCCTGGCGGCGGGGGTGCTGCTGACCGGCCTCGTACCGGCGTCCGGCGCCGCCGCCGCACCGGCCGGGACCACGGCGTGGGCCGCCGCCGATGATCCGGCCCCGCCCGACGACATGCCGGACGACGGGTTCGACGACGAGCACGAGGGCGAACAGGACGACCTCGTCGGCCCCGGCGGTACGCCCGAGGGCCTGGCTCCCGGGACGCGGGCCGAACCGGTCCCGGGCCGCGCCGCCGACTTCAGGCTCGCCGCGGGCAGCGACCTCTCCGGGCTCGTCGGCAGACTGGACGCCGCTCTGCCCAAGCAGGGCCTCACCGAGCTGATGGCAACGGCCGCCTGCTCCAGGCCACCCCGAGGACGGTCGACGGCACCACTCGACTGGTCGGCAACGCCAAGCTCCTCCAGTCCTCGTACGGCCCCGAGGACCTCTACCTGGCCCACGGGCGCGGCGACGGCTTCGCGCCGCAGCTGTGGTCGCTGAGCGAGCACGCTCCCAGCTCCTCCTGCACCGAGTGCAAGCGGGAGCTGTACAGCTACAACATGGCCGAGGTGGTCGCCGGCTCCGGTCCCTGACGCTCCCGGACGAAAGGCCACTAGAGTCGGACCCATGGTTTCCGGTGACGCGCCGCAGGCGGAGGGAAGCGTCCGGGTCGACGTGTGGATCTGGTCGGTCCGGCTGACGAAGACCCGTGCTCAGGCGGCCGCCGCCTGCCGGGCCGGCCATGTGAAGGTCGGCGGCGAGCGGGCCAAGCCCGCTCAGGCCGTCCGGGTCGGCGACGAGGTGCGTCTCCGGCACGCCGGGCGGGACCGGGTGGTCACCGTCTCGAAGATCGTGAAGAAGCGGGTCGGCCCGCCGGTGGCCACCGAGTGCTTCGTCGACAACAGCCCGCCTCCGCCGCCGCGCGAGCTGGCGATCCAGGTTCCGGTACGCGACCGGGGCGCGGGCCGCCCGACCAAGCGCGACCGCCGCGAGATGGACCGGCTCCAGGGACGCCCGCCGGAGCTCTGAGCCGGCCGGCGGCCCCTCGTGCGGGTTCTGTCCCGTTGTTTCACGTGAAACGTCCGTACGGGTGTTCCACGTGAAACGTCGGGCCGTCGGGACGCCGGGGTCACGCCCGCCTAAGCCCTCCGGCGCCCCAGCAGGACCCGGGCCACCACCGCTCCCACCAGCAGGACCGCACCGACCACCAGCACGACCCACACCGTGGTCCGCAGCGAGGCGGTGAGGGCGTCGACCACCGCGGCCGCCGCCTCCCGGTCGCTGCCCGGCACCTCGTCCAGCGCCCGGCTCCGGCCGACCGCCATCAGGATCCGCAGCACGATCGCTCCGAGGACGAAGCCGGCGCCGACGGCCGCCGTCGCGGTCAGGGCGGCCCGGAGCCCTCCTCGTACCGTCGCGATGCCCACCACCAGCACCAGCAGGACCAGCGTGGCGATGGCCGGCCAGATGCTGCAGTAGCGCAGCCAGTGGAACGAGTCCCTGAGGCTGTCCGCGCGGTCCGTGCCGATCACCGTGATCTCCGTCCGCTGGACCGGGATCTGGTCCGCGAACGGCACGCCCTGGTTCACCAGATCCTGTTTGACCTGCCCGATCACCGGGCCCAGGTCGATGGTGACCGCCTCGCCGCTGTCGCCGTCCAGCGCGGCGGTCACGGCCTGGTGGGCGGTACGGTTCGCGGTGTCCCAGGCGTTGGCGAAGGCCTCGGTGGTGGTGAAGGACCGTACGGTCTCGCGCAGGAGGTCCCGGACCGTGTCCTGGAGCGGGCCGAGGTCGATCTGCCGCATCGCCTCGTCGGTGATCAGGTCCGTGACCGTGGTCTGTACCGCCGGGTCGGAGGAGAGCGGCGAGACGGCGGCGACGTAACGGTCGGTGTCGTCGATCTCCAGGTCGACCCAGGCGGAGAGCGCGCTGAACGGCACCAGGACGGCGAGCAGGACGATCAGGACGGCCGAGAGGGCCGCCGAGACCGTCGAGATCCCCGCGTCCCTGGAGGTCGCCGGGTTCGCCGAAGTCGCCGAAGGAGAGGTCCGCACCCCTCCAGGGAATCCCGTAAGGAGGCGGACCGCTCAGGGCCGTACGCCGTTCGAGTTGCCGGGCCGCGTGGGCGGGTGTGCTCTGGAGGAACGGGGGCGTGCGACGGGGGCGAGGGAAGGAGCTGTCCGCGATGGCCACACACGCAGCCGTGCCCGGCCGGAAGGGGGCCCGCGCGCACGCGCGGCCCCGCAGTCTCACTCCGTACGCCGTGGCGGTGCCTCTGGCGCTCGGCATCATCTACGGGTTCTACGCCGCGTTCATCCGCCGCGACGGCGGACCCAGCACCGGCGGGCAGGTCGTCCTGGGCCTCGTTGCCGGTGCGGCGGTGGCGGCCCTCTGCTTCGCGCTGGGCCGGATCCAGCGGACGCTGCCGCACGGGCCGCGCGCGCTCGCGTGCGGCGCCCTGACCGCCTGCGCGGTCGGCTTCCTGGTCAGTCTCACGGATACCGGCGTGCTGCGGTCGGCCTTGCTGGGGCTGGCGGTCGGCGTGGGTGTCTTCCTGGCCACGTTCTATCTCTTCTACTCGCGGGAGCCCTGACCGCCGGCGCCTCCCGCGAGGCCCGTTCCAGCCGTGGACACCGACCGTGGGCGCGGCCGCCAGATCGCATCTGGCGGCCGCGCCGCCACATCTGGCGCCCCAGGGGTGAGGGAGCCGGAGAGGGAGCGGGAGGAGGAAGACGCGATGGCGGACGACGGCAGGACCGGCGGGCAGGCCGAGGAGACCGGGGACGGTGACGGCGGCGACCCGCTGCGGGTCGCGGTGATCATCGGCAGCACGCGCGAAGGGCGCATCGGCGACGCGGTGGGCCGCTGGTTCGTGGAGCGGGCTCGGGTACGGGGCGAGCTCGACCTCGTCGTCCTGGACCTCGCGGAGTTCGACTTCCCCGTGCACTACCCGGAGCGGGCGACGGAGCAGATGACGGAGTTCGCCGGTGCGATCGGGAAGGCCGAGGCCTTCGTCGTGGTCACCCCGGAGTACAACCGCTCCTTCCCGGCCTCCCTCAAGCAGGCCATCGACTTCGCGTACGAGGAGTGGCAGACCAAGCCGGTCGGCTTCGTGAGCTACGGCCACGGCTCCACCGGGCTGTACGCGGTGGAGCAGCTGCGCTCGGTCTTCACGGAGCTGCACACGGTGACCCTGCGCAACGGGGTCGCCCTCGACTTCCTCCGCACACCGCTGGAGGACCGCGCCGGATCCTGCGCGCGGGACCGGGCGGTGCGGCTGATGCTCGACCAGCTCGGCTGGTGGGGCCGGGCCCTGCGCGAGGCGCGGGCGGTCCGCCCCTACGTCTCCTGACACCACCCCCCACCCCTGAACTTCGACGACGACGCACAAGGAATGGATTCATGAGTACTGAACTGGCCATCGAGACCACGGGGCTGGTGAAGGTCTTCGGTGAGAACCGCGCGGTGGACGGCGTCGACCTCGCCGTCCCGACCGGCACCGTCTACGGGGTCCTCGGACCCAACGGCGCCGGGAAGACCACCACCGTACGGATGCTCGCGACGCTGCTGCGCCCGGACGGCGGATCGGCCCGGGTGTTCGGCAAGGACGTGGTGAAGGAAGCCGACGCGGTCCGCAGCCGGGTCAGTCTCACCGGGCAGTACGCCTCGGTCGACGAGGACCTGACCGGCAGCGAGAACCTGATCCTGCTCGCCCGCCTCCTCGGCCACTCCAAGCCCGCGGCCCGCGACCGGGCGGCCCAGCTGCTCGAAGGGTTCGGGCTGACCGAGGCCGCCGGCAAGCAGGTGAAGAACTACTCCGGAGGCATGCGGCGCCGCATCGACATCGCCGCGTCCATCCTCAACACCCCGGACCTGCTCTTCCTGGACGAGCCGACCACCGGACTCGACCCGCGCAGCCGCAACCAGGTCTGGGACATCGTGCGCGCCGTCGTCGCGCACGGCACCACGGTCCTGCTGACCACGCAGTATCTGGACGAGGCCGACCAGCTGGCCTCCCGGATCGCCGTGATCGACCACGGCCGGGTGATCGCCGAGGGCACCAAGGGCGAGCTCAAGGCCTCCGTCGGCTCCGGCACCGTCCACCTGCGGCTGCGCGACGCCGCCCAGCGTCCCGAGGCCGAGCGGGTGCTGTCGCTGGCGCTCGACGCCACGGTCCAGCTGGACGCGGACCCGGTGGCGCTGACCGCCCGGATCGATGCGCACGGCTCCGACCGGGGCGCGGCGGAGCAGGCGGCCCGGGCCCTGGCCGAGCTGGCCCGGTCCGGCATCACGGTCGACAACTTCTCGCTGGGACAGCCCAGCCTCGACGAGGTCTTCCTCGCCCTCACGGACAAGAAGGGAGTGGCGGCATGAGCACCGCGACCACCAAGACGGAGCTGGAAGACGTCGAACTCGCCGCGCCGGACCAGGAGCGCCTCGCGGCCCTGCTGGTCGGCCTGGACCGGCCGCCGAGGCCCAGCGCGCTCTCGGCCTCCCTCACCTTCGGCTGGCGCGCCATGCTGAAGATCAAGCATGTGCCGGAGCAGCTCTTCGATGTGACGGCCTTCCCGATCATGCTCGTCCTGATGTACACGTACCTCTTCGGAGGCGCGCTGGCCGGCTCCACGCAGGAGTACATCCAGTTCCTGCTGCCCGGCATCCTGGTGATGAGCGTCGTGATGATCACGATGTACACGGGTGTCTCGGTCAACACCGACATCACCAAGGGCGTCTTCGACCGGTTCCGTACGCTGCCGATCTGGCGGCCCGCGCCGTTGGTCGGCTATCTGCTCGGGGACGTCCTGCGCTATGTGCTGGCGTCGGTGGTGATGCTCGCCGTCGGCATGATCATCGGCTTCCGGCCGGACGGCGGGGTGCTCGGGATGCTGGCGGGGGTGGCCCTGCTGCTGGTCTTCGCGTTCGCCTTCTCGTGGATCTGGACCATGTTCGGGCTGCTGCTGCGGACGGAGAAGTCCGTGATGGGCGTCAGCATGATGGTGATCTTCCCGCTCACCTTCCTCAGCAACGTCTTCGTCGACCCGCAGACGATGCCGGGCTGGCTGCAGGCCTTCGTGAACAACAGCCCGATCACCCACCTGGCCACGGCGGTACGCGAGTTGATGGCGGGCAACTGGCCGGTCTCCGATCTGGCCTGGTCGCTGGGATGGGCCGGAGTGATCATGGTGGTCTTCGGATCCGTGACGATGCGGCTCTACAACCGGAAGTGACCGCGGAGGTAGGCGGCTGTGACCCGGCACCGGACCGGTGCCGGGTCACAGCCGCCGTTGGGGCCGCA
The DNA here is from genome assembly GCF_044767965.1 of Streptomyces sp. NPDC101178. Lineage (NCBI taxonomy): Bacteria > Bacillati > Actinomycetota > Actinomycetes > Kitasatosporales > Streptomycetaceae > Streptomyces > Streptomyces sp. NPDC101178. Next base: position 389,584 of record NZ_JBIWOZ010000003.1, read on the forward strand.
AACACCGGACAGGGGTCACCGGACGGGGGTCACAGCTGCCAGTCGGTCGTCCGGTCCGGGCGGTAGGCGCAGGTGGTTCCCGTGGTCACGGACTCCCGCAGGTGTGCCGCCAGTTCGGGGTGGAGCGAGTCCAGCTTGCGCAGGGTGTCGCGGATCCGGGCGGTGACCGTTTTGCGGGCGCGCTCGGTCTGGTCGCCCAGGCGGCGGCTCCGGCCACCGAGCCCGGCCGCTGTGCGCAGCTGGTCGAGGAGGGCCTGCCGCTCCCGGTCGTACGCCTCCACCTGCCGGGTGTCGTCCCGTGCGGCCGCGCGGTCTATCTCGGCGTCGAGCCGGTCCAGGTGCTCCTTGTAGCGGCGCTTGGCCTCCTCGTCGAGCACCGGGTCGCCGCCCATCCGCCCGGCTGCGGCCACGACGGCCCCGCCTTCGGGTGCGAGCAGCCGCACGGCCGGGACGTCGGTGCCGGGGAGACCCAGCAGGCTGTGCAGGTCCCGCAGCCCCTTGGCGTCGGGGACGTGCACGGTCCGCCCGCCCCAGCACAGCTGCCAGACGGAACCGTCACGGCGGAACTCGGCGGCGGGTGGCGGCGGTGCCGGGGCGGGGACCTGGGCCGGAGTGGGGGCGGGGCCGGCTGTCTGCCGGCCGGGGCCGGTGGCCGGATGGCCCGGTTCGGCGGTGTGGTGGCCGGTGGCCGGCGGGGGCGTGCGGAGCGACGGGGCTTCGGCGGCCAGGTGGTGCAGGCCCAGCTCGCCGGCCTCCCTTTCCACTTCGGCGATGAGCGCACGGGCCCGCCCGGTATCGCCCGGCTCGGCGCGGGTGAGGAGGGCGCGGGCCAGGTGCAGCCGGGCGCGTACGGCCCAGGGGCGGGCGCCGAGGCGGTCCGCCGAGGCGGCGGCCTCGGTGAGGGCGGCCACCGCCGCGTCCTGGTCGTCCCGGGCGGCGGCGAGCATCCCGAGCCAGAGGTCGACGGGGCCGCCGATGTCGCACCCGTACAGCGAGACGACCCACTGGCCCGTGTAGGGGGTCAGCTCGTCCTCGGCGCGGGTGATCAGGCGCCGGTCGCCGGTGGTCGCGGCCGTCTGGGCCAGCAGCCGGAGCCAGAGGGGCATGAAGGCCCGTGGGTAGGGGGCCGGGCGGTCCGACTGCTCGGCGATCAGGCGGAGGGCCGGGGCGGCGTCGCCCTGCTCGACCGCGGTGAGCGCCTCCAGCAGCCCGGGGTACGGATACCGGGCACCCGGGAGCGCGGCGAGCACCTTCCCGGCCTCCGCGAACTGCCCCCGGAGCAGGTGCAGGGACCACTGCAGATGGCAGCCCATGAAGCCGAACGCCTCGTGGTCCTCGCCCTCCAGACCGAGCTCCTCACCGCTGAGCCCGTCGGCCGCCTCGGCGAACCGGCCCTGGAGGGAGGCGATCAGGCTGCCGTCGACGGCGATGGCCAGGGCGAACCGGGGCAGCTCCGAGCGCTCGGCGGCCCGGATGAACGTGCGGTACTGGTCGATGAAGGCGGGATCGCCGAGCTCCAGCAGCGCCACCCACCGCATGGAGGTGGCGTGCAGCTCCATGTCCAGGTTCTGCGTGCGCCGGCCGACGACGGCCATCTCGTCGGTCAGCCCGAGCCGTTCCACCGCCGAGCCGAGACCCCATACGGAGTCGTGGCGGGCCCAGAGGGAGAAGGCGAGGGCCTCGTCGTCCGAGCCGTCGCGGGCCAGGGCCATGATGTGGATGGCCAGCTCCTGCGCGAGCCGGTCGGCGGAGAGGCTGTCCTGCCCGTCCTTGCCGGTGACCTTGCGGTGGGCCTCGATCAGGAACGTCACCATGAACGCCTCACCGCCGCCCAGGGTGCCCCGGCGGTACAGGGTGATCGCGACCCGGGCCAGCAGCTCGGGGTCGTCCAGCTCCCGTGCCAGGTCGACCGCCCGGTCCAGCAGGCGGTCCCCTTCGGCGCTCTCTCCGGAGTGCCGAAGCTGCTCGCCGAGGTCGAGGCAGATGAGCGCGGTCCGGCGCCGGTCGGGAGCCCGCGCCGCACCCGACGGCCCCGCGCCCGGCCCGCCACCGGCCTCACCGCCCGCCTCTCCCGACGCCACCGCGAGGGCCCGGCGGTAGTGACCGATGGCCTCCTCGTCGGCGAGGCGGCTTGAGGCGTCCCGGGCGGCGGCGAGCAGCAGGTCGATCCGGCGGTCGCGCTCCAGCTCTCCTCCGGCGAGGTGGGCGTGGCGGGCGAGGTTCCCGGGCCGCACCGCGTCGTGGAGGCCGCCGTGCGCGTCCAGCGCCCGGACGACGGCGGCGTGGCGGCGGCGGGCCTCCGCGTCGCCGAGGGAGGCGTACAGCGTCTCGCGGAGCAGGTCGTGCGCGAAGGCGTAACTCCCGGAGGGGTACGGGACGACGACCCGGGCGACGATCGCCGACTCCAGCAGCCGCTCCACCTGGGGGACCGGCGAGCCGTGGACCACGGCCAGCACCTGCCGGCGGAACTCGCGGCCGAGTACGGCGGCGGCGGTCAGCAGCGAGACGACCGCCTCCGGCAGCAGGCTCAGCCGCTGCCGGACCGCCTCCCGCACGCCGGGCGGGATGGTGGAGACGGGACTGCCGCTGTGCCAGAGCCGGGCCGTCTGCTCGACGAAGAACGGGTTGCCGCCGGTGCGCCGGTGGACCTCGTCGACCAGCCGCGGCGCGGGCTCGCGGCCGGTGGTCACGGCCATCAGCGCGCCCACCTCGTCGCGGCCGAGGCCGGTCAGCGTGAGGGTGGCCGAGGCGCGCGAGACGAGGGGCAGGATCAGCTGCTGGAGCGGGTGGCCGTGGGCCTCCACCTCGACGTCCCGATAGGTGCCGATGAGCAGCAGGCGCTCGAACCAGGCGTGCTGGGCGGCGAATTCGAGCAGCCGGAGCGAGGCCGGGTCGGCGCTGTGGAGGTCGTCCAGGACCACGACCAGAGGGCGGCTCTGGGAGACGGTGACGAGGGCCGTGGTCACCGCGTCGTACAGCCCGAAGGCCTCGGCCCCGTCCGACGAGGCCACGTCCGAAGAGGCCCCGTCCGGAGAAGCGCCGCCCGCGCCGCCCGCAGAAGCGCCGCCCGCGCCGCCCGCAGAGGAGCCGCCCGAGCCACCCGCGCCCCCGTCCCCATCGGCGTCTCCCGCCCCCGCCGGGCCCCCGCTCCCCGGATCACCGAGGAGGATGCCGAGCCGCCCGTCCGCCGACTCCTGGGCCGCCGCCCACTCCGCCGCCGTGGCGGAGCGGCGCAGGCCGCGCAGGATCTGCACCCACGGCCAGTAGCCCGGAGTGCTGTCGGAGTCCCAGCAGGAGCCGCCGACCACCAGCGCCCCGCGCCGCCGCGCCTCGTGCGCGGCGTCGGTGACGAGCGTGGTCTTCCCGATCCCGGCCTCGCCCGTGACCAGCACGAGGCCGCCGTGGCTGTCCGTGGCCCGGACGATCTCCGAGCGGAGGATGCCTGCGGGATGGTCGCGCCCGAACAGAGCAGGGGTCATGACCACACGATAGGAGGACCCACTGACAACGGCCCCTCGTTTGTCGGTGCCAGGCCGGTGGACAGCCTCCCACCAGGCCGGACACAGGCCGGTGGCCCTCCTCCGACCTGGTCGGAGGAGGGCCACCGGAGGAGCGACGGTCGGCGGGCGACCGCCTTCCGGCGCTCGGTCGCGAACGGCGCTCGGTCGCGAACGACGGTCGGTCGCGAACGACGGTCGGCGGGCATCCGCGCGGCGGGCGTCCGGGCGACGGGCGTCGGGGACTCAGTCGCGTACGACCGTCACCGGGCACGGCGCGTGCTGCGTGACGTGCAGGCTGACCGAGCCGAGCAGCGTCGCCTTGAGGCCGCTGCGGCCGCGGGCGCCCACGACGAGCAGGTTGGCGCCCTTGGCCCGGTCCAGCAGGGACTGGGCGGGGTTGCCGATGACCACGATCTTGCTGATCGCGGCGGCTCCTTCGGCGCCGAGGGCCTCCTCCAGCGCCTCGTTCAGCGACACCAGGGCCAGCGCCTGCGGATCGAAGTCCTGCGGCAGGCCCGGCATCATCGAGGCCCAGCTGGTCGCGGGATACTCCCAGCTGTTCACGGCCTCCACGGTGTCACCGGTCAGCTCGGCCTGGCGTACGGCCCAGTGCAGTGCCTTGATTGAGGGATCGGACCCGTCCACACCCACGACGATCCTGCCCATATCTGCCTCCAGCTCGGTCCGGCTCGGAACAGATGCGTTCCAGCATCCGGTCTCACTGTAATCAAACGGACAATCGGGCCGGCTCAGTCCAGCCGCAGGTCCGCGAGTTGCTGCTCGAACGGAACGACCGCGTCCGCGCCGTCGTCCAGGCTCAGCGCCCGGGAGGCGCCGGAGACCGTGCGGCCCAGGACCGCCGAGGCCAGCTCGCCGCCGGCGCGCCGGATCCGGGACGGCAGGCCCTCGGTGTACTCGTCGCCGGAGGAGCCCCAGTCCTCGGACGCGGCGTAGACGGAGGTCGGTACGGTGACGGCCCGCAGATAGGCGAAGAGCGGCCGCAGCGCGTGCTCCAGGACCAGCGAGTGGCGGGCCGTGCCGCCCGTCGCGGCGATCACGACCGGCTTGCCGGTCAGCGCGGTGTGGTCGATCAGGTCGAAGAACGACTTGAACAGACCGCTGTACGAGGCGGTGAACACGGGCGTCACGGCGATCAGCCCGTCCGCCTCCGTCACCGCGTCGATGGCCTCCCGCAGCGCGGCCGGCGGGAACCCGCTGACCAGGTGGTTCGCGATGTCCACGGCGAGGTCGCGCAGCTCGATGACGCGAACCTCGACCTCCCTGTCGTCTCCGTCCCGCTCGGCCGTGAGGCGCTCACGGGTGGCGGCGGCCAGCCGGTCGGCCAGCAGCCGGGTGGAGGACGGCTGGCTCAGCCCGGCCGAGACGGCGACGATGCGCAGCGGTGCGGTGGCGAACATGCTGGTCAGGCTCCCTTCAGGGATGTACGGGCGGCGGTGACGGCCGGGTGGACGGGCGCGGACTCCGGCACTCCGGCCGGCCGCAGGTTGGCGAACTCCTTGCGCAGCACCGGCACGACCTCCTCGCCGAGGATGTCGAGCTGCTCCAGGACCGTCTTCAGCGGGAGCCCCGCGTGGTCCATCAGGAACAGCTGCCGCTGGTAGTCGCCGACCGCGTCCCGGAACGTCAGCGTCCGCTCGATGACCTCCTGCGGCGATCCCACGGTCAGCGGGGTCTCGCGGGTGAAGTCCTCCAGGGACGGGCCGTGGCCGTAGACCGGCGCGTTGTCGAAGTACGGGCGGAACTCCCGTACCGCGTCCTGCGAGTTCTTCCGCATGAACACCTGTCCGCCGAGCCCGACGATGGCCTGTTCCTCGGTGCCGTGACCGTAGTGGGCGTAACGGCGCCTATAAAGGGCCACCATTTTCCTCGTGTGCTCCATCGGCCAGAAGATGTTGTTGTGGAAGAACCCGTCACCGTAATAGGCGGCCTGTTCCGCGATCTCCGGCGAGCGGATGGAGCCGTGCCAGACGAACGGCGGGACGCCGTCGAGCGGGCGCGGGGTCGCGGTGAAGGACTGCAGCGGCGTACGGAACTTGCCCTCCCAGTCCACGACGTCCTCGCGCCACAGCTTGTGCAGCAGGGCGTAGTTCTCGATGGCCATCGGGATGCCCTGGCGGATGTCCTTGCCGAACCAAGGGTAGACCGGCCCGGTGTTGCCCCGGCCCATCATCAGGTCGACGCGGCCGTCGGCGAGGTGCTGGAGGGTGGCGTAGTCCTCGGCGATCTTCACCGGGTCGTTGGTGGTGATCAGCGTGGTGGAGGTGGACAGGATCAGGTTCTCGGTGCGCGCCGCGATGTAGCCGAGCGTCGTCGTCGGGGAGGACGGGACGAACGGCGGGTTGTGGTGCTCGCCGGTCGCGAAGACGTCCAGGCCGACCTCCTCGGCCTTCTGCGCGATGGCCAGGGTCGCCTTGATCCGCTCGTTCTCGGTAGGCGTCCGGCCGGTGGTCGGGTCGGTGGTGACGTCTCCGACGGTGAAGATCCCGAACTGCATGGCGTCCGCCTCCTGAGGGTCGCGGGGTGATCCAGAAGTCGTTGAACCACATTTGGTTGAACGTTGAACTACACCCTACAACGGAACGCCCCGACGACCTATTCCCTGACGCCGGCCACGACCCCTTCCCTGACGCCGGCCACGCCCCACGCCGGCATTCGGCTGCGCATCCACCACCACCGCGAGGAGCCCCGACCACACTCCCGGCAGTCGGCGGTCAGCGGGCTGATGCTCACCTGTCCGGTCCGCCAGGCGGCTGACATGCCCCGACCGTCTCACCGCCCGCCGGACCTCACGGCTGCGGCGCCGCCGTCCGCTGCCGCCGCAGCAGCTCCGCGAGACCGCGCCGGGTGGCCGCGATCACCACCCGGTCCTGGGCGCGCAGCACGTACTCCGGGCGCAGGTCCCAGACCAGGCCGGAGGGCGTCGGCGGGCCTTGCGGAGGGTACGGGGGGACGGCGGCGAGGTCCGGGTTGCGGTCGGCGGGCGGGGTCGCGTCGATGGCCAGGACCCGCCAGGAGCTGGCCTGGAACGCCTGCTCCACCGTGCGGCCCTCCAACTGCGGATGGCCCGCCACCTCCAGCGCCGCGAAGAGCATCACCTTCCGCTCGACCGGCACCGCGCCCAGGATCTGGCGGCCCATCATGGCGACGGCGAAGGACGGCGCGGCCAGGTGGGAGACGGACCGGGAGCGGGTCAGGGCCTGGGGGTGCGCAGTGCGCAGGGTGCGGTAGACGGCGGTGGCGAACTCGTCGTCGTACAGCCGCAGCGCCACCCTCAGGTCCGGCTTCACCGACCGCGCGTACAGCGTCGCCTCCAGGTTCGTCGTGTCGATGCTGGTGAGCGCCAGGAGGGCGTGCGCGCGGCGGATCTTGGCGGCTTCCAGGACGCCTTCCTGCGTGACGTCGCCGAGGACGGTCGGTACGTGCATGGAACGGGCCAGCGGGATGCCCCGCGCGTCCGGATCCTCCTCGACGACGACCACCGGGATGTCCAGCTCACGGAGGCGTACGAGGACGCGCGTACCGATCTTGCCGAGCCCCAGCAGCACCACGTGCCCCGACAGGCCGCGCGGCGGGCGGCGCAGCGAGGAGGCGGTGCGCAGGGTGCCGAACGCCTCAAGGACGGCGGCGATCAGCAGCGGGAGCAGGAGGAGCCCGGCGACGCCGGAGAGGAGCTGGATGATCTGGCGGGCCGCCGGTGCGTCCTCCGCCGGGTCGTTCATGCCGAGCAGGTCGAGCAGCGTGAGGTACGTGGAGTGGATCGCGCTGTCCCCGGTGGTCAGCACCGAGGCGATCACCAGCGCGAGGGCCGCGACCGCGACGCCGAGCGCCGACCAGCGCAGCCGGCGGGAGAAGACCTGCGCGAGCGGCGCGCCCCTGCCGCCCATCCGGGTCGCGGGACGGTCCGGGTCGGCGCGGCTGATCGCTTCCAGGACGACGGTCCCGCGCCCTTCGGCGGCCGACACGGTCTGCTCGTCGGGCAGGAGTTGGGGGCCTTCGGCGCCACTGCTGTCCGAACCCTCGGACCCCGCGGGGTTGTTGGTGGTGGAGGAGAGCAACGCCAGTGTGCACAGCCCGGGATCGAGACTCTCGCCGGGGCGCGGCGGCGGGCGTTCGGCGGCGCGCAGGAGCAGCCCCTCGGCCTGGATGACCTTGCTGCTGCCGGTGAGCGCGGTGGCGGCGAGCGCGGGTGCGGCCGTGTCGGCGTCGGAGAGGACGGTGGTGGAGGCGTCGAGCAGCGCCGGGTCGATGCCGGGCATGGCGACGGCGGCCGCCTGGTCGAGCAGCTCCTCCAGGTGCTGGCCGAGCTTGCGGTTGTAGAGCCGGATGACCAGCCGCAGACGGGGGTTGAGGCGGCGGGCGGTGAGCGCGGCGCGGATGTTGCGCTCGTCGTCGTCGTAGACGAGCGCGAGGGCGGCGGCCCGGTCGACGCCCGCCTCCTCCAGTACGTCGTCGGAGGGCTCGGGCGCCTCCATGATCCGGACGGCCTCGACCCCGGCGTTGGTGTCGTTGGCGCCGCCCGTGGAGCCGCTCCCGTTGGCGGCGGTGCGGTTCATCGCCGCCGACATCCGGCCGAACAGGGCCGCCGCGCGGCCGCGTTGGGTCAGCGGCGTCTCCGGGCTGTTGGCGTCGCGGCCGGGCGGCAGGAGCAGCGTGACCCGTTCCCCGTAGACGAACCGCAGCTCCACGGCGAGCCGGCGCGCGAGCGCGTCGTCGCCGCAGACGATCATGTGACCGGTGGACGGCGGCTGTGCCGGCTGTGGCCGCCCGGGTTGCGGACGTCCCGGCTGCTGAGGAAGTGGGGGCACGGAACCCAGCATGCCGTGATCCTTCCGGCCAGGTCTTCCCGGTCACTGTGGAATGTTGGTGATCTTCGCATGGTGGTTCTGAAGCCCTGGCCGGTTCTGGTCGCCAGGTGGCTGGTTCGCCGGTCCGGCCAGTGGCTGGTCCGCCGGTCCTGCCAGGAGGTGACGGGTATCGGCCGCCCGCTGGATCGCCGTCTCCACCGCCGCGATCCGGTCGGCGAGCAGCCCCAGCGCCGCCACGGCCCGGGTCATCGGATCGCCGTCCGGGCCGCCGAGCGCCTGCGTACGGACGTACGAGGAGGTGATCGCCGCCCACCGCTCGGCCTGCGCGGCGGTGAGCGTGCCCCGCAGGACCGCCAGCTTCAGCAGGTTGGCCTCGGCGCCCGTGGTGAGCGTCTGGGCCTCGCCCGCGTAGTGGTCGTCCACGACGGCCGACAGCTCGGCACCGTTCATGACCGGCACGATCCGCTCCGCGATCTTGTTCATGTTGCGGTACGACCCCTGCAGCCGGAACGGCGGCTCGGTACGCGTCGCGTCCGTCTGCGCGGCCGAGGCGATGTACGCCGCGTTGACCGCGAGGACGGTGTCCCGAACGGTGAGCAGATGCCGCAGCACCGCCAGCACGGAGTCCAACTCCACAGCGGAGTAAGGGTGTTCCAGGTGATCGGCACGGGCCGCCGGATCGGTCCCGCCGGCCAGCCGGACCAGCAGCGCCAGATCGTCGCGGGAGCGCGCGGCGAGCGGAGCGAGGACCGGGTTGGCGGTCAGCGCGTTCTCCACGAAGCTCAGCGCGAAGACGTCCTCGCGCCCGCTCAGCACCTCACCCAGGTTCCACACGTCGGCCCGGTTGGCGAGCATGTCCGGGATCCGGAACTGCTCGCCGGACTCCGTGTACGGGTTGCCCGCCATGCAGACCGCGAACCGCTTCCCGCGCAGGTCGTAGCTGCGCGGCTCGCCGTCCCGTACGCCTTCGATCCGGCGGGTGGCATCGCACAACGGGATGAACTTCTGCAGGAGTTCGGGCGAGGTGTGCTGGATGTCGTCCAGATACAGCAGGGTGTTGTTGCCCGCCTCCAACGCGAAGTTGATCTTCTCGATCTCCTGCCGCGCGGTCGCGCTCGGCGCCTGCGCCGGATCGAGCGAGGTCACGTCATGGCCCAGGTTCGGCCCGCTGATCTTGACGAGGACCATCCCGAGCCGGTCCGCGACGTATTCCATCAGCGTCGTCTTGCCGTAGCCGGGCGGCGAGACGAGCAGCAGCAGGCCCTGCGAGTCGGTGCGCCGGTCGGCGTCGGCGGTGCCGAGCTGCTTGGCCAGGCTGTCACCGATCAGTGGCAGATACACCTCGTCCAGCAGCCGGTTGCGGACGAACGCCGACATCACGCGCGGCCGGTGGTCGTCCAGCCGCAGCCGCCCGCGCTCGGCGTCCACCAGGGAGGTGCGAAGCCGCTGGTAGGCACGGAAGCCGGGCACGCTCGATGTCCGGAACTCACCTGTCCTGGCCAGGAGTTCATCGATCCGTACGGTGAGGCTCCTGCCGCTCCCGATGCGCGGGTGGTCCCCGAGAAGGCCCTCCACCCGCTCGGTGAGCGGCGCGTCGCACTCGTACCGCTCCAGCTCCGGACACAGCTCCACCGCCACGGCCTCCGCGAGGTCGCCGTCGGCGGGGGCGGCGCCGGAGGCCTCCGCGTACGGGAGGAGCCAGCCCTCGACGAGCTGCTTGCGGGCGGCCAGGTCACCGCCGAGGGCGGCGAGGTCGTCCGCGTACGCGTCGGGTCCGGCGGCCCGGTGGAAGGCGGCCAGGAACGTCGTGACCGTGGTGCCCACGACGAAGCCGCCGGGCCCGCTCGTCACCTCCTCGAAGAGGTAGGCGGCGACGGCACCGGCCCGCGCCTCACCGTCGAACTCGCTGATCTCCGCGGCCCATTCCTCCTGGAGTACCGCGATGGCCGGAGCCAGCCCGAACGTGTCACGGGCGCGGGCCAGCGATCCGGCCCGCCGGGTCCACGAGACACGTTGCGCCTCCTGTGTCCCGTACGCCCAGAAGAGCTGGGCGGCCGCGCGGACGGCGGGCTCGTGGCGCAGGAGCCCCGCTGTCCCGTGCAGGCGCAGCAGAGCGCGCAGGATGGCGGTGGCGTCCTCGTCGTGGACGCCACGGGTGTACCCCTCGTCGTACGCCTCTGCGGCGGACTCCCTTACCAGCGCGGTGAGTTCGCCCTCACCCAGCGCGGCGAGGCGCGCGGCACCATGCTCCTCCAGCAGCCGGGCCGCCAGATACTCGCCGCGGTAGACGGCGGCCGACTCCGAGGGCAGCAGCTGCTCCCAGTAGGGCCGGGTCGCCTCGAACGCCGGGTCGGTGACCGGCGCCCGGTAGTCGGTCCCGGTCAACGCGAAGGCGAGCCGGTCACCGGAGGGCACCAGCGTCAGGTCGAACGGCTGGGTGTTGACGGCGAACCGGTGCCGCCCCAGCTTGATCACCGACCCGCCGTCCGCGTACAGCTCGCTCCGGTCACGCAGCGCTCGTCCGGCTTCCTGGCGGGCCGCCTTCAGCCGCCCGTCCAGCTCCTCGGCCCGTACGGGATCACCGAGTTCACGCAGTTCGTCGGCGGTCCGGCGCACCTTGGCGACCATCGGGTCGGAGGCGAAGTACGTGTGAACGGCGTCCAGGTCCGCGAGCGCGGCCACCCGCCGGCCGATGGTCTCCAGCACCCGCTGCGCGGACCCGGCCAGCCGCTCGGCCCGCCGCGCCCGCTCGTCCTGGAGCGTCTGCTTACGGGCCGAGAACGCCTCGTACACATCGCTCCGGCGCTCGGCCAGCTCGGCGAGGAAGTCGTCGAACTCCGCGAACCGCGACTCCAGGTTCTCCAACTGGAGCAGCAGCCGCGCCAGTTGGTCGTCGCACGCCTCCGGCGTATCGGCGGCGGCCAGCGCACCCGTCACCGCCTGCCCGAGCAGCGCGAACTCGGCCGCGAACTCCGCCCGCCCCTCCTTCGACAGCAGCTCCCGCCGCCGCGCGTCCAGCGTGGCCCGGGCCCGGTTGGCGCCGCCCAGCACCTCCGCGATCCGCTCCAGGATCGACGTACGGACGGTGGCGTCACCGATCTCCAGCCCGGCCACCACGTCCGTGACGGTGGCGAGCCCGTCCGTCATCGTGCCGAGCCGGTCGGACACGGTCGCCGCGTCCCGTACGCTCGCCAGCGCGCCGGCGTCCTCGACGAGTGCGGTGATCTCCTCGTGGTACCCGTCGAAGGCATCCTCGCGGGCGAGGAACGACACCGCCCGCTGAGCCGCCGACGCGATGTCGTCCTCGGTCCGGGCGGACAGCTCCGCGATCCGCTCGACATCGGCGTACCGCATCTCACCGATCGTCGCCAAGTGGCCGTGCGCCTGCCGGAGTTCGGTCAGGCGCTCGACCCACGCGGCGGCCGACCCCGGTACCTCGCCGCGCACCCGCCGCACGAGCGCGGTGATGCGGCCGGTGGTCTCCTCCAGCGCGTCGGCGGCCCGCCGTGTCAGCTCCTGCACGGCGGTGAACTCGGCCAGCACCTGCTGTGCCGTACCCCGCAGCTCCGCCAACGGCTCACCGAGGAAGCCCAGTTCGGGATCGGAGAGCCAGTGGTACCGGTCCTGCGCCCGTGCGCAGTCGGCGGCGAGCTGCCCGTACACGGCGGTCGTCGGCGTTATGTCCCGTACGCCGTGCGCGAGCGCCAGACAGTCCGAAATCCCGCGTACGAGGTCGGCGTTGCCGGTCCGCGCGAGCGGCCCCGTCCCGGCCGGGCGGGCGGCGGCGTAGGTGTCGGAGACGTACGGCGTCTGCCAGCGCTGCAACGGGTGCACGCGCGCCGGAACGTCCGGACCGTCCGGGTGGTCACGGAGCAGGATCAACGTGCCGTCGTCCAGCAGCGCGTGGCCACGTCCGGTGAGCGGGGTGGCGACCTCCTGGCGGATCAGGTTGTAGGGGAGGAGGAGGCTGCGGAGGCCGTCGCGGGAGCGGAAGACGTACAGCACGTCCTCGCCGTTGGGCGAGCGGACCGCACCTTCGAAGACCGGCTCGGTCAGCTCCTCCGCGGTGTCGAAGGTCTTGGCGGTGCCGGTGGTGAGGTAGTAGCCGCCGGGGAAGATGATCCCCTGGTCCTCGGGGAGCCGGTGACAGGCGGGTCCGATGGAGTCGAGCCGCTGCACGGTGGAGAGCAGCGAGTTGAAGACGAGGTACCGCCAGTCGGTCTCCTTGTACGGCCGCACGCGGAGCAGCACCAGCGGTCCCACCTCGGCGTACTCGACATCCGCGTCCGCCAGCGACTGCAACGGCTCGTCGACGGCCTCCTCGTAGATCCCGTCCGGCGACTCGGTGTCGTCGGTGACCTTGACGGTGAGCGTCCCGCCGAGCGTGTCGACGAAGAGTCCGCCGCCCTTGCCGATGGCGATGTGCGGATGGCGCCCGGTGATGTGGGCCTCGCGCCCGGCGACGGTCCACTCGAAGTCGTGGGACGCGGGGAACACATGGTCGCGCTCGCCCTGCGCGTCGAGGAAGGCCCCGGGCGAGCCGTCGGCCCCGAGCGCCCAGCGCAGGACGCGGATGTCCTCGGCGTCCTTGCCGGTACGGAAGACGGCGAGCAGCTTGCCGTTGACGCGGCGCAGGCGGAGGAGGCGGGCGTCGCGGAAGTAGCGGTGGAGGGAGCCGAACTCGCGGCGGAAGGCGTCGTCGTCGAGGAGGGCGGTGTCCGGCTGCGGGGCGGTGGCGTCGTCCTTCTCGGCGTCCTCGGCGTGCTTGACGAGGAGTACGTCGTCGACTCCGGCCTCACCCCGGGCGCCGGGGCCTCGCTCGAAGCCGAAGAGCAGCTGTCCGCCGACGGCGACGAGGTCGCGCGGGACAGCGGGGTGCCCGGTGCGGACCTGCTCGGTGGCGAGGAGCCGCAGCTCGGTCGACCCGAACTCCTCGGTACGCCGTACGTTGAGCGCCTCGGCCCGCCGCACGAGCTCCCCGGCCTGAGCGGAGAGCCGCCGCCGCAACACCTCGTAGGCACCGGCATCCACATCGCCTCCCGCGCCCTGCCTGTCCTGCGGGGCTGCGGCGGTGTCGGTGGCGGCGGTGGTGATGTCGCTGTCCATGCGTACGGCTCTCCTTGCGTGTCTTCGTCTTCTCCGGCCGGGGCGCCCTATCCCCAGCCTCTCCGCGTCCCTGTTCAGCCCGCCCGGGGTGCTATCCAGCCCGTCCGGGGCCCTTCCCAGCCCGTCCGGCGTTCGAGGACGGAACCCTTGGGCTGGTCGTCCTGCTTCCGGCGTGTGGGTCGGGGAACCCTTCCCAGCCGCCGGTTCCGTCCTCAAGCACCGCACGGGCTGCGGCCGGGCGCCGGAACTACGCCACCGCTCCGGCCCCGTTCCGGGCCACCACACCCCCCGCGGGAGCGACCTTCGTACCGGCGCCGCCCCCCGCCGAAGACACCGGCAGATCCGCCAGCCCCAACTCCTTCGCCGCCGCCAGCAACTGCTCCACCTGTCCCGGCGCCGCCCCCGACGACCCCATCAGCCGCATCAGCAGCGCCGAGACCGTCAGGTTCTGCACATCACCCGTGGAGACCGACCCCAGCACCCGGCTCAGGTCATCCGTGAAGGACGACGACCCGTCCAGCCACGGCCCCGCCAGCGCCTGCGCGGTCTGCGAGTTGTCCACGAACCCGTCCACCGCCTTGCCGAGCGAGATCGACGAGACGAGCCGGTCGAAGAAGACGGACTCGCCGCCGACGATGTCGATGTCGGCGTTCTCCAGCCCGGTCGCCAGCACCGTCGCCTGCGCCTCGGCCACCTGCCGCTGCACGTCGAGCCCGGCCAGCCGGATCTCCTTCTCCGCGTCGAGCCGCAGGCGGTACTCCTCGTGCGTACGGGACGCCTCGTCCAGCGCCGCCATGGCGGCCGCCTTCTCCGTGAGCCCCGCGGCCTCCGCCTTCAGCTTCTCGCCGATGACGGCCGCGTCCGCCGACGCCTGGGCCTGCGTACCCTCCGCCGTGGCCAGCGCCTTCAGCCGCGCGCCCTCCGCCTCGGCCTTGAGCCGGGCCGCCGTGGCCTCGGCCTCCGCGAGACCGGCCTTCTCGATGACCTCCGCCTCCGCGTCGCGGACCTGCACCGCGGCGAGCCCGGGGGCGGCCGACTCGGCCTGCACACCCTCCGCCAGCCGCAGCTTGGCCTGCGCGTCCAGCTCGGCGGTCTTCAGCCGCGCCTCGGCGAGCGTGAGCTGCTCGGCCGCCAGGTGCGAGGAGGCCGCCTCCGCCGCCTCGGCCGCCTTGATGTCCTTGACCAGCTTCTCCTGGGCCTCCGCCTCGGCCGCGATGATGACCGACTTACGGGCCCGCTCCGCGTCCTCGACGGCCCGCAGGGTCAGGATCGACTCCTCCTGCTCGGCCACCGTACGGTCCACCGCGATCCGCTCGCGGATGACGTCGGCGACCTCGCGGCGCTCGGCCTCGACCTCCTTCGTGGCGGCGATCCGGTTCAGCTCGGTCTCGCGCTCGCGCCCGATGACCTCCAGCATCCGGTCCTTCTCGATCCGCTCGCTCTCGACGGCGATGACGCGCTCACGGTTCTTCTGCGCGACGGCGATCTCCCGCGCCTGGTTCTCGCGCTGGATGCCGAGCTGCTCCTCGGTCTTGATGAACGCGCTCTGCGAACCGAGCCGCTCCTCCTCCTGCACCCGCGCGGTGGCCGCCTCCTCGCGGGCCCGCAGGGTCTCGACCTCGCGGCGCTGCTTGATCTCGGCCTCGGCCTGCCGGCGCTCCAGCTCCAGGATGGTCTCCCGGGCGTCGACGTCCTGCCGGGTGATCTCCTTCTGCTCGGTGCGCTGGAACTCGTTGGTGCGCACGTGCTCGATCGCCGTCAGTTCGGTGATCTTCCGGATGCCCTGGGCGTCGAGGATGTTGGCGCCGTCGAGCTGCGACATCGGGGTCTGCTCAAGGAAGTCGATCGCGGCGTCGTCGAGGTGGTAGCCGTTCAGGTCGGTCCCGATGACCTGGATGATCCGGTCCCGGAACTCCTCGCGCTTGGTGTACAGGTCGACGAAGTCGAGCTGCTTGCCGACGGTCTTGAGGGCCTCGGAGAACTTCGCCGCGAAGAACTCCTGGATGGCGACCTTGTCGCTGGCGCGCTGCGTACCGATGGACTGCGCGACCTTGATGACGTCCTCGACGGTCTTGTTGACCCGGACGAAGAAGGTGATCTGGATGTCGGCGCGAATGTTGTCCTGGCAGATCAGACCTTCCCGCCCGGCACGGCGGATCTCGATCGTCTTCACCGAGATGTCCATCGTCTCGGCCTTGTGGAGCACGGGCAGGACGACGGCACCGGTGAAGGTCACGTCGACCTTCTTGGTCTTGGAGATGATCAGCGCCTTGCCCTGCTCGACCTTGCGGAACAGCCGGGTGATGACGAAGGCGATGGCGACGACGATGAGCAGGACAACGGCGATCAGCACGCCGATGCCCAAGGAGATGGCATCCATAAGAGTCCTTGGGAGTTCGAAGACAGGCGAAGAACAATGAAGAAGAAGGAGAAGGAGGAGAAGAAGGAAGGACGCGCGCCGTCAGGCCGGCGCCGCACGGGCGGCCCGCGACCGCCCGGACCGGAGCGGACACCGCACACCAGCACCGGCACCACACCGGGCACCCGCACCGCCCACCGGCACCGGCACCGCACCTGGCACCCGGCACCACACGCCGATCGGCGTCAGCCGCCCGTGACGCCCGGCCGCCCAGCCGCCCCGCCCGGTCTCGCCTGCGGGCCCGGGTCGAGGGCCGCGTCGTACGGCGACACCCAGAAGAACTCGCCCTCTTCGTCGTACGCGTAGAGGAGTCCCGTGCTGCCCGAGACGAGGCGCTCCTCGGCGTGCAGCTCGGCGAGGTGCGCGACGCGGGGGGCCTGGCGGACCTGGACGATGGCCGTCGAGCCGTCGGCCGCGGCGACCTCGGCCTGGCCGAAGGCGGCGCTGACGGAGCCGGTGCGGATGGTGCACACGCGCCCGACGAAGTCCCGGCGCGATGGCGGAGGTTCCGCCGGGAAGTACCGGCGGAAGAGGTGTGCGAGAAGGCGGACGGTGCCCCAGGCGAGGAACAGCGATCCGGCGAGTACGGCGACGGCCAGCACCGCGCGGGTGGCGCCGGTGGCCGGGAGCCGGTGCACCAGGACGGTGCCGGTCAGGCTGCCGAACCAGCCGATGACGACGAGCAGCGATACGGAGACGGTGACGGGTACGCCGCCGAAGCCGGCCGCGCCGGAGTCGAGGTCCGCGTCGAAGGAGTGCTGGTCGGCGGCGCCGGCGAGTACGAGCAGCCAGAAGCAGACGACCACCACGAGCGCCGCGCCGAAGATGACGGCGGGGAAGCCGAGTGCCGCGTTCAGGAACTCGTCCATCGGTCCCGCCCCCTCTGCGATTCTGCGCGCCGGCCGGATGGCGGTGCGCGGTCTTCCGGTACGGGGGAGTGGTGACAGCTCACCGGGCCGCGACGTTCACCACGTTCGGTACACAAGGTTCGGTCCGGTGATCGGCGGCGGGGCCCGGCGCTACGGCACTGCGAAGGCTGCCGCAGCCACCGGGTCGTTCCCTTCAGGTGCCCGCCGCCGAATCCGGATCCCCCGTGGATCCCCCGTGAATCGCCCGGCGGGCCGCCTGTTTTCCCCGTATCCCCCGTATCCCCGTTCCCCGTGCTCCCCCGTGCCCCCGTGTGTTCCCCCGTTGTGTTGCTGACCTGATCCTGTCATCGGACACCCACCCACCGCATTGCCGGATTCCGGCAATCTTTACGCTTTCCTGATGCCGGGCACCGGCACCGCCCGGTGTGCGTTGGGGAAATGACAGGACTGTTGCAAGGCTGAAGGAGTGTGCGTGGCAGAGCCAAGGATCCCTGAGGAAATGCTGGGAAATTATGCCCAGATTCTGGGTGAAGTCGCCACAACAGGACGCCGTCTGACGCGTAACGAACTGGAGATGCGCCGGGCATTGGGCCGGGAAGCGGCCGACGCGGGCCATCAGCTGCGGGCGCTGGTGACGATGCATCTGGCCCAGACACGAGAGGCTTGGCCAAAGGCGGCTGCCGGAAACAGCCCCGCCGTGGCGGACGCGGTGCTGGCCGCGGTGGAGCAGTCGGTGGACGCCTTCGCCGAAGGGTTCGAGCGCGCGCAGCGGCTGACGGTGCGTCGGGAGGAGGCGGCACGCCGCGAGTTCATCGACGATCTCCTGTACGGGCGGAGCGACTTGGTCCGCCTCGCGGAGCGCGCCACCCGCTTCGGCCTGCGGCTTTCGCGGGCGCACGCGGTCGCGGTGGCGACGGGCCCGGAGGCGTACACGGAGACGGACGCGGTGCCGCGGAGCGTGGAGGCGGCGCTGCTGACCCGGTTCAGCGGCCGCAAGATCCTGCTGACGACGAAGGACGGCCGGATCGTCTGCATCGCGCCCGGCAGCCAGCCCGACGTCCTGCGCTACTTCGCCAAGCAGTCGCACGCGGCGACGGACGGCGGCCAGGTCGCGATCGGCCGCCCGCACAAGGGCCCCGGCGGCGTGGTCCACAGTTACGACGAGGCACTGGAGGCGCTGGACCTGGCGGACCGGATGGGCATGGACGACCCCGTGCTCTACGCCTCGGACCTCCTGGTCTACCCGGTGCTGACCCGGGACCGGCAGGCGATGGCGGATCTCGTACGCAGCGAGCTGGGCCCGCTCCAGAAGGCGCGGGGCGGCGCGGAGCCGCTGCTGAAAACGCTGGCGGTCTACTTCGACGCGGGCTGCGTGGCGGCCGAGACGGCCCGCCGCCTGGCGCTGAGCGTACGGGCGCTGACGTACCGCCTGGAACGCATCCACCAGCTCACCGGCTCTGACCCGGCCGACCCGATGCACCGCTACAGCCTGCAGACGGCGGTGATCGGCGCGCGCCTGCTGGACTGGCCGGCCAAGGAGCTGTGAGCCCCCGGCCGGCCCGAAGACTCGTACCCCTACAGGTCGAACTCGTGCGGCGGCAGGTCGAGGGCGAAGCACGCCTCGCGCACGACGGCCTGCTCGGTCTTGTCGAAGTCGCCGTCGGCGCCACCGATGATGATGCCGATCTGGATGACGGCACGCGCCTCGGCGGGCTTCTTCTTCGCCTTGGCGATCTCCTGGAGCACGCTGACCTTGCCGAAGTCGAAGTCGGCGGTGAGCTTGTTGAGGTAGTCGTTGAAACGCCGCTGCAGGTCGTCCGCGGGGAAGTTCTGCAGGACGTCGTTGCTCGCGATGAGCGCGGCGACACGCTGGCGCTCGGACGGGTCGATGGAGCCGTCGGCGGCGGCGACCAGAGCACACATGGCCATGCTCGCGTCCCGGAACGCCCCCGACTTCAGGTCGTTCTTCTTCGCCTCCAGCTGCGTCTGCATAGACGAAGCGGATTCCTTGATCCGATCCCACAGGGCCATGACATCTCCATACGTTGCGGTGCAATGCCGGAACAAAAGAAAACTCTACAGACGTGTAGAAGCTAGCAGGGACGGTGGGGCCCCGCCCCGGGTTCACGGGGTGGGCTCAACGCGCGAGGACGATTTCCGGACAGCGCAGCTCACAGCACACCGAGCAGCAAACCGCACAGCGCACCACACAGCACACCGAGCAGCAAACCGCACCACACAGCACACCGGACAGCCCACCCGACAGCACAACGGCCGATCCAGGCAGCCGTGGTGACGGCGGCCCGAACCGGCCGGAGCGGTTCGTGCGGGTCGATCAGTCGCCGCGCGCCTCGCCGGCGGGCTCCGGCGTGAGCTCGTCGTGGTCGCCGAGCCGGCGCTCGGGGGCGGCCTTCGGTGGCGCTTCCGCCACCGCGCCACCGGACTTCACGCCCCGCAGAGCCTGGATCTTCGCGGCGGCGGGCTCGGTCCAACGGGCGGTGAGCGGACCGGCGATGACGAGGATCAGCACGTACGCGGTGGCCAGCGGCCCGATGCGGGGCTCGGTGGCCACGGCGAGACCGGCGATGACGATGGAGAACTCCCCGCGCGCCACGAGCGTGCCGCCCGCCCGCCAGCGCCCGCGCGGACCGATGCCAACGCGGTGGGCCGCGTACCAGCCGGTGGCGATCTTGGTGAGGATCGTGACGACGGCCAGGATGGCGGCGGGCAGCAGCACCGGCGGGATCTCGGCAGGGTCGGTGGAGAGCCCGAAGAAGACGAAGAACACGGCGGCGAACAGATCGCGCAGCGGCGTGAGCAGCTTACGAGCCCCTTCGGCGACCTCACCGGAGAGCGCGATGCCGACGAGGAACGCGCCCACGGCGGCCGAGACTTGGAGCTGCTGGGCGACTCCGGCGACGAGCACGGTGAGGCCGAGGACGACCAGGAGCAGCATCTCGGGGTTGTCGGAGGAGACCGCGCGGCTGATGAGGCGGCCGTGGCGCAGGGCCAGGTACAGCACGAAGCCGACGGTCCCGAGCGCGATGACGAGGGCGAGGCTGCCGCCTGCCAGACTGACCCCGGCGAGCAGGGCGGTGAGCAGCGGCAGGTAGACCGCCATCGCCAGGTCCTCCATGACGAGGACGCCGAGGATGACGGGGGTCTCGCGGTTGCCGAGCCGGCCGAGGTCGGTCATCACCTTGGCGATCACGCCGGAGGACGAGATCCAGGTGACCCCGGCGAGCGCGACGGCACCGACGGGCCCCCAGCCGAGGACGAGCGCGGCGACGGCACCGGGCGTCGCGTTGAGGACGAAGTCGACGGCCCCGGACGGATATTGCGTCTTGAGGCTGGTCACCAGCTCCGAGGCGCTGTACTCAAGCCCCAGCAGGAGCAGCAGCAGGATCACGCCGATCTCGGCGCCGACCATGGTGAACTCTTCGCTCGCATCCAGCGGGATGAGCCCGCCGTGGCCGAAAGCGAGCCCCGCGAGCAAATACAGCGGAATCGGTGAGAGCCCTATCCGCCCGGCGACCCGCCCGATGAGCCCGAGCCCGAGGATGACGGCGCCCAGCTCCACCAGCAGTGCAGTCGTGTCGTGCACGGTCAGCCCTCCGCAATGATCTCGGAGAGCGCGTCGACGCCCTCACGCGTACCGACGGCGACGAGCGTGTCTCCGATGGCGAGTCGAAAGTCCGGTTCGGGTGAGGGGTGTGCGCTGTGCGTACGCAGCACCGCCACGATGGACGCCCCGGTCCGGGTCCGCGCCCGCGTCTCGCCCAACAGACGCCCGCCGTAAGGGGATCGGGATCCGAGCGGAATGTGCTCGGTGACGAGGTCGATGCCTTCGGTCCGTACGGCGTCGATGGGCGCGGGGTCGATGAGGTGGGCCAGCGCGGTCGCTTCGGTGGTCGTCAGGGGCACGGACAACCGGCACGAATCAGGGTCGTCCTGTTCGTAGAACCCGATGAACCGCCGGCCGTCGTGGTGGACGACGACGGAGATGTGCTGCCCGGTCTCGGTGGTGAAGTCGTACTGAGCACCCACACCGGGCAAGGACGTGCGACGGGTTCCCATGACTGCCTCCCGAGACGTGCGTCGTGTCCCGGCGCACCTGGTGATCTCTTTATCCGGCCCATACCTTATCGACAGGCTGGAAACCGTCCACCGTACGCAAACGGACGCCTGGACGTTCGTTCGACGACTCTCCGAGGCTCTCGGGAGCGGACGGGGAACGGGGCTCAGCCCACGACCCCGGCAGCACGCAGAGCGGCGAAGACGAGGGCGTACGCCTCCTGCTTCTGCGGCTCCGCACCGGCCTCAAGGAGCACCCGGACCACGTCCACATGCCCCGCACGCACCGCGCGAGGTCCAGCGCGGAACGCCCGTCTCCGCCGAGACCGTCCATCTCGGCACCGTCACCCAGCAGCCGCGCCACCGCCGCAGCGTGCCCGTCACCCGCGGCGCGCGCGAGCCGATCCCTCACGTCCATCCCGAGGACGGATCAGGACCTCTCAGTACTTCCCGTCGACCGGAATCCATCCGGACCATGACTCGGGCTGGTAGAACTTCCCGGTGTCACCGTCGTATCGCAGCACCCGCAGGCGTACGTTCCCGGTCTCGCGGTAGTCCTTGTCGCAGGTGGCCCAGGTGTTCACGCCGAGCTTGTTGACGCAGACCTCGGCTGCTCGCCCGTAGTCGGTGTAGACGCCGACGGCGGAGGACATGCCGTCCTTCCGGGTGTCGCCGGACCAGACGATGTCACCGTTGTGCTGGAAGCACCCCTTGGCGCCGTAGGCGGCGGTGGACCCGAGGCAGGTGTTGGCGGCGGGGGCGGCCTTGGCGGCTACGGTGGCTGCGGAGGAGGAGGTGCCGGCCTTGTCGTCCGCGGCCTCGGCTTCGGGCTCCAGGGAGGGAATATCGACCCCGTCCGCCGGAGCGAAGCCTTCCACGATCGTGACGTCGGCGGGCATCTCCACCTCCTGAAGACCTCCCGCCGCTTCCTCGGCCACGGCAGGCACCACGGTGAGAGCCGAGAACGCAAGTGCTGACACACCAGCGAGAACGCTCAGCTTTATGCGCCAGTTTTCACGCATTTTTCACTACCCCCGCACCCGACTTCTGCTGAGAAGTCATCCATGGCCGAATGTGAACAGGATGTGAGGCTAAGGGATCGCCGAGCGCGGGGAAAGTTTCGGCCGGCAGGAGCACACGGAGGGGGGCAGGCACCGGACCGGTGCCTGCCCCCCTCCGTGTGCTCCGACTCTCTCCGGAAACGACCTACCGAGCGTCGGGCGCTCCGACGGCCGCCTCCCCGTCGCTGCTCTCGGCGAACGAGAGGTCCAGAGCGCACTCGGCCGGAATCTCCCCGGCGGCCACCGCACACTCATAGGCCCGGGACACGCTCTGCCCGTCGAAGGTGGGCCCACCCTTCTGCCGGTCACCGGTCTCGACTCGACCGGCTATACCTTCCACCGGAGCGGACTCCGCCGAGGCGGGAGCGGTAGCGCGCCGGGAGGTCTCCGCGGCACCGGACGGAGACGAGCAGGCGGCCGCGCCGGTCGCGGCGAGTAAGGCGAGTGCGGCCGAAGCCGCGACCGTACGAAAGCGCATGAGGATCCCCCTACACCCGGACACCCAGCCGTCCGAATTGTCAGTGGATCTACGGTGCCATGTCACGCGATCCAGAAGGCGCGGAAACTGTGAAGAACCGGAGCTGGTGCGCGCCGTGCCGACCATGCCAACTCGCGCCATTTCGACGGCTGGTGAGCCGATGAGACAGCACTCCATCTCGCGACCGTCTTCACACGTCCTGGGCGACCTGGAGGGCAACGCCTTCTGCCTTCCGTACAAGCGCATGCGTCCGGTCCGTCCTACCTCGCAGGCGGATCCGAGCTCGGGTGCCATCGCAAGCGGACTGGACTCTTCCGTGGAGCCGAGGGCACATGGAACGGCACGAACCGAGCCGGTGGGTCCGGCACCAGAAGTATGTGTCCTTTTCAGCACCTGCGGCGTCGCCCGCATGATCGAGAGGTCGGCAATGATGGTAGCGGTGTTGTGCTTTGTCATCTTGATGGCGCTTGTCCAGGTCGTGAAACCGCAGCTGCTGTGGAAGATCAACCGTCCGCTGCAGAAGCCGTTCGTGAAGGACTACGACGCGACCGAACCCACGCACGCCGGATACATGATGAGCCGTGCCGTAGGGGCGGTGGTCCTCGTGGCTTCGGTGACCATGCTGATCAACAACCTCTGAGATCACGGCCTTTCCTCACCATGCGACACAGACTGTCCCTATGACGGATGAAGCCACGGGCCGGCTCCTCGACCACTTCGTCAGCCTCGTCCGGCCGGTGTTGCCTCTGGTTTCGGTGTGGGCGCACGGATCACTCGCCGGAGGCGACTACCAGCCGGGCCGCAGCGACCTCGACCTGATCGCCGTCATCGACCGACCATGCACAGCACTGGAGGAACAACGGCTCGGGGAAGTGCACGAACGCCTGGGGAGGGCCATTCCCCTCGCGTCGAAGCTGCATTGCAGCTACCCCGCAATCACGGAACTGGACGATCCAGCACGTTCGCACCTCACCTGGGCCCACGAGGAACTCATGCACCGGGCAGTTACACCGGTCACCAGGCGTGAACTGCACGACTTCGGGCTCACCTTGTACGGCCAACCGCCGGCAGCCCTTCTGCCTCCGGTAACCGACGCACAGGTCGCGGACTTCATCCTCAGCGACCTGGCGACCTTCTGGCGACCGTCCCTCGATCACCCCGAGTACTGGACCCGCGACATCTGGGTCGACCTCGGCCTGCTGACCCTGGCCAGAGCAACGGTGACGTTGCGGGACGGCAAGCTGATCACCAAGGCCGAGGCTCTCGACGTCCTCACCGAAATGGGAGCTCCGCAGGAGGTCGTGGACGACATCAGGCAACGCCGCTACGGGGAGCACAGCCGAGCCACGGAGCAATGGCCCGCCCGCCGAGCCGAGCTCACACTCACCTTTCTCAGGCCGGCGGTCGAGCGGATCACGACAGTCCCTTCCCTCGAACACGGGGAAGCGTCGGCCGGCAAGCGAGCCCCTGATGTCTAGGGATCACGCAAGGAGCGATGTGTAGTCCCAGGCCGACGGCCTGAGCGCGTTCCTCGGAATCGCCCCAACCCCCTGGACCGGCCAGGCGTAGGGTGCCGAGGCTGAGGCGGGACAAGGTCTTCCCGGCGATCTCGATCGTTCCGGTCGGCTTCACAGGTTTCCCCGCGATGCGCGTCCGTGGTGTACCAGGCCGACGGCCGGGTATGACCGGCATTCGGGGTGACCGATCGGATGGAACCAAATGCCCTGCCGGGCCCCGGACATGGACACACCGTCGTCGAGCACTTCTGCTTCCCCGACGGCCAGGGGTTTGACACAACGACCGCAGAATTGGCCAGGAGGCTGGGCGCAGCTCGGCTTCCCGGGAGGGGGCAGGGCTGGCTCCGACGAGGAAGGCCCATGGGTCGTGGTCACAACGACGCCCCCGCTTCCCGTCCCCGGCACGCCGCACCGTCGGCGCAGGCGCGCGGGAACCACGAGTAGGCGGCGCCGTCCGGCGGAGTGACCCGCTTCTCTCCGAGATCGATGTCCGAACCGGGGCTCAGCGGTGCGCGGCACCGGACGCAGTGCCAGCCGCGCTGCTGCTGTTCGGTCAGGTCGTGGACGGGCGGTAAGTCCCTCACGGGCATGATCGCTCTCCTACTGATGGACGGTATGTCCAGACCGTAGGAGCGCTCACGGAGAACGAGGGGCAGGATTCCTGCCCCTCGTCCAGGTGTTCGTCCCTAGGCGGCGAGCAATCCCAGCTGCCCGGCAAGGACGGCTGCCCGCTGCCGCCGGGCGGGGAACGTCGACTCGGTCTCCTCCAGCACGATCCGGCGGGCATAACCGTTGTACCGAATCGTCTCCGGAGCGGCTTGGTGCGCGCGCTCCAGCGTGGCGAGAGCCGTCTCCTGCTGACCATCGAGGTGGTAGGCCCGTGCCTCCTCGATCCGATGACGGGCCAGCCTGGGGCGCGACGGGATGGCCATCCGGTCTGCGGCGACGGCTTGCCGTACGGACTCGCCACCCGCGCGGAGTTCGACGGCCACGGTCACCGCGTGCGCGCCCATGATGGCGCGGGAGAAGGAGGTCACCGGGTGGTAGTAGCCGGGGTCCAGCTTCTTCGCCGTCCTCTGTGCCTCGTTCCACCACCGCCACGCCGTCCCCGCCTCACCGCGCCGGGCAGCCGTGTACCCGGCCTCGAACTGAAGCGCCCCCGCGATCGCACGGACCCGGTCGTCGGCCTCGGGCAGGAACCGGTCCAGGTGGTTGAGCGCCTCAGTGGTCATCGCGTCCGCAGCATCGAAGTGAGCCGGCCCCATGTCCCGGTGCGCCTGAGCGGCAAGCCACGCGGCCACCCCGATGGCATGCGGATCCTCGGACTCCTGCGCCGCGACCATGCCTCGCTCGGCAATCCGCCAGAGAAGGGCGCTGTCGGGCTGGTACGCCACGAAGAACTGCGCGAGCGAGTACGTCTCGGAGAGCACGGTCTGAGCAGCCCGCCGGTCCCCAGCACGGTCCGACTGCCGTACGGCGAGCTGAGTATCCCGGATGAGCCCGGGGAGCAACTCTCCAATAATCTCACGGTGGTTGGCCGTACGGTGCCTGGCGGCCCAAGCCCTGGCCAGCCGAGCAGCAAGGTGCGAGGCGGAGGGCGCCTCTTGATCACCGTCCAGCGTCAGGGCGTTGACCGCATCGCGGACTGCGGGAAGCCGTGGGTGGCCGGGACCGATGAACAAGGCCACGGACGGGCTCTGGTCGCCGG
Source organism: Streptomyces sp. NPDC101178 (assembly GCF_044767965.1). NCBI lineage: Bacteria > Bacillati > Actinomycetota > Actinomycetes > Kitasatosporales > Streptomycetaceae > Streptomyces > Streptomyces sp. NPDC101178. The sequence goes on from NZ_JBIWOZ010000003.1 coordinate 415,142, forward strand.
TGAGGTCGGCCAGGTCACGCACGCGGAGCAGCTCAGCGATGCGGAGGACGACGGGAAGCCGGGGCATGCCGATCTCTCCTCGCTCGACCTGCTTCACCCAGGAGGGCGACATGCCGAGGAGCCCAGCAACGGTGGGGCGGCTCAGACCACGCCGGGTGCGGAGGATCTGCATGCGTTGTCCGAACCCCAGAGGGTCGGTGTACGGGTCCGGGGTCGCGTCCTTCGGCATGGCATTGCCCCTCTCTGCACAGCTCGTCGCTGCCAGGGTATGGGCAAGTTGCCTTGTGTGGAGGGCAAGCTCCGCATCATCAGCCCTGCGGCCGGGCACAGGAGTCTGCTCGTGTTCCGGTTTAGGCATGGATGCTCAGCAACTATGGCTGTGTATCTGTTTTTGGCTTGCTCCCGCAATAGCCTCCCGGTAGGCATCGGCTGACTCGCTCGGCTACATGAAAAATGTAATAAGGGAGTTCCAAGGCGGGCCCTTGGAACGGAGCATCAGCCGTGAGGTATGGGAAAAATCGGTGGTGTTGTCGTAGCGCGTCCGACGCGTCGACTTCTTGGGCTGAGTGGATCACCCCGGAACAGGTTGCTGGATGCATGGTCTGGGGGTTTACACAATTTGCATGTTGGACGCCTTCGGCGCAGCCCCGCCTCGACGTTCGGCGCCACGACACCACTTTCTTCTATCGCTATATACCTCTCACTTCATCAAGGCAGTTCATTCCGCTCTCCGCGCCGAACCTGGCCTGTTATTCTGTATCTGCCCTGCGGCAGCCCGGCCTGCCGCCCGTGCCAATCTCAGCGATCAACCGCGTGCCAGAGAAGAGGCAACTTCGAGGTCGGGGCGTGATGATCGGCTCCGCAGCTTTACAGGGCTATTTCGGCGGGTTCTCGAAAATCTTTGTGCCATGTCGTGCTTCACCGGGCGGGTACACCTAATGCCTGAAGCGCGCTAGCCTGCAGAGCCATGATCACTGGATCTGAGGCTGGCCCTCTCGAGGCCGTTATATCGACCTATGCTGAGATTGCAATAGTTTGAACGCGCGAACCTAGACGGGGATTTTTTCGATGTTCGACCCGCATCGCACGAGAGAGATCATATAGGGTCTCCCTCTAAAGTTAACTCGTGCGCGCTTAAGATCCCTCATTTGCAGAGTTGTGAGACCTGCATGGGCTAAAACAGGGACGAAAACGACTGGCGTCCCCTCCGTGAGTTTGTGAATCAGTTCTGCCCCTTTCTGGATCTGTTCCACGACGTGCCCCGCCTTAGCCCCGCCTCCTTTAAGTTCAATTGCATATGCCCGCACTATACGTTCCTGGCCAACAGCCCAAAAGAAAGATAGGTCGCTAAGTTTCCCCCCTGGTTGGTGATTCTCCTGAAACTTAGTCCCAGAAAGGCAGATCCATTTTTCCGATTTCCCGGGGAAAGAAATCGAGCACTTACCTTCCCGGAATGAGCTGGTTATGCCGCAGCAGTCCCTATGCCTCTCAGGACCGAGGAGTGGGCTGCCCTTATTCGTCTTCTTCAAGGCGCCTACTCAATACAACGGATTCGCCATAAAGTTTCTCCTCCACCTCGGAGAAACTGCTTTGTGAGATTCCGGCGTCAGGGCTGATCTCGATCGAGGAAACTTCCGTTCCGTTAGGTGTGGGCTCGAAAAGATAGGAGCCGACTTTACTGGGGGAGAGCCGAATGTCGGCACCGAAACCCACTTCATCGGCATCAGGCTCGGGGATGGAGCCGGCAATAATGGCGTTATTGAGTTGCTGTAGGAAGAATTCGCTGTGGGTAGTTAGCGAAACCCGCAGACCTTTGTTGATAAGGCGGCAAATGCATCGAGCCAAAGCCGTTTGGCTGGCCGGATGGAGATGCGCTTCGGGCTCCTCGATCACTAGGTGATCATTGCGATTGAGGATGTGGCGCAGATATACGACGATTGGGGCGATCTCTGAGATCATCGACGAAGTCCGCGCCAGTGGGTAGTCCCCCTGTCCGTGCGTGTAAATGATTTCAGGGTATCCGAATGCATCTTCCTCTAGTCGGACCGTTCCGCTGAGGATCTCATTCTCGAGTTGTTCAGCTTCCTCCGCGAAGAAACTTACGTCGCGGGGCTCCAGTTCAAGCAACTCTCCTAGGAAGTCAACGACGACTCCACTCATGGCTGGGACTTTCATCTCCTCTACACCCGCCATGGCTGCACGTCTGACCATAGATGCAGCCAAGGCCTTATGTGACTGGAGTAGGCCTGAGCGTGCGGCGGGCAAATATTTCGTGTGCAGCGGAATTTCTCGAAAGCAGTTCCTGGCGAGCTCTGTGGTCAATTCCCTCAATAGGTAGGTCCTGGGGAGTCCCTGTACATTGTCTGCCCTCTTCTTAATTCTTTTCCAAGAAGTGGATCCGCTTTTTGGCCAGACATCGCTCAGCTCCGGAGGCGACGTATCGATTTTGGTACCACGTGAGGTAATCTCAATATCAATGGACCAGCCAGGCCGCCAGCTTTGGACATTGATGGTCCCCTTAGTGAGTCGCCGCTGCCTTCGGCGCATTTCAGTCAGAGGCATGCCAAAAATTCTCTCAAATTCACTCACCATCGCGCGTGAATACAAGCTCATGATTTCGCGCAGCAATTCACTGAAAAGATTGGCGATGGCGTCAGGCATTTCCTCTACTTGAGGAACTTTGCCTTCCTCGAGAAAGTCGAAGACGTAGGCGCTGGCCTCGTAGGCTCGGTCATCCGGAATGCTGGAGAAGTACTTTCCTAGGCGAATCCTTCGTGTGGCGTAGTCTGCGGCGGTCCTCGACCACGCGGCATACATGCCAGTAGCAAAGATTGATTTCCCGGAGTTGTTTGGGCCGATGAGGACATTAAGTGGGCGCAGTCTTACTGATGCAGTCCGAATTGGGCCGATGTTGCCCATGGTGAGTTGCATTCTTGGCTATGCCTCTTCATGCTTAGTTTGATCAGTGCGGAGGGGGCGTGGCCTAGGAGCTGGTTCCAACCGTACGATGTGATCCATGTTGCGGTGGTCTCTGACGTATCGTCTCTTTCATTTCTTCACCGTAAGAGAAGCAGTAGTGAACGGAGTAAGCTCTGTTGGAGGTGTTTTTCTGGAGGGGTGGAGGACGCCTGATGCGCCTCGCTCGGCCCTCTAGGCACCCACCCTATGTGGGTGTCCGCTACCTTGAGAAGTGATGGGCACATTTGGTGGGGTGGCTTGGGCGGCGTGCCTAGGCCGGTTGAAGCTGCTCGCGAACAGCCAGAAGTGGTCGAGGGCGGCTCCTAAGCGCACAAGTCGTCGTCCTGACCAGCGAAATCGAGCTAGCCAAGGCCCCGGCAACGCCCAGGACGGGAAGATGACTTGAGGCGCCCTTGGGAACCCCTTGCCAGACGGTACGGCTCCTGGCCGTAAGTAAGCCCGCCTCTGCCTGGAGCGGATCACTCGGCATGTGCCCCCCTCGGTGACATTTTCTTCCAGGACTCGGCAAAGCCCCCGGAGCATCGGCAGAGTGGCCTTCTAGCTCCCTTCGAAGAGGCCTGCTGCCAGGTTGATACTGGTGAGCCGGGAGGGGCGAGTAACGTTTACGGCTTCACGGGGCGGTAGTTCGAGTGTCATGTGAAGAATCCCCTGGGCATGCAGCCACGAAGACAGTGCGCCGTAGACGTCCAGGAGACGTAGGGAGCGCTATCCCGGGGGCCAGCCGACCACCGCGTCGGCCTGGACGTTGCGCAGTGTTGTTCGCTCGAAGCGGGCGCCGGTGATGTCCGTGGGGCCCAGGCGCGGGATGCCCGTGTTGATGCTGCTCAGTCTGGCGCCCGTCAGGTCCGTGTCGCGGAGGTCGGCGTCTCGTAGGTTGCAGCCTGCCAGTACCGCGCCGCGTAGGGAGGCTCCTCGTAGGTCTGCGCCGGTGAAGTCGCAGAACTTGAACCAGCAGCCTTCCAGGGTTGCGTAGCGGAGGTCCGTTCCGGCGAATGAGCAGCGAGCGAAGCGCAGTTGGTTGGTTCGGGTGGATGCGAGGTTCTGGGCGGTGAAGTCCTCGCCGCTGACGGCCGCGTAGCGGTGGAGCTCTGAGAGGCGTTGGCGGGCGGTCAGTGGCGTGGTCATGGGGGCAGCGTCTCAGCCGGGGTGTTTGGCGGCGTTGAGATTTCGTCAAATTGACCGTTCAACAGACAGGCCTGGGTAGGGTGATCTTGTGCCCCTGTGGGGGGACTTGAGGCCGTCTCGGGGCGGTTTGGGCGCCAGTCAGCCCCTGCCTGCTGTACGGTGATCGTGTCATCACGCTCTGTGCGTACGCATGGGGCGGCCCCCGGTGGTGTTACAGCACCTAGCCGAGGGCCTTCACCCAACTAGTGGAGAAGAGTCCACCGGGATGCTTTGGCATGCTATCGCGCCGGTTCGGCGCTACACGAAGGTCTCTCACGACGTCATGCGTCATCCGCGTCTGAACAGTGACGCGAAGGTCTTGATCGCTTACGTCCAAGGGTTGCCCGAAGGGCAAGTCGGCCGTGCTCTGTCCGAGCATGCTCGTGAGGTGGGCATCAAGGGGCGGCGGTATCAGACGGCCAAGGAGCAGTTGGTCGTGAACGGGTTCGTGCATGAGCGGAAGGTGCCTGGGGCGCGAGGGTTGTGGGCTACCCATCAGCTCTTCTCCAATGTGCCGTTGAGTGATGTCGATGCTCGTGCACTCTGGCGCGAGGCCGGTGTGGGAGTTGATACGGCTCCGAGTGCGCAGTCTCCGGCCGTCGGTGAGCCGGGGGCTCGGAGTGTCGGTCATCAACTACCGGTAGACGAAGAACTGGGGGAGAACTCTTTCCGCCCACCCACCCAAGCGAGCAATGGTGAGGTGGAGTTGAGGGCGCTTTCGTTTGAAGAGGCGCAGGTGGAGCGGGTGTTGCTGTCCCTGCGGGAGTGTCGGCGGGATCTGCGGCTCGGTGTTGCCGAGGCGCGTTCGCTGGTGGCACTGGCTGTGGAGTGGTTGCGGCGCGGGGTGTCCGGTGCGGAGCTTCGGCAGGTGCTGAGCAGTGGGCTGCCGCCGGGGCGGGTGCGGTCCGCTGTCGGGTTCCTGCGGCATCGGCTCGTACAGAAGATGCCCGAAGCGCCCGCCCCCGTATCTGTGCCTGAGGCTGCCCCCGCCCCTGAGCCCGCGCCTGAGCCCGGCCCCGAGCCTGCCCCCGCCGCGCCTGAGCCGCCTCCCGTCGTTGCTCCGCTCGTCACCTGTCAGGGGCCCGGGAACGAGCATGTCTTCCGGTCCTACGGCGGGGCGACCGAGTGCGCGGACTGCCAGCAGGCCGCCGCCTGGGCGCGGTGGGCCGAGCGGCGCGCCACCGATCTGGGGATCGATCTCGCCGAGGACGCTGCGGCCGCCGTGGAGGCCGGGCGGGATCCCGACGGGTGGCGGGGGAAGCTCGCCGCTGCCGCCTCCGGTGTCGGCGCTGCCTCCGAGGCCGGGGTTACCGACGGGATGTAGGCCGTGCGGGCCCTGGTTCGCAGAGTTGGCCGATTTCCGTAACGTTCTTCATAAACGCGTCCGTGCCCGGCGATGTTTGTCGTTCGCCGGGCACGGGCCCCCAGTAGGGAGTGCTGAAGCGGGTGTGCTTCAGTCCGTGATCTCGATCTTGTCTTCGGACTTGTTCCCGGAGGTCTTGTTCCCGGACGGGTTTCCCGACATGTTCCCGTTCTGAGGAACGGTGCTCGTCGTGCGGTTCTTCAGGTTGTCCAGGAGCTGCGCCACGTCCACGCCCGTCGTCGAGCTCAGCAGCTCCACGCCCTGCGCGACGTTGTCGGTGACCGTACGGGCCAGCTGGCTGGCGCCGTCCGTCGAGATCACCGTCATCTTGTCGATCGCGCTCAGCGGCTCGGAGGCCTTCGCGACGACCTGCGGGAGCACCTCGACCAGCATCTGCAGGACGGCCGCGTCGCCGTACTGCGCGAACGCGTCGGCCTTCTTCTGCATGGCCTCCGCCTCCGCCGCACCCTTCGCGGCGATCGACGCGGCCTCGGCCTCACCCTCGATGCGCACCGCGTCGGCCAGCGCCGAACGGTGGAGCTTCTCACCCTGACCGGTCAGGCGCGAGCGCTCCGCGTCCGCCTCGGCCTCCTTGACCTGGGCGATGCGGCGGGCCTCCGCCTCCTGCTCGGCCTGGTAGCGGGCGGCGTCGGCGGGCTTACGGACCTTGGTGTCCAGCTCGCGGTCGGTCAGCGCCGCCTGGCGCTCGGCCACCTTCTCCTGCTCGCTGAGCACTTCCTGCTGGCGCGCGGCCTCGGCGAGCGGACCGGCGGCGTTGGCCTTGGCGGCCGCCGCTTCCGTCTCGGCCTTGATCTCGGCCTGCTTCAGGTAGTACGTCCGCTCGGCGATGGCGATCTCCTCGGCCGCCTTCAGCCGGGCCTGCTCCGAGGCGCGCTTGGCGATCGCCTCGGCGATGTCCGCCTCCTGCTTGGCGCGGGCGGCCTCCGGACGGCCGAGGTCCTCCAGGTAGGAGCCCTCGGTGGTGATGTCCTGGATCTGGAAGGCGTCCAGGATCAGGCCCTGGCCGGAGAGGCTCGTCTCGGCTTCCTCCGCCACCTGACCGGCGAACGCGGCCCGGTCGCGGATGATGTCCTCGACCGACATGCGGCCGACGATCGCGCGGAGCGCTCCGGAGAGCACTTCCTGCGTGAAGCCGACGATGCCGTCCTGCTGCTGGAGGAAGCGCTGGGCGGCCGCGCGGATCGCGTCCTCGCCACCCCCGACCTTGACGATCGCGACGCCTTCGAGGTTCGACTTCACACCGCGCAGCGTGACCGCGCCGCGGACGGCGATCGGGATGTGCCGGCTGGAGAGGTCCAGCGTGAACTTCTGCTGGACGAACGGCACGACGAAGACGCCGCCACCGACGACGACCTTCTGGCCGCTGTTGTCGATGCTGGTGAGGCCGGTGACCGGATCGGTCGACTTCTTGCCGCGTCGGCCGGTGATGATGAAGGCCTCGCTGGGCCCGGCGACCTTGTACCGCGTGATGACGACCAGGCCGAGCAGGACGAGAAGTACGACGATGCCGATGACGGCGAGAGCTACTGGACTCATGAGAGGTGTCCCCCCTGCCTCCCGGATGGGGGACGGCAGATTGTTGTGGTGCCAGGTGCTGGTGGGGTGTGGGTGGTCGGTGAGTGGGTGAGTGGGTGCGTACGGAGGTGAGTGAGCCGGTGGAAGAGGTGGTGGCCGTGGCGCGTGGTCAGCGCTCCACCGGGCGGACCGCCACCGACGTCGTCGACAGCTCCGCCTCCACCCAGATCTCGGTGCCCCGCACCACCGGCGCCGGCGACTTGGCCGCGTACTTGACGGGCTGGCCGGCCAGCCGCAGCATGACCTCGCCGTAGCCGTCGGCCGGGATGGCCGTCACGACCATCCCGGACGTGCCGACGAGGTCGCCGCCGCGCGGTGTGGAGGAGGTCTGGTCCGCCATCAGGGCCTTGCTGAACTTCCAGGTCAGCCAGCCCGCGACCACACCGGCCCCGACGCCCGCGACCGTGGCCACGAACGGCCCGGCACCCGTCGTGCCGAGCACGATGGCGCCGCCGAAACCGAGCATCGAGATGAAGCCGGCGATCACCGGGAGCGAGAGCAGTCCGTCGAAGAGCCCGTCGAGCACGCCGTCGAGCATCCCTTCGAGGACGCCGCCGAAGATCAGGGAAAGGGCCAGCAGGACGATTCCCGCAATGCCGAGACCGAGAAAGAAGGTCACGTGATCACTCCCCTGATTTTCTGCTTCCCCCGAGGTATTTCCGTCGATCTGGCTGGATGATCCCATGGGCGGCCGGTTCCTGACACTGCCGGAACCCGGCAATCTTTACGCGGTTTTAATGCCGGACAGCTGATCGGCGAGGGTGGAAAGTGACTGGAAGGTGGCGCCCAGCAGAGCAACGTGCTTCCAGCGCAGGACGCCGTCCGGGCCGATGAGGAAGACCGCCCGCCGTACGCCGATGCCGGGCGCGGCGACCCCGTACGCCTTGGCGATCTCCCGGCCCTCGTCGGCCAGCAGCGGCATGCGGAGCCCGTAGGTGCGGGCGAACGACTCGTGGCTGTCCACACCCTGTGGACTGATGCCCCAGACCTCCGCGTCGAGCCCTTCGAAGGTCTCCATGCCCGAGGAGTACGAGCAGAGCTGCTTCGTGCAGACGCTCGTGTTGTCGCCGGGGTAGAAGGCCAGCACCAGGGCCCGGCCGCGAGCGGCGGAGAGCGTGTAGTCGCCGCGCTCGAAGGTGTCCCCGGGCACGGACGGGCCGGACAGGACACCGCCCGGGAGCGTGAAGTCCGGTGCCGGGGTGCCGAGGGGAGGTCCTGCCGCCATGACGACTCCTTCTGCTGCGTTCGTTGTACGTGCAAGGTTGTACGTACAAGGTGGTACGTACAAGGGTGAGGGCGTGCCCGTACAGTGAACGGCACTTTCCGGCCGTTGACACGTTCGGCCCCATCCGGACCGGCGTCCGCTCCGAATACGTAGTACAGGAGCGGGCTCACCGGCTCCGCACCCGGATCTGGAGGTACGCGTGGACCGACGACCGCCGGCGGCAGCGGTTCTCGTCCTGCACGGGGGGCACGAGAGCGGTACCGAACCGCCGCCCTGGGGCCCCCTCAACCTCCCCGGCGTCCGCATGCGCCCCTTCGTCCGGGCCCTGCGCCGGGCCACCCGCACGCCCAAGGTCCGCGCGCCCGAGGACGGTACGGAGGTCCTCGTACGGCAGGTCCGCTACGAGCACCGGGGCTGGAACGGCCACCGCGCCGACGCCCTCCGCGACGCCCTGTCCGCGCTCGACGCCCTCGGCGAGGAGGCCGGAGACGTGCCGGTGGTCCTCCTCGGCCACTCCATGGGCGCCCGCGCCGCCCTGCGCGCCGCCGGGCATCCGCTCGTACGCGGAGTCGTCGGCCTCGCCCCGTGGTGCCCGCCGGGTGACCCGGTGACCCAGCTCGTCGGGCGGGACATCGTCCTCGTCCACAGCAGCCGGGACCGGATCACCAGCCCCCAGGCCACCCAGTCGCTCACCGCGCGGGCCCGCCGCGCCGGCGCCCGCACCTGCATGGTCACCGTCCGCGGCGGCGACCACGCGATGATCCGCCGCGCTCCGGCCTGGCACCGGCTCACCACCACGCTGGTCACCGGACTGCTGGGTACCGGCAGTCTGCCGGGGCCCGTCATCGCCGCTCTGAGCCTGCCGCCGACCGCCGAGCCGACCGAGGGCACGCTCGACCTCGACCGGCTGCGCGCGGAGCGGGGACCGGCCGGACTCCTGCCGAGTTCCTGAGCCGGGGCGGCCCCCTGGCACCTCTGCCGGCACGCCTCCGGGTCCGCTGCGTATGGAGCCGGTACGCCTCCGGGGGCGCTGCGGATGCGGTGCCGGGGAGCGCCGCACACCATGGAGGTCCGGAGGCCGATCGACGGCGGAGGAGACCCCCTTGCAGGCCGAAGCGTGCGGCGACGGAATGCCTTCGTCCTTCGACCCCACGACCGTGGCCACGCTGCTCGACGGCAACCCCGCCGGAGTGGCCGTTCTCGACGCGAACCTCCGCTACACCTACGTCAACCCCGCCCTCGAACGGCTCAACGGCCTGCCCGCCGGATCCCACATCGGCCACACCTTCACCGAGGTGCTGCCCGAGCTCCGCGGCCAGGCCGCCGTCCTGCGCGGTGTCCTGCGCGACGGCGAACCGTGCGAACAGACGATCAGCGGGCGCACCTGGGCCGCGGCCGCCGACGACCCCCGGTTCTGGCGCGCCACCTACCACCGGCTGGAGACGGGCGGGGCGGTGTGCGGGCTGATGGTGATCGTCGTCGAGATCAGCGACGTCACCCGGCAGCGGGCCGAGCTGGAGGAGGCGCGCGGCCATGTGGCCCTGCTCTCCACGGCCGCCGTCCGGATCGGCACCACGCTCGACATGGACACCACCTGCCGGGAGCTCGCGGAGTTCGTGGTGCCCGCCTTCGCCGACGTGGCGGCCGTCGACGTGTTCCCGCCCGAGGTGGGACATCCCGTACGCCGTCCCGAGCCCGGTGTCCTGCGGCTGCGGCGGGCCGCGCTGCGGGGGCGGGGGCGGCTGGACGAGCAGGTGCAGCTGTTCGGACACCCGGGGGAGTACGTCGACTTCGCGGCCGACTCCGCCGTGACCCGCTGCCTGGCCGAGAACGAGCCGGTCCTCGACGACTGGGAGGACCACCGGCGCGGCCGTTCCGCCTTCACCTCGGACCGGATCGCCGCCTCCCAGGCGCTCGGCCTGCGTGAGGCGCTCGTCGTCCCGCTCACCTCTCGCGGCAGCCAGATCGGCACGCTCAGCCTGGTCCGGGCGGAGGGCTCGCCGGCCTTCAGCGACCAGGACGTGCTCGTCGCCCGGGAGCTGGCCGGACGGGCCGCCGTCGACCTCGACCACGCCCGCCGCTACGACCGCGAGCACAGCATCGCCCTCGAACTCCAGGGCTCCCTGCTCTCCGAACCCCGCGGCCCGCACCCGCACGTGGAGGTCGCCACCCGCTACCTCCCGGCGGAGCGCGGCGTCCTGGTGGGCGGCGACTGGTTCGACGTCGTACCGCTCCAGGACGGCCGCCACCTCAAGGCCATGGGCGATGTGATGGGCCACGGCGTGGAGGCGGCCGTGGCGATGAGCCACTACCGCTCGCTGCTGCGGCTGCTGGCGGCCGAGGACCTGCCGCCGCACCGGATCCTGGAGCGGCTCGACGAGATGGTGGAGCGGTCGGGCCTGGACCGGGCGGCGACGTGCCTGCTCGCCGTCGTGGACCGGTTCGGCGGGGTGTGCGAGGTGGCCAGCGCGGGCCATCTGCCGCCGGTCTTCATCGACCCGGGTGCGTCCCGGGCCCACATCATTCCGGTGGAGTCCGGGCCTCCGCTCGGCACCGGCTTCGGCGGCTACCGGACCACCACCGTGCCGTGCGGGCCGGGGACGGTGCTGTTCATGTACACGGACGGCCTGGTGGAACGGCGGGACGAGGACATCGACGTGTCCGTGGCGCGGCTGGCCTCGCTGACCCTGCCGTCCGGCGGCAGCCTCGACGGGCTGCTGGACCAGGTGCTGGACCGGTTCGGCGGAGACGCGGAGGACGACATCGCGGTGCTGGCCTCGCGGATCAGGGAAGGGCCGCCGGTGCTGCGGAGGCCCGACCCGACGTGAAAGGCCGAGGCCCGACGTCAGAGGGGCGGCGCCTCACGTGAAAGGGCCGGTGCCCGACGTGAAAGGGCCGGTGCCCGACGTGGACACCGGCCCTTTCAGCGGTCGTTCGTTGCCCCGTACGGGTGATGCCCGGCGCTCACGCCGTCTTCGGCTCGTTCTCCCGCTTCCGGCCGCGCAGCTGCCGCAGGACCAGGGCGGCCGAGGTGATCAGCGGCAGCATCCCGGCCACCGCGTCGGCGGTGTTCAGCTTGTCGTGCGAGCTGCTGGCCCGGCGCACCTGCTTCGAGGCCCTGAGGACGGCGAGCGCGCTGCTGCCGAGGCTCAGCGCGAGCCCCGCCTTGCTGGCCCGCAGGCCCTTGGCGGGCGCGGAACGGTTCTTCTTCGCCATCGGAGGTACCTCCACGTGGTGCGGTGCGGGGTGTTCCGGACTCACCCGTTCCACGTAACCGGGTCCGCCGCGCCCCCGCAAACGGACCGGCCCCCGCAAACGGACCGGCGCCCGCAAGAGGACCGGCCTCCGCAAACGGACCCGTTCACCAGCTCGCTCACCACCCCGTCCAGAGCAGGTGGTTGATCAGCAGCGCCGGGACCACCGACGCGACCAGCCAGTACCGGGCGGTCCGGGCGGGCAGCAGGGCGGCTGCGGGCAGCAGCCACAGCAGGAACGGCTGCCAGATGCGCTCGGTCTCCGCCTTGCTCATCCCGGAGAGGTCGGCGGCGAGCAGCGCCACCAGCGCGGCGACCACGAGCACCGCCAGCCGTTGGGCGGGGGTCATCGTGCCGGTACGGAGCTCCCGTACGGCCCCGAAGGCGTACGACGTGCTCCGGCGCACTCCGGCGACCGCCGCCAGGCCCGCCGCGAGGACGGCGCAGGCGAGGTTGGCCCAGACCCAGTACGCGTACGGGCGTACGCCCCCCGCGCCCTGGTAGTACCGCTCGACCAGCAGGTGGTACGCCGTCCACCAGTTGAAGCCGGCCAGCGTGAAGGCCACCGGGACCACCAGCCCGCCGAGCAGGAACGGGACCACCGGGCGGGCCGTCCGCGTGAGCAGCAGGACCGCGAGCAGGACCGCCGCCATCAGCCCCAGCCCGTAACTCAGGTAGCAGGTCCACCCGAACAGCAGGCCCCCGCCCACCGCCGCCGCAGCGGGGAAGCGGACCCGGCGCGTCGCCGCCAGCGCGAGCAGCGCCACCGACCAGGCGGCGACAGCGGCGAAGTACCCGTCGGCCGAGACGCCCGCCCAGACGGCCGCCGGGGCGAGGACCAGGAAGGGTGCCGCCCGCCGGGCCAGGCGCTCACCGGCCAGGACGCGTACGGTGATCAGCGCGGCCAGCACCGCCGAACTGCCCACGACGACACACCAGACGGCGGCCCACGCGCCACCGCCGAGCCCGATCCGGTCCAGCCAGACGAAGGTCAGCGTCGCGCCCGGCGGGTGGCCGGCGACATGGGCGGGCCAGTTGCCGGGCTCGCCGATCACGATGTGGTTGGTGAAGTCGCGCAGGGTGGCGGGGATGTCGTCGAAGCGGTCGATGACCCGCAGGTACTCGTGCTTGGTCGTGAGGCGCCGCTCCACGCCCCGGTACCAGCCGTCGATCAGCGCCATCGAGAAGACCCAGCCCGTCGACCCGGTCCAGGCCGCCGCGAGGAGCCCGCGCCACGGCAGCCGGGCGGCGAGCGGCGGACCGTACGCGACCACCAGCACGGCGAGGGTCAGCGCGGCGGGTGTGCCGGGGCCGAGGTGCGGGTCCCAGGAGGCCAGGAGCGGCGGCCACTGGACCTGGAGCGTGCCGGTCCGGTTCTGGACGTACCGGCCGATGAGGATGGCGGCGGCGACGAGCAGGACCGCGAGGGCGGCGGCGGTGAGGTCGTGGCGGTGGGCGCTGGCGTCCTCCGGAGGGGGCGGGAGGCTTCCGCCCGTGCCCGGGGCGCCCGTATGTGCGTCAGGTGCGTCGGGTTCGGTGCTCTCGGTGTCCTCTGTGGTGTCCTCGGTCTTCACGCTGGCACGCTATGCACGCCCGGCCGCGTTCCGGCGGTACGACAGGGCCCGCGCCCGGCTGATGGGCCGTACGGGCGGCGCGGGCGCCGGGCCGGAGCCATGGGCCGCTCCCGTACGCGTCCCGGCGCCTAGCGTCGGGACCATGCCCCTGACCAGCTTCCGCCGCTCCCACAGCGCGCGCCCGCGTACGCCCGCCGACCCCGCCTTCTGGCGCAGCCCGGTGCGCGGGGTGCGGTTCACGGCGGTGCTGGGGCTCGTCCTGCTCGTCGGGCTCACCGTGGTCACCGTGACCGGGCTGCTCTCGTACGCCGCCTACAACCCGGACCTGAACGCGGCCAACGACTCGACGCCGGACAAAGGGTGGCTCGGCTTCTACCTGTTCGCCTGGCCGACCGGGCCGCACTGGCTCTACCGGCTGACGCAGGGGCTGCACGTCACGGTCGGGATCGTGCTCGTCCCGGTCCTGCTGGCGAAGCTGTGGTCGGTGATCCCCCGGCTCTTCGCGCTGCCGCCCGTCCGGTCGGCGGGGCATGCGCTGGAGCGGCTCTCGCTGCTGCTGCTCGTGGGCGGAGCGCTGTTCCAGTTCCTCACCGGGCTCCTCAACATCCAGCTGGACTATCTGTTCCCGGGGTCGTTCTACCGGCTGCACTTCTACGGGGCGTGGGTGTTCCTCGCCGGGTTCGTCGCGCACACCGCTCTCAAACTGCCGCGCGCGGTAAGGGTGTTGAGGAACGGGATTCCGCGCGGTGAGGCCGACGAGCTGGCCTCACCGGATCCGCTGCCGGCCACCGTCTCCCGGCGCGGGGCCCTCGCGCTGGTCGGGTCCGGGTCGCTGCTCCTGCTGCTCACCTCGGCCGGGCGGAGCTTCGACGGAACGTTGCGCCGGACCGCGCTGCTCACGCCGCGCGGCGGTACGGAACCCGGGCCGGGCGGCTTCCAGATCAACAAGACGGCCGCGGCCGTACGGATCACCGCGGCGGACCGAGGCGAGGCCTGGCGGCTTCGTGTGCGCGGGCCTGCCGGTGAATTCCGTTTCTCCCGAGAGGAGTTGCTGGCCATGGAGCTGCACACCGCCGCGCTCCCGATCGCCTGCGTGGAGGGCTGGTCCACCTCCGACCAGCTCTGGCGCGGGGTGCGGCTGCGGGACCTGGCGGCGATCGCCGGATATCCGGACCGGCCGCCGGGTGTGTTCGTGGAGTCGATCCAGCGCCGGGGGCCCTTCCGGAAGGCCGCCCTGCGCGACAACCAGGTCCGCGACGGGCGTTCGCTGCTCGCGCTGGAGGTCAACGGCGCGCCCTTGACGGCCGACCACGGCCATCCGGCCCGGATCATCGTGCCGGCGGCCCCCGGCGTACTCAACACCAAGTGGGTCGGATCACTGACGTTCGGAGAGCTGTGATGTCCACGAGAGCGGTACGGGTGCGGCGTGCGCGATTCTCCGTACGCCGGTGGTACGGCGAAGGTCCCCTGCACCTCCTCCTGCTGGCGGCCACCTTCTGCCTGGCCGGATACGCGGGCGTACGCCTCCTGGACGGCGACACCCTCGGCGTCCTGCTCTGGTTCGCCGGATCGGCGCTGCTGCACGACCTGGTGCTGCTCCCGGTGTACGCGGGCGCCGACCGGGCCCTGCGCGCGGCGCTCGGCCCGCGGCGGGACCTGGTCAACTTCGTCCGCGTACCGGTGTTCCTCTCCGGGCTGCTCCTGCTGGTCTGGTTCCCGCTGATCACCCGGCGGACCGAACGGCGGTACGAGGCCGCCTCCGGCACCACCCCGGACGTCTACCTCTCCAACTGGCTGCTGATCACCGGCGTGCTGTTCGCGCTCTCCGCGCTCTGGCTGCTCGTCCGCGCGCTCCGCTTCCGCAGCGGAAGGCGCGGGCGGCGCAGCGCGACGAAGGCGCGGCCCTCCGCGCTCCACTGATCGGCCGGGCGCCAGCCGCACGCGCCGGCGTACCGCAGCAGCGCCGGCGTGCCGATCCGCGCCCATGGGAACGGCCGGTCCGCCGGGCCGGCCGGCTCGGCCGGTGTGCGCAGGCCGTCGTCCAGGCGGACCTGGAAGCGTTCGTCGATGTCGAGCGGCGAGGTCTCGGCGATCAGGAGCCCGCCGGTGGAGAGGAGGTCGGCGGCCCGGTCGAGCAGGGCGGCCGGATCGCCGCCGATGCCGATGTTGCCGTCGACCAGCAGCAGAGTGCCCCAACGGCCCTCTCCCGGCAGCGGATCGAAGACGCTGCGGAGCAGGGCCGAGCCGCCGATGCGCCGGGTGCGGGCGACGGCCGCCGCGCTCACGTCGATGCCGAGCGCCCGGTGGCCCAGCGCGGTCAGCTCCGCCACCAGCCGTCCGGGACCGCAGCCGATGTCCAGCACCGGGCCTTCGCAGCGGTGCAACGCGGAGAGGTCGGCGGCCCCCGCGTCGGAGCACCAGCGCTCGACCTCCAGCGGCAGCAGCCAGCCGTCGCTGCGCCGGAGGAAGAGCGGGCCGTGGCCGTTGCGCAGGGCGTTGGCGTACGGGTCGGTGGACCAGGGGGCGGTACGGGATTCGGCGCCGGGCGGTACGGCAACGGGTGGTTCGGCTTCGGTCCGGGCGTCCGGAGCGGTGGTCGTCCCGGTCGTCGTCCCGGTCGTCGACGACGACGGCAGCATCGTGCTCATCGGGCCCCCATCCGCGCCTCGGCCCCGGCCCCGGCCCTGTCGGCCTCGGCCCCGGCTCCTGCGCCGGTCAGCCGGCCGAGCACCGCCGCGAACCGGCCCTCCGGCGCCTCGGCCGCGACCCGGTGGGCGTCCGGCGCGGTGTCCACGTCGAGCAGGACCGGCAGGTCCCGTACCGCCAGACCGGCCTCCACCAGCCGGCGCCGCTGCACCGCACCGGTCTCCGGGACGGACATCGGCACCCCGCGCAGCAGGGCGGGGTCGGGGTGCGCGAGGCCCAGCGCCCAGAAGCCGCCGTCCTCGGCGGGGCCGAACCACGCGTCGCACCGCTCCCAGGCGCCCGGGGCGAGCGCGGGGGCGAGGAGGGCCGGGGTGATCTGCGGGGTGTCCATGCCGACCAGGAGGGCCGGCCCGGTACACCTTCCGAAGGCCGCCGCGAGCCGCTCGTCCAGCCCGCCCGCGCTCTGCGGGACCACCTCGACGCCCGGCGGCACCCAGGCGCCCGGCCGCCCGTCGAGGACGAGCACGCGCCGCCGGGCGGGGAGGGCGAGCACGGTCTCCAACGTGTCCGCGAGCGCGGCGGCGGCGAGTTCGGCGGCCTCGGCGGGGGTGAAGGGCGGACAGAGCCGGGTCTTGACCCGCCCGGGTACCGGCTCCTTGGCGATGACCAGCACGTCGGTGGGTCCCAAGGGGGCGAGGGTGCCGATCGGCCCGTACGCGCTCATCGGCCGGCCCCCGCCCCGGTCGTCAGGGCGTGCGCCGGCGCGCGGTCCGCCGGTGGTTCGCGCAGGACGCCGCGCATGTCGCGTACCGCGTGCCAGGTGCCGCGCCAGGTGCCGGTCACCTTCGACTTTCCCGTACGCGGCCGGTACGGGACGTCGCTCTCGGCGACCCGCAGTCCGGCGTCCGAGGCCCGGACGACCATCTGGAGCGGGTAGCCGCTGCGCCGGTCGGTGAGGTCCAGGGCCAGCAGGTCGCTGCGGCGGGCCGCCCGCAGCGGGCCGAGATCGTGCAGGCGCAGACCCGTACGGCGGCGGAGCATCCGGGCGAGCGCCAGGTTCCCGGCGCGCGCGTGCGGCGGCCACGCGCCCTGGCCCTCGGGCCGGCGGCGGCCGAGCAGCAGATCGCACTCGCCGTCCGCGATCCGCCGGACGAACCCGGCCAGCAGCGCGGGGTCCAGCGAACCGTCGCAGTCGCAGAAGCAGACGAACTCGGCCTCGGCGGCGAGCAGTCCGGCATGGCAGGCCGCGCCGAAGCCGCGCCGCTCCTCCGTGACGACGTACGCGCCGAGGGAGCGGGCCAGCTCGGCGGAACCGTCGGTCGACCCGTTGTCGACGACGATCGCGCGCCAGCCGGCGGGAATCCGGCCGAGCACCCAGGGCAGGGCGGCCGCCTCGTCGAGGCAGGGCAGGACGATATCGGCTCTCGGAATGGCTGATTGCGGAGGGGCGGCTTCCGGGTGAAGGGCAGAGGAATCGGTCACCCGCCTCACCCTACGGAGACAACTACGGCATTTCGGTCTATAGGTTCTTCCGGGTCATCAGCGTCGGCCGGATGGCGGCGGGGTGGGCGCGCTCCGGGGCCACCCCGGACCGCCTCGGGCCACCCCGGACCGCCTCGGGCCACCCCGGACCGCGCCGGGCTCGCGCCGGAGCGCCCTGGACTCGACCCGCGCCCGCCGCGCCCCCGCGCCAGGCGTCCCGCACGGCCGGTCCCGCCGTGGCATGACAGCGTCACCGGCCGTTCACGCCCCGTCCCTACGGACGTCGCCGCACCTTGCGATCTTTCGAGCGAAGGAACGCGTACGGGTGTGGGGAGAGGACGTCATGAACAGAGCGAGTACCGGCCTGCCGCGGCGCGGGGCCCGGCTTCTGGCCGGAGTGCTGGCCGCGGGCACGGTGGTCGTCGGCGCGTCCACCGGGGCGGTCGCGGCGGGACCCGGCAGCGCGGGGGGTGCGGGCGGCTCGGGGGCGTGCGCCGGGAGCGGGCCGCTGCCGCGCGCCTGCGCCCAGCCGGGCGACCTGATCGACGTCACCCTCGGCGAACTCCACCCGACCCAGGCCGTACTCGGCTTCGACCAGGTCTTCTACAAGCTCGGCCGCTACGGCAGCGACCGCGACGAGGCGGCGGGCGGCTTCAACAAGCGGTTCGACGACTGGTGCGAGACCAACGGCCAGGGCGAGGCGGCCTCGGTGCCCTCCGGCGCACGCCTGGACGACCCGGCGAGCTTCACCTGCACCGTGGAGCTCGGCCAGGAGACCGCGGAGTCGGTCGCCCCGATGAAGACGGCCGTGATCGGCCCCGGTGGAAAGCTCTACCTCACCGACGGGCACCACACGCTGACGTCGTTCCTGGAAGGCCCCGACGGCTCCACCCGGCTGCCGGTCCGCCTCCGTGTCACCGACAACTTCAGCTCCCTCTCCACCACCGCCTTCTGGCAGCGCATGACGGCCGGGAAGAAGGTCTGGCTGCGCGACGAGAACAACAAGCCCCTGTCCGTGGACCAGCTGCCGGACCGCCTCGGGATCACCAACTTCCGCGACGACCCCTACCGCAGCCTCGTCTACTTCACGCGCGACATCGGCTACGAAGTCCCCGACGGAGCGACGGAGTTCCTGGAGTTCTCCTGGGGCTCGTGGCTGCGTGGGAGGCACGACACGGCCGCGTACGACCTGACCTCGCCGGGCCCGTACCTCGACCTCGTCAAGAGCGCCTCGAAGTCGATGGCCGCGCTCGCTCCCGACGCGGTCGTCGACGACGGGAAGACCGCCGACCAGCTGGGGCGGATCGCGGAGTGGAACGGCGGCAAGAAGGAGACCGGCGGCGAGTTCGCCAAGCTGGGCAAGCCGCTGACGGACGCCAAGCCGGGCAAGCTCGCCGAGGCGCTGGCCTACAAGGCACGGGTGGTGCGCGCGCCGGCGTGCACCGCGACCGTCACCGGCGTACGCAACGGTCCGCTGACCGTCACGGACGGCGTCACCTGCGCCGACCGCGCCACTCTGCGCGGCCCGGTCACCGTGCGCGCCGGAGCCGCCCTCGTCCTGACCGGCTCCACGCTCCAGGGCCCGCTCCAGTCCGACCGCGCCGCCGCGATCCACGTGTGCGGGTCGGCCGTCACCGGGCCGCTGGCCGTCAGCCGTACGACCGGACCCGTCCGGCTCGGCGGCCCGGGGTGCACCGCCAACACGGTCACCGGTGCCGTCGTCCTGACCGGCAACACCGGAGGCGTCCTGCTCTCCGCCAACAAGGTCACCGGCCCGGTGGCGTGCTCCGCCAACGCTCCGGCGCCGGACAACGCCCAGCGGGCCAACGAGGTCCACGGCCCGCGCACGGCCCAGTGCGCCGGAGTGTGAGCCCGCGCGACGTCTTTCCGTACGCCGGAGTGTGAGCCCGCGTCAGCGGATGTTCACGGCGCCTCGGCCCCCACCGGCTGAGGCGCCCCGGCGACCTGTGCGGCCTCGGCCCCGCGCAGCCCGGCCCGCGCGAACTCCACCATCCCCTCCGCGAATCCGACCTCCGGCCGCCACCCCAGCTCCTCGCGCAGCCGCCGCGAGTCCGCCGTGACATGGCGTACGTCGCCGAGGCGGTACTCGCCGGTCACCACCGGCTCGGGACCGCCGTACGCGGCGGCCAGCGCGGTGGCCATCTCACCGATCGTGTGCGGGTCACCGCTGCCGCAGTTGTACGCGGAGAAGGAGGCGGGCCTGCGCTCCCGGACCGCCTCCAGGGCCACCGCGTTCGCCGCCGCGACATCGTGGACGTGGACGAAGTCGCGGCGCTGGCGCCCGTCCTCGTAGACGCGGGGCGCCTCGCCGCGCGCCAGGGCCGAGCGGAAGAACGAGGCGACTCCGGCGTACGGGGTGTCGCGCGGCATCCCCGGCCCGTACACGTTGTGGTAGCGCAGCGACACCGCCCGGCCGCCCGTCGCCCGGGCCCACGCGGCGGCCAGGTGCTCCTGGGCGAGTTTGGTGGCGGCGTACACGTTGCGCGGGTCGGCGGGCGCGTCCTCGGAGACCAGGCCCGGCGCCAACGCCGTACCGCAGTCCGGGCAGTGGGGCTCGAAGCTCCCCGCCCGCAGCGCGGCCTCCGGGCGCGGGCCGGGCCGGACCGTGCCGTGGCGCGGGCAGTCGTAGCGGCCCTCGCCGTAGACCACCATCGACCCGGCCAGCACCAGGTCCCGCACCCCGGCGCCGGCCATCTCGGCCAGCAGCACCGCCGTACCGAGGTCGTTGCACCCCACGTACAGCGGCGCGTCCGCGAACTCCTTGCCCAGCCCCACCATCGCCGCCTGGTGACAGACCGCGTCGACCCCGTCGAGCGCCTCCGCCACCGTGTCCCGGTCCCGGAGGTCCCCGACGACCACCCGGCCGCCGGGGACCTGCGGAGCCGCCGCGCCGGGGCCCGGGGCGCCGGGGTGGGCCGAGGGGAGCAGGGCGTCGAGCACCACGCTCTCGTGCCCGGCCGCGGCGAGCGCGGCGACGACATGTGACCCGATGAACCCGGCTCCGCCGGTGACCAGTACGCGCATGGCGGCCACGCTAGGGGCCCGGCGGCCGCCGGGCGGTGTGCGGCGCACCCGTGTCACGGGACCGTGAGGAGTGCGCGTGCGCACGGTCGTACGAGCGGGGAACGCTCAGCCGAACGCGTACGCCACCGTCGTGGCCGCCCCCAGCGCCGCACCCGCCACGGTCTGCGCCACCGTGTGGTAGCCGAGGGCCACCCGCGACCAGCACACGGCCACCGTCAACACGTACGCGGCCAGCCACCACGGGGAGTGCACGACGGCGAGCAGCGCCACCACCGCCGAGGCCACCGCCGCGTCGACCGAGATCTTCCACACCGTGTTGACGGCCAGCAGCCCGATCGTCATCACCCAGAGCGCGAGCATCGCGACGAGGATGCCGCCCGGCGCGTTCCCGAGGACCATCACCACCGAACCGGCCCCGATGGAGCCGAGGATGACGAAGAAGATCGGGGCCCGCTTCGTACGGTCCACGACATGGCGGTCGCCCCAGGTGCCGCGTCCGCGCTCCCACTCGATGTACCCGGCCGGGATCAGTCCCGCGCAGAGCGCCCCGAGGAACCCCCAGAGCAGCCCGGTCCAGTCACCGGCCGCCGCGAGCCCGATGCCGAGCATGCCGGCCAGCAGGGCGTTGCGGGGCTGGAGGACGTCGGTGACGGTCCGCGCGAGGGTGGCTTCCCCGGCGGCTGTGGCGGTGGTGCTCATGAGGTCCGCTCCGTCGTCTCCGACGTACGGGCGGTCGCCGCCGCGAGCGCATCGCGGGCGCGGTCCACCGTGACCGTCCGGTACGCGGCGGCGACCCGCTCCAGCCGGGCCACCTCGCCGTCCTGGTCGGCCGCCTGCTGGGCCGCCACCGCCGCGGCCGGGCCCGCCGGGGCTCCGGACTCCTTGGCCAGCAGCGCGGCCCGGATCCAGTACGCGTCGCCGAGCGCCCCGGCCCGGTGGGCATCGCCCGTCTCCCGCGCGGCGGCCTCCTCGGCCGTGGCGACCAGCTCGTCGGGGACGTAATGGCGCAGCTTCTCCACCGCGTCCGCGATGTCGGCGGCCCACCGGTCGATCCGCAGGTCGGCCGGGGCGTTGAACCGGGTCAGCTCGCGGGCGAGCGAGGCGGGCGGGTCGAAGGGCTGGTCGGGGAAGGACGCCATCAGCTCGGACCAGAGGGCGTGCAGCCGGACCTGGGCCCGCCACAGCCTGACCCGGCGTGCGCCGGTGCTGAAGGCGGGGACGGACGCGCCGAGCGCGAAGAACGCGAAGAGGACCAGCTGCGCGGCCTCGGTGACCTGGTCGAAGCGGAGCGCGAACGCCTCGCTCGGCTCGTCCACCACGCTGACCCAGAGGAAGAGGGTCCGGCTGACGGTGTAGCCGACGCCGATGAACATCGCGAACGTCATCATCCCGAGCCCGACGCGCAGATGGCGCCGCTTGGCGTCGGCGGTGGCCAGCGCCCACTGGAAGGCGCAGACGGCGGAGGCGGCGCCGAGGTAGAGGTAGAAGACGCTCATGTAGAGCGTGGCGCCCCACTCGCCGGCGTGGTCGGAGACGAAGCGGTCCGAGGGGACGGAGCGGTCGACGACGGTGAAGAAGAGGACGGTCAGCAGGATCAGCGTCGCCACGGAGGCCTTCGCCGCGACCTGCTGGACGAACCGCGCGAACCGTACGTGGCGCGGGACGGCGCCCGCTTCCGGGTAGCGGCCGTAGATGGCGACGATGTAGCTGAGGATGGCCAGAATCGCCACCGTCGCGGTGTAGTGCTTGATGAGTACGGCGAGGTCGGTGACGGCGCTGTTGTTGAGCGCGGTGCGCACGGCCTCGGTCTTGGTCCACAGCGCGACGGCGAATCCGGCGTAGCAGCCCCACAGCGCCCGCCGTCTGCGGTCCTCCTCGTCTCCCCACAGGGCAGCGGGCATACGCCACAGGGCAACGGCCGTCATCAGACCGGCTATCAGGTAGCCGGCGAGATCGAGGGGGGTCACAGCGGTCTTCGTCCTCGGAGGTCAGGGGCGCGGTGGGGCGCGGTCGGGATGGGGGGCGATCGAAGTGGCGCGGTCGGGATGGTGGCACGTGTCAGGTGACGGTTCACGCGTCGCCGGAGGGCCCCCGTCGGGGGAACAGCCCGCGCCGGCGGTGGGCCACCGGGCGGGACAGGGAGTCGGTCAGCCGCCCCACCATGTCATCGGTGGACAGGTCACGCGCCATCCGGGGGATCAGGGAGGCACCGAATTCGGCCATGCGTTCGTCATGGGTGGCGTACTGCGCGCGGGCCTGCACGGTGGAGCCGCCGGCGGCGAAGGACGCGGCGGCCTCGGGCGAGATCATCCGGGCGATCAGCGAGGTGTCGAAGACCGGGAGCAGCGTACGCAGTTGCCCGGCGTCGAGGGTCGTGCCGTGGTCGAACCACTCGTGGCACAGCTCGTGCAGGATGACGTGCTCGGTCTGGTACGCGGTCGGCCTGCGACGGTAGAGGACGAGGCTGGTGGAACCGGCCTTCAGGCGCAGCCCGCAGGCGGCGTTGACGCGGGCGAGGTGGTCCGGCATCTCGTGCAGCCGGATGGTTCGGCCGCGCGCCGCCTCCATGTTGGCGACCAGTCCGGTCAGTGAGAAGGGGGCCGGGATGGGCAGGTCGGCGAGCTGTGCCTCGCACTCTTTGCGCAGCTTCCGCAGGGACATGACACCGACGCTACGTGCCCTGAGGGCGGTTCCGCGAGGGCTCCCGCGATGTCACCCCTGAGGGCTCCTCCGGGCTCTCCCGCGCCGCGTCCTCCAGCAGCGAGAGCGCGAACCGCAGCAGCTCCGGCGGCAGCCCCTCGTCGTCCAGTCCGCGGCCCGCCACTCCGCTGATCTCGCCGGTCCGCCGCTTGGCCAGGAACTGGAGCCCCGCGACGACGTCGTCGACGACCTCGGACTCCTCCTTGAAGAACCGCCAGTCCACGCCGAACCCCAGGCCGAGGGCCTTGAGGATCTCCTCGGAGGGCTGGGTGACCTTGCCGGCGAGGATGTTGGAGAAGTAGCTGTGCGAGAGGGAGCCGCCGCGCTCGCGCACCAGCTCCGCGAAGACCCGGCCCGAGATCTTCTGGCCGGGGAAGGTCTTCTCGACCATGTACTCGACTTTTTCCCGCAGCGAGTTCAGCGGAGGTGCTCCGGCCGGCTCGGGTGGTTCGTTCCGTTCCGTACCGGGTTCGTCGCCGTCGACCATGGCCATCCGGGCCTCCACGCTCACCTCGGAGTCGGAACTGAGCTTGCGCAAACACTCTACGTCACTGTTAACTCGAAAAAACACGGGCAGGGGACCACGAGGGGAGTCCCTTGCCCGTGATGACCGCCGCGCCGACCGGGCTCCGGGGCGGGCCCGAAGTCGCGCCGCACGGGCCGGAACCGGTTCCGGACAGGGGTGTAGCCCTTCACGACGGGGGATGCGTGAAGGGCTACGCGTGCATTATGGCCCCGCGGTCCGCCCCACGACAACTGACCAGTCGGTCAGTTCCACCCACATCTCGGCCGTCGCCCCGCCGCCGGTGGCTGAAACCTGTCCCGACCGCGATAGACATGGCCTTCCCGGGCGATTAGGGTTTCTTGTGCAGTCAGGTGAAACAGCGGTACGCAGCAGAGGGGCATCCCGCAGGCGTACGGCGCCCCGGGCCCTCGGTCATGCGTGACAGAAGAGGTGCAGCTTGCCCCCGGAGACCCCCTCGCACGCCGTGGACCGTCTCGACGACGACGACTACCCCGCCTACACGATGGGGCGCGCCGCCGAGATGATCGGCGCGACGCCGGGTTTCCTGCGGGCGATCGGCGAGGCCCGGCTGATCACACCGCTGCGGTCCGAGGGCGGTCACCGCCGCTACTCCCGCTACCAGTTGCGCATCGCCGCCCGCGCCCGCGAACTGGTCGACGCCGGCACGCCCGTCGAGGCCGCCTGCCGCATCGTCATCCTGGAGGACCAGCTCGAAGAGGCGCTGCGCCTCAACGAGGAGCTGCGCGGCTCCACCGGGCACTGAGCGGTCCCGCCGGGCACTGAGCGGTTCCATCGAGCACTGAGCGGTTCCGCCGGGCGTCGGGCGGTTCCGCCGGGCGGAGAGCGCGCCCGCGAAGATATCTGCATTCGGCACCACAGAATTTCACTCAATGTGCGGTGAGGCTTTTTGCCCGCTGTTTTGTTCCCTCGTTCGGCGTGATATTTCATCCAGCCTCTCCCGGACCCACCGTGCTACTGTTGATCTCAGTTGCAGTTGTGGTTCCCAAAAACTTTCAAGTTTTCCGGTGCTCTTCCGGACGGGGTAATCATCGCGGCGACGTGGGGTCCGCAGAGTGTGGGCCCGCGGGCACTGCCCCTCCCCTAAGGAGATATGACATGGCTACTGGCACCGTGAAGTGGTTCAACTCGGAAAAGGGCTTCGGCTTCATCGAGCAGGATGGCGGCGGCGCCGACGTCTTCGCCCACTACTCCAACATCGCCGCCTCCGGCTTCCGTGAGCTGCAGGAGGGCCAGAAGGTGAACTTCGACGTCACGCAGGGCCAGAAGGGCCCGCAGGCCGAGAACATCACCCCCGCCTGATCACTCAGGCAGCACTGCGCAGCTGGGGCCCGCACCTTGGGGTGCGGGCCCCAGCTCGTTGCTGTTTCCGGGGCCCGCCGAGCGCGCCCCCTGTGAAGCCCCGTCCGGTGCACGTATTCCCGGCGGCCGTGCTTCGCTCTCTCCCTTTGTCATTTCATCGGCTCGTTCTTGCGATTCTGGGTGCCGTTCACGGTCGCTTCCCGAAAAAGAATCCCTCGATACGTGCCCATCGAGGAAAGGTTCTGCATGAACCGCGAACGTACCCCCCGCTCCAACGACCGATTCGGCCGTGGCCGCTCCGGCGGTCCCGCCGGCGGCCGCAGCGGCGGCGCCCCGCGCTACTCCGGCGGCGGTGAGCGCCGCGCCGCCGGGTTCGGCGGCGGACCCAAGCGCTCCGGTGGCGCCGGCCGCCGCAGCTCGGCGCTGAAGGGCGAGTTCGCCCTGCCGGTGACCATCACCCCGGCGCTGCCCGCCGCCGAGACCTTCGACGAGCTGGAGATGCCCGCCACGCTCAAGGCGGCGCTGACCACGGAAGGGGTGACCGTCCCGTTCCCGATCCAGGCGGCGACCCTGCCGAACTCGCTGGCCGGCCGTGACGTGCTCGGCCGCGGCCGCACCGGCTCGGGCAAGACCCTCGCCTTCGGCCTGGCGCTGCTGGCCCGTACCGAGGGCCGCCGCGCCGACGCCAGGCGCCCGCTCGCCCTGGTGCTCGTACCGACGCGTGAGCTGGCCCAGCAGGTCACCGACGCGCTCACCCCGTACGCCCGGTCGCTCAAGCTGCGCCTCGCCACCGTCGTGGGCGGCATGTCCATCGGCCGTCAGGCCAGCGCGCTGCGCGGCGGCGCCGAGGTCGTCGTCGCAACGCCGGGCCGGCTCAAGGACCTCATCGAGCGCGGCGACTGCAAGCTGGACCGGGTCACCATCACCGTCCTCGACGAGGCCGACCAGATGGCCGACATGGGCTTCATGCCGCAGGTCACCGAGCTGCTCGACCAGGTGAACCCGGACGGGCAGCGGATGCTCTTCTCCGCGACGCTCGACCGCAACGTCGACCTGCTCGTCAAGCGCTACCTCAACGACCCGGTCGTCCACTCCGTCGACCCGGCCGCCGGTGCCGTCACGACGATGGAGCACCACGTGCTCTACGTCCAGGGCGCCGACAAGTACGCCACCACCACGGAGATCGCCGCCCGCGACGGGCGCGTGATCATGTTCCTGGACACCAAGCACGCGGTCGACAAGCTCACCGACCACCTGCTGCACAGCGGTGTCCGGGCGGCCGCGCTGCACGGCGGCAAGTCCCAGCCGCAGCGCACCCGGACCCTGGAGCGGTTCAAGACCGGGCACGTCACGGTCCTCGTCGCCACGAACGTCGCCGCGCGCGGCATCCACGTCGACAACCTGGACCTCGTCGTCAACGTCGACCCGCCGAGCGACCACAAGGACTACCTGCACCGCGGCGGCCGTACCGCGCGGGCCGGTGAGTCGGGCAGCGTCGTCACGCTGGTGCTGCCGAACCAGCGCCGCGAGATGACCCGCCTGATGGCGGACGCCGGGATCACCCCGCAGATCGCCCAGGTCCGCTCCGGCGAGGCCGAGCTGAGCCGGATCACCGGTGCGCAGGCGCCCTCCGGCGTCCCGGTCGTCATCACCGCCCCGCCCAAGGAGCGCTCCGGCCGCGGCGGTGGCGGCGCGTTCATGGGGCGCGGCACCAAGCGCGGCGGCGGGGCCCCGGCCCGGCGCGGCCGTGGTCCGGCCGTGCCGACGCCGGAGGCGCGTGCGGCCGCCGCGCAGCGCCGGGCCAACCGCGCCGCGTAGCCCGCGTGGGGCGGCGGCCCGTGTGCCGCCGCCCCGGCCGCCCAGCTGGAGACGGCGTCCGCACTGCTCGCACCCCGGCTCCGGGACCCGGCCCCGCACAGGATTCCGTCACCGTCCGAGCGGTCACCCGGGAGCGGCCGGCCGCTGCCTGGCCCACTCCAGGCGGGGCTCCAGCAGCGGCCGCAGCAGGCTCCGTACGTACGGGGTGCAGAGCAGGGTCACCATGACCGCCGCGCCCGCGGTGACGGCGAGGGTGCCGAGGGTCGTGTCGAAGAACGGCCGGTCGTAGAAGCCGCCGTAGCGCAGGGCCCGGATGACGAAGCCGTGCAGCAGGTACCCGTACAGCGTGCAGGTGCCGAGCGCCGTCATCCAGCTGCGGCCCTTCGGCACCCAGGCCAGGAAGCAGGCGCCGAGTACGACGGCCGCCACGAACAGCAGCAGCGTGGCCGTCGGCCCGGTCCACTCGGCGGTGTCCATCTCGCGGGCGCTGTTCTTCCGGAAGAACCACGAGGTCGAGGTCCGGGGCACCAGCCAGTACGCGACCAGCAGCCCGAGCGCGAAGACCGGTACGGAGACGACGCGTACCCACGTACGCCGCAGGAACGCGAAGTGCTCCGGCCGCAGCCGCAGGCCCAGCACGTAGAACGGCAGGAACTGCAGGATGCGCTGGAGCGGCAGGTTGCCGTCGGCGGCGGGGGACACGGTCGCCACGGCGGCGACGGCGAGCGAGACCAGCACCGGCGCGCGGACCGCCTGCCAGACCGGCGTGGAGAGCCGCCAGAAGAACAGCGCCGGCAGGAACCACAGCAGCCAGTAGGGCTCCAGCAGCGAGAGCGGGAGCTCCGGGTCGCGGGTCAGGCGGTGGAAGGCCGTGTAGAGCAGCTCGAAGATCAGATACGGCACCAGCAGACTGGTGATCAGCTTCCACACCCGGTCCGGCCGCAGCTCGAAACCGCGCGAGAAGTAGCCCGCGATCAGGATGAACACCGGCATGTGGAAGGTGTAGATCAGCGTGTACGCGGCTTCCACCAGCCGCCCGCTCGGCAGCGGCTCCCACGCGTGCCCGACCGCCACCAGCACGATCGCCAGGTACTTCGCGTTGTCGAAGAAGTGGTCGCGGCCGGCGTCGGGCGGCTTGCCGGTCTCCGTGGTTCCGGCGGCGGCGGTGGGGCGCGGCTGCTCGGAGGTGAGGGGGGAAGGCATCCCGACACCCTAGGAGCGGCTCGCTCCGCCCGTCACGTCCTTCACCCGCCCCGGTGACCGCTCGGACACCTGAGCGCCTCCCTCCGCGTTCAGGTGCGGCAGGATCCGGTCCAGCGGGCCCGGGATCCACCACGCGGACCGGCCCAGCAGGGTCATCACCGCCGGGACGAGCAGCAGCCGTACGACGGTGGCGTCGATGAGCACGCTGGCGGCCAGCCCCAGGCCCAGCATCTTCACCACGATGTCGTCGCTGATGACGAACGCGGCGAAGACGCTCACCATGATCAGCGCCGCGCAGGTGATGACCCGGGCGGTGATCTCCAGCGCGTGCGCCACGCTCGCCTTCGCGTCGCCGGTGCGCAGCCAGGCCTCGTGGATGCGGGAGAGCAGGAAGATCTCGTAGTCCATGCTGAGGCCGAAGACGATGGCGAACATCATCATCGGCACATAGCTCTCGATCGGCACCTTGCCCGACACACCGAGCGCCGGACCGCCCCAGCCCCACTGGAAGACGACCACCACGACCCCGTACGAGGCGGCGATCGACAGGACGTTGAGCACGGCGGCCTTCACCGCGACGAGCAGGCCCCGGAAGACGGCCAGGATCACCAGGAACGCCAGGGCCACGACCACCGCGATGATCAGCGGCAGCCGGCTGGAGACGATGTCCAGGAAGTCGACCTGCGCGGCGGTGGTGCCGGTGACGTAGGTGGCCGCGTCCGTGCCGGAGACGGCCTGCGGGAGTACGTCGTCGGTGAGGCGGTTGACCAGCGAGGTGGTCCGCTCGTCCTGCGGGGCGGCCACCGAGTAGGCGGTGGCGGTCAGCACGTCGCCGTCCGAGGTGGCGGAGAGCGGGGTGATCACGGCCGCGTCCGGGACGTTCGCCAGGGCCTTCTGCGCCTGGTCGGCGAGGGCGGAGCGGTCGGAGGAGTCCACCGCGCTCTGGTCGATGACGAGGGTCAGCGGGCCGTTGGAGCCGGGGCCGAAGGCGCTCGACATCAGGTCGAAGGCGCGCCGGTCGGTGAACGACTTCGGGTCGGCGCCGTCGCCGATGTGGCCCAGCTGGATGAAGAGGACCGGGAAGGAGAGCACGGCCAGCAGCACCACCCCGCCGGCCAGGAACCACCACGGCCGCCGCTCCACCCGCTGCGCGTACCGGTGCCAGCCGCCCGCCTCCGTACCCTCCGCGCCTTTCGGGCCCTCCTTGCCCTCCGCACCCTCCGCACCCTCCGCACCTTCCGGCGCCGGTACGGTCTCGGCCACCGGTCTCCGTACGCGCACCTGGTCGATACGGCGGCCGATGAGACCGAGGATCGCCGGTACGAGGGTGAGGGCGCCGAGCACCGCCGTGACCACGGTGACCGCCGCGGCCAGGCCGAGTTTGCCGATGAACCCGATCCCGGAGACCCAGAGCCCCGAGAGCGCGATGATCACCGTGCAGCCGGAGAGCAGCACCGCGTGGCCGCTGGTGGCGGCGGCGTTTCCGGCGGCGGTGACCGGGTTCCGGCCGTCGATCAGGTTCTGCCAGTGGCGGGTGACCAGGAAGAGCGCGTAGTCGATGCCGACGCCGATCCCGATCATCGTGGCGAGCGTCGGGGAGACGGTCGCGAACGTCGCGGCGGCGGCGAACAGGCCGAGCAGCGCGAGGCCGCACAGTGCGCAGATCAGCGCGGTGACCAGTGGCAGCACGGCGGCGAGCAGGCTGCCGAAGCCGATCAGCAGGACCACGATCGCCACGCCGAAGCCGATCGCCTCGCTGGTGCGGTCGCCGGGTTCGGGCCGGGCCAGCTCACCGAGCGGACCGCCGTACTCCACGTCCACTCCGGCCGACCGCAGCGGCTGCACCGCCGCGTCGACCCCGTCCAGGTAGGACGGATCCAGGGTGGCGGGCTGCACGCTGAAGCGGACGGTGATGTAGGCGGTCTTCTGGTCGGTGGAGAGCGGCCCGGTGTTGGGATCGGGCGGCGGAGGCGGGGTGGAACCGGAGGACGGCAGCGGGTTCTGCGCGGAGAGTACGTCGGGCAGCTTCTGGAGGTCGGTGACCGCTGTGGCGACCTGGTCGGAGACCGAGGTGAGCGGCTTGTCGGCGTCGTGCAGGACGACTTGGGCGCTGTAGCCGCCGGCCTGCGGCGCGTGCGCCTTGAGGACGTCGAGGCCCTCCTGCGACTGGGTGCCGGGGAGCGAGAAGTCGTCGGAGTAGGCGCCGCCGTAGGCGTGCTGGAGGACCTGGAGCCCGGCGAGCGCGGCGACCCAGAGCACGAGGACGGTCACGAAGTGCCGGGCGCACCACTCACCGGTACGCCGCAGCGCACCCCGGTCGCGGCGCGGTGCGCCCTCCCGGTCCGTACGGGCCTGTGACGACGGCATGGGGCTCCTTGTCCTGTGCCGGACCTTCCGGGAGGGGCCGGTGCTGGACCGTTCCGGGAGAGCCCGGTGCCGGACCTTCCGGGTGAGCCCGGTGCTGC
The DNA here is from genome assembly GCF_044767965.1 of Streptomyces sp. NPDC101178. Lineage (NCBI taxonomy): Bacteria > Bacillati > Actinomycetota > Actinomycetes > Kitasatosporales > Streptomycetaceae > Streptomyces > Streptomyces sp. NPDC101178. The sequence goes on from NZ_JBIWOZ010000003.1 coordinate 445,502, forward strand.
CCTGTTCCGGGAGGGTCCGTGCTGGACCGTTCCCGGAAGGCCCGGTGCCGCCCTGTTCCGCATTCAACGGCTCGCCTCGTCCTGCGGCACTCCGGGGCGGGAGAACGGGTGACGCCGACGGGGTGTCATAGCGGCTGATTCCGGGGCGTTCCTTGCTATACACGAGCGATGGAGCACCCCGGGACCCTCGTCCTGATCATGGCCCTGGCGGTTCTCGCGCCGCTGCTCGGCTATGCGACCGGGCGGTGGCTGTCGGTCCCCGTCGTCATCTTCGAGATCGTGCTCGGCATCCTCGTCGGGCCCGATGTGCTCGGCTGGGCCCACCACGACCAGGTCATCGACGCCCTCTCCGACCTCGGGCTCTCGATGCTGATCTTCCTCGCGGGGTACGAGATCCGGGTCGCCGAGGTCCGTGGCTCCACGCTGCGGCGGGCCGGCGGGGCCTGGGTCCTCTCGTTCGCCGTCGGGCTCGGTATCGCGCTGCTGCTCAGCGGCGCGGATGTGGCGAAGAGCCTGGTGATCGGCACCGCGCTCACCAGTACGGCGCTGGGCGCGGTGCTGCCGATCCTCCGGGACTCGGGGCGGCTGGAGGGGAGGTTCGGGTCGGTGGTGATGGCGTTCGGGTCGGTCGGCGAGTTCGGGCCGATCGTGGCGATGGCCCTGCTGTTCAGCGGGCGGAGCCCGGGGGTGGCGAGCGCGGTGCTGGCGGTGTTCGCGGTCATCACGGTGGGCGCGGTGTTCTGGGCGATGCGGCCGAGGCCGCCGTGGTTCGCCCGGATCATCGCCATGACCCTGCACAGCAGCGGCCAGTTCGCGGTCCGCTTCGTGATGCTGCTGCTCGCCGGGATGCTGGGGCTGGCGCATGTCTTCGGCCTGGACACGCTGCTCGGCGCGTTCGCCGCCGGGATGCTGACCCGGCTGGTCCTCCAGGGTGCGGTGCCGGAGCGCAGCGGGGAGATCCTGGGGAAGATCGAGGCCATCGGGTTCGGCTTCCTGGTCCCGTTCTTCTACGTCGTCACGGGCATCGACTTCGACCTCGCGGCGCTCCTGGACGGCGGCCGCCCGCTGCTGCTCCTGCCGGTCTTCCTGCTGCTGTTCCTGCTGGTGCGGGGCGTGCCGGCGTATCTCCTGGCCCCGCGCGACCTGACCGGGCGCGCTCCCCGGTCCGCGCTGGCGCTGTTCTCCGCCACGTGTCTGCCGCTGGTGGTCGCGATCACCGCGATCGGCCTGGACGAGAAGGTGATCGGTGCGGGGGAGGCCGCGGCGCTGGTGGCGGCGGCGATGGTGTCGGTGCTGGCGTTCCCGCTGCTGGCGTTCCGGGTGCTGGGGAAGGACGCGGAGGGCGCGGGACGGGGCGCCCCGAGCCGGGCGGCGGAGAGCGGGGAGGCGTGGTGAGGGCCCGCGCTACCTAGGGTGTGCCCTCCTCCGTCGGGACGCAGAGCACCGGGATCGGGGACATGTGCAGCAGCTTGTGCGGGGTCGAGCCGAGGAGGGCGCCGCGCATCGGGCTCTCGCCCCAGGTGCCGACCACGATGACCCGGGCGCCGTGCCGTTCGGCCGCGTCCAGGAGGGCCTGCGCCGGGCTCTCGTCCAGCACCTCCACGCTCGCCGGTACGCCGGCCTCCTCGGCGGACGTCAGCGCGTGCTCCAGGCCGGTGCGACCGGCCTGCCGGATGGCGTCGTAGTGGCTGCGGTACTCGGCCCCGTCGCGCAGGCCCGGTGCGGCCGCGCCGTAGACGAGGACCAGCTCCTCGCCGTACGCCGCCGCCACCTCGATCGCGATGCGCAGGGCGTGGGCGGCGCCGGGGGACTCGTCGTAGCCGAGGACGACCGACATCTCAGCGCTCCTTCCGGTCGGCGGACTTCCGGCTCGGCGCGTGTACGAGGTCCGGGTCGGCGACGCCGGGCCGCTCCTGCCAGAACACCGCGTCGCGCAGCCGCCACACCACCATGAGGACCACGCCGATCAGCGAGATCACGATGCCGATGACGAGCGGTGGGCCGAGCCCGAACCAGGAGGTGCCGCTGTAGGAGTTGGCCGGGTCGGACATGTCCATCACCGACCGGACCAGCAGCCAGGTCAGCAGCCCGGCGCCGACCACCGGGCCGAGCCCGATGAGCAGGAAGTTGCGCACGCTCTCGGTCAGATGGCGCCGGTAGTAGACGGCGCAGGCCACCCCGGTCAGCGCGTAGTAGAAGGCGATCAGGAGGGAGAGCGCGGTGAGGGAGTCGAAGAGGGCGTTCGTGGAGATCTGGTTGACCACCAGGTACCAGGCGATGGCGATCGCGGCGACCCACCACGTACTGACGTCCGGTGTACGGAACCGGGGGCTGATGTGCCCGAAGTGGCGCGGCAGCGCCTGACGCCGGGCCATGGACAGCGCGGTCCGGGACGCCGGGATGATCGTGGTCTGGGTGGAGGCGATGGCGGAGGTGGCGACGGCCAGCAGCAGGATCCAGTCCCAGCCGCCCAGGACGTCCCCGGCGAGCTGGGCGAAGATGAACTCCTCCTCGCCCGCGTTCTCCGCCAGGAACGCCGTCCCCGCGAAGGCGACGACCGCGACGGCGACCGACAGGTAGGTCACCAGGAGCACCACCGTGGACCAGAGCCCCGCCTTGCCGGGCGCGCTCGCCGAGTCCTCGGTCTCCTCGGTGAGGTTGACCGCCGACTCCCAGCCCCAGTAGATGAACACGCCGAGCAGCAGCCCGCCGGTCAGCGCGGCGCCCCCGGCGCCGAACGGGTCCAGCCAGCCGATGGACGGTTCGATGGAGTCGAAGCCGGTGGTGCCCGCGTAGACCCGGTAGAGCGCCACCACGACGAAGACCAGCAGGAACGCGATCTGGAGGAGGATCAGGACGTTCTGCACCTTGGCCGACAGCTCGGTGCCGATGACGCAGAGTCCGGTCATCACGATGATCAGCAGCACGGTGAGGAACTGGCGCGCGAAGTCGTTCTCGACCCAGCCGTCCAGGCCCACCGCCAGCAGGGTGAAGCTCACCGCCACATCGGCCAGCGAACCGACCACCAGCACCCCGGTCATGGTGATCGCCCAGCCGCCGAGCCACCCGGCCCACGGCCCCATCGCCCGGGTCACCCAGGAGAACGTCGTACCGCAGTCCTGGTCGACCTTGTTGAGGTAGTAGAACGCCGAGGCGATCAGCAGCATCGGGACGAAGGAGGCGAACATGACGCCCGGCGCGTAGATGCCGACCAGGGCCACGATCGGGCCGATCACGGCGGCCAGCGAATAGGCCGGGGAGGTCGCGTTCAGGCCGATGACCAGGGCGTCGACGAAGCCGATGGCGTTCGGCTTCAGGCTGACCGCCGAGCCGTCCTGCCGCCCGCCTTCCCCGTCCAGCCGCCCGCCTTCCCCGTCCTGCACAGCGTCGTGGGCCATGGCTCCTCGATCCGGCCGGGCCCGCCGCGGGGCGCGGCGGATGGTCCGGATCTCATCGTAAGAACAGCCGTCTTGGTGCGCATTCCGGGTGAAAGCCGCTGCCGGGCGAGGGTCACCCGGTTGGTCGGCCCCTCTGCGACACCCCCCAGGTCAGGGCGCAGGGTGGAGTCCATGTGGTCCCGCCGAATCACCCTGGGCACCCTGCTGCCGCTGATGGTCCTCCTGGTGTTCCAGGACGCCCCGGCGCCCCACGAGCAGCGGCTGGAGACGGCCACCGGACCGAGGCCGCCCCGGGGCCTCCCGCAGCCCGCCGTCGTCAGCCGCCAGGAGTGGCACGCGGACGAGGGCCTGGTCCGGGAGCGCCCGCAGTACACCGGCGCGGCGAAGGCGGTCTTCGTCCACCACACCGGCAACCCCAACGACTACGACTGCGCGGAGGCCCCGGAGCTGATCCAGGCCGTCCAGAGCGAGCACGTGGAGCAGGACGGCTGGGACGACATCGGCTACAACTTCCTCGTCGACCGCTGCGGCACCATCTACGAGGGCCGGGCCGGCGGCGTCGGCCGCTCCGTGCTCGGCGCCCACACCAAGGGGTTCAACGCGGACACCGTCGGCATCGCCGCCATCGGCACCTTCGGTGAGGGCACCGAGGTGCCGAAGCCGATGATGGACGCGCTGGTGGAGATCGCCGCCTGGAAGCTGGCGCCCGGCGTCGACCCGCTCGCCACCGTCGAGCTGGTCTCCACCAACGCGGAGAGCCGCTTCGACGAGGGCCAGGTGGCCCGGCTCAACGTCATCTCCGGCCACCGCGACAGCTACGAGACGCGCTGCCCGGGCGATGTGCTGTACGGGCTGCTGCCGGAGCTGCGCGAGCGCGTGGCCCGGCTGCGGGACACCGCCCCGGGCAGCGCGGCGGCCCCCAGGCTCCGCCCCTACTTCTGAGCCGCCGCTGCGGGCCGGTGCGCCGCGAACTGCGCCGCTGCCGGGTCGGCGCGCCGCGAACTGCGCCGGTGGCGGGTCAGCGCGCCACGAACTGCGTCAGTATCGCCTGCACCTCGTAGATGTCGACGCCCTTGGTGAAAGTCTTCTGGAGCGGCGTGGGGGTGCCGGATATCCAGATCTTCAACTCCGCGTCCAGGTCGAACGTCCCGGCCGTCTCCACCGCGAAGTGCGTGATGCTGCGGTACGGCACGGAGTGGTACTCGGTCTTCTTGCCGGTGATGCCCTGCTTGTCGATGAGGATCAGCCTGCGGTCGGTGAACAGGATCGTGTCGCGGATCAGCAGGAAGGCGGCGTGCACCTGCTCGCCCTGGCCGAGAAGGCGCTCGTAGTCCTGCTGGGCGGTGGCCGGGTTGATGGTGTGCGCGTTGCCGAACAGTGCCATGGTGCCCCGTCTCTCGGATCTCTCGGACCTGTCGTACATGAGTACGTGTACGGCAGTTGTTCTGGTTCCCGCCGGAGCCGGTGCCATGCTTTCGGGTGAGCTGGGAGGGATGCGGGAACCCGGCCGGTCTCAGAGCGGGACCACCGTCACCTCGGTCGCCTTCACGCCCGTCCAGACCTCGGTGCCGTCCGCGATGCGCAGCTCGGCCGCCGCCTGCGGGGTGATCTCCGCGACCAGGTCCGGCGCCCGGTCGGAGGTGATGAGGAGGCGGAGCCGGCTGCCGCCCGAGGTGATCTCGCGGACCGTTCCGGGCCAGACGTTGCGGGGGGAGCCGGTGGGCTTCTCGCGGTGTACGGAGACGGCTTCCGGCGCGATGACCGCGAGGGCCTCCGTGCCCGGGGCGAGGGGTTCGGCGACGATGAGGTGGCCGCCGTCCGCGAGGTCCAGGCCGTCGGCGGTGGCGGTGCCGGGCCAGGCGTTGCGGCCGAGCATCCGGGCGACCCACGGCGAGCGCGGGTGACGGGTCACCTCGGCGGGCGGCTCGTCCTGGAGGACCCGGCCGTCGTCCAGGACCAGGACCCGGTCGGCCAGCGAGACCGCCTCGACCGGGTCGTGCGTGACGATCAGGCAGACCCCGCCGAAGTCGGCGAGGTGCCTGCGCAGGGTGTGCCGGACGTGGGCCCGGGTCGTCTGGTCGAGCGCGGCGAGCGGTTCGTCCAGCAGCAGGAGGCGCGGGCGGGCGGCGAGCGCGCGGGCGAGGGCGACGCGCTGGGCCTGGCCGCCGGAGAGCTGGCCGGGCTTGCGGTGGGCCAGGTGGCCGACGCCGAGCCGGTCCAGCCAGGACTGCGCCTCACGCCGGGCCTCCGCACGCGGGACGCCATGGGTGCGGAGCCCGTACGCCGTGTTGGACAGGGCGCTCAGGTGCGGGAAGAGCGCGCCGTCCTGCGGGACCCAGGCGACGCCCCGGCGGTGCGGCGGAAGGGCCGTCACATCGCTCTCGCCCAGGCGCAGTTCGGCGTGGGCGCGCGGGGTGAGGCCGAGGAGGGCGCGCAGGAGCGTGGTCTTGCCGGCGCCGTTGGGGCCGACGACGGCGAGGGTGGTGCCGGGGGCCGCGTCCAGGGTGAGGCGGGTGAAGCCGGTGACGTCGGCACGCAGGGGCCAGCGCTCCCGGGGGGCCGGCTCCGTCACGTACGCGGCGGCCTTCTCCCGTACGTACGAGGGTGGTTCGGGCAGGATGTCCGTACCCGTCGGCTCCTCTGGCCGCGGTGCGTACCGCTCGCGGTGGTGGTCGCCCGGTGTGCCGGTCCAGCGGCCGCGCAGGGCGATCAGCACGATCATGGCGATGGCCAGGAGCAGCAGTGACACCGAGGTGGCCGCCTCCGGCGACTCCTGGAGCAGCAGATAGACCTGGAGCGGCAGGGTCTGGGTGGTGCCCGGGAGGTTGCCGGCGAAGGTGATGGTGGCGCCGAACTCGCCGAGCGCCCGTGCCCAGGTGAGGGCCGCTCCGGCGATCAGCCCGGGGGCCACCATCGGCAGGGTCACGGTGAGGAACACCCGTACCGGAGAGGCGCCGAGGGACGCGGCGGTCTCCTCGTACCGGGGGCGCAGGCCGCCGAGCGCGCCCTCCAGCGAGATGACCAGGAACGGCATCGCCACGAACGTCGCCGCCAGCACCGCCCCCGAGGTGTGGAACGGCAGCGTGATCCCGAACGTCTCCTCCAGCCACGGCCCGAGCAGCCCGCGCCGCCCGAACGCCAGCAGCAGCGCCACTCCGCCGACCGTCGGCGGCAGCACCATCGGCAGCAGCACCAGCGAGCGCACGAACGCCTTGCCCGGGAACGGCACCCGGGCCAGCAGCCAGGCCAGCGGCACGCCGAACAGCAGCGAGAGGCCGAGCGACCAGAGCGAGACGAGGAGCGAGAGGCGGAGCGCCTGCGTGGTCGGCTCGGCGGTGAGGTGCGCGCCGAGGTCGCCCCAGGAGGTACGGGCCAGGATGCCGACCAGCGGCAGCATCAGGAACGCCACGGCCAGCAGCGCGGGCACCGTCAGCAGGAGCGGGGCGCGCGCGCCGGGCGTACGGCGGAGTGCCGGTCGTTTCATGGGGGACCTCGGCTGCTGGAGGTGAGGGGCCCGCAGGACGGTGCGGGCCCCTCGGCGTGTGCGGCGGTGCGGTTACGGCTGCTGGAAGCCCGCGCCCTGGAGGATCTTCTGCGCGGCGGGCGTGGAGAGCCAGGCGACGAACGCGGCGGCGGCCTCGCTCTGCTTCGACCCCTTCAGCGTGGCGGCCGGGTAGGAGGCGACGGCGTTCTCCGCGTCCGGGATGTCGATCGCGTCGACCTTGTCGGGGGCGGTCTCGGCGTCCGTCTTGTAGACGAGCCCGGCGTCCGCCTCGCCCAGCTCGACCTTGCTGAGGACCGCGCGGACGTTGGGCTCCTGGGAGACCGGCTTCACCGCGATCTTCTGCGCGTCCAGGATCTGCTTGCTGTAGCGGCCCACCGGCACCTCGGGGGCGGCCAGGACGACCTTCAGCTTGGCGTCCGAGAGGTCCTTGAGGTTCCCGACCTTCTCCGGGTTGCCCTCGCCGACGGCGATGACGAGGCGGTTCTTGGCGATGACGGTCGGCGTGCCGGTCTCGCCGGAGAGGCCGTCCATCGTCTTGGTGTCGGCGGTGACCAGGGCGTCGGCGGGCGCGCCCTGCTTGACCTGGGCGGCCAGCTCCTGGGAGCCGGCGAAGGAGAACGTGACCTTCGTGCCCGGGTTCTCCTTCTCGTAGGCCGCTCCCGCCTCCTTGAAGACGTCGGTGAGCGAGGCGGCGGCCAGCACGGTCAGCTGCGCGGCCGGGGCGCCCGACGCGGAGTCGGACGGCTTCGCGCCGGCGGCGCTGTCCTTGTCGGTGTCCGAGTCGTTGCCGCAGGCGGCGAGCGGGACGAGGAGCGCGGCGGTCAGGACGGTGGCGGCGGTGCGGCGGCGGGTGAGCAGGAGGGACATGAGGGTGGGACTCCTTGGCTGCGAGCCCGGTCGGCTGGATGCCGTCCGGGCAGGGACGAGTTCGCGCGGAACAGAAGGTGCGGGCAGCACGGGACGGCCCGGCCGACGCCGTCGCCGGCCGGGCTTCAGGTGCGGTCGATGTGCACGCTGGTCGACTTCACCCGGGCGGTCGCCTGCATGCCGACCTCCAGGCCCAGCTCCTCGACCGCCTCCCGGGTCAGGAGCGAGACGAGCCGGTGCGGGCCCGCCTGGATCTCGACCTGGGCCGCGACATCGCCGAGTTTCACCGCGGTGACGATGCCCGGGAAGGCGTTGCGCGCCGAGGTGTACGGGGTCTCCTCGTCGCCGGCGGCGCCCTGGCCGACCTCGATCGAGAAGGCGGCCAGCGCACGGCCGTCGATCAGCCGACGGCCGGTCTCGTCGCGATGGGTCGCGACCCGTCCGGCGTCCGCCCAGCGTCGGGCGGTGTCGGGGCTGACTCCGAGGAGGCGTGCTGCCTGACCGATTGTGTAGGACTGCATGCGTGCCACGCTAGGCCAATCTGCCTCGCATTTACCATTCTCCGGACGATTGCCCATCGCAGATGCGAGGTTCTCGGAGAATCGTACGGAGCCCTGGGAGCCCGGGTTCTTGATGCCTGATGCCTGACGGCTTGATGCCTGACGGCTTGATGCGTCTGGCCGTCAGGCCGTCAGGACGTCAGGCGCGTCGCCGGCATCTCGCCTTCGGTCTTCGTCACGTCGATCACGGAGAACGTGGCGCCCTGCGGGTCGGTGATCGCCGCGAACCGGCCGAAGGGGCTGTCCATCGGGCCGAACTGCAGCTGCGCGCCGCGCCCGGTCGCCTTCGCCACCGCCGCGTCGCAGTCGGGGACGGTGAAGTACACCATCACGAAGGAGCCCATGCCGGGCGGGAAGTCCTCGCCCATCGCCATGCGGCCGAGCACCGTCTCGCCCTGGACGTCGTACATCCCGAAGTCCATCGACGGGTCCTCGAGCTTCCGGACCGCGTACGGGAACACGGCCGGGAAGAAGGTGTCCGCCGCCTTCGCGTCACGGGTGAAGACCTCGCTCCAGCAGTAGCCGCCGGGTGCGCCCATCTCCGTCTCGAACCCGTCGTGGGTGTCGGCCTGCCACACGCCGAAGACCGCGCCGCCGGGGTCGCCGGCCAGCGCCATCGTGCCGAACGCGCCGACCCGCATGGGCTCCATGAGCACCTGGCCGCCGGCCGCGCGGACCTTCTCGCCGGTGGCGGCGGCGTCCGGCGAGGCCAGGTAGAGGCACCACGCGGACGGGCCCTCCTCGTGGCCCGGCATCGGCGGGACCACGGCTGCCGCCCGCCTGCCGTCCGCGTACGCCGTCGTGTAGTCGCCGAACTCCGGCGAACTCTCGCCGAACGTCCAGCCGAGCACCTCACCGTAGAAGCTCTTCGCACCCTCCAGGTCGGCGAACGCGGCGTCCGCCCAACAGGGGGTTCCCTCGGGTTGTACGGCCATGGCAGTGACCCTCTTCCGCTCCTGGTCCCCCACCGCTTCCACCAGCCACGCTAGTCAGCCGTACGCGGGTCCGCGCGGCGAGGACCGCCGGCGGGTCTTCCGCTTTCGGCCGGTCCTTCGACGGCAAAAGGCCGGGCAATGCAAGAGGGGATTTCTTTCCCTTTGCTTTGCCCGGCCATTACCCTGCGGGTTACTCCGACGGCTTATCCTCGGATGACTTCACCGCGGTCCCCTCGGATTCCTTGTCCGGCGGTGGGCGCCGGATGCTGAGAACGACCGAAGCTGTCAGGATGACCACGATCACCGCCAGGCTGATCGGCGAAGGAATCTCCGGAATGGAGGTGCTGATCATCTTGTGCGATGCCTGGAGAACGAGCTTGACCGCGATGAAGGCCAGAATGATCGCGAGGCCCGTGCTCAGGTAGTGGAAGCGGTCCAGCAGTCCCGCCAGCAGGAAGTAGAGCGCTCGCAGTCCGAGGATGGCGAACGCGTTGCTGGTGTAGACGATGAACGCGTCGTCGCTGACCGCCAGCACGGCGGGCACGCTGTCGACGGCGAAGAGCAGGTCGGCCGCCTCGATCGCGGCGACCACCGCGAGCAGCGGTGTGGCGACCCGCTTCCCCTCCTCCTTGACGACGAAGCGCGTTCCCGCGTACTCGTCCCGGACCGGCATGATCTTCCGCAGCATCCGCACCGCGAGACTCTGCCCCGGATCGAAGCTGTCCTCCTCGTCCTTGAGGATCTTCCAGGCGCTCCAGAAAAGGATCGCGGCGAAGAGGAAGAGGACGAAGGTGAAGCGGTTCACCACCGCGACGCCTGCTGTCAGGAAGATGGCGCGGAACACCAGAGCGCCGATGACACCGTAGAACAGCACGCGGTGCTGATATTCACGCGGAACCTTGAAATAGGCGAAGATCAGCGCGAAGACGAACAAGTTGTCGACGGACAGGCTCTTCTCCAGCAGCCATGCCGTTGTGTATTCCGTACCGGCGGTCGTGCCGAGTACGAAGAAGACGACCACGCCGAAGATGAGCGCGAGGCTCACCCAGAGCGCACTCCACCAGGCTGCTTCCTTGAACCCGATGACATGCGCGTTGCGATGGGCCAGCAGGTCGACTGCGAGCGAGACGACCACCGTTACGGCGAACGCTGCCCAGAGCCAGAACGGTACATCCACGCCCGGGACCTCCCCTGTTGATTGTTACGAGTGTGACTGGTCGGGCCCAGGAGTGCGAGGGGGTGTGCGCCGACCGGCTGCCGCGACCGAGGCCATCAGCTCCGCGTCCAGGAGCGGGGGGCAGCCGTCCGGGTGGCGGCCGCATAGGAGTTGATCAGGGCTTTTGTCATCCGGAGGGCCGCTTCGGGGTGGCGTACGACGGGCTTCGCCGAGGCCTCGACAGCCTGATCCAATTCATTTTCCGGAACGACCCGCTGGAGGACGGAGAGCGCTTGCGCCTCGGTGGCGTCGAACGCCCTTCCGGTCAGAATCAGTTCGCGGACCCGAGCCGCGCCGACCTCATGGAGCAGCCGGGGCAGCAGCCCGCCCCACGCGGTGGGCAGCCCGAGCGCCGGCTCCGGCAGCCGGAAGTAGGCGTTCTCCGCGCCCACCCGCAGATCGCAGGCGAGCGCGAGCGCGAACCCCGCGCCGATGGCCTTGCCCTGGACCCGGGCGGTATACCAGGCTTCGGAGGTCGCTCAGCCGTACACCAGGCTTCGGAGACCACGCGAGCCGTTTCCCGTCCAGCATGGCGATCACCTGGACGGGAAACGGCTCGCGTGGTCGGCGACCAGGTGCGCAGGCGTGCCGCGACGACACGCACCACCCGGTCACAACGGGCCCAGGGTGTCGGTGAGTTGTGCCCTGCTCAGCTGGGACCGGCGGTCGTGGACGCCCTCGTCTCCAGCGCCCAGGCGTGGCGGCGGACCGTGTCCGGGGCGGCGCGGCCCGCGAGGATGTCGCAGAGCAGCTCGGCGCAGGCGCGCCCGTACGCGGCGGGGCGCAGGTCCACCGAGGTGACGGGCGGTTCGGCGGAGCGGGTGGCGGTGCCGTCCACGCAGGAGGCGACGAGGAGGGGCGTACGGGGGTGGGCGCGGGGGCTGGTGGCGGTGCGGCTTTCCGTGCCGGTGGTGGTGTGGGCCGTCGTGCCGGTGGTGGTGTGGCTCGTCGTGCCGGTATCCGTGCGGCTCTCCGCGCCGGTGGCGGTGCGGCCGTGAGCCGCCGCTGCCGACAGCGCGCCGGGCCCGACCGTGCGGCCCAGAGCCGCCGCCGCCCGGAGGACGCCCGGAGCCGCGCCGTCCGGGGCGCAGATCACCGCGTCCACCGCCGGATCCGTCCGCAGCAGCGTGAGCGTGGTGTCCTCGGCCTCGGCCGGAGTCGCGGCGAACGGTACGGTCCGCAGCGCCACGTCCACTCCGTGCTCCCGGCCCCAGGAGGCGGCGGTGGCCCGTAGCGCGGTGGCCCAGGCGGAGGTGCCCGCGGGGGCCAGGACGGCGGGGCGGCGGGCGCCGCGCTCGGTCACATGGTCCAGGAGTGCGGTAAGCGAGGCGGCGTTGTCGCAGACCACGGCACCGGTGGGAGCGGCGGCGGGGCCGAGGTAGCGCTCTCCGGTCACCACCGGAACGCCCGCGTCCAGCAGGCCCGGGACCGCGCTGTCGTCCACCTCCGGGTCGATCACCAGCAGCCCGTCGACCCGCGAGGCGACCGGCCCGCTCGCCGCGCCCGCTCCGCCCGCGACGCTCGCCGGGGCCAGCAGGACGACGTCGAGCCCTTCCTCCTGGGCGCGCGCGACGGCCCCGAACGCGAGGTTCATGTAGTAGTCCAGCCGGGTCGCGGTCTGCGGCAGATGCAGACCGATCGCCCCGGTGCTGGAGCGGCGGAGCCGTCGGGCGGCGCTGTTGGGCCGGTAACCGAGCTCCTCCGCCACCGCGCGGACCCGGTCCCTGGTGGCCTCCGCGACGCGGCCCGAGCCCTGGAGGGCGTCGGAGACGGTGCTCTTGGAGACCCCGGCGGCACGGGCCACGTCGAGCAGGGTCACGTTCCGGGAGGTCACGGAGGTGAAGTCTAGACGGTCGTGATCGTACGGGTTGGAGGGTTGCCGGAACGTTCCGGCAAGGTTAGATTCGATCCGTGCCGGAACGTTCCGGCAGCCCTGCTTCAGCACCGTGCGGCGCCCGACCCGAGCCGCCGCACCCGCCCCACCCCCTGGAACTGGTCATGCGTCTGATCACCGCGTACAACCCGCCCGCCTCCCCGACCCGGACCCGCCCCGCCGACCGCGCCCCGCTGCGCGTCGCGGCCGTCCAGCAGCGGTGGCACCGCGACCCCGCCGAGCACCGCGCCGCCCTGCTGGAGGGCATCCGCCTCGCCGCGGCCGAGGGCGCGCGGGTGGTCTGCCTCCAGGAGCTGACGCTCTCGCCGTACTTCGCGGTCGTCCACCGCGCCGACCACCCCGCACCGGCCGAGCCGGAGGAGCTGCTGACCGGCCCCACCTTCACCTTCGCCGCCGAGGCCGCCCGCGAGCACGGCCTCCACGTCCACGCCTCCCTGTACGAGAAGGCGCCGGCGCCCGACGGCCAGGACGACGGCCTCGGCTACAACACCGCGATCCTCGTCGCCCCCGACGGCACCCTCGCCCAGCGCACCCGCAAGACCCACATCCCGGTCACGGAGGGGTATTACGAGGACGACTGGTTCCGGGCCGGACCTGCGGGCGACGACGCGTTTCCGCTGGTCACGGTCGACGAGGCCCGCTTCGGCCTGCCGACCTGCTGGGACCAGTGGTTCCCGGAGCTGGCCCGCGCCTACTCGCTGGCCGGTGCCGACGTCCTCGTCTACCCGACCGCCATCGGCTCCGAGCCCGGCTTCCCCGGCTTCGACTCCCAGCCGCTCTGGCAGAAGGTGATCACCGGCAACGCGATCGCCAACGCCACCTTCATGGTCGTGCCCAACCGGATCGGCGCCGAGAACGGCCTCACCTTCTACGGCAGCTCCTTCATCGTCGACCCGTACGGCCGCGTCCTGGCCCAGGCTCCGCGCGACGAGCCCGCCGTCCTGGTCGCGGATCTCGACCTCGACGCCCGCCGCGACTGGCTGGAGCTGTTCCCGTTCCTGACCACGCGCCGCCCGGACGCGTACGGTCCGCTCACGGACTGACGTAGGGCGTGTCCGGCGGGCTCGGGGGGTCTCCTCAGGTCCGGGGTTCGGCGGGCCCCAGGGCGGATCGGCGGGATGACCCCATGGTCCGGAGGCGCGGTGAACAGAGATCATTCAGACATGACTTCCCCGAGCTCCGCGAGCAGCACCACAGCCCCGATCACCGCGGCCGCGTCCGGCCGTTGGACCCTCGGCGATCTGCCGGTCAACCGCATCGGCTTCGGCACGATGCGGTTGCCGCAGACCGGCGGGGCGCTCGTGGCCGACGCCGTTCCCCGCGACCGCGCTGCGGCCCTGGCCGTCCTGCGCCGGGCCGTCGAGCTCGGTGTGAACCACATCGACACCGCCGCCTTCTACTTCTCCCGGCTGCGCTCGGCCAACGAGCTGATCAACAGCGCCCTCGCGCCGTACGCGGACGACCTCGTGATCACCACCAAGGTCGGCCCGGAGCGTGACCGGACAGGCGCGTGGGCGGCCCATGCCCGCACGCCCGAAGCGCTGCGCGGCCAGGTCGAGGAGAACCTCCGCCAGCTCGGCCGCGACCACCTCGACGTGGTGAACCTGAGGATCGTCGGCCAGGATTCGATAGCCGAGCGCTTCGGTGCTCTGGCCGAGCTGCGCCAGGCCGGCCTCATCCGCCACCTGGGCCTCTCCAACGTCACCCCGGCCCACCTCGCCGAGGCCCAGGTCATCGCGCCGGTGGTCTGTGTCCAGAACCGGTACGGGATCGGGGTGCGGCCCGAGGACGACGCGTTCGTGCGGGAGTGCGGGGAGCAGGGCATCGCGTTCGTGCCGTTCTACGCGATAGCCGCGGCCGGCGGGGAGGGCGGCGCGACCGGGGCCGAGCCGGCCGAGGTGCTGGCCGTGGCGGAGGCGCGCGGGGTCAGCCCGGCGCAGGTCCGGCTGGCGTGGACCCTGCACCAGGGCCCGCATGTGCTGGCCATCCCCGGCACGGGCGACCTCGGTCACCTCGCCGCCAACGTGGCCGCCGGAGCCCTGCGGCTCTCCGAGGACGAGCGGAAGCTCCTCGACGGCCTGCACCGGAGCGCCATGACCGGCTGATCTCCCGATCTTCACCGTTGCGGGGCCCGGCTGATCCTCGCTGTCACGGGGCACGCACGACGGGCCGGCCCTTCCGGCACGGGCTCACGCGCCCTCGGGCCTCACAGAGTGACGGGCTCTCCCGACGGCAGCCGTGCGCACCGGCGGCAGGCGCGGGCCGAACCGGCGACGACGGCGTGGGAGGCGGCGGCCAGCGCGCAGGCCGCCGCCGTCAGCGGCCAGTTCTCGGCGAGGACCGACGCGGTGGCGAGGGCCAGGGTGGCCACGGCCATGGCGACGCTCGCGGTGGTGCCGGTCCAGGCGACCGTGAGCGGCAGCCGGTGGGGGACCGGGAGGTGCCGGGCCAGGGTGCCGGTGGCGGCCAGGGTGGCCGCGGCCAGGAGGACCGCCGCGCCGGCGACCGCGGCCAGGTTGGTCGCGAGCAGGTGCGCGGCACGGGGCACGGCCGCATCCTGCGGCCCGCCGACGCGCTGTACGAGGAGCCAGCACGCCAGGAGGAGGGGTGCGCTGAGGGCGACGGCGCGGGCGGTGTGCCGGGCCTGGGCGATGGTCAGTTCGCGCTGGAAGCTCTCGGCCAGCTCCTGGGCCGATCCGAACTCCGCCACCGCCCGGCGGACCGCCCGCTCGTACGGCTCGCCTTCGCGTGTGCGGGCCGCCACGGTCTCCGTGAGCCCGTCGCGCGCCTCCTCGATCAGGCGGGACTTGGCCCGGACGGGTCCGCGCAGGAGGCCGTCCAGCTCGCTGACGTACGCCTCTACGAGGTCCCTGTCACCGCCACCACCGCCGCCACGGCCACCGCCACCGCCATTGTCGCCGTCATGGCCGTAGCGCGGGAGGCTGTGGGTCGTCATGCGCCCTGCCCGTGCGGGTGCGGGGTGATCGGGTTGAGGACCGAGCCGATCGCGGCGGTGAAGTCCTGCCAGGCCGTGCGTTCGTCCGCCAGGAAGCGCGCTCCCGCCTCCGTCAACGCGTAACACCGCCGTTTGCGCCCGCCCTCCGACTCCCAGGTGCTGCGCAGCAGGCCGAGCCGCTCCAGCCGGTTCAGCGCCGGGTAGATGGTGCCGGTCCGCAGTTCGAGCGCGCCGCCGCTGCGCTGCTGGACCGCGGTGATGATCGCGTATCCGTGCAGCGGGGCCGGTTCGAGAACCGCCAGGAGGAGACCGTCCAGATGTCCGCGTACCGCATCCTGCCTCATGCGTAGGCAGGCTACAGATGGGCGGGCGGGAAGGCCAGCGGTCCGGCCGAATGTGTAGGCCGCCTACCTATGGAGGCTCGATCCGTGCTATTCCTGGGGCGGTCACCCATATGTTGGCAGCCAATGCAACACCCCTCGAAGGGACTCCTCCGTGACCAAGTTCCTGCTCTCGCTGCACGTTCTGGCGTCGATCCTGGCGGTCGGGCCGATCACGGTCGCCGCCTCGATGTTTCCCCGCTACGCCAAGCCGCCCGCGCCCGGCGACGGCGGACCGCACGACCACGACCTCCGGACGGCCGCTTTCCTGCACAAGATCTGCCGGGGGTACGCGGTGGTCGGCATCGCCGTCCCCGTCCTCGGCTTCGCCACCGGGGCGCAGATGGGGGTGCTGGGCGATGCCTGGCTGGTGGCGTCGATCGTGCTGACGACGATCGCCGCCGCTCTGCTGATGGCCATGGTCCTGCCGGGGCAGCGCGAGCTGCTGGAGGAGGGCGCGGGAGAGGCGCCCGCCGGTATGGGAGCTGGAGATGCGCCCGCAGGTACGGGGGCGGGGGAGGGCTTTGCCGGTACGGAGGCGGGCGCGGGCGCTCTCACGGTGGCCGAGCGGCGGTCGGCGGCGGCCCGGCTCGCCATGACCACCGGGATGTTCAACCTGCTCTGGGCGACGGTCGTCGTGCTGATGATCGTCCGCCCTGGGTCGACGACGGGGGCCTGACCACGAGTGGCCGGGCCCCCGGGACCTCGGCGCCGCGAGCTCAACCCGCCTGCGCGTAGCGGCTGGTGGGGCGGGCCAGGCCGAGGTGGCCGCGCAGGGTGGTGGACGCGTACTCCGTACGGAACACTCCGCGCCGCTGCAGCTCCGGGACCAGGCCCCGGGTGATCGCCGTGAGGTCGTGCGGCAGCGTGGCCGGGCGGAGGCGGAAGCCGTCCAGGCCGGTGGAGTGCCGGTCGAGGAGGAGGTCGGCCAGTTCGGCGGGGGTGCCGGTGAAGATCTCGGCGTCCGAGGCGAGTTCGGCTCCGGCCGCCTCGTCCAGGCGGGCCTTGCGGCGGGCGGCGGCGCCCGGTTCGTCGTCCAGGAGGACGATGAGGTCCGCGAAGGTGCGCAGGGGCCGCTCGCTCACGTCCCGGCCGGTGCGCTCCACCGCCTCGGCGACCTGGGCGAGGATCGACGCGGTGCCCGCCCGGTCGTGCGGGGTGATGGCGACGACGTCGGAGCTGAGCGCGGCGAACTCGTACGGCGTGGTGGCGTGCGCGAGGCTCACCACCAGTGGCTGGCCCTGAGGGGGGCGCGGGGTGATGGACGGGCCCTTCACGCTGAAGTCGCTGCCCTGGAAGTCGATGTGGTGGACCTTCTCGCGATCCAGGAAGCGGCCCGTCGCCGCGTCCCGTATCTCCGCTCCGTCCTCCCAGCTGTCCCAGAGCTGCCGGGCCGCCTCCACCACCTCGGCGCCCTCCGCGAAGAGCGCCCGCAGCGGCCGGGAGATCGCCTCCGAGTCGGTCACGTCGTCCTCGGTGAGCTGGGGTGTGGTGCGGCGGCCGAAGTGCGCGGCGTCGGCGGCCCGGGACGCTATCTGCGGGCGCCAGCCGGCCCGGCCCCGGCTCGCGTGGTCGAGCGTGGCGATGCCGATGGCGAGGTGGAACGGTTCGGTGTGGGTGACGTTGGTGGTCGGGACCAGACCGATGTGCGTGGTGAGCGGGGCGAGGTGGGCCGCGAGCAGCACCGCGTCGATGCTGCCTCTGACCTGGTCGGTGCGGTCGTCGGGGAGGTGGAAGGCGGCGGACTGGAGGCCGAGCGCGTCCTCGAAGGTGACGAAGTCGAGCAGGCCGCGCTCGGCCTCGGCGACCAGGTCGGCCCAGTACGCGGCGTCGAGCAGCTCCCCGGGCCGGGCGCCCTCCTCACGCCAGGCGGCCGGATGCCACCCGGCGCCGTCGAGCGCGACGGCCAGGTGGAGGGGGGTGGCGGAGGCGCCCGTCGTGCCGGTCATGCGGAGGTCTCCTCGGTGTCGCGTCCGGTGCGCAGGGGTCGGCCGGGGCCGCCCCAGTCGGCCGGGCGGGGTGCGGTGGTCAGGCCCAGGTGGTCCCGGAGCGTGGTGCCGGTGTACTCGTCGCGGTGGACGCCCTTCTCCTGGAGGATCGGCACCACCCGGTCCACGAAGTCGTCCAGGCCGCCCGGCGTGAGGTGCGGGACGAGGACGAAGCCGTCGGCGCCCCCGGTCTGCACGTAGTCGTCGATGGCGTCGGCGACCGTCTGCGGGCTGCCGACGAACGTCTGGCGGCCGCCCACCTCGATGACCAGCTCCCGGATGGAGAAGTTCCGCTCCTCGGCGAGCTTGCGCCACTGCCGGGCCGTCTCCGCCCGGCCCTTGCGGAAGACGGAGTGCCCTTTCAGGAAGTGGGCGTCGTCCTCGGGCTCGATGTCGGGCAGCGGCCCGTCCGGGTCGTACGCGGACAGGTCACGGCCCCAGACCGCCTCCAGGTGGGCGATCGCGGTCTGCGGGCTGACCAGCTCGCGGCTGATCTCCTCCGCGTAGGCCGCCGCCTCCTCGTCAGTGTCCGCGACGACCGCGTTGGCGGTGGGAAGGATCAGCAGATCGTCGGGGCTTCGGCCGTACGTGGCCAGGCGCCGCTTCACGTCCCGGTAGAACTCCCGCGCCACGTCGATCCGGTTGTGCTTGCTGAAGATGACCTCGGCGTCGGACGCGGCGAACTCCCGGCCCGCGTCGGACTCGCCGGACTGGATGATCACCGGGTGGCCCTGCGGACCCGGCGGAGTGGTGAACCGGCCGGAGATGTCGAAGTGCCGGCCCCGATGGGCGAAGCGGCCGGCGCCGGCGGTGATGAACTCGCCCGACGCGGCGTCCGCCCGGAGGTCTGTGCCGGACCAGCTGTCCCACAACTCCCTCGCCGTGGTGAGGAATTCGGCGGCCCGGGTGTAGCGGTCGGCCTCCGGGAGGAAGCCGCCCCGGCGGAAGTTCTCGCCGGTGAAGGCGTCGTAGCTGGTCACCACGTTCCAGGCGGCCCGCCCGCCGCTGAGCCGGTCCAGGGTGGCGAACCGGCGCGCCACCTCGTACGGCTCGTTGAACGTCGCGTTCACCGTGGCGGCCAGGCCCAGGTGCGTGGTGACGGCGGCCAGGGCGCTGAGCACGGTCAGGTTCTCCGGACGTCCCGCGATGTCCAGGTCGTAGACCTGCCCCTTGTGCTCGCGCAGCCGCAGCCCTTCGGCGAGGAAGAAGAAGTCGAACTTGCCGCGTTCGACGGTCTGCGCGAGCCGGATGAAGGAGTCGATGGCTATCTGGCTCCCGGAGCGCGGATCCGACCAGACGGTCACGTTGTGGATGCCGGGCAGCTGCGCTGCGAGATGCACCTGTTTCTTGGCGGTGGCGGCGGGCACGGTGCGGTCTCCTCCTGCGAAGTCCTGCGAGGTCCTGCGTAGTTCGGTGAAGTTAGGTGAGGTTCGGTGAAGTCCGGCGTCGGCGGGACGAGTTGAAGTGGTGGTTCTCAGAGCGTGCCTGTGACCGGTGTCCTCTGCACAGGTCGGGCGGCCCTACTTCACGAGCTGTTCATGCCGTCGCGACAGGAGCCGGCGCGGCCGCCGGAGTGGTGGACGGGGCCGGCGCGACGTACCGCACACGGTTCTCGAAGGCGACCCCGTGGCTCTTCACATCGATGGCGATCCGGTCGCCGTCGGCGATCCGGAACCCGTCGTGGAAGCTCGCCTCGTCGGCCCCCAGCAGCACGTAGTTGACGAGGCCGGGCCGCCGTACCGCAGGGAAGGTGAACAAGTGGTCCGCCATGTCCTGGATCCGGTAGTAGAGCGCGTCGTCGCCGCAGTCGAACGGGCCCTCCCAGGCCGTCGCGCCGTCCCGGACGATGGTGACCCGGCCGGTCACCGTGCGCGGCGGCGGGCCGAGGAAGAGCCACGGAGTGAGGGCGGTGTCGCACAGCTTGCAGTACGGGTTGTAGCCCGGGTCCTGGCGGTGCAGGCCGATGTCGCACAGGTCGTTGCCGAAGGTGTAGCCGGCGTAGTGCGGGGTGCCGTCGGCGTCGTTCACGTAGACGAGGGCCACCTCCGGCTCCTCGATGAGGGCGACCGGCCGCGCCGGCACGTTCAGGTCCTCGCCGGGCAGCCGTACCCAGTCGCCGAACCCCTTGAAGAACCACTTCGGTGGCGTGAACTCACCGTCCTCCGGGGCTGTTTCGCCGCCCCACTTCTTCTTGTGCGTGCCCATGAAACCGCTCAGCAGCGCGTTGCCGGCGGCCTGCGGAAGCAGCGGCGGCAGCAGGCGCAGCTCCGGGTCACCGGCGGTCACGGTGACCGTCGCCGCGCCCTCGGTGAGCGCGGTCCGCAGCGCCTCCTCCGAGCCGTCGGTGGCGATGAAGGCGGCGGCGACCTGGCCGTCCTCCACCCGGTACAGGGTCTGCTCGGCGCCGTCCTCGGGACGGCCGAAGCCGACATGGCGTTCGCCGTGGTGGAGGGCCTCGAAGAGGACGGGGAGGTGGGAGTGGGGCATCGGTGGCTCCTTCAGCAGGTGGACGTATCGGCAGGTGGACGTATCAGCAGGTGGAGGTATCAGCAGGTGTACGCAGGTGGGTCGGGTGACATCAGGCGTGCGGGGCGAGAGCGGCGACCGGCGCGGCCGCGAGGTCGGCCAGGACCTCGCCGACCCGGTCGACGGACTCCCGTATCCACGGCAGGGCGAGCGGATCGGCCGCCTCCGCCGACTCCAGGGCCGCCGTGCGCTCCTCGTCCGTTTCGCCGTAGAAGTGGCTGGTCGCCGCGCGGATGCGCAGCGGGCGGCCGGGCTCGCCGAACGCGGTGGCGGGCAGCACGCCGACCCCGTACCGCTCCGAGAACAGCGCGGCCAGTCCGTCGCCGTCGTGCACGCCGTGCGCCGCCGCCAGGTGGTCCCGGAGCGGCTCGAAGTCCGGGTAGAGGTAGCAGGTGGCGGCGACGGGTGACAGCTCCGCGCCGACGGCGGTGAAGCGGGCGGCGACCGCGCGCACCACCCTCTCGTGCAGCCGCCGGCTCGCCGCGATGCGCGCGAGGACCTCCGGCGGCTCGCCGAACGCGTACGCGGCCGCTGTCTGCACCGGCGCGGGCGGGCTCGACCAGATCTGGCTGGCGACCGCCACCAGCCGGGTGTGCAGGGCGCGCCCCAGCTCGCTGTCGGGCAGCCGGGCCACGCCCGTACGCCAGCCGCCGAGCGCCAGGTTCTTGGTGAGCCCGGTCGTCACGACGGTCCGCTCGGGAGCGTGGAGAGCGGGGGAGACGGCCGGTTCGGAGCTGTCGTAGACCAGGTCGCGGTAGATCTCGTCGGAGACGACGACCAGGTCGAGTTCGCGGGCCGCCGCCGCCAACTCCCCTACGGTGGCAGCCGATGCGACCGTTCCGGTGGGGTTGTCCGGCACGGTCACGACCACCGCGCGCGGGTTCTGCCCGGACGCCCGCGCGTCGGCCACCGCCTCGCGCAGCCGCGCCGGATCCGGCACCCCGCCCTGTCCCGGCAGGATCGGTACGGGCAGGGGCCGCGCCCCGGCCAGCCGGGCCTGGGCCGCGTAACTCACCCAGCTCGGGACCGGCACGATGACGTCCCCGCCGATGGCCAGGAGCAGCGCGAAGAGCAGCGACTTGCTGCCCGGCCCCGCCACGACGAGCCCCGGTTCGACGGCCAGGCCGCGCCGCTCCCAGTACCCGGCGACGGCGGTGCGCAGGGCCGGGCTGCCGGCGACGGGGCCGTAGGCGTTCTCGCCGGCCGCCGCCGCGAGCCGGTCCCTGAGGGCAGGCAGCACGGGCAGGCCGATCTCGCCGCTGGCCATCGACAGCACCCGCTCCCCGGCCGCGCGGCGGCGGGCCAGGGCCTCGTCGGCGGCGAGGGTCGCGGACATGGGGACGGGCGAGGCGGGTGGGGGTTCGGGCATGACAGCTCCAGAACTCGGTAGGTGTACGGGTACGGGGTCAGGCGGAGGTCTCCGGCGCGTACCGCTCGCGCAGCTCGGCCTTGCGGACCTTGCCGGTGAGGGTCTTCGGGAGTGCGGGGACGAGCTCCAGCCGGTCCGGCAGGAAGCGGGTGTCGTGGCCCGCCGCCGTGACCCGGGCCCGTACCTCGTCCAGCGTCGGTCCCCGGCCGCCGCGCGGCACGACCACGGCGACGATCACACCGTCCGGCCCGCCTGAGGGTTCCAGGCCCACCAGCGCGGCCTCCTCGGCCCTCGGATGGCTGCCGATCACCGCCTCCAGCTCCGTCATCGGCGCCACCCGGCCGTCCCGCAGGACCGCGTCCCGCGCCCGGCCGATGATCCGGATCCCGCCCCGGCCGTCGTCCCGGGCCAGGTCGCCGGTGTCGAACCAGCCGTCCTCGTCCAGCTCGGCCGCGAACGCCTCCGGCCGCCGGTGGTACCCGAGCGCGAGCGACGCGCCGCGCACCTTGAGCCGGCCGACGGAACCCTCGGCCGACGGCGTCCCGTACGCCTCCGACACCTCGATCCGGGTCTCCATCGCGTCGATCGCGCGGCCGTTGCTCCGCGCCGACCAGCCCTCCGGGTCCTCGGGCCGGGTGGTGGTCACCGGGCCGTTCTCCGACATGCCCCAGAGCGAGTGGGCGCGGGCGCCGAGCGTCTCGTGGACCTCGTCGGCCAGCTCCCGCAGCACCGGCGCCGAGCCGATCACCACATGGCGCAGCGTGCTGGTGTCCCGCCGCTCGGCCCGCTGGGACGCGGCCACGTCGGCGAGCGTGGCGGGCGGCCCGTAGAGCAGGGTCGCGCCGTACCGCTCGACCAGGTCGAGCAGGGCCTCGTTGCGGCGTACGTCCTGGAAGGCGACGGTCCCGCCGAGCAGGACGCCGGCCAACACCCCCTGGGCGAAGCCCGAGTAGTGCACCAGCGGCGTGGAGACGGCCGCCACCCACTCCGGGCCCTCACCATCGGCGGCGCCGAACGCGTCGACGTATCCGCGTACGGCCGAGTGGACCGTGTTCTGGCTGTGCAGCACGCCTTTGGACAGCCCGGTCGTACCGGAGGTGAACAGCACCACGAACGGGTCGTCCGCACCGAGCGCCAAGCCCTCCAGCCGGGCCGCCGCGCCGTCCCGCTCCTCCCGCGCCTCGGCCACGAAGTGCTCGTGGAACGGACGCGCGCCTTCGGGAAGCCGTGGCCCGTCCACCACCAACACGTGTTGCAAGGTGGGGAGTTCCTTCAGCAGGCCGGTGGCGATCTCCGCCAGCGGGGTGCCCGACCACTCCGGGAGCGTGATGCACACCCGGGCCTCCGTGAGGGAGAGGCGGTGGCGCAGCTCGACCTCCGTGCAGATGGGCGAGATCGGGATGATGACCGCGCCGACCCGGATGGAGGCGAAGATCAGCGGCACCATCTCCCATCGGTTGGGCAGCTGTACGGCGACGAAGTCCCCTCGCTTGACACCGAGTTCGAGCAGCGCCAGGGCGAACCGGTCGGTGAGCCGGTCCAGTTCGGCGTAGGTGAGGGTGTCCGTACGGGACTCCGCGACCCGCCGGCCCGCGATGGCGAGCCGGTGCGGCCGCTCGCGCGCCTGGCGGTGCAGGTCGTCGAGGAAGGTCTCCGGCCGCCACCAGCCCCGGCGACGGTACTCGGCGGCGCGCTCCTCCGAGACGGCCGTCCCCGCAGCCGTCCCCACAGGCGCCGGTCGCTGCTTCGCCGCCGTACTCATCCGCGCTCCTCGCGGCGGACCGCGAGCAGCTCCGGCAGCGGGTCGCCCGCGCGGGAGGCCGCGATCTCCAGCAGGTCCCGGGTGTTCTGCCGGACCCGGTCGCCGACCCAGTCGAAGACCCACGCCTTACGGGCCTGTGCCTCCAGGTCGAACGGGACGACCCGGGTCACGGCCAGGGCGGCGGACGCGGCGCCGCCGATGTTGGCGATCACGCCCGGCACCAGACCGGCCCCGGAGGCGGCCACCTTCTCCTTGGCGGCTGCGCTGGAGGCGAGGTTGGCGCCCTCCACCACCAGGCCGGCCCGCAGGCGGTGGGCGTTCTCGGCGTTGATCGCGTACTTCTGCGCGGCCAGGATCAGGATGTCCGCGTCCACGTCGAGCCAGGCGTCCGGCTCACCGGAGAGCTTCACGTCCTGCGGCAGCCGGGTCCGGTCGATGGCACCGAACTGATCGGTGATGGCGACCAGTTCGGCCACCGGCAGCCGGTCCGCGCTGATCGTGCCCTGGATGTCCGCGATGCCGACGACGATGTGACCCCGGTCCTCCAGGAACCGCGCGACCGCCCGGCCCACCGCGCCGAACCCCTGCACCACGACCCGGGCCGGCCCGGTGCGACCGCTCGCCTCCAGCGCGGTGACCGCCGCGACGCCGACGCCGTGACCGGTGGCGTCGATCAGGGGCTCGTAGTACGTGCGCCAGTCGATCGGCATGTCCGGGGCGCCGAGCCGGTAGCGCGGGTCGTACGCCGCCTCCGCGAAGAAGACCGCCCGGTCGGCAGGTGTGACGCCCATGTCGATGCCGAGGTGGATACCGCCGTGCAGGAGCGGCTTCACCGTACGGCCGAAGGTGCGGAAGGTCTCCTCACGCGCCGCGCCCTCGGAGTTCGTCCCGTCGGCCACGATCCCGGCCTTGGCGCCGCCGATGCGGAGACCGGCCAGGGTGAACTTCTCGGTCATGTCCCGGGCCAGGCCCGCGACCTCCTCCTCGCTCACCCCGGTGGTCATCCGGGTGCCGCCCATCGCCAGGCCGTCGACGAGCGTGTCGATGACCACCCAGCCCTTGATGGCGCCGCCGCTGCCGTTGAGGTGGACGGTGAGGGCGGGGTCCTGCGGTTCTTCCGGTACTGCTGCTCCTGCTGCGCTCATGGCGAAGTCCTCGTTCTGTACGAAGGGGTCGGTTGTGGGCCCGGTGACGGCCTCGGTCACTGGTAGAGCTGCGCGAAGCCGCGCAGGATCTCCAGGCCGTCCTTGCGGAACTCCAGGTGGGCCTGGGCGCCGTGGATCCGGCCGTCGTCCGAGCGCAGGAACTCCACGGGCGCGTGCTCCGAGCGGCCGATCGAGCGGTAGCCCGCCGGGGCCGCCCGGAGGTAGAGCGTGTGCCGGTGGAAGACGGTGACCGTGGGCTTCACGTAGGTGAAGAGCGGTTCCTCGGTGTCCACCTGCACCTCGTATCCGCCGACCCGCTGCGGGCCCTCGGCGAGTTCGCCGCCGGCCGCGACGGCGAGGATCTGCATGCCGCCGCAGATACCGAAGACCGGTACGTCCGCTGTCGTCACCAGGTCGATCAGGGGCTGGTAGAACTCACTGTCGTACGCGCGCACCTTGGTGCCGCTCAGCACGATCGCCTGATAGCGGCCGTTCAGCCGGGCGGGGACGGAGGCCGCGTCGACAGCTTCCGTGTCCGACCCCAACTCCTCGAATCTGGCGCGGATTTGTTTCAGCGAGAGTGTGCCGTTGTTGACGACCAGTACGCGGGACCTGCTCATGCGCCCGCTCCTTCCCCGGAGGCATGTGCATCGGTGATCAGCGTGCCCGTCGTGCCGTCCAGCAGCTCCGTGACGGCGGCGCTGCCGATGACGACCCGGTCCACTCCGCGCTCCAGGGCCTCGCCGGCCGCGCGCAGCTTCTTGCGCATCCCGCCCTTCGCGCCCTTGTCGCGGAAGGCGGCGGCGTCCTCGGCGCTGATCCGGCGGACCGGCCTGCCGTCGATGAGCAGATGGCCGACGTCGGTGACCAGGACCAGGTCGGACGCGCCGGTGGCCCCGGCGATCGCGGCGGCGGCCCGGTCGGCGTCGGTGTTGACCTCCTGGCCGGCCGCGTTCCGGGCGAGCGGCGTGACCAGGTAGGCGTGGCCCGGCTGGAGGTTCTTGAGCGGGGCCGGGTCGACGCCGGTGATCGGGCCGACGAGGTTCTCCAGCTCGACGAGCTGCTTCTCCCGCCACCACCAGCGCTCGCCGTCGCCCGCGCCGACCAGGCCGTCGCTGCCGATGAGCCGCTCGGCGGTGATGCCCCGGCCCTCCAGCCGCGCGAGGACGTCCTCGGCCAGCACGGCGCTGACCGTCTTGATGTCGTCGATGACCTCGGGAGTCGTCCACCGGCTCTGGTTGCCGTACCGGTCGCGCAGGATCGCGGACGGTTCGCTGTAGCGCGGGTCGAGCCGCTTCAGCGGCTTGGACCAGCCGTGCACGAGGACCAGCGGCCGCTCCCGGCCGTGCCGGGCCAGATCGTCCCACCAGGTGGAGTCGAGGCCGTCCAGGCAGCTGCCGCCGAGCTTGACCACCGTGGGAACGGCAGGCGATGCGCTCATGCCGGCATCACCGGCTGCTGCGTCAGCCCCGTCTCCTCCGGCAGCCCGAACCGCAGGTTCGTCACCTGCACGGCCTGTCCCGCCGCCCCCTTGACCAGGTTGTCGAGCGCGGCGAGCACGACGATCCGGCCGCCGTCCTCGTCGAGCAGGACGGTCACATCGGCGTAGTTGGAGCCGAGCACCACCTGCGGGTCGGGCACCGGGATCAGCGTCTCGTTGTGCCGCCGCACCCGGACGAACGGGCGCCCCTTGTAGAAGCGCAGGTAGGCCCGGTTCAGCTCGCGCTGGTCGACCTGCTCGTCGGTGAACACGTACGAACTGGTCAGCAGCCCGCGTACGTTGGGGACGCCGTACGCCGACATGGTCAGGTTCCCGATGGTGCCGGGCTTGCTCCGCTCCAGGAAGTCACCGACCTCGGCGGCGTGCCGGTGGCCGGTCGGGGAGTACGGCGCGATGGCACCGGCCCGGAACGGGTGCAGGTCCGAGGTGCGCAGCTGGACACCACCGCCGCTGGACCCGCTCTTGCCGTCCACCACCACCGTCTTCAGGTCGAGCCCGAGGCCGAGCGTGAGCGGCGCCAGGCCCAGGGTGATCGCGGTGGCGTAGCAGCCGGGCAGCGAGATGAGGGCGGCGTCCGCCAGCTGGTCGCCGATCAACTCCGGTACGCCGTAGACGAATCGGTCGGCCAGGTCGGTGCGGCGCTTGACCTTCGGGTACCAGCGGTCGTGCAGCTCCGGCGTACGGATGCGGAACGCGCCGCTGAGGTCGACGATCGCCGGGACGCGGTCCGCGAGCAGCGAGGCCAGCTCGGCCGAGACCGGCGCCGGTGTGGCGAGGAAGAGGACGTCGACCTGGTTCGCCACCTCTTCGGTGACCGGCTGGATGGTCAGCCCCTGGTCGTTGCGGAGGCCGGGGTGGAGCTCGGAGGGGCGGCGGCCGATGTTGGAGGAGCCGCCCAGGAAAGTGAGTTCGAGGTCGGGGTGCTGGGTGATGAGGCGGATGAGTTCGCCGCCGGCGAGCCCGGAGGCGCCGACGACTCCTGCACGGATCATGCGAGTAGCTCCTGCACATAACGGCCGATGGCCGAAGGGATGTCCGCTCCGGTGGCGGAGGCCACGGCCCGGAAGCCGGGGGCGTGGTTGACCTCGTTGACGACGTAGCCGTCCGGGGTGGCGAAGAGGTCGACGCCGTAGATGCCGGGGCCGAGCACGTCCACCACACCGTCGACGGTCTTCACGACATCGGGATCGTGGGCGATGGCGCGGTTCTTGTTGCCGAGCGCCGCGTTGTTGCGCCAGTCGCTGCCGCCGCTCTCGAACTCCGCCGCCCCGATCAGCTCCCGCCCGACGACCAGGCACCGCACCGAGCTGCCGCCGAGGTACGGCTCCACCACGCTGGCCTGCTCGAAGGCGTGGGCCAGGTCCTCGATGTAGTCGTACACGGAGTGCGCGGTGTCGGCGTGCCGGATCAGCGTGACCCGCTTGCCCATGCCGCCGAAGACCGGCTTGAGGACGAGCGGCAGCGGCAGGTCCGCCAGCGCCTTGTCGAAGTCCTTGCGGGAGAGGACGAGCCGGTGGTCGGGGACCGGCACGCCCGCCGTCTGGAGCAGGGCGCGCAGTACGGCCTTGTTCTCGCAGGCGTGGATGGCCCGGGCGGTGTTCAGCGTGGGGACGCCGGCCGCCTCTGCGAGGCTGGCGATGAGGCCGCCGCGCGTGTAGCTGCGGCTCCGGATGAGGAGCGTGTCGTACCCCTTGATGGCCGGGGCGTCCGGGTGGCCGAGCGAGAGGGCCTCGTCGTTGACCCAGTCGATACGGAGGCCGAAGGCGGGGGCCGCCTCGATGAGCAGCCGTTCCTCCCAGGCGATCCGGTCCGCGACGAGAGCGACGGAGGCGACGGGCGCGCCGGGATGGGACGCGCCGGGGCGGGGTGCGCCCATCTCACTGGCCCCAGTCGCGCAGCTGCACCTCGACCATCTCCAGCGTCAGCCGGCCGTTCTCGACGGCCTCGACGCGGAGGGTCAGGATGCACTCGGGGCAGGAGAGCGTCTCGCCGAGGGTGACCGGGGGGACGGTCAGGTCGGTCTCGCACTCGGGGCATACGCCGGTCAGGGTGGCAGTGGACATCGTGAACTCCGTAGAGGGGTGAGGTGGGTTACGCGGGTACGGGACGGAAGTCGATGGCGGCCTTGCGGATCGTGTCCCGGTCCAGCAGCGGGCGGCCGTCCCGCTCCTGCCGCTCGGCCAGCCACGGCGTGAAGGCGTCGACGTCGACCTCCAGGCCGGAATCGGCCAGGGCCCAGCGGACCAGCGCGGTGGTGAGACGGGAGCGGACGCGCAACTCGCGCCGGTTGCCGACGAGTTCGGCGGGCAGTGTCTCGTACGCGTGCGGGTGGCTCAGCTGGCCCGGCAGCTCGTACGCGAAGGCGTGCGGCGTGGTCGGCCCGGACTGGAACGCCTCCCCGAGGCCCGCGCCGCGCAGCGCGATCCGGGACAGTTCGGTGAGGTGGGTCAGGTCGAAGCGGGTGTCGCCGTGGATGACGCGCAGTGAGGTGAGCAGCTCGGCCAGCGGCGCGTTGCCGCCGCGCTCACCGATGCCGCCGACGGTCGCGGA
The DNA here is from genome assembly GCF_044767965.1 of Streptomyces sp. NPDC101178. Lineage (NCBI taxonomy): Bacteria > Bacillati > Actinomycetota > Actinomycetes > Kitasatosporales > Streptomycetaceae > Streptomyces > Streptomyces sp. NPDC101178. Next base: position 474,054 of record NZ_JBIWOZ010000003.1, read on the forward strand.
GATCCACTGGGCGCCCGCCCGCACGGCGGCGAGGGAGTTGGCGACGGCCATGCCCAGCATGTTGTGCGAGTGGATCTCGATCTCGGAGCCGTCGATCGCGGTGAGGTCCGCGATGACCTCCTCCATCTGCCACGGCGAGAGGTACGCGACGGTCTCCGCCAGCCGGAACCGGTCGGCCCCCGCGGCGAACCCCGCCTCCACATACGGCACGAGCCGCTCCCGTGGCGTACGGGCGCCGTCCTCGCCGCTGAACGTGACGTGGAAGCCGCGCTCCTTCGCCTGCTGGATCGCCGAACGCGCCAGAGCCTGGAGGAACTTCGGGCTCGCCGAGTCCAGCTTCAGCTGTGCGTGCTGCTCGGAGGTGGGGATGGAGTACATGATGTGCCGTACGCCGAGCCGCTCGGCCTCGTCCAGCGCGCGGGCCACCTGGCGGCGGTCGCGGACGACGACGAGCGTCATGCTGCGCTCTGCGGTGACCGCCTCGTGCGTGGCGAGGACGAGATCGGCGTCCTTGGAGTCCGGTCCGGAGACCATGCCCACCTCGACGAGCTCGACGCCCGTCCGCACCAGCAGGTCCGCGATGGCGGCGGCGTCCTCGGGGCCGAATTCGACGCCTGCCATATGGGCGGAGTCCCGCAGGGTCGCGTCCGATATCCGGGGTGGCCTCTCCAGCTTCTCGGGGCCTTCTGCTGTCATGTGATCCGCTCCTCTTCCAGGGCCGTATTTCGTTGACTCATATCTTTCGGCGCCTGGCCGGAAGGGGCAATATCCGCCGTGTCAGGGCTGTGTGGCGGAGTGTCAAGGAATGTCAGGAAGGAAAAGGAGTGCAAGGGTGGTGTGCGGGCACGCCAAATAGCGGACGTAATAAACCCGTTGTTGTGACGTACGCCCTACGGTGCTGTTCATGGATCTCTTCTCGCTGCCCCGGCTAGGGGTCGTCGTGCCACCGGAAAATCCCACGGCGGAACCCGAGTTCAACCAGCTGCTCGGCGCCGGAATGAATGTGTACACCTCCCGTTTCCCGGTGACACCGGGCGCCGGACTGCGGGCGATGCTGGAGACGTACAACGAGGTGCTCCCGGCCCTGCTCGGCAGCTTCGGCGGGCTGCGCCTGGACGCGACCGTGGTGGCGTGCAGCGCCTCGCACTACCTGCTGGAGCCGGCCGGCGACCGGGCCTTCTGCGACGCGCTGTCCGAGCGCGCCGGCTCGCCGGTGCAGTCCTCCACGCAGGCGATCCTGGCGGCCTGCGAGGCGCTGGGGACAGAGCGCCTCACCCTCGTCTCCCCGTACGAACCGTGGCTGACCGACACCTCCCGCGCCTTCTGGGAGCGGGCCGGGCTCACCGTCGACGGCGTGGTGCTCGTCCCGGCGGAGGAGGCCGCGAGCCCGGGCGGGACCGCGCGCTTCGACCCCTACGAGGTGACGACCGGGGCCATCCTGCGGCGGATACGGGAGCGGGAGCTGCCCGCCGGCACGGCCCTGCTCTTCACGGGTACGGGCATGGGCACGCTCGCCGCCCTCACCGAACTGGCCCGCACCGACCCGGCCCGCACGCTGCTGACGTCGAACCTCGCCTCGGCGTGGTGGGCGCGGCGGGCGGTGGGCGAGGCGGGCCGGGCGGACCATCCGCTGCTGCGCCGGCTGGAGGGGGCGGCGGTGTGAGGGGGCACGGGGCCCGGCGTTCCCGGGCGCGCGCCCTCCAGGTCATGCCGCCACCGGGTCCGCTCAGCCCGCGGTCGTCTCCGGCATCTGCCAGGCGTACCCCATGCGGTAGCCGACGCCACGGACCGTGATGATCCAGCCGCCGGAGCCGAGTTTCGCCCGCAGGCTGCTCACATGCGTGTCGATGGTCCGGCTGGTGTGGCCCCAGTTGCTGCCCCAGACCCGGGCCATCAGCTCCTTCCGCGTGACCACCGTCTCCGGTGTGGCGGCCAGCGCGTAGAGCAGCTCGAACTCCTTCGATGTGACGCCGATGAGCCGCCCGCCGAGGCGGACTTCCTGCCGCCGCGGATCGATATGGAGATCGCGCAGGGAAATGGCGGCGGGAAGCATCTGCCGGGGATGGGCACGGCGCAGTACCGCCTCGATCCGGGCTCCCACTTCCCGGAATCCCCAGCTTTTCACCACACAGTCGTCGGCCCCGGCGTGCAGAACCAGAACCCGCTCCAGTTCGGCATCGGCTTCGGTGACCGCGATGAGTGCCGTATCACCGTCGTTGCGCAGGGACCGGCACAATTCCAGTCCGTCGATATCCGGCAGTTCCAGGGAGAACAGCACCAGATCCGCGTCGCCGTGGACGCGGAGCGCGCGTTCCCCCGTGGAGACGCTGCCGGCGGTGAATCCCTGCCGCCGCAGATCGCTCACCATGGCCGCTGCGGCGGAGGTGTCCTGCTCCACCACGAGTACCCGTCTCATGTGTCCCACCCCTGCCTCTTCCTTGGCCGTCACGTCGGTCGGGAGTGCCCGCACGGGTCAGTGCGGAGCGCCGGCGAGCGCGGCGGCCGGGGCTCCGGAGAGGCGCTGGAAGACGTAGGCGGCCGAGGCCATGGTCATGTGGTGGTGCCAGCCGGGGAAGGAGCGGCCCTCGAAGTCGAGGACGCCGAACCGCCGGCCGAGCGTCGTCACGGCCGAGAGGGCCGCCGCGTGGCTGCGCGCCAGCCGGAGGATGTCCTCCACGCGCAGGTCGGTGAGGGTGGTGAGCCAGTACCGGGCCGGTTGCCGGCCGTCCGGATCGGGTCTCTCCAGGATGCGGTACGGGCGTACGCCCACGTCGTCGCCCCCAGCCGGCCGCGGCGCTCCCACCGTGCCCGCGTACGCGTGGACGGGTACGGGCCGGACGCGGCCGTCGGGCGTCTGCCGGAGCAGGACGTGGGTCTGCCGGGCGTGCCGTACCTCCATGAGCGCGCTCACCGTGGTCACGGCGGGCGTGTGCTGCCCGGTGAGGAGCACCGGATGGTCCGGCGGCACCTCGCACACCACGTCGGCGCGCAGCCGCCCGAGCCCGGCGAGGACCCCCGCCGCGTGGTCGCACCGGGTCAGGTCCAGCACCCACGGCAGCCCCGCGAGCCGTGGCTGCGCGGCGGCCCCGGCGGCGTACCCGATCACATGGTCGGCGGGCGTGCGCCCGGCCTCGGATCCGGGGATGCGCGCACGGCGCCTGCGCTCCCGGTCGAAGTCCCACGCGCCGCCGAGCACGAGGCTCCAGTCCACCGGATAGCACTGGGCGCCCGAGGAGAGGAAGAAGACCAGCGCCCGCTGGCAGTTGACGGTCCGTCCGGTGGCGGGATCGATACGCCGGTGCACACCGACCGAGTGTTCGCCGCGCTTGGGGATGATGAGTTCGGCGACGGTCCAGGCGTCCGGGGTCGTCCGCGCGGCGACCCGTCGGGCGAGCCGTCGGCGTACCGGATTCCAGTCCCACGGGCTGGCGTTGATGAACTGGTGGAGACCGTGTGCCGCAGCCGAGGGCAAGGGCTTCGCCAGGGCCATGCGGCGCGGTGTCTTCTTCCCCGACACATGGAGCAGGGCCCAGAGGTACGTCTGGGCCCAGCGGCGCTGCTCCGGCCGCTGGAACGCCGGGAAGATCTCGTCCATGAACGTCCGCATGTACGCGCCGTCGCCCGGCACCGCCGCGCGCACCTCACTTGACGACATGTAACGCTACGCCCCCTCGATACTCGTCACCGCTCGCACCCGGGTGGATACATGGCACATCAGTACGAGGTGAAAGTACCGCTCGGGCCGGAGTTTGCCCGGGTCGGCCGTCTATTTTGCAAGTTCGGGGCCTGACCTGCGAAAACGCCCCTCGGCTGCGCGTCTGCGAGGGGCGTGCGGAGGTGGACGACCGGGCTCCACCAGTGGTGGAGCGGTGCCGTCGGGCCCTCCGGTGAAGTGTCAACAAATCATGAACATGACCCCAGCGAGGTGCTGTGCACGGAGTTCGGAGTCGGTGTCCCGGTGAGGGGACTGCCGTACCGCCGGGGCGGGGCTTCGCAGGAGAGGGGCGACCGCCGGAGGACGGGGGAGGGGTGGCCTCCGGCAGTCGGGTCGTCGGGTGGTCAGACCGCGGGAACTCCGGCCTTGGGCTCGGTCTCCGCCCCTGCCTCCGCCGCCTTCTCCTCCTCGGACGGCCGGTGGGCGGGGAATCCGGCCTTCCTGGCGTAGAGCACCACCGCGATCACCGGCAGCAGGAGCAGCACGACCGTCCACGGGAAGGACTCGCTGCCGAGGGTGTCCAGCAGGATGCCGCCGACGATGCCGCCGCCGGCCATCGCGACGTTCCAGAGCGTGACGAGCATCGCCTGCGCCGCGTCCGCCGACTCGCCGCCCGCGTCACCGACGGCGGTCTGCAGCAGCGTGGGCACACCGCCCCAGCCCAGACCCCACAGCACCGCGGCCACATAGACGAGCGCGGTCGTGTCGGAGAGGACGGCCAGGAGCAGCGAGGCGACGGCGACCAGCAGCGCGCCGCCGACGGTGAGACCGCGCAGCCGGCGGTTGATCTGCGCGCCGACGATCCAGATGCTGGCCAGTGAGGCGGCGCCGAAGACCAGCAGGATCAGGCCGGTGTGCCCGCCGAGCCCGAGGTCCTTGAGGTACGTGGCGATGTACGCGTACAGGATGGTGTGCGCCAGCACGAAGACCAGCGTGACGAAGAGGACCGGCGAGACGCCCGGGATGGTCAGCGTGCGCAGCAGCTTCGGCCGCTCGCCGCGGGCCTGGCCGGGGAAGTCCGGTACGCCGGCGAAGATCCACACCAGCAGCGCGACCGTGAGCCCGGTCATCGACAGGAACGCCGCGCGCCAGCCAAGCCACTCGCCGAGGAACGTACCGGCGGGCACACCGAGGGAGAGCGCGACGGGGATACCGGCCATGGCGATGGCCATCGCCTTGCCCTGGAGGTGTACGGGGGCGAGGCGGCGGGCGTACCCGGCGAGCAGGGCCCAGGCGAGACCGGCCGCGACACCGGCGACGAACCGGGCGACCATCGTCAGCTCGTAGACGGACGACACGGCGGTCACGGTGTTGGCGATAGCGAACCCGGCCATGGCCGTGAGCAGCAGCTTCTTACGCTGCCAGCCCGCGGTGGCGGCGGTGAGCGGGATCGCGGTGAGGGCGGTGCCGATCGCGTAGACCGTGACCGTCTGGCCGGTGGCGGACTCGCTGACCCCCAGGTCCTGGCTCATCGACGGCAGCAGACCGGCGGGGAGGGTCTCGGTGAGGCTGGTGATGAAGACGGCGGTGGCGAGGGCCAGCAGGGCGAAGAGCGGGAGCTTCCGCGCTTCCTCGCCGCCGCCCTTGGGGTCCGGTGCCGCGGCGGAGGCGGACGCCGTGTCGGGTGCGGTGCTCATGGGGTGTGCTCCAGGTTTCCGATCGGAAGGGGTGATGGTGCGGGGACGGTGGACGCTTCTCGGATGGCCGGGACCGCGTACGGGCGGCGTCGGGACCGCTCATGGACGGCCGAGGCCGCCGTCGACGGGGAGCCGTGCGCCGGTGGTGAACGTCGCCTCCGTGGCCAGGAAGAGCGCGGCGCGGGCCACCTCCTCGGCGGCGCCGAGACGTCCCAGCGGAGGCAGGGGTACGGCGCCGGAGCCCGGCGCCTCGATACAGCCCGGGGCCACGGCGTTGACGCGGACGCCGCGGAAGGCCAGCTCGGCGGCGAGCGCCCGTACGGCGTCCGGGCACGAGGCGGGCGCGGTCAGCACGACCGCGCCGCCGTCGCGGAGATGCGGCAGCAGGGGCCGGGCGGTGGGGAGGGAATCGGCGAAAAGAAGATCGACACCTCGGACACCCGCCTCTGCTTCGAGCAGACCCACGACCGAGGACGGGGGGACGACGCGGGCGGCGGAGCCGAGTTCACCGACCGCCCGGGCACGCTCCTCTTCGGTGCGGGCGGTCAGCAGGACGCTCGCACCGCCCTCCACGAGCCGCTTGGCGATGGCCAGGCCGATACCGGTGGCCTCACCGACGACCAGGGCCTTCCGGCGCGCGTACTTGGTCATGGTGCCGCTCCTCCCGGTCCCCTCCCGCTCCTCTTCGCCACGACTCTGCGCCCCGCCGCTTCGGAGAACCTTCGGGAAACCTTCGGGCCGCCCGGCGTCCGGAGCGGTGGTGCCCGGCGCCCCGGGGCCGGTTCCCCTGGCCTGTACGGTGGCGCCTATGCGGTTTGGGGTGCTCGGGCCACTGGTGGTGTGGGACGGCGAGGGGCGGCAGGTCAAGGTCCCGGAGGCCAAGGTCCGGGCCCTGCTGGCGGATCTGCTCGCGAACGGCGGAGGACCGGTCTCCGCCGACCAGCTCATCCACGACCTGTGGGCCGACGCGCCTCCCGGCAACCCGGCGGGCGCTCTCCAGGCCAAGGTCTCGCAGCTGCGCCGGGTCATCGGCCGCGACCGCGTGGTGCGCCAGCCTCCCGGCTACCGGCTGCGGTTCGACGAGTCGGCCGACGAGGTGGACGCCGTACGCTTTTTGACCCTGGTGGCCCGGGCCCGCCCCGTCCAGGACCCGCGCACCCGGGCCGAGCTGCTGACGGAGGCCCTGGAGCTGTGGCGAGGACCGGCGTACGCGGACTTCGCCGACGCCCTCTTCGTACGGCCGGCGGCCCAGCGCCTGGCGGAGCAGCGGCTCTCCGCGCTGGAGGACCAGGCCGAGGCCCGCCTGGAGACGGGCGACCACGCGCTCCTGGCCGCAGAGCTGGCCGGCCTCGTCGCACTCCACCCCCTACGGGAGCGCCTGCACGCCCTCCGTATGAGGGCCCTGTACGCGACGGGCCGCCAGAGCGAGGCCTTGGCGTCGTACGAGTCCCTGCGCACCCGCCTGGCGGAGGAGCTGGGGGTCGACCCGAGCCCTGAACTGGCCGCGCTGCACGGGGCGGTGCTGCGGCAGGAGCCGGGGCTGAGCGCCGGGGCGTACGAGGCGGGGGACGGCCCGCGGACGCCGGCGCACGGCTCCACGGGCACAGCGCCGCTCACCCCCACTCCCTCTACCACCCCCACCACCTCACCGCTCCACTCCAACCTCCCGGCCCCCCTGACCCCCCTCGTAGGCCGTAGCGAGGCCCTCGCCCACCTGCTCCAACTCCTCTCCGAGGCACGGCTGGTGACCCTCACCGGCCCTGGCGGCGTCGGCAAGACCCGCCTCGCCGTGGCGGCGGCCACCGCCGAGCGGGACGGCGCCCGGGCGGGCGAACTGGCCGACGGAGCCTGGCTGGTGGAGTTCTCCGGCATCCGCTCCGGCACCCCCGCCGACCTCGCCCAGGTCGTCGCCGCCACCCTCGGCATCCGCGACGACGCCCCGCGCGCACTCCCCGGCACCGGCAGCTCCACGCCCTCCCTCCCGCACCGCCTCGCCGCCGCCCTGCGCGACCGGCGCACCCTGCTCGTCCTGGACAACTGCGAGCACGTCGTCGACGCCGCCGCCGAACTCACCGAGCTCCTCCTGCGCACCGCCCCCGGCCTGCGGGTCCTCGCCACCGGCCAGGAGCCGCTCGGCCTCGCGGGCGAGGCGATGTTCCTCGTCGACCCGCTGCAACCCGCCGACGCGGTAAGGCTGTTCATGGACCGCGCCGCCGCATCCGCCCCCGGCTTCCCGCGCGACCCGGACGCACCGGAGGAGCCCGAGCGCCGGGCGGTCACCGAGATCTGCCGCCGCCTCGACGGCATCCCGCTCGCGCTGGAGCTCGCCGCCACCCGCGTACGGGCTCTTGGGGTGCGGGAGTTGGCGGAACGGCTCAACGACCGCTTCCGGGTCCTGACCTTCGGGCAGCGCGGCGCCCCGGCCCGCCAGCAGACGCTGCGGGCGATGATCGACTGGAGCTGGGAGCTGCTCAGCGCACCCGAACGCATCGTCCTGCGCCGCCTCGCCGCCCACAGCGACGGCTGCGACCTGGCGGGCGCCGAGGCGGTCTGCGCGGGGGACGGCGTGGCCCGGGACGAGGTGCTCGACCTGGTCACGCGGCTGGTGGACCGATCCCTGGTGGTCGTGGCGGCGAGCCCGACCGGCCCCCGCTACCGCCTCCTGGAGTCCGTCGCCGCGTACGCGACCGAGCGGCTCCACGAGATGGAGGACCTCGCCGCCGTACGGGACCGCCATCTCCTCCACTACCGGGCCCTGGCCGAAGAGGCCGAGCCGCAGCTGCGCGGCGCCGGGCAGCGCCCCTGGCTGGCCCGGCTGGACGCGGAGGCCGGCAACCTGCGGACCGCGCTCGACGAGGCGGTGCGCCGGGCGGGCGCGGGCGAGCCGGAGGAGGCGGTCCGGCTGGCCACCGCACTGGCCTGGTGGTGGCTGCTGCGCGGCCGTCTGACCGAGGCCCGCCGCAGCCTGGCCGTGGTGCTGGCGGTGACGGACGGCCCACCTGAACTCGTCCTCCTCCAGGCAGCGTTCACGCTCCTCACCGGTGACCCGGGAGCCGCGGCCGCCACCACGGCGGACGGCCACGGGCCCGCCCCCGCATCCGAGGCCATCGCCGACCCCGTGCGCCGGGCCCGTGCGCTCTGGCTCTGCGCGTACGGCCTGTTCAGCGCGGGCGACGCGGCCGGCAGCGGCGAGCTGAACACCCGTGCCCTCACCCTGTTCACCGCCGCCGACGACCCGTGGGGCAGCGCCGCCGCGCTCGGCCTGCGCGCGACGCTCGCGCTGGTCAGCGGCGACCTGGCGGGCCTCGGCCGGGACGGCAGCCGCAGTGCCCGGATCTTCCACGAACTGGGTGACCGCTGGGGCGAGTTGCAGACGATCTCACCGCTCGCCGCACTCGCGGAGATCAAGGGCGCGTACGAGGACGCCGAGCGCCGTCAGCACGAAGGTCTGCTCATGGCGAGGGAGTTGGGCCTGGAGGCGGAGGTGTCGGCGCGGCTCTCCGGCCTCGGCCGGCTCGCCCTGCTCGCCCGCGACTTCGACCGCGCGCGCGACCTCCACGAGCAGGCGCGCCGGATCGCCGCCGAACAGGGCTACAAGTACGGCGAGATCCACTCCGAGATGGGCCTGGCCCTCGGTGCCCGCCGCTCGGGCGACCTCGACGCCGCAGAGGCCCACCTGCTGCACCTCCGGGACGGCTACGCGGGCGTCTCCTCCCAGGCGGGCGACCACCTCCTCCTGGCCGAACTCGGCTTCGTCGCCGAGCTGCGCGGCGACGCGCACACGGCCGAGGCCCACCACCTGGCCGGCCTGGAGACCGCCCGAGCCCTGGCCGAACCCCGGGCCCTGGCCCTCTCCCTGGAAGGTCTGGCCGGCGCCGCCGCCCTCCCCGCCCATACCTCCGCGGCCACCCGGGCGGCCCTCCTCCTGGGCGCGGCAGCATCCGCCCGCCGCCGCGCCGCAGCCCCGCTGCCCCCCGCCGAACGCGCCGACGTCGACCGCATCACCGCGGCGGCCCGGACCACGCTGGGCCCGGCGGCGTTCTCGGTGGCGTACGAGAAAGGCACCGGGCTGGATCCGGAGGAGGCGGTCCGGGCGACCCGTACCGCCGGGGAAGCCGGGGAAGCCGGGAAGGTCGGGGAAGCCAGGGAAGCCGGAGAAGGCGGGGAAGCGGGGGAGGACTGACCGGCAGGACACCTCCTAGCGGCCGCCGGGCGGGCAGATCCGTTCCGGCAGCCAGACGGGGAAGCCCCGACGTTCGTCCTGGGAGAGGTCGCGGCCGAGCGTGGCGCAGAGTTCCGACTTCCAGAGCTCCGGGTCGAGGTGGAGGATGTTCACCACCTCCTTGTCGATGTGCCGGAGCAGCGTCCTGCCGTCCCGCGACGCCGCCAGGAACTTCTGCTCCTCCGCGAACACATACGACTCGCCGCGATGGTCGGGGTCCGCCACGTCCTGGAACCGTATGGAGTCCCCGTTGGCCAGGAAGTACTCCGAACTGTCTCCCCGGAAGCCGTGCTGGAAGTCGCCGAACTGGTCCAGCGGCCCGACCGGACCGAGCACCCTGCGCGGGGCCCGCCCCTCCTGCCCTGCCGACCACACCTCCACCATGGATCCCTTGGTCTGTACGACGGCGAAATCGCCGCTCCGGTCGAGCACGGCGGTGCTGACGCCGGGCCCCAGCTCGACCTTCAGCTTCGTGTTCTCCTCGCCCGTGCGCAGCGAGACGGCATGGATGGCCGGTTCACCGGCGACCAGGATCTGTACGTGTCCCGGCTCGGGGTGGAAGGAGACGGTGAACTCCACCTCCTTCTTCCCGGCGAACCCCAGGTCGCGGACGTCGAGGGGTTTCGAGAGACGCCGGCCGTCCCGGGCGTTCCAGTGCTCGACGACGGAGCCGGAGACGGTCAGCAACTCGTCGCCGGGGCCGAAGAGGATCCGTACCATCTGGTCCCCGGGAACGGGCGCGGCGACGATGTCGGTGGCCGTCCGCAGGGAGGGGAGCTCCCAGACCCGGACCTTGTTCGCGCCGATGTGGTCGGCGGCCAGGGTCGCCCTCCGGCCGCGGTTCACCTGCGGCGGACCCTGGAGGTACTCCGACCATGCCCTCCTGGACGGCCGTTCCACCTCCTTGACGACGGTCGATCCCTCCGCGTCCATGCGGACGACGCCCATCCGGTCGCCACCCTCCCCGAGCCGGACCACCGTCTCGCCGCCCCCACCCCGGGCCGCGCCACCCACCAGCGCGGGAGGACCGTCGGCTTTGACGGTGTTCCAGGTCAGGGGGCGGCCGGTCACCGCGGTCTCGCCCGGGACGATCAGCACGGGCTCGTCCGGATCTCCCACGAGGGACAGGCCGTCCTCGTCGAGCCGGGGGAACGTGCTGGGGCCTACGGCCTCACGCACCGTGGCTCCCGGGCGCGTCCCGACGACATGCCAGGCGGCTCCCACGGTGCTCATCGCGAAGTGGTCTCCCGTCCTGTCGATCGCGACGCCCTTGCACGAGCTGGACCACTGTCCGGGCCGGTGTCGCCGGAGCACCTGCCCGTCCGCCACGCGCACCGCCTCGTACGTGATGCCGGCCCCCGCAGGCCCCTGTCGGCAGACGGCCAGCACCGCGCCGTTGCCCGACAGGGCGAGACTGCTGATCGTCGACGTACCGACGCCGGTCACCAGCGTGCGTGTCCGTCCCGTGCCGGTGTCGACCGCCATCAGCGGGCCCGTCCCGGAATCCTGCCCGGCCTCGGGAGGCCGCTGAGCCACGAGGGTGTCCGCGTCCGTCCCGAACCACACCCGGTCGATGGCCGGCGGCCGCCCGGGCAGCTCGCGCGTCCGCTCGGTCGCCAGTTCCCGGATCCGTACCTTTCCGCCGGTCGCGGTGACGACCTCGCGCCCGTCGGGAGAGAAGTCCGCGAGGCCGCGGCGCTGGTACAACGTCGTCCCCGGATCGCCGAACTCCTTGCCGAGGATCTTGCGCTCCCGGCCCAGCACCGCCGCCTCGTCGGTGCCCGTCGGGTCCACGTCGTGCCAGATCAGGGCACCGCCGTCCTTCGTCGACAGGTAGGCGACCCTGCGGCCGTCCCTGCTCACCATCGGGAAGAAGGCCTGTTCGGCCAGAGGGAGGCGGACGCGTACGACCCGGGCGTCGGCGCTCCGGACGAAGAGCATGGCACCCCCGTCCGAGCTGGTCGAACCTCCGGCCTTGGTCGTCACCAGGACCACCCGGCCGTCCGTACTCGTCGCCACCTGGTCCATCCGGGTGTCGGTCCCCGACAGCGCCCACCGGTCCTGCACGAAGCGGTCGTAGCGCCGCAGCAGCGCGTTCCGGGCCTCCTGGGTCGGGGCGAGGTCGTGGGCCGCCATGGCGATCAGGGCCGCTCCACCGGGATCCCGCTTCGCCAGCTCGTCCGAGAGGGTCGCCAACGACCGCGACCGTCCCTCCGCCTCCCGTACGGCGCTGACCCGGGACTCCTGGACCAGGAAGGTACCGAGCCCGACGACGAGCGCGAGGACGAGCACGGCGGCGACCCACGCGGCCCGCACGCGGGCCCGGCGGGCCCGATGGCGCTTTCCGGCGAGGTCGATGAACTCGCGCTCCGACGGGGACAGTTCGGCTTCCCTGGCCCGCAGCCGCCCCCTCAGGGCGCCCAGCTGGAGGGCCCCGGGCAGCAGGTCGGCCGGGCGCCCCGCCTTCTCCCACCGGTCGAGGTCGTGACGCAGCTCCGCTCGGGCCGCCAGCAGGTCGCTGTCGGTCCGCACCTGTTCGGCGAGCGTCGGCCAGGCGCTGATGAGCGCCTCGTGCGCGAGCTCGGCCGTCTGCGGCGCGTTCTCGTCCCCGTGCAGCACCAGCAGCCGCCGTGTCGCCAGTGACCGGGCGATCCGCCACCGGGCCTCGCCCGCCTCGTCGTGGGCGATCATGCGGCGCATGGGGGCCTCGCTGCCGGGCAGGACGCGGACGAGCCCGGTGAGCAGCCGCAGCGCGTCGGCCTCGTCCTCGGGCCGTACGGACTCCCGCCAGGCCTGTTCCGCGTGGCGCGCCAGGGCGCCGGAGACCCCGCCGATCTCGTCGTACGTGGCGAGGCGGAGCCGACCCGAGACCCGCCGCTCCCACAGCTGGGAGAGGACGAAGCCGAGCAGGGGCAGGACGCCGGGCTCGTTCCCGGCGTCGTCCAGGAGGCGCTGTTCGAGGCCGGGGTCGTACGAGATGGTCCGAAGGCGTGCGATCGGCTCGCTGATCACCTGCTCGAGCTGCTCCCGGGACATCGGGGTGAGCGGGACGGTGGACCCGCCCTTCAACGCCTTGCCCAGGTCCGGGTGGCTGAGCGCCGCGTCCACGAAGTCGGCGCGGAGGGTGAGCAGTACGCGGACGCCGTCCGGCATCTCCTTCGACAGGAGCAGGCGGGCGGCGTCGCCCACCTCGTCGGCGTGGCGGCTCAGGAGGGCCTCGGCCTGGTCGAGGACGATGAGGACCCGGCCGGCCGTACGTCCCAGGGCGCGGTGGAGGGTGTCGGCGAGCCCCATCTCCCCCAGCGCGGTCGCCACTTCCCCGGCGCTCCGCAGGTGATGTTCCTCGCCCGCCCCTTCCGGCTGCCCGCTCCGATCTTCCGGCTGCCCGCCCGGCTCCTCCGGCTCCTCGGCCCCCCTCGCTCCCGCCAGCTTGTACAGCTCCGTGGCGAGCGCGGAGCGGACGGAGGAGATGTGCCCCGCGTTGACGACCAGGACCACATACCCGGCCCGCCGCATGACCGGCACCACCCCGGCCAGCGCCAGCGAGGACTTGCCGCAGCCGGAGGGCCCGTACAGGGTGACGGCCGGCCGGTCGCCCCGCAGCTCGTCGACCACTCTCCTGACGTCGGCGTCCCGCCCGAAGAAGACGTCGGCGTCCGCCTCCTGGAAGGGGTCGAGGCCGCGGAAGGGGCTGGGCGGGGCGGCGAGGGCGTCGAGCTCGTGCAGCTCCCGCACCAGTGTCCGGGTCCGCAGGGCGAACGCCTGCTGGGCATCGCGTACGGGCTCCGCGGCCACCATCATCCCGACGGCCGCGCCGAGTTCGTCGTCCCAGACCGGGCTGCCGCTGAAGCCCCGCCTGACGTACATGCCCTCGCCGTCGCCCCGTGAGAGCTGCACCCACCCCTCTCCGGTCGGCCCCCGGAACGTACCGCTGTGCCAGACACCGCCGGGATGGTCGTCGGTGAAGCCGACGGCCCGGGCGGCGTGGTGCCAGACGCCCTGCGGTGGGTCGGCCAGGGGCAGCGGCCGGGCGCCGGGCACCGGCTGCCGGAGCCGCAGGAGGGCCATGTCGCCGGTCCGGTCGGGCTGGACGGGGATCCAGCGCCGCACTTCGGCGGTACGGTCACCACCGTCGTACGCGCCACCGGCGTCCCCGGCCAGCGGCAGATCGACGGCCACCTCGGTCCCGGCCTCCACGGCCTCCTCCCGGGGCCGGTCGAGGGCGTCGGAGACCACATGGGCGCAGGTCAGGACGAGATCGGCGGCGACCAGGAAGCCCGCGCCCGCGACAACGCCGTCCCGGCCCTTGACGCGGACGACAGCGGCGGCGATGGCGGCTTCGGGGCCGTACCCGGGATCGGAATCCCGTGATGGCCCGGAATCCCGTGGCGGCCCGGGAGTCCGCTGACGGCCGGCCTCGCTCCTGCCCTGCGGTATGTCCGTCACTGGGCCCCCACCCGTATCAACTGCCCTGCACCGCCCCAGTATCGGCGTCGGCGGCCGGGGTGTCGCGCCTGTTCCAGGTCAGGCTCACCGAGAAGTTGGCCGCCGTCGCGGTGCTGGCGATGACGACGTCCGCCTCGGCCGACAGCGACACCCCGAACTCCAGGGTGATCTCGTCCGGTGCCTGGGCCATGCCGGAGAACCGCCCCACGAAGCTCTCCGCCACGGGCCGTACGGTGTCCAGCATCTGCCCGAGCGTCCGCTCGGCCCGCGCCACCGTACGGCCGCCGCGCCCGACGCGGACGAGGGCCTCGTCCACCTCGCGGATCTGGACCCGGACGGTCTCGTCGCTGCCGTCGCCCAGAGGCACTTCCACGGTGTGGACGGGGCGTTCACTCATGGCGGCACTCCAATGCTCGGGAGCTGAAGATCGTAGCGAGAGGGGCCGGGCGGGTGGCGGCTGTCCGGCGAACGAGGGCGGCCGACCAGAGGTCATGCACCGTACGCAACGGCCGTGTTGCCGTGTGTGTAGGGCGAGTTGACGTCCGGCTACCTGTATGGCGCGGTCATGACATCTGCTCGACCGTCCTTGCCCCACCCGAGCGCCCGCCGCCATCGTCGGACGCGGCGGACGGAACCCCGTACGCCGCATCCCCGGCGCGAGAACCCCCGGCGCGCCACCGTTCGAGGAGATTTCTTCATGGCATTCACGGCAGCAGTGCGCACCACCGGGCGAAGGACCGCCGGAGCGATCGCCGCGGCCACCACACTGGCGCTCGCCGTCGGGGCGGGTGCGGCCTTACCGGCGCAGGCGGCTCCCGCCCCGGCGTCCGAGGGCAGAGTCCTGCACGCGGGCGCGGCCGACGCGGTCCCCGGGAGCTACATCGTCACGCTGAAGGAGAAGGCCGGGTTCGGCGCGGCCGCGACGCAGGGCCGGAAGCTGATAGCGGGCTACGGCGGGCAGATCGAGCGCACCTACACCTCCGCGCTGAACGGCTACGCCGCCAGGCTCAGCGGCGCGCAGGCCGAGCGGCTCGCCGCCGACCCGGCGGTCGCCTCGGTCGAGCAGGACCGGCGGGTCCACTCGACCGCCACGCAGACCAACGCACCCTGGGGCCTCGACCGCATCGACCAGCCGAACCTGCCGCTCAACCGCACGTTCACCTACCCGGACTCCGGCGGCGGCGACACCACCGTCTTCGTCCTGGACACCGGTGTCCGCATCACCCACCAGGACATCGCCGGACGGGCCTCGTACGGCTGGGACTTCGTCGACAACGACGCCACCGCCCAGGACGGCAACGGCCACGGCACGCACGTCGCCACGACCGCCGCCGGCACCACCTACGGCGTCGCCAAGAAGGCGAAGATCGTCGCCGTGCGCGTCCTCGACAACAGCGGCTCCGGCACCACCGCCGGCGTCATCGCGGGCGTGGACTGGATCACCGGCAACCGTACGGCCTCCTCGGTCGCCAACGTCTCGCTCGGCGGCGGGGCGAGCACCGCGCTGGACGACGCGGTGCGCCGGTCGATCGCGGCCGGAGTGACGTACGCGATCGCGGCGGGCAATTCCAACGCCCCCGCGTCCAACTACTCGCCCGCCCGGGTTGACACCGCCCTCACCGTCGGCGCCACGACCCGGACCGACGCGCGGGCGAGCTACTCCAACTACGGGCCCCGCGTGGACCTCTTCGCGCCCGGCTCCGACATCACGGCCGGCTGGGCCACCTCGGACACCGCCACCTACACCGGCAACGGCACCTCCTTCGCGGCGCCGCACGTCGCCGGCGCGGCCGCCGTCCACCTGACCAACCACCCCGGCGCCTCCCCGGCCGCCGTGGGCACCGCCCTCGTGAACGGCGCGACCAACAACGTCCTGACCGGCATCGGTTCTGGCTCCCCGAACAAGCTGCTCCGGCTCGTCCCGTAAGCGACAACGCGACAACGCGACATCGGGCTGGCTGACTGAACCAAAGGCCGTGGCCGGTAAGGAGATTGCTCTCCGTACCGGCCACGGCCGCACGTCGGTGACCGGGCTGTCAGGAAACTGCTGTGCTGCGGGACCGATGACTTCTCCGGCCGCCGCCAGTCATACCCGTCAGACGTACACGCACCGATCATCCGAATCGAACAGACAGGACACACACCCCATGAGCGCCGCCGTGAAGGGCCCTGCCAGCTACTTCCCCGCCATCGAGAAGAAGTACGGCCGCCCGGTCGCCGAGTGGAAGGAGCTGATCCGCTCCTCGCCGCTGACCAAGCACATGGAGCTGGTCAGCTGGCTCAAGACCGAACACGCCCTGGGCCACGGCCACGCCAACGCGCTCGTCGCCCACACGCTCGCGGAGGCCGGCGGCCACTAGGGTGTCCGGCGCTCAGAACGCGTACCGGATGCGCAGCCACGGCGCGTGCTCGCCGATCAGCTCCCGCAGCCGCACGAGGGCGTCACGCTTGACCTCACGGGCGTAGCGCACGTTGACGGCGCCGTTCTCCGAGCGCTTCGCCTCCTGCGCGGCCGGCTGCCACAGCACCTCCTCGGCCCGCGGGTGCCAGCCGAGGTTGACCTCGTGGAGCTGCTGGTTGTGGGTCAGCATGATGATCTCGGCGGCCGCCTGCGCCTTCACCCGGCCGGGCAGGACATCGTCCAGGTGCTCCAGCAGCCCGGCCCAGTCCCGCTGCCAGCCGGGCCGCAGCACCACGGGTGAGAGGTTGAAGTGGACCTCGTACCCCGCGTCCAGGAAGTCGGCGGCGGCCGCGATGCGTTCCGCGACCGGGCTGGTGCGGAGGTCCAGCAGCCGGGCGTCCTGTGGCGGCATCACCGAGAACCGCACGCGCGTGCGGCCGCGCGGATCCAGCGCCAGCAGATCGGGGTTGACGAACTTCGTCGCGAACGAGGCTTTGGCGGTGAGAAGTTCGCGGAACGCGGCGATGAGGTCGGCGGTGTTGTCGCAGATCAGGTCGTCGACCGAACAGTCGCCGTTCTCGCCGATGTCGTACACCCAGGCGTGCGGATCGCACTGGTTGGGCTCCGGTTTGGGCCCCTGTACCCGTACATGACGCCGTACATGGGCGGTGATCGCCTCGATGTTGGTGAAGAGCGTGATCGGGTTGGCGTACCCCTTGCGGCGCGGGACGTAGCAGTACGCGCACGCCATGGCGCAGCCGTTGGAGGCGCCGGGCGCGATCCAGTCGGCCGACCTGCCGTTGGGCCGGGTGGTGAGGGACTGCCGGACGCCGAGGACGAGGGTCTCGGTCTTGATCCGGGTCCAGCGGCCGATGTTGCCCTCGTTGCCGTGCAGCGAGGGGATGCGCCAGTGGCCGGGCACCTCGGTGACGGGAACGCCGGGCAGCCGCGCCAGGATCTGCCGGCCGCGTGGCGAGTCGAGCGCGGCGGGCTCCGCGTAGACCTCCCGTACGTCGAGCATCCGCCGGGCCCGCGCACTGTCCCGGAACCCGCGGTCACGGTTGGGCGGTTCGGCGGGTACCGCCTCCTCCCAGCCGAAGAGCGCCTGCTGCTCGGGCTCTCCGGGAGGCTGGTTCACGGGCTCGACCCTACGGCGGCGGCCGAAGGAAGGGACGCGACGGGCCGGCGACGGAGTGTCGGCGTACGGAGGCCGGCGCACGGCGCGACGGAGTGTCGGCCTCCGCATACGGGCGGAGGCTGCCAGCATCGTCGGGGCCGACCACCGGAGCTGAGAGGCGGTCCTCCCCATGGCACCACGCCCCCACTGGCTGTTCGGGGACCAACTGGGCCCGCACTTCCTCGACCCGCGCCACGGAGGCCCGGACGACAAGGCTCCGGTGATCATGATCGAGGCGCGTTCGGTGCTGCGCCGACGCCGCTTCCACCGCGCCAAGGCGCACCTGGTCCTCTCGGCGATGCGGCACCGCGCGGCCGAGCTCGGCGACCGGGTCACCTACGTCCGGGCCGAGACGTACACGGAGGGCCTGGAGAAGGTACGAGGACGCCGGGCACCGGCCCCCTTGACCGTCCGCCACCCCACCTCACGCCGGGCGCTGGAGTTCGTCAACGGCCTGGAGGCCGTGGAGGTGCTTCCCGCCAAAGGCTTCCTGGTGAGCCACGACGACTTCGCGGAGTGGGCGGGAAACGGCGAGGGCAAGGGCAGGAGCGGGGGCGGGAACCTGCGGCTGGAGGGCTTCTACCACTGGGTGCGCGAGCGGCACGACCTGCTGATGGACGGCGACAACCCGGCCGGCAATCGGTGGAACCTGGACCACGACAACCGCGAACCGCCGCCGCGCGGCCGGCAGGCCCTCGACGTGCGGGGCCCCTGGCGGCCGAGCGAGGACGAGATCGACGACGAGGTCCGCCGCGACCTGGACCGCTGGGAGCGCGACGGCGAGGTCTCCTTCGTCGGCCGGGACGGCCCGCGCGGCTTCCCGGCCACCCGGCGCGAGGCCCGTGCCGCGCTCCGCCACTTCGTCGCCCACCGCTTGGCCGGATTCGGCCGCCACGAGGACGCGATGCTGGCCGCCGACCCGGTGCTGAGCCACAGCCTCCTCTCCGTACCCCTGAACCTCGGCCTCCTGGACCCGGCGGAGTGCGTGGAGCCGGCGGAACAGGCGTACCGGGAGGGCGAAGCGCCGCTCAACAGCGTCGAGGGCTTCGTACGGCAGATCGCGGGCTGGCGCGAGTACGTCTGGCACCTGTACTGGCACTTCGGCGAGGAGTACCGCCACCGCAACGCGCTGCGCCACACCACCGTGCTGCCGGACTGGTTCCTGGACCTGGACGCCGACGCGGTCACCGCCAACTGCCTCTCCACGGTCCTGGCCCAGGTACGGGACACCGGCTGGACCCACCACATCCCGCGCCTGATGGTGCTCGGCAGCCGCGCGCTCCAGGACGGCTGGGACCCGGCGGCCGTCACCGACTGGTTCCACCGCTGCTTCGTCGACGGCTACGACTGGGTGATGCTGCCGAACGTGGTCGGCATGTCCCAGTACGCGGACGGAGGCCGGATGACGACCAAGCCGTACACCTCGGGCGGCGCCTACATCAACAAGATGAGCGACTTCTGCGCCCCGTGCGCCTACCGCCCCACCGACCGCACCGGCGACCAGGCCTGCCCGTACACCGCCGGCTACTGGTCCTTCCTCCACCGCCACCGCACCCGCCTCGCCGCCAACCACCGCACGGCCCGCGCGGTGAAGGGCCTGGACCGGCTCAAGGACCTGCGGGAGCTGCTGGAGGAGACATCGGAACGCGGCGACACGCCTCCCTGACCGGTGCGGGCGACGCCCTCGACGGCAACGGTGGATGGTGGTCGCCGAGGGCATGTGCTGACAGCTGCTCGCCGCCCTGAGCGGACGGCTCGCTCTATATCATGATGCAGCCGTTCGGCCGGACGATGTTCGGATGCGCCACCGCGACGCCCGTCATCGGCCCCGTCACCAAGGCGGTCAGGCATACGAGGACCGCCAGGTTGTTGCGCACGTGCGTTTTCCCTTCCTAGTGGATCTTCTTGATCCATGGGGCGGGAAGGCTACCAACTGTCGAACAGAATGCATAATTGCATATGCCAGTTCGATATTACTCGGTACGCCGGCGCTGTGCGGCACAGGCTTGCGGATGCACGTCCGGTGTTTTATCAAATGATCGTTCGATTTCGATCAGGCGGCGGCTGATTCTATGCGCGTTGACAAGGTCCCGGTGCCTCGTCAGTACGAACGCCTGGCGTAATGTCATGCACGCGCCAATGTGATCGCCCGTAGCGAGCCGCACTTCCGCCAGCAGGGCCAGCGCGGCGGCCTCCTCGCCCGCGTCGTGCGTGCGGGCGGCGACCGCTGCCGCCGCTCGCAGCCGTTCCGTGGCGATGCGCAGGCGGCCGCCGGCGAAGTCCAGCCGCCCGAGGCGCCGCAGGGCCTGCATCTCGTAGTGGGCTGCCC
Source organism: Streptomyces sp. NPDC101178 (assembly GCF_044767965.1). Lineage (NCBI taxonomy): Bacteria > Bacillati > Actinomycetota > Actinomycetes > Kitasatosporales > Streptomycetaceae > Streptomyces > Streptomyces sp. NPDC101178. Next base: position 493,981 of record NZ_JBIWOZ010000003.1, read on the forward strand.
CTATGTCCTCGGCGATGGCCAGGGCCTCGGAGAGGTGTCTGCCGGCTTCCTCCGCCCTGCCCAGCCGCCAGCATGCCTCACCGATGCCGATCAGGGTCTCGGCCTGGCTTTTCCGGTCGCCGAGTGACCGGAATTCCGAAAGTGTTTCTTCGAACATGGTGAGGGCCGCCGCGGACTCATCCGATTCCATGACCACCTCGGCCAGATTTCTGCGGACGGTCGCGCGGTCGTGTCGGCTCCCGTCGATGTCCATGTGCGACAGGGCTTTGTGGAAGGACTGGCGGGCGGAATCTATTCTTCCCGCCTTCATCTCCAATTCCCCTATATTGTTCAGCGTTTGAGCGGAAGCGGTTCTGTCGCCCGCTTCCTGGAATCCTCCGAGGGCTTTCCGGAAATTTTGGAGCGCCTGATCCAGCTCGCCGAGGAAGAGCAGGGTGACCGCTATGTTGTTTCGGCTTCGCGCCTTGTCCCAGATGTCACCAGAAAGCGACTTGATGGCAAAAGACTTTTGCAGGAGGACGAGGGCTTCGCGATTCTCGCCGAGATGCCAGTTCAACGTGCCCAGGACGCGTAGCGCCTCGGCCTCGGCGGGGATGTCGTCCGTCTCACGCGCGAGCCGCAGCGCCCGCTCGCCCGCCATCGAGGCTTGCGCGTAGTCCCCGACGCTGGCCTCCGCCGCGCACAGATCTATCAGGGCCCTGCAAAGAGCCGGTGCGTCGTCCCCCATCCGGTCCCAGTGGGTGACGGCGTGCCGCAGCAGTCGCTTGGCGTCCTGCCAGTAGCACTCCGACTGGAGGAAGCCCGCCAGAGCACAGGCGAGCAGTGCGGCCGTGCCGGAGGCGCCGTCGCGCCGGGCGTGGCCTTCGAGAGCCAGCAGGTTGCCGCGTTCCGTGGCGAGCCAGGACCGCCCGGCGGCGGCATCGGGGAGCGAAGGCGAGGAGGGGGCCCGGACGTGAGTGGGGGAGCCCACCCGGATGCGCCGGGGGTATGCCCTTCGATCGGCCAACTCCGCCATGGTCACGTAGAAGTCCGTGAGGCGGGCGAGGGCCTGCCGGCGTTCCTCTTCGCTGTCCTCCGAGACGGACAGGCCATGGGCGTATTCGCGAAGCAGGTCGTGATAGCGATAGCGGTCCGGCAGGGGTTCCCTGAGCAGGTGGCACGAGAGCAGTGCTTCGAGCAGTCGCTCCGTCGTGTCAGACGGCAGGCCCAGCAGGGCGGCCGCCGCTTCGGGGCCGAAATCGGGACCCGGGTGCAGTCCGAGACGGCGGAACGCCAACCGCTGCTGTGCGGTGAGAGTCCGATAGGAGAGCGCGAAAGCCCGCGCCATTTCCTGTTCCTGGTCCGCGGTACGGATCTCCTTCAGCCGCCCGGGACTTCGGGCGAGACGCTCCGCCAGCACGCCCAGCGTCCAGGAGGTGCGTGCTCGGAACCGATGCGCCACCAGCTCGATCGCGAGGGGGAGATACCCGCACAGCTCGACGATCCGCGCGGTCTCCGCGATGTCACGGGTGCGTTCCTCCCCGGCGAAACCACGGAAGAGGGAGATGGCGTCCTCCTCCGGCAGCGCATCGAGCGGGACCGACAGCGCTTGCGGTATGCCGGTCAGATGGCGACGGCTGGCGATGATCGTCAGGGACGGGGACCCACTCGGCAGCAGCGGGCCGATCTGCTCGGGCCCCGAGGCGTCGTCCAGGACGATCACCAGACGGCGCGCGGCCAGCATCGTCCGCCACAGGGCCGCACGGCCTTCCAGGTCCGCCGGGATGGAGGAGGCGGGTGCGCCGAGCAGCCTCAGCAGTCGCGCCAGGGCGGCCCTCGCGGTGAGGGGGTCCTGGCTGGGGGAGTGGCCCTGCAGATCGATGTAGAGCTGCCCATCGGGATATCTGTCGGCGAGCAGGACGGCCGTGGCGAGGACCAGAGCGGTCTTGCCGACCCCGGCCATGCCGCTGACGGTCTCCACGGCGGCGGATCCGCTGCCCGCGCCCTGCCCCACCGTCAGCGAAGTCAGGGTTCGTATCTCCGTCCGGCGTCCGACGAGCGACGGATGGCGCGGAAGGTTGCGGAGCGGTGGCCGACCGGACCCCGCCTCCGCGGGCTCGGGCTCCGCCCGGGGCGGTGGAGCGGCGACCCCGCCGCCCGGCCGGCCCGCGGTCCTTCTCGCGCCGCCCCCGTTCACCAGATCACTGACCGGCGCGCGCGCCAGTACGCCTTGGTGGATCGTGTTCAGTTCGGCGCCGGGCAGGGCGCCGTACTCCTCCATCAGGGACTGCCGCGCCCGCTGATGGACCCGGAGGGCGTCCGTGTACCGTCCGCTTCCGTAGTAGGCGAGCATCAGTTGGCCGAGCACGGTCTCGTCACCGGGATATGTCTCGGCCAACGCGGTGAGCTCGCTGACCTGTTCCGCGAAGCGCCCCAGTCTCAGCCCGGCGGCGATACGCGACGCGCACGCGCTCAACCTTGATTCCTCAAGCCTGCGCCGCGTGGTCGCCGCCCAGATTCCCGGCAGGCCGGCCAGCGCCTCCCCCTGCCACAGCCCCTCCGCCAGGGACAGCAGGTCGACCGCTCTCGCGTCGCTGTCACCGGCGAACGCGGCATCGACCAACTGCTGGAAGCGCTGCCGGTCCACGGAGCCCCGTTCGGTCCGCAGGGTGTAGGTGTGCGCCCTACCCACGATGGCCGGTGCGTCCGGCCCCGTCCCCGTCACCCGCAGCCGGCGGCGGATGCGCGATACGTAGGTGTGTACGTTCTCCCGGGCTCGCGCGGGCGGGTCACCGTCCCAGAGCCGCTCCATCAACGCGCTGATCGCCAACGGACGGCCCGCGTCCATGGCGAGCGCGGCCAGCAGCACCCGTTCCTTGTCCGATCCAAGGGTCAGCCAGTGCCCGTTCAGCCGTAACCCCACCGGTCCGAGAATCTGGATTTCCACCAGCGCCCCCGCCGGTTCGTCGGATGGTCCACGAGCATGACAGCGCACAGGGAATTCCGCCATACAGCCTTGTCGCACTGGGCCGTACTTGGCGCGATCCGTTCCATTCCGGGGGGTCATTCCTCATCGGTCCGGGGTAGAACGCGTGAGAGTTCGGGAATGCGAAAACGATCTCCGGGGGGATGGATGAGTGACGCGGATGCGGCTCGTCATGAGGTGCACGGGAATGAGATCAATGGCGAGGCGAGACTGTACGGTCCCACCATTCAGGCCCGTGAGGTGCACGGCGGCATTCATCTTCACCCGGCGCCGACGGAGGCCTTCCGGCTCGCTCCGCCGCACCAACTCCTGCCGGTTCCGGCGAACTTCACCGACAGGGTGGATGATCTCGCCTCGCTGAACGATCTCCGTGCCGAGGGGCTTTCGCTGATCATTGTCAGCGGACCGGCCGGGGTCGGCAAGACGACCCTGGTGTCCAAATGGCTGCATTCGCTGACCACGGAATTCCCCGACGGACAGCTGTACGCCGATCTGCGAGGGCACTCGGCGGATGAGCTGGTCCGACCCGCGACGACCCTTGGGCAGTTTCTCCGTGCGCTCGGGGCCGGTGCGCCGCCCGCGGACCCCGACGAACTGGGGGCTCTGTGGCGGTCGCTCACCGCTGACCGGCGGATTGCCGTCATGTTGGACAACTCGTTCACGGCAGCCCAGGTCAGGCCATTGCTGCTCAGTGGTCCGGGCAGCCTGGTGGTCGTCACCAGCCGCCACAGGCTGACCGGCCTGCGTCTTCAGGGGGCGGGCTTTCACCAGCTCGACACGCTCGGTGCGGATGCCGGTGTCGAATTGCTCAGCCGGGGGATCGGCGCGGATCGCGTCAGAGAGGAACCCCAGGCGGCCCACCGCCTGGTGGCACTCTGCGCGGGACTCCCTCTCGCGGTGTGCCTGGCGTCCGCCCGTCTCGCGACACGGCCGCGGCAGTCCGTCAGGACCCTTGCCGACGCGCTCACACGGAATGCGGACGGAAGCCGGCTCGCCGGACTCGAAGTGGAGGGGGAGATTTCGGTACGTAAGGCTCTGGACGCTTCGTACGCCGTCCTCGACGGGGAGACCGCCCGCCTGTACAGGACGCTCGGTCTGCTCCCGATGCGCACCTTCGACGCGATGATCGCCGCGGCCTCCTGCGGTGAGTCGGTGTCCTGGGCGGAACGCCGACTGGACGATCTGGTCGAGGCCAATCTCGTGGAGGATGTCGGTCCGGAGGCATACCGTTTCCATGATCTCTTACGGATCCACGCGCATGAGCGTGCCGTGGAGGACGATCCGCGTGCCGCTCGCGAAGAGGCGCTGCGGCGGCTCTGCGACTGGTGCCTGTACACCGCGACGAAGGCGCAGGAGCGTCTTACACCGGTGCAGTTCACGCTCCCCAGAACCTACGCCTACCGGCCGGATCTTCCGCTGCCCTTCACCGACGGCCCCGGGGCGCTCCGCTGGCTCGACGCGCACAGGACCCAACTGCTGGATGCGGTCAGGCTCGCGTCGGACAGCGGTTGGTACGACACCAGTTGGATGCTCGTCGACGCGTTGTGGCCGCTCTTCCTGCGACTGCGCCACTACACCGAGTGGATCGAAGCCCACGAGACGGGTCTGGAGGCCGCGCGGCAGGCGGGCAATGGACCGGCCGAGCGTCAGATGCTCAACTCCGGGGCCATCGGCCTGGGGGCCGCCGGCCGCACCGAGGAGGCCATCGCCTGGTACCGGGAATCCCTCCGAGCCGCACGCGAGGCCGGGGACCGCAGAGACGAGGGGCAGGCCCTGCTGGGCCTCGGAGCGTGCTTCCGCGAGGCGGGGCCTCGCGCCGACGCCGTGGCCCACCTGAATCGGGCGGTCTCCCTGTGGGAGGACTGCGGATACCCGAGAGGCGCGGCCCTGGCCCGCACCACTCTCGGCGAGATCGCGCTCGCGGCGGACGCCATGAACGAGGCGATCGAGTGCTTCGCCCGGGCCCATGCCGCTTTGGTAGCCGTGAACGATCCTCACGATGCCGCGCGAGCTCTGGTGTTCCTGGGGTACGCCGAGGCCCGGGCGGGGGCCTATGAGAAGGGGGTGGCGAGGATGAACGACGCCTTGGCCGTGTTCACGGCCTCGGGAGCGGCCTTCTGGCAGGCGCGCACGCTGGAGATGCTGGGGGAGAGCGCGGCGGACCACGGCCGGAGAGAGGCTGCGGAGGACTTCTTCGTACGGGCCATCGCACTCTTCAGGACCACGAGTACCGCCGACGCGCTGCGGCTCAGCGGGAGGGAGACCGAGCCGCCGCGGGCGACCCGGTCCGGTTCCCCGGCGGGGACGGCGACGACTCACCCGGACGGCGCGCCGCAGGCGTACGGCCAGTCCCCCAACGAACCGCCCGCCACCAGCCAGGCATGTACGCACGACGGCAGCAACGACTGTGCGACGGACACCTGAGAAGGCTGACGGGTCTCGTACGGCACCAGGACCGGGGACCGTCCGGTCCCGTCGGTCATGATCCAGCCTTGCACGTCTCCGGCATCGGCGAGGGGCACCGCCGCGAGGCCGAAGGCCGAGTGGGACGAAACGATGCCGGCCAAGCGGTCCAGTGCGCTCAAGGGCGAGTGGACGCGGCTCCCCTGAAGGACATCGGCGCAGTCCAGCAGGGGACCGCTTCGGCAGGTGTCGACGTCCACCACGAGATGCTCGTCGATGACCGACGAGCCGGGGGCGCTGTTCGACGGATACAGCCGCACGCTGAGCGAGGAGGTGAGGCACCGGGCGTGCAGCACCTCCGGGAAGGTGCCCGCCTCAACCACGACGAGGCGCTTCACGCTGACGCCTCCCCACGCTCCGAAGCCCACGGTGCCAGGGGGAGCGGGGCCGGCAGTGCGAGGGGGAGCGGTTCGTGCGCGGGCTCTCCCACCCCGAGGACCCGGTACATCAGCGTGCGCATGTTCCGGTTGAACCGCCCGGGTTCCGAGGTGATGCGCGACCGGATCCCGGCGTACTCCTCGTGCCGGTACACCCGTGCGACGTAGTCGAGCTGGTCCACCAGCGGATGGGTGGGGGAGAGCGCCGGCGCGCGGGCAGCGAGGTCCGCGGCCGGGGACGACGGGTTGATCTCCTGCGCGGGCGAGGTCGCCAGCAGCAACGGTGCCCCGGTGAGCGTCCCGTAGAGGGTGACCGAGCCGTGATCGCCGATGATCCAGTCCGCCGCGATCAGGACGCTCCGCCAGTCCGCTTCGGGCGGCACTACGCCCATCCCCTGCCGCTCGCACCGGGCCAGCCATGACCTGACCTGATAGGCGCCGTGCCCGGCCCACACATTGGGGTGAACGAGCAACGCCGTTCGGTAGTGCGGCCTCGGCAACTCCCCTGTCAGCCGCGGCAGGAGGACGTCGAACCGTCCGAACGAGGAGTGGGCGCCCCAGGTCGAGACCGCCACCACCAGCTTCTGTCCTTCGGTGAGCCCGAGGGCCCTACGGTATGCCGCGCGCAGCGGCAGACTGGCGGTGATCCGGTCGTGCACGGGGTCGCCGACGACCTGCGCCAGGTGGAGCGCCTCGGGACAGGCGCGCGCCAGATCGCGCAGATCGGCCTGGTGCGCCACACCGATGGCAGTGGGCATCCGGCCGCCGGGCAGGAGGTCCTGCCTGCGGAGCCCCGCCACGCCCGCGTCCGCGCCGCCGGTCACCCTCTTCAGGTAGTTGGCCCCGTGCGGCAACGTGATCAACGGGGCGTCGATGAACTGCACGCCGCGCGGCCCGGCGGCGAGGGCGAGGTCGAAGGCCATGCGGGGCACTTGGTCCCACGGGAGCACCACGCTCCCCAGCCTGGCCAGAAAGGCGGGTACGTCGTCGCCGAAGTCGTGAGGTGGTGCCGTGAAGAAGATCTGGAGCCGGAAGTCGGTCTCCAGCAGAGAAAGGATTTCGAGCAGCCGCTTTCCGTACGTCACGGTGTGGATCACCGCCAAGACCTTCTTGCGTCCCACCAGAGTCAGCCACTGCCGTGCCTCAGAACCGTCTTCCTTGACGCTGTGCGTCGAGAACCTGTCTGCCGCAGTCGTACCCGATCCGGATTCATCTGATCCAATTGTGCTCAACGCCGACATGGCGTCCCCCTGTTGATCTCTCTCCGAGTGTCATGGACCTCTCCTGCCGACGGGATTCCCGGCAGGTGGGACGGAAGGCTGGAGCGAGCCTTGCGAGAACCTTGCAGCGTTCTGCAGTGCGGCCGGTGGGACGATGAGAGCGTCGGTGGAGCCCGCACGGGCGTGCGGGGCTGCCCTTCGCATCCCAGCCGGCCGCGATGTGTCGGGGCGCGGATGCTCCGGTCGCGGCCGACGCAGCGGCGTGCCCGTGGCGAGACCGAGAAGGGCCAGGTAGCTGCGGGAACGGCGTTCGCAGCGGTGGTTCGATCCGCGGTAGCCGGTCAGCCAGGACATGGTCCGCTCGATGACCCGTCTGCGGCGGTCCAACCGTTCGCCGGTTTCGACTCCTTTGCGGGCGATGCGCACGCCGATGTGCTTGCCGCCAAGCGCGGGGGCTTGAAGTACCGGCCGAGGTGGGGGTCGTGTCTCGTTCGGTGACCCTCGACCCTCGACCATCGACCATCGGCTTCAGCGCGAGGCTGTCGTGGGTGTTGGCCGCGGAGACGCCGACGAGGAGGGGCACTCCGTTCGCGTCCGACAGGACGTACATCTTGGAACCCGGCTCACCTCGGTCCACGGGGCTTGGACCTGTGAGTTCACCCCTCTTTCAGCCCGCACATGGGCGGAATCGCGCACGGCCCGGGACAGGTGGAGCAGACCGGCGTCGTCCAGGCGGTGCCGGTCCGCATACCGCGCTGGACGAGGCGACCCTGCCCGGCGGTCCGGGTGCCGCAGCGGCCGCTCAGAGGTGACCGTCCAGGAACTCTCGTACCTCGTCGATGGTCATGGGCCCCGTGCCGTGCGCCACCGCCGCTCCCTCCTTCAGCAGGAGGCAGGACGGGGCTCCGGTGATCCCGTATCGCTCGGTTGCCGCCGGGCAACGCGTGATGTCGGTGCGGACGACCGTCAGGCGGCCCGTGTAGGCGGCGGCGATGTCGCCCACGACGACATCCATCACCCGGCAGGGCTCGATCGCCTTCGGCCATGCCCCGGTGAAGTATGCGAGAACCGGAACCTGGCTCCTCCCGAGGATGAAATCGAACTCCGCGTCCTCACGAGGCCGGTGAACCAGTTTTGGCATGGGAGCTCCTGACCTCACGCTTCGTACTCCACCCCATCATCTCTCGCGCGGTGTGGCCGGTGGACCCTGGCCGGTCGTCCGACCGGCTGCCGGGAGGGAGGTGCGGGCCGCCGCGGGACGGCGGTGGCGGGGCGAGCGGCCCGGCCCCTTGTCACGATGACCGGAAGGCCGCCGTTTCCCGGGTCATGGCGGCCTGGCACCGGGAAGGGGAAGGATCTCCGGACGCTCGCGGACAAGGCGGTGGACGGGTGACGCGTCAGTCGACCCGGCGACCGACCGCCAGCGTCAGTTCGAGGACCCGGTGTGGTGATGCGAGATCGGGAAACAGCTCCCGCAGCTGCGACATCCGGTATCGGACCGTCTGGGGATGGACGAACAACGCCGCCGCGACCTCGTCCCGCCTGCCCTGGTGCAGCAGCCACGCTCGCAACGTCTCCTCCAGCCGTCGTGCGGTTGCGGCAGGCAAGGTCCGCAACGGTGCGAGGGCTCGGGCGCGCAGGTCCGCGAACGCGTCCACGTCAGCGCTGAGCACCAGGTCGGGCAGGTGGTCCTCGGTGTCGCGAATGTCGGAGGAAAGGGAGCGCGCGCGTAGGGCTCGTGCGTACGAGGCGGACGCGTGGGTCCATGGCCGGGCCGGGCCGACCACGGCGGCGCGGTCGGTCAGCTGCCGTAGGAGACGTGACCGGTCGGCATCGGGGACGAGGAGCACACCGGTGGCATCCGGCAGGTCGTCGAGGACGAGGGTGCTCGGGTCGAGTGTCCGGTAGGCAGGCCGGGCCTGTGCGGCGGGCAGCAGGACGGCGGTCAGCGAAACCGGAGGCTGCCACCTGGCCCGTTGGCCGGAGGCCAGCAGCGCGTCCGGGCTCGCGCCGGCGAGGAGGTCGCGGGCCAGGTGTTCCAGGTGGCGCTCGTGGGCTCTGCCCCGGGCGGCCAGTTCGTCGGCGTGGCCCGCGGCGCTCGCGGCGGAGAGCTCGTCGATGTAGGCGAAGGTCAGCTCGGCGAACTTCGCGACCTCGGCGGCGGGCAGACCCGCGGGTACGGCACCCGCTGCCAGACATCGCCAGGCGACCCGGGCGCCGACGCGGTAGGCGCTGAGCAGGGCGTCCATCGAACGGCCGTCGCGCACCTCGCCACGGCCCAGCTCGTAGGCGGCGTCCCCGGCGTCGCCGCCGGTGGCGTTCCCGCTCGCAAGGTCCAGGTAGTGCCCCAGGGCGGTGCGGACGGCTCTGCGGATGGTGGCGCCCATGCGGCCCGACAAGGCATGGGCGTATGAGGGGACCTCGTCCATGATCGCCTGGACGACTTCGTCGGCGGTGGTCTTCAGTGCGGCCCGAAGGGCGGTGACCGTCGCCTCGTCCAGGGTCAGCTCGCTGGCCCTCCGGATTGCATAGCTCATCTTTTTGTTCCCTGCGAACAATTCGGTCGACCAGATTTACGTCCTATGGTTAGGACTTTACGCCTGGAGGCGCAGCAAGCTGGACTCATGACGAGTACAGCCCTCCGCGGCAGGGCGTGGAAACTGCTGGAGATGGTCACGACGCCGCTGCTGCCGTCGGACTACCTCGACCTGGTCAGCCCGCTCCGTACGGGCGCTGACCTCCGGGGGCGCATCGAGGCCGTGCACCCCGAGACGAGTGACGCCGCGACGGTCGTGATCAGGCCGGGGCGGGCCTGGCGCGGCCACACAGCCGGCCAGTACGTGAGGATCGGGGTCGACGTCGACGGAGTGCGCCTGTGGCGTGCCTACTCCATCACCTCGCCGACGAACCGCCGGGACGGCCGTATCACGATCACCGTGAAGGCGATCCCGGACGGAAAGGTCAGCAACCACCTGGTCCGCAGGGCGAAACCGGGCACGCTGATCCAGCTCGACCAGCCGACCGGTGACTTCGTCCTGCCGCAGGCCAAGCCCGCCAAGGTGCTCTACCTGACGGCCGGCAGCGGCATCACGCCCGTGATGGGCATGCTGCGCGACACCGGACTCGACGACGTCGTCATGGTCCACTGCGCGCCACAGCCTCAGGACGTGATCTTCCGCGAGGAACTGCACAGCCTGGTCGCGGACAGGAAGCTTCGGCTCACCGAGGTGCACACCGACACGAACGGCAAGCTCGACATGGCCCGTCTCCAGGAACTCGTGCCCGACTGGGCCGAGCGTGAGACCTGGGCCTGCGGGCCCGCGGGTCTGCTCGACGCCGCCGAAGAGCACTGGACCGAGCAGGGCGTCCAGGAACGCCTGCACACCGAACGGTTCCGCGCGGGCATCATCGTCGCCGGCGAGGGCGGCGAGGTCACGTTCAGCGCCACCGGCAGGACCATCGACGCGGACGGCGCCACGCCGTTGCTCGACATCGGCGAGGAGGCCGGTGTGCTCATGCCCTCCGGGTGCCGTATGGGCATCTGCTTCGGCTGCGTCACGCCGCTCAAGGCCGGCGCCGTCCGCGACCTGCGTACCGGCGAGATCACCGAGGCCGAGCCGGGCGTCCTCATCCAGACCTGTGTGTCCGCCGCGGCGGGCCCCTGCGACATCGAACGGTAGGAACACCTTGACCGCCATCGACCCCACCGCCCACCTGACCGCGGAGCAGATCGAGGAACTGGGACGCGAGCTGGACGCCATCCGCGACGAGGTGATCGCCGACCGCGGCGAGAAGGACGCCGCCTACATCCGTAAGGTCATCTCGGCGCAGCGCAAGCTCGAACTGGTCAGCAGGGGTGTGCTGCTGTTCTCGATCTTCCCGCCCGCGTGGCTGATCGGCACCGCCGGGCTGTCCGTGGCGAAGATCATGGACAACATGGAGATCGGCCACAACGTCCTGCACGGCCAGTGGGACTGGATGCGCGACCCGAAGATCCACTCCACCACCTGGGAGTGGGATCACGTCTCGCCGTCCGATCAGTGGAAGCACTCGCACAACGAGCTGCACCACACGTACACCAACGTGATCGGCAAGGACAACGACCTCGGCTACGGCATCATGCGCGTCGACGAGGACCAGAAGTGGCACCCCTTCCATCTCGGCCAGCCACTGTGGAACTTCCTCAACGCCTGCTTCTTCGAGTACGGCATCGCGGCATACGACCTGGAGCTCGGCAAGAACCTCCACAAGCGCCGCCGCAAGAGCCCGGAGTTCCGCGCGCGGGCCAAGGCGGTAGGCCGCAAGATCCGCAAGCAGGTGCTCAAGGACTACGTGATCCACCCCCTGCTGTCCGGCCCCTCGTTCCTCACCACACTCGCCGCCACGTTCACCGCGAACCTGGTCCGCAACCTCTGGACCCACTCAGTGATCATGTGCGGGCACTTCCCCGAGGGCGTACAGGTCTTCGAGCGCCGGTCGATCAAGGGCGAGACGCGCGGCCAGTGGTACCTGCGCCAGATGATGGGCTCGGCGAACATCAGCGGCAGCAAGGCCATGCACTTCATGACCGGCAACCTGTCGCACCAGATCGAGCACCACCTCTTCCCGGACCTGCCGAGCAACCGGTACGCCGAGGTCGCGGTGAAGGTGCGCGCGCTGTTCGAGAAGTACGAGCTGGAGTACGTCACCGGCCCGCTGCCCAAGCAGGTGTTCTCCGCGTGGCACAAGGTCTTCCGGCTCGCACTGCCGAACAAGCAGCCCAAGGCCGGCACGCCGGACCGCGAACAGGACCTCGTCGCCGCCTGACTCCCCGAAGGGTGACGAGGCGGGACGACGACTTCAGGCAGACCGGGCCGGGCAGCACTCTGTACGGCTGGACCGCCGGTTCGCTCCCCGATCGCTCCGCAGACGGCACGGAGAGGGGAAGCACAGCGCTGAACGCTCTGACTGCACAGTGCCTGCCGTATTGAGTGATAGGTGTCCCTTGTCCTGGACGCGGTCGCGATGCCTGACTACGTCGGTGTCGACCGGGCCGACGTCTACGGCGCGCCCATGGGCGGCCGCGCAGCCCAGCAACTCGCAGCCCGCCACCAGGTCCTTCTTGAGCCGATGTACAGCCCGGCTGAGAAGGTGGCGGACGACGGACTGCCTGTGCGGGGAAACCGGTCGGCGACATCCGCATTCCGCTCCGGGCCCACAAGAGAGCCCAGGGCGGCTGGCCTTGGGCTCCCTCGTGGAGCGGGTGACGGGAATGGAACTCGCGCTCCGAGCTTGGGAATCAGCGGGTCTTGGGCTGTTGAAGCGGATCTGACCTGCGCTTTCGCACAGGCCGGGATGCATAGCTATGGGCTCTGGGTACTGCACCTGACCGCTGTTGTCCGCTCTGCTGGGCCCGGATGGGGCACGAGCAAAGGGTCCGGCCGAAGGACCCTTATGACCAGGCTGACTTCTCCTGTGCCTCCGGAGGCTGGCGTGCACATGGGCCGGAATCGTCTCAGGACTGCTCGTGGTGGTTTCGACGTACGCCTGCAAAACCGCTGAGCATCTCAGGTGGCTGAGGACCGGCCAAGCCGATGGGACCCGGCTGGACCTTGCATGCCGTACGGGCCGAGTAGGGCAGAGACGGGCCTCATCACCTCTACGGCCGGGCGCATCCGCTCCAGACCTCGGTCAGTCTTCGATGACCGGCTGCACGGGCGATAGAAAAGGGTCCAAACGAAGGTGAATTTCGCCCCTAGCCATCACTCGAACGCGAAAGCCGCCCTGCCCTGGAGGTGTCTCCATTTCAGGTGAACGTTCGTAGAGCAGTCCCCAGGATCCAGGGAAGCGTGTACAGATGTGGCGAAGGAGTTCGTCCAGCTCCTCTGCCTCGTCACGGCGGCGATTCATCAGCCCGTTGGCGATGACGAAGAACTCGCCGTTGTGCGTTTTCAGGGCGACCTCACCGGTAGCCCAGTCGATATTCCTGATCGTCGCACTCAGTTCCGCAATTCCCGAATCAAGGCTTCCGGCATCCGATTCTTCGGGTGATTCGGCAATACCGAACCAACCGTGAAATTCGTACACGGCTCTCACTCCAGGGGTGTGGTGTCGATGACGGGTTCGATTCCATAACGGCGGCCGTACTCCTTCAGCTTGTTGACCACGCCAGGTCCTGGTTCGCCGTCGAAGTGGAAGTACGGTGTCCGGCCGGATTGTATAGCATACTCGAAAGTCGCCTTCGCTTGGTTTCGCAGGGCGCTTCCCATCTGCATTCCTCCCGGCTTCGACTGCGCGACGTATTCATCGCTGATTGCGTCGATTTCGCGCCCCTTCGGATCGTTCTCAAATTTGACCCGAGATTCACCCCCGAGCCGCTCGGCCAGCGCGTCGGCTGCAGGGTCCGGCTTGTGCACCTTGACCAACTGGCCGAGTCCGCCGTTGTTCTCGTAGGGCGAAAGGCCGAGTGGATCGCTCCACGTGTGCGGGTTGTGCACGTAGGCGGCGGGATTGGGAGATGGAGCGAGACCGAGAGGGTCGGGCGTGGTGTAACGGGCCGTTTCCGGGTCGTAGTAGCGGTGATAGTTGTAATGGAAGCCCGTCTCGGGGTCGTAATACTGGCCTGGGAACCGCAGCGGCGTATATGCGGCAGCGTCGGCGTTCCACGTAGTGGTGCCCCACAAGCTGGTGCGGCTGCGCCAAGCTATACCGCCTTGGTCGTCCAAGAGCTCGGTGGGGGTGCCGATGAGGTCTGTGGCAATGGCGAAGAACCGTCTGTCGACTTCGCACTGGCTCACCGAGTCCGTGAGCCGTTCCGTCTGGGCAATGGGTGTGAGGCCCTGATGGTCCCAGGTCAGTGTGACCATGTGGGACCCTCCGGCATGGGCCGTGGCCTCCTCTGCAAGAACCGTCCCGTCCCACGTGAAGTCGGTGTGCTCCAAAACGATTTCACCGTCGGGAGTCAGCCGCTCCTTACGTGTACGGCGACCCAGCGGATCGTAGCGATAGCGCCAGACCGTGCCGTCGGGGGTGACGACCTCGGTGAGCCGGTCTTCCGGGTCGTAGGAGTAGCGCCAGGTGTCTCGTGGGCGGGACAGCCGGGTCTTGGAACGTCGGCTCAGACGTCCCGCGCCGTCGTATTCGTAGCGGTAGGCGCCGGCGCGGATGATTCGTGTGCCGCTGTACTCACGAGTACCCCGGGACTCCGGACCGGCGTGCTGGTCCGGCCAGGCGGCGGTGGTCTGATTGCCACTCCTGTCGTAGACGTACGACTCGACCCAGCCGGAGGCGGTGACCGCGGTGACCCGGCCTACCGGATCCAGGTCGAAACGGCGCTGCCCGTTCAGTTCGTCGTCGATCCCGGTCAGATGACCGTCCCCGCTGTACGTATAGCGTCGGCGATTGACGGTGCGTCCGTCGGCTGAGATCTCCTGCTCGGCAACTCGACCCGATCCGTCCTGTACTGAGGTGAGCGTCAGAGTCTCGCCGATCCGGCGGGAGAGTTCGCGACCTGACTTGTCGCGGGTGAAGTTGAACTCGTGATTTCCGGAGCTGAGTCGAGCGGTCCGACCTGCGGCGTCGTAGGTGTATGAAGTGCGCTGACCACCAGGTGTGATCCGGCTTGTGCGTCGTCCGACCGCGTCGTACGCGTACGTGACGGTACGCCCGTCGACGAGTTCGGTCTTCACCCGGCCTTCGCGGTCGTACTGATAGATCAGCTCGCTGCTCGGGGACGTTGCCTGTAGCAGCCGGCCCGCCGGATCATAGGAGTAGGCCGTGACATCGCCTGCCGCATCCTTGCTGATCACTCGGCCGAGGTTGTCCCGCTCATAGCGGATGGTCTGGCCGAGAGGGCTGCTTCTGGTGGAAATCCGGCCCAGGGCGTCGACCTCGTAATGCGTCGTTCGCCCGTCGAAGTCGGTCTCGGACGTCAGCCGACCGGCACTGTCGTACACGTACGACCAGCTGAGACCTTGCGGGTTCTTCACCTTCGTCAACCGCAACTCTGTGTCATGGTCGAATTCGTATCGAGCGCCGTCCGGATCGATCCGAGCCGCCAGCAGATCGAAATGAGTGTATTCGAACCGGGTGATCCGGCCCAGGGCGTCCGTGTGGCTCGTGCAGTTTCCTTCTCCGTCGTAGACCCATACCTCGGTTGTGCCATCGGAACTGGTACGGCGGGTTGGCCTGCCCTCCACAGACCACTCGAAAGCGGTCACGGTGCCGTCCGGGTCCACGAGATCGGTGATCCGGCCGAAGGCGTCCCTGCGGTACAGGGTGATCCCGCCGCTCGGGTCTATTCGCTCGGTGAGCAGACCGGCCGGGTTCCGTCGCATTCGCGTTGTATCCCCTAGCGCGTCGGTGACCGAGATGAGGTCACCCAGGGGGCTGTGAGAATAGTGCGTGGTTCGCCCGCCCGGATCGGTGACGCGAAGCCGATTTCCTCGCTCGTCGAACTCCTGCTTCCAGCAGGCTCCATCCTCTTGGACCAGCTCGGTAGCCAGCCCCAAGTCGTTGTGGGTGGCTCGCATCTGTCTGCCGTCAGCACGAGTGATGAGGGTCAGACATCCGATGTCGTCATACTCGAATGCGGTTTTCGCGCCCAGTGGATCGGTGCGTGTCAGCAGCCGGTTGAAACGGTCGTAGGTGGTTCGGACGACAGCGCCGGTGGGGTCGGTTTCAGCGATCACCTGGAGCCGGTTGTTCACCGTGTAGCGCCAAATGTGGCCGAGAGAGTCTGTAACGGTGGTGGTGCGCAGTCCCGTCTCGGGGTCGGGCTGCGAGTAGTGGAAGTCCGATCGCAGATGGCCCTCTTCGCCGGTCTGCGTCACACAACGGTCGTGCTCGTCGTAGGCGAAGACAAAACGGGAGCCGTTGGTGTCGGTCCACGCCGTCATCCGGCTTTCGGCGTCGTATTCGAAGGATATCGGAAGGCCCGATGATCGGGTGACTTCGGTGAGAAGACCATCCCGATAGCCGTAACGGACGAGGGTGGTGCCGGCGTCACTCATGCCGCCGTCGGATGCGTAGGCCGACTCGGTGACAGCCAGTCGCACCGAAGTGATGCGTCCACCTTCGGCGGTGAAGGCGAGCCGGTACCCACAGGAGTGAGTGAGCGAGAGCGGAGTGCCCTCGTCGTCGTAGTCGGCGGTGATGGTGTGGCCGTTGCGGTCCACCACATCTGCCAGGAGAGCTGTCCCGTTTCCTCCTGGAACTGCACCGGGCGGGGGCAGGAAGTTTCGTATGTGTCCCGTGCTCGGGTCGGTGAGGACATAGCTGCCGTCCACATGACGCTCCAGGGGCCATCGAGGTCCGGCTTCGGCGAACACCGCCAACCCGGGCACCGGGTGAGGGAAAGCCAGCAGCAGGTTGTCCTCACCGTGGAAAACTACGCCCAGAGAGTCGATCGACAGCCGTTGGTCGATGGTGGACGACCAGGTGGGACCGAACCAGCGGCCCGCCTGATACGACGACTCGTAGGCTCGGCGGAAGTCCAGCGGGAGTCCGGCCGGCAGGGTGACGTCGGTTTCGGCCAGCAGCATGCGTCCTGTTGCGAAGTCCACCGGCTCACGACCGCAGCGTTTGTCCGGGGCTTTGCGGCTGGCGTCGGCGATGTTTTCCGCTCTCCGGGCGTCGGAGGCGATGTCGGCGGCCTCCTTCACCACCCGGGCTCCCTTGACGCCTGCCCCGGCGCCGCCGGTGGCAAGCGCGAGGGCGGCGTCGGGGAGGAGGCGGCCGAAGCCTTCGGCGGGGTCCTTCATGAAGTCGTCGAGCATCTGCTTGCCGGTGCCCCAGGGGTCGTTGGCGACCCGGACGAGCCCGGCGGCGGTGTTGTTGAGCGCGAGCCCGTATTCGGCGGGGTGGGTGATGTTGTAGAGGTCCATGGGGTTGACGCTGCGCGCGAAGGTCAGAATGCCTGCCGCGCCCTTGACGACGCCGCCCGCGAGGTGGGTCTTGATGACCTGGTACTCGGCGAGGCCGTCCATGGCCTGCTCGGCGTACCGGGGCTTCTGGGGGGCGGCGTCCCGTGCCGCGGTGACGGCCTTGCGGGCAGTCTCGGCTGCCGTGTTGCGCTGCTTGCGCGCCTCGGCGAGCAGCTCCTGGGCCTCCTCCATCCGCCCCGTGCCCGGGTCGCTGAACGTGCCCGGCTTGGTTGGCAGCGAGGAGGGATCACGCTCGTCGGCGGGTTTGGCGTTGTAGGCGTCGACGGCCTTGTTGTACGTGGTCGTCTTCTCGTTGTACGCGTCCCGAGCCTCCTCCGACGCCTTGGTCCCGGCCTTCCACCTGTCGATCGCGGTCTGCGCCTGCCCCTGGGCCCACTCCACGGTCCCCGCGAAGGCGTCGAGCGCGGCGGCTGCCTTCTCGAAGGCGTCGGCGGCCTTGAACCACTTGGGTGGCTCGACCGATACGGAGTTCCGGAACGCGTCCGCCGCCTGACCCTTGAGCGCGGAGGCGTCGACTCCCTTCAGCCCTCCGCCGACTTTGTCGAACGCGCCCTGGAGCTTCCGGAGGTGGGTTGCGGTGGACCGGATCTCTGAGGGGCTGCCGTAGATGAGCTTGGTCTTGTCCTCGGTCTGCCCGAGGTCCATCTCGTCGACCTCGGCGCCCATCCGGTTGGCCACCGAACGGGACTTCTCGCGGACCCAGTCCGCCCCGGACTCCCAGCCGGCGTCCTCCAGTCGGTCGCCGGTCCAGTTCCCGGCGTCCTCGACCCGGTCACCGGCCCACTCGACACCGTCCTCGACCGCGTCCTCGACGACGTCGGGCGTGAGGTCCCGGACGAAATCCCCGATCCCCATGACCTAGTTTCCCCCATCCTGCTGCTGTTGGGCCCGCGCCTCCGGTGAAGGCCCGAACGCCTCGTCCACGGACCGGTCGAACGCCTCCTGGTCCACGCCGAACAGTTCGTTCAGCTGGTCCGCCTGACGTCCGCCGTTCCCCTCAGTGACGAGCGCCCGCCCGGTGTCCTTCCAGGTCTGTCCAGCCTCGTCGGCCGTGCGCTCGAACGACTCCTGGCTGTAGTCCGGACTCAGGTAGTCCGGGGTGAACACATCGCCCCAGTCCTGCTTGACGATCTCGTCCTCCGACGCATGCGGATTCCCCACGCCCGCGTTTACGGCGATCTTGAACGTCCCGTGGACGTACCGGTCCTCCTCCCACACGATCCCAGCTGCCAGCCCCAGCTTCGCTGCGATCGCGTTGGCGTCCTGGACCAGCGCCCGGACTCCCCACTCCCACCGCTCGCAGAAGTCCTCGAAGTCCACCGACAACCCGTGATGCCCAGCCTCCATCCCGGTCATGGACAGCTCGGAGAGTCCCTTGCCGAGCACCGCCCCCGTACCGGTGCCGATCTCCTTCAACTCCGCCACGGCTTCGCGCAGCCCGGCGGTGATCTGCTGAACACTGACGGGATCGACGTTGAGGTCTTCCGCCCCCGCACCGCTCACCGTTACCGCCCCCCGCTCGGCACGTCCGCGTCGACGGCGACGGCATCCGGAACGATCCCCACCACCGGCGGAAACAACATCGACCCGTCCGCATCGGCCACGTTCACCGCGACCCCGGCCGGTACTCCCATGGCCGGAATGACCTCATCCAGCAAACGCGCCCCCCGGAAAGTGGCGTATTCCCAACTCCGCGAGGCGGCCCCGGCCCCCTCCACCACAGCCCGCTCCTCCGCGAACCGGGCCAACGCCGCCTCATCGGTGAACCCGCATACCCACCGGATCCCACCAAGTTCGGCGGTCCACAACCCTCCCCGGTCGTACGGCACCAGCACCAGTGCCCGCCGCAGCTCACCCACCAGAGCCTGCGGATCCCCGACCCCGGCCCGCCGCTCGGCTATCCGATCCGCCAGCGCTGCCCCGTCACCCACTGGAAGCCCTCCCCACACGCGAGCTGCGATCTTTCACGTCTGCACACGCTAGAACACCACGCTCGACGGCAACCCCGTAGTTCCAGCCGTCCCCACAGCCTCCACACCTCGGGCCGGCCCCGAACACAAGAAAGGCCCCGGTCTCTGACCAGGGCCTTCATAGAAGAGCGGGTGACGAGAATCGAACTCGCGCTCTGAGCTTGGGAATCAACGCTTCTCCAGCTTGCTGTGCTGCCCTGACCAGCAAAGACGGGCATCAAGGGGGTCTTCAGAGGCCCCCTTCGGCGCCCGCCATTTACCGTGGCTGACCGCCCATCCGGGCACGGGTCGGGCACGGCACTATGTGCTGACCTGTTAGTCACGAAGCAACTTGAGACGGTCGGTGACCGTGGACCGCTCCGCTTGTCACCTGCGTTGATGGTCCGCCAGCGTCCATAGTCGTTCGTGGTTGTGCGACGTGGTTGTCACGCAGTTAGACACTCAGCGCTGCCCCCACAGCCGTGCTGCGCGTGGCGACTGACGAGCAAAGGAGCTGTGCTCAGCTCGACACTGCCCCACCCGCGAAGCCAACTGCAAGGTCTCCCAGTACGTCACAAAGAGCGCTAGCCCACTGCTTCATCCTGCTCAACTTCGGTTCATCAGCCATGCGGTTCTCCTCGCGTTCGTTCGTCTCCATGCCCTGGTCGTAGTCGTTCAACTTCGATGCCAAGACCTTGCAGATGACGGCCGCGGAGAGGGACAGTGCGAGACTCGGCAATGCCGAGCTCAGCACAGCTCCGAGACCACTTTAGCGCGCGCTGTCCGTAAGCGCCCGTGGTTCCCCTCCGGTTCCCGGTCTCGCGGATCCGGAGACCACCACGTTCCCGTCACTGAAAAGATCACTTGTGACTGAGTAGCAGGGGCAGTTCAGCCACTCGGTGGCCGATGCAGTGCTGTCGGGGACACCGCTCGGCCGGTCCCGGTGTCGATGACCGCTGAGTGCTCCGGTATCACCACCTCTGAGAGGGCTGACCAAGCAGCGAGAGTTAGTTGGGTCAGACCAGGCACGGATTGTGCATGGATCGCGCCACGAGAGCGACTGTGCGTGAGGTTTCGCGGCTGCCAGTCGCCAGACGTACTCCTCCGGCGGCTGTTCAACGGCGGGGCAGTTGCCACCTGTAGGGCGTGCTCCAGTGCAAGGCCGCAGATAGTTGAGCCCATCTCCTCAACCAGCGAGCGTTCGCGCACAGGTACTTCGGGAAGCAGCAGTGGCCAGCGGATAACCACCACTCTCTCCCAGAGTTCGGGTGGCACCGTGTTGGCCAGGTGGTGGCTCTCACCCACCGGCAGGTCCCGCAGCCGGCGCTCAGCCTCCTGCGTCTGTCCTACGTAGCAAAGGCCTGCGCCGGCGCTGAACACCCCGTAGAGGGCAGGGCCGGTGACGGCTGGGCTGCCTCCGTGCGCTTCGGTCAAGAGAACGCCGACGCGATGAGCGAACTGAAAGCGGCGCTCCTGCCACCGCGCAAGCAGTGCAGGATCAGCCAACAGGGTTGTCAGCGATGCCCGCCAACCGCGGTAGGCATCGTCGTACATCTGATCATCCACGTACCGCAGCGTAGACCTTGGTAAGGACCCGAGTTCGGTCCTCGGCTTCCGCAGGAAAGCGTGAATGGGTAGTCAGCCTGTGCTGTCAGATCTACCCTGATGCCAGGTCGCAAGGGGGGTGCCTATGGATCTCAATGGGGTGGGTTCGGCTGGGGAGCTGCTTGCTCAGGCTGAGCGTCCGTCGTTCGAGTGGGCCTACGTAGACGAGACCGGGGACTCTGGAATGTCCGTTGGAGGCTCATCGACGTACATTCTGGCTTGTGTGCTCGTTCCGGCTGACGGCTGGACGCAGCGGCTGGATGTTCTCACCAAGATGCGCCGCGCGATCGGAAAGCAATACGGGGTGCGGTTGCGAGACGAGATCAAGGCTAACTACCTGCTCAGGAGCCGGGGAGATCTCAAGCGCTACGGCTTGGGGGATGGTCAACGACGCGACATTTACCAGACGCACATGAAGACGCTGATTCTTGTTTCGTCTGGTGTTTTCGCTGTAGTGATCGATAAACGCAAGATGACTAAACCGCGCGACCCATCTGAGATTGCATGGACGTACTTGATGCAGCGGCTGCGCGAGCGGTCGACGCAGTCCAGTGTTCCGATCTCCCTCGTGCATGACGAGGGAGAGGACAAGAAGATCAAGTCCCTGCACAGGGCGTTTCGGCGGGTCAGCTGGGATGCGCGGGGGGCTTTGGTGCAGGCCCCCTACTTCGTAGAAGACCCCATCTCGCGCAAGTCTGATGACTCCTATTTTATCCAGCTTGCGGACCTGTGCGCTTATGCCGCGTATAGAAGGATTGTGCCGCCAGACGGGAGGTCGGGAGCAGTGTGCAACGAGAAGATGTGGGGGGAACTGGGGTCCAGGGTGTTGGCTGAAGTCTCCACAAGTCGCCCCGACGGGATAGTTCACTGGCCTCGTTGAGGCAAAAAAGAGGCCCTCCGTAAAGGAGGGCCCTGATCGCAGACCTACACCTGTCAAGGAGGACAGGTTCAGCCCGCATCTCGATAGAACTTGATTTGGGAGATCAAGTCAAGTCAGCTGTCGAGTGATTTACGGCCTGCCTCAACCCGCCACTCACCCCGGCTCCCATCCCGTCCGCCTTCGACCCACACACCGTGGAGCGGTCGTGGTTCAGGGCGTCAAGGTGGAGCGCGCCACTGTACGAACGACCTTGACGCCCTGGGCCGTGACTGCTCGGCTCTGCCTGGGTCGAAGGTGGTCGGGATGGGAGCCCCACGACGCTCGCCCCGCTCCGGCCGGCACTCGCGAACGGTGCCCCTCCCATCCCGGAGTCTGAGCGCCCCCGCCGGAGGCATCGTCTTGAAGCCGCGGGCTTGGTTCTCGACTCATGCCCCACGGGCCTATCCACTGCGGGCGCGCGTCGGCGGCGGCAGCGCCGAGCGGGCCGAAGGCAGGAGCGCGGGCGCAGCCAGAGCCGGGAAGCGCGCCCGGCGGAGCGGAGCGCAGCCGGGTGCCTTGATGAGGTAGAGAAACCTGTAACAGCTCGCTGGCCACGGAGACGGGGCGGTCTTGTGGCGTAGGTCCGCTCCTGGTCCGATGGTGGTTACGGGGCAAGTGGCTGCTGGGGGCGGGCATGGCTGAGTTGCGAGTATCTAGTTGGAAGCGGCGTGGGCTGGACCGGCTCTACGTGAACACACCAGATGGAACAGCCGTGGCATGGTTCGATCGACGAACTGGGCATATCGAGATCAAGGACGAGGCGTTACGCCTGCCAATCCTGAACGCCCTTACCCCCTACATGGCCCGTGCGACGACCACGCCCGTTGCAGTCGCATCGACGCCGCTCCCCCCTCCACCCGAATACGACCTGGCCTTGAGACGACCCGGTGACGCACTGCGGGAGAAGATCAAGGAAGTTTCGCCGAGCCTGGTAGAGCGCTACCTCTCATGGATTCTGCGCCGCCCGACTGAGGCCGATCCCTGGAGAGCCGGACTTCGAGGTGAACGCGTCGTCAGTCGAGAGCTGGCGCGGCTGTCCCGCCACAACTGGCGTGCACTGCACTCCGTACCACTGTCTCCGACCTGGGATATTGATCACCTGCTGGTGGGGCCCGGTGGTGTCTTCTCGATCAACACAAAGAACCATCGCAACAAGTCGGTCTGGGTTGGCGACCACGCAGTCCGCATCAACCACGGGAAAGGGCGCCCGTACCTCCGGAGCAGTCGGCGCGAGGCTGAGATCGTGAGGGCGGTACTCGAACGAGGATGTGGCTTCCCTGTCGCAGTCACCCCATTGCTCGTCTTCGTTCGTCCGGCCGACCTGACCGTGGTGTCCTCCTTGCGCGACGTAAGAGCCCTCAACGAACGAGCCCTGGCCAGCCTGGCACCCCTGGCCGGAGCCCTGCTGCCTGAGCAGGTGGAAGCCGTATACGCCGTGGCGCGTGACCAACGTTCCTGGTCTGGTGCTCTCTGACGGCTCTCAGCGGCTGGCGAGCTTCCTGCCATCGTGCGCTCGGACGTGGGGCGCATCGTTCAGCAGTGCATCGGTGACGCGGACTGCATAGACCTCAGCCATACGGCTGGTCACCTCGTCCGGGGTCAGCCACTCGACCGCAGTGGACTCCTCCGAAAGCTGCTCCTGGCCGCCCTCAGCGTGGCACCGGAACACAAGAGCGACGATGCCCCGGGCCGTGTTCTTGTAGACGCCGGTCAGCCTGTCGACCTGGACCTTGATCCCGGTCTCCTCGTATACCTCGCGGCGCACCCCGTCCTCCGGGGCCTCGGACAGTTCGAGCACGCCCCCCGGCGGTTCCCACGCTCCGTTGTCGGCTCGCCTGATCGTGAGGACTCGCCCGTCCTCGCGGACCACCACCCCGGCTACGGACACGGAGTGGAGCGGCGTTGACGGGGTCTCGGGGCGACTGTTACTCATGTACATGAGAATAGGAGACTGAGAAGGACTATGGCGAGTAGTGAAGTGGCCTCTTCGGCCAAGGCGAAGTATCTCCAGATCGCAGACGACCTAGCGGCGCAAATCCGGTCGGGGGCTCTGGCTGCTGGGGCCGCTGTGCCAAGCGAGACGGAACTCATGGGCCGCTACGGCGTGGCCTCGGGGACCGTACGCAAGGCAGTCGCTGAACTGCGTACGACTCAGCTGATCGAAACGCATCACGGGCGGGGCTCGTTCGTCCGGTCTCGCCCTCCGGTGCAGCGCAAGTCTTCGGATCGCTTCCGCCGGTCTCACCGGAAGGCAGGCAAGGCGGCCTACATCGCGGAGACCGAGCAATCTGGCGGCAAGCCGTCCGTGAACGTCCTCTTCATCGGCCCGGTTGAAGCACCGCAGGAGATCGCGGAACGGCTGGACATCCCGGCCGGCACTCAGGTACTCGCACGCAAGCGCCGGTATTTCCGGGACGGTGTCCCGACCGAGGAAGCCACCTCGTATCTCCCCTGGGACGTGGTGAAGGACATCCCGGAGATGTTCGCCGAGAACCCCGGCGGCGGAGGGATCTACGCCCGGCTTGAAGATCGTGGGCACACCCTCTCGGAGTTCACCGAGACGGTGCGGGCGCGACTCGCTTCCAAGCCGGAGGCGTCCGCCCTCGCTCTGAGCCCAGGGTCTCCCGTCATCCATCTCGTACGAAGTGCGGAAACGAAGTCTGGCCGCGTTGTCGAGGTGTGCGACACGATCATGGCCGCTGACCAGTTCGTATTGGACTACCACTTTCCCGCAGGAGACTGACGGGGCACCAACACCGCAGCCCGCCACAAGATTCTTTCTCGTGGCGGGTTGACTCATGTACAGGACTCATGCACTCTTCTACCTATCACTCATGTACATGAGTGACGGAGATTCTCTCTTCTACAGGAGAAGCCATGCCGTCCTTCAAGATCGACGTTTCGACCGCTGTCGTGTTCGTGGCGACGCCTCCGACTCCGAAGCTGGTGAGCAAGCAGACCGGTGAGATCGCGATCGACCGGGAGACCGGTGCCCCGCTCGCGACGGTGGGTCTGCTGGTCGCGGACGAGGGTGAGGGCAACCTGTACCAGGTGACCGTCCCGAACACGGGCGTCCCGGAGAACCTGGCCCCGGGCACCCCGGTCGCGGTCGTCGGCCTCAAGGCCCGGGACTGGGAGAACACCTTCAACGGCCAGACCCGCCACGGGATCAGCTTCCGCGCGGTTGCTGTCACTCCGCTGGGGGCCTGATCATGTCGGACCTGTCCACGGTGATCGAGGTGACGGGGGCCTTATCGGCCGCCGGTGGCCTCGGCTACGCGAAGGCCCGCTCCCCTCGGGTGTTCTGGTCGCTGGTGGGTGCCCCGGTCGCCCGGGTCCGCTTCTCGGTGACGTATCGGGCAACGATGGATGTGTGCGGGCTGACGGTCCAGCCGTCCCGCCTGCGGGCGTTCATGGTCCGCAACGTCGCCCGCCAGGAAGTACAGCCCGTTCCCCCGCAGGTCCGCCGCGTCCGCTACTCCTCGACCGGCATGCGGGCGACGCTTCGCCTCCCGGCCGGTCTGGAGCCTGCCGACGTGTCCGCCGCCTCCGAACGGCTCCGCCACGCCTGGGGCGTCCACTCCGTCCACGTGGTCGAGGTGAAGCCGGGGTTCGTGGAACTGCGGATGACCGGCTACGACGTGCTGCGCCGGGTGAAGATGCCCCGCCGGCTCCCGCGCAACACCACCGCCGGCCCGCTCGTCGTTCCCGTGGCGTTGCGGGAGGACGGTTCGGCGTTCGTACGGGACTATCAGAAGGTCCCGCATGCCCTGACGGTCGGTGCGAACCAGTCGGGCAAGTCGATGTATCAGCGCAACCTCATCTCCCAGCTCGCGAAGCTCCCGGTCGGCCTGGTCGGGATCGACTGCAAGCGCGGGGTGGAACAGCGCGGCTACGCACCCCGCCTCTCCGCCCTCGCGATCACCCCGGACGAGGCCGACGGCCTACTGGAAGCCCTCGTTGGCGAGATGGAAGACCGGTTCGACCTTCTCAGCTCGCATGGTGTCGCGGACCTGTGGGGTCTGCCGGCGAAGGTGCGGCCGGTGCCGCTGGTGGTCCTGGTCGATGAGGTCGCGGAGCTGTTCCTCGTGGCTGTGAAGAAGGATGAGGAGCGGCGGGACCGGATGGTGATGCGGATGATCCGGCTCGCGCAGATGGCCCGCGCGGTCGGGATCTTCCTGGAGGTCTGTGGGCAGCGTTTCGGCTCCGACCTCGGCAAGGGCGCAACCGCCCTGCGGGCTCAGCTCACCGGGCGTGTGGTGCACCGGGTCAACGACAAGCAGACCGCCGAAATGGCCCTCGGCGACATCGCCCCCGAAGCGGTCTTCGCCGCCACCACCATCCCGCCGGACCGTCCCGGCGTCGCGGTGGCCGGGGACTCCTCCGGCGGCTGGTCCCGCATCCGCACCCCCGCCATGACCCCCGCCCAAGCCGTGGCCGTCTGCGCCGAGTTCGCGCACCTCACCCCGCACCTCGCCGCTCTGGCACCGTTCCGGCCGGCCGTTTCCGCCGCCCCGGTCCCGGGCTCCCCGCTCCTCAAGACCCGCCCGGCGACCAGCTAACACCCCACCTTGCAAAGCCAGTTGGCGTGACTGTCTCGCGCCAGGTCCCTACCCCGCCCATGTCTGGAACCGGAAGGAACCACCGCCATGGCCACCAAACGGACCACCGCTAAGCCCCTGAAGAACACCCCGCCCGCCCCGGTTGTCTGCTCGCCGTGCGACGGGTCCGGGATGGTCGCCGCCACGGTCCGCGTCGGACGCAAGCGCCGCCCGGTCGGACAGCAGGACGGCCTCTGCCTCAACTGCCTCGGCTCCGGCACCGCCCCCAACGCCTGACCACCCCCGAGCCCCGGTGCCCGGCGGCGGCCCTGTTCCCCGCCCGGCACCGGCCCACCCCTGAAAGGAGGTGAACCCCTGTGTCCCGCATCCGCATTGACGCCGTACTCGTCCAGGCTGTGATCGCCGGTGCTCTGTCCTTCGCGCACCTGCATGACCTGGCCGAAGCGGCCGGGCAGGACGGCTGGAAGGCCTGGGCCTACCCCGTCAGCGTGGACCTCCTGCTGGTCGCGGCCTGGCGGCGCATGCGCACCACCGCCGACAACCGTGCCGCCTGGGCTTGGTTCGTCATCGCCCTCGCCGCCTCATTGGGTGCGAACGTCGCCACCGCCGGACTCCTCAACCTCAACGACGTTCCGGCCTGGCTGCGCATCCTCGTCGCCGGCTGGCCCGCCCTCGCCTTCCTCGGCGGCACCCTCCTCGTCCACGCTCCGACCACCGCGCCCGCCGAACCGACCCCCGCGCCCGCTGCCGCACCGCCGGTTGCCCCGGCCGCTGAGCCGGTCCCGGACGTGACGGTGGAACGGGCTCCCGAACCGACTCCGGAACTCCCGCCGGCCCCGGCCGCCGACCCCGCCCCGGTGCCTGTTCCGGCCCCTGCCTCGGCCGCTGTTCCGCCGGCTCTGCTCGACCACGCCCGGAAGTTGGCCGACGCCCACCACGCCACGACCGGTGACCGGATCGACGCGGCCACCCTGCGCGCCCGCCTCGGCGTCCCCGCATCCCTCGCCGACGCCATCACCGCCCAACTCGCCTAACGCACAGGGAGGTTCACGTTATGGCACGTCCGAACCGCTTCACGAACGTGGTCCGCTTCGGCCCCGTCCAGGTCGGCACCTACTACGACGGCCGGGGCCGCACCAAGCACGTCGCCGCCTGCACCGCACCCCGCTGCGACTTCTCCGCCGACTACCACGGCCGCGCCGCCGCCGAACTCGCCGCCCGCACCCACCGCTGCAACCCCTGACAAGGAGGCCCAACTGTGTTCACCCCGAAGATTCCGCCGCCCGACACCGCCCCCACCCCGGGGACTTCCCTGGTCCCGCCGCTCACCGGCCTCGTGCACCCCCCGGCCTGCACCTGCCACCACACCCCGACCGCCCCGGCACCGGCACCGGTCCCGGTGGCTCCGCCGAACCGGCCGGCCGTTCAGTTCACCCCGGGCTCGCTGCTCGTCGCCGCCGCCGGCGGGACCGCCGTGGTCCTGGTCGTCGGGACGGTCCTGGTCTCCATGCTGCTGGCCACCGCGATCACCGCTGCCTCGGTCGCCGTGTGCGCCGTGATCCTGCGCTCGCTGCTCAACAGCCCGAACAACCGCTAACCGGCCCCCGGGGCGGCTTCCACCGCCAAGTTTCCGCCGCCCCGGGTGCCCACCACTTCCAGATCCATCGGACCCGAAAGGGAGATCCCATCATGCCCCAGCACACCCTGCCCCGGCCGATTTGCGGCCACTGCGACGGCTTTCCCACCGTCGCCATCACCACCGGCCAGACCACCCCCGACGGGCAGCGGCAGACCATCACCGCGAACTGCCCGGCCTGCCACGGCACCGGCCACACCACCACCGCTCGCGCCCACACCCGAATCGGGGCGTGAGCGCCGTGGCCGATCTGACCCCCACCCCGGACCGCCCAGGCCTCCACGTCAGCAAGCCGTCCCCGAACGCCCCGGCCACCGGCTCGGCCGTCTGCCACTGCGGTGCCTCGGCCACCGCCACGGGCGACAGCCAGGTCAAGGCCCTGGTCGAGGGCTACACCGCGAACCACGGTGCCGCCCACAACCGGACGGGACGGTGACCGCCATGCGCCGGGTCCTGGACCTCTTCGCCGGCCCTGGCGGCTGGTCCCAGGGATTACGCGCTCTCGGTATCCGGGAGATCGGCATCGAGATCGACCCGGCGGCCTGTGCCACTCGCGCCGCCGCCGGACACACCACGATCCGTGCCGATGTCGCCACGTACCCCACAGCACCGCTCCGAGGGAAGGTTTCCGGGCTGATCGCCTCCCCGCCCTGCCAGACCTTCAGCATCGCCGGACTGCGCGCCGGAGATGACGACATGGACCTGTGCCACCAGGCCCTCGACGACATCGCTCGCGGGAACGACGCCCGCGCCACCCTGCGCGCCGCCTGCGCCGACCCGCGCTCCCTGCTCGTCGTGGAGCCCCTGCGCTACGCCCTCGACCTGCGCCCCGAGTGGATCGCCCTGGAGGAAGTCCCGGCCGCGGTGCCTCTGTTCGAGCACACCGCCCACCTCCTGCACAGGGTCGGATACTCGACGTGGGTCGGTGTCCTCAACAGCGCTGACTTCGGCCTGCCCCAGACGCGCCGCCGCGCCTTCCTGCTCGCCTCTCGCACACGCCCGGCCCTGTCTCCGGAACCCACACACACCGACGTGCCGCAGCTCGACTTGTTCGGTGTGTGCCTCAGCCCGTGGGTGTCCATGGCCGACGCGCTGGATCTACCGCCCGGGGTCAAGGTCAACACCCGTGGCGACCGCCCCACGGACAAGAGGGGCCGAGCAGCCGGAGGCAACGAGTTCTCCGCCGACGCCCCGAGTAACGCGCTCACCGGTCGAAGCCGCTCCTGGAAACTCCGCTCGGGGCAAGGCTGGAAGCTGCCCGCCGGCCGCTCCGCAGGCAATGGCATCGCACGGTTCGAGCGTGCGATCAGCGAGCCCTCTTTCACCATCACCGGCTCAGCGAACCGATGCAAGTGGGTGAGGGACGGAGTCGAGGAGCGCAACCTCGCACTGGCAGAAGCAGCGGTTCTCCAATCATTCCCTGCCGACTACCCGTGGGCCGGCTCCCGCACCAAGCAGTTCGAGCAGATCGGCAATGCCGTTCCGCCCCTGCTCGCCACCGCCGCCCTGCGCCCCCTGCTCACCGCAGCGCTGGAGGTGGCCGCGTGAGCACCACCGCCACTGCGGCGGGCCTGGACCCGGCCACCCTGGGCGATCTGCTCCGGGTGGCCGGGTCTCCCGGCTTCGACCGCCTCACCGAACAACTCCGACGCACCGGCGGCTGCTCCCAGCCCATCCACCTCACCGGAGCAACCAAGACCATCGACCGGGCAACCGGCGCCCTGCTGCACCACTACTCGACCGACACCGAACCGGGTGGACGCCTCCGGATCGCCTGCGGCAACCGCCGCGCCTCCCGCTGCCCCGCCTGCGCCTGGACCTACGCCGGCGACACCTACCACCTCATCCGCGCCGGCCTCACCGGAGACCCCGACAAAGGCACCCCGACCACCATCAGGGACCACCCGCGTGTCTTCGCGACGCTGACGGCCCCGTCGTTCGGCCCGGTCCACAACCGGCCCGGCAACCGCACCTGCCGCTGCGGGGTTCGGCACCCGGAGGACGCACCGGAGTTGGGCACGCCGCTCGATCCGGACACCTACGACTATGCGGGGGCGGTGCTGTGGAACAACCACGCCTCCGACCTCTGGCGCTACTTCACGATCTACCTCCGCCGCGAAATCGCCAAGCGAGCCGGGCTCACCCAGAAAGCCGCCCGCGAACAGTCCAAAGTCTCCTTCGGGAAGGTCGCGGAGTACCAGAAGCGAGGGGCCGTGCACTTCCACGCCGTGATCCGCTTCGACGGACCTGACGGCCCGGACACCCCGCCCCCGGCCTGGGCCACCCTCGACCTGCTGGACGACGCGATCCGCGCCGCCGCCACCCGCGTCGAAGTCGACGTGCCGGCCAACCCGGAAGCCGGAATCCACGAGGGGTGGACGCTGCGGTGGGGCACGCAGCTCGACGTGCAGCCCATCGGCGCGTTCGGCAACGGCGAAGACCTCACCGAACAGGCCGTCGCCTCCTACGTCGCCAAGTACGCCACCAAAGCCGCCGAGACCACCGGGACCGTCGACCACCGGGTCGGCAACAAGGAAGCCCTGGTGCTGCTCGACGTGCCGGAACACCCCCGGCGGCTGATCGAGGCGTGCCTGGACCTGCATCACGCCTACCCGGAACGCAAGCTCCGCGACTGGGCCCACATGCTCGGCTTCCGCGGCCACTTCTCCACCAAGTCCCGCGCCTACTCCACCACCCTCGGCGCCCTCCGCCAGGTCCGCGCCGACTACCGCGCCGCCGAGCAACGCGCCGCCCTCGGCCTCCCCGACCCCGACGACCACCCCGAAGCCACCACGCTCACGCTCGCGCACTGGACCTACGCCGGCAACGGCCACACCCCCGGCGAATCCTGGCTCGCCGCCAACATCCACCGCGACATCCAGCACAACCGCGAAACCGCCCGCGAACACCGCGCCGAACTCGAAGAGACAGGGGAATGCTGATCATGACGAACAGGCTGCTGACCGTTGAGCAGGTTGCCGAACTGCTCGGCACTACCGCTCGATTCCCGCGCCGGCTGATCGCGGAAAGGCGCATCGAATACGTGAAGGTGGGCCGTCACGTCCGGATCGCGGAGCACGTGGTGGAGGCGTTCGTGGCCGCCCACACGGTCACGCCCGCGCGTCGTCTGCGGGGTGTCGCCTGATGGCGGGCAAGAAGCGGCAGTTCGGCCGCGTGCGCAAGCTCCCCTCGGGCCGGTACCAGGCTCGCTACCTGGGGCCGGACGGCATCGACCGCCCGGCGCCCGAGACGTTCCGGACCAAGCGGGACGCTGACGACTGGCTTGCCGACCGGCAGAGCGAGGTCCGGTCAGGGGACTGGCGCGACCCTGACGCCGGCAAGGCGAACTTCGGTGAGTACGCCCTGCGGTGGGTGGAGGAGCGTGACCTCGCCGCGACGACGGACGAGCTGTATCGCCGCCTGCTCCGGCTGCACCTCCTGCCGACCTTCGACGGGGTCGACCTCGACAAGATCACGCCGCCCTCCGTCCGGACATGGCGCACCGAGAGGCTGAAAGCGACGGAGGCACCGACAACGGTGGCCAAGTCGTACCGGCTCCTCAAGGCCATCATGGAGACCGCTGTGGACGATGAGCTGATCCGCCGCAACCCGTGCCGGATCAAGGGCGCGGGCAAGGAGTCGGCGGAGGAACGCCCCACGGCCACCGTCCCGCAGGTCGACGCCCTGGCCGACGCGATGGGCCCCCGGTGGCGGCTGATGGTCTACATCGCCGCGTACGGACCGGCCCGGCCCGAGGAACAGGCGGCGATGCGTCGACCGGACGTGGACCTGGAGAACGTCGGGGTCTGGGTCCGTACGGCTGAACCTGAGCTGACCACGGGCCGCCGTGCTCCGGGAGACACCAAGTCGGCGGCCGGTCGGCGCTTCCTCGTGCTGCCGGCGTTCATGGGGACCGACTTGGAGCGCCATCTCGACTGGTACGCCGAGAAGACGCCGGACGGGTTGCTGTTCGTGGGGGAGAGGGGCAAGCCGTTCCGCCGCTCCACCTTCGGCCGGAAGTGGCGCAAGGCGCGGGCCAAGGTCGGCTTGCCGGAGAACTTCCGCTTCTACGACCTCCGGCACACCGGGCACACCCTCTCGACCCGCTCCGGGGCGACCCTCAAGGACACGATGGTGCGCGCCGGCCAGTCCACCGAGCGGGCCGCGCTGATCTATCAGCACTCCGACACCGAGCGGCAGAAGGAGGTGGCCGACGGCATCGACGCCCACGTGCGCGCCGCACGGCTCCGGGCACAGGAGGAGCAGGCCAAGCAGCGATCGGGCACGGAACGGGCACGCGACGCCTGAAGTGGTCCAG
This sequence comes from Streptomyces sp. NPDC101178, assembly GCF_044767965.1. Lineage (NCBI taxonomy): Bacteria > Bacillati > Actinomycetota > Actinomycetes > Kitasatosporales > Streptomycetaceae > Streptomyces > Streptomyces sp. NPDC101178. The sequence continues at coordinate 525,918 of NZ_JBIWOZ010000003.1, forward strand.
ACAACAAACAAGGCCCGGGTCGATGACCTGGGCCTCAGTCGTGGAGCGGGTGACGAGAATCGAACTCGCGCTCTGAGCTTGGGAAGCTCATGTTCTACCATTAAACTACACCCGCGAAGCGCGCTGACGATCCGCGCTGCATCGTCACACACTGTACCCCATGCCAGACCCCCGGCGGATGAGCCGTGGGGTCTGTTCGCGCTGGGGTGTGTGCCGGGTGCGTGTCGGGGGTCGGGGGTGGACGCGGTTGTGGTGGGCGGGAGTTGGGGGCGTAGCGTGAGCGGGCGGAGTGCCGCTTGTGGTGGCGTCCTGTTCATCCCCTAATGTGGCTTTCTCGTCCATGTGTGGTTGGGGAAGGGACTTGATGGAGTCGATGGAGCGCACCGTCGTCCGCTGTGCCGAAGGGCACGTTTTCGCTACCTCGTCGTTCCCGATGCAGCAGCTCGGGGCCGACCGGATCGGGCCGGGGCGGTTGATCCGGTGTCCCCGGTGTGCCCGGTTGCGGCAGGCCGTTCCCGTGGGGTTCGAGAAGCGGTAGAGGTGAGGGCGGAAGGCACGGGCGCCGGTCCGGTTGGGGCGGGCTCGTGGCTTCTGCGTATCCTCGGGGCGTGCTTCTCTCAGACAAGGACATCCGGGCCGAGATCGACGCCGGGCGAGTCCGTATCGATCCGTACGACCCTTCGATGGTGCAGCCGTCGAGCATCGACGTGCGGCTGGACCGCTACTTCCGGGTGTTCGAGAACCACCGGTACCCGCACATCGATCCGGCCGTCGAGCAGCCCGACCTCACGCGGACCGTCGAGCCCGAGGGTGACGAGGCGTTCATCCTGCACCCCGGCGAGTTCGTGCTGGCGTCCACGTACGAGGTGATCTCGCTCCCCGACGACCTGGCCTCGCGGCTGGAGGGGAAGAGTTCGCTCGGGCGGCTCGGTCTGGTGACGCACTCGACCGCCGGGTTCATCGACCCCGGGTTCTCCGGGCACGTGACCCTGGAGCTGTCGAACCTCGCGACCCTGCCGATAAAGCTCTGGCCGGGGATGAAGATCGGGCAGCTGTGTCTGTTCAAACTGACCTCGTCCGCCGAGTTCCCCTACGGCTCCGAGCGGTACGAGTCGCGGTACCAGGGGCAGCGGGGGCCCACGGCCTCACGGTCGTTCCAGAACTTCCATCGGACGCAGGTGTGATCAATCGTGGCCAGTGACGTGCGGGAAAACCTTACCTACGAGGGCTTCGGGCGGGCCGTGCGCGAGTTGGCTCAGGCTGTCGCCGACGACGGCTATGAGCCTGACGTGGTGCTGAGCATCGCTCGCGGCGGTGTGTTCGTCGCCGGCGGGCTCGCCTACGCCCTCGACTGCAAGAACATCCACCTCGTCAACGTGGAGTTCTACACCGGGGTCGGCACCACCCTGGAGATGCCCGTCATGCTGGCGCCCGTTCCCAACGCGATCGACTTCTCGCAGAAGAAGGTCCTGATCGCGGACGACGTCGCCGACACCGGCAAGACCCTCAAGCTCGTCCATGACTTCTGCGTCGACCACGTCGCCGAGGTCCGCAGCGCCGTCATCTACGAGAAGTCCCACTCCCTCGTGAAGTGCGAGTACGTGTGGAAGAAGACCGACGAGTGGATCAACTTCCCCTGGAGCGTCGAGAAGCCCGTCGTTCGGCGGGACGGTCAGGTTCTGGACGCGTGATCCCTCTACGTACGTAGTACGTATGCGCAGTGCGCCGTACGTACGCGGGAAGGCCCCGGTGTGCGGAACGCACCCGGGGCCTTCCCACGCTCAGCGCCTCAGATCGTGCCCAGCTTGATGATCGACAGCAGCGCCAGCAGCTGGATCGTCGAAGCGCCCAGCGCCTTCGGCCACGGCAGGTCGTGCGACTTGCTCACCATCGACGTGAACAGCGCGCCGGCCGCCAGCCAGGTCAGCCAGCCCATGATCTGGACCAGCGAGTTCTCCCCGCCCAGGAAGACGGCGAAGAGCAGTCGCGGGGCGTCGGTGATCGACATGATCAGCATCGACAGGCCGACCGTCGGCTGCCACGAGCCCGTGCCGCCGAGCTGGCGGGCGAGGGCGTTGGTGACCGCGCCGAGGACCAGGCCGCCGATGACGAAGCCGACGCCGGTGAAGAGGACGTACGGGATCGCCGTCGAGATCGTCGCGTTGATCGCCTCGTCGCGTGCCTGGTCGAAGCCGAACAGCGCGAGCAGGCCGTAGAGGAACGTGACGATCAGCGCCGGGCCCCAGACCGCGTAGTCCCGCATCTGCCAGAACGTCGGGCCGGGGCGCGTCACGATGCCGGTCAGCAGCGCCTTCCACGGCAGCCGCGGGCCGGCGGGCTGGGCGGGGGCGGAGCCGGCGCGGTAGGTGTTCCCGTCGCCGTACGGGTCGTCGATGCTGAACGCCTGCGTGTGACCCGGGTTGTTGGCGTACGGGTCGTGGGGCGCGGGGCCGCCGGCGTAGGGGTCGCCGAAGTACTCCGGCTCGCCGTGGCCGCCGCGCGTCCCGTTGGGGCCCTGCCCGTGCCCGCCGTACCCGTCGCCCGGATGGCCGCCGCCGTTGTTGTACGGGGTGCCCTGCGGCGCTCCTCCGTACTGCGGGGGCGCCGCGCCTCCTGCCGTCGGCCACGGCTGAGCTCCGTACGGCGGCTGTGGTGCCTGCCCTCCGTACGGCTGCTGCCGCTGCTGCTGCGGTTGTTGCGGGGTGCGGTTGTCCCGGCCGCGTCCGATCCTGAATCCAGCCACCCATCGAACGTACCTGGTCCCCGGTGGCAGGGGGTGTGGCCCGGGGAACCCGTGTGCCATTGCGGCCGAGCTGTGACATCCCCTAGGGGGCGCGGGGTGGGGGACTTCAGGGGTCTCGGAGAGGCGGCTCAGGGGAGGAACAGCGTCGTGGAGAACGTCAGGACCGGATCGTCCGTGCTGCCCGCCGCGTACAGCGCGATCAGGTCCTCGCGTTCGCCTCGGTACGTCCGTACCACCGTGTCGTTCGCCTTCCTGTCGCCGTCGAAGTCGCCGCGGGCCAGGAACGTGGTGCGGGTGGTGCCCTTGGCGCCCTTCGTGCGGAGCGGGGCCTCCGGGAGGTTCTCCGCCGGGAAGGTGTACGTGCCGCCGGGGCGCGCCGGGCCGTCCGCCGAGCCCAGGAGCAGCGTGCCCTTGGCTGCCTTGCCGGGCGTACGGGGACGGGCGGTGGCGACCAGGTCGTCGTAGCCGTCGCCGTCGGTGTCGGCCCGGGGCTCGGGGGCGTAGAGGTACGGGGCGCCGTCCGGCAGCAGCTCGGCGCCGGCCGGGGCTCCGGTGCGGGTGAAGGGGGAGCGCAGGAAGGAGATCCGGCCGTCGCTCGCGGTGACGGCGAGGTCGGTGGTGCCGTCGCCGTCGAAGTCGCCGCAGACCGGGTGCTCGGGCCATTCGTTGCCGAACCGGGCCTGCGCCGGGATGCGTACGGTGACCGCCCTACCGGTCAGGCCGTCCGGTGAGCCGAAGAGGATCTGGAGCGGGACGGGCGGGGCGCCGACGCCGTTGTACGGGGGGTCGGTGGAGACGATCAGGTCCGTGAAGCCGTCCCCGTCCAGATCGCAGGCGGCCTCGGCGTCGAACGCGGCGGGCAGCGTGTCACCGGACTTCGCCGCGTTGGCGCGCGCGTTCAGCAGCTGGCGGGCGGCCGGGTCCAGGGGGCTGTCCTCGGTGCCGTACACGATGCCTATGCCCGCGTCGTCGCCGTGCAGGTCCTCCGGGGCCTTCACCAGGTCGTTGATGACCAGGTCAGGGCGGCCGTCGCCGTTGAAGTCGTACGGGACACGGCTGCCCTCGCCGCGTGGGACGGGGATGCGGGGGACCGGGGCGGTGTCGCCGTTCTTGGCGTCGGTGGCCGAGGCGGACGGGTCGGCGGCCGGGGAGCTGTCGCAGGCCGTGAGCACGAGCAGCAGACCGGCGAGGGCGGCTGCGGCCTTGGTGGTGGCCGTCGCCGCTGCCTTCGGGTGCGTGATGCGTGTGCGCACGGGCCCTCGTCCGTTCGTCGTACGTGTTCGTGGTGTGGCTGCCGTTCGTGGCGGGTCCGGTCCCGGCACCGCCACATGATGCTCCAGATGCGCCCGCGCGTACATGTCCGGGATCACACGCTCCGCCCGCGGCCTCCGGCACGGAAAGAGCGGCCGGTCCTGCCCCCGAGGCAGGTCCGGCCGCTCACCACGCCGATGCGTTACGTCACTTTGCCGGTTCGGGCTCCGGTGCGTCCACCTGCTCCGCGTCGCCGGTCGGGTCGACGGGCGTCTTCACGGACTCCAGGAGGAGCTGCGAGACGTCCACGACCTGGATGGACTCCTTGGCCTGGCCGTCGTTCTTCTTGCCGTTGACCGAGTCGGTCAGCATGACCAGGCAGAACGGGCAGGCCGTCGAGACGATGTCCGGGTTGAGGGCGAGGGCCTCGTCGACGCGCTCGTTGTTGACGCGCTTGCCGATCCGCTCCTCCATCCACATCCGGGCACCACCGGCGCCGCAGCAGAAGCCGCGCTCCTTGTGGCGGTGCATCTCCTCGTTCCGCAGACCGGGGACCTTCGCGATGATCTCGCGCGGCGGGGTGTAGATCTTGTTGTGACGGCCCAGGTAGCACGGGTCGTGGTACGTGATCAGGCCCTCGACCGGGGTCACCGGGATCAGCTTGCCCTCGTCGATGAGGTGCTGGAGCAGCTGCGTGTGGTGGATGACCTCGTACTCGCCGCCGAGCTGCGGGTACTCGTTGGCGATCGTGTTGAAGCAGTGCGGGCAGGTCGCGACGATCTTCTTCGACGACTTGGGCTTCTTCGTCGACGCGTCCTCGTCGTCTTCGCCGTACGCCATGTTCAGCATGGCCACGTTCTCCTGGCCGAGCTGCTGGAACAGCGGCTCGTTGCCGAGACGGCGGGCGGAGTCACCGGTGCACTTCTCGTCGCCGCCCATGATCGCGAACTTGACGCCCGCGATGTGCAGCAGCTCCGCGAAGGCCTTGGTGGTCTTCTTGGCCCGGTCCTCCAGGGCGCCGGCGCAGCCGACCCAGTACAGGTAGTCGACCTCGGTGAGGTCCTCGACGTCCTTGCCGACGATCGGGACCTCGAAGTCGACCTCCTTGGTCCACTCCACGCGCTGCTTCTTGGCCAGCCCCCAGGGGTTGCCCTTCTTCTCCAGGTTCTTGAGCATCGTGCCCGCCTCGGACGGGAACGCGGACTCGATCATCACCTGGTAGCGGCGCATGTCGACGATGTGGTCGATGTGCTCGATGTCGACCGGGCACTGCTCGACGCAGGCGCCGCAGGTGGTGCAGGACCACAGCACGTCCGGGTCGATGACGCCGTTCTCCTCGGCGGTGCCGATCAGCGGGCGCTCGGCCTCGGCGAGGGCGGAGGCGGGGACGTCCTTGAGCTGCTCCTCGGTGGCCTTCTCGTTGCCCTCCATGTCCTTGCCGCCGCCGGCCAGCAGGTACGGGGCCTTGGCGTGCGCGTGGTCGCGCAGCGACATGATCAGGAGCTTCGGGGAGAGCGGCTTGCCGGTGTTCCACGCGGGGCACTGCGACTGGCAGCGGCCGCACTCGGTGCAGGTGGAGAAGTCGAGGATGCCCTTCCAGGAGAACTGCTCGACCTGGGAGACACCGAAGGTGTCGTCGTCGCCCGGGTCCTCGAAGTCGATCTCCTTGCCGCCCGACGTCATCGGCTGGAGCGCGCCGAGCGCGACCTCGCCGTCGGCGTTCCGCTTGAACCAGATGTTCGGGAAGCCGAGGAAGCGGTGCCAGGCGACACCCATGTTCGTGTTGAGCGAGACCGTGATCATCCAGATCAGCGAGGTGCCGATCTTGATCATCGCGGTGAAGTAGATGAGCGTCTGGAGCGTGCTGACGCTCAGCCCCTTGAAGGCGAGGACCAGTGGGTACGACACGAAGTACGCGGCGTCGTAGCTGTCGACGTGGTGGATCGCGCCCTCAAGGCCGCGCAGCGTGAGGATCGCGAGGCCGATGATCAGGATGATGTACTCGACGAAGTACGCCTGCCAGGCCTTCGAGCCGGCGAAGCGTGACTTGCGGCCGGCCCTGGAGGGCAGGTTCAGCAGCCGGATCACCATCAGTGCGACGATGCCGACGACCGTCATCAGGCCGATGAACTCGATGTACATCTCGAACGGCAGGAACGTGCCGATGATCGGCAGCACCCAGTCCGCCTGGAAGAGCTGTCCGTACGCCTGGAGCAGCGTCGGCGGCAGCGTCAGGAAGCCGATCGCGACGAACCAGTGCGCGAAGCCGACGATGCCCCACCGGTTCATCCGGGTGTGGCCGAGGAACTCCTTGACCAGCGTGATCGTGCGGGCCTTGGGGTCGTCGGTGCGGCTGCCTGCTGGTACCGGCTGTCCGAGACGGACGAAGCGGTAGATCTGCGCGACGGCTCGGGTGATGAGCGCAACGCCGACGACCGTCAGCACCAGCGACACGATGATCGCGGCGAGTTGCATTTCGGGGCTCCTCGGGCCTGCGAGAGCGGGATCCAGTTACGACTGCCCACTACTACTAAGCAGTAACTTAATTAGTCTGTGCTGACACTATCCACTTAGTCCACCCGGCTGTAGCCGGGCGGGCGGTGATCTGTGTCGCTCAGGTGTGCCTTGGTTGACCGTGCCTTCCCGGGCGCCGTCCGCAGGGTGGTGCGTACGGCTTCCGCGAGAATCGCCAGGTCGAGTACCACTCCATGGTGCTCTGCGTAGTGCTGGTCCAGCAGGGCGGGGTCGTCCCACGGCATGCCGGAGCGGGCGCGCACCTGCGCCGGTCCGGTCAGTCCCGGCCGCAGCTCCTGCCGCCACTGCCGGGCCCCGGGCCACGCCGCGCGCGGATCGCCCGGAGCCAGCGGAGCCGGTCCCACGAGGGAGAGGTCGCCCCGGACGACGTGCGGCAGCCGGGAGAGCAGGCCGAGCCGGAACCGGCGGGTCCGCAGGGTGCGCAGCGTGAAGACCCGGCCGCCGAGCCCCGTACGGGAACTGCGCTCCCATACGGCGCCGGGGCCCCGGCGGAGCGCGAGGACGAGGGCCCCCAGGGCGACGGCCGGGGCGGTCGCGATCAGGAGGGCGGTGCCGAGCGTCAGGTCCAGCACCCTCTTGGGCGACGCGCGGAGGGCGAGGCGGTCCGCGAGGTGACCGGCCCGGTCGGTGAGGCCGGCCAGGTGTGCGGCGGGCCGGGAGGGGAAGTGGCCTCGGGCGGTGCCGGTGGGGTGCGGGGCGCGCCTTCGGGGGGCGGGCCCGGTGGCGTACGGAGGCAGTGAAGGCGCGGGTGCGGGTGGCCGGGGGGCGGCCACGGCTTCGGCCCGGGACGGAGGCTGTTCCCTCCGGCTGTGCTGTTCGTGCCGCCCCTGCTGCCTCTGCCGCTGCTTCTTCCTCTGGTTCTTCTGTCGCACGCGCCGCTGTCTCGCGTTCCGCATCGCGCCCGCCCGGGGTTCGGAGTCCGATGGAGTGCCTGATGGTGTGCCCGTACCAGCCGATCGAGGACGTTTGCGACCGTCTCGCGGCATTTTGTGACAGAACGATCCCACGGTGGGATGGTGGGGCGGGGGAGCGGCGCGATGGTGACGTGTATCCGCATCTAAGTTGAGTGAGGTCGACTCAGGTCTGTTGACTCCTGCGTCGGTGTCATGCATTCTTGAGTCAGATCCACTCAAGTAGTCAGTTGGAGGAATTGAAATGGCACGTGCGGTCGGCATCGACCTGGGCACGACTAACTCCGTCGTCAGCGTTCTCGAAGGCGGCGAGCCCACCGTCATCACCAACGCCGAAGGCGCCAGGACCACGCCGTCCGTCGTCGCCTTCGCCAAGAACGGCGAGGTGCTCGTCGGCGAGGTGGCCAAGCGCCAGGCGGTCACCAACGTCGACAGGACCATCCGCTCCGTCAAGCGCCACATGGGCACGGACTGGAAGATCGACCTCGACGGCAAGAGCTTCAACCCGCAGCAGATGAGCGCCTTCATCCTGCAGAAGCTGAAGCGCGACGCCGAGTCCTACCTGGGCGAGAAGGTGACCGACGCGGTCATCACCGTCCCGGCGTACTTCAACGACTCCGAGCGCCAGGCGACCAAGGAGGCCGGTGAGATCGCGGGCCTCAACGTCCTGCGCATCGTCAACGAGCCGACCGCCGCCGCGCTGGCGTACGGCCTGGACAAGGACGACCAGACGATCCTCGTCTTCGACCTCGGTGGCGGCACCTTCGACGTGTCGCTCCTGGAGATCGGCGACGGCGTCGTCGAGGTGAAGGCCACCAACGGTGACAACCACCTCGGTGGTGACGACTGGGACCAGCGCGTCGTCGACTACCTGGTGAAGCAGTTCGCCAACGGGCACGGCGTGGACCTGTCCAAGGACAAGATGGCTCTCCAGCGTCTCCGCGAGGCCGCGGAGAAGGCGAAGATCGAGCTCTCGTCCTCGACCGAGACCACGATCAACCTGCCCTACATCACGGCGTCCGCCGAGGGCCCGCTGCACCTGGACGAGAAGCTCACGCGCTCGCAGTTCCAGCAGCTGACCTCGGACCTCCTGGACCGCTGCAAGACCCCGTTCCACAACGTCATCAAGGACGCGGGCATCCAGCTCTCCGAGATCGACCACGTCGTTCTCGTCGGTGGCTCCACCCGTATGCCGGCCGTCGCCGAGCTCGTCAAGGAGCTGACCGGTGGCCAGGACGCCAACAAGGGCGTGAACCCCGACGAGGTCGTCGCCATCGGCGCCTCGCTCCAGGCCGGTGTCCTCAAGGGCGAGGTCAAGGACGTCCTGCTCCTCGACGTCACCCCGCTCTCCCTCGGCATCGAGACCAAGGGAGGGATCATGACCAAGCTCATCGAGCGCAACACCACGATCCCGACCAAGCGTTCCGAGATCTTCACGACGGCCGAGGACAACCAGCCGTCCGTGCAGATCCAGGTCTACCAGGGCGAGCGCGAGATCGCGGCGTACAACAAGAAGCTCGGGATGTTCGAGCTGACCGGTCTGCCCCCGGCCCCGCGCGGTGTGCCGCAGATCGAGGTCGCCTTCGACATCGACGCCAACGGCATCATGCACGTCGCCGCCAAGGACCTCGGCACCGGCAAGGAGCAGAAGATGACCGTCACCGGCGGCTCCTCACTGCCGAAGGACGAGGTCAACCGGATGCGCGAAGAGGCCGAGAAGTACGCGGAGGAGGACCACGCCCGCCGCGAGGCCGCCGAGTCGCGCAACCAGGGCGAGCAGCTCGTCTACCAGACGGAGAAGTTCCTCAAGGACAACGAGGACAAGGTCCCCGGTGACGTCAAGACGGAGGTGGAGACCGCTGTCGGCGAGCTGAAGGAGAAGCTCAAGGGCGAGGACACCGCCGAGATCCGTACGGCCACCGAGAAGGTCGCCGCCGTCTCCCAGAAGCTGGGCCAGGCGATGTACGCCAACGCCCAGGCCGAGGGCGCGACGCCGGGTGCCGAGGCTCCGGGCGGCGACGGCCAGGCCAAGGCCGATGACGATGTCGTCGACGCCGAGATCGTGGACGACGAGAAGGACACCAAGGGCGGTGCGGCGTGACCGAGGAGACCCCGGGCTTCGAGGAGAAGCCCGACGTCCCCTCCGGCGCCACCCCTGATGACGCCGAGCCGAAGGCTGCCGCACCCTCCGAGGAGGAGGCGGCGGCCCCGGCCGGGGACACCGATCCGACCGTTGGCCTGACGGCCCAGCTGGACCAGGTCCGTACGGCGCTCGGCGAGCGCACCGCGGACCTCCAGCGGCTCCAGGCCGAATACCAGAACTACCGCCGCCGCGTGGAGCGGGACCGGGTCACGGTCAAGGAGATCGCCGTCGCGAACCTCCTGTCCGAACTCCTTCCCGTACTCGACGACGTCGGCCGCGCACGGGAGCACGGCGAGCTGCTCGGCGGCTTCAAGTCGGTCGCCGAATCGCTGGAGACGGTCGTCGCGAAGCTGGGCCTCCAGCAGTTCGGCAAGGAGGGCGAGCCCTTCGACCCGACGATCCACGAGGCCCTGATGCACAGCTACGCGCCGGACGTCACCGAGACGACCTGCGTGGCGATCCTCCAGCCGGGGTATCGCATCGGCGAGCGCACCATCCGCCCCGCGCGGGTGGCCGTCGCCGAGCCGCAGCCGGGCGCCACGCCCGCGGCGGCCAAGGAAGAGAAGACAGACGACGAGGAGAGCGGTGGCACCGAGGAGGTCTGACGACACCACGTCCGACCACCGCGGTGCACACCGACCGGTCCGGGGGCCCGCCCCCCGGCCGGCCCCCCCGCCCCTCGGGCGGGAGGCGGGGCCGCGATGTGCACCCACGCCATCGTCGAGAACGTCAACAACAACGGACACCGCCGCCCCCAAGG